>CALGIJ010000029.1 GCA_937915545.1 uncultured Desulfobacterales bacterium
TGGCCAGTAAGGGTTTCAGCCGATTTGCAAACTTACTGGCCGCAAACGCAAGTTTGCGGTTATCATGGGAGGCATCGTCTCCGGTTATTGGGGCAATGACCCTTGAGGGTTTACTACGAGAAATGTCTGTTGGTGAGATAATGGAACTGATCGAAATTACGTTGGAAGGTCTTCCGGCAAGCGAAATCCACCCGTTGTCAGATATCGCAGCCGATGTTCTGAGGGGCACAACGGAAATGTACCAGGCAATAGGCTACCAACCGCCATGGGTTGGGTACCTTGCGCTCGTCAATGGGGATTGCGTGGGCACCTGCGCCTTCAAGGGCCCCCCCGTTGACGGCCGGGTTGAAATCGCCTACTTCACCTTCCCCGGAAACGAGGGGAGGGGCATTGCCATTGAGATGGCCAAGCATCTTGTCGAAAAGGCCTTGGCCGATCCCCAACCTGTGCGCATCTGCGCCCAGACCCTGCCCGAAAGGAATTCATCCACCAGAATACTAGAAAAGATTGGCTTTGAGCGCATAGCTGAACTCGATCACCCCGAGGACGGCAAGGTCTGGGAATGGGAATGGAAAGGTTCAAAGGGCAAGAGCTGCTGATGGGCTCAAGCCCTCGGGTAAATTTGCCAAAATTGGCACTGGCAACCCTACACCCATTCCCAATTCGCATATTTTACACATAGTTCGCAGATAAGCACCTTGTAATGCCGCCTGCGGCGATACACAGAAGGTCAACGCCGTGAAAATATCGATAGTCTCAGTGGCCTTATTTGCTCTGGCTACGTTTGCCGTAGCTCCATCCTTTTCGGAGATTTACGAATACAAAAACGCGGCCGGTCGAACGGTTCGATCACTGTCCCCGCCCCCAGACGCAAAAAACTCCAGTGACACGGAAAGTTCAAACGAAAGAAGCGCTGGCGAGTTCTGCCGCGACAAGTGGGGGAAGAATTTCGAAATGCGTGAGTACTGCATGGATAACCAGCGAAAAGCAAGAAGGCAGCTCAGTAGGTACTCTCCAGACGTCCTCGAATTTTGCAAACGGAAATGGCGCGATAACTACCAGATGATTGAATATTGCGCGAAGAATCAATCCGCCGCCAAAAGAAGACTGGGCGAATGACAAACCCGTCCGAGCGCAAATTCCAACTCAACCCTCCACGAGCAACAAGGATGATTACCCGCATGGGGTTTCTTTCGTTCTATCGATGAATTGGCTTTGCCTCAAGGCGAACCCCAAGCGCGGCGCAAACCTTGCTGATGGTGTCGAAACGCGGGTTGGAGTTGGGGCGCAGGGCCTTGTAAAGGGCTTCACGGGTGATACCGGCCTTCCTGGCAACCTCGGTCATGCCACGCGCCTTGGCAATATCGCCAAGGGCTGCTGCCAAAAACGCCGGATCGTTCTCTTCCATGACGACTGTCAGATACTCAGCTATGGCTTGTTCGCTGTCCAGGTATTGGGTAACATCGAATTCTGGCAGCTCGGACACCTTGATCTTCTTTTCCATTTTTCACCCCTCAAGGGTCGCGGCCATCTTCACCGCGCGGGATATGTCGGCGGCCTGTGTCGATTTATCGCCGCCGCCCAGCATGAGCACCACCACTTCCCCGCGCTTCGCATAGTACATCCGCCATCCGGGGCCGAAGTGCTCCCGCATCTCAAACACCTCGCCGCCTACTGGCTTGACATCACCGAGATTGCCTAGCTGTGCCTTGCGCAAACGCGCCGCCAGTCGTCGCTTGGTCATACCGTCTCGGATGCCAGAGAGCCATTTGTCAAACTCCGGGGTGGTTTTTATCGTGTACATGCTCAACTGTAATCGTTTGGATACAGCTTGTCAATATCCCTTCATCTTGAAGACCACCAGCTCTACGGCAAAGAGGCTTTCTCCAATTTTTTCTTTCAGCTTGGCTCGCCACCAGCTGCAAACAGCAAGTGCTCTTCTGTATGGTCTCATCGAAACGGCCAAGGCCAACGTGTTAGTACTCACCTTTTTTAAATAATCTTCGAACCCGCACTGAAGGTTTTACATAATAATACATTATATTGTTGACTCTTCCGTATAACAATTTTATACTTTATGTATCCAAAAGGGGGAAGATGAATGTTGAAAATGGAGTTGGCAGAGCGTCTACGCAAGGCCCGCGAGTCCGCCGGTTTGTCTATTGGTGAAGCGACTTCACGTCTCGGGTTTAGCAATTATCAGACGCTAAGCAGTATTGAGAAAGGGGATAGAGAAGTAAAGGCGAGTGAATTGGTGTTGTTCGCCAAGGCATACTTTTGCAGTCTAAACAACCTCCTTATCAAAGATGAAATATCACACCCAGCAATCCATTTCTTGTGGCGGAAAGCACCACTGGAAAGAAAAGCAGAGATAGAAGCCGCCATTAGGCTCAGAGTTGAAGGATATCATCTTGTTGAGCAACTTTTGGGAATGATTGATGAGAGTACAGGGTTCTCAATTATGGTTTCTCCTTCAGATATCCGCACCTATCAGCAAGTAGACATTCTTGCGACAAGAGTATCTAATCTTTTAAATTTGGGAAGCAGACCGGCTTTGTCTCTCCAGAAGGTTATGGAACAAGTGCTGCGCACCAAAATTCTCTTTATAAAATTATCTGAGTTTGGTTCTGCCGCGGTGACGGTACATCCCGAGTTCGGCGCCACTATTGTTGTAAACAACGAGGAAGCGCCATGGCGTATCAACTTTACTCTTGCTCATGAACTATTCCATATCATTACTTGGAATACGTTTGACCCATCAGACCTTGAGCAGGATGAATTCCTTTTCAAGGACATTGAGAAAAAGGCTGATCGCTTTGCTTCGACACTTCTGCTTCCGGAAAGCACTGTGCGGGAAGAATTAAGTTCAAGGATCAAAAATCAGAGGCTCTCTTTCTCCGATATCGTCGACATTGCCCGTGAATTTGGCGTTTCAAGCCAAGCGCTACTTTACCGTATGGCGAACTTGCGAATTGTCGAATGGGAAAAAGCAAACGAACTGGCAAAAAACGACGAGCTCCATCAAATCGATCGAAGAATCAGAAAAGATTCAGCCAACGAAGCACCATCTTCCGAAAGATTTTCGCTCTTGGCCGTTAAGTGTCTCCGGAGAGGGTTAATATCACGCGGCAAATTCTCTGAATTACTTGAAATCGATCGTGCTGATATTGACGATTTTCTTGAATACCGGGGATTGTGTGAGGAGGAGGGCGAGTCGATTGAAATTATGGCTTCTTGATGCTGATGTCATTATTAAGCTTCTGGAAATTGACATCTTTGACAAACTTGCTGGCCTTCACTCCCTACATGTAGCATCGACCGTTGTTGATGAAGTGAAATATTTCCGGAGATCTGGCCAGAAATTTCAGGTGGATTTCCGGCAACAATACATCGAATCTGGCCAAGTCGTAGAATCTACGGCAAGTGTTGAAAAAATTCAGGAAATTCTTTCCCGGCTGCCTCCGTTACGTCAAAAAAGCATCCACGCAGGCGAAATTGAGTCACTTGCTATTCTTATCGAACAGCAAGACCTCATTCTCTGCACTTTCGATGCTGCAGCAATACGGACACTTCCCTTCCTAGACGTTACCGACCGTGCTATCTCTGCTGAGCGCCTTCTGCAAAGCTCTGGCCTGACCTTGTCTCCTGGATACAAACTTGATCCTAGACTTCGCGAAGAATATTTCAAATCCAATATGGAACAGGGTTCACAAGATTTTATTTTATACTCCACTTAAAGGGTATTCAGCCGAGTTGAGCCCTGCGCAACTTTTTCTGTCTGGCGATTTTTGCTGATTGGTAGAAAGCTGGTTGACCACGATTGACCTGCCACCATAGTTTGAGGGCAACAAAAAAGGCTGGTAAAGGTTCATCCAAAACCTTTACCAGCCTTTATCACCTAAGTGGTCGGGGAGAGAGGATTTGAACCTCCGACCCCAGCGTCCCGAACGCTGTGCTCTACCAGGCTGAGCCACTCCCCGACTGACAAATTTTTGCAAATTTTGCTCGCATCGGGCGCAGATGCGCCGACGCGGGATATGCTTTAGCATAGTTCGGTCAGCGTGTCCACAAAATTTTGCTGAGCCAGGCGGAGCGCGCCTCGCAGGTCAGAGGCTGTCGATCTCGATCCAGTTGCCGCTCAGCACCGACTTGCGCGCGGCATGACAGATGGTCACCGCCGCCAGGCCCTCCCGGGCGGGGACGGGGTTGGCCCCTTTGCCAGCCAGGAAGAGGGCCCAGTCGCGCAGAAGCGGCACCAGGGTTGGGACAGGGGGCGGCAAGGGCAAGGCGGTCACTCTGCTGCCATCGATCTTCTCGAGGATGCCATGGATCTGGTCGCCGTGCAGCTGGCCCTTCTCGCAGACCAGCTCGTAGCGGCCGCTGCGTGCCGGGCCGACCTTGCTGGCGTCGACGATGCCGAGGGCGCCGTTGCCGAGGAGGATCTCGGCGACGATGGCGTCTTCGAGGCGAGGGTTGAAGATCTTGCGGGCCACAGCGCGGATCTTGACCACCTCCTCGCCGGTGATGAAGCGCAGGGCGTCGAAGAGGTGCACGGCGGTATGGAAGATGACGCCGCCGCCGGCCACCTCCGGCTGCGCCAGCCAGGGCAGGGTCGAGACCTCGAGGCGCTGGCAGGCGAAAAGCGAATAAAGGCGCCCGAAGCTGGGCAGATGATCGCGCAAGGCCTTGATAACGCAGTTATAGCGCAGCGTCTGGGCGATGGTGAAGGGCAGGTCGGCCTCTTCGAACATCGCCACCAGCCGCTTGCCCTGCTGCAGATCGGTGGCCAGTGGCTTCTCCAGCAGCAGCGGTTTTCGCGAGGCAACGCAGTGGCTGCCGATCTCCTCATTGAGGTTGGGGGTGGCGGCGACGATCACCGCATCCACCCGGGGCGAGGCCACCAACTCGCGCCAGTCGGCGAAATAGGCGGCGCCCCAGCCCTCGGCCTGCGCCCGGCCTTCCGCCGAGCGCCTGCTGACCGCCGTCAGCTCGAAGCGGTCGTGGACATCCTCGATGATATGCCGGGCATAACGACTGCCATGCTTGCCGGTGCCGATCAGACCGACACGAATCTTCTTCCGCATACATCCTCCACCCCGGGAACCTCCCGTACCGCCCCTGCCCCACCTGCCTCTCTTCTTGAAGTATACGGAGAAGCGCCCAGCCGGTCAATGGTGCAGGGGCGGCGTGGCTGGTCGCCTAGCGCCGGCTTGACGCGGCCGGGGTGCCCGGCGCCACCCGCACGATCAGGCCGCGCATGCGCCGTGACCAGGCCCTGAGCACCGCCTGGAAGACATCCCAATCCCTGATGGCCGCAAAGCCCTGCTTCTCGATTGCCAGTTCCGTTCTCTCCATTGTCTTCATCCTCCACTTGCCTTCCGCGTCGCCGGCAGGGGAGCCAATGAAAAAGGCCCCCGAACCACGACAAGTTGGTCCGGGGGCCCTGATTTCACCACAGACATTGCGCCCTTCTCCCTGATCCACGGGGAGTACGACTGACCAGTCAGGGCAGGTATTCTGACTTCCGGCTCCTCCTACTCCCCGCGCCTTCCCGCCGCGTTGCGGCAGTGGCCATGCGAGTTTCGTCCCCGGTTACAGCGGCGGGCCCGCTCCGGATTCGCACCGGATTCCCTTTTCGTGTCTTGCGACACCCTGACACCATCGTTGTAGCCGGAATCCGGCTGCCCGTCAACAGCGGACTGAACGCCGCCGTAAAGCCGGCCAGCCGTCCCCGGCGCGGCCGCGACTCACTTGCCCGTCGCCTGCTGCCTCCTGATTTCGGCCAGCATCGCGGCGCCGCCGGCGGCGAGGATGGCCTGACCAAGGCGATGGCCCAGTTCCTCGGCCTCGCCGGCCGGGGCGCTCTCGCTCATCTGCAGCAGCTGGCCGCCGTCGAGGCTGGCCAGCCCGGCGGTCAGGGTCAGCCTGCCTGCGTCGAGCACGGCATGGCCGAAGGCGGGAATGCTGCAGCCGCCCTCGAGGGTCTTGAGGAAAGCGCGCTCGGCCAGCAGGCAGGTCTCGCTCTCCACGTTGTTGAGGCAGCGGCGGATGGCCTCGCGCTTATCGGCGGCGAGCGTGGTGGCCGCCTCGATGGCGATGCAGCCCTGCCCCACCGGCGGCACGAACCTGGCCGGGTCGAACTCCTTAACGATCATCCCCTCGTAGCCCATGCGTTTGACCCCGGCGTAGGCAAGCAGCAGGGCCTCGCAATGGCCCTCCTCCATCTTGCGGATCCGTGTCTGCAGGTTGCCGCGCATCTCGACGAGCTTCACATGGGGATAGTAGCGCTGCACAAAGGCGCGCCGCCTCACCGACGAAGTGCCGACCACCAGGGGCCGCGTGGGGTCGTCGATGTCGATGTCCGGCTTCGTGGCGAGGAGGACATCGCCGGACTTCTCCCTGGCGGTAAAGGCGATGAGCGCAAAGCCCGGCGGCAGCTGCGACTGCATGTCCTTGGCGCTGTGCACGGCGATGTCGGTGAGGCCGGCGGCGAGATGTTCCTCGAGCTCGGCGGTAAAGACGCCCTTGCTGCCGATCTTGGCGATGGAGGTGTCGAGGACCCTGTCGCCAACCGTCTCCATCGCCGTGATGCGCGTTTCCATGCCTGCCGCGGCCAGGGCCTCGGCCACCGACTCGGTCTGCCACATGGCAAGCCTGCTCTTGCGTGTTCCTATGCTGATCATCTCACCTTCCATGCCGTTGTTTTCCTGTACAAGGGCGGCAGCCGCCCACCGCGGCGGCCTGCCGCCGCCATATCGCCCGGCCTTTCGTAACCGGGCCTGAAGTGGTCATTGCCTCGCGCCGGGCAAAGACGTATCATACCACCATGAGACTGCTTCTCTACAACATACGTTATGGCACCGGCCATAAAAACGGCTACCACCTGCCGCTGCCCTTTGCCGGCTTTTTCAAGCGGACGAACGTCAACCTGCAGCGCATCATCAATTTCATCGCCTCCATCAACCCCGACATCCTCGCCCTGGTGGAGGTCGACTCCGGCTCCTACCGCACCAATTACTGCTGCCAGGCGCAGGTCATCGCCGACCGCCTCGGCTATCAGTACATCGTCGAGAGCAAGTACCGCAGCGGCTCCCTGGCCCAGCGGGTGCCCGTGCTGCGGCGCCAGTCCAACGCCATCCTTACCAAGCAGAACATCGAGGACTACCGTTTCCACTACTTCGAGCAGGGCATGAAGCGGCTGATCATCGAGACCAGCCTGCAGGAGGTGGCAGTCTTCATCGTCCACCTCTCCCTCAAGTACCGCCACCGCCAGAACCAGCTGGAGCAGCTGCACAGCCTGATCTGCGAAGTCGACAAGGACGTCATCATCGCCGGCGACTTCAACACCTTCTGGGGCAGCCGCGAGCTCAACCTCTTCCTCGCCGCCACCGGCCTCAGGAACGCCAACGTCAGCAACTCCCCCTCGCACCCCAGCCACGCGCCGCAGCGGCAGATCGACTTCATCCTGCACAGCCCCGGCATCCGCATCGACAGCTTCTACATCCCCGAGGTGCGGCTCTCCGATCACTCGCCGCTGGTCTGCGATTTTTCCTGCATCTTCTCCTGAAAACGCGGCAACCGCACGATAAATGTGCTCCCCTGGTGGAGCCCGCTGTGCACCGCCACCCGCCCGCCATGGGCCTCGACCACCGCCTTGACATAGCTCAGACCGAGCCCCAGCCCCTTCTGCGAGCGGCTGCGGTCGCCGCGATAGAGGCGCTCCCAGATGCGCCCCTGCTCGCTTTCCGAAATGCCCATGCCGTTGTCGGCAACGCGCACCTCGACCTCGCCCGCGCCTGAGCCCTCGCCGAGGCGGTCCCCGACACCCTCTCCCGGTGCGGTGGCGACGATCTTCACCCAGCCGCCGTCGCGTCCGTACTTGATGGCGTTGTCGAGCAAATTGGCCCACACCTGGGCGAGGCGCGTCTCATCGGCCCAGGCGCAAAGCGGCTCCTCGACGGAGAGTTCCACCCTGATGCCGCGCTCTTCCGCCACATACTCATAGAGGGTGACCACCTGGCCGAGGCTCTCGGCGAGATCGCAGCGGCCGCGCTCGAGCCGCATCGTGCCCGACTCGGCCTCGGCGACGCTCATCATGATGCGCAGCATGGCGAGGACCCGCTCCGACTCCTCGAGGCAGTCGCTGAGCGCCTCGCGCAGCCGCTGCGCGTCGTTGTCCGCCTGCAGCCCGTACTCCGCCACCGAGCGCAGCCTGGTCATCGGCGTGCGCAGGTCATGGGCGACATTGTCCAGCGACTGCTGCATCTCGGTGACCAACTGGCGATTGTGGCGAATCAACTCGTTGACCGCCGCATAGAGACCGTCCAGTTCCGGACCGTTGCCCTGCTCGGGCAGCAAGGCCGTCGAGGGGCTGCGCCGCAGGCGGTCGATCTCGGCACGGCTGTCGGCCAGCGGGGCGAGGCTGCGCTTGACGAAGAGCAGCGCCAGGGGCCACAGCAGGACGGCGGCGAGCAGCGACAGCAGCGCCGCCCCGAGCCGCAGGCGGCCGTAGAGCCGCTCTCCCGGCAAGCCGTCCTTGCCGGCCTGGATGGTCACGCCGTTATCGTAGCGGCGGACGATCACCGTTAGCGGCCCGGCGGCCTCCCTGGTCGGCAGAGTCAGCCACACCCCGGCGCGGTCGGCGGGCATCTCCATCAGGGCGCGGAAGCTGTCGGGCTCCACCCCCTCGCCCACCACCAGCAGCTGCTCGCCCTCGTGCACCACCCGCACGAAGATCAGCCCCAGCGGCAGCTTTTCATTATGCGGCGGGGCCGCGGGATGGGCGGCCGGGCTGCGGTGCATGGCGAGATAGGCGTCAAGCAGCACCTCGGCCTCGCCGCGTTCGACCTCCTGCAGGTGCTGGCGGCCCAGGGCGACGAAGAACAGGGCCAGCCCAAGGCAGCCGGCCATGGCAAGGAGAAAGAGCGGCAGTGCCTTTCTGCAGCGCGCCAGGGACCAGTCCTCCCTAACGAGCCTTGAGAACATAGCCCATGCCCCGCACGGTATGGATCATCTTGTCGTCGAAATCACGGTCGACCTTGTTGCGCAACCGGCACACCAGCACGTCGACGACATTGGTCTGCGGGTCGAAGGAGTAGTCGTAAACCCGCTCGAGGATGGCGGTCTTGGAGAGGACGATGCCGGGGTGGCGCATCATGTACTCCAGCAAGGCGTACTCCTTGGCCGGCAACTCGATCTTCTCCCCGCCGCGGTAGATCTCGTGCTTGAGCAGGTCCATCTCCAGGTCGCCCACCTTGAGCAGCATCGGCTGGCTGTTCTTCTTGTCGCGGCGGATGAGGGCCTGCAGCCGCGCCAGCAGCTCGCTGAAGGAGAAGGGCTTGACCATATAGTCGTCGCCGCCGCGCTGCAGCCCCTGGATGCGGTCGTCCACCGACTGCCGCGCGCTGAGGATGAGCACCGGGGTGTGGATATTGCGGCGGCGCATGGTCTCGATGAGGGTCAGCCCGTCCAAGCCCGGCAGCATCAGGTCGACCACGGCGACGTCGTAGGGAACGCCGAGAACCAGCTGCAGGGCCTCCTCGCCATCGCCGCGCACGTCGACGCTGTATCCGGCCTCCCTGAGGCCCTTGTCGAGGAACGAGGCGATCTTATTGTCGTCTTCCACCACCAGGATACGCATGGCTGCCAACCCCTTCGTGTGTTGTGCCGCCGCCTTGCCGCGGCAGGCTCAGTCCCCCGCCCGCAGGGCGATCACCGAACAGTTGCGGCCGGTGCTGGCCAGCCCGGTCCGGGTGGCGCGGCGGTGGGAGAAGTAGTCGTCCGAGCAGCAGGTGCAGCGCCCGACGACCTCGACATGGCCCGGTTGCAGCCCTGCCTGCTGCAGCTGCATCGCCGAGATGCGCCAGAAGTCGAAGTGGTCCTCGCCGACACGAAAGGGCAGGAACTCCTCGGGCAACTCATGGCGATAGTTGACGAATTCGGCGCAGCATGGACCCAGCGAGGGGCTGATCACCGCCCGCAGGAGGCTGGGGTCGCTGCCGTAGGCCTCGCCCATGGCGGTCACCACCCGACCGATGATGCCGGCGACGCTGCCGCGCCAGCCGCAGTGAATGGCGGCGATGGCCGGCCGTGCCGGGTCGTAGAGGAGCACCGCCTGGCAGTCGGCCTGCTGCACGGTCAGCCCGACCTCGGCGAGGTCGGTGATCAGGGCGTCGACGCCGCTTACCTCCATGTCGCCGTGGAGAGGTTGCTGCAGGCGATAGATGTCGGCGCCATGCACCTGCCGCGCGGTGAGCAGGGCCGCAAGGCCCATGGCCTGACGCACCCGCGAGCGGTTTTCGGCAACGATCTCGGGATGATCTCCCACCAATGCGCCAACATTGAGGGATTCGTAGAGGCCGCCGCCAGCCCCGCCATGGCGGGAAAACATCGCGTATTCGCAGCGGATTCGACTATCCCTCGAAAAAGTGCCGCCCTCGCTGGCCACGCTCCCGGCTGCTGCCCACTGTTTCCTCACATGCCCTCCTCGTTGTCGCTGTCCTGCCCATCTGCCCATCTGCCCATCTGCCCATCTGCCCATCTGCCCATCTGCCCATCTGCCCATCTGCGCTGGGCCAAAAGGTAAAGCAGCACCGCAGAGGGGGCAAGGAAAAAGGACGGCGGCCCCGGCAAACATGGTATAGTCGCCGTCAGCCACCGCAGGCCGCCGACACGGCCCGCCGACCCCTCTCAACCTCCACTCACCGAGAAATGAAACCCGCCATCGTCATCGCCGCCTTCGGCACCTCGCCCGCCGCCCTCAGCGCCTATCACCGCATAGATGCGGCCGTCACCGCCCGCTTCGCCGACAGCGCCATCCACTGGTGCTACTCGGCGCGGGGGTCACGCCTCCTCGACACCGAACGCTACCCCTCGCCGGCCCAGGTCGTCGCCAAACTCGCCACGGCCGGCGTACCCTGCCTCGTCGTACAGTACCTGCTGCTTCTGCCCGGCCGCGAATTCCACGACATGCAGGCCGTCTTCAGGGGCGGGCCGCTGCCCTTCGTCCCCGGCATGCCCCTGCTCACCAGCCCCGCCGACTATGAAACGGTCGGCGACCTCCTCCTGCCGACCATCGCCGCCCGCCCCGACAAGGCCATCCTCCTCCTCGGCCACGGCACCGCCCACCCCACCTGGACCGCCTACTACGCCTTGCAGACCCTGCTGCGCCGCCGCTTCGGCCAGCGGCTCTTCGTCGGCGTCATCGAGCACTACCCCGACTCGTCGACCCTGCCGGAGGAAATAGCCGCCGCAGGCTACAAGGAGGTCTGCCTCATTCCCCTGCTGCTGGTCACCGCCACCCATTTCGCCCGTGACATGGTCGGCGATGGCCCGACGACTTGGACCAGCCGCCTCGCCGCCAGGGGCCTGGCGGTCGAGGTGATCGAGCACGGCCTGGCCGGCTTCCCCGGCTGCGAGGCGCTGGTGGTCAGTCACATCAACCAGGCCCTGGACCAGCTGCAGGGTCGCTGAGGGCGGCGGCCTGCCGCCGGTCATCGCCAGCGTCCACGGGAAAGCTTGCCGCGACAAGCACATAGAGCATAAGGGCGAGGGCAAGGACGACATTGAATCCATAGTGGATGGCCACCAGGGTGGCAGTCATCGAGCCGAGCACCGAGGCGCAGCCGTTGATGCCCCAGGCCCACGGCCCCGCCGCCCCGGGAGGCAAGCGGGAGAGGCCGAGTGGAAAAGGCATGCCCATGAACAAGGCCAGGGGGGCGATGGCCAGCACGGTGAGGCCGGCGCGGGCCGCCAGGCCGAGCTGCGGCAGGAGGGCGGCGGCCGGCGCGCCGAGGGTCGCCACCAGGGACCCGCAGAGGATGATCATCGCCACCGCCAGGCGCAGCAGCATCTCGGGCCGCAGCCGTGCGGCGAGAGGTGCGGAGAGCGTGCTGCCGATGCCGGCAAAGAGCAGGAAGGCGGCGATCACCACGCTCACCGCATAGACCGGGTGATGCAGAATGGGCATCGCCTTCTGGATGGTGGCGATCTCGATGAGCATGAAGGCCAGGCCGGTGGCAAAAAAATAGACGGCGCTGCGCAGACGCGACCCTGCCGCCGCCACTCCCTCCCCGGCCTCGCGGGGGAGCAGCAGCAGGGGGGCGACGATGAGCAGCAGGGCCGCCGGCACGGCCACGGCGAAGACGGCGACGAGGATGAGGTAGCCGGATTCCATCAAGGCGGCCCCGCCGCTGGCGCGCAGGCGGAGGACCTCGGCCAGGCTGGACCACTTGAAGAAGTGATGGAAATAGGGGCGGTTGTCGCTGGCCGGGGCGATATCGAACTTGTAGCCGGCGATGAAGGCCTCGCCGTCGCTGCCTAAAAGCGCCCGTACCCCATCGGCCAGGGTGGGCTGGGCGAGGACATTGTAGCGGTTGGCCCAGCCCTCCTCGACCCCCGGGGCATAGACGATATCGAAGAGGCGCTGCCGGCAGAAGTCCTCCAGCCTGCCCCGCGCCCCCTCGCCGAGGGGCTCCCGGGTCACCACCAGGGTGGTGGTCTGCCAGCCGCGAATGAGGACGAGGTGCTCCCCTGGCCTGTCGACGCCCTGCTTGCGCAGGGCGGCAACGGCGGTGGCGGTCAGCTTGAGGCTATCGCGCGGCGGGTTCTTCAGCCAGCGGCTGATGGCCACCATGCCCCCGGGGGTGAGATGGTTGAGGTAGTCGTCCATGGCCTCGACGGTGTAGAGGTAGTTTTCGCGCAGGGCGTAGAGGCCGGCGGCGGAGGGCAGGAAGGAGTCGACCAGGGCCAGCTGGATGAGGTCGAAGCGCTCGCCACGCTGGCGCAGGACGTCGCGCAGCTCGCCGATATGCACCTTCAAGTCGTCACCGGCAAGCAGCCCACCGCTGTAGGCGCCATAGTCGTCCCGCAACAGCTCAACCAGCTGCGGGTTGAGCTCGACGGCGGTGATCGCCGGGATGCGGTGGTAGCGCGCCTGGAGGACATCCTGGCCGCCGCCGAGGCCGAGGAGCAGCACCTTGCCCGGCGGCTGCAGGTGGTAGGGCAGGGCCGAGGTCATCTGGTCGAGGTAGAGGAGCTGCTCGCGGCGCTGCGCCGCCCTGGTGATAGCCGTCAGCCCGTCGCCGTTGGTGAACACCGCCTTCTGCGGCAGGGGCTCGCTGCGGGCGGCGAGGCTCAGGCCGGGGGCATGGCGGAACGGCACCAGCGGGCTGTCAACCACCGTCAGCACCCCGAAGGGGCTGGAGAGTTCCTTCTCGACCTCCGTCCCCGCCACCTGCAGGGCCTGCTGCAACGGCTTATAGGGCGATGGCTTGAGAGGCAGGAGGACCCCGGCAACGGCGACCAGGGCGACGGCGAGCAGGCTGCAGCAGGCGACAAGGCGGCGCTGGCGCAGCCCGAGCTCGAAGGCCGCCACCGATGCCGCCGCCAGACCAAGAGCGGCGACGGCTGTCAGCAGCGAGGTCGGCGCCACCCGCCACAGCAGGGCCAGCACTGCCAGGCAACCCGCCCCGGCGCCGAGCAGATCCCAGCCGTAGACCCGGCCCACCTGCTGCCGATAGACGGTCAGGGCGAGGCCGATGGCCAGGGCGCCGCAGAAAAAGGGCACCATGAAGAGCAGAAAGAGCGCGGCCAGATAAAGGCCCTGGTGCCAGTCCCAGAACAGTTCGAGGCCGTTGAAGGGCACTTCCTGGCCCAGCCAGAAGCAGAGCGGCGCGGTTATCGCCAACAGGGCCAGCAGCAGCGGGTAGAAGAGGCGGTGTCTGGCGCACAGCCACCCCTGGCCGAGGGCCAGCGCCGAGCCGCTGGCCCCATAGCCGAGCAGGGCGAGGCTGATCACCATATAGGCGAAGTGGTGGAAATGGATGACGGCGAAGAGGTGCATCAGGCATATCTCGTATGCCAGCAGGGCCGCCGAGACCAGGGCGACGGAGAGAAAGGGCGGCCTCCCGCTCACGGCGCCGGCCCGCCGGTGAGGGGGACGAAGGCCACCGGCAGCACCACGCGGCTGGTCAGCCCGCCCTGCTGGTCCTTGCCGAGGAGCAGCAGCTGCTGGGTCTGGAAGCCGCTGCCCACGGGGATGATCATCTTTCCACCGTGTTCCAGCTGGTCGAGCAGTGGCGGCGGCACGTGGCTGGCGGCGGCGGTGACAATGATGCCCCGGAAGGGGGCGTGCTCCTCCCAGCCGTAGTAGCCGTCACCGACACGGCTGGTCACCTTCTGCCCCTCGGGCAGGCTGGCGAATTTTTCCTTGGCCTCGGCGGCCAGCGGAGCGACGATCTCGAGAGTGTAGACCTCGGCGCCGAGATGGGCCAGCACCGCCGCCTGATAGCCGGACCCGGTGCCGACCTCGAGGATCTTGTCCCCCGGCCGCACCTCGAGCAGGTCGGTCATCAGGGCGACGATATAGGGCTGGGAGATGGTCTGCCCGTAGCCGATGGGCAGCGGCCGGTTCTCGTAGGCGGCGTCACGCACCGACGCGGGCACGTAGAGATGTCGCGGCACCTCGGCCATGGCCCGCATCACCTGTTCGTCGAGGCTACCCTTGTCGATATACTGTCTGGTGGCGCGGACATTTTTTTCGATGAGCCCGACCATCCCCTGGCGCCTCTCGGCCCAGGGGTCGGCCTCTTCGGCGAGGCAGGCGGTGGCAAAGAGCAGCAACAGCATGAGCAGGGCATGGACGGGTTTCATCGCGGCCTCCTGCATGGGGGTGGTCGTTATGTCCTCTCCGCCGCATAACTGCGGTACTGGTATCATAGGCCGTCTACAGCGTCACGGCAAGCGGCGATGCTGCGCCCCATGCCACCCGGGCCTCACCCGGGCAGAAACACCTGGCGATACTGCGCCAGGCGGAAGTCGAAGGGGGTGTAGGACGGGTCCTCGGCACGGCGCCGCCGGTATTCCTCGCGGGCGCCGATGGCGCGGTTGGCGGCGCTGGATGGCGAGATGAGGGAGACGGTGACCACTTCCCGCCCGTCGAGATGCAGGCGGTGGCGGCGCGGCGGGCCGCCGTCGAGCGGCTCGAGAACCAGCTTGTGGGCGGCGAGCTGGCGGCGGAAGAGGTACTCCGGGCCGTTCTTGCTGTTGCCGCCGGTGAAGAGCACCATGGCGATGGAGTGGTGGCGGCGGAGGGTGGCGACGAGGTCGCGGAGGACGATGTCCTGCATGGTGATGTCGGCGGCATCCATGCGCTGGCGCCGGCAGGAGGCGACGATATCGCAGATGCCTATGCCCTCACGCCGCAGAAAGGCCAGCCGCTCCTTCACCGCCGCGGCGGAGTTGTCGTAGCGCAGGCCGAGGGAAAAGAGCCGGTCGAGCACCGGCCACAGCTGGCCGTCGCAGCTGCCATAGCAGAAGTCGACATCCCTGTCGCGCAGCTTCCCCACCGAGAAGCGCGGCGGCGGCAGCGTGCCGACGATGAGCCTGGTCGCCCCTTGCGGGATGAGCGGCGGGTATGGGTGGCGGTGGAGGAAGATGGCGGCGGACCCTCCCGGTCGAGGCAAGGCCCCTAACGCTTCGCCGAATCCCCGGAGAAGGACTCGGCGATATTGTTGTCGACCACGTAGATGCAGATCTCCTTGGCCCCCTGCCGCGAATAGCGGTGCTTCTTCTGCAGGTTGTCGATCATGAAGGTGACATCGCTCTGGATCTTCTTGTCGTAGGTGCGGAACTGGTCGAGATCGAAGTCCTTGACCGCCCTGCGGAAGTTCTCGTTCTTGAGGAAGGGGTCGAGCACCTTCTCCTTGAGGCTGAAGGTATAGCGTTCGTAGAGGTGGAGGAAGAGCGAGGTCTCGGTGATGGTCAGGCCGTCGCGCAGCATCTCCTGGGGCAGGGCCGAGGTGGTGTAGGTCTTCTGCACGTTGTTGCGGAAAGTCTGCGCCGTCCGCGCCTCGATCTGCAGCCGCGACTCCAGGCGGCGGAAGAATTCTTCGGTTATTTCGAGACGTTCTCCGGTAAACTCGCAGGTCTCCACCGAACCGACCTCGAAGTTGACGGCGAAGATGTAGTTGATGATCTCGCGGGTGATCTGCTCCTCGTTATAGTAGTAGAGCGACTCCTTGACCTCCTGAAGCACGGTGTAGTTGTACATGCGCAGCAAGGAGTCGAGAAAACCCATGGGGAGGATGTTGCGGTCTTCCTTGCAGTACTTGCGGAAGAACTTGCCGAGCATCGACATGTCGATGAGCTTGTCGTCACGGGCGTAGGTGGAATAGAACTCGTTGAACAGGCGGATCGAATCCCGCCCCGACAGCCCCTTCCAGCCATCCTTCTCCGACTCCGAGATGATGCGCTGCCGCCGCTTGGCGGTGAAGCTGGCCACGTCCTCCTCGCGCAGCCACTCGGGGATGTGGCCGGTGAAGATCTCCATTTTGAGCAGCTGCAGGTTGGTGTCGCAGTACAGCTCGTATTTTTCCGGGGTGCCGATCCACTCCTCCATGGCCTCCGACTTGGTGCGCAGGCGGGTGGCGATGATCACCCTGGCGAAATTATGCAGCACCCGCGGCAGAAAGCTCTCGTCGATGTGCTTGCCGAAGTTTTCGCGGTAGATGTCCACTTCCGTCTGCAGATCGAGGACATAGGGGATATTGATATACTCCACCCGGTCGCTGAAGGCCTGCAGGTCCTCGATGAGCTTCTTGTCCTCGGGGTTCATCAGGGCAAAGAGCAGCGAGTTGACCCGCTCCTCGACGTCCTCGACCTTGTGCACCCCGTCGCTGATGATATTGTGCAGCTCCATGAGGCGCTCGGTGTTGTGGGACTTGATGTCCATCAGGGCGTAGATGCCGTTGTTGGTCTTGGCATAGCGGGAATAGATGTAGCTGACGTGCTTGCTGCCGGCGAACATGATGTCGAGCTTCTTCTGCAGCACCTCGTTGCCGAGCACCGCCTTGCTGAGCGGCATGTCGCCGGGGTTGAACACCGACACCCCCTCGCCGAGGCGGCGGTTGTAGACGAAGGGCCGGGCGTGCACGCAGTCCATCACCTTGTAGGGGTCCTGAAACTTCTTGAGCAATTCGTGGTAGAGGGAGACGCAGATGGTGCAGGGCTCCTCATGGAAGATCCACTCGTACTTCTTCTCGGTGAACAGCTGCCACTTGAACTCCTCGTTCTCGAAGAGGTCGTCGAAGAACTGGCGGCGAATCTCCTTGGGGATCAGCAGCAGGGGATTGTCGTGGCTCGGGCAGGGCACGTCGAAGTGGTTAGTGAGGTCGTTGGCGCCGCAGGCGCTCTTCATTTCCGAGGCCAGCTCGGTCTTGCCTTCGTTCTCCAGCACCCAGGCGAGCTTTTCGGTGAGCGAGTTGAGACTGTGCACCCCGCCGACGAGGTGGTCCTGCTTGAGGCGCCACACCACCTCATAGCGGCAGCCCTCGGGGGAGTTGGCGTATTCCTCGAACTTCTGCAGCAGGTTGTTGAGAAAAGTCGACTTGCCGCTGCCGTGGGGGCCATCGAAGATATAGATCTTGTTCTGCTTGGCCCCGACCTTGAAGCTGTCGACATGGCGCATGACGCGGTTGGCGAAGAGACGGTCGGCAAAGAAGGCGCGATCGGCGCCCTCGACGAAGAGCTTGGTGCAGTCGTACTTCATGAAGCCGATGGACTCGGGGTCGTCGCCATGCTCGTCGATGCCGTCGCAGACCAGGGAGTCGACCATGTCGGTATAGACCTGGTAGACATTGCGGATCGCCCGCTGCGGTGCGGCAATCACCTCGCGCAGGAACTCCTTGAAGGAGAGTACCGGCGACTGGCTCAACTGTCCCCGGCAGTTCTCGAAATTGGCCATGGCTTTGCTCAGGTCGCGCATGTGTCCACCTCTTGTTGGCGATCAGACCTGGACTCTGGTCATCTTGCGGTCCTTCATGGTGTAACGCACCCGCCGCCAGGAGATCTCCTGCGGGGGATGCTCCTCCCGGCCCCCCTTGCCCGCCTCGCGTTTCACCGGCTCCGGCTCATGGGTATAGAGGCAGGTCTTGCCGCCCCAGAGGAACTCGATGCCCATCAGCGCCCCGTCGATATAGTCGCGATAGAGCGGCTTGCCCTCGAAAACGTGGTTGAGGATCAGGGCGTTGTCGTCGTCGATGACGATGGTGATAGCCGGCGGGTGGTAGAGGGACTCGGTAAGCATCGCCTTGTAATCCGCGGCCTTGCGCGACTTGACATAGTACTGCCAGACCATGCGCTCCTTGTCGAGGCGCCGGTCGACGACGAAGAGCCGGTAGCGGTCGACGAACTCCTGATCGATGAAGGAGCTGACGAACATGGCGTCACAGAAGTTCTCGCGTACCGAGAAGATGAACTCCTTGCCCTGACTGGAGGCGGTGTCGTAGGTGCGCCGTCGGTACTGGTCGGCGATCCTGCGGTAGGCGAAGGACAGCTTGCCCTTGTCGGCCTGTTCCTCGAGAAACTCGAAGAGGCGCATGCCGAGCGCGTAGGGGTTGAGGCCGACGCGCGGCATGGAGGTGACCTTGGCGTTGACCACCGCGTACTCCACCTCGTGGCCGCGGATGCGGTCGTCGAGCAGGAAGAGGTGGTCGTGCCAGTAGCTCGCCCAGCCCTCGTTGAGGATCTTGGTGCGGATCTGCGGCTGGAAGTAGAGCGAGGTGGTGCGGATGACCTCGATGACGGTGAGCATCCAGCGGTTCTCTTCCCGCGCCAGGAAGGGCGAGTGCTCCATGAGGAACTGCAGCAGGTCGCGGCGGGCGGCCTTGCCGCGCTCCTTCACCGCCTTGTCGTAGAGGGAGTCGAACTCGGCATACTTCTTGCGCACCGAGTCGATGAAGTGGCCCTCGCCGCCCTCGGGGGACTCCCGCACCAGCTTGTTATAGTGCTCGATCTCGGCGACATAGGCGGCCACCGACTTCTTCTCGCGGTCCTGGAGGAAGACGTCGAAGTAATAGTCGAGCGGCGACATGCGGTCGCCGTGCGTCGACAAGGCCGCCAGGTGGTCGAAGTAGCCGACAAGGTTGTCGATGGAGCGCGCGAACTCGATGACGTAATCCACCCAGCGCCCCTTCTCGGAGCGCAGCTTGGCGATGAGCCGCTTGTCGGCCAGGGCCTTGCCGGCGAAGTCGTACTCCCAGGTGTGGCGGAAGAAGAGGTTGTTGTGGAAAAAGTCGATATGGCCGAGAACGTGGTAGAAGATCATCACGTTGAGCCAGTCGGGGTTGTTGTCGTTGTAGAAGGAGATCGGCGGGCGGGTGTTGATCACCGTCTCGTAGGGGTTGTTGGGGTAGAGCTCGTACTGCCCCTGCTCGCGCAGCACCTCGACGTCCTGGACCCAGTAGTCGTAGAGGGTGGGGATCATGTTCTTCGGCGACAGCTGCAGGAAGTCGCGGTTGGTGACGATATACTCGAGGCTCTGCTCAGGGAAGGTCAGCCCGGCGTCGCGCGCCCGCTCCTTGCACCCCTCCATGATCCTCTTGGCGTGTTGGCTGACCAGTTCCATAACTCCTCACAGCTTTGCGACCGCCTCGGAAGGCGGTCTGTTGCGATGCCCCTTCAGGAGATAAGCTCTCTGATGCCCTTGATGAGCCGCGCCTCGCTGGTGTCCCTGGAGATGACGTCGAGACGCAGCAGCGCCGCATACTCCTCGAGCAGCCCGGAACGGCGCAGGTATTTTTCCACTTCGGTCTGCCCGGACATGCCGTAGCCGTTCTCGGCGATGGTCACCCCGATGCGGCTGGTATAGCCGAGCATCTTGCGCAGCTCGGGGATGGCCTTCTCGCCCTTGGTGTCCCAGTCGTCGCCGTCGGTGCCGTGAAAGACGTAGATGTTGTTGTCGCGGTCGAGGCTCTCCTCCTCGACGATCTTGTTGACCAGCTGGTAGGCGCTGGACACCTGGGTGCCGCCGGCGACGCTGAGGTTGTAGTAGGTCTGGAAGTTCTTCACCTCCTTGGCCTCGGTGTCGTGGAGGATGAAGCGGGTGATGACCTGGTTCTTGTACTGGTAGATGAGCCAGGAATAGATGAGCACATGCTGGTTGACCACCAGCTCGGTGGGCTTGCCGCCCATGGAGCCGGAGTAGTCGCGGACGAAGAAGACCACCGCCTGGGACTCGTAGTCCTTCTCCCTGGAGAGGATGCGGTAGACGCGGTCGTCGGGGGCGATAAGCAGGCGGCGGCTGTCCACCTCCGCCTCGCCCTTGATGCGCTTTAAGGCGATATTGGTCTCGATGATGCGGCGCAGGGTCGCCTTCTTGTCGAGGATCTGCCCGAAACCACGGTTCTTGTCGGTGAGGTCGTAGGTATACTTGGTGAGGGAACGCTTCTTGCCCTTGTCCTTGAGGTTGGGCAACTCGAACTGCTCGGTGAGGATGCGGCCAAGGTCGTAGGCGTTGGACTCGATGTCATGGCCGCTGCCGTCGCCCTGGCCGGCGCCGCCCTGGCCCGCCCCCTTCTCCGGGCGCACCGGCTGCTCGCCGATGACCTCGCCTTCCTCGCCCTCGCCGGCGCCGCCCTCGCCGCCACCTTCGCCGCCACCCTCGCCCTCCTCGCCGACGCGCACCTGGTCGTGGAGGAGCTTCTCCTCCACCGTGGTCGGCACGATGACCACCTTGTCATCGCCTTCCTGGCTGGGCTTGACCATCTTGCCGACGCGGATCTTGCGCGGGAAGCCATCCTTTTCGCGCTGCTTGTCGCGCTCGAGGAGGTAGTCGAGGGACTGCACCGTGGTCAGCGCGACCAGGTGCGGCGGCGAGGCGTCGTGCAGCAGTTCGAGGTCGGTATAGCTGTAGAGGCTCCGCCGCCGCGGCTGTTCGATGTGACGGTGGCGCCCGTCAACGGCCTGGAGGTCGAGCTCGTAGCGGATCTTGCTCTCCTCCTCGGGGGTCAGCCCCCGTTCCTTGAGGGTCTGGTAGAGCGCATGGAGCTGGTCGGTCATGTCTTCCTCACCGTTGCGAAAGTGGCGGGATGGGGGGCCGCGGCAGGTGCGGCCGGCTCAGTTCTCGTCCACCTGGGTGCAGAAGTACTCGATGGTCTTCTGGGCGCAGGTGGTGCAGTAGCCGAGCTTGTTGAGCATGGTCTCGATCATGCGGTCGTAGAGCTTCTGGTTCTCCTCGTTGGTGCGGTTGGCCAGGGCGCCGATGAGACTGCCCGAGCCGGCGATGTCCGACTTGAGGCGCACGTCGGTGACCGCCTTGACCAGCTCGAGGTTGTCCATGAAGTCGTAGTCCGGGCGCACCGAGATCTTCTGCCCGTAGATCTTGCGGATCGAGGTGCGGAAGGAGTCCTTCTGCTCGCGGGTCTTGAGGCCCAGGCAGTCCTCCACCGAGTTTATGTAGCGCTCGTCGATCTTCAGGGCCTGCAGCTCGCCGGTCTGCGGGTTCTTGTACTTCCACATCTTGTCGGCGCCGAGGTTCTCGGCGTCGATGCCGATGATCATGTTGACGTAGTTGAGCACGTCCTTGCGGATCGCCAGGGGCTCGTCCATATAGGCGTTGAACATCTCGGTCATGATCCGCTCGCGGTAGAGGCCCTTGGCAATCTTGAGGTCCTCGAGGAACTTGGCGCGGTCCTTGGCCTCGGCGACATAGTCGAGAATGACCCGCTCGAAGGCGTTGAAGACGTCGTAGGCGAACATGCACTTGCCCTCGTTGGTCTCCGAGCTCTCCAGCATGAGCTGGATGGTGCGGCCGAGGTTACGCTGGCCAAGGCCCTTCTGGCCGAAGCGCTTGGTGATGTCATGCTCCTGGCTGAGGGTGTCGATGACCTCGGAGAGGGTCTTGAGGCTCTTTTCACCGGCCACCTCGCCGGCCGCCAGCTTCATCGTCTCGATGGGGGTCAGCTTCTCGGAACGTGGCAGGCGGGTCAGCACCACGCCCACCGAGGCGGCATAGTTGAGGTTGGGGTCCTGGTGCATGACGTCGCCGGTGAGGGTGGTCTTGGCCTCGTTGCCGATGGCGTAGGCGGTCAGCTCCTTCTGCAGCACGTGGTTGGTGTTGTGCGAGACGTAGCAGATGCGGCAGCGGTCGACGATGGGCGCCTCCTCCTTCTCGGCGAGGAAGCGGTTGAACTCGGAGTTGTTGCTGGTGGCGACGATGAGCGTGTCGATGGGCCACTTGTAGCCGTCGATCTCGATGCAGCGGTTCTGGATGATGCCGAGGTAGACCTGCACCAGGTCCTTCTTGTTCTTGTAGATCTCGTCGCTGAAGTGGATGCCGCCGCCGGCGACCCGCGCCAGGGCGCCGCGGCGCAGGTCGAAGCGGTAGGGGTTGTTGGTGTCGGTGATGTGCAGGAGACGCTGGATCGACTCCTCGCCGAGGAGATCGACCGCCGAGGAGGTGATCTTGTCCTTGGCCGGGTACTTGCCGGTCACCGTGCCGAGGCTCTCCACCAGCGGCACCGGGACGAGTTCGATGAACTCCAGCATGTCGTCGAGCTTGCCGCCGGTGTACTCGCGGATATTGTTCCAGATATAGGCGCTGCAGGCCCCTAAGGGGCGGTAGTTCTCGAACCACTTCTCCAGCATCTTGCGGTCGATGCGGTAGCGCCGCGCCAGGTGGGCGCCGGACTCGTCGCGGCTCTCCTCGAGGTTCATGGCGAGGATCAGCGGGTCCTCGTAGGTCTGCGACTCGATGGTGGTGATGTTGCCGTAGGAGCCGAGCTTGTCGAGGCCGACGAAGCGGAAGGTGTAGCGGCGGTTGACCGGCACCGAGAGGAAGCGGCGGTAGAGCTTGCACAGGTACTCGACGAGAAAGGTCTTGCCGTTGCCGGGCTCGCCGACGAGGACGAAGGCCATCTCCGCCGAGGAGCCGCCCTCGGAGGCGTCCTTGATGAAGGAGACGAAGGAGTTGATCTCGTCGTACATGCCGACGATATGTTTGGGGCCCTTGCGGAAGATGCGGAAATCGAAGGTGTTCTTGCCATTGACCATGACCTTGTCGATCTCCCCTTCGAGGATCATGCGGCTGACCCCCTGGAAGGCGTTCTCGAAAACCCGCTCGCCCTTCTTCACCGCGGTGATATGGTAGCTCAGTGAGTTGGTTCGTTGCTCTGACATCGTGCCCCTCCTTGCAAGGATTGTCTGGTTGCTGCCACCGGCGCTTTCTTCCATTATCGCCATCATGTGCATATATTCAAGGAATTCTCGGCAATAATCCTCTCCCCTCGCCACGCTCCGGCCGCTGGCCCCCGACGTGGCTGCGCTTCTTGCTGACGGAAAATATTTCAACACTTTTGGAATCTTCAACATTTTTATTGACTGCCGTCGCCAGAGATGGGAGAATGGTGCATATTCACAAAACACCCCACACCCCATACCGATGACCGAGAAAGAGCGCCTCTTCGACAACCTGCACAGCCTGGCCGACGCCATCGTCGCCATGTTCGGCCCGCACTGCGAGGCCTGTGTCCATGACCTGACCCGCCTGCAGAGCTCATTGGTCTACATCCGCGGCGACGTCACCCACCGCAGCCCGGGGGCCCCGGCCACCGACCTGCTGGTGAAGATGGTCAAGAACCAGCAGCACCTCGGCAATGTCCACAGCTACCGCACCGTCGCCGCCGATGGCCGCAGCCTCAAGTCCACCACCACCCTGGTCCGTGACAACAGCGGCCAGGCGGTAGCCGCCCTGTGCATCAACTTCGACACCACCGAGCTGGCCATCGCCGCCCAGGCCCTGCAGCCCTTCCTCGCCCCGGCGGAAGCCCCGGCCGCGCCACCCGCCGAGACCTTCGCCCACTCGACCGGGGAGACCGTCGAAGCCCTCTTCCACCAGGCGGCGCGCCACCTCGGCAAGCACCCGACGACGATGAGCCGCCTCGACAAGGCCCACCTGGTCGCCCTGCTCGAGGCCGATGGCCTCTTTCATTTCAAGGGGGCGGTGGAGCAGGTGGCGAAACTCCTGGGAGTTACCCGTTACACCGTCTATAATCATCTCAAGAAAGCGCGTAAAAACGCCGCGCACAACCACGAGGACCACCCATGAACCCCACCGTTATCGCCACCACCAAGGCCCCGGCCGCCATCGGCCCCTATTCCCAGGGCGTCGCCACCGACACCCTGCTCTTCGTCTCCGGACAGCTGCCCATCGACCCGTCTACCGGCAAGCTCATTGACGGCCCGATTGGCGCGAAAACCAAGAGAATTCTCGAAAATATCACGGCCATCGCCGAGGCTGCCGGGACCTCCCTGCAGCAGGCGGTGAAGACTACCGTCTTCCTCACCGACCTCGGCGAGTTCGCGGCCATGAACGAGGCCTACGGCGCCTTCTTCGCCTCCAACCCGCCGGCGCGCTCCACCGTGCAGGTGGCGGCCCTGCCTCTCGGGTCGAACATCGAGATCGAATGTATCCTCGCCCGTTGACCACCCCCTGCCGCACGGAGACCTGACATGACCTTCACCGTCAAAGACATCCTCGAGATGGAAGTAACCCTGGCGCTTGGCTGCACCGAGCCGGTGGCCATCGCCCTGGCCACCGCCGCCGCCGCCTCGCTGCTGCCGAGCAAGGAGTTCGACGCCATCGAGATCTGGATCGATCCGAACATTTACAAGAACGGCATGGCGGTGATCATCCCCGGCTGCGGCGGACTGCAGGGGCTCGACACCGCCGCCGCCCTCGGCGCCTGCGGCGGCAATCCGAGCCGTGGGTTGGAAGTGCTGGAGAGCCTCGACGACCAGTCGGTGGCCAAGGCCAAGCAGCTGCTCGTCGACGGCAAGGTCAAGGTCAACCTGCGCGACGAGGTCGGCCTCTACGTGCGCAGCAAACTGACCTGCGGCGACAATGTCGCCGAGGCGCTGATCGTCGACCTGCACAACAACATCGTCAGTCTCAAGCTGAATGGCGAAGAGATTGTCGACTCGCCACTTTTGGAACGGGGCAAGAAAAAAGGCGGGCGCCATAGTATGGCAGAGCTTGAGGCCTGGCTGCGCGACCTCAACCTGGAACAGATCCTCGAGCTGACGGCGCAGCTCGACGAGGACGACCTCAACTTCCTCGAGGAAGGCGTCAACCATAACCTCGCCCTGGCCGAGTACGGCCTCAAGCACGGCAGCGGCCTCGGCATCGGCAAGGCCATCGACCGCCTCGTCAAGCAGAAGCTCCTCGTCAACGACATGACCACCTCGGCGCGGCGCCTCACCTCGGCGGCCGCCGACGCCCGCATGGGCGGGGCCAAGCTGCCGGCGATGAGCTCGGCCGGCAGCGGCAACCACGGCCTCACCGCCATCCTCCCCATCTGGGCGATCAAGGACTTCATCGCCCACGACCGCGACACCCTGCTGCGCGCCATCGGCCTCAGCCACATCGTCACCGCCTACGTCAAGGCCCACACCGGGCGGCTGTCGGCGGTATGCGGCTGCTCGGTGGCCGCCGGCGCCGGGGCCACCGCCGGCATCACCTACCTGGTGGGCGGCGACCTCCACCACATGGAGGGGGCCATCGGCAATATCCTCGAAGACCTCGCCGGCGTCATCTGCGACGGCGCCAAGGCCGGTTGTGCCATCAAGCTCAATACCGCCGCCGGCGCCGCCGTGCAGGCGGCCCTCTTCTCCCTGCACGGGGTCAAGGTCAAGGACACCGACGGCATCATCGGCAATTCGACGCAGAAGACGGTGCAGAACATGGGCGCCCTCAGCCATGACGGCATGATCCAGGCGGACAGGACCATCCTCAAGATCATGCTCGAAAAACAGCTCAACAAAGGCAAAAAATAGCGCCCCTCTCCACCGCAAAGCCGGTGGAGAGAATCGTCAGCAAGCCAGCGGCCGCAGACTGCGAAAATGGGGTACTCCCGGGGCGATCTGTTGCCTGCGTGTCGACAGGTTTTTCTGGATCTCTGGCGGGATGACAGCAAGAAATGCATGGATTGTCAATCCAACTTACAATCCATGCACGGCAACCATCGCGCCGCCGGCAGAGGCGGCGCGGATCGGGACCGTCTCAGCGCCCTTCCTGGCACCACTGGTAGGCGTTATGGAAGAGCTGCAGCCACGGCGAGACCTGGAGATGCTTCAAGTCCTCCGGCAGGTAGTGGGCCTGCCAGGGCAGGAAGGCGCGCTCGGGATGGGGCATCAGTGCCAGGTGACGGCCGTCGGCGGAACACAGCGCCGCCAGCCCGAGGGGCGAGCCGTTGGGGTTGAAGGGGTAGGTCTCGGTAGCCTGGCCCTCGTCGTCGACATAGAGTATTGGCGCCAGGCCGCCGTCGATGACTTCCCGGCGCAACGCTTCGTCGGGGAAGATCAACCGTCCCTCGCCGTGATCGACGTGGATGCCGAAGACCAGCCCCTCCATGCCGCGCAGCATGATCGCCGGGCTCTTCTCCACCCGCACCGTGGTCCAGCGCGACTCGAAGCGCCCGGAGAGGTTGCGCACGAAGCGCGGCTGCCGCTCCGCCGCCAGGCCCAGTCCCGGCACCCAGCCGAGCAGGCCGAAGAGCTGGCAGCCGTTGCACACCCCGAGGGTGAAGGTGTCGGGGCGCTGATAGAAGGTGGTGAACATCTCGCGCAGGCGGGGATTGAAGAGGATGGTCGCCGCCCAGCCCTTGGCCGACTCGGGCACGTCGGCGTAGGAGAAGCCGCCCACCGCCGCCAGGCCGCGGAACTGCTCGAGGCTGACCGTGCCCTGCAGCAGATCGTTCATGCACACGTCCCAGGGTTCGAAGCCGGCGGCGTAGAAGGCCGATGACATCTCGCGGTCGGAGTTGGAGCCCTCGTCGCGGAGGATCGCCACCCGCGGCTTGTCGACCCGCAGCAGCACCTCCGGCGCGGCCGGCCTGGGCGTGAAGGGCAGGCGATACTCCGGCCCGCGGCGCGCGTGGATGGCCCGCTTCTCCTCCTCGGCCAGGCTGGCCGGAATCTGCAGCCGCTCGAGCTGGTGGCTGGTCTCCTCCCACCACGAGCGCAAGGTCACCATCTCCTCGTCGAGCACCGTCTCGCCTTTGACACGCACACGGATGCGCCCGTCGGCGGTGGAGCGGCCGAGGCGGCAAGAGGGTACATCCTGCGCGGCGAAGACCGCCTCGACCTCGGCCAGGTCCTCCGGCCGGCACTCCAGCACCAGGCCGAGCTCCTCGGCGAAGAGGGCCGCCAGGGCCGCCGATGCGCCGTCCATGGAGAGATCAAGGCCGCAGTTGCCGGCAAAGGCCATCTCCAGCACGGTGGTCACCAGGCCGCCGTCGCTGCGGTCGTGGCCGGCGGTGAGCAGGCCGCGGTCGAGCAGCTGCTGCACGGCGGCAAAGGCCCGCCGCAGCAGCGCCGGGTCGTCGAGGTCGGGGGAGAGGTCGCCCAGTCTGCCACGCACCTGGGCCAGGGCGCTGCCGCCGAGACGGACGCGGCCGCCGCCAAGGTCGATGTAGAGCAGAGGCGCGCCGCGCATCTTGAGATCGGGGGTGATGGCGCGGTTGAGGTCGGGCATCGCCGCGTAGGCGGAAATAACCAGCTGGCGCGGCGACTTGACGGTTTCCTCGCCAACCACGGTGGCCATCGACAGGCTGTCCTTGCCGCCATCGACGGCCATGCCGAGGGCGATCATCGCCTCGCTCATCGCCTGGGCCGCGTCGTAGAGGGCGGCGCCCTCCCCCGGCAGCTTGGGGGCCCACATCCAGTTGGCGGAGCACTTCACCTGGTCGAGGCTGCGCACCCGGGCGAAGACCAGGTTGGTCAAGGCCTCGCCCACCGCCATGCGCGCCCCCGCCGCCGGGTCGACGAGCATCTTGATCGACTGCTCGCCGATGGCGGTGGCGATGCCGGTCAGGCCGAAGTGGCTCTGGGCGACCACGGCGACATCGCCGACGGTCAGCTGCAGGGGGCCGCAGCACTGCTGGCGGGCGATCAGCCCGGTGACGGCGCGGTCGACCTTGCTGGTCAGAAAACGCTTCGAGCCCACCGAGACGAGACGCAGCACCTCGTGCAGAGCGGCGGCGACGGACAGGTCGGCGGGCAGCGGCAGCGGCTCCTCCCGCCACGGGCGGCGACTGTCGGTGAAGGTTTTCTGGGGGATATTGCCGAGCAGGGCGGGCAGCTCGATATTGACCGGGGTGGTGTCATTGGCAGCGTCGTGGACGACGAAGCGCAGATCGCCGGTGACCCGCCCGAGCACCTCGCAGCCGACCTTCTCGCGCTCGCAGATGGCCTGGAAGCGCTCGATGTTCTCCGGCTTGATGAGGAAACCGTTGCGCTCCTGGTACTCGGCGACATAGATCTCCAGCACCGACATGGTCGGGTCGCCGACGCGGATGTTGCGGATCTCCACCCAGCCGCCGGACTTCTCCACCAGTTCCTTGAGGACGTTGGCCGGCCCGCCCGCGCCCTGGTCGTGGATGACCTCGATGAGGCTGCGGTCGCCCATCTCGTTGCAGGCGCGGATGACGCGGTTCATCTTCTGTTCCATCTCGGCGTCGCCACGCTGCACGGCGTTGAAGTCGAGGCTCGACTCGTTTTCGCCCTGCAGCATGCTCGAAGCGGCGCCGCCGCCGAAGCCGACGCGGTAGGCCGGCCCGCCCACCTGGACGATGAGCATGCCTTCCTCGGCAGCCTTCTTCTCGGTGAGCCGGCCGTCGATCTGGCCGATGCCGCCGGTGAACATGATCGGCTTGAGGAAGCCCCAGCGCTGGCCGTCAGCGAGGCGCAGGTCGAAGGAGCGGGTGAAGCCCTGGATGAGCGGCTCGCCGAACTTGTTGCCATAGTCGGAGGCGCCGTTGCTGGCCTCGATCTCGATCTCCAGCGGCTTGGCGAGGTTGTCCGGAGCCGGCATCTCCTTCTCCCAGGAGAGGGGATAGCCGGGGATGAGCAGGTTGCCGACGCAGTAGCCGGCGGTGCCGGCGATGACCAGCCCGCCGCGGCCGGTGCCCTGGACGTCGCGGATGCGGCCGCCGGTACCGGTCTCGGCCCCGGGGAAGGGAGCCACGCCGGTGGGGAAGTTATGGGTCTCGGCGGTGAGCAGGGGGTGGTAGTCGACACGGGAGGCGAAGAGCGGCGAGGGCTCCCCCGGCTCGGCCGGCAGCAGGGTGTCGACGGCATAGCCGGCGACCACCGAAGAGTTGTCCTTGAAGGCGATGAGCGAGCCGGCCGGGTGGGCGGCAAGGGTGGCGGTGACCAGCTCGAAGAGGGTGTGCTCCTGCAGGACGCCGTCGATGACCTGGCGTCCCTTGAAGAAACCGTGGCGGGAGTGCTCCGAGTTGGCGTTGTTGAGGTCCATGATCTCGACGATGGTCGGGTTGCGCTTCTCGCGGCCGACGAAATAGTCGTAGTAGAGCTCGCGGTCGCGCTGGTCCATGGAGATGCCCGGCAACTCGTCGAAGGCCGCCATGCCGCGGCCGAGGAGGTCGACCTCGTAGACCGGCTCCGGCACCACCCCGGTGTCGAAGGAGCGCAGCGGCTCGAGATAGCGGCACTCGGTCATGCGGTCGTGGTGACGGTCGACGAAGGCCTGCAGATCTTCTCCCTCGGGCACCAGGTAGCGGCGCGAGCGCTCGACCCGGGTGATCGCGGCGAGGCCGGTGGCGCGGCAGATGGACACCATGTTCGAGGACCAGGCGGTGGCGAAGTTGAGGCGCGGCCCCACCTCCACCACCCGCTCGCCTTCGGGCACGGGGCGGTCGACGACCGTCCCGGCAAGCAGGCCGTCGGCGAGAATGAGCCTGAGGCGCTCCAGTTCCTCGGCGGTCAGGGCGCGGCTGGTTTCGATATGAAAGCAGTAGGCGCGGTCGGCGGCCAGCTGCTTGTACAGTTGAATGACGTTGGCGGTCATGATCGTTTTCCTTTTCTCCACTGCTGCGGCGCCCTTGGCGCCCTGATTGCGGCGCCAGGGGCGCCCTCCTGTCCGGGTCGGCGGGCTCGGCCACATCCGGGCGGAACCCTCGCCCAAGGGTAGCATGTATCACCGAAAATTTCCGTAGGATTTTCTTTTGCCGCGGCAGCCCCGGGGAAGGTATAGTGGCTGGCGGAACCCGTGACCGCGTTGCCCGGCGCAGGCCTTCCCCTGGTGGCGGGTTGCCGCCGGGCGGGCCGCCTGCCTGGCGACGCCCCTGGCATCGTCACCCTCCTCCCGAGACCATCCGTGACCACCAAAGACCCCGCCACCTCAAAAGACCGCGAGCGCCTGCTGACTGCCGAGATAAAGCGCCTCGAGCAGCGTTGCCGCTGCCTCGAGCACCGCCTGGAGCGGATGCGCACCCAGCAGATCCGCCAGAAGCGCATCGACGACAGCAACCGCCACTTGCTCAAGCGCACCAACGAGCGGCTGCAGCGTTGTCATGCCGAGGCGGAACGACGCTCGAACTCCAAGTCGGATTTCCTCGCCAACATGAGCCACGAGATCCGCACCCCGCTGAACATCATCCTCGGCATGGCCGCCCTCCTCGCCGACACCCCCCTCGACAAGACCCAGACCCAGTACCTCAACAGCCTGCGCGTCACCGGCCGGCAGCTGCTGGAGATCATCAACAACGTCCTCGAATTCTCTCGCATCGACGCCGGCATGGTGGCCTTCGAGCCCGAACCCTTCAGCCTCGAGAAGATCATCGCCCAGCTCGAGGCCTCCATCGTCCCCCTGTGCGTGCAAAAAGACTTGCACTACGAGGTGCGCCACCCCCCGGAACTGGTAATGGAGCGCATCGGCGACCCGATCAAGATTTATCAGATCCTTTTGAACCTCATCAACAACGCGGTCAAGTTCACCGCCGTCGGCAGCATCGTCCTCGAAATCGCCGAAGACGATGAGATTGCCGGCAACCTGCGCCTCTCCATCCGCGACACCGGCATCGGCATCTCCGCCGAACACCAGAAGATCATCTTCGACCGCTTCGTCCAGGTCCACGACCTCACTTCACGCGCCCTCAGCGGCAGCGGCCTCGGCCTGGCCATCAGCCGCCGGCTCACCGACGCCATGGGCGGCGTGCTGACCGTCGACAGCCGCCAGGGAGCCGGGGCGACCTTCGTCTGCTCTCTGCCCCTGCCGGCGGTGCCCCGCGAAGAGCGCGGCCATATCCGCCTCGACGCCTCGCAGCTCATGCCGCAACATTTCCCCGAGCTGAGGGCGCTCATCGTCGACGACATCCGCGAAAACGCCGAGGTCGTCAAGGTCTACCTCAAGGACTACCCGATCCGCACCGAGGTGGCGGAAAACGGCGAGGAGGCCCTGGACCGCCTCGAGAGCGGCACCTTCGACATCATCCTCATGGACATCCGCATGCCGGTCATGGACGGACTCACCGCCACCGAGCTCATTCGCCGCCGCGAACTGCAGGGCCTGCTGCCACGCCAGACGGTGCTGGCCATCACCGCCCACGCCTTCCAGGAACAGAAGAAGCGCATTGTCGAGTCGGGCTTCGACGGAGTGCTCAGCAAGCCCTTCTTCAAGCGCGACCTCCTCCAGGCTATCTACCGCCACGTGGTGATGAAGAAAAGCGAGGTGCCCCCCTTCCTCGGCAACAAGGCGCTCGGTTTCTGCCTCGAGCGCGAGCGGCCGCAGGAAGTCCCCGCCGAGCTGCACGACCTGGTGCCGGTCGTGCTGACCTCCATCGCCGACGACCTCGCCGCCATGGGCAGGGCCATGGGCATGGGCGACATCGACGAGCTGCGCGGCAAGGCCCACTCGCTGCGCGGGGTGGCAGGCATGTACGGCTTCGAGGAGCTGGCCTCGCTGGTGCAGGAACTGTCGCGGACGGTCAAGGCCGGCGACCGCCTCGTCGCCGGCGAGCTGCTGGCGGCGCTGCAGCACTACCTGGCGCGCCTCGCCAGAAGCGGGCCGGGCGGCTGAGGCCGCGTTGGCCGCACACCGTCCGGCCTGGCCAAGGATGACGGGGATGTGCTGGCCGCCGAGACTTCTAGCGCCGGCTGAGGCACATATGTTCCAGGGCCGGGCCGACCACGCTCCAGTCGACGCAGGGCCTGGAAAAGCCTTTCGGGTGGGTGAGGGGGCAGCCGAAAGCGGAGTCGTCGACATAGACATCGCCGTAGGCCTTGGGGCTGGTGGTCCAGCTGTCCTGGTCGGGGTTGCGGTTGACGCCGTAGAGGGTGACGCCGTTTTCTTGCAGGAAATGCACCGCCTGGCGCAGCAGGTCGCCGCCTTCGCGGGTGTCGGAGCGCATGGTGAAGAGAATGACCCGCGCGCCATGGCGCTGCAGCTTTTTCAGCCAGGTGAACGCGCCCGGAACCGGGGCGCCGATCTGCGGATAGCGGTGATCGACCACGGTGCCGTCGAAATCAAGACAGAGATACATCCCTTCCTCCCCAAGGCAGTAAGCCGTTGCCGTCCTTCCCCCTGCCGGGCGGACGTTTGCGCCATTTGCACAGACACGGGTGGCAAAGCCGCACAGTACCCGGGGCGGCCGGCTGGTGCAAGCCCGCTCCGGGCAAAAGTTCCCCCAAGGCCCCGTCCCCGCCCTATTTCCCGCCTGGCACGGCCTCGCCGAGAAGCTCCGCCAGGGCGGTCTGCCGCCTGGCGATATCGACGTTACGCGTCGCCATGGCCAGGGCGCGGCGGCTGCCGACGAAGACCGCCAGGCGACGCGCCCTGGTGAGGCCGGTGTAGACGAGGTTGCGAAAGAGCATCTTGAAGTGCTGGGTGAGCACCGGCAGGATGACTGCCGCGAACTCGCTGCCCTGGGACTTGTGGATGGTGATGGCGTAGGCCAGGTCGAGCTGCAGGATGTCGTCCTGACTGTAGGAAACGAGACGGCCGTCGGGGGAGAACTCGACGACGCAGCCCGGCAGGGAGTTGTCGATCTCGCGGATGCGGCCGATATCGCCGTTGTAGACGTTGAGCTCGTAGTTGTTGCGGCGGTGGATGACGCGGTCGCCGACGCGAAACAGCCGCTCGCCCACCTGCAGCTGGCTCTTGCCGGGGCCGGGGGGGTTGACCGCCTCCTGGACGACGCGGTTGAGGCTGACCGTGCCGAGGCTGCCGCGGGTCATCGGGGCGAGGATCTGGATCTCGGTGTCTTCGCCGTGGTATTTGGGGATCCAGTCGCGGTAGAGGCGCACCACCGTCTCCACCGCGCTGAGGCCGTAGTGCAGGGTCGACCAGGGGTGGACCCTGGCGGCCACCAGGCGCAGCTCCTCGACCTCGCCGCGGGCCGCCTTGAGCCGCTCCAGGTCGACGTGGCGGAATTTGCGCGGGATGTCGAAGTCACGCTCGTAGGCCGAGAGGATGGGCTCTTCGCTGCGGAAGGTATAATAGTCGCCCTCCGCAGGCAACAACGGCAGGGCGGAGGGGCCGACCAGCCGCTTCACCCGGCTGATGAAGTGGAGCTGCTCCTGGGTGGCCTCGTCGGAATCGAGAAAGAGGCAGTCGACCTTGTCCTGCCACAGCTGCGGCGAGCGGAAGGGCGAGTCGATACCTGGCAGGATGCCGCGGTTGAGCTGATGGGCGAATTCGATGATCTTCGAGCTCTGCGCCTGGCGGAAGATACGGCTGAGGTGGAACACCGCCACCCGCCCGGAGAGGATGATGTCACCGAGGACATTGCCCGCCCCCACCGCCGGCAGCTGGTCGGCGTCGCCGATGAACAGCACCCGGCAGCCCTGCGGCACCGCCTTGAGCAGCGAGGCGGTGAGGGAGATGTCGAGCATCGAGCACTCGTCGACGATCAGCACCTCGGCCACCAGGGGCTGGTCGCGGTTGCGGAGGAAGTCGCCGTTTTGCCATTCGAGCAGGCGGTGCAGGGTCTTCGCCTCACGATGGATGACCTCCGCCATGCGTTGCGCCGCCCGCCCGGTGGGGGCGGCGAGCACCACGCGCAGGCCGAGGTGCTCGAAGAGGCGGACGATGACCTCGGTGGTGGTGGTCTTGCCGCAGCCCGGCCCGCCGGTGAGCACGGCGAAGCGGCAGGCGGCGACACCCTGCACCGCCGCCGCCTGCTCCTCGCTGAGCGCGATGCCGCGGTCGCGGCAGTAGGCGCTCAGCCAGCGCTCGACGAAGGCCTTGTCGATGGGCGCCGGCCCGGCCATGGCGGCAACCGCCTCGGCTACGAAGAGCTCGTCGAAATAGAGGGTTTTCGAGTAATAGGCCAGGACCTCGCCCCCCTCGGGGCGACGCAGCGGCCGCACCATGAGCTGGCGCTGCGCCGCCATGTCACCTAGCAGCCGGGGCAGGCCGGCGCCGGGGTCGAGTTCCAGCAGGAGCTCGACCTCGCGGCGGATCTGCTCCTCGAGGAGGTAGCAGTGGCCCTGCTCGCGGCCGGCGGCCAGCACGTGGCGCACCGCCGCCGCCAGGCGCTGTTCGCTGTCCGGGGCCATGCCGAGGCTGAGCGCCACCCGGTCGGCGGAGAAGAAGCCGATGCCGTAGAAGTCGACAGCGAGGCGGTAGGGGTCCTCGCTGACCATGGCGATGGCCGCGTCACCGTATTTCTGGTAGATGCGCACCGCGAACAGGGTGGAGATGCCATGGCCCTGGAGGAACATCATCACCTCACGCACCATGCGGTGACGGTGCCAGGCCTCCTTGATCGTCGCCAGTTTCCGCGAGGCGATGCCGGGGACGCCTAGCAGCTGGTCGATATCGTTTTCGAAGACCTCGAGCGTCGTTTCGCCGAAGTGACGGACGATCTTGGCGGCGGTCTTGGCGCCGACCCCGGCGATGAGGCCGGAGCCGAGGTACTTCTCCAGCGCCGCCGCCGTCGCCGGCTTGAGCTCGATGGCGCGCTGCGCCTTGAACTGGCGGCCGAACTGGCGGTGCACCGTCCAGCTGCCGCGGAACTCCATGGTCGCCCCGGCGAAGACGCGGGTCTGGTGGACGGTGACCGTGGCCATCTCCCCAGGGCTGTCGAAGGGGGTGACGCGCAGCACCGACCAGCCGCTCTCGGCGTTGTGGTAGGTGACCCGCTGCACAATGCCGCGCACCACCTCCTCGATGCTGTCGACGGTCACCGGGGGACCTTTCAATTGACCTTCTCCGCGCCCTGGGGATCGGCGAAGCGCACCTTCTGCCCGGCCTCGACCATGGCCCCGACCCGCTCATGGACCTCGGCCACGGGGATGGCGAGGGCCTGGGAGAGCTGTTCGGCGCTATAGTAGCCGCGCCCCTCCCCGTCACGGAAAAGGGGCACCAGACCGGGATGACTGCTGGCGAAGCTGGCGCGGAGCTCGGTACGCGCCTCCTCGGGGAGATGCTCGTAGAGAACGTGCATGGCGGCGTGGAGGAGATAGGACGGCCCCGCCGCTGACTGCCCGCCTGCCAGGACCACCTCCAGGGCCTCCTCAGGCGAGTGGAAGAGGTCGTAGAGGGCCTTGATGACCCGCTCGCCCTCGGCCGGGTGCAGGGCGGTGCAGGGGCAGCCGACAAGCAGGGCACCGCAGCGCGGGCACTCCTCCCCGGGACAGCCGTAGCGGTGTGGAAGGCCCTGGGGGCGGCCGCAGTCCCCGCATGATTCGCCCGAGCTGGGCCGCCGTTCCCCGCCGACGACGATGCGGGCCGGGTAGTCTCTGTTCATCTTCATTCTCCTTTGCCTGCCCTCATCCCCGCCGGCCGGCAGCGGCGGCGGTGGCCGTATCGCCGGTCGCCGGCCCGGTCGCCCCGGCCCCCGCTAGCCATCCTGGCCACCATAGCCGCCCTGGCCGCCATAGCCACCGTCATCCACCTCGCCCGCCCCCTTCCACGGCAGGGCCTCGCCATGGCGATGTTCGCCGGCGCGGGTGATGACGATGGCCGATCGTCCCGGCAGCGGGCACTTGGTCTCGCAGATGCCGCAGCCGATACAGAGCTGATCGACGACATAGGGCTGGCGCAGCTCGGTGAGCAGGCCGTCGCCATCGCTGACCGTCACCGTACGGAAGCGGATGGCCTTTTCGGGCACCGGGCAATGCTCCTCGCACACCATGCAGGGGGTATTCTTGGCATAGGGCAGGCAGGTGTCGTGATCGAACCAGGCATGACCGATCTTCAGGCGCTGCTTCTCCTCGCGGGAGAGGCGGACGATGGCCGCGGACGGGCAGACCTGGCCGCACAGGGTGCAGTTATACTCGCAGTAGCCGATGCGGGCGACCACCACCGGGCTGAACATGCCGTCGAGGCCCGCCTGGAGGAAGGCCGGCTGCAGGGCGTTGCCGATGCACACCTTGATGCACTCGCCACAGCGCACGCAGCGGGCGAGGAACTCCCTCTCCGCCAGGGCGCCGGGGGGACGAATCAGCAAGGGGTCGGGGATTCTCGCCGCCGCCTCGACACGCTTGACCGTCCCTGCCGCCACAGCCAGCAGGCTCAGGCCGAGAAAGCGCCGTCGCGACAGCGAGAGGGGCGCGCGCCGCCCCGCAGGCCACCCAAAGGAGAAGCGGATCACCCCGCGCGGGCAGCGGCTGGCGCAGCTGTAGCAGAGGTTGCAGCGCGCGGCGGAGATGGCCCGCCCCTCGTCGATGGCCCCCATGCGGCAGCCTGTGGCGCAGAGGCGGCAGAGGCCGCAGTCCTCGTCGCCACCCTTGCCGGCCAGCGGAGAGAAGCGTGCGACCAGGCCGAGCATCGCCCCGAGCGGGCAGAGGTTGCGGCAGAAGAAGCGGCGATGCACCCCCTCGAGGAGCAGGACGGCGAGGAGCATCGCCAGCGACAGGGAGGCAAGGCGGAAGACCCTGGCCTCGGCGGGCAGCACCGTATCACGCAGCAGCTGGTAGAGCGGCTCGGTGACCAAGTTCACCGAGGGCGGCAGCTCGCGGTAGGTATAGGTGAAGAACTCGACGTTGAGGAGGTGGAACATGGGATGCAGGGCCTGGGCCAGGCCTCGCACCAGCAGCGAGAAGGGATCGAGCAGGCCGGCCAGGGAAAAGCCGGCAGCGGCCGCCACCACGAAGAAGACCAGCAGGGCCAGGGAGAGGCGCGGCCAGAGGGTGCGGTTGCCCCCTCCCCTGGTGGACATGACCTTGGCGCTCAGGTCGAGCAGCGTCCCCATCGGGCAGAGCCAGCCGCAGAAGGCGCGGCCGAACACCAGCGAGAGCAGCAATACCGCCAGGGCGGGCAGCATCAATGCCACCACCGCCTTGACGCCGAGCATGACGCACAAGGCGAGAAAGGGGTCGATGCGGAAGAAGAGGTTGACCGCCGCGTTGATGCGGTCGTCGCCGTGAGAGTCGGTAATGACGAACAAGGCCAGGAAGAGGAGGAGGACGCTGGCCTGCACCAGGCGGCGCAGCAGCAGCCAGCGTCCCGCCAGCGCTCTCTCCCGGTCGCCTGCCCCTCTCTCCCTCATAGGCGCACCGTCCTCACCGTGGCGCGCTGCAGGTCTATCTCGCCCAGCCCGTGGCGATGGGCGGCCACGGTGCTGTCGATGTCTTCCGGCTTCAGGCCGAAGAGGGTGGTGGCATAGGCATCGGCGGCCACCGGGTCGGCGGAGGCGATAACCGTGTCGGCGACCTTGACGTCCTCGACCCGCCCACCCTGAGGCCCGTTGCGCAGGAGGAGGCGGGTGGCGTCGATCACCGTCAGCTGCGGGCGAACTACCGTCGCCAGGTCGGCCAGCTCCTGGCCGAGGTTGTGGTGCAGCTTGCCGCGATTGCCGCCGATGACCCCCATGACGTTTTTCAAGCCGAGGGAGAGGCGGCTGAGGCCGTGGTGCTTGGCCACCGGAACGTTGATGTAGCAGTCGGCGACCAGCGCCTCCTTGTAGACCTCCCAGCGGCGCAGCGACTTGCCGTCGCGGATATCCACCGGGACGAACTTGCGCTCGTCGATATACTCCCAGCCGACGCGCTTGTCGCCGATGTCCTCGAGGGCGGCGATTATGCCGCTGCTGCTGTAACAGCGGCGCTTTTCGTTGCAGGTGTGGTCGAAGACGCGCACCGCCGCCGCCCCCGCCTCGAGGGCCAGTTCGGCCACCGCCCGCACCACCAGGGGATGGGTGTTGGCGCCCTGCTCGGGGGTACGGTCCCAGCCGATATTCGGCTTGATCACCACCCTGGCGCCGGACTTGATAAAAGCGGCCATGCCGCCGACCGCCTCCACCGCCCAGCGCACCGCCTGGCGATAGTCGCCGCCGGTGGCCACCCCGAGCAGGGGCGCTGGCGGCGCCGCCAGGGCAGGCAGTTCGAGAGAGGGCACGCCGACGCAGCATCCCGCCGACCACAGCAGCACCTGACGTATAAATCGTCTCCTGTCCATGGCATGTCCTCCTCTGGCCGTCCGGCCCGCCCATCACGGGGCGGGAATGCATGGTTATGGACTGCGGGAAGTTCCCGCCCGTCAAGAAAACAGGGCGGGCTGTCGCCCGTCTCCGGACATCCGTCAGAAGGCGATCCCTCCCTGGCAGGATTGCCTCGCCGCGCCGGAGGTCAGCCTCCGCCGCCATGCCCGCGGCACCCACCCGTAACGGCTTTCCCGGCAGGGGGCACAGCAGTGCCATGGCCCTGCCCTGTCGCGTCAATGAAGAATAGCAGACCCCGGCCCGGCCCCGCAAGACCCTCAAGGCCGTGCTGCTACAAGGTGCGCTGCAGCCCCTTGGCCGAAACGAGGCCGACGATATAGTCTCGGCTCGCCTTGTCGAGATCGACGAAGGCCAGGCCGGTGCGATGGCCGCCTTCGAGAGGGGCGACATGGCGTACGATGGCCTTGCTGATGACCTTTTCCCGGCCGAGGAAAAAGCCGACCTTGACTGCCTGCCCCTCGCTGAGGGCGCTTTTCAGCAGGGCGCTGCACCCGCCCTGGCCGACGTCGAGGAGCAGCCCGCTCTCCTCGAAACCTCTGGCGGCGACCTTCAGCGGGATGCGCGTAACGCCGAGAATTTCAAGCAGTTCACGGTCGACGATGCGCAGCCAGGCGCGCTTGCCGAGGGGGTTCTCCGGTTCGTACTGCCAGTCGACGGACAGCCCCTCGAGGGAGGGGATGCTGTCCCAATCAGGCTTGTCTTTGGGCATAAAGTCACCTTCACGGTAATTCCACCTCTGGCCACGGCCGACGACCGCAGGCAGAGGGCGAAGACAGGGTTGAATCGAGATGGAGCCGGTTCAGACGGCAAGCGACCCTTCACCGCCTACAGCACGCCGCGTACCAGATTGGCGGTATAAAGAACATAGCACAGGCAGAGGACCAGGCCCTCAAAACGGTTGATCCGCCCGGGACCTTTGAACCCATAGCCGAATACAAAGAGCGAGACGGTGAACAGCGACATCGCCAGCAGGTCGCGGGAGAAGACCTCCGGCCCGACCCGTATCGGGGCGACGGCGCCGGCGATGCCGACCACCGCCAGGGTGTTGAAGAGATTGGAGCCGATGACGTTGCCGAGGGCGATATCGTGCTCGCCGCGGCGAGCGGCGACGATGGAGGAAGCCAGCTCGGGCAGGGAGGTGCCGATGGCGACCACAGTCAGGCCGATGATCATGTCGTCGACGCCAAGGCCTTTGGCGACGGTCGTCGCCCCCCAGACGAGGAGACGCGAGTTGACGAGAAGCAGCAGCAGGCCGACCACCAGCCAGAACACCGACTTGCCGAGGGGCATGGCGGTACGGTCGAGTTCGACGCTCATCTCCCCGCCCAGGGCGTCACCGCCCTGCTGCAGGCCCTGGCGAATCGACCAGAAGAGCAGCGTGGCAAAGACCAGCAGCAGCACCACCGCCTCGAGGCGGCTGACCGCTCCGTCCCACAGCTGCCAGGCGGAGAGGATGGTGACCAGGGTGAGGATGGGCAGTTCCTTGCGTAGCACCGCCGAGTGCACGGCGAGCGGGGCGATGATCGCCGTCATGCCGAGGATCATGCCGATATTGGCGATATTGGAGCCGTAGGCGTTGCCGAGGGCGAGACCGGGGCTGCCCTGCCAGGCGGCGAGCAGCGAGACCACCATCTCCGGGGCCGAGGTGCCGAAACCGACGATGACCATGCCGATGAGCAGGGGAGGCATGCCGAAGTGACGGGCGACGCCGCTGGCGCCGCCGACGAAGCGCTCGGCGCTCCACATCAAGAGGGGCAGGCTCACGGCGATGGCGAAGAAGGCGAGGGGCATGGAGGGCTCCAGGTTGCTTCAGGACTTGGCGGCGGTTGAGCCGCCGCTCGCGGCGGCCAGCATCGACACACCAGCAGGATTGTAGCGGCATTCCCGGCAAAGAACAACCGATTATCCCCGTCGGCGAGGCGGCCGCTTTCTTCCCGGCAGGGCCAGGCCCGGCAAGTGCCTGGCAGACAGAACCGTCGGCCAGGTCACCCGAGAGGCATCTTGCCCTTGCAACCATAATCACGCCGTGGCCGTCATCAAGCCACGATCCTTATCTCCCTCCAGTCCGCTCAGCCTCCTTACCTTCATCTGGTCGCCCAGCCGTGACGCGGACCCTTGCCAGAGGAGAGTCGCGGAGTGTCGGCGACTTTTTTGCCTTTGCCGCCACGACCCAGTCGTGCCAGCAGTCCACCGAGGGCGGCCAGGGCCTGGAAGACGGCGGCGTCGTGAAGCCGCTGGCCACGAGCCATCAGCTGCTCGCCTTCACTGGCGGCGCTGACGCAGTGGTTCATGTGTTCCCTGTTGCCGTATTGCATCGTGTGTCGTTCCATGGTCTCTCCTTCTATCGATTATCGATAATATGGTGAATTGTTTCGCTCCCACCAGCCGGGATGCGTTGCTGTTTCAGTCTATCATCGCGGAGTGGCAGCTTTTCCGTCGCTGTCATCCCGCCACTTTGGCCAGGACTTGCCCTTGAACCATGAGCAAATCCCGTTGAGCCGGCCATCTTGCACCGCGTTCATGCCCTGCCTGCGATGCGCTGCCGGCACCGATGGCGACCTGCGCCGGGCAGCTTTTACGCCGCCGGCTATCGCCCACCGCCAGCCTCTGCTTCCTTATGCTTTGCCCAGAGGCTGGCGATGCATAGGTAGTGCTCCGCCAGCTGCGCCACCGCCCCCTGCCGGTCGCCATGAGCCGACAGGGCGGCGACGATGGGCGGGTGGAGGCCGTAGAGGCCGGCCATGGTCACCGGGGTCTCCATGACCGTGGCCATGACCTGCAGCTGCATGCGCTGCCCCTCCCAGATGTCGAGCATGCTGCGGTTGGCGGACATCTCGACGATGCCGCGGTGGAACTCGTTGTCGGCATGGGTGAAGGCCTTGAGATCACCCCGCTCCATGGCTTCCTTCATCACCTCCAGGCAGCCGTCGAGGCGTCTGCCGAGGGCCGCCAGGTCATAGGAGGCATGAAGCAGGCAGTGCGTCTCCAGCGCCTGGCGGATCTGGTAGGCCTCCTCGATCTCATGGCGGCGGTAGGTGCGCACCATGGCGCCGACATGGGGCCGGTGTTCTATGTAGCCGAGGACCTGCAGGCTGCGCAGCGCCTCGCGCACCGGCGCCTGGCTGGTGCCGAACTCGGCGGCGATCTGCAGTTCCTTGAGACGCTCCCCCGGCGCCAGCGTGCCATCGACGATGCGCTCGATGAGGATACGCTTGATCTGGGCGGTGAGGCTCTCGCGCTGAATGGCTTTCTGTTCCATGGCTCTGGCTCGTTATCTATTATCGATAATTTCTTATAGCATGCCAGCGACGCCTCGTCAAGGGGCAATCCCCAGGCCATGAAAACAGTCACTCCGGTGCGACGCTAGAGGTGAATTGGTCAAGAACGCAGGGGCTGTCATCCGCTCCCCCCGCGCAGCGCACACAGGGGTGGCGGAGGGGAAATACTCTGGGCCGCTGGTCGCCGCGGCCCCCTGCTCTTCTCAACCGAGGCGCCAGGGGGCGCCACACTGCTGACGGCACCCCCTGGCTGACCGGCGAAGGCGCGGAGCCTTCGCGCCACCGGACTTCGCCCTTTCCTCGCCTTAGGCGCGACGCAGGTCGAAGCGGTCGAGGTTCATCACCTTGTCCCAGGCGGCAACGAAATCCTTGACGAACTTCTCGCCATTGTCGTCCTGGGCGTAGACCTCGGCCAGGGCGCGCAGCTGCGAGTTGGCGCCAAAGACCAGGTCGACGCGGGTGGCGCTCCACTTTTCCGCCCCGCTCTTGCGGTCACGGCCGATGAAGAGGTCCCCCGCTTCCGACTGCGGTGCCCAGACCGTGCCCATATCCACCAGGTTGACGAAGAAGTCGTTGCTGAGCACACCGGGACGGGCGGTGAAGACGCCGTGCCGCGAGCCGTCGAAGTTGGCCCCCAGCACGCGCAGGCCACCCACCAGCACGGTCATTTCCGGGGCGCTGAGGGTCAGCAGCTGGGCCCGGTCGACCAGCATCTCCTCGGCAGAGATGGTATAGGCCTTCTTGAGGTAGTTGCGGAAGCCGTCCGCCTCCGGCTCGAGCACCGCGAACGACCTGACATCGGTCTGCTCCTGCAGGGCATCGCTGCGGCCCGGGGCGAAGGGCACCTGTATATCATGGCCGCCCGCCTTGGCGGCCGCCTCCACCGCGGCACAGCCGGCAAGCACGATGAGGTCGGCCATGGAGATCTTCTTGCCGCCCTGTTGCGCGGCGTTGAAGGTCTCGGCGATGGAGGTCAGCACGCCCAGCACCTTGGCGAGACGCTCCGGCTGGTTGACCGCCCAGTCCTTCTGCGGGAGGAGGCGCAGACGCCCGCCGTTGGCGCCGCCGCGCTTGTCGGAGTCGCGATAGGTCGAGGCCGAGGCCCAGGCGGTGGCGACCAGTTCGGCGACGCTCAGCCCGGAGGCCATGACCAGCTTCTTGAGCTCGGCGATATCGGCTGCATCGACCACGGGGTGGTCCACCGCCGGCACCGGATCCTGCCAGATGAGGTCCTCGGCCGGGACCTCCGGGCCGAGGTAGCGGGACTTCGGCCCCATGTCGCGGTGAGTGAGCTTGAACCAGGCGCGGGCGAAGGCGTCGGCGAAGGCCTGCGGGTCTTTATGGAAGCGCCGCGAGATCGGCCCGTAGATGGGGTCCATGCGCATGGCCAGGTCGGCGGTGGTCATGATGGTGGTGACGCGCTGCGCCGGGTCGTGGGCCGCCGGGGCCATGTCGTGTTCGGCCGGGGCCACCGGCACCCACTGGAAGGCGCCGGCCGGGCTCTTGACCAGGTTCCAGTCGTAGCCGAAGAGCATGTCGAAGTAGCCGCTGTCCCACCTGGTCGGGTTGGGGGTCCAGGCGCCTTCGATGCCGCTGCTGATGGTGTCGCCGCCCTTGCCGCTGCCGTGGCGGCTCTGCCAGCCGAGGCCCATGGCCTCGAGAGGGGCGGCCTCCGGCTCGGGGCCGACCAGCTTGGGGTCGCCGGCGCCATGGCACTTGCCGAAGGTATGCCCGCCGGCCACCAGGGCCACCGTTTCCTCGTCGTTCATGCCCATGCGGGCGAAGGTCTCGCGGATGTCTCGGCCCGAGGCGAGGACGTCGGGCATGCCGTTGGGGCCCTCGGGGTTGACGTAGATGAGGCCCATCTGCACGGCTGCCAGCGGGTTCTCCAGCTCGCGGTCGCCGCTGTAGCGCTTGTCGCCCAGCCACTCCGCCTCGGTGCCCCAGTAGGTATCCTCTTCGGGCTGCCAGATGTCTTCGCGGCCGCCGCCGAAGCCGAAGGTCTTCAGCCCCATGGACTCGATGGCGCAGTTGCCGGCGAGGATCATCAGGTCGGCCCAGGAGATCTTGTTGCCGTATTTTTTCTTGATCGGCCAGAGCAGGCGGCGCGCCTTGTCGAGGTTGACATTGTCCGGCCAGCTGTTGAGCGGGGCGAAGCGCTGGTTGCCGCTCCCGCCGCCACCACGGCCATCGGAGGTGCGGTAGGTGCCGGCGCTGTGCCAGGCCATGCGGATGAAGAGGCCACCGTAGTGTCCCCAGTCGGCCGGCCACCACTCCTGGGAGTCGGTCATCAGGGCGTAGAGATCCTTTTTCAGGGCGGCGAAGTCAAGTGAGGCGAATTCTTCGGCGTAATTGAACCCCGGCCCCATGGGGTTGGAGGCCGGGCTGTGTTGATGGAGGATGTTGAGGTTGAGCTGGTTGGGCCACCAGTCGCGGTTGGCAGTGCCGCGCGAGGAAGTGGTCTTGCCAGTTTTTCCGGTTACCGGGCACTTGCTGGGTTCACTCATCGTCGATCTCCTTCGTGGTTGAGGGTGGGGATGGGGTGATACCGTCTTCGTGTTGTCGTCTGTCTGGCCCTTTGTCGCGGCAGCGCGGGCAGAGGCCAAAGAAATCGAGGCGGTGGGTGGCGATGGCAAACCCCGTCTCGGCCATCACCCGGCCGGTGATTTCCTCCAGCCCTGAGAGCTGCGGATCGATGACCAGCCCACACCCGGTGCAGATGACATGGGGGTGGGGATAGGGTTTTCTGCCGTCGTAACGATTGGCGAGGCCGCTGAACTCCAGTTCCAGCACCTCCCCTTCCAGCTTGAGCAGGGCCAGGGTCTTGTAGACGGTGGCCGGGCTCATGGTGGGGTAGAGGTCGGCCAGCTGCCGGAAAATGTCCTCGGCCGAGGGGTGGCCCTCGCTTCTCGCCAGCACATCGAGGATGGCCAACCGCTGAGGGGTGATACGGTGCTCCCCTTCCCTGAGACGCCGCACCATGGCGGCGACCCTCAGTTCCGGCGCTACGACGTTGTCAGCATGATCGTTCATCTTTCACCCGAGAGTTGCTCTTAGTGGAGAATTGTTATTCATAAAGACCGCCCCTGTCAAGCCGAAGAGACGCAGCTGGCTGGAAAATTCGCACAGGAGTTTCGTGGCCACAGGCATTTTTTGGCGTAAACAGTAAGTATTGCGGTCTCTCTTGACCAAAAAAAACCGTTGCGGGTAGAGTTTTTTTTCTAGAGCCGACTCACCGCCAGCCCATCATCCAGACAGCCCCGCTTCTGCGCTGCAACATACGGTTATCGCCATGAACGACCCCGCCACGCCCCTCCAACGCCACTGGCTGCACTTCATCGACACCGGCAGCGTCGCCGACGAGGGAGTCGCGCCGGCCATCCTCGCCTCCTGGCAGCGCTGCCTCGCCGCGGGCGTCGACCCCGGCGACGGCAACATCCACCCCCACCTGCGCGGCGAGCGACTGGCTGAGGTGCTCGCCGAACACCAGCAGCTGCTGGCGGTGGCCCAGCCCTTCATGGCCGACCTCTACGCCATCGTCAAGGGCACCGGCTTCGTCGTCGTTCTCGCCGACGAAAACGGCCACCTCCTCGAGATCCTCGGCGACGAGGGCGCCACCGAGCGGCCGATGACCAGCAACTTCTTCGTCGGCGCCTCGTGGCAGGAGCGCGACGCCGGCACCAACGCCATCGGCACCGCCCTCGAAGAGCGCCAGCCCATCCAGGTCACCGGCCCCGAGCACTATTGCCGCAAGCACCACTGCCTGACCTGCTCGGCGGCGCCGCTCTTCGACCCGGATGAGCGCCTCATCGGCATCCTCGACATCTCCGGGGCCTTCGCCGGGGCCCATCTGCATACCCTCGGCATGGTGGTGGCGGCGGCCAAGGCGATCAACGCCCAGCTGCGCATCCGCTCCAAGAACCGCCAGCTGGCCATGGCCAACAAGAAGCTGGTCAGCTTCTTCAATATGGTTTCCGACGGCCTGCTCATCCTTGACCAGCAGGGAACCATCGTCGAGCTCAACCCGGCGGCGGAGCGCATCCTGCGCCGACGCCGCGGCGAGCTGAGCGGCGTCAGGCTGGCCGCCCTGCTGGTCGGCGAGGGCGCCGAGCGGCACAGCCTGGTCGAGCTGCTGGAGAGCGCCGGAGAGCTGGAGATCGTCCTCGACACCGGCCAGGGCCACTGCCAGTGCCTGGCCTCGGCCAAGCCGGCCCTGGATGAGGGCGGCCTCGTCACCGGCAGCTTCATCACCCTGCGGCCGATCAAAGCGGTGCGCCACCTCGTGCATCGCTACAGCGGCTACTCGGCCTCGCTGCAGTTTTCCGACATCGTCGGCCGCAGCCGCGAGATGGAGGAGGCCATCGAGCTCGCCAAGCTCTCGGCGCAGAGCGGTTCCAACGTCCTGCTGCAGGGGGAATCGGGCACCGGCAAGGAGATCTTCGCCCAGGCCATCCATAACCTCAGCAGCCGCCACGGCGCCCCCTTCATCCCCCTCAACTGCGGCGCCATCCCCCGCGAGCTCCTCGGCAGCGAGCTCTTCGGCTACGAGGAGGGCGCCTTCACCGGCGCCTGCCGCGGCGGCAAGCCGGGCAAGTTCGAGCTCGCCGCCGGCGGCACCCTCTTTCTCGACGAGATCGGCGACATGCCGCTGGAGCAGCAGGCGGTGCTGCTGCGCGTCATCCAGGAGAAGCGCATGACGCGCATCGGCGGCATCAAGGTCATCCCCGTCGACGTGCGCCTCATCTGCGCCACCCACAAAAACCTCCTCGAGAAGGTCGGCGAGGGCACCTTCCGCCAGGACCTCTACTACCGCCTCAACGTCATGTCGATCACCATCCCGCCCCTGCGCGAGCGGCTCGACGACATCTTCCCCCTCTTCCAGTATTTCCTCGACAAGATCGGCCGCGACCGCGGCCACAGCCTGACGGTCGACCGTGACGTCATGCACTACCTCTACGCCTACCCCTGGCCGGGCAACGTGCGCGAGCTGCAGAACGTCGTCGAGCGGGCCACCAACCTGGCGGTCAGCGGCAGGGTCACCGTGCACCAGCTGCCGGCGGAGATCCTCGGCCGCCAGCACGGCCACTCCGTCCCGCCACCGCCCGAACCCGGCGCGGGCGAGGACGACAGTGCTCCGAGCCAGCGCCAGCAATGGACGCGGCAGCGTCGCGACCGCGAAAAAACTCGCCTGCTCAGCCTGCTCAGCCTCCATGAGGGCAACGTCAGCAGGGTCGCCAGGGAGCTGGGGGTGTCGCGCAAGACGATCTACAACCGCATGCAGCGATTCGCCATCGCCCCCTGAGGCGAGCTGGTTCTGTGAAGGGAGTGTGAAATATATGTAACCCTGCGGTCACCGCATATTTCACACTCCCTTCACAGAACCCCATCACAGAGCGCCGCCAGCGGCATCGCCCCGCCTCCCCGCCCGACCCCGCCTCACGGCTGACACCCCGTCTTTTCGCCATCCCCGGTCCTGCCTGGCACGTCTCTTGCCTTATACCCTGGCAAGAAGACACTTCCGGCCGATCGCCAGGGGCCTTGACGGCAAGGCCAGAGGCGAGGGCCGCCACAACATCCAGCGGAGGATGGGCTATGATCAAGAAGGAAATAGTTGTCAACGGCATCCCGCGGCGCCTGGTGGTCAACGGGGACGACTCCCTGGCCACGGTGCTCCGGGAAAACCTCGGCCTCACCGGCACCAAGGTCGGCTGCGGCGAGGGACAGTGCGGGGCCTGCTCGGTCCTCGTCGACGGCAAGGTCACCCGCTCCTGCGCCACCAAGATGCGCCGCGTCGGCGACGGGGCGAAGATCACCACCATCGAGGGCATCGGCACCCCCGACAACCTCCACCCCCTTCAGGTCGCCTGGATGGTCCACGGCGGCGCCCAGTGCGGCTTCTGCAGCCCCGGCTTCATCGTCTCCGCCAAGGGCCTGCTCGACAGTAACGTCAAGCCGACCCGCGAGGAGGTTCGCGACTGGTTCCACAAGCATCGCAACGCCTGCCGCTGCACCGGCTACGTGCAACTGGTCGACGCGGTCATGGACGCCGCCCGCGTGCTGCGCGGCGAGATCAGCCTCGACCAGCTGTGCTTCAAGATCCCCGAGGACGGCCGCATCTGGGGCACCAAGTTCCCGCGTCCCTCGGCGCTGGCCAAGGTCACCGGCACCTGCGACTACGGCGCCGACCTCGGCCTCAAGCTCCCCGAAGACACCCTGCAGCTCGCCCTGGTGCAGGCCAAGGTCAGCCACGCCCGCATCCTCTCCATCGACACCAGCGAGGCGCAGCTCATGCCCGGCGTGGTCAAGATCGTCACCCACAAGGACATCAAGGGCAAGAACCGCATCACCGGCCTGATCACCTTCCCGACCAACAAGGGCGACGGCTGGGACCGCCCCATCCTCTGCGACGAGAAGGTCTTCCAGTTCGGCGACGCCATCGCCATCGTCTGCGCCGCCACCAAGAAGCAGGCGGAGGCGGCCGCCGCCAAGGTCAAGGTGCAGCTGGAAGAGCTGCCCGCCTATATGAGCGCCCCGGCGGCCATGGCCGAGGACGCCATCGAGATCCATCCCGGCACCCCCAACGTCTACTTCGAGCAGCGCCTCGCCAAGGGCGGGGAGACGGCGCCGCTCTTCGCCACAGCCGCGGTCACGGTCGAGGACGACTTCTATGTCGGCCGCCAGCCGCACATGCCCATCGAGCCCGATGTCGGCTTCGCTTATATCAACGACGACGGCAAGCTGGTCATCCACTCCAAGTCCATCGGCCTGCACCTTCACCTCTACATGATCGCCCCCGGCCTCGGCGTCGAGCCGGAGAACCTGGTCATGGTGCAGAACCCGGCCGGCGGCACCTTCGGCTACAAGTTCAGCCCGACCATGGAGGCCCTGGTGGGCGCCGCCGCCCTGGCCACCGGCCGCCCGGTGTTCCTCGGTTACAACTACTTCCAGCAACAGACCTACACCGGCAAGCGCTCGCCCTTCTTCATCAACCTCAAGCTGGCGGCGGACAAGGACGGCAAGCTGCTCGCCATGGACTCCGACTGGTCGGTGGACCACGGCCCCTACTCGGAGTTCGGCGACCTGCTCACCCTGCGCGGCGCCCAGTTCATCGGCTCGGGCTACGACATCGCCAACATCCGCGGCATCGGCCGCACGGTGTGCACCAACCACGCCTGGGGCTCGGCCTTCCGCGCCTACGGCTCGCCGCAATCGGAGTTCGCCTCCGAGGTGCTCATGGACGAGCTCGCCGAAAAGCTCGGCATGGACCCGCTCGAGCTGCGCTATAAGAACGTCTACCGCCAGGGTTCCACGACTCCCACCGGCCAGGTGCCCGAGGTGTTCAGCCTGCCGCAGCTGCTCGACACCCTGCGCCCCAAATACCAGGCGGCCCTGGCCAATGCCAAGGCCAGCTCCACCGCCGCAATCAAGCGCGGCGTCGGCATCTCGCTGGGCGTCTACGGCTGCGGCCTCGACGGCCCGGACAGCGCCGAAGTCGACGCCGAGCTCAATGCCGACAACACCATCACCATCCGCACCACCTGGCACGATCACGGCCAGGGGGCCGACATGGGCACCCTGGCCACCGCCCACGAGGCCCTCAGGCCCCTGGGCATCGCCCCCGACAAGATCCGCCTGGTGCTCAACGACACCAGCGTCTGCCCCAACGGCGGCCCCGCCGGCGGCAGCCGCTCTCAGGTGGTGGTCGGCCAGGCCATCAAGGCGGCCTGCGACATGCTCCTCGCCGGCATGAAGAAAGGCTCCGGCTACCGCAGCTACGACGACATGGTCGCCGACAAGGTCGCCACCGTCTACCGCGGCAAGTGGACCGCCCCGGCCAACGCCTGTGACGAAAACGGCCAGGGCGCGCCCTTCGCCTGCTACATGTACGGGGTGTTCATGGCCGAGGTGGCGGTGGACACCGCCACCGGCGTCACCGCGGTGGAGAAGATGACCCTGGTCGCCGATATCGGCAAGATCGCCAACAAGCTGGTGGTCGACGGCCAGATGTACGGCGGTCTGGCCCAGGGAATAGGCCTTGCGCTGACCGAGGATTTCGAGGATATCAAGAAGCACTCGACCATGGTTGGCGCGGGCTTCCCCTATATCAAGCAGATCCCCGACGCCATGGAGCTGATCTATGTCGAGTGCGACCGTCCCGACGGGCCCTTCGGCGCCTCCGGCATTGGCGAACTGCCGCTGACCTGCCCCCATGCGGCGGTCATCAACGGCATCTACAACGCCTGCGGGGTGCGTATCACCCGGCTGCCGGCCCTGCCCGAGAAGGTCCTCGCCGGGCTGAAGAAGTAAACCGCCAGACCTCCCCCGCGGCCACCGCAAGAGGCCGCGGGGACTGAGCGGAGGCTGACCGGCCCCGGTGCACCCTGCCGGGGCCTCATTACGGAGAGCCAATGGACCAACAGGAGCTGCACCGCTGGGAAGGGCGCTGCATCCAGGAGGAGCCGCCGGCCTGCCGCGCCGGCTGCCCGCTGGGCGTCGACGGCCGCCTCTTCGCCGAGGCGATGGGACGTCACGACCTCGCCGCGGCACGCCTCGTCCTCGAAAAATCCATGCCTCTGGCGGGCATCGTCGGCCGTCTCTGCGAGGCCCCCTGCGAGAGTTTCTGTATCAGGAAGGACCTCGGCGGGGCGGTTGCCCTGGGGGAGCTGGAACGCTACTGCCTTGATGCCGGCCCAGGGCGCGGCAAGGGGCTACGCCTGCCGGGTCGCGATAAAAACGTGGCGGTGCTCGGCGGCGGCCCGAGCGGCCTGGTGGCCGCCTTCGAGCTCGCTCGCAAGGGCTACCCGGTGGACCTCTACCACCTCGGCGCGCAGCCCGGCGGCTGGCTGCGCACCCTCCCCGAAGCACGGCTGCCCGCCGCCGTCCTCCACGAAGAGCTGCGTTTTTTGCAAAGCCTCGGCGTCACCTGCCACGCCGTGCCAGAGCTCGACCCCGGCCTGCCTGCCCTGGCCAGGGCCGACGCCTGCTACCTCGGCCGCGACGACGATGGCGCCATCGCCCTCCTCGCCAATCTGCCCGCCCCGGACGACGTCACCTTCGCCCTCGACCGTCCCGGGTTGTTCGCCGGCGGCATCGCCGACAACCACCCCCAGCGCCTCATCCTCTCGGTCTCCCAGGGCCGCGAGGCGACGGTCTCCATCGACCGTTATCTGCAAGGCGCCTCGCTCACCGCCAGCCGCGTCCTCCTGCGCCACGGCCGCACCGAACTCTATACCGACACCGCCAGGGTGCCCGCGCAGCCCCGCGTCGTGGCCGCCGGCCACGGCGGCTACAGCGACGACGAGGCCGTGAGGGAGGCGAGCCGCTGCCTGAACTGCCAGTGCCTGGAGTGCGTCAAGCACTGCGTCTACCTGGCCGAGTACGGCGCCTACCCCAAGGTCTACGCCCGCCGCATCTACAACAACTCGGCCATCGTCAAGGGCATCCACCAGGCCAACCGCTTCATCAACGGCTGCTCCCTGTGCGACCAGTGCCGCACCCTGTGCCCCAACGACTTCTCCATGGCCGAGCTCTGCCTCGACGCCCGCCGGCAGATGGTGCGCGAGAAGCGCATGCCGCCCTCGGCGCACTGGTTCGCCATGAGCGAGATGCGCGCCGCGGCCAGCGAGACCGCCCTCCTCCGTCACGCCCCGGGGCAGAAAACCAGCCGCTGGCTGTTCTTCCCCGGCTGCCAGCTGGCCGGCATCCGCCCGCAGCAGACCCTGGCCCTCTACCGCCACCTGCTCGCCCAGGACGACAGCACCGGCCTGTGGCTCGACTGCTGCGGCGCCCCGGCGCACTGGGCCGGCCGCGAGGAAGAGCTGGCGGAGACACTTGCCAGGCTGAAGACCCGCTGGCAAGAGATGGGCCGGCCGACCCTGCTGGTGGCCTGTTCCAGCTGCCGCAAGCTCTTGAGCGAGCAGCTGGCCGAGGTCAGCACCGTCTCCCTGTGGAGCTACCTTCGCCACAAGCCGCTGCCCCCCGCCCTGGCGACTGCCGCGCCCCTCGCCTTAAGCGACCCCTGCAGCGCCCGCCACGACAGGGAGACCCGTCAGGCGGTGCGCGACCTCCTCGCCGCCATCGGCCAGCAACTGAGCCCCCTGGCCATGTCGGGGGAACTCACCGAGTGCTGTGGCTACGGCGGCCTGATGGACAACGCCGACCCCGCCCTGGCGGCCAAGGTGGCACGGGCGCGGGCCGCGCAGAGCGAGGCCCCCCTGCTCACCTACTGCGCCATGTGCCGCGACCGGCTCGCCAGCACCGGTCACAAGACCCTGCACCTCCTCGACCTGCTCTTTCCAGGCGATGCCGACGCGGCCGATCTCCCCCCGGCCACCCTCTCCGGCCGGCGCGAGGGGCGCAGAGCCCTGGTCGCGGACGCAAGAAGGCTCCACGGCGAGGAGCCGACGGAAGGCGGCAGACCAGGGGACGACCTCCACCTTGCCATCGCCGGCGATGTCGCCGTCCTGCTCGAGGAGCGCCGCATCCTCGTCGAGGATATCCGTTACGTGCTCTCCGCCGCAGGTCGTAGCGCGTCCTTCACCCACCGGGCCAGCGGACGGCGGCTCGCCGGGGGGCGGCGCGGCGAGGTCACCTTCTGGGTCAGCTACCGCCTCGAGGGGACAGTGCACCATCTCGACGGCGCCTGGAGTCACCGCATGACCATCGGCCAGGAGGACGGGCCATGAAGCTGAGCTTTCTCCCCGAGGACATGGACTGGGTCTGCGAGCCCTGCGGCCTGCCCTTGCAGCCCGGCATGGCCGAGCTCTTCTACATGGGCAATGTCTTTCGCGTCGAACTGCCGGTATGCCCCGGCTGCGGGGCGGTGCTCATCGGCGAGGAGCTGGCCACCGGCAAGATGCTGCAGGTGGAGCAGCTGCTCGAGGACAAATGAAGCCGCTCTACCACAGCGATGCGGTGCGCCGGGGCCTCGGCCCCTGCCTGCGCCCCGGCGGCGACACCCTGACCAGGCGCATGCTGGCGCTGCTCGCGCCACCCCCGGGGGCAGTGGTCCTCGACGGCGGCTGCGGCGCCGGGGCGACGGTGGCCCTCTTGCGCGCCGCCGGGTTGCGCGCCTTCGGCTGCGAGCTCGACCCCGGCCTGGCCGAGGAAGCGGCCAGCGCCGGCCTGCATGTGGTGCGTGGCGATCTCGCCATGCTGCCCTTGGCCGACGGCTGCCTCGACCTCGCCCTGTGCGAGTGCGCCCTCAACCTCACCGAGCGCGGAACAGCCGCCCGCGAGCTGTTCCGCGTGCTCCGCCCCGGCGGCCGCCTCGGCCTCGTCGACATCTATCATCGCGGGCCGACGGGCGGCGAGTGGCCGCTGGCCTGCTGCTTCGCCGGGGCCAGCGACCTCGCCGCGGTGGAACGGATGATCGCCGAGGCCGGTTTTGCCGTCGAGCTGGTGGAGGACCACAGCCCCCTGCTGACCCATACCGCCGCCCAGTTCGTCTTCGCCCACGGTTCGCTGGCCGGCTTCTGGCAGGCGGTGCTCGGCGACGCGGCCCTGGCCGAGGCAGCATGCGCCGCCGCAGCCGCCAGCCGTCCCGGTCTCTTTCTCCTCATCGCCCGCAGGAGCAGCCATGAACGACCCTGACCTCGACATCCTCACCCTGGCCCAACAGGGCTTCTGCTGCAGCCAGATCATCCTCCACCTCGCCCTCGACCTGCAGGGGGTGGAAAACCCCGGCCTGCTGCGCGCCATGTCCGGGCTGTGCAACGGCTTCTTCTCCCCGAAGGGAACCTGCGGCGCCTTCACCGGGGCCACCTGCCTGCTCGCCTACTACGGCGGCAAGGGCAGCGGCAGGGAGGAGGCCAGCGACAAGCTGCCGCTCATGCAGAGCGAGCTGGCCACCTGGTTCGAGGAATGGGCCACCGCCCGCCACGGCGGCATCGCCTGCAGCGACATCGTCAGCGGCGGCGCGCCCGACCTCCACATCTGCGGAGGCCTGGTCAGCGCCTGCTACGGCCAGGCCATGGCGATCCTCGTCGCCAACGGCTTCGATCCCGCCGATCCCCTGCGCCGCTAGGCAATTGCGCATGGATGACCACAACGCACCACGGGTGGCCAGCGTCTGCCCTGACTGCCTGCGTCCCATAGACGGCCACCTGGTGGAGGAAAAGGGTGAGGTGCGCCTGGTCAAGCACTGCCCGCAGCACGGCACCTTCTCCACCATCCTGTGGCGCGGCGAGCCGGCCTTCTCCTCGTGGCAGCGCCCCAAGCTGCCCTATGGCGGCGGTCCGCGCCGCCCCGTGGAGCTGGGCTGCCCGCGCGACTGCGGCCTGTGCGCCGACCACCGCCAGCGAACCTGCACCGCCCTGGTGGAGGTCACCTCGCGCTGCAACCTGGGCTGCCCGGTGTGCTTTGCCGCCAGCGAGGATCAGGGCGGCGACCTCGACCTGGCCACCCTGGAGGCCATGTTCGCAGGCATCATGGAGCAGACCGGCGGCTGCAACCTGCAGCTCTCCGGGGGCGAGCCGACGGTCCGCGACGACCTCGTCGAGATCGTCGCCCTGGCCCGGCGGGCCGGCTTCACCTTCATCCAGCTCAACAGCAATGGCCTGAGGCTCGCCGCCGACCGCGCGCTCGCCCGGCGCCTGCGCGACCAGGGCCTGTCCTCGGTGTTCCTGCAGTTCGACGACGTCGGCGACGAGGCCTCTCTACGCCTGCGCGGCCGGGCCCTCTTCGCCGAAAAGTGCCGGGCCATCGACAACCTCGCCGCCGCCGGCCTGGGCGTCGTCCTCGTGCCGACCCTGGTGCGCGGCCTCAACTCCCTCCGGCTGTGGGAGATGGTGCGGTTCGCCGTGCAGCGCATGCCGACGGTGCGCGGCATCCACTTCCAGCCGATCAGTTATTTCGGGCGTTACCCCGAGGAGTTCACCCCCGACCACCTCACCCTGCCGGAGATCATCCAGGGCCTGGTGCAGCAGAGCGGCGGGCTGCTCCGTGTCGACGATTTCCACCCCCCAGGCTGCGAACATGCCCTGTGCTCCTTCTCCGCCCGCTACCTGGTGGAAGAAGACGGCCGGATGAAGCCTCTCGGCGGCAGCGGCTGCGACTGCGCCCCGCAGCCGGCCGAGGAGGGGGCGCGCACCTCCATCGCCGTCACCGCCCGCCAGTGGGCCGCCATCCCCATGGCCCCCCAGGCAAAGCCGGCCGCGGAGGAAGACGACCTCGACCGCTTTCTGCGGCGTGCCGCCAGCCACAGCTTGACCATCTCCGCCATGGCCTTTCAGGACTGCTGGAACCTCGACCTCGAGCGCCTGCGCGGCTGCTGCATCCATGTCGCCCAGGAGGACGGCCGCCTCATACCCTTCTGCAGCTATAACCTCACCTCGCGCCACGGGCTTGCCCTGCACCGCCGCCCGCCCAAGGACAGGGCAGGGACTGCGGCAGCCAAGGACACGGCGTTTGCTGCGGGCTCCGCAGCCGGGTCCGCGGCCGATGGCGAGGCGGCAAAGAGTGGCGCACCTGCGGCCAGCCCATCGCCTCCGCTCGCCAAGATGACCACCATCGACGCCCTGGTGGCACGGCGGCTGTCCCTGCCCGAGCCCCTCAGCCGCCGCGACCTCGACCAAGCCCAGTTCAGCCTGCTGCGCCAGCTGGTGCATCATGCCCGCGCCAACAGCCCCTTCTATCGCCGCCACCTCGCCGCGGTCGACCTCAGCCGGCTGCGGAGCGCCGCCGACCTCGCCACCTTGCCCCTCTTGTCCGCCACCGAGCTGAGCCTGTACGGCCAGCAGTTGCTGGCCCTCTCCCAGGCCGAGGTGGCGCGGGTGGTCACCCTGCACACTTCGGGCTCCACCGGCGCCGCCAAGCGGGTGGCCTATGGCCGCGACGACCTCGAGGCCACCGCCGATTTCTTTCGCTGCGGCATGGCCAACCTCGTCGCCAAGGGTGATCGGGTGCTGGTGCTCCTGCCCCACCAGCTGCCCGACTCGGTGGGCCGGCTGCTCCTCGATGCTCTCAACGAGGGCGGCATCAGCGCCCATGGCCACTGGCCGCCGCAGCCGGCCAGGCAGGGCGAGACGGCGAGGCTCATCGACCAACTGCGGCCGACCTGCCTCGTCGGCCTGCCCCAGCACCTCCTCGCTCTCTCGGAAGCGGTCGGCCGAGCCGGCATCGCCACCATGCTGCTCTGCTCCGACTACGCCGCCCCGGCCCTGCGGCGCCGCATCGAAGCAGCCAGCGGCGCCGTCACCTTTCTCCACTATGGCTCCACCGAAAGCGGCCTGGGCGGGGGGGTGGAGTGCACCCAGCACTGCGGCTGCCACCTGCGCGAGTCGGAGCTGCTGGTGGAGGTTGTCGATCCGCTGAGCGGCGCGCCGCTTGCGGATGGCGAGCTCGGCGAGGTGGTCATCACCACCCTCGGGAGGCGCGCCATGCCGCTCTTGCGCTACCGCAGCGGCGACCTCGCCCGCCTCAACCGCTCGCCCTGCCAGTGCGGCGGCGTCACCGCCCGCCTCACCGACATCCGCGGGCGGCTGGGCGGCTGCCCCCTGCCCGGCGGCGCCACCCTCCATAGCCATGACCTCGACGACCGGCTGTTTGCCGTCCCCGGCCTGCTCGACTATCGCATCACCCTGCACCGCCAGGGGGGCGACCGCCTGCAGGGCGAGTTCGTCTTCGCCGCCGGCACCAGCGGCCTGCCCGCCCAGCTACGCGACATCCTCGCCGGACAGCCGGCCATCGCTACCGCCCTGGCCAGCGGGGAGCTCTCCCTGGCCCCGCCCCTGCCTGTCGACGGCTTTGCCCCCACCCATACCGTAAAACGCACCATCATCGATCATCGCCACGAAGGAGAACCCCATGCGTCACGTCCTTGACACGCTCATTACCGCCCTCGAGCGCGGCCGGCCCGCCGTACTCTGTGCCATCGTCCGCAGCTCCGGGTCGGCCCCGCGCACCTCGGGGGCGAGGATGGTCGTCCTGGAGGACGGCCTCATCGCCGGCAGCGTCGGCGGCGGCCTCCTCGAGGCCCAGTGCCAGAGGATGGCCAGCGAGCTCTTCCACGGCCCGCGCCACTTCGCCGAGCTCGACTTCAAGCTCACCGCCGCCTCCGCCGCCGAGGCGGGCATGGCCTGCGGCGGCAGCGCCACCGTGCTCCTGCAGCGGGTCGAACCCGAGGCCCTCTCCCTGCTGCGCCAGCTGCGCGACGACTTCCTCGGTGGCCGGCGGCCGCTGCTGCTCACCGTGCTGCCCGCCGCAGGGCAGGGCCCGCAGCTCATGCTGATGACCCATGAGGAGCACGGCGACATCCCCGCCGAGCTGCGCCTGGAGATCGGCCACAAGGGCCGCCGTGCCCCCTTTCTCCTGCAGTGGCAGGAGCGCGAGGTCTTTGTCGAACCGCTCGTCCACCCCGGCACGGTGCACCTCGCCGGAGCCGGCCATGTCGCCCTGGCGGTGGCCCGGCTGGCCGCCTTCGTCGGCTTCGAGGTGGTGGTCATGGACGACCGCGCCGACTTCGCCAGCCGCGAGCGCTACCCCGAGGCGCGGGAAGTCCGCGTGCTGGACTCGTTTGCACACTGCGTCGACTCGCTCGGCCAGGACGACTACCTGGTCATCGTCACCCGCGGCCACCTCCACGACCGCGACGTCCTTTCCCAGGCGTTGCGCAGCGAGGCCGGATATATCGGCATGATCGGCAGCCGCCGCAAGCGGGCCGCCGTGTACGACTCCCTGCGCGAGGAGGGCATGGGCGACGCCGACCTCGCCCGGGTGCACTGCCCCATCGGCCTGGCCATCGACGCCGACACCCCGGAGGAGATCGCCCTGAGCATCGTCGCCGAGCTGGTGCAGCAGCGGGCGCGGATGGCGACATGAAGCTCGCCGCGATTATCCTTGCCGCGGGGTTTTCCTCGCGCATGGGGGGCTTCAAGCCACTGATGACCCTGGGCAACAGCAGCCTCCTCGCCCACTGCGCCGGCCTCCTGCGCCAGGGCGGGGTGGAGCAGGTGATGGTGGTGGTCGGCCACCGCCGCGAGGAGGTGGCGAAGGAAGCGCGGCTACTCGGCCTGACCCTGTGCGACAACCCCCGCTACGAGGAGGGGATGTTCTCGTCGCTCGTCGCCGCCCTGCCCGCTCTGGCCGGGGTCGACGGCTGCTTCCTGCTGCCGGTGGACATCCCCCTGGTTCGCCCGGCCACCGTGGCCCGTCTGAAGGCGACTTTCGACGGCCGTCAGTCGCTGATCCCCTGCTTCCAGGGCCACCCCGGCCACCCGCCACTGCTGGCGGCCGGGCTGCTGCCGATGATCGCCGCCTACCGTGGCCCAGGCGGTCTGCAGGGGCTCTTCGCCACCCTGCCCGCGCAGGCCCTGCGCAATGTGCCGGTCTGGGACCGCGGCATTCTCCTCGACGCCGACACCCCGGAGGACCTGCGGGTTCTCCAGTCCCGCCTGCGCAGGATGGACTGCGGCGAAAGCGAGGAGGTCATGGAACTGGCCAGGCTGGAGATGCCGGAGAAGGGCATGGCCCACGGCCTGGGGGTGGCGCAGGCGGCGCGGCGCATTGCGCGCCGGCTCAACCAGCGTGGCGCGGCCCTCGACATCGAGCTTGTCTACCATGCCGCCCTGCTGCACGATATCGCCAAGGGGATGCCCGACCACGAACGGGCCGGACAGGAACTCCTCGCCCGCCTGGGCCTGCCGCGCCTCGCCGAGATCGCCGGCGCCCATCGCCAGGCGGAGCCGCCGGCCTCGGGGATTCTCGGCGAAAAGGAGGTGGTGGCCCTGGCCGACAAGCTGGTCAGGGGGCGCTACCGCGTCTCGGTGCGGCGGCGTTTCGAGGAAAAGTTCGAGCTCTACCGCAACGACCGCGAGGCCTGCCTGTCGGTGGAGCGGCGCATGGCGGCGGCCCTGCAGCTCCTCGCCATGGTCGAAGCGGCCTGCGGCGAGGATGTCGAAAGAGTCGTCGACGAGGCCGACGAGCCATGAAGACCGTGCTGCTCCTCCGCCATGGCGAGATCGTCAGCCTCGGCCGGGAGCGATGCTATCTCGGCCAGCTCGACCCGCCGCTGAGCGAGCGGGGCCGTGAGCAGATGGCGCTGCTGGCGCACCACCCCCGCCTGCTGCCGCTGCGACGCATCCTCGCCAGCCCCTTGCGCCGCAGCGCCGAGAGCGCGGCCATCCTATCCGCGGCCATTGCCGGCTGCAGCGTCGAGACGGTGCCGGCGCTGGCCGAGATCTCCCTCGGCCAGTGGGAGGGCTTGAGCTTTGCCGAGGTGCGGCAACGCTTCCCCGAAGACTACCGACGGCGCGGCCTCGACCTGCCCTGCTTCCGCCCCCCCGGCGGCGAAAACTTCACCGACCTGCAGCGGCGCGTCTGGCCGGTCTTCCAGCGGGCCGCCGAAGAGCCGGGGACGGTGGCGCTGATGGCCCACGCCGGGGTCAACCGCGTCCTCCTCTGCCAGATCCTCGGCATGCCCCTGGCGCACCTCTTCCGCCTCGGCCAGGACTATGGCTGCTGCTCGGTGGTAACGGTGGACGACAAAGGCTATCGCCTCGCCGCCCTCAACCTGACTCCCGCCGACATGGCCGACGGCCGCTGACGGCGGGGCGCCCCGTCTCAGCGGTCGATGCCGCCCAGGCAGATATATTTGATCTCCAGGTAGTCGTCGAGGCCGTACTTCGAGCCCTCGCGACCGTTGCCCGACTCCTTGACGCCGCCAAACGGCGCCATCTCGTTGGAAATCAGCCCTTCATTAGCCCCGACGATGCCGTACTCCAGCCCCTCCGCCACCCGCCAGATGCGGCCGATATCGCGGGAGTAGAAGTAGGAGGCCAGCCCGTAGGGGGTGTCGTTGGCGATGGCGATGGCCTCCGCCTCGTCGCGGAAGCGGTACAGTGGCGCCACCGGCCCGAAGATCTCGCAGTGGAAGAGATCCATCTCGGCGGTGACGTCGGCGAGGATGGTCGGCTCGATGAAGCTGCCGCCAAGGGCGGCGCGACGGCCGCCGAGCAGCACCCGCGCCCCCTTGGCGACGGCGTCGTCGATGAGCCGCATGACTGCGTCGGCCGCCTTGAGGTCGATGAGCGGGCCGGTGGTGACCCCGCTCTCCATGCCGTCGCCAAGGCGCAGTCGCCCCTTGACCGCCGCGACGAGCTTCTCCGCGAAGCGTTCGTAGACGCCGTCCTGGATGAGAAAGCGGTTGGTGCAGACGCAGGTCTGCCCGGCATTGCGGTACTTGGAGACCACCGCGCCGTCGATGGCGGCATCAAGATCGGCGTCGTCGAAGACGATGAAAGGGGCGTTGCCGCCCAGCTCCATGGAGGTCCTTTTGACCGTCGCGGCGCACTGCGCCATCAGTTCGCGACCGACCTCGGTGGAGCCGGTGAAGGTCAGCTTCCTGACCAGCGGGCTGCCGGTGAGGGCGGCGCCGATGGCGGCGGTGTCGCCGGCGACGATATTGATCACCCCGGCAGGGATGCCGACACGGGTGGCCAGTTCGGCCAAGGCCAGGGCGGAGAGCGGGGTGGCCCCGGCCGGCTTGCAGACCACCGTGCAGCCGGCGGCGAGAGCCGGGGCGATCTTGCGGGCCAGCATGGCGTTGGGGAAGTTCCACGGGGTGATGCAGGCCACCACGCCGATGGGCTGCTTGATGCAGACGATGCGCTTCGAGCCGTCCGGGGCGGGGATGGTGTCGCCATAGATGCGCTTGGCCTCTTCGGCGAACCACTCGATATAATTGGCGCCATAGACGATCTCGCCGTCGGCCTCGGCCAGCGGCTTGCCCATCTCGGCGGTGAGGATGCGCGCCAGGTCGTCGCGGGCGGCCATGATTGCCTCATACCAGCGCCGCAGCAGCCCGGCCCGCTCCTTGGCCGAGCGCCGTCCCCAGCCCGCCAGGGCCTGGTGGGCGGCGGCGATGGCCCGGCCGGCCTCGGCCCCGCCGCAGCGGGCAACCTCGGCGATCACTTCAGCGCTGGCCGGGTTGCGCACCGCGAAGGTGCGTCCGCTGTCGCTCCCCACCCACCTGCCGTCGATAAACGCTTCACTGCGCAGCAGCCCCTTGTCCTTTATGTTCAGCATAGTGTCCTCTTCACAATCGATATTCACGGATTTCTCCCCGGCACGGCCGGAAAGGTTATAAAAAGACTCGATACGTTCCTGCTGCGGTCGCGATCGGCTCGCCTGCCCCTGCCGCGTTCCACCCCCGGCCGGCGCCAGACTTGGCCGACGGCCCGACGATGCCGCGACAAGGCTAGAGGACCTGGCGGTAAATGGCTTTGGCGTCCTCCACGGTGAGCTGCCGCGGGTTGTTGGCGAGGAGCCTGGTAACCTTCATCACCCCGGCGGCGAGACCGTCGACATCGCTGTCCTTGACCCCGTACTGGCTGAGCTTTCTGGGGAGGTTGAGGTCGACGGTCAGACGGCGTATCGCCTCCATGGCCCGCCGCGCCGCCTCGGGCGCCGAGAGGCCGGCGACGTCCTCGCCAAAGATGGCGGCGATGTCGGCGAAGCGCTGCGGCCCGGCGACCATATTGAACTCCATCACCGGGACGAGCATCAATGAGTTGGCGACTCCGTGGGGGATATGGAACTCGGCGCCGATAGGGTAGGCGAAAGCATGGACGGCAGTGACCCCGGCATTGGCGAAGGCGATGCCGGCGAGCATGCTGCCTTCGAGCATATCGCCGCGCGCGGCGATATCGCCGCCGTCGTTGTAGGCCTTGCGGATATTGTCATAGAGCAGCCTCATCGCCTGGCAGGCGAAGAGGTCGGAGAGCCGGTCGGCGTTCTTCGAGGTATAGGCCTCCATGGCGTGGATGAGGGCGTCCATGCCGGTGGCGGCGGTGACCATCGGCGGCAGGCCGACGGTCAGCTCCGGGTCGAGCACTGCGACGGTGGGGAAGAGGTAGGGGCTGACGATGCCCTTTTTCAACTTCTCCTCCTCGTCGGAGAGGATGGCGATGGGCGTCACCTCGCTGCCGGTGCCGGCGGTGGTGGGGATGACGAGGAGCGGCAGCCCCGGCTGCGGGACGAGGTCGATGCCGAACAGGGTGGCGATCGGCTGGCTGTTGGTGACCAGCACCGCCGCCACCTTGGCGATATCGATGGCCGAGCCGCCACCGATGCCGATGACCACGTCGGAGCCGCTGGCGCGCAGTTGCTCGGCGGCGAGGCTGGCCAGTTGCAGGCGCGGGTCGGGCTCGACGGCGTCGAACAGCGCCACGGCGATTCCCGCCTGGGCGAGCAGCTCGCTCAGCCGGGCGATCATCCCCGTGGCGACGATCCCCGGGTCGGTGATGATCATCGCCCTCTTCCTGCGCAACCGGGCAACTTCCTGCGGCACCCTGGCGAGGCAGCCCGCCCCGCGGACAATTCGTCCCGTGGTCTGAAAAAGCGTTCCTGTAGACATGTCGTTCTCCTTGTCGACGTAGACTATTTTACACAGCCAGATACTTACGTTGTATCTCTTTTTCTTCGCGGAAAGTGGCAATGTCGGCGCGATGGACGACATGGCCCTTGTCAAGCAGCACCACGCGGTCGGCCACCGCCATGGCGAACTTGAGGTGCTGTTCAGCGAGGAGGATGGTGGTCCCGGCCTCCTTGAGGCGAATGACCAGCTCCTTGAGTTCGCCGACGATCACCGGCGACAGCCCCTCCGTCGGCTCGTCGAGGATGAGCACTTCGGGATTGCCCATCAGGGCGCGGGCGATGGTCAGCATCTGCTGTTCGCCCCCGGAAAGGGTACTGCCGTTGCGGTTGGTGAAGTTCTTGAGGATGGGGAACTGTGCCAGCACGGTATCGAGGTTCCAGATGCCCTGCCGGCCGGGGATGACGCCGAACTCGAGGTTCTCGAGCACCGTGAACGGCCCGAAGATGCGCCGGTCTTCGGGCACGAAGCCCAGGCCGGCGCGGGCCATACGGTAGGAAGGCAGACCGGCGCACTGCCGCCCCTCGAGGGCGATCCTCCCCGACTTCGGCGGGGTCAGCCCCATGAGGGAGCGGAAGGTGGTGGTCTTGCCGACGCCGTTGCGTCCCATGAGGCACACCGTCTCCCCGCGGGGGACCTCGAAACCGACGTCGAAGAGGATATGGCTGCGCCCGTAGCAGGTGTTCAGCCCGGTAACCGTCAGTATATGTTCCATCACAGTTCCTCTCCAAGATAGGCTTTGACGACCTCCTCGTTGCTCTGGATCTCCGCCGGCGTCCCCTCGGCGAGCAGCGCCCCCTGCTGCAGCACGCGCACCGTGTGGGCGATATCGAAGACCATGTCCATATCGTGCTCGATGAACACCAGGGTGAGGTCGTACTCGCGGCGGATCTCGCCGATGAGGCGGCGGGTGCGCTGCCGCTCCTCCGGCGACATGCCGGCGGTGGGCTCGTCAAGCAGCAGCAGGGTCGGCTGCAGCGCCAGGGCGATGCCGATATCGAGCAGCTTCTGGTCCCCGTGGGAGAGCTCGAAGGCGAGGCGGCCCCCCTGTTCCTCCAGTCCCAGGGAGGCGAGGATGGCCACGGCCGCCTCGGTGGCCTGGCGATGCTCGGCGGAGGGCCGCCAGAAGCGGCGCGTGTGGTCGAGGTTGGCGAGGGCGGCGAGGCGGATGTTGTCGAGCACCGTCTCCTCGGGAAAGATCGACGCCACCTGGAAGGCGCGGCCCAGCCCCTTCTTGACGATAGCCTGGGTGGTCAGCCCGACGAGATCCTCGCCCTTGAAGAGGATGCGCCCGCTGTCGGGGAGGAGATGACCGGTGATCTGGTTGAAGAGCGTCGTCTTGCCGGCGCCGTTGGGGCCGATGATCGCCGCGATCTCCCCTGGAAACACCGAAAAACTGAGGTGTTGCGTCACCTTCAGCCCGCCGAAAGCCTTATTTACCGAGTCCAGCTGTAAGAGTGGTGTCATCGTGTTTTGCACCCTGTAGAGTTGCGCGGACCTTGGCGGCGACGTCCAGTGCACCGCCGACGAGGCCCCTGGGAAAGCCAATGACCATGACCATGATGATCGAGCCGATGAGCAGCGACCAGTACTCGGTATGGGCGCCGACGATGTCCTCGATGAGGATGATCACCACCGCGCCGCAGAAGGGCCCGAAGAAGTGGCTGATGCCGCCCAGCACCGACATGAGGATGACCTCGCCGGAGGTGGTCCAGAAGAACATGTCGGTGTGCACCGAGCCGTCGACCCCGGCCATCAAGGCCCCGGCGACCGTGGCAAAGAGCGAGGCGACGATGTAGACGCGCAGCTGGTTGCGCCGCACGCGGCGGCCGAGGAAACGCACCCGGTTGGGGTTCTGGCGCACGCCGCGCAGGATAAGCCCAAAGGGCGAGTAGGCCATGCGCTTGAGGACCCACACGGCGAGAAGCACGAGGATCATGACGAAATAGTAGTAGTAAACCTTGTTGGCGAGCAGCCCCGGGAGGGTGATGCCCTGCAGCCCGTCGTCGCCCCCGGTGAAATCGTACAGCTTGAACATGATCTGCCAGGCCAGCTGACCGAAGGCCAGGGTGAGCATGGTGTAGTAGACCCCGCCGACGCGGATCACCAGCAGGCCGAGGAGGAAGGAGAGCACCAGGGTGAAGAGCAGCCCGGCGGCGAAGGCGGCGAAATACCACTGGCTGCCCAGGTAGGTGACGGTCAGGCCGATGGCATAGCCGCCGACGCCATAGTAGAGCGCCTGGCCGAAGCTGAGCATGCCGGTCACCCCCCACAGCATGTTGAAGGAGGTGGCGAACAAGGCCCAGATGAGGACGTTGCAGGCAACGTTGAGCTGGTACTGCGAGGTCATCAGCACCGGGACCAGGGCGAAGGCGAGGATCAGTGCGCCCCAGCCGAGCATATTGCCGTTACACAGCGATTTCATGTCGGATCTTCCCATCTCAGACCTTCCTCGTTGTGCGGGGGGCGAAGAGCCCCTCCGGCTTGAAAATGAGTACCACCACCATGACCAGGAAACTGAACAGCGTCGCCCACTCGGGAACGAAGGCGACGGCGAAGGCGTTGACCTCGCCGAGCAGCAGCGCCCCCAGCCAGGCGCCCCAGAAATTGCCCATGCCGCCCATGACGACGACGATCATCGAGTCGATGATCACCTCGATGCCGGCGCCCGGGGTTACCGTGCGCAGGGGCGCCGCCAGGGCCCCGGTCAGCCCGCCCAGGGCGGTGGCGATGCCGAAGACCACGGTCATGGTCAGCGGCACGTTGATGCCGAGGGCGCCGAGCATCTCCCGGTCGACGGCGGCGGCGCGGGCGATCTTGCCCGGCCGGGTGCGGTTGAGGATCCACCACGAGGCGACCACCACCACCAGGCCGATGGCGATGATCAGCAGGTTATAGGAAGGGATGGCGATATCGCCCACGGTCAGCGAGCCCGAGAATCCGGCCGGCCTGGAGATGGACTTGTACTCGGCGCCCCAGACCAGCTTGACCAGGTCGTCGATGATGAGGATGAGGCAGTAGGTGAGGAGGATCTGGAAGCCGCCCTCGTTGGCCCGCCCATAGATGCGGCGCAGCACCAGGCACTCGATGAGCGCCCCGATGACCCCGGCGCCGAGGGCGGCGAAGAGCAGGGCGAACCAGAAGTTGAGCGACCACACGGTGACCACCTGGTAGCCCAGATAGGCGCCAAGCATGTAGAACGAGCCGTGGGCGAAGTTGAACACGTTGCCCACCCCGAAGATCAGGGTCAGGCCGCTGGCGACGAGAAAGAGCAGGGTGGCCATGGTCAGGCCGCTGACCATTTGCGTCAACAGGAACGAAAAATCCATAGGAGAGCCCCCTTGGCCCGCACCGCGCCAGCTTTCACCGCCGCGCTGCGGGGTACGTGTTTCACTGCCATGGAAAGGAGCGTCGGTGAAGACCTCGCCCCCGCGCTATCCGGGGTAAGGGCGGGGTGGCCGCCGCGCCGCCGAGCCGACGACGCGACGGACGAGCCCGCCGCTACTTCTTGCGCTTGGCGGCGATGTACTCCGCGGGGACGAAGATGTCGGCCGGCTGGTAGACGCTCCAGTTGCCGAGCATCACCTTGGCCGGGGGGAAATCGGCGTTGGCGATGGTGGTGCCGATGGCCTGCACCTGCATGATCTGGTGGGTGCCGGGGTCGATGATGGAGACGAAGCCTTCGGGGTCCTCGGGGAGGTTGAGCTTCATGCCCTCCATGGCCTTGACCAGGGCGTCGGCGTCATCGGGGTTGCCGACCTTCTCCACCGCCTGGGCGATGGCGTAGATACCGGCATAGGCGCCTTCGGCGGCATAGGTGGGGTAGCGCCCGGTGCGCTTCTTGAACTCCTCGACGAACTTCTTGTTGCGCTCGGTAACCGGCCAGTTGTTGTGATGGCGCGCCGAGAGGATCAGCCCGAGGGGCAGCTCGTCGCCCATGGCGCTCATCAGCTCGTAGTTGCCGCCGGCGTCGGGATGAAAGTAGGTGAGCTTGTCGAACATGCCGTAGGCCTTGGCCTGCTTGATGAAGGCCACCGTGTCGCCGCCCCAGAAACCGGCGACCAGCACATCAGGCTTATCCTTGATGATGGAGGTGATATAGGCGGAATAATCGGGGTCGGAGAGCTTCGGCCAGTATTCCCCCACCACTTCGAACGGCACGCCGAAGCGGTCGAGGTTGTAACGCAGCTCATCCCACTGGGCGTGGCCGTAGGAGTAGTCCGGGCCGATATAGGCGATCTTCTTCCACGGCTTGGTCTTGGCCATCTCCTTGAGATAGAGGGCACCGGCGGCCATCGACTGGAAGGTGTCGTTGGAGACGCGGAAATAGTAGGGTTGGAAGTTGTCCACCGTCAGCTCGGTGGCGGCATGGTCGGTGCCGATGAAGATCACCTTGTTCTGTTTCGAGACCTCGGTCACCGCCAGGCCGACCCCGGAGCTGACCACCCCGAAGAGGAAGTGGACCTTGTCCTCGGCGATATAGCGGTTGGCGACGCGCACCGCATAGGCCGGCTTGGCCTTGCTGTCGGTGAAGATGGCGTCGATCTTGTACCCTCCCGCCACCCCCTTGGCGTTGATCTCGTCGATGGCCATCTCCGCCGCCGCCACCGAGTCCATGCCATAGAGTCCGGGCCGCCCGGTCATCGGGTACATGGCACCGATGCGGATGACCTTTTCCGCGGGTGCGGCCGCCTGCGCCAGCGGTACCGCGATCAGCGACAACAGCCCTACAGCCAGACATTTCCATCCATGCTTACCAGCCATCGTTTCCTCCTCGTTCCATGGTGTGATCAGGCATGCGCCCAGTGAACCCCTTTTGCCCTCGATTCCGCAGACTTGCCATCCGCGGTTTCCGGCTCTGCCGACAGGGCGTAGCATCTCCCGTGCCAGGGGGAGGCCCGGCTATCATCCAGGATAACATACTAATATTTCAGGAAATAGACCGGAGAGGCGAGGCGGCGCGATCCTGCACACCTGCAATAGGATGGGCGATGAGGACGCGCTGATCGAAATGATTACTGTACGATATCAGCAAAATAGATGGTTTTTGCAAAACTGCAGGTTATTGCAATGTTGCAAAATACGGCTCACCCGTTCCCGGCCAGGCGGTGACGGGCCATCTTGCGCCACAAGGTGGTAGGGTGAACCTGGAGCTGCTCGGCGGCATGGTTGAGATCCCTGCTCTCGGCGAGGACCTTCTCGAGAAGGGAGCGCTCGTAGCTCTCCATGGCATCCTTGAGTGGCCGGCGTCGACCCAGCCGGCCAACCTGCATCTCGTAGGAGGAGCGGATCTCCGAGGGCAGGTCGGCCGGCCCCATGACCTCGCCCTCACTGAGCACAACCATGCGCTGGATGGCGTTGATCAGCTCGCGCACGTTGCCGGGGTAGTCGTACTGGCGCAGCATCTCGTAGACCAGGGGGTCGATCTTCTTCTCGGTCTGCAACCGGTCGCCGATCTTGGCCAGTATCGACTCGGCCAGGGCCGGGATGTCTTCGCGTCGCTGCCGCAGGGGCGGGATGTCGATGGGGACGATATTGAGGCGGTAGAAGAGATCCTCGCGGAACAGGCCGCGGCGCATCTGCTCCTGGAGGTTCTGGTTGGTGGCGGCAATGATGAGGACATCCACCAGCGTCGCCGCGGTGGCGCCGACGCGCTTGAACTGGCGCTCCTCGATGACTTCGAGCAACTTGACCTGCATCTCCGGACGAAGCTCGGCGACCTCGTCGAGGAAGACCGTGCCGCGGTGGGCGGCCTCGATGAGGCCGATCTTGCCCGAGGCTAGGGCCCCGGTGAACGAGCCCCGCTCGTAGCCGAACAGCTCGCTCTCCATCAGCGAGGCCGGGATGGCGCCGCAGTTGATCTTGACGAAGGGCTGCCCGCGCCGCGAGCTCATCTTGTGGATGAGCTTGGCGAGCATGCTCTTGCCGACCCCGGACTCCCCGGTGAGCAGCACCGAGGCCTCGACCTTGGCGACCTTGATGGCCCGCTGCACCACGCGCACCATGGCCGGGCTCTTGACGACGAGGTCGTCGAGGGCATGATCGACGTCGTGGCGCTCCTGCAGCGACTGGTAGAAGAAGTCGCTCTTCTTGCGCGACTCGTCGAGGGCGATGCGCAGTTCGTTGAGCTCGGAGATATCGCGGACATTGGTGACGATCGTCGTCACCTGGCCGCCGTCGTCGAAAATCGGTGTTCCGGTGACGATGACCAGCTTGCCGCCGCGGATCTTCTGCAGCAGGGTGATGGCCTTCCTCTGCTGCAGCACCTCCAGGGTCACCGAGTGGTCGAAGACCTGCTCGGCCACCAGCTCGTGCATGGTCCGGCCGATAAGGCTGGTGCGCGACAGCCCGGTAATGCGCTCGTAGGACTTGTTGACCCTGAGCGTCCGCGCCGCGCCGTCGGTGATATAGAAGCCGTCGTAGGACGACTCGAAGATGGCCTCCAGTTCCTTGTGCAATTTCTGGTAGTTCTCCAACTGGGAGATGAGCTTCTCGTGCTCGGAGACATCCTGGAAGACCGAGATCACCCCGACGATGGCCCCGTCGCGGTAAATCGGCGTGCGGTTGGCGATGATCGACACCTCGAGCAGCTTCACCTTGCGGCCGATCTGCGGCACCCCGGTGCGCAGCACCTCCTGCATCTCCGCCCAGGCATGGGGGCGGATCTCCCTGATGTTGCGGCCGACCAGGTCGCCGTCGTTGAAGATGCGCTGCGCCGCGCGGTTGTAGATGAGGATGGTTCCCTCGCCGTCGATGGCGAGGATGCCGTTATGAGAGGCGTCAATGCCAAGAGACTCGATACGTTCCATGGTTCCTGCCGGCGCTGAAGTTTCCTGTGAGGGGCCACGAGCATGATGCGCCACGCGGCCATGACCGGCGGATAGCCGTGAGCCATGCGCGGCGCGGGCGGCTGGCCCCCGTCAAGCCAGGGTATATGGCTGGCCGGCGGCCTCGGGGCATGATAAAGGAATCGGCGGGAAAAGGCTGCAAGATTCAGCCGATAGTCGGAAATGTGCCGACCTTGCGGGCGGGATGGCATGCATCCCGGGGGAGAGGGGCCGAGGCTGGCAGGGCACGGCGGTGCCTCGGCAAAGCGCCGCGGCTTCGGAGCGGCTGTAGAGGTCCTGCCGTGGAGGCCAAGGCCACCAGGTTCGGGGCATGGGCGGCCGGCTCCTTGCCGACCGCCCATGGCGCTCACTGCCGGTAGATGATGGTGCCGACGTGCTCGCCGTTGAGCGCCCGGGTGATATTGCCCTCGACCAGGCCGTTGACGATCTGCACCTTGTCGATGACCTCGCTGTTCTGGATGATCTCCAGGCAGGGCCTCTCGATGACCAGGTCGTCCTGGTCCATCTCGAGCAGGTCCCTGGCGCCGATCTCGGGGATGAAGGTCGCCGCGGGGTTCTTCTTGGGGTCGTCGCTGTAGAGGCCGTTCTCGTCCTTGATGAAGAGAATGGTGCGCGAGCCGATGAGGTCGGCGAGCAGCACCAGGCCGACATCGGTGCGGTGGATGGGAATGCGCCCGACCTTGGGCTTGATGGCGAAGTAGTCGTAGGGCGGCATGCCGTGCATCACCGGGATGATCTTCTCGGCGAAGTAGGTAGGCAGCTTGACGATATCGGAGTGGGAGATCTTCACCCCGCCCCAGGGCGAGAGCAGGGTGGCGATCATCAGGGCGTTCTGCTCCGAGACCATGCTGCCGAACTTGGCGATGACCCCGGTGGGCATGCCCATCTCCAGACCGATGGTGTAGATATGGCGGCTGCGCGTGCCGCCGCCGGTGGTGATGAGCATCTTGTGGTCGGCACGGTTGCGGACGATCTCCTTGAGGATCGCCGGCAGCGCCTTGACACCGCGGTCGCAGATCGACTGGCCGCCGATCTTCATGATGGCGATATCCCCGTAGAGACGCTCCTGGGGAGCGATGTCGAGCTGGGCGATGAACTCCTTGCTGACCAGGCTCTCCCCCATCAGGGCACTCTTGACGTGCAGGCGCTTGCCGTCCTTTTCACGAACCAGGGCCATGTCTTCTCTCCTTTGTTGGTGTCGGCGAAGCCTTGATTAACGATGTTTCGGGCCGCGCTTGAGGGCGACCAGGTCGGCCCCGGTGGCAGTGGCGATCTGCTCCAGCTCGGTCATGCGCAGGTGGTTGCCGTACACCTTGAGATCGACGCCGCTGACGGCGACGACACGATAACGGGGCTTCTTGGCCCCTTCGCCGGCCCTCTGCCGTTCCCGATAAAAGATCTGCGCTGTCATGGAAGTCTCCCCTTCTGTTGTGGACATGGTCCGGTTGATGGAATTGGTGCTGTGAACTTGCCTTGTCTGCGGCAAAAGTATATGGAGGCCGCGAGGCGAAAGCAAGTGGCGGTCAGGTGTCGGAATTGGTCGCTTTCGGTTCGTTTTCGGAAAACAGGCCGCCATTGTTGACACAGGGCAGGGGCCTCTGTCATCTACGCACGGCAGTCGACGGCAAGCCCGCCGCCAAGAATCGACTGAAACGACAAAAAATCGCCGCCCCGCGTTATTGCCGCCAGTGGGGAGTTTCGGTCATCCCCCTGCGGCCAAGGTCACAAATGAACACACAGCGACTCCTGGTCGGCATCGACGACACCGACAACCTCGATAGCCCCGGTTCCGGCACCCTGGCGGCCCAACTGGCCAAAGCCCTGGAGAGTGCCGGCCTGGGCCACTGCGACGACATCAGCCGTCATCAGCTCTTCGTCGACGAGCGTATCCCGTACACCTCCCACAACAGCGCCATGTGCTTCGGCCTCCACGACCATGGCGGCGACAGCCTGCCGCTGGTCTCCTTCTGCCAGGACTTTCTGCGCACCCACTCCGCCCCCGGCTCCGACCCCGGCCTGTGCGTCGCCGCGGACGACGGACGCCATGGCTCCAGCCTGGTCCTGTTCGGGCAGCAGGCCAAAGCGCGGGTCCTCTCCAAGGGGGATGCCTACCTGCTTGCCAGGGAATCCGACATCCACCTCTCCGAGCATGGCGGCAGCGGCGGCGGAGTCATCGGCGCCCTGGCCGCCGTCGGCCTGCGCCTCTCCGGCAATGACGGCCGCTTTCGCAACTGGCTTACGCTCGGCGACGCCGGGACCACCCTCACCCCCCTGCAGCTGCGCCGTCACCAGGCCATCGACCTCGTCTGTGACAAGGACGGCCAGGTCCTCGCCGACGACGAGGAAATCCGCCTCGGCGAGGACGAGCTCAAGATCGTCCTCCGCCATGGCCGGCGCGTCCTCCCGGTGAAGCGCTGCGACGACGGCGGCCGCCCCGCCTGGCAGACCCTTTCCCGCAGAGAGATGAAGGGCTACTGACCCGATCCATCCCCGTTCCCCGGCCTCGACAGGGCCCCTCCCGCCCGCAGGCCGGGGAACCAGCCACCCATGCCCCCCTCCTCCCGCTCCGCCGCCCACTCTCGCCCCCCTCGTCATGCCTCCCGTAATCCCGCCGCTGAGGACACCGTAAGCCCTTTGCCTACAGCAGTGTAGACACCCAACCTACAGTTTTCTTTTTTGAAAACAAATACTTGTGAGAATTTGTCGTTCTTTGGTCGTACGAGGAAATGGGTTGTGAGGCTTACCAGGAATGCTATACCCAGCCTGAAAACAACAACTCGGCCGCGGGGGTCCATGCCGTGCGCCGGCCATCATCAATAGTCAACCATAGGAGCAGGTATGAACATCACCAGGAGGAGGTTTCTGTCCATGTCCGGTGCGATTGGTTCAGGGGTTGCCCTGTCCTCGCTCGGTCTGGACCTTACCGCGTTAACCGCTCACGCCGCCGGCCTCGGCAAGATGGATCGCATCCGCACGGCCAAGCAGACGATCTCGATCTGCTGTTACTGCTCGGTGGGCTGCGGCCTGATCTGCAGCACCGATCGCCTCACCGGGAAGATCATCAACATCGAGGGCGACCCCGATCACCCCATCAGCGAAGGTTCGCTCTGCTCCAAAGGGGCGGGCATCTTCGGCCTGACCGAGGCCAACCCCAAACGCCTGCGCAAGGTGCTCTACCGGGCGCCGAAGAGCGACAAGTGGGAAGAAAAAGACTGGAACTGGACCCTGCAGCGCATCGCCCGTCTCATCAAAGACACCCGCGACGCCGACTACATCGTCAAAAACGACAAGGGCGAGCTGGTCAACCGCGTCGAGACCATCGCCCATTACGGCTCCTCCAATATCGGCAACGAGGAATGCTGGACGCTGAGCGTCGCCCTCCGCGCCTTGGGCCTGGTCAATATCGATCACCAGGCCAGGGTCTGACACAGCCCGTCCGTATCGGCTCTGGGAGAGTCGTTTGGCCGTGGTTCGATGACCAATCATTATATCGATCTGAAAAACAGTGACTGCATCCTCATCATGGGCAGCAACGCCGCCGAGAACCATCCCATCGCCTTCAAGTGGATTTTGAAGGCCAAGGACCGCGGCGCCAAGCTCATCCATGTCGACCCCCGCTTCACCCGCACCTCCGCCCGCTGCGATTACCATGTACAGCTGCGCTCCGGCACCGACATCGCCTTCCTCGGCGGCATGATCAAGCATATCATCGACAACAACCTCATCCAGGAAGAGTACGTCAAGTACTACACCAACGCCTCGATGATCGTGAACGATGGCTTCTCCTTCCAGGACGGCCTGTTCTCCGGCTACAACGCCGAGAAACGCAGCTACGCCAAGGACACCTGGACGCTGGTCAAGGACGAGAAGGGCGTCCCGGTACGCGATTACAGCCTGCAGCACCCCCGCTGCGTCTATCAGCTGCTCAAGAAGCAGTACGAGCGCTACACCCTCGACGCGGTTTCCTCGATCACCGGCGTCTCCAAGGAAGAGCTGCTCAAGGTGTACAACGAATACGGGGCTACCGGGGCCAAGGACAAGGCCGGCACCGAGTGCTACGCCCTCGGCTGGACCCATCATACCGTCGGCAGCCAGATCATCCGCACCATGTCCATCGTGCAGCTGCTCCTCGGCAACATGGGCATCTGCGGCGGCGGCATCAACGCCCTGCGCGGCGAACCCAACGTCCAGGGCTCCACCGACCACGCCATCCTCTACAATATCCTGCCGGGATATCTGAAAATGCCGACCAGCTCGGTGGACACCCTGCAGAAATACCTCGACAAGTACACTTCCAAGACGAGCGACCCGCAGTCGGCCAACTGGTACCAGAACTATCCGAAGTATACGGTCAGTTTCCTCAAGTCGGTATGGGGCGACAAAGCGACAGCCGACAACGAGTTCGGCTACTCGTGGCTGCCGAAGATGGACGAGGGCAAGCATTACTCGGTCCTCCACTTCTTCGACCAGATGTACGCCGGCAAGATCAAGGGCTTCATCGGCTGGGGCAGCAACGTCGCCGTCAGCTCCCCCAACACCACCAAGGTGCGCAAGGCCCTGACCAAGCTGAAGTGGATGGTCAACGTCAACATCTTCGACAACGAGACCGCCTCCTTCTGGAAAGGACCGGGCATGGATCCCAAGGCCATCGACACCGAGGTCTTCCTCCTCCCGGCGGCGGCCAGTGTCGAGAAAGAAGGCAGCCAGAGCAACTCCGGCCGCTGGGTGCAGTGGCGCTACAAGGCGGCCAACCCGCCCGGTGACGCCATCTCCGATGGCGATATCACCATGCGCATCATCGACGCCGTCCGCGAGCTCTACCAGAAGGAAGGCGGGGCCTTCCCCGAGCAGCTGCTCAACCTCAAATGGGACTACAAGACCCCCGTGGGTACTTTCGACGTGGTCAAGACCTCGAAGATGATCAACGGCCACTACACCAAGGACCTCATCATCGAAGACCCCACCGGCAAGAATCCCAAGGAGGTCAACCTCAAGGGTGAAATGGTGCCGAGCTTCGCCAAGCTCACCGCCGACGGCTCGACATCCAGCGGCAACTGGCTGATGACCGGCAGCTTCGAGCAGAAAGGCGCCAACAAGATGATGAAGCGCGGCAAGGACGACCCCACCGGTCTCGGTCTCTATCACGACTGGTCCTACGCCTGGCCGCTCAACCGCCGCATCATCTACAACCGCGCTTCCTGCGACCTCAACGGCAAGCCGTACAACCCGAAGATGAAGCTGCTCGAGTGGGTCGGCGACAAGTGGGTCGGCGACGTCGCCGACGGGCCGTGGCCGCCGCTGGCCGACCAGGAAAAAGGCAAGCTGCCCTTCATCATGAAGGCCGATGGCGTCGGTTCCATCTTCGGACCGGGCATGGTCGAGGGCCCCTTCCCGGAACACTATGAACCGCTGGAAGGCCCGCTGGCCAAGAACCCGCTCTCCAGCCAGCTCAACAACCCGACCATCACCATCTTCAAGGCCGACGTCGACAAGGTCGCCAACGCCGACGCCAAGTTCCCCTACGTCTGCACCACCTACTCCTGTACCGAGCACTGGTGCACCGGTTTCACCCGCTGGCAGCCGTGGCTGCTGGAAATGCAGCCGGAATGCTATCTGGAGATCGGCGAGGCCCTGGCCAAGGAGCTCGGGGTCAAGAACGGCGAAAAGGTCAAGGTGTCCTCGGTGCGCGGCGAAGTCAAGTGCGTCGCCATGGTCACCAAGCGCCTCAAGCCCATGAAGGTCGAAGGCAAAACCGTGCACGAAGTGGGCATGCCGTTCAACTACGGCTGGCGCTATCCGGAGGGTGCGGCGGACGCCTCGGCGAACTACCTGACGCCTTCCGTCGGCTGCCCGAATACCTTCTGCCCGGAGTACAAGGCATTCATGGTCAACGTCAGCAAGGCTTAAGGGGGTGAACAATGAATAAGCAACTCATCAAACTGATCGATCTTTCCCGCTGCACCGCCTGCCGTGGCTGCCAGGTGGCCTGCAAGCAGTGGAACGAACAACCAGCATCGATAACCCATAACTTCGGCAGCTACCAGAACCCGCCCGACCTCGAGTGGAACACCTGGACGCTGATCCGCTTCCAGGAGATCGAGGACGCCGCCGGCAAGGTCAAGTGGCTGTTCCGCAAGGACGGCTGCATGCACTGCACCGACGCCGCCTGCGTCCGCGTCTGCCCCACTGAGGCCCTCTATCACACCGAGTTCGGCAACGTCGCCATCAACACCGACAAGTGCATCGGCTGCAAGGCCTGTATCCCCGCCTGTCCTTTCGGCGTGCCCAAACTCAACCCGGCCACCAATCGCATCAGCAAGTGCGACCTGTGCTACACCAGGCTGCAGGCCAACCAGCCGCCGGCCTGCGTGCTCTCCTGCCCGACCGGAGCGATCACCATCGGCGACGTCGACACCATGCTCGCCAAGGCCCAAAAGCGGGTCAAGGAGTTGGGCGGCGACGCCAACGTCTATGGCGACAAGTTCGTCGACGGCACCCATGTGCTCTATGTCCTCACCGAGAAACCCGAGGTCTACGAGCACCTGCCCGCCGCCCCCAAAGTGGCCGACTCCATCCTCGTCTGGAAGGACGTCCTCAAACCGGCCGGTCTCATCGCCGCCGGCGCGGTGGTCGCCGGGGCCTTCCTGCATTACATCACCCACGGGCCGAAGACCCCGGAAGAGGAATCAACCTGTGAAGGAGGGAAAAACTCATGAAAAAAGGAATGATCAAGGCCACCGGGCCATTCGAGAGGGTGGTGCACTGGTGCGTCGCCCTGTCCTGTCTCTTTCTCTGCATTACCGGCATGGCGATGATGTACCACTCGCTCAATGTCATCGGCACGCTGGTGGGCGGCATGGAAAACCTCAAGGTGCTCCACAACTACTGCGGCATCTTCTTCGCCGTCAGCCTCTTCTTCACCATCCTCATGTGGTGGCGCGAGGCCGGCCTGTTCTCCTTCCCGGAGGACATGCAGTGGATCATGGCTGCCGGCGGCTACCTGTGGAAGGTCGAGAAGATGCCGGAAGTCGGCAAGTACAACCCCGGCCAGAAGATGTTCTTCCTGGCGGTGGCCATCTTTGGTATAGTCATGGTGGCCACCGGGCTGATCATCTGGTTCCCGGACGGGTACACGGTTGACACCCTGCGGCTGATGTATATCCTCCACGCCCTCGGTTTCGTGGTCATCTTCGCCTTCTTCTTCGTCCACCTCTACCTGGTGACCATCGGCGCCCCGGGCTCGGCCCCGGCGATGTTCACCGGCTGGGTGACCCGCGGCTGGCTGAAGACGCAGCACCCCAAGTGGCTCAAGGAGATGGAGAAGGATGGTACCCTGATCGTCTATGGCGAGGGTAAATACCGCAAATAGGCAGGACTGACGGCAGATCTGTCTGATATCACTGGCTCCCGATGCGCGAAGGGGCCGCCGCGGCACAACCCGGCGGCCCCTTCGTCATGGACGGCCCCCACACGTTTCGACAAGGAAGACGACAATGGCACCTCCTACCCTCGGCGGCGAAGACCTTGCCCTGGAACTCGAGAAGCTGGCCACGACACGCCCCCACCTGCAGACCCTGGTCAAGGCTTTTGGCCCGCTCATCCTCGAAAAGGCGCAATGGCTGGCCGACACCGCCGTCGATCGGCCGACTGTTGCGATCGACAGGGAGCGTCTCGCCGCGGGCATCGCGGTGGGGCAGCAGCTCAGCCTCTTTGCCGTCAGCGATCCCTGGGGCAGCGCCGGCTGGTCGGTGGCCAAGGCGATCACCGAAGGCTTTCCCTCCCTCGGCGGCGATATGGAGATAATCCTGCGCTGCTTCACCGAGGGCAACTACGATTTCTTCGGCCAGTTCTTCGCCGGCGACGACGACGATGCCGAGCGCCAGTTCGACCGCCAGGCCGGCGAACTCGGGGTGACGCCGATGTCGCTGCATTTCTTTCTGCGCAGCCTGCACCACACTATGCTCGCCAAAAAGTCCCGCGACCTTGCGCCGCTTCTCGAAGGACTCTCCTGGAAGAAAGGGTATTGCCCAATCTGCGCCGCCCTGCCCTACGTGGCGATCCTCGGCGAGAACGGCCAGCGCAGCCTGCACTGCGCCGACTGCGGCCACAGCTGGCCCTTCCCCAGGCTCACCTGTCCCTCATGCGAACACGAAGATCCTCAGAACAGCAACCTGCTGTTCATCGACGAGTGCAAGGAAGAGGCGGCCTTCTTCTGCGAGAAGTGCCATGGCTACCTGCTCACCGCCACCCGCTCCGCCCACATCGCCCCCTTCCACCCCGACCTCGTCGCCCTGGGCATGGTCCACCTCGACCTCATCATGCAGGAGAAAGGCTACTCCCCCATGGCCCGCAGCGAATGGAACGGCTTCGACAAGGCAGGCGAGGCACAGCAGGAGTAAATTCAGGATTCCGCCCGATGCCCGGTTCACGACGCCAGGGAAATATAGCCGACATCGACCGCCGAGCTGCCGCCATCCGCCACCAGGGTCGCGCCGGTGATGAACGAGGCCTCGTCCGAGCCGAGGAATTCGGCGCAGCAGGCGATTTCCTCCGGCATGGCCATACGCCGCAGGGGAAGAAACCGCGTCGCGAGGGCGATGGCCTCCTCGTGGCTCATACCTGTGGCGGCGGCGTACTCTTCCATCTCCCGCTCGCTCATCTCCGTCAGCACCCAGCCCGGACAGAGCGTATTGACCCTGATGCGCGGCCCGTAATCCACCGCCATCGACCGTGAAAGACCGACCAAGGCAGTCTTCGCGGCGACATAGGCCGCCATCTTCCCCGGGGCCACCAGGGCCCCCAGCGAGGCGACGTTGACGATGGCCGCCGACGGCCGCCGCTGCATGGCCGGCAGGGCGGCGCGGGCCATGAGCATGGCGCCGCTGAGGTTGACATCGAGGACCCGGCGCCACGCCGCCTCCTCCAGGTCGGCGACGCCCCCGCTGGAGAGAATCCCGGCACAGCAGACGAGGATGTCGAGTCCGCCATAGCTGTCCAGCGCCGCCTGCACCGCCCTTTGGCAGTCGGCAGATACGGCGACGTCCCCGACGACGGCGACACCGCCGACCTCGGCGGCGATGGCGCAAAGAGGAGCGGCCCTTCTCCCCATGACGACCACCGAGGCGCCGGAGCCGGCGAAGCGCCGCGCGCAGGCGGCGCCGATGCCCGTCCCTCCGCCACTGATGAGGGCTATTTTTCCCGCAAGCCGTGCCATTGCCGTCTCCTCGCTGCTCCTTCGTATCATCGTTCTCCGACCCGACTCGAACCTGCCACCGGCACCGCGCGCCGGCAGGCGCCCCCGCCGGGCAGCCTCCCCCTCGCAGCCCCTGCCCAGGGCTCAGGCCAGGCCTATGTTGTGCAGGGCCTCGTCGAGCACCGCCGTGTGGCGGTCGACGTCGGCAGCAGTGACAAAGGGGCAGAGCAAGGCCATATTGTGGAAGGGCGTCAGCAGCACCCCCCGGTTCAACTGGTAAAGATGGAGGTACGCCTCGAGCAGGGCATGACGGCCGGCGGCGGCCTCGCCGCCAGTTCGCGGCGGATGATGCAGGAACAGGTACTCGACCCGGGCGCCGATGCGCGTCAGGTGCCAGGGCAGGCCGTGCCGCCGTATCACCTCGCTGGTCCCCTCTGCGAAACGTAGCGCCATCTCTTCCATCCTGGCGAAGTTGTGCGGCGTCATCACCATTTCCAGGGTCGCCTTGAGCGCCGCCACCTGCAAGGCGCTGCCGGCGAGGGTGCCTCCGAAGCCGTAGTGGTTTATCGGCTCGCCCGGGGTGAAGTGGGGACGAACCGCCCAGATCCTCCGCGCCATCTCGGCGCTCGCCCCCCAGATGGCGATGGGGACGCCGCTGCCGATGGCCTTGCCGAGGACGAAGAAATCGGGCTGCAACCCATACTTGCCGCAATAGCCGCCGACGCCTGTGGAAATCGAGTGGGTCTCGTCGATGACCAGGGGGACATCGTAGTGGCGCGTCAGTTCGCGCAAGGCTTCGTGGTAGCCGGGCACCGGCGGCACCATGCCGATATTGGTCATCACCGGCTCGGTCAGCACGCAGGCGACGTCGTCATGACGCAGCGCCTCCCGCAGCGCCTTGATATCGTTGAATTCCACCAGGCGTGTGGTTTGGCGGTGGTCGCGGCCATTGGGGTGGACATCGTGGCGGGGGACCATGCGCCCGCCGGGGGCGAACTCCACCTGGGTCTCATCGACACTGCCGTGATAGTTGCAGTTGAAGGTGAGAATCTTCGGCCGGCCGGTGATCATGCGGCAGAGCCGCAGTACGAAACGGTTGGCGTCGGTGGCCGAGGTGGTGATCTGCCAGTAGGGCAGGCGAAAGCGCCGCGTCAGCTCCTCGCCAACCCAGAGGCTGTCCTCCGTCGGCAGCATGTAGGTCGAACCCCTCGCCACCTGCTCGCCGATCGCCTTGACGGTGGCCGGATGGGCGTGGCCGAACATGGCACCGGAATCGCCGAGGGCGAAATCGACATAGCAATGGCCGTCGACATCCTCGAGCTTCGCCCCCTCGGCCCTGGTCACATACAGCGGATAGCTGCCCGGCCACTGCTGCATCCAGTGCATCGGCGCCCCGTAGAGGAAGTGCGCGAGGCCGCGGCGATAGAGGGCGGCCGACCGGGGGTGGCTGGCGGCGAACAGCCGCAGCTCCTCCTGAAAGGCGAGGGCCGTCTTGCCGAGATCAACCCCGAGCGTCATCGCCATAGCTGGTCACGTTTTGCAGGCTGAGGACGGCGCCGACGGCGGTGTTGCAGGTTCTTCCGAAATCATCGCCCTGGTAGCCGAAGATCTTGCCGGACGTCTTGGCCCGCTGGAAATCGATGAGAATCACCCCGACGGTGGGGATGACCTTCTCCAGCCAGACGAAGAGATAGAGTTCATCGGCAAGCTTGTGGCAGCGGCAGAAGTCGGTGTCGGCCAGGCCCCTTTCCGGCCCCTCCAGACAGTGCCAGGTGTAGAGGTTGGCGCTGAGGTAGATGTGCTCATAGGCATCGCTCGGTCCGTACTGGTAGCGTACCCTTTTGCCGAGCAGGTCGGTGGCGGGACGATGCTGCGCGGTGGCGCTGGTAAAAGGCCGGCCGATGGCGCCATGGACGATCTCGCAGGCCACCGGCGAGAGGAGCTCTTTGTCGATCACCCGCTGAAAGAGGGGTTTGGCCGCCTCTTCCCGGGTGGGCATAGCTGCCAGAACCGCGGTGGCGATTTCCTCGGCGAAGTCGAGAACCAGGGTGACGCTCTCGGTCGGTCGCGCCTGCGGCACGAAATCCACCAGGTAGTAATCCGGCCGGATGCAGCTGGCGCGATAGCGCTCGACCTGTTCGGCGCCGTTCCCGTGGGCTGGACTTCGCCCCGTCTCCCGCCAGATCAATTCCTGGTCGGCATGAAAGCTCGCCGTGACGATGCGGCCGTCGGCGCAATGGACGGTGCAGGTCCTGCCCTGGAGATCCTCGCAGTGCGGCAGCTCGTTGCCGCCGAAGTCTGCGACGAATTCGCCGACCTGCATGAACTGCGGAAGTTTTCCCTCAGACATCATCGAACCTCTCTTCCCGCCGCCTGCCACCGCCTGGCGGTGCCGAGAACGGGCCTTAGGGTTTGCTCTTGATGAGGAGGCAGACTGCCCCTCGCTTCGGCAAAGGGCTAGAAGACCTTGCTCGGCAACCAGGTGGCGAGCTCCGGCACAAACATCACCGTAATGAGGATCAACAGCTGGATGAGCATGAACGGTGGCACGGAGCGCCAGATATCGGTAGTCGTTATTCCCGGCGGGGCGACCCCTTTCATGAGGATGAGCGCCCAGCCGAAGGGAGGTGAGAGATAGGCCAGCTGCATGTTGAGGATGAAGAGAATGGCGAACCAGATAGGGTCGAAGCCGAGCAGGATGGCGATGGGCATCATGATCGGCGCGCAAATGGTCACCACCGCGTAGTCGTCCATGAACATGCCGAAGACGACGAGAATCAGCTGCATGAAGATCAGCACCACCCAGCGGTTGACATCCAGCGACTCGATGAAGCCCATGAGCATGTCCTGGGCCCCTGCGCTGGAGTAAAAGACGCCGAAGAGCGTCGCCGGGATGAGAATCCACAGGGCCATGCCGGTAATCTTGAGCGTCTCGGCACAGGAGTCGCGGAGCACGTCCATGGTCAGCTTGCCATGGAGAGCGCAGATGGCCAGCGCCCCCAGGGCGCCGACCCCGGCCGCCTCGGTGGGCGTGGCGATGCCGAAGAAGATCGAGCCCAGCACCAGCAAGACCAGCATGCAGGGCAGGAAGATCTCCCTGAGCGCCGCAAAGCGCATCCGCCAGGTGACCGTTTCGCTGGTTTTCGGCAGCAGATGCGGCTGGAGAATCCCTACCAGGATGACATAGACGGTGTAGCACAGGGCGAGCAGGAAGCCTGGAATCAGCCCGCCGAAAAACAGCTTGCCGATGGAGATGCGGGCGATGAAGGCGAAGATGATCATGATGATCGCCGGGGGGATGATTTCCCCCAGAACGCCGCCCGCCATGACCGTGCCGAGGGCGATACTCTTGCCGTAGTTATGCTTGAGCATCGCCGGCACGGCGACCAGCCCCATGGTGAGGATGCCGGGGCCGAAGCCGCCGCACATCGCCAGTGCCACGCAGACCATGATGGAGACGATGGCCAGCCCTCCCCGCACCCCGGACAACCAGTAGTTCAGCCCGTTGAACATGCGTTCCGAGATGCCCGAGCGCACCAGGAGGTTGCCCATGATGATGAACAGGGGGATAGTCATCAGGGTGGCGCTGGTTATCTGCTGGTAGGTGGTGGTGGCCACCGTGTAGAGGGCGTCCGGCCCGTCGACGGCATAGGTGAAGACGACGGTGATCGCGCCCAGGGCGAAGGTCACCGGCATGCCCAGGGCGAGGAGAAGCAGCAATCCGCAGAAAAGGCTGATGGTGATAAGCTCGATGCTCATAGTGGAATACCCAGTTCCAGACTCGTTATAGCCGCTGTGCCGAAAAGGCCGCTGTGCCGCTTGCCGTGGGATGCACCCCCGGGGCTCATTTCTTCCTCACCAGGGTAACCAGGCATCCTGCCAGAAAGAGCGCCGTGCCAATCGGCATGAACAGCTTGAGGGGGTACATCGGCAGCTTGAAGACGCCCATGGCGACTTCCTTGGTCTCATAGGCCTCCACGCCCATCACCCAGCTCTTCCAGGTCAGCGCGGCGAGAAAGCAGGTGGCGGCGACCAGGCTCAGCCAGTGGACAGCGGTCTTGACCGCCGGGGGAAATCTCTGATAGAAGAGCTCGATGCGGATATGGCTGTTGTGCACCAGGGCATAGCCGCCGGCAATCATCACATACACGCCGAACAGCTGCTTGTTGATCACCCATGCCCAGGAGGTGGGGGAGTTGAAGAGGTAACGGGCTATCACCTCGTAGGTCATCACCCCCATGATGACAAGCAGCAGCAGGCTGCCCACGTCGCCGATCTTTTTTATCGCCAGGGTTATGGCGTCCGCCAGTGTCTTCATAGCCTTCCTTTCGCTGCGCGGCGGGAAGAATTCCCGCGACCCTTCCCGCCGCAGCTCGTGTCGCCGTCCTGGCAGCGACTATTTAACCCCGCGCCACTCCTTGATCATCTGGATGGCCTTGGCGCTCGCCTCATCCTGTTTGGCGTAGTTGTCCCACATCTCATGGGCCACCTTGGCATAGGCGTCCTTGCACTCCTGGTCGAGTTCGTTGATGGTCAGCTTGCCCTCCTTGACCACCTTCTGCACCGCCTCCATTTCGCCCTCATAGGCTTTGACGGTGGCGTTCCAGTAGTCCTCGGCGGCGGCGTGCATCACCGCCTTGAGGTCATCGGGGAGCTTGTTCCATTTCTCCATGCTGACCAGGATATGCCCCATGGTCTGGTCGCACTCCATGCCGCGCACCCAGTAGGGGGCGACCTCGTGCCACTTCATGCCGGTGACGGCGCTGACGTCCCACTCGGCGATATCGACGGTGCCGAGCTTCAGCGCCATGTAGGCCTCGGTCGGCGAGATGGCGACGCTCTGCATGCCGACACCGTTGTGATATTCCATATTGCCGCCGTCGGCCTTCATTTTCAGGCCCTTGAGGTCGGAGCAGCTCTTGATCGGCTTTTTCGAGAGGACGAAGGGCACCGGCCCGTAGGTGTGAATGTCAAGGAAGTAGAGCCCCTGCTTGGCATACTCCTGGCGCAGCAGGTCCATGAAACCTTTTTTCAGGTAGAAGTCGCGTACCGCCTTGGCCTGCTCCTGAAAGGTCTTGGCCTCGGGGACGGAGAAGGCGAGGGGGAGGTTGAACTCGACATAGCCGACCGGCACCATGCCACCCCACATGCCGCCCATGCCCTGCAGCATGTCGACGACGCCCTGCTTGGTGGCCCCGAAGAGCTGATCGCCGGGGACGAGGTCGGGCTCGGCGAAGACCTTGATCTTGAGGCGGCCGTTGCTCTTGGCGGCGGCCGACTCGGCAAAGACCTTGAGGGTCTCCATGGAGAGGTCGCCATGGGGGAACAGCGACTGGATCTTCATGTTGTAGACCTTGTCGGCAGCGACCGCCGACCCGGCAAGGGACCCGATGGCGAGGAACATCACGGCGGCACAGGCAGCCGCCAGCTTGGCGACGGACAAGAGATTTCTTTTCATCCACTTCCTCCTTTGGTTGTCGTGTGTGGTGTGGGCATCATGTACTGACCTTCTTGTCCCGGGAAGGCGACGGCGAGGGGCGCGGCTGGCCGGCATCCGACTCCGGCCGGGCATGACACCCGGCAGTCCCATCAACTCAGTGCCTTCTATCAATTACCTTCTTACCCTCCTGGAAAAAGAATTCTTTCCTCCATCCCCCGCGGCGACAGTGCACCACGGGGGGCTTTGGCTCAGATCTCGGCGGCGGTCTCGAGGAGAATGTCGCAGGCCTTCATGGCATGCTCGCGGGTGATGACCAGCGGCGGCATGAAGCGGAAGACATTGCCAAAACGGCCGCAGGGTACCATGATCATGCCACGGGCCAGCATGCCCATGATGATCTTGCCGACATCGTCCCTGCCGAGGGGGACGCGGCTTTCCTTGTCCTCGACCATCTCGATACCGATCATCAGCCCATTGCCACGGACGTCGCCGATGATTCTTGTGTTCTTGGCACCCTCGCGGATCCGGTCTTTGATCTCCTCGCCGAGCACCGCCGCCCTTTTGATGAGTGCCCGGTCGTTTTCGGTGAGGATATCGATATTGGTCATGCAGGCGACGCTGGTCACCGCATTGCCGGCGAAGGTGTTGGGCTGGGAGTGGTCGTCGATGAGTGCCGCCAGGTCTTTCCTGATGGTCAGCCCGGCCATGGGCATATCGCCGCCCATGCCCTTGCCCCAGGTAATCATATCCGGCTCGACGCCGCTATGCTCGATGCACCACATCTTGCCGGTACGCCCGGCTCCGGCCTGGACCTCGTCGGAGATATACAGGGCGCCGTGCTTCTCACAGGCCTTCTTGACCATCGGCAGGTACTCCGGTGGCGGCGGGACATAGCCGCCTTCGCCCTGCTGGGCCTCGATGATCACCGCGCCGACGTCGTCGGCACCGGTGTAGGGGGTGTTGAGGACATAGTCGACGTACTGGGCGCAACGCATCTTGCAGCTGGGGTATTCGAGGCCGAAGCAGCAGCGGTAGCAGTAGGGATAGGGCAGGTGGATGACCCCAGGGATGAAGGGGCCGTAGCCCTTGCGATACTGGTCGCCGGTAGTCAGCGAGTTGCAGCCGCACCACACCCCGTGATAGGCACCGTGGAAGGCGATGATCTGGTTGCGGCCGGTGATCTTGCGCACGAACTTGATCGCCGTCTCCACCGCGCCGCTGCCGCCCTGGGTGAAGTAGCTGATGCAGTTGTCCTTGAGGCCGGCCGGCATGATCCCCGCCACCTTCTTTGCCAGCTCGGTGCGGCGGACGTTGGAGATGTCGCTGGCATGCATCAGCGAGTTCATCTGCGCGGTCATCGCCGCCACCACCCGCGGGTGGCAGCGGCCCACCGAATTGACCGCCACCCCGGCGGTGATGTCGATGAGGACGTTGCCATCGGGGTCCTTGACCGTCGCCCCCTTGCCCTCTGAGAAGACAAAGGGGAACTTGCCGCCGCCGCGGGCCATGGACTCGTTGTCGAAGGAGCCCTGCAGGTACTCGGCGGTCTTGGGCCCGGGGATGGGGCAGGTGATCAGAGGTGCGGTTTCATAGGAGAGTTTCGCCAGTTCTTGTTCGCTGCTCATGGTGTGCTCCTCGTTAGGTAGTGAAGTGTTAGCGGTGGACCATGTCGAGTTCTTCGCCGGGCACGTCGAAGGTGGTGCCGCCCGGCCGGAGGGCTTCCTTGCTGAAAAACTCCGGCAGTCGGTCCTGCTCGGGGCCAATTCCAGATAACAAATTGAATTTACGCTCCTCTTCCAGAATCATGGCACCGAGCCGCAGCAGATACTGGTCATCGAGGCTTTCATCGAGCACGGCGCTGACGCACTCGATGAGGTGCTTCTGCAGTTCCGGCATGTCGAGCGGAGGCAAGGCCGCGAAAAGGCACAGGCCAAGGCTGTCGATGGCGGCAAAGTAGCGCTGCAGGAACTGCGAGACCGGTCCTTGCCCGGTAGCGGCCGAGGGGTTGTAGGAGGGATTGGCCGGACTGGGCAAGGCATTGCCGCAGGTGTGATCGGCGCCCATGGTCGAAGTGGCGTAGGTGACCCCGGTACCCTTGAGTACTCGCGGATCATACCCGGAGAGGCATTGGCGCTTGACGGTCGGAATCCGTTTCACCCCGAATTTCTCGGCAGCGTAGTGGCAGCCGTGGCCGAGGATCTTGCCATTCTCGGTGCCCTTGCCGATGCCCTCGACTAGGGCCAGGGCCTTGTTCGCGTCGCCCCAGGGGAGGAGTCCGGCTTCCATGGCCACGGCGATGGCCCCGCCAATGTCCATGGTGTCAAGGCCGATATCGTTGCATGCAGCATTGATTTTGGCGATCACTTCGAGATCGTCGATCATGCAGTTGGCACCGATCAAGGCCAGGGTCTCGTATTCAAGACCGGAGACCACGGTCTTGCCCTGTTCATCGGTGACGACGTTGGAGCAACTGATGACGCAGCCATGCATGCAGCGGTGGGCGGTTTCCCCGTTCGGTCGCGACTTCACCAACTCCGCCAGGCTTTCGCCGGAGATTTTCTCCGCCCCGGCAAACTGCCCCTGGGAAAAGTTCCTGGTGGGCAGCGCCCCCATCTCGTTGATCATGCCGACCAGGATCGGGGTGCCAAAGAGCCTCAAGCCACCGGTAAGCGGGTGGCCGAGCAGGCCTTCGGAGAACGATTTGAGCGAAGCCTTGAACAGGGCCTGCTCTTTGATGGCTATCGCCGTGCCCCCGCTGTCATCGATGACCAGCATCTTGACCTTCTTCGCTCCCATCACTGCCGCCAGTCCGCCGCGCCCGGCCATGCGCGGCAGAAAATCCGGGGATGAGACGGAGATGGCCGAAGCCTTGAGCAGCATCTCGCCTGCCGGGCCGATGGAGATCACCGCGACCCCGTCGCCATAGGTTTGCCGGCAATGGGCGATACAAGCCAGATTGCCGAGGAGACTGAAGTCGCTGGCCGAGGAAAAGGTCACACCTTCCTTGTCGATCTTGATCGTCAGCGGGGTTTCGGCCCGCCCCTCGAGGACGATGGCCTGGATGCCAAGGCGGGCCATCTTCTGGGCGGCACTGCCACCGGCATTGGATTCCTTGATGGTGCCGGTGAGCGGGCTTTTCGCCCCTATGGACAATCGTCCGCTGTTGGGGACGGCGGTGCCGGCGAGGATGCCAGCAGCAAAGACCAGTTTGTTCTCGTCTCCGAGGGCGTCGCAGCCGGGCGGAACTTCTTCGGCGACAAGGCGCGAGGTGAGACCACGGCCACCGAGATTGACGCAGAATTCCGGGAGTGCCGAGAGAGAGAATTCCTTCTTGGCCAGATTGATGCGGAGAATTTTTTTCATATGGCTCCTTGTCGTGCCCACAGAGAGGGGAGAGGCCGCGGAAACAGTCCGCGCCGCTGCAGAAATCTCGGGACAAGGAAAAGCAATATGCGTTCCAGGGTCGGTCTGGCCCCGCGCAGAGGTGCGATGAAATTCGCAATAGCCCGTTTTTTTGTATAATTCCGAAGATCAGCTTTGGAAGTGAGCTTGCCGGTTGATTTTGGGCGGCGACAGGGAGTGGGCGCCGAAGTTGTCCCAATGTGAGACAAACTTGACCACAATACAATACAAATGCATGGCAATTGCTTGAATTAGCGTGTTATTTTATTGTCGCCCGTAAATGTCCCACTCTGGGACTAGGAGAGTCCGGCGGCCTTCATCTTGCGGAACAGGGTGCGGCGTGAGATGCCGAGCATCTGGGCCGCCAGGGTCTTGTTCCACCGCGCTTCGGCAAGGACGCTCTGGATGAGCTTTTTCTCGAATTGCCCGGAGGCGTTCTTGAGGTTCTCCAATTCGTCTGCGCTATGGGTGCCGGCAGGTTCTCCCCCGCTGTAGCCGTGGACGGACCTGGCCTTGGGTTTGTGCGGCACCTTCATGAAATGCAGGCTCCTGATCGCCAGGTAGCGGCGCAGAACGTTCTGCAACTCGCGCACGTTGCCGGGCCAGGGGTGATCGCGGAGAATTTCCAGCTCTTCGCGGGAGAAGGAGGTGATGCTTTCGGTATCGCCGTACTGTTTGAAGAAATAATTGATGAGCATGAAAATGTCGTCGCCCCGTTCGCGCAGCGGAGGCAGGTGGATGGGGATGACATGGATGCGGAAGAAGAAATCCTGACGCATCTGCCCGTTTTCGATGAGCTTTTCAAGATCCTTGTTCGAGGCGGCGATGATGCGGATATTGGGGTAGATAACCCGTCGCCCCCCGAGTGGCGAGAAGCCGCCGCCATCGATGGCGCGCAGCAGCTTGACCTGGAGGTTGGGGCTGATGTCGCCGACCTCATCGAGGAACAGGGTGCCACCCTCGGCGCTCTCCAGATAGCCTTTCTTGTCGCTGTTGGCCCCGGTGAAGGCCCCCTTGGCGACCCCGAAAAACTCGCTCTCGATGAGGTTTTCGGGAATGGCCGCGCAGTTGACCGCCACGAAGGGCTTGTCCTTGCGGGCACTCAATGTGTGGATGGCCTGCGCCACCAGTTCCTTGCCGGTTCCCGACTCTCCGGAGACGAAGACGTTGTCGTCGGTGCTCGAGGCCTTGAGGATGAGCTCGAAGACATCCTGCATCGCCTGGCAACGGCCGATCAGCCCCTGGAAGCGGTAGCGGTCGCGCATGGTCGAGCGCAGCACGAAGTTCTCGTTCTTGAGCTTCTCCTCCATGGTCTTGTAGAGGGTGAAGTCGGTCATGAACCCCTCGATGCTGAGATTGCCGTCGCTCGACCGCACCAGCACCTCGGCCTTGTCGAAGACCCACTTGGTGGAATCGTCGGCGGGCAGCACGCGGTACTGGCAGGTGAAGGCGCCCAGCTCGCGGACGGCCCTGCCCATCTCCCCCGCCAGTTGACCAAGATCGTCTGGGTGGATAATCCTCTTGAGGGCGGTAATGGGGCGGCCGATGAAGAACTCGGGCTCCTGGTTGAAAATGGTGCGGCAGCCCTCGCTGACGAATTCCACCTCCCAGCCCCCCTCACCCCTCACCATACGGTAGGCCATGCCGGGCAGGTTGTTCATCAGCGTCGACAGCTGACGCTCGCTCTCGGCAATGGCCCGCTCCGCCTGCTTGATCTCGGTAACATCGCGGATCATCTCGATGGCGCCGGCGATGATATTGCCGTTCTCGAGGATCGGGGCGGCGGTCACCCAGAGAAAACCACCCTGCCCGTCCCGCATGTGGGGCACGAAGCGCTCCTCGAAATGGGCCCGCCCGTTGCCGAGGCCCAGCTCATCGAGCGCCGTGTCCGATAACGCGCCGGCCGTGGCCGGGCTTCTTCCGGAGAGCACCGCCTCGACCAGCAGCGGCGCCCCGGGATCATAGAGAGGCGCGACGAAGGCCGCGAAATTCTTGGCCAGCACTTCCACCTTGGATAGCCCGGTGAGGGCGCTCATGGCGCGGTTCCAGGCGATTATCTTGCGTCGCTTGTCGACGACGTAGGTAGGGTAGGGAAGAAAGTCGATGATGTCGAGCAGCTGGCGCTGCGAGTTGCGCAGCTCCTGGGTGCGCTGCTCGACGAGTTTTTCGAGGTTTTTGCGATAGTTTTCGAGCTTTTCCTCGATCTTGCGCTTCTCGGTGATGTCGCGGGCGGTACCTTCGACGGCAATAACCCTGCCGTCGGCGTCGAAGATGGGGGTCTCGATATTGACGAAACGGCGGCAGGTGCCGTTCTTGTGGTAGATCTCCAGTTCGTAGGCCGGCTGTCGCTGGCCGGCGCAGCTGAGCCGCGTGCGCCGGTCGGCCTCCTTGTTGATCGGGTTGGGGGTCCAGGTCTTGCCGAAGTGCTGGCCGATATACTCCTCCGGCGCAAAACCGAGGATGTTGGCGTACGAGGGGCTGACGTGGGTGAAACAGCCTTCGGTGTCGTGGCGATAGAAGAGGAATTCGTCTTTGAGGTTGGCGAGGATGCGGTTGTACTTGTCCTCGCTCTGTGCCAGAGCCTCCTCCAGTTCGGGGATTTTCGCCGCGTGCCTCTCCAGTTCGCGGATACGGCTGATTAGTTCCTCGCGGGTGGGCGTCGCTTCCATCTGCATTCCTCCTTTTCAGGAAAACACATGCCTCGCTGCCGTCGGCCTCGCCGTGCGAAGACGACCGCTGACGTGCCATGCAAGATAAGGACCAGTCCGAGGCCAGCTATCTTACAGGCGGATGTGCCTGTACGGAGGATGGGTGTCTTCACCCCGTCACTATACCAGAGAGAGAGCGTTCGGCGAGGGGAGATTCACGGCGGTGTAGGGACGGCGGGGGATTTTCCCGCGAGGGCACGGGGCCGAGGCGGGCAAAGCCCGCTCGGCGCCTGTGCCGGAAGGAGGGGTATCGGCCCCGAGGAAAGCGGGGCAGAGGCTGCCGCCACTAGAAAACGAAAGCCGCCTTGATATAGATCCAGTCGCCGGCGGCGCTGTTTTCCGACTCGACATCGTGCATCCAGCGCACGCCGAGGGTGAAGTTCTCCTGGATGGCGTAGCTGAGGTTGAGACCGAGCTTGACGTTCATCGGTTCGCTGTCGGGCAGGGTGACGCCGTCGCTCTTGGCATCATCAAGACCCTGCCAGTAGGCGGCGTTGATGCCGACGCGCAGCTTGTCGGTAACCGCGTAGTGGACCACCGTTTCCAGTTCCAGGGCATCGGGCTCGTCATATTTGAGCTCGTCGCTTTCGGTGAACTGGAAGTAGTTGATATTGAAGTCGACACCGAATTTTCCCGGGTACCAACCGAAGGCCAGCTGATGCTGGAACCACCAGGCGTCGCGGCCGATATTGATCGCCTTGTCGCTGTCGTAGTCACCGGTGGGCATATAGACGAATTCCCAGAAGGAGATGAACAGCTGCGACTCCTGATTTTCATAGAGATAGAGGAAGGGGCTGAGGCCGATATCGCCGAAACCCGTGGTGTTGCTCGAAGGCGCGCCAAAGACGTTGTCGCTGTCGAGTTCGAGACGCACCCCGGGAATGATGGCGTTGACGCCGTAGGAGAATTTGTCGGCGATCTTGCCGATAAAGTACACCGGACGGACGACCAGGCTGCTGACGTCGAGGCCGAGGTCGGCCTTGTCGCCATTGGCGTCGGTAATATCCGGGTAATGCTGGTGACCGAGGTAGGAGACCAGTACCGCGGTTCCCGGAGGGGCGGCGCCGTTGTCGAGGGGATCGACGACATCGGCCCGGCCAATGCCGGCACAGGCGAGGAGAGCGACGGACAAGGACAGGGCGGTTCCGAGACGGTTCATGAATGTTCCTCCATGATGAGTTTGACGACCCTTCTCCCCGCGGCGGGGATGTGGTCCTGTAAGGGTGCGTTTCAGCCGGCGAGCAGTTCTTCGACGGGGATGTAGTCAAGGTCGAAGGCCTCGGCCACCCCGCGGCAGGAGACCTTGCCGTCGATGACATTGGCGCCGCGCCTGATCTCGACATTGTCGCGCATCGCCTGCCGCCAGCCTTTGTCGGCGAGTTGCAGGGCATAGGGCAGGGTGGCGTTGGTCAGGGCCAGGGTCGAGGTCCGCGCCACGGCCCCCGGCATGTTGGCGACGCAATAGTGGATGACGCCGTCCACCGTATAGATCGGCGCGCCATGGGTGGTCGCCCGCGAGGTCTCGAAGCAGCCGCCCTGGTCGATGGCGACATCGACCAGCACCGAACCGGGCTTCATGGTCTTGAGCATGTCGCGGGTGATCAGCCGCGGCGCCTTGGCCCCGGGGATGAGTACCGCCCCGACCACCACATCGGCCTTCTTGACCAGGCAGCGCAGGGTCTCGGGGCTCGACATCAGCGGGAAACAGTTGGCCGGCATGACATCGGACAGATAGCGCAGGCGGTCGAGGTTCATATCGAGGATATACACTTTTGCTCCCAGGCCGCAGGCCATCTTGGCGGCGTTGATGCCCACCACGCCGCCGCCGATGACCACCACCGTCCCCGGGTCGACACCGGGGACGCCGCCGAGCAGCACGCCGTGACCGCCCTGGGCCATCTCAAGGTATTTGGCACCCTGCTGGATGGCCATGCGCCCGGCAACCTCGCTCATCGGCGTCAACAGCGGCAGCGAGCCATCGTCCTTCTGGATGGTCTCATAGGCGATGTTGACCGAGCCTGCCGCGATGAGGGCCTCGGTCTGGCGGCGGTCGGCGGCCAGATGAAGGTAGGTGAAGAGGATCTGCCCGGGGCGGAGCCACGGATATTCCGAGGGCTGCGGCTCCTTGACGTGCATGACCATATCCGCTTCGGCGAAAATTGCCTCGGGCGAGGGAACCAGGGTGGCCCCGGCGGCCCCATAGCGCTCGTCGGCGAAGCCACTGCCCAGGCCGGCACCGCTCTGCACCAGCACGCGATGGCCATGCTGCTGCAGTACCTCGACCCCGGCCGGGGTCATGCAGACGCGATTCTCCTCCGGTTTGATCTCCTTGAGTATGCCGACAATCATAGTACCTCCACATGGTTGAAGACTGAGGGATGCCTGGTGGTGGGCTTCTTTATTGCGCTGGCCAGGGCTACGCAAGATGCGTTCCACTTCGCAGCAGGCGGCCTTGTCGCCCCGCAGTTCAACCGCGTCCGCCTCGTGGCTCGGCTCTCGAGTGCCGCTGGTCCAGACAAGACCGCCAAAATATCCATGCAATATCTGAAAGATAAACCACACGGCAAGGGGCAGGCCGCCTCAGGCGGGCGAGGGCAAGGCACCAGTGAACAGGGGCCGGGGTGGGTAAGCTCCACTCAAGCCTTGTCCCACCATGGGACAGAGATGTCACGGGGGACAAGTCCTGCGGGACAATGTTGGCATGGACGCGACGCCGCCAACCCCGTGTCACGGCACGAGGTACGTCGCGCCCATGGCGGCGCGCCCTCCCCCCTGCCACGAGGCTTGCAAAGCTGCCGAGAATATTTTATTGCTCTGCTCAGGGCCGACAGCCTGGTGACCGATCCCGGAGCAGACGCGCCAGTCCAAGGTCTCCAGCCACCTCGCTGCAAACCGGCCCCAACCACCCCTTAACGTACGACCACCCCCGCAGAGCGCCGCCATGAACGAGCACCCCCCGCGCCACAGCGCCCCCCTCTTCATCCGCACCAAGACCTGGATCGAAAACGAGGAGGGCGAACTCCTCTTCGGCAAGGGCAAGACGGAGATCCTCGAGCATATCGAAGCCGAGGGCTCCATCGCCAAGGCTGCGGAAAGGCTGGAGATGAGCTACAAAAAGACCTGGACTCACATCAAGATCCTGCGAAAGAACATCGCCGACGAGCTGGTCATTCCACAGAAAGGGGGCAGCGGCACCGGCGGCACCACCCTTACCCCCAAGGCCCGCGAGCTGGTGCGCAACTACCGTCAGCTGCAGAAGGAGATCGAGGACTTCGCCAACAAACGTTTTGCCGAGCTCTTCCTCGGGGAGACCTCGTAGGCTCACCCCGGCCCCACGGCCGGTAAAGCCATGCCACTCCCACCAGCCAGCCCGCTGTCGCTCGGCCGCGCTCGTTTCTCAAGCTCTCTGCCGCTTGCTCTCCAGCCGGCCCGGCGCCAACCTGAGCCACTCCCTCGCCCGCGAGGCTCGCATTGTCGACGCTCGCCACCACCTGCCTCACGCCATCCCCTGTCCGTTCCTCTCCGTTTCGGTTGTTTTTGGTCGTCAAATATGCTCGTCTTGCATATTTGCCTTCTTCCTGTAACATTGGCCGATTGCGTCGCTCTCCTTTCCGTCGTCGCCGCTTGTGCGGACGGTCTGATTCGTGTTCGTCCACTCCCTCGGAGGAAGCCACCATGGACTACTCGTTCGTTCCCACCACCTGCCCTTACTGCGGCTGCGGCTGCCAGATGTTTCTCGAGGTGCTCGACGGCAAGCTCGTCGGCACGGAACCCGTCAAAACCGCCGGCATGAATGAGGGCAAGCTGTGCATCAAGGGGTGGAAAGTCCATGAGTTCGTGCACAGCGCCGAGCGGCTGACCAGGCCGCTGATCAAGAGCGACGGCGTCTTCCGCGAGGCCTCCTGGGACGAGGCCCTCGGCCTGGTGGCCGAGCGGCTGACCGCCATCCGCGACCAGCACGGGCCCAGCGCCCTTGGCTTTCTCAGCTCGGCGCGGTGCACCAACGAGGAGAACTACCTGGTGCAGAAGATCGCCCGCATGGCTATCGGCACCAACAACGTCGACCACTGCGCGCGACTCTGACACGCCCCGACGGTGGCAGGTCTTGCCGCCGCTTTCGGGAACGGAGCGATGACCAATTCCATCGCCGAGATCGAGGACGCCGCCTGTCTGTTCATCATCGGCTCCAACACCACCGAAGCCCACCCACTCATCGCCCATCGCGTGTTCAAGGCCCATGACAAGGGGGCGAAGATCATCATCGTCGACCCGCGCCGCATCCAGCTGTCGCTCATCGCCGACATCCACGTGCGCCCCAACTTCGGCACCGATGTCGCCCTGATTAATGGCATGATGCACGAGATCGTCGCCAAGGGCCTGCACGACAGGGAATTCATCGCCCAGCGCACCGAGGGCTTCGCCGAGCTGGAGTCGATGCTCGGCCGCTTCAGCCCCGAGCGCGCCGAGGAGATCTGTGGCGTCCCCGCCGCCACTATCCGCGAGATCGCCCACCTCTACGCCACCTCGCAGCCCTCCTCGATCCTCTACACCCTGGGCATGACCGAGCACTCGCACGGCGTCGACAACGTCAAGTCCCTGGCCAACCTCGCCATGCTCTGCGGCCAGATCGGCAAGCCATCGAGCGGCGTCAACCCGCTGCGCGGCCAGAACAACGTCCAGGGGGCCTGCGATATGGGCGCTCTGCCCAACGTCCTGCCAGGCTATCAGGTGGTCACCAACCTCGGGGTGCGCGCCAAGTTCGAGGCCGCCTGGGGGGCGAGCCCCCTGCCGGCGGAGGTGGGGCTGACCATCCCGCAGATGATCGACGGCCTCATCGAAGGCTCGGTGAAGAGCATGTATATCGTCGGTGAAGACACCGCCCTCACCGACCCGGACACCCACCATATCGTCCATGCCCTGGAATCGGCGGAGTTTTTGGTGGTGCAGGATATCTTCCTCAGTGAAACCGCCAAGCTGGCCGATGTGGTGCTGCCCGCCGCCTGCTGGGCGGAGAAGGATGGCACCTTCACCTGCACCGAGCGCAAGGTGCAGCGGGTGCGCAAGGCGGTCGAGGCTCCCGGCGAGGCGCGGCCGGACTGGATGATCCTCCGCGAGGTGGGTGCGCGTTTGGGTATCCCCATGAATTATGACTCGCCGCAGGAGATCTTCGCCGAGATGGCCTCTCTCAGCCCGATCTACGGCGGCATCTCCTACCAGCGCATCGAGAGCGAGGTGCTGCAGTGGCCCTGCCCGACGCCGGACCACGGCGGAACGAAATACCTCCACAAGGGCAGCTTCGGCCGGGGCCTGGGGCTATTTTCGGCCATCGATTTCCGGCCCTCGGAAGAGCTGCCCGACGAGGAATACCCCTTCTTCCTTACCACCGGCCGCCACTACGCCCATTACAACGCCCGCACCATGACCGGCCGCTGCCCGACCCTGGCCAGCGAGTACTCCCAGGCCATCACCCAGATGCATGTCAATGACGCCGCCAGGCTGGGAGTGAACAACGGCGACCAGATCAGAATCAGCTCGCGCCGCGGCGAGGTCGTCTCCACTGCAAGGCTCGGCGATATCGTCCCGGAAGGGGCGATCTTCATGGATTTCCACTTCCCCGAGGCCAACTCCAACGTCCTCCTCGGCACCTCCCTCGACCCGATCACCAAGACCCCCGATTACAAGGTCTGCGCGGTGCGCATCGAAGCCGCCTGACCGTAGCGAGCTGACCTTTCCCCGGCGGGGCGGCACATCGCCGCCCCGCCGGGGTTCTTGCTCTCGCCAACGTCTGCTTCGTTCCAATAATCGAGCCGAGGGAACCCGGCGCCAGCACAGCTCCACCTCACACCATCATTACCCCGCGTCCATCCCCACTATAGAGCGAGTTTTTGTCTCCCATTTCCGCCTACAGACTTTTGTTGCCTATTGTTTAAAAAAATGGTATCCAATTTATGTACACAATTTTTCTTCCCCCCATTCCGTCGTCGAAGATCGCCGACCGCACAAGTGTCCATGGAGGCAAGCAGCAATGACTACTATGAATAATGGAGTGATCAAGGTCCCCGCGCCGAAAAACGAACCGGTTCTCGCCTATGCCCCCGGCAGCCCCGAGAAGCTGAGGCTGAAAAAAGCCTTGGCCGAAGCCGCCTCGCAGACGTTGGAGATCCCGCTGATCATCGACGGCAAACGCATTACCACCGGCAAGCTGGGCAAGGTGGTCATGCCCCATAAGCATGGGCATGTGCTCGCCACCTACCACAAGGCCGGTGCCGCCGAGGTACGCATGGCCATCGATGCCGCCCTGGCCGCCCAGAAGATGTGGCAGGCCTTCCGCTGGGAAGAGCGCTGCGCCATCTTCCTCAAGGCGGCCGAGCTCCTCGCCGGCAAATACCGGGCGAAGATCAACGCCGGGGCCATGCTCGCCGGCGGCAAGACCGCCTTCCAGGCGGAGATCGACGCCGCCTGCGAACTCATCGACTTCCTGCGCTATAACGTCGCCTTCGCCCAGGAGATCTACGAGAAACAGCCGGAATCCTCGCCGGGCATCTGGAACTACAGCCAGTACCGCCCCCTCGAGGGCTTCGTCTTCGCGGTGACCCCCTTCAACTTCACCGCCATCGCCGGCAACCTGCCCACCGCCCCGGCGCTGATGGGCAACACCGTGGTGTGGAAACCCGCCTCGTCGCTGGTCTACACCCCGTACCTGATCATGGAGATCCTCGAAGAAGCCGGCCTGCCCCCGGGGGTAATCAACTTCGTCCCCGGCTCCGGAGCCACCGTCGGCGACCCGGTGCTGGCCGACCCGCATCTCGCCGGGGTGCATTTCACCGGCTCGACCAAAGTCTTCCATCAGATGTGGAAGACCATCGGCGAGAACATCGCCACCTACAACTCCTACCCGCGCCTGGTCGGCGAAACCGGCGGCAAGGACTTCGTCTTCGCCCACCCCAGCGCCGAAGTCACCCCGCTGGTCACCGCCCTGGTGCGCGGCGCCTTCGAATATCAGGGGCAGAAGTGCTCGGCGGCCAGCCGCGCCTATATCCCCCGCTCCTTGTGGCCGGCGGTGGAGGCCGGTCTGCGCCAGGAAATGGGCCGCATCGCCATGGGGCCGCCCACCGACTTCCGCAACTTCGTCGGCGCGGTCATCGACGAGGGCGCCTTCGACACCATCGCCTCCTATATCGACTTCGCCCGCAACAACCCGGGCGGCGAGATCCTCATCGGCGGCAAGTGCGACAAATCGGTGGGCTACTTCATCGAACCGACGGTGATCCTCGCCTCCGACCCCCACTTCAAGACCATGGTCGAGGAGATCTTCGGACCGGTGTTGACAGTCTACGTCTACGAGGATGGCGACTTTATCAACACCCTCAAGCTCTGCGACAGTTCCTCGCCCTACGCCCTCACCGGGGCCATCTTCGCCCGGGACCGTGCCGCAGTCAGCACCGCCATGAAGCACCTCGAGCACTCGGCCGGTAACTTCTACATCAACGACAAGCCCACCGGCGCGGTGGTCGGCCAGCAGCCCTTCGGTGGCGGCCGGGCCTCGGGCACCAACGACAAGGCCGGCTCCATGGCCAACCTGCTGCGCTGGGTATCAGTAAGGACGGTCAAAGAGACCTTCGTACCGCCGGAGGACTTCGCCTACCCCTTCATGGGCGAGGAATAAACCGGCGCCTACCGGCGACGGGTGACAGGGGGAAGGACCGGCCAACGGCCCCCCCTGACGGCGACAGTCCGCAGTCGCGGAGGATGGCCGACACGACTCTCGGTCATCAGCGCATGACAGCCACGGCCATGCCCCCACTGCGGGGCATGGCCGTTTTCTCTTTCGACTGCCGCCGGCGGGGCAAGGGAGATGCCGGTCACCCCCTGGAGGCTGCCCCCTGAGCCCGGAGCAGCCCCTCTGCGTGACAGGCCCCTTGGCCGCTCCCGCCGCCCTGCTGACCAAGACGGCGAACGCGGCCCTGCAGATTTTACGTAAAGTTTTCCGCAACAGCTCACGAAAACCTTTGTTTTCGCGGCGTTTAGATTTATTCTTGACAGAGTCGCGGCAAGTATCCTTGTTCCCGTCTCCTCTGCCAGACCGCGAGAGCGCCGTCTTGAGGAACAAGACCGGGGCCATGGGATGCGGCAACGCCAACGCGTCACTGGCGCTGTGCACAGGGTGGCCGCGGTCCTTAATGAAGGGTGAGGTGGCGGTTACGAGCGCAGAGACGGTATGCCAAGCCCTGCTCGCTGCGGCAAAACCCACGCCCATACCCCCCGACAACGCATCGCCGATGCATAAGAGCTTCCCAGGAGACCCAGCAACCATGGCCTTAGACTACAAAACGATCCTCTTTACCTCCAACCTCTCCGCCGCCAGCCGTATTGCCTTCAAGCATGCCCTGAGCCTGGCCTACAAGTACCAGTCGAAGCTGGTCCTCCTCCATGTGCTGGAGAAATCGCCGAGCAACTACGAGAGCTATATGATCGGCCTCTTTGGCCAGGAAAAGTGGCAGCAGGTGCTCAAAGATAACAGGGAGGAGGCCAAGCACGCCCTCGTCGGCAAGGTCTCGCCCAAGCAGATGGCCCGCACCGCCCTCAGCGAGTTCTGCAAGGAGCACGATGTCGACGACGAGGTGAGCGCCATTCCGCCCAGCGTGGTCATCGTCAAGGAAGGCGACGTCGTCGACGTCATCCTCCAGCAGGTCGAGGAACACGGCTGCGGCCTGATCATCATGGGCGCCGGCGAAGGCCTGCTGTCCGGCTCGGCCATCGGCAGCAACATCAAGGCGGTGCTCAAGAAATCCAAGGTGCCGGTACTGGTCGTGCCGGAGATCCAGGGGGAATGAAATAGGCCGCGTGGCGCACGGCGGGGTGCGCAGAGCGGCCCTGCCTGTTCGCCTGCCCTCGCCGCGTCTTCACCTCTGACGCCGGCACTCCTTAGAGCCGCCATTTCCTGTGAAGTTCCGCCAGATTTGCCTGCGCCGGGCAGAGGTCCGTCCCCGTCATGGCTGCTCCCAGTAGGGCGCCTTGGCGGGAAAAATCCAGCGCACCCCGCCGCGCGGGTCGTGAACGTCGCCCCTGTAGCGGGGGATGAGGTGGATATGCAGGTGCATGATGGTCTGCCCGGCCGTCTCGCCGTCGTTTATGCCGACATTGAACCCGTCCGGGAGATGGCGCGCGAGAAAGAGGCGAGTCCTGCCGAGAAGCTCGACCAGCGCGGCCTGTTCCTCGCTGGTGGCCTCAAAAAATGACGCAATATGCCGTCTGGGGAGGATGAGGCAGTGTCCGGGTGAAACCGGGCAGCCGTCATATATCGCCAGGGCGAGATCGTTGGCCAGAAGTATACGGCTACTCTCTACACCGCAGAACGGGCAGTCCATTATTCCCCCCTTCAGGCCACCACTGTGCTCCACAGCGGCAGCATAGCCGCAAGCGAAGAGCCCCTCTCCTCGCGGCCTGCGCCGCCCGCTTACCTACCACTCCCGCCGCTATTTCTCCGCCGCTTGCTCCCAGCCCCCGCCCAAGGCCAGATAGACGCGGCTATGGGCGAGGCGGCGCTCGAAGATGCTGTTGACATATTGGCTCTCCGCGGCGAAGAGCTGGCGCTGCGCGTCGAGCACCTCGATATAGCTGATCACGCCCGAGCGGTAGCGAAGGTCGGCGAGGCGCCGGGCCTCGCGCGCCGAGACCACCCGCTGCTCCTGGATGGCAAGCAGCCCCCCGGTTTCCCGATAGTCTTTCAGGGCGGTGGCCACCTCGGCCAGGGCCGACAGTACCGTGCGCCGGTAGCCGAGCAGGGCCTGGTCGAGGCGCGCCAAGGCCGCCTCGCGGTTGAAATAGAGCTGGCCGCCGGCAAACAGGGGCTGCACGGCATTGGCGCCAAGGGAGGCGACGGTGGCCGCCCCGCCGCTGAGCACCTCGGCGAGATCGGTACCGATATTGCCGAACAGCCCGGTCAATGACAGGGTGGGGAAGAAACGGGCCTTGGCCTCGCCGACCCTGGCATTGGCGGCGATGAGCTGCTGCTCTGCGACGCGGATATCGGGGCGCCGCTCGAGCAGCGCGCTGGGCAGGCCGGCGGGAATCTCCCCCTGGGGCAGGGCAGACGAGGCGAGATCGACCTCGAGCCCTCCCGGCACCCGCCCGAGCAGCAGCGACAGGCCGTTTTCCGAGGTAACGATGCGGCGGTGCAGGTTGACCAGCGAGGTACGGGTCTCCGCCAGCGCCACCTCCTGCTGCCGCACCTCCGCCGCCGAGGCCATGCCCGAGGCGGCGAGACGACCGATCAACTGCAGCGACTCCTCCTGGGAGGCCGCGGTCTGCTCGGCGACCCGCAGCAGCTGGTGTTCCGAAACCAGCTGGTAATAGCGTGCGGCGACGTCGCCGATCAGCGAGACCACCACCCCTCGCCGCGCCTCCTCCCGGCCGAGCAGCTCGGCCCGTGCCGCCTCGTTGGCGCGGCGCAGCCGCCCCCACAGATCGAGCTCCCAGCTGACGGTAGCCCCGGCGGTGAAATTGGAGGCCAGGGTGTCCCCCGACGGCCGGGGGATGGGCGAGGTGGCCAGGCTGGCCCCCAGCCTCGGCAGGAGGTCGGCGCGGGCCACCCCGGCAACCGCCTCGGCCTCGCGCACCCTGGCCTCGGCGATGAGCACATCGGGAGCGCTGCTCAGGGCCTCGGCGATATAGGCCTGCAGGGCGGGGTCGCTATACACCGCCCGCCAGCCGAGGTCGCCCAGCGACGCCTCGAGCCCGGCAGCCCCCTGGTCACGAAATGTCGCCGTCAAGGGTACCTCGGGCCTCATGTAGTCGGGGCCCATGGCGCAGCCGCTCAGGGCCAACGCCATCGCCACGAGGTGCTGCAGCAAGAGCAGAGAACGCTTCATAGGCCTGCCTCCTCTCCGAGCGGGGCCTTGCGCCTGCCAAACCGGCCCACCGCCCGCTCGATGGCCACATAGAGCACCGGCACCATGAAAATGGCGAGAAAGGTGGCGGCGAGCATCCCCGAAAAGACGGTGATGCCCATCGCCGCCTGGGCCGCCCCGCCGGCGCCCCCTTTGACGATCATCGGAATGACTCCGAGCAGAAAGGCCAGCGAGGTCATGATGATCGGCCGCAGGCGCAGCTTGCCGGCGACCAGCGCCGCCTCCTCGGGGACACAGCCTTCCTCGCGCTTCATCTTGGCGAACTCGACGATGAGGATGGCGTTCTTGGCGGCCAGGCCGATGAGGAGGATCAGGCCGATCTGGGCATAGATGTTGTTGGTCTGCCCGGTCAGCCACAGACCGCTCATCGCCCCGAAGACCCCGAGGGGAATGGCGAAGAGCACGGCGAAGGGCACCGACCAGCTCTCGTAGAGGGCGGCGAGGAAGAGGAAGACGAAGACCAGGGCCAGGGCGAAGATATAGGGGGCCTGGCCGGCGGATTCCTTCTCCTGGCGGCTGATCCCCGACCACTCGTAGCCGAAGCCCTGGGGCAGGCTCTTTGCCGCCACCTCTTCCATGGCCTTGAGGGCGTCGCCGGAGCTGTAGCCGGCCGCCGGCTCGCCGCTCAGCTCGGCGGTACGGAAGAGGTTGTAGCGCTCGACGGTATTGGGGGAGACGATGGGCTCCGCCGAGACCAGGGTGGAGAGCGGGATCATCTGCCCGCCGGCGCTGCGCACATGGAAGAGGCCGACCCCGTTGATATCGCTGCGGAACTCCGGCTCGGCCTGCATGGTCACCTTGTAGGTCCGGCCAAAGCGCGAGAAGTCGTTGACGTTGACCCCGCCGAGAAAGGTCTGCAGGGCCATGGTCACCTCGTTGATGGCCACCCCGAGCTTCTTGGCCTTCTCGCGATCGATGTCGAGGCGGTAGGCCGGGGTGCGTGGATTGAACTTGCTGTAGATCTGCCCGATCTCCGGACGTTTTTTCGCTTCCTCGATAAAGGCGGCGGCGACCTTGGCCAGCTCTTCCGCCGTGGCGCCGCTCTGGTCCTGCAGCTTGAAGGAGAAGCCGCCGGTGGAGCCGAGGCCCGGCACCGGTGGCGGGTTGAAGGCGAGCACCATGGCCTCGGGCAGCTTGGCGGCGCCGGCCATGACCCCCTGCATGGTCGCCTTGAGGCTCAATTCCGGCGTCGTTCTCTCCGCCCAGGGCTTGAGCTCGGCAACAAAGAGGGCGGCATCCGGCTGCACCGAGTTATTGAGGATGCTGTAGCCGCTGATGATCATGCTGCGCTCGATGGCCGGCTGGGCGTCGAGAATCTTCTGCAGCTGTTCGCCCACCGCCATGGTGCGGTTGAGTGAGGCGGCGTCGGGCATGATCACCCCGCCGATGAAGTAGCCCTGGTCCTCGGCGGGCACGAAGGCGCCGGGGACGCGGTCCATGATGGCCACCGTCGCCCCGCCCACCCCGACGAGGAGGAGAAGGGCGACGAGGAGGCGTTTGATGGCCAGCTGCACGCCACGGCCATAGCTCTCGGTGACCCGGTCGAACCAGCGGTTGAAGCCGCCGAAGAGGCGGGCCCCCAGCCCGGCCTTGCCGCCCTCGACCTTATGGCGCAGGAGCATGGCGCACAGGGCCGGGGTCAGCGACAGGGCGACGAAGGCGGAGAGCATGGTCGAGACCGCCACGGTGATCGCGAACTGCTTGTACATCACCCCGGCCATGCCGCCGAGGAAGGCCACCGGCACGAAGACCGCGGCAAGAATCAGGGCGATGGCCACCACCGGCCCGGAGACCTCTTCCATGGCCTTGAGCGTCGCCTCCTTTGGAGCGAGGCCCTTGGCCATATGATGCTCCACCGCCTCGACGACGACGATGGCGTCATCGACGACGATACCGATGGCCAGCACCATGGCGAACATGGTCAGGGTGTTGATGGTGAAGCCGAGCAGCACGAAGGCGGCAAAGGTGCCGACCAGGGACACCGGCACGGCCAGCATGGGAATGAGGGTCGCCCGCCAGCTCTGCAAAAAGAGGAAGACCACCACCAGCACCAGCGCCAGGGCTTCGAAAAAGGTATGCATGACGGCTTCGAGCGAGGCCTTGACGAAGACCGTGCTATCGTGGACCACGTCGAACTTGAGGTCGGGTGGGAAGCTCCTGGCCAGCTGGTCGAGGCGCCCGAGCAAGAGCTGCGAGGTCTCGATGGCGCTACCGTCCGGGGTGAGGTTGACCGAGAAGGCGGCGGCCGGCTTGCCGTTATAGCGCGTCGAGAAATTGTAGTCCTTGGCCCCGAGCTCGACCCGGGCGACATCCTTGAGGCGGATGAAGCTGCCGTTGGGCTGGGCGCGGACGATGATCTCGCCAAACTCCCCGGGGTCGGCGAGGCGACCGCGCACCTGGACGCTGTACTGGAACTGCTGGTCGTCCGGGGCCGGCAGCTGGCCGACCTGACCGGCCGGGGCCTGGACATTCTGCTCGCGGATGGCCTGCAGGATATCGCTCGGGGTCAATCCCAGGGTGGCCATGCGGTTGGGGTGCAGCCAGATGCGCATTCCGAACTCGGCCCCGAAGAGCTGCACGTTGCCGACCCCTTTGACCCGCTTGATGTTCTCAATGATATTGATCGCCGCATAGTTAGAGAGGAACAGTTCATCGTAGGTGCCCTTCGGCGAGTGCAGGGCCACGTACATGAGGATGTCGGGGGTGGTCTTCTTGGTGGTGACGCCGCTGCTCATGACGTCGGCGGGCAGCTGGGCGCTGGCCTGGGCAACGCGGTTCTGCACCTGCACCGCGGCGATGTCGGCGTCGACACCGAGATCGAAGGTGACGTTGAGGGAATAGGAGCCGTTGCCGGCCGAGGTCGAGCTCATGTAGGCCATGCCCTCGACGCCGTTGACCTGGGCCTCCACTGGCAGGGCCACCGCTTCCTCGACCACCCCGGTGTTGGCACCGGGGTAGAAGGCCGCCACCTGCACGGTGGGCAGGGTGATCTGCGGAAACTGGGCGATGGGCAGACCGAGGCCGGCGATGATGCCGGCGAGGACGAGGAGGATCGAGCAAACGATCGCCAGCACCGGGCGGTGGATGAAGAATTTCGCCATGGCGCCCCCTCAGCTGCCGGGAAGGGCTCGCGGCGTCACCACCATGCCCGGCCGCGCCTTCTGGATGCCATCGACGACGATACGCTCCCCGGCCCGCAGGCCCTCTTCCACCAGCCACAGCTCACCCTGACGGGCGCCGAGCCTGACCGGCCGCAGCTCCACCTTGTCGCCCTCGTCGAGCACGGTCAGGAAGTAGCGGCCCAGGGTCTCGGTGACCGCCTTCTGCGGCACCAGCAGGGCCGCCTCAAGCTCGTCATAATAGATGCGCACGCGGCTGTTCATCCCCGCCCGCAGCAGTCTCTTGGGGTTGGCGAACACCGCGCGCAGGGTCAGGGTGCCGCTGGCCGGGTCGATGGTCGGATCGACGTAGTCGACCTTGCCCTTCTCCTCGTAGATCGCACCATCGGCAAGGAGCAGGTCGACAGTGTCGGCGCCGCCGTCACGTTTCCCGGCTTCCTGCCGAACCTGCCGCCGCTTGAAGTAGGAGAGATAGTCATTTTCCGAGATGCTGAAGTAGACCGCCACCGGGTCAAGGGTCGAGACGGCCACCAGGGGGGTCTGCCCGGCGGAGACCAGGGTTCCTACCTCCACCTTCTGCAGTCCCACCCTTCCGGTCAGCGGCGAAGTGACCCGGGTATAGTCGAGATCGAGACGGGCCTTGTCGACCGCCGCCTGGCGGCTGGCCACCACCGCCTCCTCCTGGGCCGCCTGGGCCAGCGTCTGGTCGTACACCTGGCGCGGAATGGCGTTGTCGGGGAGCAGCGGCTTGTAGCGCTCGATATCCTGGCGCACCCGGCTGAGCGAGGCCTTGGCCTGGGCGAGGCCGGCCAGGGCATTGGCCAGCGCCACCTCGTAGGGGACGGGGTCGATAGTGAAGAGCAGATCCTTCTCCTTGACCTCGCGGCCGGGCTCGAAGGCGATGGCGGTGATGGTGCCGGTGACCCTCGGACGCAGCTCGACCTCACGCATCGCCTTGACCTCGCCGACGATATCCAGAGAAAGCCGGGCCGACTGCGGCCTCACCGTCATCACCGTCACCTCCGGGCCTGGGGGGGCAGCGGCCTCGGCGGCCAGGGCAGGACGAAAGCCGGCCAGGAAGAACAGTGCCAGCGCCGCGATGGCCAGCCTCGCTGATGGGCATTTCTCGGTCATTGCTGCGGTCTCCCCATGATATGTGTTCCATGTTGCGGTGGATGGCTGGCCAGAGCCCCTGCAGGCAGATGCTGGTCGCAGGGCTGCAGCCCCGCCAGCACCCTGGCCAGGGCGCGGCCTGCCGCGGCGCTGCGCAGAATCGAGGTGTGGTCTTCGTCGAATCCGCGCAGGGTCGCGGCACGTTCCTGGGCGGCCGGCAACAGCTGGCTGGCCAGGGAGACCACGCCATCGGTGTTGCCGCCGGACATGACATTATAGCCGCCGCGGTGGCTGAAGAAGAGATGGTAGGAAAGATGCGCCGGCCAGGGGGTGGCGAAGACTTCCTCCTGGTAGAGGCTGCCGGGCACCATATCGTACCAGGCAGGCACCACCGCCGGCGAGTTGGCGACGCCGCTGGCCGCCAGCTCATGGCCGCCCCAGGGAGTCGACAGCGTTGTCAGGGTCGCCACCACATCGCCATGGCCTGAGGCCTGCAGGCGGGTGACGAGCCCGCCGGCAACCAGACCGCCCATGGAGTGCGCCACCACATGAACCTGGGCGAAGCCGAGCTGCAGCTGCAGCCTGGTGAGGGTGTTGCCCAGCCACTGGCGGTTGACGTCGAGGCGCAGCCCGGAAGGATAGAACACCACCCAGGGCTGAAAGCTGTGTCGGTCAAGGCCCTCGATGATCGACTTCCACTCGCCGGGCTGACCGCCGGCGCCATGGATGAAGAGCACCGGCGTCTTGCCGGGGTCGAACGCTTCGAGGAAATAGAGGCCGGCCGTCTGCAGACCAAGAAAACGGATAGGCTCCCAGAAGGCCAGGGTGCCGTTTTCCGGGGTGAAGGCGGGATCGTCGAGCGAAGTCACCACCCCGGCTTTGAACTGCTTGCTGAGATCGGTGACGGCGGCGATGGTCGGATCATGCACCTCGGGATAAAGGCGCTGCACCTGCTCGGGCGGGCGCAGGGTGACGGTCAGGCCGGTAATCGGCTCTCCGCCGGTAATGGTGATCAGCTTGGGATGCTCATGCCAGCCCACCGGTTCGTTCGCCTGATAGCTGGCGCTCTCGTCGAGGTCGACGAAGGCGCTGACCCGGTAGGTGCCCGGTCCGGCGAAGAACTTGAAGTTTCCGGGACGGCGCAGGATGGTCCGCGCCATGATCGCGTCGGGGCGGTCCGGCCGCGCCGGGTCAATGGCCAGCAGCACCACCACGACCGGCTTGCCTTCGGCCGCCTCGCCTTCCACCGTGCCGGTGATCTCGCTGACCTGCTCGAGCAGCTTGCTCTCCTGGCGCAGATTCAAGAGAGTACAGCCGGAGAGCAAGGCTCCCGCCACTATGATCACAAAAAGACCAAGAAAACCACGTTGCTCGCCCTTCATAGCCTCACCCTCCCTCAGTGTATCGCTACAGTATCGGTAATCATTCCTAGTTGTCAAGCAGAAGAATATCACTGCTTGACAGGAATCGACACTAGCGCGGGATGATGTCGTGCTTGGCCCGGCTATGCTTTTCCACAGCCGAATAGGCGAGATAATACTTATAGATATTGTTCACATAGCGCACAGTTTCCTGTCCGACGATACGCGCTGCGGCATACTCCACATTCTGGAACCAGATATTGGCGTCATAGCCGGATTTTTCCGCCAGGCGTCGAAACTTCTGCAGGTTTCCCGGCCCGGCATTATAGGCGGCGAAGGTCATGAGCGTGCGGTCGACCGCCGACATTCGCGGGTCGTCGAGATAGGTGTCGGCAAGCAGGCGCATGTATTTGGCACCGGCCTCGATGTTTCTTGCGGCGCTTTTGTCGATATGGGGGATGCCCACGGCAGGGTCGGCGGCGGTGCTCGGCAGGAGCTGCATCACCCCCACGGCGCCTCTGGCACTGCGGGCCTTCTGGTTGAGCCTGGACTCCTGATAGCCCTGGGCCATCAACATCAGGTAATCGAAATCATAGGTGCCGCCATAGTCTTGAAAATGTTTGATCAGTTCCTTGAACTTACGCATTTCTTTACTGGAGGTGGGGTTGAGGACCCGGTCGCTGTCCTTGACATACCTCGCCACCTGAATATTGCCGAAGGCGGTGCCAACGCGATGCTGGCGCATGAACCTCTCCATGACCTCGTGTAACTCGGGGCTGTTCTTGCGGCAGGCCCAGGCCAGTTGCCCATCGCTGTGAATCGCCACATTGCCGTGGATGAGCAGGTTCTTATAGAGGGGCTTCCAGATGTTGGCCAGGTACTGATCGACGACAGTCATCTTGACCAGCCCGGCATTGACCATTTCCAGGAGATCTTCCGACTCCAGCCATTCGTCCGCCTCGACGATCCGTATCGGCTGGAGACCACGCTCTGTAAAGCGCCGGTTGAGATCGACGAGGTGCTCGTAGTAACTGCTCGACCGGCGAACGGTAATTTCCTTTCCCGCAAGATCGTCGATCGATCGCGGTCCTTTCCCGCCGACCCTGCCGACCACCACTTCCTTGATTCCACTGGCGATCGGCGAGACGAAATCGACCTGCTGCAGCCGGTCAGCGGTGACGGTCAAGCCGCCGGCGGCCAAATCCCCCTTGCCGGCCTGAAGAGAGGGGAGGAGCTGGTCACGCCGCACCGGAATGAAGAGGACCTGCCAGCCCCTCTTGCTACCGGCCAGAGGATGGTGCACGTTGAGCCACGTCTCCAACTGCTTGCCGAACTCAAAGTTGAGCCCCTTTTGCTGCCCCTGATCGAGATAAAAGAATGTCTTGCTGTGGGGTACCAGCAGACGGATCATCTGCCGCTGGCGCATTCCCGAAAAATCTCCAGTCCAATCGGGAGGCGGATGCAACACCATCGCATCGACCTCCGCCACCTCGCTCGCGCTGAGTGGCACAGGAGCGACTCCACCCCGAGGCCTGCCCTCAAAGGCCCCCGCGTTGACCGCGAGGATCAATACGTACCACAGAGCCAATAGGTTGACGGCCCACCTTTCACAGCATCCCATGCTGCCTCCCCCAATAGGTTTGTTCTCCCTCTGCCTCGTGCATCTCTCATGGCCTTGCGGGCGCCTGCCGGGCTGATCCGCTGGCGATCATCTCACAGCCTGGCCGACGCAGCACGAGTTTCCCGCAGATGATCGAACTGTCTATCATAGACCAGCCAGCCGCGCTTTTTCAACAAGGCCAGAGCCTCCTCTTCCACCGGCCCGCCGATCCACAGCTGTTTGCCACGCACCCCTGGACGTGCGGCGATCGCCTTATCGACGATATCGAGCTTGCTGGCCATGGAGGCGTCATAGGCGATGCGGTCCACCGGGAAGAGACCGACGTAGTCGCCTGCCGTGGTTTTGACGAACAACGTCCGGTCGATCTTGACCAGGCTCTCCACCCCGCCCACCTCGCTGGCGAACCTGCCGATCATCTGCGCGCGGTGACGCATGAAGATGGCCATGCCGAGGTTGTCGACAAAGGCCGCCGAGGCGATGAAATCGCTACGCCCCTTGACGCCTTTCAGCTCGGCCAGCTCGCCGACGATGATCGTCTTGTCGAGCGGGGTGAAGGCGGAGTTGCCGAGGAAAGTGTCGATGACCGGGCTGGAGACACCCATCCGGCGGAGTTTTTCGCCGTTGATGGTATCGAGCTGGGCCGGGCTCTTGTCACGCACCAGGAGGCGCATCGAGTTGGTGGTGGCAGTCGCCGAAACCGCCAGCCCGGCCGAGCCGGGGATGATGGACAGTGCCACCTTGGTGGTCAGCCCGCCGCCGGCCATAGCCCAGCCGAGATCGTCGAGGCTCTTCTGCAGCGGCCGGAAACGGGTATAAGGATCGACCCCGAACTCGTGGGCGAAGGCACGCTTGGCAGCCGCCTGGCCGAGCGCGGTGGCGGCAACACCGGCCTGATGCGGGTCTTGGCTGCTGATCGAGCGGCCGATATCGCTCAGCCAGCGCCCCACCCCCTGCGCCGCACCCTTGACAGTGGCGACAGGATCGTCGATCAGGGCCTCGGCCCCTCTCAGCGGGCTCTTGATGCCCTCCTTGAGCGCGTCCTTATAGACTTCACTGGCTTCGATCTTCTCGATGTGGCTCAGAGCGCGCAGTTCGCTTATCCGTTCGAGCAGCAGCGGCGTACCCTCCACGGTCAGGCTGCCGTAACGGGTATCCACCTCGTAGGTATTGACCAGGCCATCGTTGACGACCTGGGAATCGACCCGATAATTGGCGCCTTCCATCAGCTCGGCGGGGATGAACTCCGCAGTCGCAAGCCGATAGGAGGAACCCTCGGCCATGGCCAGGCCCGCCGCCAGAACCTGAACAACGAATACGGCGACCAGCAGCGACAAGACATTGCCAGACTTCCAGGTCTTCATAGCACCTCCTCCGTAAAATTTTTCGCGACATCCATATCCAACGTCACGACAAGCTCCCAACGACCATACCCCCGCGTCCCCCTGGTGGATTCCAGGGTATCGTCCCCCGATTTCTGCTACCATCATGCAAAAACCCTATTTTGACAAGCTCCCTCTCCTGGCAAATTTTCCTGACCGGAAAGGATGTGCAACATCCCTCACAGGCCCAGGATTAGGCGCCCGGCCTCGACCTGCAAAGTGCAGTTATCAACACCCCGCCAACTCAGCTTGACAGATGACAACAAAGGTTAACACTCCCCTCTCTCGCTGGTGCCGTAAGAGATCGTGCGCACTGCTCTTTTAATTTTTCCTCTCCGGCATGTTTTTTGGATTTATATCGCTTGGCAAGGGAACGACGTGCCCCTGCCGGGTTCCTCCGCCGCCTCCCCGCCAGGGGAGGCAGCCAGGGGAGGCACCCCACGACGCCACCACCATGCCATGACCTCCCTGCCGCTCCCCCTGCCCCTGGACTCGAACTACCAACCCACCGTTCTCATCGTCGATGACGAACCGGACTTCGCCCGAGGAGTGGCACGCCTCATCGCCGGCAAATTCCCCGACCTCATGGTACTCACCGCGCAGAGCGGCAGGGAGGCGTTGGAGATCCTGGCCGAGACGCCGATCCATCTGATGCTCACCGACCTGCGCATGCCGGAGATGAGCGGTATGCAGCTGCTGGCCGAGTCCCTGAAGCGTCATGCCGAACTGAGCATGGTCGTGCTCAGCGCCTACGGCACCATCGAGACGGCGGTCGAGGCCCTCCATGCCGGGGCCTATGATTTCCTCACCAAGCCCATCGAAGCCGAGCAGCTCTTCCGGGTGGTGGCCAAAGGGCTGGAGCGCACCCGCCTGCTGGAGGAGAACTCGCGGCTGCGGCGCCTGGTCACCCGCCAGGAAGGGCAGGGGCTGCTGGTGGGCGAAGGCCCGGCCATGCAGCATCTGCGGCAGACCATTGCCGCCATCGCCCAGTCCGATTACACCGTGTTGCTACGCGGCGAGTCGGGAACCGGCAAGGAAGTGGTGGCGCGGCTGATTCACCAGATCGGGGCCAGGGCGGCCCGGCCCTTCGTCGCCGTCAACTGCCCCTCGATCCCCGAGAACCTCCTCGAGAGCGAGCTCTTCGGCTATGTCAGGGGAGCCTTCACCGGCGCCGAGAAGGACCACAAGGGGCTGTTCTCGGCAGCCCACGAGGGCACCATCCATCTCGACGAGATCGGCGACATCAGCGGCGCCGTGCAGACCAAGCTGCTGCGCTGCCTGCAAAACGGCGAGATCCGTCCCGTCGGCTCCAACCAGGCGGTCAACGTCGATGTGCGTGTCATCGCCTCCACCAACCAGAACCTCGAAGACCTGCTGCAGCGCAGAACCTTCCGCGAAGACCTCTACTACCGGCTCAATGTGCTCACCGTCACCCTGCCGCCCCTGCGCGAGCGGGTCGAAGACATCCCCCTGTTGGCCCAGCACTTCCTCCGCGGCACCTGCCGGGAGATGGGCCTGCCGGACAAAGACATCGCCCCGGAGGTGCTGCAGTGGATGTCGAGCCGGCCGTGGCCGGGAAATGTGCGCGAGCTGCAGAACTTTATCCGCCGCATGACCGTCTTCTGCACCCGGGAGCGCCTCGACATGTCACTGGTGCGGATGCTCGCCGGGGAGGAGCGCCAGCCGGAATGTCAAGGGGCACAGAGCCCCTCGCGACTGTGGGACAGCAGGGTCTACAAGGAGGCCAAGGCTGAGGTGGTCAACGCCTTCACCCGCGAGTACCTCCACGACCTGCTGACCGCCACCAGGGGCAATGTCTCCGAGGCGGCGCGCATCTCCGGCCTGTCGCGGGTGGCCATCCAGAAAATTCTTGCCCGGATGCAGGAGCGTGCCGCCTCTTTTCGCATCCACGGCAGTGCGTGAACACCGGGGGCCAGCCCAGAGGAGGGTTGCCGTCCCGGTGGTCGGGTAGGTTTCGGGAACCGGCAACGGTTCTCATCAACACTCATCGAAGTACTTAAGGAGGACGTATGGGAAACGGGAGTACGCACAACAAAACCGGTGAGGGAGGGGGCTGGATCAGCGAAGACTGGCTGGCGCTCATTCTCGGCCTAGTCATCTTCGCCCTCAGCCTCGGCTCGTTCAAGGGGGTGGACATCCTCGGCTGGGGCGCCAAAACCGCGGTATGGCTCGACCCCAGTAAGGCGATCAGCACTGTCAGCGCGAAATACAATGCGGTGGAAGGCGAGATCACCAAGATCGACGGCCAGAAGCTGACCTTGAAGGGCAAGGACGGCAAGGAGTCCACCGTCACCGTCGGCGATGAGGCCGGCAAGCTGCAGGTCGGCCAGCAGTACAAGAAGGCGGGGATGTCGCCGCTCACCTCGGTCGTCCTCACCTATCTCTTCGCACTGGCCATCATGACCCTTGGCGCCGTCGCCCTCGGCGCCAACGTGCCCAAGTTCATGTTCGGCTTCACCCTCGCCTTCTGGCTGAGCTATTTATGCTGGATGATGGGGCACTTCGCCTATATCGCCGCCACCAAGCAGCAGGCCACCAAGTTCGGCATTCCCTGGGCGCTGAGCATGAGCGGCGAGTTCGGCTTCATCCTCGCCCTGATCCTCGGCCTGATCATCGGCAACTTCTTCCCCCGCCTGGCCGACCTGATGAAGGAAGCTGCCCGCCCCGAGCTCTATATCAAGACCGGCATCGTCATCATGGGCGCCGGCCTGGGCATCAAGGCCGCCGAGTCCTTCGGCCTGGCCTCGAACATCATGTTCCGGGGCTTTTGCGCCATCGTCGAGGCCTATCTCATCTACTGGGCGGTGGTCTACTACATCTCCCGCAAGTACTTCAAGTTCAGCCGTGAGTGGTCGGCGCCGCTGGCCTCGGGCATCTCCATCTGTGGCGTGTCCGCCTCCATCGCCACCGGCGGCGCCATCCGCGCCCGGCCGATCGTGCCGATCATGGTGTCCTCGCTGGTGGTCATCTTCGTCGCTATCGAGATGGTCATCCTGCCCTTCCTCGCCAAGTTCTTCCTGTGGACCGAACCCCTCGTCGCCGGCGCCTGGATGGGTTTGGCGGTGAAGTCCGACGGCGGCGCCATTGCCAGCGGCGCTATCACCGACGCCCTCATCCGCGCCCAGGCACTGGATGCGGCCGGCATCAACTATGCCGAGGGCTGGATCACCATGACCGCCACCACGGTGAAGATGTTCATCGATATCTTCATCGGCGTGTGGGCCTTCCTCCTCGCCTACATCTGGGTGGCCAAGATCGACGTCAAACCCGGCCAGAAAGTCGACGCCGGGGAGATCTGGCATCGTTTCCCGAAGTTCGTCATCGGCTACGTGCTGACCTTCGTCATCCTCGTCGTCATGTGCTGGCCCGCAGCCAAGGTCATGGGCCCGGCCGACAAGGAAATAGCGGAATTGAAGGCGGCGGCGATCTCCGTCGAGACGAAGATCAAGGCCACCTCCGATGCCACCGCCCTTGCGGCGCTCAAGAAGGAGCAGGACGGCATCAAGGCCAAGCAGAAGGAAGTCAACGACAAGATCAAGGAGCCGAAGAGCTTCCTTGGCAAAGCGAAATCGGCCAGCGGTCAGGGCGATGTCTTCCGCGGCCTGTTCTTCCTGATGTGCTTTTTCACCATCGGCCTGGTGTCCAACTTCAAGAAGCTGATGCAGGAAGGACTGGGCAAGCTGGCGGCGGTGTACTGCATCAGCCTGTTCGGCTTCATCATCTGGGTTGGCCTGTTCATCTCATGGCTTTTCTTCCATGGCGTCAAGCCACCGACAATCTAGCGCAAAGGAGTGGTTATGGAACAGAAACAACAGCCGCAGGTGGCTGAAGAAATCAAGAAAATGGAGTATGAGCCGCTGCTCCCCGCCGAGCTCACCCTGATCCGCTGGTCGATCGGCATCGGCGTCGGTTCCCTGTTCATCCTCTACTATGTGAGCCAGCTGCTCTTCCCAGGCGGTCACTGAGAGGATAGTCTTCTCACCCCCGTGAGGCCGAGATGCGCATCATCTCCAGGGCCTGACGGTATTCTTCGAGGCGCTGCTCCCAGAGGGGCAGCGCCTCGACGTCTTCCTGCCATGCCGCCAGTTCGGAGGGGGCAAGCGCCAGCCTTCCGGCGGCAACCGCCTCGCGGGCGGCGGCATAGTCCATGCCGTGGGCCCGCTGGCGCGCGTCGAGGGCGGCGCGGATCTTCTTGACCACATGACGGTGGTGGTTCAATTCGCGGGCGATGGAGATTTCGTACTCGTCGGTATGCATGGCGGTTTCCTGTACTGCCGAATGGGTCGCAAAACGCGCCCTGGATCGCAGCCCTCGCGATTCTCAGCCTGCAGTCTCGCGAGGGCGGTGGCGCATCCTGGCACAACGCGCTCGACACCTCGCCGAACGCCTGAAAAACATAGCCCACTCGGCGCAAAGAGTGCAACACCTTCAGGCCACTGGCCCTCTCTCCGCGCCCTCACCCCGTCACCAGCCCACCGCCGCTAGCCACCTGGGGTGCCTCGCCCCTCTCCACGCCGCAAACCTCTCCAGACAGAGCAAGCCTTGGTCTGCACTCATCAAATCTTCACTTTCAATTTGCGGATGAAGAAATCGACGGCGATGCCGACCGCGAAGGCCCAACCCATATTTGGCACGGCCAGGGCGATGCCGGCAATCAGCAGGGCGACGAAATACTCTTCGTTGGTCTTGAGGCTCCTCAGCAGCGGGCAAAGCTCCAACCCGGCAAAGACGAGCAGTACCCCGAGCACCGACTGGGGAATGATGGAGAGCAGGGTGAAGCCGAATTCGCCCAGCAAGAGGGCAATGGCCACGAAGAAGACGCCAATCATCACCGGCGCCCCACCGGTCCTCGCGCCAAAGCGGTAATGTGCCGCCAGGCCGCCGGTGCCGTGGCACATGGGCACTGCCCCGAGCAGCCCGGCAGGCAGATTCATCAAACCCATGGAAAAGGCGAACCTGCCCGCCTTGGCCTTGCGCAGCTCAGGATGGCCGCTGAAGAGCGAGCAGCAGGTATCGGCCGTGCCGACACAGGCGTTGCCGATGGTCAACGGGATCTGCGGGATGATGAGCATGATGGCGGCCGTCCAGAAATCGGCCAGGGTGGGTCTGACAACGTGCATCTCGGTCGGGCCGAGGGAGAATTTCAGCCCGGCCAAGCCGCCCAGGGCAAGCCCCGCGGCGAAACCGGCCGCCAGGGCCATCAAAGCGGCGGGGAAGCGCTTGTTGTCGAGGAGGAGCAGGACCAGCGCGAAGACGACGAGGCCGATGACGAGGTTGACCGGCCACCCGGCCAGGCGGCTCTCCATGCCGGACATGAAGACATTTTTATGAATGATCAGTTCGATGCCCTTCTTGAGGAAGATCAGGCCGAGGGTCAGCTGGATGCCTCGCACCACCGCCTGGGAAAAGAGCCTGGCCAGCCGATCGATGATCCCGGTCAGGGAGGCGACCAGGAGAAAGACCGAGAAAATGATGCCCGCGGCGCCGATCACCGCTTCGTTGATGATGGCGGGGTACATTATGGCGATGGCCCCGACTGCCTTCAGCGGCTGCACCGGCACCGGCAGGCGATAGTAGGCGCCGGTGACAATGTAGAAAATGCCGAAAGTCAGAAAGACCGAGGACGGACTCAAGTGGTTGATGAAGATCATCGCCACGACAATGGGCAGGAGGGTGCCCAGGTCGCCGAAGGCCCCCGCCAGCTCCACCCGGTCAAACTTGAGGGCCGGCGCGGAGGCCAGGCCTGGGGGAGCATCATCAAGTGAAATGCCGTCATGCTGTTGAGCAGACTGAGTGCGTTCTTCCTGCTGTGTCATCTTCTTCACCCCTCGCTGTTCTCGCCTCGACTGGTGGCACCTCTTTCGGCCCATTTCATTGACACGTTAATTATTGCAATCGTGCCATTCCATATGGTTTACACTTGAGATGCCGCTGTTGTCAAGCCCCGTGCAATGGTTGCCAAAGATGCCGCAAGTGGATACATTTGCGAACGAAGTGCTTCCCATTAATTTTTTCTGCCACCTCCCTGATCAAGAGCCGATGCAAGAGACCCCGCACATACCGGATACTTCTGGACCTGGAAGGCTCCTGCCCAGTGTCGACGCCGAACGGTGTCTCGACGCGCAACAGCTCCACGACCTCGAGCAGGCCTTCCAGCGCTGGGTGTCCGCCGCGCGCCGCGCCGATCACCGCCACTCACGTCAACGTATCTTTCTGATTTTTCTCGTCATTCGCTATAGTGGCGCGCGCCTCAACGAGGTACTGAGCCTCGACCCGCTGGCTGATCTCGACCTGCACCGCCACACCATCCGCTTCGGCAGGAAGAGCGCTGGTCGTGACCTCTCGGGCAGGGAGGTTCAGCTTCCGGAAGCGATCGCCAGGGAAATCGGCACCATACTCACCGATGCTGACAGCACATGGCCAGGTGGCACCGTCTTTCGTATCGACCCGGCCCATGTCCGCCGCAAATTCTACGAGCAGGCGACGGCCATCGGCCTCCCCCCCTCGCTTGGCACCCCCGAGACCCTCCGCAAGTCGCGGGCGGTGGAGCTGATGCGCAGCAACATGCCCCTGCCGGTCATCCAGAAGATCCTTGGCCACTCGACCCCCAACCTCGCCGCCTCCTACGTGGAGTTTTCCGCCGACGAAATCAGCAGGGTGGCCAAGCTGTTCGCCGAGCGGGAGAACAAGCGCAAGACCAGCGCCCGCAATTCTTTCTTCGGCAAGATCGGCGCCATTCGTCGCGGCACGGTGCAGACCGTGGTCGACGTGATGTCCCTGAACGGCCAAGTGGTGACCTCGGTCATCACCACCGACAGCCTCGCCCGGCTGGGCTTGAAGATTGGCATGCTGGTCACGGCGGAGGTGAAAGCCCCATGGATTCAGCTCTGCAAAGACATCGCCCGGCCCAACTGCTCGGCGGAGAACCTCTTCCAGGGCAAAGTTTCACGCATCGTCAGCAGTTCCACCACCGCCGAGGTAGTGGTCTGCCTCGCCGACGGCACCGAGCTGTGCAGCGTCATCACCGAGGAACGCCGCCGGCAGATGGCCATCGCCAAGGATGATCTGCTCTGGGTGTTTTTCGACGCCTTCACCGTCGTTCTGCACGTCGACTGAACGAACGCCTGCGGACAGCATCGCGGTTCGCATCCTCCCGTGATTATTTGACAAGCCTCCCCTCGCCGGCCTCTTCCAAGGTCTTGCCATCTCTGGTGTGACACATTCCTGTGAAGGGGGGTACGGCGCCTGGAAGATGAAGCCGATTCTATCGCGGCGCAGGGCGCGCAGATCGGGGATCTTCCAGCCATCCTCGGAGATGGCTTCGTCACCCAGGGCCATGCGACCGGCGGTGGGTTCGATGACCGCCCCCAGGCATTTGAGTTAGGTGGTCTTCCGGAAACTGCAGGGCCAGGCCAACCACTGCTCCTGGCGCCACCCGCATATGGCCGCCCCGCAAGGCATCGGCGGAGGTGTCAAATGTCTCGAAAAGCCTTTCTCCACAAAATCGCTTGCCTCTAATGTGAGAGCGGCGCCGGAGAGGTGAAGAGCCCATTTATTGCTGAACTAGAGGTTTGCAAGGCAAGGTTTTTTTGGATACTCTGGAATAAGCTCAACTCACCATGCCGGGCACGTGGTGTACATTTCCAGTCTGACTCGGTGACAGAGAAGACAGCCGGAAAGAGTGCCGCACAGGCGGTGCGGTGAGAAAATTTCCTAGGATCGTCGTGAAACCGCGTCGCTTTGGAAGTCAAAAGTGGAACAATCACTTCCAGGGAGCTGGTTTTTTGGGGCTGCCGCCAACAGGATCAACGTATCAGCATCGCCCCCATGCAACCAGCCGAGTCACTGGCAAGAAAGTGATAACAGCACATTGGAGGGAGAAACCGCTTATTGCAATCTGTCTCAAGGCACTATCTTCCGTGACCAGAAGCAAACATGCCGCCAGCAGGGAACATTTCCAATAGAGAGGGGGGCAATGATTCATACATCCGCTTGTGCAATTTTTATCGCCTTGTTGCTTGCTGCAATACCGGTTTCAGGAACAAACGAAACTGCACCAGCCCAGAGCGGAGACGAATCGTTGGTTGAGCGGCCATATCCAGGAGATGGCAAACCTGGCGACACCATCTTCAGATACGAAAAGAAGAACCAGGATTCCCTCCTGCAATTCAAGGGAAGTGGCTCGAGCCACAGCAGAGCCGACGAGAGCAAGGGTGTTTTTGGGATAGAAACTCTTTTCGGCCAGCTGCTTTTCAGGGATGGCGATACGTACGACGGCTTCTATTTCCTCTCCGGCAAACTCGAGAGCGACAACCGTTTCAGGTTCAACTCCACCTTGGCCTATTTCCCGGATTTTCTCGAAGGTGAAACAAGGTTTACCTACCGATTCATGCAGGCTGATGTGGTGGACACGCTTGCGCTTGACGACGAGGTGAAAGGACTGCTCGACGAGGGATACAGCGAACAGGCGATCGAACAGGGATTTGGCTTCTCCTACAAGAAACGTTTTAACGCCGTCATCAAGGAACTCGCTTTCGAGTATGCCTACACCCTTTTAGGTTCTGAACGGCTTACCACCGCCCCCTTCGATATCGATACCCAGACAGCCTTTCGCCGCGTCCAGGCAGACATCGGTTTTGGTGACATCGATACGCACGAGGCGATCGTCACGGCCGCCTTCGGAGCTGAAGGTATCGACAATCCGATTCTGCAAGGATTGCGGTTTGACCTGCAGAGTGGATACCAACAGGCCGATTACAACGGGCTCGATTCCTTCGACGACGTGACCGACCGTGGTTTCTCCGGGGGTCTGGAACTGCAAACCTGCACCCCCTACGGACTTTTCAAGGCAGGCTACCAGGATTCCCAGGTGGCGAAGTCATCCTACGGCAACTATCAGCTTGGCGGCCTCGACTTCTCATACCGGCACATAAATTATTCCTACAGCGAGGACGAGACGATCATTGGCGTTACCTTTACCGTATCCCCCTTTGCTCCAGGATTGTCCCTCGACAGGAAGTGCCCTCGGCTCTTCTATGCCCATAATGAGAGTTTTGACAACGTGGAGCAAATGGCACATATCAGCAGGCTCACCCTTAACAACTTCATTGCCAAACCACGAGTGCGAGTTGTTTACACCGACCTGTTGCGGGTCGATAAGGCTGCGCTGCCGGTGAATGCCAGCATCGACTCGACGACCGAACCGGGCAACCCCCGCATAGTGGTCCGCACCGGCTGCCGGCAACTCGGCCTCCTTTCCGCTAGCCCCGGGTCAGCTGCCTCCGCTTTTGCTGCGGGGGGGAATGATATTCATGTGACTCTGACCGGGTTGCCTGCGGGGCAGCAGTCGGTCTCGGCCACCTTTGACGACGATTGCTGCGGAGATACGCGGGTCAGCCTCACCACCACGGGGGCGGCTACGCCAGCCATTACCGCGGTGAGGGTGGAGGAGGGGGTTGGTTGCGTGCCGGAAGCAGAGGAACCGGTTGTGGTAGCGGAACCGGTTGAGGGAGAGGAACCGATTGTTGCAACGTGCATTGCTGCCAATGATCCCTGCAACCCTTTGAACAATACTTGCTGCATGGGAATGTCGTGTGTTGACTTTAGCGGCGGCTTCGGCCCGCCGGACTACCGTTGCCAGATACCTTGACGGTCGGTTGTTTCAGTGGTTGTTCCTTGCGGCCCTGACCAGTATAGCCTTTTTTCACCTTCGATAGCTGCTTACGGCAAGCTGTCTCAATCGAACTTGCCATGCGGCTCCATGATATTGTAAGCTCATATCCAGGAAGTTTGGCAGCACAGGATTCAAGCTGGGCTAAATGCAAGTAGATTTACTCTGTGAGAGAGGTGAAACTATGAAAAAATTTTTGGCAGGACTTCTGTTAGTTATGCTTTGTACAGGGATGGCCTTTGCAGGCGGAGACAAAGTCCGTGGCGACAAAGGCTCTGGAACAGTAACACAGGAATTCTGCGGACCTGACGACGATTGCGCAGGCGATCCCTATTGGTGGGAATAAAAACTCCTCACTCCACTTGCAACACCCGCAAAGGTCGCCAAGCCGTAACACGACCTTTCCCCGTCTCGTAAACGGCCAGTTGCCGATTGCTGGCAACCGGAAAAAATTCGGTGGACAAGATTTGCTTCTTGACGAAGACGTTTGGTTGTTTTACCAAATACGTCAATGAGAGGGAGCTATGAACGAGAGAGAGAAAGCTTTGCTGGAAGCCAAGGCGATGGTGCTCAAGGCCCTCGGCCACCCCACCCGACTGTGGATCGCCGAACGTCTGGCCGAAGGCGAGCGCTGTGTCTGCGAGTTGGTGGAACAGCACGAGGTCGATTTTTCCACCATCTCCAAGCATCTCACTGTTCTCAAGCAGGCCGGGGTGGTGGCTGACGAAAAGCGTGGCAAGCAGGTCTACTATCGCCTCAAGGTGCCCTGCATCATGCAGTTCATGCCCTGCATCGAGGCGGTGCTGCAGGCGACGGCACAACGGCATATCGAACTGGTTTCCTGAGAAGTCAGGGAATTTTTTTTAGCTTTTCATTTGGCTAATTTGCCAAATATTCACAGGAGAACGGCGTGAACTGGAAGAATGAGTGGAAGGTATTAGCAGTAATTATCGGCGGCTTTCTCGCCTGCTTTTATCTGCCCATTGGCACCACCCGCTTTGACGGTGCGGTACTCGAGGCCTTTCATCTGGTTAAATGGTATGCCCGCGAGCATGTCCTGCTCTGCCTGGTACCGGCCTTCTTCATTGCCGGAGCGATCGGCGTCTTCGTCAGCCAGACCTCAGTGATGAAGTATCTCGGCCCTGGGGCCAACAAGGTGCTGGCCTACGGGGTCGCCTCGGTTTCCGGGACCATCCTCGCCGTGTGCTCCTGTACCATCCTGCCGCTTTTTGCCGGAATCTACAAGATGGGTGCGGGGCTCGGTCCGGCTTCGGCCTTTCTCTACTCCGGCCCTGCCATCAATGCCCTGGCGATCATCCTTACCGCCCGTATTCTCGGACCGGAGATGGGCATTGCCCGAGCTGTGGGGGCGGTGGTCTTCAGCGTGGTGATCGGGATGTCGATGGCGCTGATCTTCCGCAGGGAGGAACATGCCAAGCCGGCAGTGGCCATGGCCCTGCCGGAGCAGGCCGGACAGCGACCGCTGTGGCAGACTAGCCTCTACTTTGCGGCGATGATCGCCATCCTGGTCTTCGCCAATTGGGGCAAACCTGCGGAGGAGAGCGGACTGTGGGCGATGGTCTACGCCGCAAAGTGGCAGCTGACGGCCTTCGCCGCCGCATCCCTCGCCCTGATGCTGGTCTTCTGGCTCCGAATCAAGGCCTGGAAGGTGGCCTTGATGGCCGTACCGGTGGTTCTGCTCGCCGTCGTCGCTCCCGAGCAACCTCTGCTCGCCTTTACCGCCGGTTTCATCGGGTTATCGATTCTCACCGCCGGCGACCAAGGGGAGGGCGGCGCCTGGTTCGCCTCCTCCTGGACCTTTGCCAAGCAGATTCTCCCGCTCCTGCTCTTCGGCGTCCTCGTCGCCGGTCTCTTGCTCGGTCGGGTTGGCTACGAGGGCTTGATTCCCTCGGAGTGGGTGGCCCGGGCGGTGGGCGGCAACTCCCTGGGAGCCAATTTCTTTGCCTCTTTTGCCGGGGCCTTCATGTACTTTGCCACCCTCACCGAGGTCCCGATTCTTCAAGGCCTGATCGCCAGCGGCATGGGCAAGGGCCCGGCCCTGGCCCTGCTCCTCGCCGGGCCAGCTCTCAGCCTGCCGAGCATGCTGGTCATCAACACCGTGATCGGCTTCAAAAAAACGGCGGTTTTCGTCGGCCTGGTGATCGTCATGGCCACCATCAGCGGCCTGCTTTTCGGGATGTTCTTTTAAAAACATTGGAGGAGAATAACATGATCGTGCACGTGCTTGGGCCGGGTTGCGCCAAATGCAATCAACTGGCGGAAATGGTCACTGCTGCGGCTGCGGAACTCGGCCTTTCCTGCCACCTGGAGAAGGTATCGGATTTTAATAAGATCATGAGCTTCGGGGTGATGATGACGCCGGGCTTGGTGGTCGACGGCATCGTCAAGAGCGTCGGGCGGGTGCCGTCGGCCGCCGAAATCAAAGAGATGCTCAAGCAACCGTAACAAATAAAGGAGGACAACGACGATGATTCCACAAGCAGGGGTATGTGCTTGCAGCTGCAGCGCCAGCAAGGGACCGCGGCTGATTTTTTCCTGTTCCGGGGCCGCCGATGTCGGCGAACTCGCCGACCGCGCCGGGCGGGCGCTCAATCGCCGCGGGCTCGGTAAGATGTTCTGTCTGGCCGGTATTGGCGGCCGGGTTTCCTCCATCCTGAGGACCACCGAATCGGCTCTTTCCATCCTCGCCATTGACGGTTGCCCCTTGGACTGCACCAAAAAATCTTTGGAGGAGGCCGGCTTCAAGAAGGTTCATCACCTGCGTCTTTCCGACCTCGGCTTCGAAAAGGGAAAGACGATGGTCGATGAAGCGGCTGTGGCGATTGTCACCAAAAAGGCCGAACGCTACCTGTGAGGGGGGCGGATCTTGTCCCGCGACACCCCAGAGATCTGCAAAAATAACAACTATGTGATAACGCCCATGAGAGGCCGGGCAGCCTCCAGCTCACTCCATTCATCCACCATTTGCTATCTGGTGGGCCTGCAAGAGGTGCGTGAACGATGAAGAAGAAATTGAACTTTTTCGATAAATACCTGACGGTATGGGTGGCGATCTGCATGGCAGTTGGTGTGGGCCTCGGCAAAATCCTCCCGGAAACCGTCGCCTCCCTGCGTGGACTCGAGTTCGGCGAGGGATCGCAGATCAACATCCCGATCGCCGTGTTGATCTGGCTGATGATTTATCCGATGATGCTCAAGGTCGATTTTTCCTCAATCATCAATGTCGGCAAAAATCCCAAGGGTCTCTTCGTCACGCTCTTCGTCAACTGGGTCGTCAAGCCGTTCAGCATGGCCCTGCTTGGCTACATTTTCTTCCGGCTGGTGTTCAGCCCCTGGATAAGCCCCGCCGAAGCCGATCAATATATCGCCGGCAGCATTATTCTCGCCGCGGCACCCTGTACCGCCATGGTCTTTGTCTGGAGCTACCTGACCGATGGCGACCCCGGCTACACCCTCGTCCAGGTTTCCGTCAACGACCTGCTGATGCTGCTGCTGTTCGCACCAATTGTCAAATACCTGGTTGCCGGGGCCTCGAACCTCATCGTCCCCTTCTCCATCCTCTTCACGTCGGTGGTGGTCTTCATCGTCATTCCACTCGTGGCCGGGGTGGTCACAAGAATCTACCTGCTAAAAAGCAAGGGCAGCCTCTGGTTCAACGAGACATTCCTGCCAACCCTCCATCCCGTGGCTATCTCCGCCCTCTTGGCAACCCTGGTGCTCATCTTCGCCTTCCAGGCCGACAATATCACCAGCCGGCTGTTCCATGTGCTGTTGATTGCGATTCCCATAACCATCCAGGTCTACTTCAACTCCTCGCTGGCCTATGGCCTGATGAAATGGCTGAAGCTGCCGCACAGTGTTGCCGCTCCAGGTGCCCTGATTGGGGCCAGCAATTTTTTCGAGCTGGCGGTGGCGGTGGCCATCACGCTCTTTGGTCCGGAGTCCGGGGCGGCTCTGGTGTGCGTGGTTGGCGTGCTGGTCGAGGTGCCGGTGATGCTTTCTGTCTGCTCGGTCTACAACCGGACCAGGCAGTGGTTTCCCGTGCGATCCCTTGACAGGTAAAGTTTGCAGAGGCCACGATGGAACGGAGCGCGACGTACCCCCGAAAAATCCACGTCGAAATTACCACCCGCTGCAATTTGCATTGCCGGATGTGTGTCAAACATGCGCAAGGGAGCTGTATTGCCGAAGAGGATCTCCCCGTTGCGACCTTCAAGCGGCTGGCACCAGCCCTTGCTCACGCGGACAAGCTGGTTCTCAACGGTATCGGCGAGCCGCTCCTGCATCCGCAACTGGAAGAACTCGTCGGATTTTCCCGCAAGACCATGAAGGCGGGAGGAAAGATTGGCTTTCAGAGCAATGGCCTGCTCCTCGATGAAAAGCGGGCGGCAACGCTCATCAAGGCAGGCCTGTCGACGATTTGCCTGTCCCTTGACAAACTGGTAAAGGCCGAGGAGTTCGACGGCGAACACCAGGCTGGAGCTGTCGAGCGGGCCATTGCAGCACTCGACCGAACAAGAAGAACGCTGCGGGCAGATCTCACCATCGGCCTCGAAATGGTCTTGCATAGAGAGACGATCGCCGACCTCCCAGATGTGGTCGAATGGGCCGCCGAGCATAAGGTCGACTACCTCATGGCCACCCATCTCCTCCTCTATGATGAAACTTCGGAAAAACTCGATCTCTTCAACCCCAACCCAATCGAGGCCATCCAGCTGTTCGGCAAGTACGAGCAGAGAGCGGCGGCCATGGGCATCAGCCTTGCTCGACAGCTTCCCGGCTGCCTTAGGTTGTCTCGCAATCAGGATGATCGGCGGGCGGCGGAGATTTTCGCCGAGATGCATAAAGAGGCGCGCAAGCAGGACCTCCGCCTGAACCTGCAGAGCTTGGTGCGCCATGCGGATATCCCCTCCTTGCCCCTCAGGGAGCTTTACGGCAAGGCGAAAGCCGCCGCCTCGCGGTGGGGCCTCGACCTCCTCCTGCCGGCCCTGGAATCCAAGGCCGGCAGGTCCTGCAGTTTCATGAACGACGAGGCGACGTTCATTGCTGCCAACGGTGATGTCATGCCCTGCCACTTTTTATGGCACGACTATTCCTGCCGGGTTCTCCAGGAGGAGATTGCCGTGCACAAGCGAACATTCGGCAATATCACCAGTCAGTGCCTCTCACACATCTGGCAAAGCGAGAACTACCGGCAATTTCGCAATGAAGCCTCGCGCGCGCAATACGCCCCATGCTGGAATTGCACCCAAGGGCCTTGCGCCACCCTGGTCAACGATAAGGACCAGTACGCCAACGACTGTTTCGGCAGCCGGGTACCATGCGGACACTGCCAATGGAATCTGGGCGGGGTGCAGTGCATGTAGTCGATTGCGAGACGGCGCAGGTCACAGGAGGCATTATGCTGCTGACAGGATATACCTTGGAAATCTTCAGGTCGAAATGTCATGCCGGGGCACAGACGCTGCATTGTTTCGCCCACCTGCACGACGACGTTTCCCAGGCCCTGCCGTATCTCAACACCGTGCTGGGCGGATTTTCCTACACCAGGGAACCCCCCTCGCTGACCCTCAAGAACTCCGGCAAACTCATCACCATCCACGCCCGGAAAATTGCCGTCAATGCCCTGCAGGACGAGGAACAGGCCGAGAAGATCGTTGCATGGTTGCAGCGCGAGATAAATGGTGCCTGGGAAGCGCGGCAGACCATCGAGCCAACAGTAACCGGTGCCATCCAGCCTTCCGTGATCGAAATTTTGAAACTGCTGCCGAAGACCAACTGCCGGCAGTGTGGTCAACCGACCTGCATGGTCTTTGCCGTCCGCGTCATGGAAGGTGCCAAGGATGACAATGATTGCCCGACACTTGCCGACGATAAAAAAGAGGAGCTGTCGGCATACCTTTCACAATTTAGCTTTGAGTGAGTGCTCGGGAGACCTCTTCCAGGCCACCTCGAGAGAATTCCCTGGGCAAGCCCCATGGGAATTTCAGCTTCAGTCTGCCCTCAAGGCATGAGTATAGCAAACCCACTGAGAGGGAACGCATGAACATTCTCTTCCTCTGTACCGGCAATTCGTGCCGCTCCATCCTCGCCGAGGCCATTTTCAACCACCTCGCGCCCGCTCGCTGGAAGGCGATGAGCGCCGGCAGTCGACCAGCCGGCTTTGTCCATCCGCGTTCCCTGGCTTTGCTGGCCAGGGAAGGGATTTCCGTCGCAGGTTGTTCCAGCAAATCCTGGGACAAGCTCCCCGTCACGCCGGATATCGTCATCACCGTATGTTCCGGTGCAGCCGGAGAGACATGTCCCGCGTACCTCGGCCCGGTTTTACGCAGCCACTGGGGAGTCGACGACCCTGCCTCATGCAAGGGCACCGAGGAACAACAAGATGCCGCATTCCTGACTGCATACCAAGTCCTGCGGCTCCGCATTGAACGCTTTCTGGTGCTGCCACTGGATGAATTGCGGCTGGATCGAGACAGACTGAAGGCGGAGTTAGATCGCATCGCCACGCTCAGGCCCTGATTCTTCTCTGCCCTGCCCCATAACGTTGCGGTATAAGAAGAGGGATTGTGATAGAGGCCGAAGGGTTGTTTCCTGCGACCATGTTCCTCGCTGGACATGTTGCGGAGGAGGGCCCATGCTTGCCGCCGAGCTGCGCCTCGACCGTGCCGAGGCTGACGGCAGGGTCCCGATCGCCGTCAGCGGACTTCATCCGACGGAGATTTACCATCCATGATGGTAGAGTGCAGAATGTTCTGCAAAAAGAAGAAGACCATGGCATGTGGTTATT
>CALGIJ010000030.1 GCA_937915545.1 uncultured Desulfobacterales bacterium
TTTGCTCAACTTTCTTGCTCGAGGACGAACGTTTCAATTTTCAAGGTTCCCTATAGTCTTAATAGTGCAATTTCACATCGAACACCTTTTGGTGAGATGGAACTACCCCCTCGCCGCATTATCGGACAGGGTCCAGTTTGACTTCTCACATCCCAAAACTGTATCACACATCAGTCAATTTACCAAAATATCGTGTCCCGAAAAAATCAATTTGTCGTTGTCTTCATAAATCAACTGTGACATGGTTTTTTTCGGCGGTGGTAATGACATGCCTACTATGCAGCAAAAGAGATGTCTTTGAGCACTGTAATGCGATTGTCTGTGCACATCTAATTGAGATGTTACTGATTATCCGCATCAAGTGGGATCAACGCCCCCATCCCGAGCAACGAACTCCTCAGGAGTGGTGTAGCCTCATCCTACACTCCGAGGCCATCCGACTCTCGACACCCCACAAAAAATATCGAGAATTTCCAGGACGTTTTCCGCCTTATCTCATCCCCCTCTATTCCAACACCGTCACAACCGACCCACTCACTCCGACAACCTCCCGCCACCATCCCCGGCCGGTCCTCCGTCCTCCGCGCTGTTCACCCCCACCATGATTCGGAAGGGCATCGATCACCTTTTGCCGCCTTTGTGCCCGGATCGCAGCGCGGCGATTTTTTCCTGAATTACATTATGGAACGGGGAACACTTCTGCATCGGCGCTGGCTCCGGACCCGCGATCACCGTGTGTGCGGCGGCGACATCCTCCTGATGGTGCCGATTGAGAAGTTGCTCGGCTTTCGCGTTGAATGTTTCATCCTCGAAGGCAGCGACAAGACCACGTCGCCGTGAAGGTTCTGGTCTTTCAACCTTTTCGGTGCATCTCTTTTGTCCGCCATGTTCGTCACCTGAACCCGGCCGGGCGTCCCCTCCGGATGGATGATTGATGACCTCATCCACCTCTCCACAACCATTTACATCAACGCAACTGGTTGCCAGCAATCTGCCAGAGAAGTGTGTACCGTCGGCAACTTCAATTTGCCATTTGACCTTTCCAATCTTGGCACAAAAATCGTTCCATCTTGATGGTGTGCGTGCGCGTATAGCTAGCGCCAGCGCGGTTGCATAAAGATTAGAAAAGCCAATTTTTCTTGGTTCAATACCAATTCTCTGGGTGATCCAGTTTACCAGGGACCCTAGATCGGTCGAATCAACACCATGCAATCTCTCTCGCCTACGCCTGGAAACCTGAGATTCTATATCATTTCCAGCGTTTTCGTTTGTCACATTGAACACCTCCCGCGCAGTTTCGGTTATCGCTTGAAGGATCGGGTGATCAATCCCGTTGCTCTCTGCCAGGCGCAAGCTGTTGCGAGCAGGTAACCATTGAAAAGCGGAAATCATATCAAAGAGCACTTCGATTGTCGGCGTAGCAATTTCATTATTCATGTTATTATTCCTCGCTGAAAAATTGTTTCAATTTCTGATAGATCGCAGCATTTTGGAGCGTTATCAAAGCGGGGTCGTGGCAAGTCGAAATCAGGAACGCGTTTGCCAGCCCTTGCAGTTCGGCTTTCCAGAATGTCGGATTCTCTTTCATAATCCTGATAGCTTCCGCCGCAGTCGGCTGCCTTCCATCTATGACACTGCTGTAGAGTACATCCAGGGGGATCTGTGTAGGTTGACCGGTTTGCATGAATACGTTGAAAAATTGCGCGCCAGTTGGTTGCTCAAGCCTGTGGAGGCGGCGGTAACCGTTGCGCATCATTTCGATCACGGTAAACTCCGTCAGATCTCTTGGATTCTGCTCAACCAGTTGAAAATGTGCGGAACCCAAAACCAACTCCAAGCGCAACGCATCGCCAACCATCCAGGGTGGCATATCGCTCGTACTCGCCCGTCGCACTGACTCAGCAACCGCGCCAGCAACTCCGAGCAAGGCATCCAACTTCCTTCTGGCCTCAGTGCCGTCTTCATAATGGAACAGCTGCGAATGTCGATTCAACAACTGGTCAATTGCAACCTCCCGCAGTCGAGGGTGATGCCGGACAAGAAAATCCAGCACCGATCCCCCAAGTGCATGAGGCGTACCAATTTCGTCATGGTTAATCGAAATCGCTGGAACCGTTCTCCCCACATCCAAAGCTGTCAGGCCGTCGAACTCAATCGGATATCTCATTTTCATTCACTCATGACGGAAATTAACTTCTGGTGTCGTCTTACCTGTCGATATTGCTGGTAACTTCCCTCTGCTGTGGTCCATTCCTGACCGCCAGTCAATCTGAAAATTTTCTTGAGTTGCTGGGGACTAATGGTAATTGAATAGAAGGCCTCAAGATAGTGTGTAATTCCAGATAGCGGTTGTCCTTCCGTGTGTAAGGTCATCAGGTGTGCACGGAATGCGCGATCACTGAGCTTTCTGAGTTCCTGCACTCTCACTCCGGTCTTCACAGCAAGGTTCTTTAAAATCAGATACTCTTCAAACCGGTTTTCGTAGGCATTTTCCATCGACCAATCTCCTTTAGGCGTTTCCTTAATAGCTCTTCTGCCGCTGGTAGCAGCTCCCCACGCCGGACAGTATCCGTATTGGTTTGCCGCGCAGGGAGAATTTCTCTCCTTTCATCGATAGTCGAAAGAAGAATCGCTGTATTCATAATGAGTTCGGACATCTCTTGGGGTTGCTCAACTCCGATTTTCGACCGCATGGTATTCGCTTGTTTCAAGCAATAAGTTCGTAACCGTTCGCTTGTCGCGAGTTTGGCGAGGTCCTCAATAAATCGAGGATTCCTCCTCTGTTCGACGGTACCTTGTTGGTTCAACCACATCCTCTCTTTGCAGTTGAGACTGCCGGGTGTGCCATGGTCGACACGGTAACCGTAACTAGTCAATGCTTTGGATACGGTTTCTTTCATTTGTTTGGTGATGTTGAGGCGAAAATGTTCGTTTATTTGGCCATATCCACCATTTCGGTAAGAAAAAATGCCGTGTAGGTGCATGTGGTTCTTGCCACGGTTTGATTTTGTATGGAGCACCATGGCCACGGGTATGTGGCGCGGGAAATCAAAGAGGACGGATTTGGCCAGGTGGTGCACCTGGTCGTTGCTAATATCGTTGGGCAGATTAACTATAAATTGCCGCGCCGTTACTTTGGCGTTGTGGTGAACCGCACTGCCTTTCGCTTGGCGTTCTTCGAGGAATTTGGCATAAATCCTGCCCCAATGCGAAATTAGAGCAGTGTTGTCAGTCTTGCAGGCTTTCGGTATCGACTTCGTCCATACCTGCGCCTGTTCGTCCGCACTGAGCTGATGTCCATCGACGAGGTAACGGACGTGGCTCGAGGGGTCACCGGTCATGCTCGCGTGGTTCACCCACAACTTGGCAATTTTCTTCATCATCGCCTCAACTTAGATATCAAGGCCCTTACAGGTATACGCGTATACCTGGTTTGGGCCATGGCGACCGAGCAACATTTTCCAGAGTGTAAAATGGTTGTCCTGGTTCGGTCGCTTGCATTTCAGTCGCCTGAAATGACGGTTCCATGAAGGAAGGTAGAGAAAAGATGAGAACGAATGGAGCAAAACAACGACGCACGGCAGCGGTGATCTTTGACCGCTACCGTCCGTCTCGGTATTCGTCGCAGCTTGCGTCGTTAAATCTCGCCCATCGCTTTGAAAATGTCCTGAACATTGGTGTCTTGACTAATGAACTGTCCGAAGGTTTGACGCCCCCAAATCATACCAAACGGCGTTTTAACAACGACCTCGTTTGCATCTCCGGCGAAAGAGGCGAATCGTTCGGACACGGTGAACCATGACATAACCTCAATTTCGTCATCCTCTCCGGAACATTCGGCTATTGCTTCTGTGATGTCATCATAGACGTCTGATTGTAACTCTCGCTCTCGCTGAACCTGCTCGCTGACGTTGTAAAAAATGTGCGTGTTAACGGCGCGGTCCAATTTTTCTCTATCCATGAAAAGAATCTCCAAGATCGAAATTTTTCCGATACCTTTCAGGCGCGGGCAGTGTCCGCGCGGTATTCGGCTGATAGCGGTAGATAAGGAGAAGCTCGCTATTTCTGATAAAGTGGAAAAATATTGTGTCGTTAGTCCAAGTAACGACTATTTTTTGATAACCAGTACTGGTCGCGCCAGCTCGTATGGCGGTTTGTATCTGAGAATGAGGAGAGTTTGTGAGGACATAAAGAGAAACATCTCGGGGCCATTCAGGCATTACAGCCCCGAGACAGTTGTGTGGCCACCGGTGCACCGGGTCAGGTCAGTAGGTGATCGTTTTCTTCAAAAGGGCCTCCGTCCTTAACTTCATCAGCCACATCAAAGCCGACAATCCGACCATCCCTTCGCCCGCGAACTGGACCGCGCCAGGCCATGCACCGGTAACGACGCCATGATAGGTGGCAAATCCAGCAATCAGTAACGCACCGCCGACAAATTGTACCCGCAGCACTTTCTTCACCATCACCATACTTTTCTCGAACTCGTTCATTGTTTTTCTCCTCTTAATACTCGCTAGGTAATAAAATAGTGGTATAGGTTTCGCTTTCCGCTAAAATGGTCTGAATCCAAATTGTTCCACACCTCGGAATTTCATAGACCGACATGATCATTCCGGTCCCGGTTTTGATTGCTACGGCATTGAGTTTTAGATCGTTCGCCGTCACCAACGCCCCAAAATTCAATTCGTTTTCGTTCAATCTCACCGATGTGAGTTTTCCAACATCGCCAAAATCTCCGACACTGTGACGCATGAGAAATTCCAAATAGTCGATGCTATTATCCTCGCAGTGTGCCAGTGCTCCTCGTGTAATTACAGTCTGCCCGAGGTTGAATTTCTCGCCATTTACTTTTGTTTCTCGGTATTGCATACAACCTCCGTTGTTAATGACATATAATGTTAGGTATAGAGAGATCATACCTTGCATGGATGTGGTTGCAACACATATTATTATGTAAAAACGTATAGATAAGCTAATATTTGTCTGTACGTTCTGGTTGAGGCGTTTATACTGCAATTGATTGATTGAGAATGATGTTGGTTGTAGCAAGTTGCAGAATAAACAGATTGAGGGAATAGATGAGATCGTCAGAGAAGAAACTTTACAAACCAGTTAATGAATTGCGGAAGATGCTTGAAGAATTGCGGAATAGAAAATTCGTTCTCGATTGCGGACACCATGTGACATTCAACAAAGTGCTCGGGAATAACGTAATAATCTTGAACGGTAAATCATTGACAATTATTTGTTCAGAGTGTGGGTATTAGAATTCATCTAATAATCAGGATGTGAACATCAACAGAAGGAGAAAGATCATGGACATCAAAGGAAAAGTTTATACGCGAACAAATGGCTCAGGAGTTCATTACGCCAGGATTATTTTACCGAAAGAGCTTCGGCCATTTGTTGCGAAGGCGGCTATTTGGCGATCTCTCGCGACGAAAGATGGCGCGGAGGCGCGAGATGTCGGTATCGTCACCGCCCTTGCCAGCTGGACGGTCTTTCAGGAGGCGGCCGACAGGTTTCTGGTTGATGAAGCGTCGGTTAGAGTGATTGTCGAAACGGAGATCGTCGGGGAGAAGGTCGAACTTGACGTGGTTACGGCCAAGATCAATGAAGAAGAGATGAGGAGGGTGAAAGAGTCGTTGAGGCAATCTTTCGGGCTCACCGGTACTGAGCCACCGGTCGGTAATTCCACGGACTCCAACGGTAGTCCTGCAAATTCGACCTCAGAGCGTACCCGAGTAGTGAAACCATCGAAAAAGAAAACAGCGGCAGGCGAAGCGAGCACCGATGATCAGAACGAGGCCTCGCCGAACAACGGCGATAAGGTGGCAAATTATATTGAACTGAGGCCCCACGGTTATTACCGGCTCCGGTATTGGATTCCTAGAAAATTACATGGAGTAGTCGGCAAGAAGGAGTTTCGCGTGACCCTTGGGACTAAGGACCAAACAGTGGCCATTGAGAAAGCGGTGCCGATAATCAAAGAACTTCGCCAAAAACTTCATGGTCTCGTGGGAGCCAGTTGTTCAGCATAACCCACCATCCGACTTCAATAATAATGCGGCCTTCCATGACGCCTTCGGGATACTATAGAAGGAGGCCGCGATCCTTTTGTCCTATACAGTATCAAGGCGGACGAATCAGGTCCCCATGTTGGCGTGGTAACTGGCCAGCCTACAACGGGTATCGGCGGTGGAATTGTTGTTTTCCGTGTGATGGTCGATACAGCTATCCTCACCAGGCGACAGGTCGAGATTTAGAGGGTAGCCACCTAGGCAACGCCTTCTTTTCGAGAAAATGCCTGAAATTGCAGAAAACGGAGAAATATGTGAAAATCGACCGCCTGCGAGGGGGCCTAATTCGACAGGGAGTGGTGAGTGATGAGCATCTGGATATTACATAATATATTAATATTATAACGTTATTTAGCCAATATAAGATTATCGTGGCACCAGGCACAACCTGTCGATTTTTCTGGTTTTTCTTGGTTTTCAAGATTTTCTGTATTTTCTCAGATTCCAAGGGGGAGGCTATTGAAAGCCTTCCCCTTGGAGGTTATCCAGCCTTAGGCTGCTGCGTGATAAAGTCGATAGAATATTGACGTTTTTGGTAGCTGCCAAAAACTTGAATCTCCCCGCCTCGCCTTCACAACGCCAAGTTGCTGGGTCGCACGAGTAAGCGTCGCGTCGCTGAGGTCGTTCCCAATCTTTTTGCGAAGCTGTTCACGAACCGAGTCTCCATCGATCTCCTCCCCATCATGGAGGAGATCGAGAATTAGGTCTCGGCAGCGATCGGCAAGTGTCGTACCATTTTCTACTGTTGGGTTTACGTCGAGCGGAAAAACCGTCGGTGGTCGGTCCCGGAGTTGCCCGATGACGAATTCTCGGTTGAGCGGCAAGGCGGAGATGTTGGATTTTGAAACCACAAGTTTCCGCGCCGCAGCGATCTGTTCATAAGGCTCAAGTTCATAGGAAAGCACTATTGCGCCAGCGATGAGACTGGAGCCAAACATCCGCCGCTGCGCAGTATCCCCATGGCGATTGTTGTGGTGTACGACGAGTACCGTAGCACCGGTTCGCTCCGCGAGTTCATTGAAAAATAACAGTGATCCACCCACCGCGCCCCCGTTGAGGTCGCCGCTTGTGATGGCCATCAAAGAATCGACAACGATAAGTCCAAGGTTGCCTGTTTGCTGTGCGTAACGCTCAGCGAAATTACCCATTAACTCGCGGTGTGCGGGGTCGAAAAGACTGAATCCCAGCCTCTGGTTAACGACCGAGACGGTATTCTCGGGAGTACCGACACTCCGAAGTTTCTCGCCAACATCCCCATTTTTCTGTTCATGGTTGAAATAGAGGGTCGCCAAGCCCGATTTGGCAATGATGGCCGCCAGCAGAATAGCGGCATGGGTTTTCCCTGTGCCAGGCGGAGCATGTAGCAGAATGAATTTCGCACGGGGGAGAATACCGTCAATGAGCCACTGCACCGGCTCGCCACCACCCCTGTCTATAGTGAACATCTCATTTTCAAGATGGCTATCGGCGGAGGCGTTGACGGAAGAGGCTGCCGAGATCTGCAGCGGTTGCACTTGCGGCTCGGTAGACCGGTGGCCGGTGGCCTTCTCAAGACGCTTCAGAATCTCTTGCAGTTTCGATTGGGGCTCAGGTTCGAGGGTCGCGAGAATAGAGCCCATACGCTGGACCGGTTTTCCGTCGTCGATACGGTCGGCGGTGCGACCAAGAACAGCAGAAGTTGTCTTGGCGTCATATCGTTCGCCAAATGTGGTCTGGTAAGCGAGATGCTGAAGCCGAAGGTCATCCACACCATGAGAGATAAGATACTCGGCAAGGCATGTGTCGATGGAGTACCCGTCGATCTCGCCTCTTCGATGAAGTTCGCCCAGCAGCGTGCCGAGTTCAGCTACTCTGAGGGCGAGGATCAACTGTCCATATAGCAGATCTAGCAATTTTTCGGTGCTGGCGACTGCAAGTGTTGTCGGAAAAGTTTCCACCGAGCAGTTGGCATAATGATACCTATTCTCGACTATTGAAGGGACCGCGACGGCATTGAAGCCCACCATGCCATCCCGCCCACGGCACAGTATTTCAATGGCCGACGGCTCGCCGAGATCGAATGCAAGTTTGAGCTTTTGGTCAATGGATTTGTCAAGGAGGTAGTATAAATGGTGCCCCTGGTGGCTGCCGCCAGTTCTGACCTGGACGGTCGACCCAAGCACAGTTGTGAAAAGGGTCAAAACGTAGTCGGTGACAAATTGCCCTACAGCGGACGTCCTTCGAACATCGACATCGATGACGGAAAAAAAACCGCCCGGCGTTCGAACGCCTGTCAGCAATCCAACGTTTTCACCGGGATGATGTTGGAATGGCACCGGGTGCTCAAGAGATGGCCAATTGTTATCTAGAGCCCCCTTGCCGCCTGGGGCTAGTCGCAGAGGATGTAGGCCGCAGGCCCGGTAGGTTTTGACATGAGCGGCCACCTGGGCGGCGGCCGTGTTGTCCTTTGCACCGTCGGTATAGGTCGGTGTCGGTGTGATCGTGGCGGTTATAGCCGCCGTAGCTGGAAAAAGCTGCATAGAAAGTGCTCCTATTACATGAAAGGGGGCGGCCACAAGCAGCCGCCCCTGGTATAGCCTTTATTTCAGGGCGTTGAGAACGACTTCAGAATTGGCGAAAGCCTTCAGATCATTGAGATCGCCCGAGTAGACCGCATCGAACTCATATCCGATATTGCAGTAGTCTCCGCTTAACCTTAAAAGGAATTTTGTATATACCTTCCACAGCGCGAGGTTTGCAGCAGCGAACTCAGCGGCATAGCGTTGGAATTGCAGGCGGTTGTGGCCACCGAGGCGAAGCCGTAAAAGCTCGTTGGTTTGGTTTTCTTCGTTAGGCCTCACGATCAAAATGGTGTTGTATGTGTGACATTCCCCGGCCAACATTGGGCAGGCCGCACAGTACTGGGCTTTGGGGGGATTGGTAATCGGCCGCACCCCGTCCAGACTTTTGCACAGCGGTAGGTCGCCTTTTTGGTAAGGCGCCCGGAAAAGAGCCCTCTCGGTGGCCGATGTGCCGCCGAGGATCAGGCCACTGAACTCAAAACCTAGATTGCTGGAGTCACAACCATTTTTGAGCTCGAAGCCAGTCGTGGTCGGGACGAGAGTATAAACTGCGTCCACTGCAGCAGACAGATCGAATGTCGAATTTCGACCGAGGTCGTCGGTCAGGGTGGTCGGGTCAATGCCGAGAGCGGCAAGTGTAGAAATTATGGTCATGGTAAATTCTCCTAAATATGCTCAGGAGACTTGGCATATCTATGTACTTTTCTGCAGATCTGTGGTACACAGGTATATAACAAGACCCCGAAGCGGGTTTCTTGATGGGCGGAGTGGTGATTTGGTCGTCGTCCTCCGCCCGCTGTTTTTTTCTGTTTGCACCCTCTAGATCAAGCCCCTCCTTATAGCTCGTTCCAGTCCTTTAGTTTTGAGTTCCCGAAAAGAGGCGGTCGAAAATCGCCACTTTGGTTTCGTTATGATTCAATATAGGGCATGGCTGCCCCCGTCGTCAAGGTCGCCGCATCATTTTTATTTTATGTATATCAAGCACTTATGCGCATTTCTTAGGAGCATGTTGACTGCTGCTTAGTGTAATTCTTACACGAAGTCGGGAAGCGAGAGCAGGGCTCATCGTTTTTTTTGACAGAAAGAAAGGAGCGAGTTCAATAGTTTGGCAGGTAATTGTGTTAGGCGCAGCCTCGAAGAGACTAGGCAGGCGTCAGAAAGGGGGCAATTATTTTTTTGTATTGATCAAACGCCGGCACTTTTTGGGCTGTTTGCATCGACTCGGCCGTTCATCGCAGTGCATTCGTTTACGATAAGGATATTAAGACGTTGATGGTTACCTAGTTCCTTGGTTACCGACATATGAACGCCGATTTAGTAACGATTAGATAGAAAGAGGTAGACAATACCTGGCACCAGGAACCGCGGTAACCACCACGAGAACCAACCAATCTTTGGGAGAAACAAGGAACCTCAACGAACCATTTGTTCATCCATTGCCCTACCGCCGATCAATAGCTCAATTTGAGGTAGGCCTCGCGGATCTCATCGGGTTGGATGCAGAGGTAGTCGAGGGTCTGTCGCTGGTTGGAGTGATTGAACATCACCATCAATTCGGCAACGCTGGTATTCAACCGAGTCCGTTGATGATAACCGAAGGTCTTTCTCATCGAGTGGCTACCGTAGTTGCCCTTGAGATTTATCGCCTTACACCATTGACTGACCATCCGTGATAATGTCGGCACGGTCATCCGTCCTCGCTGGCCGACAAACAGAGGATCATCGTCTTCAAGAATCTTCCCGCCATCTCTTCTTGACTCAAGCAATCGGTTGATCGCGTCGAACACCTCGGCGTTAAGCGTAATCCTCCGATCCTTGCCGGTTTTCTTTTCCTTCAATACAATTTCTTCGCCGACACCGACCTCTCTAACCTGGCCAACAGTGAGGCCGACAATATCGGATGCCCTGAGGTTGGTGTTGATTCCCACCACGAAGAGCGCAAAATCTCTAGGTGTTTGGCTAAGGAGCTTCTTTATGGAGCGGATGTCTTTGACACTACGGATTGGTTCGACCTTCATGCATCACCTCAAGATAACCGTTAACACATCACTTTTCTTATACTCTGGTAGCAAAAAGACGCTTGAAATGTTGCATGGAATTTGTCATTCCTTGGCAGGCTAAGGCCCGGGAATGGCCCCGGGGAACTCGGCAATATTTGTTAAAATTATAACGAGATAAGCGTTTATGATCTGGATGTGCGGAGGTAAGACCGATGGGTGGTGGTGTGTTTTTTAATAGTGTGTTGATAAGCGGTGGTTACAGTGGTTACCGTGGTTACCAAGGAGCATAAGTTGTTGACATAATAACCAGTTGATCGAGTAACCACTATGGGGATGGCTGGTTTGGGTGGTTACCGCCCCGGCTTCATCGGGAAGTGCATCGAGGCATGCAGAATCGCGGGATAGCGTAGGAAGAGGCCATAGAATGGATGGAGCCGAATCGAAAAAGTAGTGATCCCTAAAAATTGTCTACATTTGAGTAAGTTGAGAAAGATGAAGACTCCTGATATCCGGCGCATAATGGTTATAAGAATGGAAGCGGCAGAAAACATTTGTGCTTCGATGGCGTTTTCAATAAACTTTGATGGCAAATCATCTTCATAGCTGTCGAATCGACTACGCCCATGGGCGTTTGGGTAACCAGTAACCAATCATGAACAAACGCCGCATCGCCGTTATCGACGAAAACATTCATCACCAGGAGAAGATTAAAAATCTCCTGGCCACCACCGATGCCGAACTCTTTGCAATAACGGACACGCAGTACTGCTCCGCTTCTCTTCTCGGTATCAAGCCTGATCTGATCGTCGTCACCATCACTCCGGCCCTTATACAGGACGAAGGTCGCCTTCGCCAAATCCTCAAAGATGACCCTTTATTGTCAAAGCTGACGTTGATTTTGATCGGTCATGGGGAAGAAGCTGAGGATATCGCCCAAGGGTTGGCAACAAACGCCTTTTTCTATCTCGATATTGATGATGTCGGGGAGAAACTCGAAGCTACCGTACGACAGGCCTTCGGCAAGAATGCCATGCTGCCAAGGACCAGGAATATTCTCGTCGTTGATGATTCTCATGCGGTCTGCCTTTTTTTACAACAGGAGTTGAGCAAATTTGATTACCGCGTGCGACTTGCCCACAATGGAAGAGAGGCGCTGGAAATGCTCGGCGAGGAGCGGCCGGATGTTATCTTGTCGGATGTCTACATGCCGGAGATGAACGGTATCGAACTCATCGAAGCACTCGCTGGCCATACGGGATACGCGAATATTCCGTTCGTGGTCATGAGCACGGAAAACGACGCCGGTAATATGCAGAAGATGATGGAGTACGGAGCGGCCGCATTCATCATCAAACCGTTCAACCTCGAACAGCTGTTGATGACCCTGAACAAGATCTTTTCCTACGAGTTTCTCCTGCTGCGCAAGGAAAACGAGCGCTTAAGCGGAGAACAGAAGCTTCTTCTCGCCGGTATCACCAGTTTGGTGAACGCGCTTGAGGCCAGAGACAATTACACGCGTGGACACTCGGAGCGGGTCTCGCAGATCCTGGCCGGGCTTGTCGGGTTCATAGGCGGCAGCCAACGGGATATCGAACGAGCCATGATTGCCGGCCGCCTGCACGATATGGGAAAGATTGGTATCCGCGATAATGTCTTGCTGAAACCGGAGCGGCTGAGCGATGAAGAATTCGCCCACATCAAGGAGCATCCCGGCATAGGGGTTGCGATCATGAAGAACATCCCCAGTATTGTTGATATCCTGCCGGTGATTGCCTCACACCATGAACGATTCGACGGCAAAGGATATCCTCAGGGCTTGCAGGGGGCGGATATCCCTTTGCTGGCACGCCTCACCGCTGTGGCGGACACCTACGATGCACTCACCAGCGATCGTCCGTATCGCAAGGGCATGGACCATGGCCAGGCGCTCTCCATCATTGCCGAAGTGGCCGGCACCCAACTTTGCCCGATCTGTGTCCGATTTTTTCTCGAGTGGACTGTGCGGGAAGAGTTTGCTGGCAACCAGTAACCATGTAACCACGAAATCAACACATTCCCTGGATTCGGCACCCTGTGAACCATTTAACAACACAAGGGTTTTCGAGAATATTGGTTGAGCAGCGAGGACACTGTCCCAAAAAACAACCGGGCAATCGAAAGAGGTCACGATGAGCAGCGCGGAGAAACGACTAAAAGTCAATGCCGACATTAAGAAGAACCGTCTCTATTTCACCATAGCCGGTTCGGTTGGAAAGGCTGATCTGGACAGACTTTACACGGAGGTTCGCTTCTGTGTTGCCGATCTGAAACCAGGATTCGACGTGATCACGGATCTCACCGCCTGCGGCCTTGGCCATCTCAGCAGCTTGCCCACATTTCGCAAGATTACGCACTATCTTGCAAGCAAAGGCGTTCGTGATGTGGTGCGCATCATGAATCCCGGCACGGTGATTCTCCATCAGATTATCAATTTCGCTTCTCGAGCAGCCAGTTACAAGACGTTTTGGGTATCGAGCCGACAGGAAGCAGAGGAGTTTCTTGAACAATCGGCGCGCCGAGCCAGTTTGCGATTTTGTCTGCCGGGGACTGAAGTTGTTATGCAAGCCGGGGGGACGGAAGAAATATGCCCTCTTTTTGATATCTCCGTTACCGGGTGCAGCATCGGGGCCGCAGCCCTCCCTCCTGTCGACTCTGAGATCCTTCTCAAGCTGTGTTTACGGGGAAGTGGGGAAGCTTCCTACTCCTTTGAAATCCACTCGAAAGTTGTCCGAATCATGGACAAAGGGCTGGCGGCTGTGTTCATTGGCTTGAACGACGATGAAAGAGTCCGGTTAGGAGAGTGCCTCAACGAAGTGATGCGGAGCTAGGCAGGTTCGTCAGACGTTCAAAAAAGCCACCAATACATGAGATGCAGCCAACCCTTAGGCCGAGTTGGACTCCTCCCGTTCCATTCTTGGTTCCGATCCTGGATCGAAATGCACCACTTGATCGCCACCTCGAGCTTTAGCGAGATAGAGTGCCTCGTCGGCGCAGTGGAGGAGTTCATGCGAATGAGCATTGGTCAGTTTGTTGGTGGCAATACCGAGGCTGAGAGTGACCACCTGGCCAGTTGTCATCCCCTCGTGGGGATTAGTAACGTTTTCAACGTTCTTGGCTCTGACACGCAAATCCTGTCCTATCAATTAGGTTGCACGCAGACGCGATTGCGCCCTCCATTTTTAGCGGCATACATGGCTCTGTCTGCCTGGGCAAGCAGATTATCGATGGTGAGTCGCTGGTCCATTCCAACACTGGCAACGGAAACACCAATCGACACGTGGAAGTGTAGAGGCACGCCATCCCCAAGTGGAACAGCCGTCTCCGCAATAGTCTGGCGCAAACGTTCGGCAACAACTACCGCCTGAGATTTATCGGTCTGTGGCAGCAAAATGGCAAACTCCTCGCCGCCGATACGCCCAACAACATCTACTTCACGCAGGGTGGCGTCATACACTACGCTCAGTTTCTTGAGCACTTGATCGCCAACTTGATGGCCATAGGTATCGTTGATTGTCTTAAAGTGATCGACATCCAGCATCAATACAGCAAGATCTCCGCCGTAGCGAAACGTACGATTCAACTCCTGCTCGACGAGTTGCATGAAATGACGACGATTAGCCAGACCGGTTAAGGGATCAGTGCGAGAAAGTCGTTCCAGTTCCCGTTCTGCTGTCTTTCGTTCGGTGATATTTTGGTGGGTTACGAGTACTTTGCCGCCTTCGCCCTGGAAACGAGTCACCCGAACCTGGAATGATAGCTTTTTGTCTTTGCTGCCACAGTCATAGTCCATCTCAAACCGGGACAGGGTGCCATCGAGTACCCCGCGTAAGCCACCAGATAATCTTGATAACTCATCGGCGTCAATTCGCATTGAGGTCTCAAAGATAACCAAGTAACCGGTGCCGATGTCATGAGTGTCCGTCTTTAAAGATTCTCCAAAATTGTCAGTTCGAAACTCTTGCCATGCCCGGTTCACCGTCTCTATCTTGCCGGCTTGGTCGAGTACGCAAAGCAGTTCCGGTGTATTGTCTATGATCGACCTGATCTCGGACTCAGCCTGTATTCTGGCACGCCAAGCATTTAGACATCGCGAGCTAAGGAAGGTCAAAATCGCGATCACAAAAAGCGCCGCGACGCTTACTCTCCACCATATCCTGTTGGTGATTTCGTCAAGACGACCGGTAGAGAGGTGGGCAACCGACTTCCAGACGTACTGGTGTGATTCTATTTCGCTGCGACTTGGCTCGAACGCTTTTGCCGACCCGACGCTTGACTTTGCTCCTGCCATTAAAGGATAGACGGTCTGCCAGGTCCAGAGACCGTCCGCCAGACGGATCTGGCCACTTTCTGAAGTGCTGATCTGAGCCCATGCCAGTGGGAATCTTTGTGTTAAATTCAGCGTTGGTTTATCAAGCATGAAGCCCCACTCATCCTCCGGCACAGGACTTTTAAGCCAGAACCCCTCTCGGTTGAGTACCATGGCATGATCGTTAATTTCTTTGGTAGCCTCTCCAAAAGTTCGTAACATTACGCTCGCGTAGTAGTTTATAATAACTATGCCGCGTTTGACGCCAAGGGTGTCGGTCACCGGAGTCGCGAGACGGATCATCGGCTTGTAGGGAACCTCAACGGCGTTTTGTTCGATGTTCAAGTCGAGCGGGGAAATATAGATCTCGCCTGGCGTGAGCTTGAACGAGTCGGCAAAAAAGTAACGCTTTCCCTTGTTCTGCAACTTGTCGCCGACCACATTGACAGCCTTTCCCGCCAGTAGATCAACACGCACGCGTTCCATGCCGGTTTCGTCGATCCATCGCAACTGGTCGTAAATCTGTTTTGCGTTCGAAAAATTGATCATATCGCTTGCGACACGAGCGATGTTTTCGGGATTTGTATCGTCCAAAGCCTCTTTAAGCGCAGTATTGGATGCCAAGTAGTGAAGGTCTCGGCTGATATCATCGATGATGCCCGTCATTGTTGCGGCACCGCGCCCAGCATTGAGCATCTCATGGCTTTGTATTTCCGCCATTGTCGCTTTCAATTCGATAGATCCCATGTAGTACGCAGCTAACGCGACTAGCAATGTCGGACCGCAAAAAACCACTAGATGTGCGAATCGATTTAGGTATCCGGGCGTAAGATTTCTTTGTTCCTTCATTACTGCTTTCCGTTGAGGATGTTTTCCAGCACACCAGACGTTTTGAAGGTTGCTATGCGTCTTGATTCGAGGGTAAGAGTCATACCGGTTCTTGGGTTGCGAACAATACGTGCATTTTTATCCCGCAGGATGAACTTGCCGAAACCGGTAAGCAATAGGTCTGAGCCGTTGCAGAGAGCGTTTTTTGACAGCCGCAAAAATGCTTCGACCGCATCAAAGGCCTGTTGCTTTGAAAGGTTTTGGTGGCGCTCACGTATCCTTTGCACAAGGTCGGCTTTGGTCAGTGTCATAGTGGCATCCGGTGGGGATCTGGCAATTATTGGATGAATACACCCTATAATCATATGGGCATTTTTCTAGAAGAAAAAGAAATTTTGCTTGAAGGGCTATTATCTTGAATTTTTCATTCTAGTGTTCGGATGCGTTATGCGAGAGATAATCCGTAGCTTTGTTGCTTAGCGATGTTGCAACGCATTGTGGTTACAGTGACTACATGGTGCCGTGGTGAATAACATAAAGATATGACACAGCATTTATTCGGTAACCATTAGGGAGGTGACTGGTTCGGGTGGTTACCGCCCCGGCTTCATCGGAAGGTGCATCGAGGTATACTATTAGAACGAGTTAAGCGTTTCTAAACTGGAATTGCGGAGGAGAGACCGATGGGTAGTGGAGTTGCGTTTTTCCCAATAGCGTGTCGATGAGCGGTGGTTACTGGTTACGATGGTGACAGGAAGAATTCCTTTAGTTAGTCTAATTTTTTCCAGTAATGATAATTAAAAATAACATTGGTCATGTGGCTCAATCTATCGTATCATTTTTGACCTGCCATGTTAAATGACAGCAGGGATTCGTGCCAATCTAACATTTCGAAACAAAACGAACATGTTACCTCCAACACCACGTCAATTATTGAGGCCCAATGAAACGATTTCTCGGAAAACTGTCCATCAAAACCAAGATTACCCTGATAGCGCTTCTTCCCTTATGTGCCTATATGGCCACAGCTGCTGCTCAACTAGTAAGTGATTTTAATAGCCTACAATCTGCGCGAGCCGTTGTTAGCCTCAGCCACTACAATGGGCGAATAAGCCTCTTGGTCCATGAACTTCAAAAAGAGCGGGGCTCTTCATCAGGATTCCTTGCAAGCAAAGGACAAAAGTTTTCAGACATCTTAGAACAGCAGAGGAAAACTACCGATGGTATGGCCACCGAGTATATGCATGCTCTTGCCATACTTGCAAAGCTTCCTGCCGGGAAAAGCCTAGAAGAGAGAACATCAAAAATTGCAAAGCTCCTGACAGAACAACCTGCCATTCGTCAAAAAGTTGGCGGCCAGCAGATAGAGGCTAAAGATGCTATTGCCTATTATACGAACCTGATCGCAGCCCTACTTGATGCCGTCGCCGCCTCTAGCCATTTTAGCGACGATCCGGCAGTAACGTCTCAGATGTTCGCCTATTCGAGCTTTCTTCAGGGGAAGGAGCGAGCGGGAATTGAGCGGGCAACTCTAAGCGCTGTCTTTAGTCGTGGCTCATTCACCACCGACACCTACAGACGATTTATTCAATTGCTGGCGGCACAAGACAGTTTCTTCGGAGTTTTTCGGGCTGAGGCAACTAACGATGCGATAACACTGTACGATGCTACTGTGCGCGGCCAATCGATAGAGGAAGTAGAGCGAATGCGCCAGATAGCGCTGCATGTCGGACTGGATGAAAGCAAGCAATTTGGTGTTGACCCCGAAGTCTGGTTCAAAACGATTACTGAAAAGATAGACCTTCTTAAAAAGGTCGATGATGGTCTTTCTGAAAAAATTATAGCCACTGCCAGCAGCAAAGCTGAATCCCTCCAACGGGAACTAGTTGCCATGATGACCGCGTTTGTCGTCGTCCTTGCCGTCAGTATTTTTCTAGTGTCGACAATAGCGTTCAGCCTCATCCGAGGCATTTCCACCGCCAATCATGTCGCTCTCGATCTTGCGGAAGGTGAAGGAGATCTTACCAAGCGCATGAGTTTTACTGCTAAGGACGAAATAGGTGTACTGGGGCGAAGCATTGATAAATTGCTGACAACGTTAGGAAGTATGATCAAGCAAATTAAGTCGAACGGAGATAGCCTCAATCAATCGGGGCAGGAACTTGCGAGTCTGGCTGAGCAAATGAACGGTGCGACGACCAATATTCAGACAAGAGCCAATGGCGTGGCGGCCTCAGCGGAGGAAATGAATATCAACATGAGCAGTGTCGCCGCTGCTGTTGAGGAAGCCGCGGTGAACATCAGTACAGTTGCCGAATCTACAGGAAGCATTGCTGACGCCGGTAAGAATATTGCCGGAAGTACGAAAAATGCCAGAACCAGAACTGGTGAAGCGGTTCAACGCACACGAAGTTCCTATGAATTGATCAGTGCGTTGGGCGACGCGGCAAAGGATATTGGGCGAATGACCGAAACTATAAACGAAATTTCCGAGCAAACTAATCTCCTGGCGCTAAACGCCACTATAGAAGCTGCCCGGGCAGGTGAAGCTGGCAGAGGCTTTGCGGTTGTTGCCAACGAGATTAAAGAACTCGCCAAGCAGACCGCCGTAGCAACGGTTGAAATTACCGAAAGAATAAGTGGAATTCAGGAATCCTCACGGAAATCAGTGGATGAGATGCAAGCCATTCTCGGAGTTATTAACGAGGTTGATGGAATCGTTGATGGTATTGCTTCAGCTGTTGAGCATCAGACCATCTCCACTGAGGAAATAGCTAGGAACATCGAACAAGCCTCCACTGGTATTCAAGAGGTGGCCCATAACATCTCGCAGATATCCACCGCTTCTGGTGAAGTAGCAAAAGATATCGCTGAGGTTAGTCAAAGCTCTAAAGAACTTACTAAGAGTAGTGATTTAGTAAGGAAAAGTGCTTCGAGCCTTAATGTTCTCACCGCTTCCATGAAACAAGTTACTGACCGGTTCAAGGTGTAAGCTGAAGTCACTTCAACCATTCGGCTTGCATTGTTGATGTGTTGCCTGTGACTGAGGCTGGAGGACACCATCGGATCATCTAAAATAATTCATGATTGTTACTGAGTGGTTACAGTGGTTACCGTGGTTTCCACGGCGCATAACATATTGACATGATATCGTTTTCATTGAGTAACCACTATGAGGATGGCTGGTTCGGGTGGTTACCGCCCCGACTTCATCGGGAGGCGCATTGAGATATGCAGAATCGCGGGATAGCGTTGGAAGAGGCCATAGAGTGGATGGAACAAAAGAGAAAGGGTGGTGACATCAAAAAATCGCCTACATTTTAATAAGTTGAGAAGGATGAAGAAACGTGGAGAATGGTGAGGAGTAGGATGGTGAGTGAATCAGTGTGGCGAATTCAATTCCCTGTTTCTCCCTCAAACTGGCCTGCAATACATCAAAAGCCGATAGTGGTTCAACATGACGTTGGTGGAGATGCAAAACTCAATGTCGGTGAAAAATTCCCAACAAATCACTGTAACTATCCGAATATACGGTATATACTGGCGCAATGAAATCCACTTTAGTGGTACAATCGTTCTCGGCCAGTGAGAAATATTTCAATGATTTCAACAGGGCAGCGGCGCCATTTTTCGATGTCTTCAATTCCCTGCATCGCCACCAGTTCCTCACGCAAGCATTGCTTGTGTTTATATAAAGCCGAGCGATATCAATATGATATCCTCGGCATTTTTATTTTGGGGATCTCTGTGGGTTCTATGTGGCGCATAGAATGCCACAATCCTGGCGCAACATCATTTCTCGCTGGCTCAATCTTTCGAAATTCTGGGAGGTTACAGCCATGCACGTTCCGTCCTACCTGCTCAAAAATTCGTTTGGCATCTACCATCTTCGGCTTGCAGTGCCGAAGAAGCTCCGGTATCTATTTGGGAGAAGAGAGATCAAGAAGTCTCTTCAAACGAGGAGTTACCGAGAGGCACTGCGCAAGGCCTGGAAACTGGCGACATTTTACCTTGAGAGTTTCGAGAAGATGGCGAAGACGAACGACTACGAAAAGCTGGTCAACAACCCACTGAATAGCAAGCTCAAAGTCAATATCGTCCGCCATCCCGATGGGAACATCGAATTCCAGAACTTGGAGATGGACCCAGATAAGGCTGACATCGAGAAGGATCTACTTGACCATGCCGTCGAGTGCTATAACAAGGTCCAGGCAGTTCCAGTGATAGGTCAATCTCCGGCAACTCCAGTCGCAATCCCACATCAGCCACAAGTTGCGCAGGTGACGACCGATAGCGTGTCGCTCGGTGATCTCGTCCATGAGTACCTCGACGAACTCAAAGGTCATTGCGACAGCCGCACCATTAACAATTACGCGGCGCAGCTTGACACTTTCGTCGAGATCCTTGGTGACGTCCCCATTTCCACTATTGACCGGAAACGCGCCAGGGAATCCCTGAAAATCCTCAAGCAGCTGCCACCGAACCGCAACAAATCGAAGATCTTCAAAGATCTGTCGATGGCGTCAATCATCCAGCTGGCACCGAGCAAGGTGATGTCACCGACCACGGTGAAACTCTACATCGAGCGCATCACCGGTCTGTTTCAGTACGCTATCACCGAAGAGTACGTGGTGAAGAATCCGTTTGTGAATATCAACAAGGAAAAACAAACCCGACGCCCCGATGAGGAACGGCAAATCTTCGAGGATGAGCACCTCAAGGCGCTCTTCAATCCGGAGAATCGAAAGGACGCAGCCGGGCGAGAATCCCGATATTGGATTCCATTGATCGCGGCATATTCAGGACTGCGATTGGAGGAAATCGCGCAGATGGAGGCCTCTGACATCGTGCAGATCGGCGATATTTTCTGTTTCGACATCAACGGCCATAACGGCAAGCACCTGAAAAATGCGACGGCTGATCGCCAGGTGCCAATCCACAGCAAGTTATTGGCGAACTATTTCATGATTTTCGTGCAGAAACAACGTGGCCAGCGGCTCTTTCCGGATCTGACCCTCGGCAACGGTCGCTATGGCCACCATTTTTCGAAATGGTTCAGCCGGTACCGGAAAAAGTGTGGGGTGGTAGAAGAAGGGCTGACGTTTCATTCCTTCCGCCATAACGTCGCGACGCAGCTGAAATACCGGGACGTGGATGTGACGAAGGTCGCGGCGATCTTAGGGCATACCGTCGATGGTCAGAGTTACGGGCGGTATGGGAAGCCGTACAAGCCGGAGCATTTGAGGCCGGTGATTGAGATGATTGATTACGGGGATGCGGTGCTGTAGCCAGTCTGGGGTTCTGTTCCTCTTTTGAGACTCTTTGGTAAGCTCTTCTTGGAGGTTGCTCCATTTTTGCACAATTCAATACTATTAGTCGATCCGGCCCTCTCAGTATTGCTGTTCGTACCGTACCAGCACCCCGGCGGCTGTGGAAAATGGCTGAATATTGTGGGTAATCAGAAAAAGCTTCCCGGCTCCCCTTTTTCTTTGTGTTTGCAACTCGTATACTTCAAATGTCTCCTTGCCGTTGCTATTTTTGAAGCAGAGGAGGGTAAACCATAATTGCACTGACCGATTATAGATGAGCCGGAGGTTTTAGAAACATGGCAAAAATCCTTATTGTCGACGATTCCATCGTCGCACGAATGAGTGTCAAGGCCTGCATCCCTAAGGATCAGGGCCACGAGCTTGCCGAAGCCGGTGACGGCGCTAAAGGCCTGGCACTGTTCCGATCTCTCAAGCCGGATGTGACGTTTCTCGACCTCACCATGCCGGACAAAAACGGCCTGGAGGTGTTGGAGGAATTGCGCCTAGACTTCCCCACCGCCGTCATCGTCATCCTCTCCGCCGACATCCAGAAGCAGACACAGGAAAAAGCCAGGCTCCTCGGTGCGTTTTCCATAATCAAAAAACCGCCAGTCAAGGAAGTGGTTCAAGCCGAACTGGCCAAGGCGCTGGCTCTTCTGGGGGTAAGCTATGGGTGATTGCGAAGAGCTATTGACACCGCTGCAAAAAGACGTCCTGCAGGAAATTATGAACATTTCGTTCGGCCAGGCCGCGGCCGACCTTTCAGAAGTTGTCAACCTGTATGTCACCCTGACTGTGCCGTACATCGATCTGCTCCGCTTTGACGGAATTCTGCCGCTGATCACCAAGGATATAGCCGGTGCAAATGATATGGGCATGGTCAAACAATTTTTCAGCGGCAAATTCACCGGCTCAAGCGTGCTCATTTTTCCGCATGGTGAAGGCAAAAAACTCTTGCGCTTGTTTGACGCAACAGCCGGAGCCTCGGACTATGATGTCGATGTGCTTGAAAAAGAGATCCTCATTGAGATCAGCAATATCATCATGGGTGCTTGCATCAGCAAGATCGCCGAACTCGTCAAGGATGTGGTCAGCTACAGTCCGCCACGCTATTATGCCCAGGACCAGATTCATAATGCCCTATCCGAGGCTTTTGCCGACAAGGAATCTTTTGCCATCTTTTTCAAGACCGTCTTCCACTTCAAGGAGTTCGATGCCAGCGGCTTCCTCTTTCTCATCAGCGATGAAAGTACCCTGGAATGGCTGAAGACGGCCATTGAAGACTATTTGAGACAATACACATAATTAATCAGTTCAGAATTCTCAGAACATAAAGCAGGCCAAGCGACAATAATGCTTGATAACGCGCAAATTTTTGCGACCATCGACCTCGGTTTGATAGCGCTTGATCGCCAGCTGGTTGTCAGGGGGTGGAACCGCTGGATGGAGATTCACAGCGGTATTTCCGCCAAAGACATTCTTGGACAACCGATTCTTGAGAGATATCAAAATCTTGGCGAGTCAAAATACCGACGGCTTTTCAAGAGTGTTTTGACTTTCGGGAGTTATGCCTATTTTTCGCAAAAGCTGCATCAATATCTCATTCCCCTGAAAAATCCCCATTCTTCAAACGTCCATCTTCCACTTATGCAGCAAAGCTGTTCGGCTGCCCCATTACGGGATGGCGATGGCGAGATTACTGGTCTTTTCATCACCATCCATGATGTCACCGAATATGCCGTCTACGAAAAAAAATTACTGGAGATGGCAAGAATCGATGCCTTGACCAAAGCATATAACCGCAGCTTTCTCGACAAGAGGTTGACGGAAGAATTGGAGCGCGCTCGCCGTTTCGCAAATCCCTTGAGCATCATCCTTATTGACATAGATTTTTTCAAAAACGTCAATGACACCCATGGCCACCTCTGCGGCGACCACACTTTACGCTCAATTGCATCGATACTGCAGCGGACGGTCCGGACAGTCGACTTGGTCGGGAGATATGGCGGTGAAGAATTTTGCTGTATCCTTCCCGAAACACCATCGGCAAACGCCTGCATCTTAGCAGAACGTTTGCGGCATGAGATCGAGACAGAGGTATTTACCTTCGGAGACAGGCAATTTCATATAACCATCAGCCTCGGGGTAGCGGAATACGATGAGGAAACAACAACCCTTGAGGCTCTTATAGGACGGGCAGACTCAGCCTTATACCAAGCAAAAAGCGCGGGGCGTAACAGGGTTATTTGTGCTGGACGAGACGGAAGCAATCATGCCACCATTGTCGCGGAGAACTGCCGGTGATCGACCAGGAAATTCTCGAAATCCGCAAGGCCTTTGCCATTGAGGGTGGCGAACTGTTGGCGGAAATGGAGTCGGCGCTACTGGCCTTGGAAGCTCAACCCGGCGATGCCGACGAATTCAACCGCTTGTTCCGGACAGTGCACACCATAAAGGGCTCGGCGGGCATTGTCATGTTTCAGGATGCCGAGTTCTTTTGTCATACTATCGAACATATCCTCGTCCGTATACGTGAGCATCAGCTGTCACTCAATCACCAGCTTGTCGCTCTCCTGCTCAAATGTCATGACCATATAAGCGCCATGATCGAGCGATATTGTCTGGATCTTGATGACCAACAGAACTTTATACTTCCACCTGCCCACCCCGACCTCCTTCATCAGCTGCAGGAATGGGTGAAATCTACCTCGACCGCACCAGGGGAAACCGGGGAATATGGCCTGATTGATCAAAGCTATGACAATAAAGATACAGTAGCGGTTAATATTGCTGAAAATTCCGCAAAAGAAGGTGTCGATGCTGACCGGGAACAATCGACCGGCAATCCCTCAAAAAATCACTTCGGTGCGAAAGAAAATAAATCACGAAAACAGTCTGTTATGCGGATCGATGCCGCAAAAATCGATCAACTCTCTGATCTGGTTGTTGAGCTGGTAACCGCCGCCTCAGTTTTGGAAGCTCAGGTGCGGCGAAAGGGAGATCTTGCCTCCACCGAATCGGCGGTGCACGTTGCCGACTTGGTAAAACAGATGCAGGAGCAGACCATGTCCTTGCGCATGGTGCCAGTCCAGACACTCTTCAAACGTTTTGAACGTATCATTCGTGATATCGGCTCCTCAAGTGGCAAACAGATAAACCTAGAGATAAGCGGCGGGGAAACCGAACTGGACAAGACCATTGCCGAGAAGTTGTATGAACCTTTGCTCCATCTTGTGCGCAATGCCATCGATCACGGCATTGAAAACCCCAAACAGCGGGCCGCCCAAGGCAAACCATCCGGCGCAACGATCCATCTCCAGGCCTTTCATGATTCCGGCAATATCGTCATCCGGGTCAGCGACGACGGTAAGGGGATAAACATTCAGAACATTGCCCAAAAGGCTCTAGAAAAGGGCCTGATGAAGAGCGATTTCCAACCGGCTGGTATGAATGTTCTGTCGTATATCTTTGAGCCAGGATTTTCGACCATCGAAGATCCCACCATGCTTTCAGGGCGCGGCGTCGGCATGGACGTAGTACGAAAGTTCGTTGATTCCATCAGAGGCAGAATAGATGTGGAAACCAAGGAAGGGGTCGGGACAACCTTTCGGATGTCTCTCCCCCTTTCGCTCTCTCTCATTGATGGGTTTATGCTGTCGCTGGGCAGCAATCTTTACATCCTGCCGATGGATCTGGTACAGGAGACCATGGAGTTACCTAGTAGCGAGCACCTCGCCGGCATACCCACTGGCTGCCTGCAGGTGCGACACCAGCTCCTTCCTTACCTTGACCTGCGAAAAGTGCTCCAGGTCTCTGAGCCTCCCCCACCACGCCAGCATGTTATTGTCATCAGAAACGCAGATGCCGACATTTGTCTTGTTGTCGACCAATTACACGGCGAGATAAAAACCCTCATGAAGCCATTAGGCCGTCTCTTCCATAACGCCAAATGCATTTCCGGAACGGGTATTCTTGGCGACGGCTCCATTGCTTTTTTTCTCGACACAGGGAAAATGATCAGCAGTCCTTTTTAGGGGCTTCCCCAAAAACCGGCCACAGAATTCCTCCCATCCCTTGAGACTCAGTTTTAGTCTTGACTCCGCTCGGTGTTTTTCATGTATAATGACCTGACGTGTCATGAAATACTTATCGTTGTTTTCGATGTGTAAAATTTTAACACGCCATTATTTTCGAGATATTTACATCAATTGGAATTTACTGAGGTAATGCATGCCGCTGGTTAAAATACTCTTCGTCGATGACGAGGAACAGCTGAGGATGTTGTATTGTCGTCTCTTGTCAAGGGCATCTTACGAAGTGATCGGAGTCGCTTCTGCTAACGAAGCCTTAAAAATCCTACAGAGCCAGCAGATAGATGTACTTATTACCGACCAGAAAATGAGTGACATCAATGGAATTCGGCTCCTCTCCATGGCTCGGGAACATGACCCGGCGGTACAATGCATTTTAATCAGCGGTCGAATAACAAATGAAATGAAACAGGCTGCCAAGCTTGCTGGGGCCTTTGACTGTCTTGAAAAACCGCTCGATCTTGATCATCTGAAAATTACAATCACGAAGGCTCTCGAGAAGAAGGAATCGAAAGTGTCGGACCAGAAACACGGCGAGAAGGATTGATGGTACCAGGAAAGCAATTTTTCACCCTATCAAAATAATGATCTCTTTGTTTTACTGATCTCGGCCCATAAACTCGTTCACGGTACGGATATCGAATGGAAAAACTCATTGATGATTTGACGGATGCCCTGCTGTCCCTGGACCGTATTGCAGTGCAAAAGATCATAGCGTCAGCGTCACCGAACATCTCCCCCCTGAGCTTTGTGGAAAATGTTGTCGTTGTTGCCTTGGATCGCATCGGTAAAAGGTGGCAAGAAGGAACGGTTTCGTTGGCGCAGATATATATGGGAGGAAGAATTTGCGAACAATTGGTGGATGAAATTTTACCTCCGGCCGCACCAGAGCGTAAAAACCAACCGAAAATGGCAATCTGCACTCTTGTCGACCACCATATGCTCGGTAAGTCGATCGTCTATTCTCTTCTGAGAGCGAGTGGCTTTGAGTTAGCTGACTATGGAAGCCTTTCTGTTCAGGAGGTGGTGGAAAGAGTCAAAGAAGATGGGCTCAAGGTTTTGTTGATATCAGTTCTTATGCTGCCTTCAGCGCTGCAAATTAAAACGGTGAAAGATTTGCTCAACAATTCCAACTGTGATGTGAAAATTATTGTCGGCGGTGCTCCGTTTCGTTTTGATAAAAACCTTTGGCGTGAGATTGGGGCTGACTGTATGTGCGAAAATGCCTCTGAGGCCGTGGCTGTAATCAGCAAAGTAATGGAGGAAATCCATGGCTGAAACAATGACCTCCATGCAACGAGTACTTACGGCATTAAGCCATCAGCAAGCGGATCGGCTCCCTTTCTTTCTCCTGGTCACCATGCATGGAGCAAAAGAACTCGGCCTTTCGATCAAGGAGTATTTTTCAAAAGCGGAAAACGTTGTCGAAGGACAACTTCGCTTGCGGAAAAAATATCGACACGATTGCCACTATACCTTTTTCTATGCTCCGCTTGAAATTGAAGCTTGGGGCGGTGAGGTCCTGTACTGCGACGATGGGCCACCAAATACAGCCGCGCCGTTCCTCAAATCCTTCACGGATATAAAAAACATTGAACCGCCTTCACGACTGGCGGACATCCCAGCCCTACGAAAGGTTCTACAGGCCACGACTCTGCTCAAGGAGCGTGTCGGCGATACCGTTCCGATCATCGGGGTCGTTAAGTCGCCTTTCTCGTTGCCGGTTATGCAGATGGGGTTTGAACGGTACATTGAATTGATGTACGAGCAGCCCGACTTATTCGCTCGACTCATGCGAGTCAATGAAGAGTTTTGTGTCGATTGGGCCAATGCTCAACTGGCGGCTGGCGCAACAGCGATCTGCTATTTCGACCCGGTGTCATCGCCGACGATCATCAGTAAAGAAATGTACCTGAAGACCGGCTTTGCGGTTGCTCAACGGACGCTGTCGAGGATCAAAGGTCCCACGGCTACGCACATGGCTTCTGGCCGTTGTCTCCCAATAGTCAATGAACTATCGGAAACCGGTACTGCGGTGGTAGGGGTAAGTGCTCTGGAAGACCTTGCCGAGCTGAAAAGGGCATGTAAGTCGAAACTGACCTTGCTCGGAAATCTCAATGGAATCGAAATGCGCCTCTGGAGCGCGGCCAAGGCTGAAGAAGAGGTGAAAAAAGCCATTGCAGAAGCAGCGAGTGGCGGTGGTTTCATTCTCTCCGACAACCATGGCGAGATTCCCTGGCAAGTTCCAGACGATGTACTTTTGGCAGTATCGGAAGCTGTGCACAGGTGGGGACAATATCCCTTGGCCTGGTTAGACCGGCAATAGTGCGGTGAACGACATAGAGGAACGTTGAGAGCCATCGGGAAAAAGTGACCATGCAGCATGAACTGGAAAATGCCAGAAGGATGGCGTCTGAATACGCCATGGCACTGGACCTGCTGGCTAAGCTGAGTCATGCGGACTCGGAACGACAGGCTATCGACAGCATCATCGATGTATTCACCATTCTTTTCTCTCCAAAAATTATTCGGTTCCGGCCTGTCGCAAAAAAGGGATCTATCGAGTTTGACACTCGTACTTCGCAGCAAACCTTTTCTGGTAAATTTCGTTGGACAGAGGCGCAGCAAGGGTTTCAAGTAAAGATATCCTATCGGGAATTGTCGTTAGGGATTGTTGAAGTCGACAAAATTGCCTTCCCTGAATACAGAGAACAGTATCTCAACTTGGCTTTATCCATTTCCGAGTTGTGCGGTCTTGTGATTGAAAATGCCAAAAAGCGAGAACAGCTCAAAGAAAATGAAGCACGGTTGCGACAAGAAAAAGAGAAATTGGAGAAAGCCTTGGCGGAAGTCCACCAGTTGAGCGGTCTCTTGCCAATCTGTATGCATTGCAAAAAAATTCGAGATGACCAAGGCTACTGGAACAGAATAGAAACGTATATTGAAGAGCATTCAGTAGCCGAGTTTAGTCACGGAGTTTGCGAAGAATGTCTCGAAAAATTTTATCCCGAATAGTATTGGGCTTGATCTCTGAAACTAGCAATCCAACTCCGGCTGTGGCATAGCCTCATCCTTCACTCCGAGGCCATCCGACTCTCGACACTCCACCCAAAATATCGAGAATTTCCAGGACTTTTTCCGCCTTATCTCATCCCCCTCTATTCCAACACCGGCACGACTCACTCACTCCGCCCGACTCCCGCCACCATCCGACCGGTCCTCCGTCCTCCGCGTTGTGCACCCCCACCATGATTCGATGGCATACATCGATCATCTCTTACCGCCCTTGTACCCGGTTCGCAGCGCGGCGAGTTTTTCCTGAATGACGGTGTGAAATGGAGAACACCGCGTCGGCGCTGACTCCGATATGGACACTACCGTATGCGCGGCGGCGACATCCTCCTCGCGGTATCGGTCGAGCAACTTGCCAGCCCTGTCGTTGAAGTCTTCATCATCAAACGCCCGCGCGAGTCCCCGGCGCGACCGATCCTGCACGGGGCGTGTCGTGTCGCCAGTCTTCCCCGCAACCGACTCCGGCCGCTCGGGCGATGCGCATTCATCTCGTTCGTCCTCTCGCACAACCTTCACCTCGGCACCTTCCGCGACGCTGCCGCCAACCGAAATCAACATCGATGAGGAACTGGCACCATTCGTTGATGTCCGCCATTCCATCCGGTCGACATCTGCGCAAAACGAATTCCACGCCTCCGCAGCCGCCGCTCGCACCCGGAGTGCGTAGGCCGTAACGTGCAGATTGGCGAGGCCGATTAGATCCGGCGTGGTGCCGATGAATTCTCCAACACGCGCTGTTTCGTCGAAGATCTCGCGCAGACTATAAGCACGTACGAGGTTCTGCTGCAAAAGGATCTTTCCCATAACGACGCGCATGTCCATCAAACCGCTCTTCGGAGGCAACCGGCTCAACTCCTCAGCCACCCGGTGCAGCGAGTCCGCGACCGGGTTCTGCGTCGGTTGTCCGGCAAAAATGCGTAGGTCGCCGACATCGGGGAGCCATTGAAACCCTGACACCATATCGAGCATTACTTCGTAGTTTGGTATGTCGTAATTCTTCATTGGTCTATTCCTCCTCGTCGTCATCGAAAAACCGTTTAAGTTGCTGATAAAGCGCCGCGTTTTGGAGCGTCATCAGCATGGGATCTGTGCACACCGCCATAAGATATAGGTTACCAAGAGCTTGCAGCTGGGCTTTCCAATAGGTCGCATTTTCTTTCATGACGGCCTTGGCTTCCTCTGGAGTCAGGCGTTTCTTATCGATTGCGCTCTTCGCCAGAACTTCGAGCGGCAGCTGCGTCGGCTGGGCAGCTTGCATGAATACACTGAAAAATGACTCCACAATCGGCCGCTCCAGTTTGTGCAATCGCCGGTACGCATTGCGTATCATCGCGGTTATCGCGAACTCGACGAGCGCGGCCGGTGTACGCGGGGTGATTTCGAGTTCGGCGGATTTGATGACCAGTTCGAGGCGGAGTGTGTCGCCAATCTCCCACGGCTCCGGGTGTACGCCGTCCGTCACCTCGGCTGCGGTCAGGTCACTTAGCAACAATTCCAGCCGGTCGCGTGCCTCGTTACCATCCTCATAATGGAAAAGCATGCGGTGTTGTTGAATGATCCATTCGAGAGCGGCTGCCTTCATCCGTGGATGATGTCGGACGAGAAAATCCACAACCGATCCCCCGAGTTCAGGTGGGGTTCCATATTGTTGATGGTTAATCGATACCCAGGGGACCGATCTCCCGACGTCCAGAGCCTGCAGGCCGTCGAATTTGAAAGAATGTCTCATAATTCTGCTCCGATGGCCGAGAGGACGGCCTGATGTCGTTTCATGTCACGGTGTTGGCGGTAACTTTCAGCCGCCACCTTCCACGCCTCATGGTCGCTTTTTTGTAGAACGCGACGCAGTTGCTGCGGTGTTACTTCGATTTGGTAAAAAGCGGCAACATAATCGACCAACTCCGCGAGTGGACGTCCGTTCCCGTGCAATGCGGTCAGGTGGTTGCGAAATTCTCCGTCCTTGAACCGGAGCAGCGTCGCTATCGAAACGCCGGCGCCCCTTGCTCGTCCCTTGAGTGTCAAATATTCCTCGAAATTTTCTTCGTAGCTTGCCATCTTCGCGCCTTGATTCGTGCTTTTTCCAATGCTTCCCTGGTCAACGGTTCGTGTGTCTCGCGCACTCGGTCGGTGCTGGGTTGGCCCTGCGCGGAATTTCGCTCTTTGGGATAGGTAGTCAAAAGACATGGCATGGAGGTCAATATTTGTAACGTTTCGTCGACCGGCGACGGCTTGGAAATCCGACGCGTCATTTTCTCCGACTGCTTGACGCAATAGGCCTTGAGCCTCGGACTCGTTGCGATTGTCGCCAGTTCCTGCATAAAACGAGGGTTTCGTCGCTGTTCGACGGTGCCTTGTTGGCTGAGCCAGCGTCGTTCGTTATTGTTGATCGATCCGGGCGTACCGTGATCGACCGCGTAGCCCAGCAGCGTGAGGGTTTCGGCAACCGTGGCTTTCATCTGCTGCGTAATTGCCAGACGGAAATTTTCTTGGATAGCACCGTATCCACCGTTGCGGTAGGAGAACAGTCCCTGCAAATGCAGGTGCCGTTTACCTCGGTTCGAGGTCTTGTGAAGAAGCATTGAGATCGGGATATGTCGCGGAAAGTCGAGCAGAACCGCCTTGGCAAGTTTGTCAACTTGTTCATCTGAAATATCGTTAGGAAGGTTGATGACGAACTGTCGCGCCGTAACCTTCGCGTTGTGATGCACACAACTGCCTGGTGTTTGTCGAGCCCTGACGAACTCGTCATGGATTCCTCGCCAATGTGCGACCAATGCGGCGCGGTCGGTTTTGCAGGCCTTCGGAAGTGATTTGCACCACATCCGAGCATGCTCGTTCGCGTCGAGCTGATGCCCGTTGGTGAGATAAGCGACGTGCCGTGAAGGATCACCGGACATGCTTTTGTGGTTCACCCAGAGTTTGGCAATTTTCTTCATCTTTCAACCTTCCCAACATATTTAGGCCCTTACAGGTATCTTCGATACCTGGGCCTACGACCTTGCGACCGAGCAACATTTTCCAGCGGTGTAAAATGATCGCCGGGTTCGGTCGCTGGCATTTCAGTCACCTGAAATGTCGGTTCCATGAAGGGAGGTAGAGAGAAGATGAGAATGAATGGAGTAAAACAACGACGCACGGCAGCGGTCATAATATCACCGCTGCCGCCGGTGTCCGTCGCAGCTTGCGTCGTTAAATCTCGCCCATCGCTTTGAAAATGTCCTGAACATTGAGATCCTGGGCAATTGCTTGTCCGCAAGTTTGACGCCCCCCAGATGGTGCCGAACGGCGTTTCCACTACGACCTCGTTTGCCTTTCCGGCGAAATATGCGAATCTTTCCGTAACGATCCACCACTGATAGACGTTAATTTCGTCTTCGTCGTCCTCAACGGGACATTTTGCAATCGCTTCAATGATGTCGTCGTACACGATGGTTTGATCCTTCTGCTCTCGCTGAACCTGCTCGCTGACGTTGTAAAAAATGTGTGTGTCAACGGCGCGGTCCAATTTTTCTCTATCCATGGTAGGAGTCTCCAAGATCGAAATTTTTCCGATACCTTTCAGGCGCGGACACTGTCCGCACGCGGTATTCGGCTGATAGAGGTAGATAAGGAGAAGCTCGATATCTCTAATAAATGTTTAAATAAATTTGAAAAATGAGAAAATATTGAGTCGCTGTTTTCAGTACCGGCTATTTTTGATAGCCGGTACTGGACATAGACTGCCTTCGCTTGGCGGTTCGCGTCTGAGAATGAGTAGAATAGGTGATGAGATGAAGAGAGGCGGGAGCATCTCGGAGGACTTTCCTGTATGAACGAACCCCCGAGAAAATTACGCAGCGAACAAAAGAGTCTCAGTCAGTGGTCACTTTCCTCAACAGCGACTCTGTCCTCAGCCGCATCAGCCATATTATTACCGATAGTACGACCATCCCTCCGCCCGCGAACATAGCCGTGCCCGCCCATGCGCCGGTAACGACGCCTTGATAGGAGGCAAATCCAGCAACCAGCGCCGCACCGCTGATGAATTGCGCACGTAACACCTTTTTCACTATCTGCATGCTTTTCTCAAATTCGTTCATCGCTTTTCTCCTTTCAATACTCGCTAGGTAATAAGATCGTGGTATACGTTTCCGTTCCCGCCAACATGGTCTGAATCCAGATCGTTCCATTCCCCGGAATTGCATAGACCGACATAATCATCCCTTCGCCGGTCTTGATGGCGACGGCGTTCAGCTTCAGGTCATTTGAGGTCGCCAATGCGCCGAGCTTCAACTCTTCCTCGCTCAATCTCGCCGAGGTGAGTTTCCCGACGCTTCCGAAATCTCCAACCGCATGACGCATGAGCAGCTCCATGTAATCGATGCAGTTGTCCTCGCAGTGTCCCAGCGCCCCTCTGGTAATGACGGTCCGTCCGAGGGTAAATCGTTGCCCTGATACGCTTGTTCTCCTGTACTCCATAACGCCTCCTTTGTTGGTGCTATATAATGTTAGGATGTATAGAGAGATCATACCTTGCAGGGATGCGGTTGCAACATGTATTATTGTGTAAATACATATAGATAAGCAATTATTTGACTGTACGTTCTGGCTGAGACGGTTATACTGCAATTGATTGAAAGATTACGATCTTAGCAATTGGAATTGCAGACAAAACGGCCAGAGGAAGAGATGAAATCGTCAAAGAAGAAGCAGTACAAAACAGCTGAGGAACTGCGGCGGATTCTCGAAGTTTTGCAGCATGGGAAATACGCACTCGATTGCGGTCACCACGTCACCTTCAACCAGGTGCTCGGGAATAACGTCATCATTCTAAACGGCAAATCGCTGCGAATAATCTGCTCAGAGTGCGGATATTGAGAGGATGCGGGCAGAGAGGAAATTCAACTTTCAACCGGAGGAACAAATGAACATCACGGGAAAATGCTACACGCGGACCAACGATTCGGGCACGCACTACGCGCGAATCATTCTTCCAAAAGAACTTCGGGCTTTTGTCGCAAAAGCTGCGATTTGGCGGTCTCTCGCGACCAAGGATGGTGCGGAGGCGCGAGATGTCGGTATTGTCACCGCCATCGCCAGCCGGACGGTTTTTCAGGAGGCTGCCGAGACTTTTCTTACAGGTGCGACGGTAGTTGTCGACACCGAGATTGTCGGTGAAAAGATTGACCTCAATGCCGTCGTGAACACCGCCAGCGAAAAAGAAATGGCACACGTTGCCGAGTTATTGCGCAAGTCTTTCGGCATTACCAGCACTGAACCACCGACCGGGAATTCGACAGACTCCAGCGGGAGTTCGAAAGAGTCGGCCTCAGGGAGTACCCGAGCAGTGAAACCATCGAAAAAGAAAACAGCGGCAGGCGAAGCGAGCACCGATGATCAGAACGATGCCTCGCCGAACAACGGCGATAAGGTGGCAAATTACATTGAGCGAAGGCCCCACGGCTACTACCGACTCCGATTCTGGATTCCCCGGTCGCTCCATGGCGTGCTCGGTCAGAGGGAAGTGCGGATGACTCTCGGAACTAGGGATCGACATGAGGCAATCTTGAAAGCCACTCCCATGGTGAGAGATCTACGCAAGCAACTCCAGAAGCTCCAAGGTATCAGTATCCCAGCATAAACCACCATCCGACATCAATAATAATGCGGCCTGCCTTAACGCCTTCGGGATTCTATGGGAGGCCGCGATCCTTTTGTTTCATCAGTATTAAGGCGGTCGAATCATCCAGGGAGGTGAAGTCCTTTTGTCGGCATGGCCACCAGCCGTCATGTGACATGCGGTAGCATTGTCATTTTCAGCGTTATGAATGCTGCTGGTATCGCTGTCAGCGGCGCGGCCGAGATCCCTGGTCGGCGGATGGGTGGAAGGGTCATTGCCATTCTCTTGCGTATCGGTCTTCACGTCGGCGGTGTCATTCCCGCCAGGGGCGAAAACCGTTCCGGTTTCAGATCTTCTTCGGCTGCTCAGCAATACCGAGAGAGGAAGATCATGGAACAGTGCGAGATGGAAGTGGCAGTTATCGTGGACGTCGAAGGAATAGCGCTTGAGCCATGAGATATCTCTGCCTTGCTTTTGCAACTTCCGAAAATGATGCCGCAGCGTGTGGGACATTTGGTCGTTCTCGTACTCGTCGGCTCCATTTATGATCTGGTGCGATAGGTACGGCCGACCGGCGCGGGCACGCTCAAGCACGACGGCCATCTCGCTGTGAACTAGCTCCAGAGTTCGAGAGTAATGCAGGGAAAGGTCATCGTCTGTATCGAGCTGCTGATAAAACGAGGGGTCGGCGACGTAATGCCGACCCCTCGTTTTATCAAGACCGCCGGTTCGGCGGTCGCCTTCGCCCCCGTGAGGTTGGTTAGCTGGCTATGGGTAGATCATGAGAAGCTTGTGCTGTTGATTGCGCATAAAACCGATCACAGCCGCCTTGTTTTCCGCTCAGCTGTATCGACGATAATTGACGGCGAAAGGATGCCCTTTTCAAAACATTTCAGAATTCCTGGGTGGATCTCCAACAGCACACCATCAACGGGAGTGATGACTGTTGCAAAAGGCGACTCCAGATCGGAGCCAGTGAATTTGTGCAGTGAGCAGAAACGGAACCAATCTACGACGCTGTCCGGAAGGCCCTCCTGTGTCAGGTTGCTGAGCACTGAAAATAGCCGCGAGAGTTGTTCTGGAAAGAACGCACAGTGAATAGCGGCTGTTACCACAGATTGAAATGTTCGCTTTTGGGAGATCCTATTGATCAACCCGTGGATGCACTTTTTATCGCACAACTCTAGTGCTTCGATCAGTGCCTGGAGTTGTGCGTCGCTGAGGCGTTCATTTCCGATGGGACGTGATTTAGCCAAAATTTTCAGTAACCATTGTGTCGTCTGGTTTTCCGAGGTACCAATGAGTACGTTAACGCTCTTCTCATCTAGCAAACCAAGGGAAAAGAGCCGATAAATATCATAAGGGTTGAACGGCATTGAGCTCCGGTTGATTATGACCCCTGCCTTTGAGGCTTGGCGCGATGCTGTCATATTTCCTCCAATTGATTTCGTTGATCGGCCACAGTGTCGTTTTTACCACGACACTGTGGCCTCTTTTCATGTTACAGCCGACGCGAACAGCGTGTCGATAGTTCCAGCCTTAGACGGCCGAGTCGATCCACCAAATCCTCGGGCGAGGTCGAGACTTTTACGCAATGTGCAACCATCTTGCATGAATACTGGCGGTCCGGAGATACGTCAGTGAATAGTGCGGGAAGGGACATCAGCCTCGATGCATCTATAAGACGAGTGATCTCATGGCAATTAACCATGCCGACCTTGTAGGACGACAGGAAGGCAAACATGTCGTGACCAGCGGATATTGTGTTGTTTTTCAAACCGTTAATGACCGCAGCAATACCGGAGGCATCACAAAGACTCAAGCAATACAAATCCTTGAGTTGTTCGTATTTCCACTTCAAGATTTTGCATACCGGTGGGTTCGACTTATAAAAGCTGGACCAATCCGTGACCGTTTTTGTGACAAAAGCCTCGAGGACGAGCCCCACAGGTACCGCGTAGAGAGTTACCCATTGCACTGGAACGATTGAAAACGATTCAACAAGCCCCCCTGTATATTCAATCACAACGTGCACATCCTTTGTGTCGTTCAGCGAGTTGCGGCTAACCCAAATCCCTGAAGCAACGCTCCCGATAACTGAACGGTCGAGGCCAAGCCATCCCAATTCTGTTGCAGAGAACTCAGTGAATGGCACTGCTGAATAATGCGGTAGCTGGTACACTGAAGAGGTCGGCGACTGTGGCAGATTACCTCTGGACCGAATCCCTCCACCACAACGGAGCAGGACCATCCACCACCAGAGGACCCTTGAGTCGATCCGGATGTAGTTCGCGACCCTATCAACAATAAACCTGACGTCATATCCAGGAAAAGATCGCACAAAATAGTTGATACTGCAGGCAACGAGTTCCTGCACCGCAGGGCGATGATATGGGCGGCCATTCTTCGGAGGCGAGGTGATATCGGCGACTGCGGAGCCAAATTTTCGGGACCATTCCTTTAGCGTCGATACGCTGAGGCCGATAGCCGGCGCGATTTCGACGTAGGAGTATCCAAGAGTGGCATGTGCGTAAAGCACAGCGATTTTCTCTTCGACGGTGAATCTTTTGTTTTTTGCGGCAGCAGGTTTTAATGCTGGGCGAGGTAATGCGGTTGGCGCAGATAGTTTCATGAGTTTCCTCAATTAGATGAGTATGAAGGTATTACCATCGGGTCACGGACCGCCCGGACCCGATGGAGAAAGTGATTAGGCGATATAATGCCGGGCGACTCCCTTCAAGACTGCCAGTTCCGATTCCAGGGCCTGGCACCGTGACCTGAGAGCCTCAACCGTCGACAAAAGCTCCGAAATCGATGGAGAGCATTGGCCTTGCTGCGGTGGCGGTATCACCGGCCGAGGTACCGGGCGTTTTTTCCCCGGTGCCGTAAGATGCTGGGTCAAGATTTCGTCTGGGAAATCTTTTCTCCATCGACGAATTGCACCCTCGGAAACGCCAGCTTTCACGGCAATTTCCCGATTCGAATGCTGATTTTTCTTCTGCTCGACGAGCCAACGAATTTTTTCCGACTCCGTAGCCCTCCGCCGTTTTTCTGCCTTTACCGCCCCAGGCTGCTTGCATGCCTCTCCGGGAACTGATGAAGCCTCGGTCGCCACCAGCGGTGACTCAACAGCTGTCCGTTGATCCGGAACGTCACGAAAGGCGGGTTCGGTTGAAGTTTGGTGGTTGTCATCAATCATGTCGAAGTCCTCCAAAAATGGAATAATCTTGTCCTGGACGGGGTTCATTAGAAATTTCCAGGTGCTTTCGGAGAGCCCTGGACAAAAGTGCTTCATTTCAACCAAAGTTTTTTTCGTTGCGAGAGAGAAATTATCTCTTGTTGTTTCATGTCAATATGATACGATATAAAAATAATTTGACCTTCGAGCTTCAAAGATCACATCAACATGGGATAACGACTGTGCGCGATGATTCGTTAGAAGCACCTAAGCGAGGTAAAGCAGATCGACCAAGCCGGTTAGTGATTGAGAAATGGAGGGAGGCGGCAGGATTTTTGCTCAGCGAGATGCAACTGCCAACAATTGATGCGGTACAGAAAGCAGCGAAGATCGGTGATTTCAACACGGCAGAACCCGTGTATGACACCTTGATCACGAGGATGACAAAAGCGCTACCAACGGCACAACCGGCGCGTCCATTCACTCGCCCCGCGATGTGTCAAGAGTACCACCCTCTTCTGGATGATTTAACAGAACGTGAACTGATTGAGCTTACAAAATCCCGACGAATCTATGCAACGTATGCGAAGCTAGCCAAGGGATATTGCGCGGTGATTACGTGCAGCCCACGGTACGTAAATAAAAAGTGGCGCTTCAATCACGTACGTCTAGCTGGCGCTAGGTTTATCTCAAAGGAAGGAACTGAAGAGGAATCAGCATTAGGAAAAAAAATAGCCAATTTTTATGAATACCCGAATGAAATTGTTGCTGTTATAGATGAAGATGATTGGGAGTTTCTAGGACGTGTACTATATTTTGCAGGGCAATTTAAGTTTTGCCACTACTTGAATAGCCAACAAGAGAGAGAACGAGACAAAGAATACGCACGTTCCAAATTCACTGCAAAGATAATCAGAGAAAGCGGCCATGAACAGGTAAGAACCAGGAAGATGATCGCGAAATTCATGTACGATGTATTAAACAACCTAAAAAAAGATCTTAAAGGTATTTTGCCTGAAAAATATTCTCCATCAACCGACTATGATCGACTAAATAAATATATAGAATATGCTTTAGTGCGTTGCATGTATAAAATGGAATTTAGTAATCTTTCGCTTAAAGAGCAAATAGATCAAATCGTGAAGAAGTGATTCTTCGATTCGAAATTGAATTTTCTTCGCAACACATTGCTTCATCTTGTGCAATATTAACGAAAACTTCTAGTCTATCTCCTTAGTTCTGAGAAACACGATTAATAACCCGTATATAACCATCAACGTCCATATTTCGCTCTGCAAGTTTTCTGAGTAGCAAATAATCATTTTTCGTTTCGAGTGGGACAGTTCTAAAAGATGCATTCGTAAAATCAACACCACCATACGAGAACGTGGTCTCCGAAATCGGCAAAACCGGCTGTCGCTTCATGTCGAATGTGTGAGATATTCGAGTATTAGATTCGACTTTCAACGGCAACAAATTCTTGCCATTTTCCTTCAATTTTGAAAAACCAGGAAAACTCCGTTTTGTGAATTGACCAGCATTTAGAATTTTCAGAAATTCGATTGCTTGTAAATCAATGTCCTCCTCCGCAGGTATATCCACCTTGGTCTGAATTCCCATACGAGACAGCTTAACTGAACGGTTCCCATCTTCATCCGTTCCATCCAGAACGTAGCCGCGCGTTTTTATGAATAGGCTATTGTCAGCTCGGTGCGACGGTTCGATGTATTGATATGGCTTACCGGTATAGTCCTTAAGTGACGAAAGAACTTCCTGAGTAGCTGTGGCGATCACACCCTTTTTCAGCTGATTGATATCCATCACTGGGGAAATAAAACCATCGGTGGTTATTGCGTAGCACTTATTTCCGCTGTTGAGCAATTCACCCATCACAGCCCTGCAAACACTCGTGCAGTAGGCGGATATCGGAAAACAGGTTAGAACTCCAGGTCGCTGACGCATGCGACCTTTTCCATGGGCGGTGTTGATCTGCTTCTTCGAAACTGATTGAGCAGTCTTTCCGTACAGATAATTCAGTAAATTCTTGTAGATAACTTTCTTGCCTTGCTGGCCTCGCAACTCCAGAAGCCGATAGACTTCCTCCGCGAACTTCGACGTAGAGCCAAAGGCGTCGTACGTTACTAATTCGCTACATTCCCAGTACTCAAGTAGACCCATCGTCACTGCTGTGTAAAATTCCGGCCATGTGATATGCGTCGTACCAGAACGTACGTAGACGAACAAATCTGTCGATTCGGCAGGAGAAAGTGGCGGCAATTCTGTTTGATCGATGCGAACCGGAAACATCGGCTCGGCATCGGTCTTGAAACGAAATGATATTGTCAACCCCATGATTTGAAATGGACCACCTTCAATTCGCTTACGAGCTTCCTGACTTGCTGCTTGGTTCCTAAACACTCTCTGCCGCGAGAAGTCATAGTCTCTTTGCAACATCATCACGGCTGTTGGGTATGCACTTTTTAGATCCCAGTATGTGCTCGGCCCAAGGCTGCCCGTCTGGTGTACCGCATTCCAACCACCGGCATAGAATCTAGCAAATGACTCCATCTCTGGGGTGGGATACCAGCTTTCTGAACCTCCGACATTTTTGCGACGCTCCCAACCAAGGTATTTTTTTAAATTACGATCAGGTTCAGTTTTTCCTTGGGCAATTTTTGCACTGTATACTTCTTGTTCAAAAAGTCGCTCAAAATGGTTCGCAGTGTATGACGCGACACGCGTCGACAATGGCAATCCCAATTCTATCCGGAAAAGCCGGCCAAACCACGCAACGCCCTCAGCAGATACGAGGGCATCTCGGAACCCGTATTCGCAAAAACGCCTCTGCGCGTTCGATAGCAACTCTTCCATTTGATCGATTTCGCCGGGATTGAGATCGAGTTTAGGAATCGAAATCGTTTCTCCTAGCGTTTTTAAAGCACCTACACCAAAATGAATAGTGTCGACAAAAACAAGCAATCTTTTCGGCAACGTTGGTATTGCCGATCGCTGGGTTTGTGTTAATTTTGCCCGTCGACCATCCTTGCCTCGACCGGCAACTTTCCGCCAGGTCTTATCAGCTAGCTCGGGATAGCCAGTATTGCGAAGCTCAATAGAAATGGCGATGGCAGCATTTAGTTCTTCCGGAGTCATCCCCATTCTTTTATGATGCCCCGTCACCCATTGGTGTGCTGAGATTTGGTGCGAGTCGACCGTAGTACCGGTTAGAAGCGAGGTCGAGCCATGCCAAGTCTTGTCCCGTTTCGGCACTACGGGACAACGTTGGCGAGTCTCCCATAAATAATTTTGCCCATCCTTGCTGATCTTGATTCCGTTGATATTCCCAAGGCAGAACGCTTTGTAGGCCTCTTTCATGCTCCCTGCCTTGATAACTTCTTTAACAGTTTTGTCGCTTATCCAGCTGGGTAGCGTTACGGCGGATTTCGGCGCGGCACCATGTGCAGAGTTTTTCGCATCCTTCGCAGCCTTGTGAGCGGCAAAGATGGAAGCAATTAAGCCCATCACATATCTGCCTTCGGCCATAGCCGCCGCATAAGTTCCTGGATCTTTATGAAAGTTATTGAGGTGCTTAATCCGAAATGTTTGTATACGCGACTCTTTCAACCATCCGCCTTCCACAAGCGAAAAATGAGCAGCAACATAAGCCGTTAAGATCTCATCAGGAACGGCCTGTGCGAGAAGTTCCACAAAATTTGATTCTGTAAACCTTAGATCAGTAAGTATTATCAATCCCTTGCGCATTCCGTTGTGTGCGAAGTACAACTGATGGGAGAGCATCCTGGCGGTTCTCTCGTCATCATCGTTGACGAACTCTTGATACTCGGTGTCATACCCAATGTAACAGCGATGGGATTCGGTGATTTTCGTTGATTTGATGGCGTCTTCGGAATTTACCATCATCTCTTCGTCGGCATCGACGCCTGAGTAGGTCCGTGCCGTATCCGCGATAGGAATGCCAGTTTCGGACAACACTGTCAGCTGATTAAAATCATAGCTGTCCTCGGCCGCACCAGGGAAGACGCCAATGACGACAATGGGGCATGGTGTAGCGCTCTCGTACCAGGGCAGTTTCTTGGCAAAGCGACCGATATCCCGGCACAGGTTGAATTCGGCACTCATGAAAGGCCTCTCTCATTAGACAAATATGATGGTGACACGTGAGATTCAATATACCCCACGAATTAGAGGGCAATATTAACGCATTATCAGCGGTGTTATACCAGAGCATTGATTTTCTTGCACTCTCGAAGGGGCTGCGTGTGTGAGGTGCAGTGGTCGGTGAAGGGGCACAGGGTAGATTTTGAATCGATCAATGCCCCACCGCAATCTTATTTGAAGCCCTCACTAGACAAGTAGTATAGCTGCTCGTGATGTTTAATATATATCCCTTGTTATAGATGGTAATAATCACGTATTATCAGAACTATTAATCAGGAGCGATGATTTTACATCGCTCCAAAAGGAACTGCATTGCTAGCACTGTCTCAACGATGCGTTCGAGTTGCATTGATTGAGAAAGATCGACCCGGCCCCGGAAGGTTCCATAATGGACGCTCCTCCTCCCCAGTGGTGATTTGATATTAAAAAGATAGCAAATCACCTCACAGGAACAGCTTTCTTGCAGTATCTCCTGTAAATTGTTATAAAAACCTCAGTTGTGTGAAATTGATTCTGAACATAGTGAGGTGCACCGTGGCCGTCCCGGATTTCCAAGCATTTTTCTTGCCTATGCTCAAATTTGCGGCTGATGGCAAGATGCACAGCCTTCAGGAAGCGTACCACGCGCTGTCGGACCATTTCGAATTGACGGATACTGACCGGAAAGAAATGCTGCCGAGTGGCACTCAGGCCATCTATAAGAATCGCATCGCCTGGGCCAGAACGTATCTTGCCAAGGCGATGCTCCTCGAAAGCCCAAAACGTGGATCGTTTTGCATAACTGGACGCGGAAAAGAGATGCTGGCCAGCAAACCAGCAACATTGAGAGTGCATCACCTTAAGGCCTTCCCCGAGTTTGTGGCCTTCCACGGCCAGGGTGGAGAGGCCGGCAAGATAGCAGAAGACCCTGCCACCCTCAGCGCAGGAGAAGAGAAATCTTCAACGCCAGACGAAATCTTCGAAATGGCATATCAGGAACTTCGCTCTGGTTTGGCTGCGGAACTCCTGTCCCTCGTTTCGAACAACTCCCCGGAATTTTTTGAGCGGCTTGTCGTCAAGCTTCTCGTCAAAATGGGGTATGGCGGGTCCATTAAGGACGCCGGGGAAGCCATTGGAAAAATCTGCGATGAAGGTATTGATGGCATCATTAAGGAGGATAAGCTCGGTCTGGATGTCATCTATATCCAGGCCAAGCGATGGCAAGGGTCGGTTGGCAGGCCGGAGATCCAGAAATTTGTTGGTGCTCTCCATGGGCAACGCGCCAAGAAGGGCGTGTTCATTACCACCGGCAGCTTTACCAAGGATGCTCAGCAATATGTTGCGACGATTGATCCCAAGGTTGTGCTCATCGACGGGAGAAGGCTTGTCGAGTTGATGATCGACCATAATCTAGGGGTGTCAATCTCGGAAACGTATGAAATTAAAAAGATAGATTCGGATTTCTTTGGCGAAGGATGATCAACAGGTAGTCTCAAACTAAATTCATGAGCCAATACCAGTCGGCCTATTTTGCCTATGAACTGACCAAGCGGCATTCTCTGCACGATTCAGAGAAGCTTGCTTGCGTATTGGCCGATGCCCAGGTCGATCTCAATCCGCATCAACTTGATGCCGCACTTTTCGCTTTCAAATCACCGTTATCAAAAGGTTCTATCCTCGCCGATGAGGTTGGTTTAGGCAAGACCATTGAAGCAGGACTGGTGATAGCCCAGAAATGGTCGGAAGGCAAACGGCGCATCATAATCATCACCCCGGCCAATCTCCGCAAACAGTGGGCACTGGAAATGGCCGACAAGTTCTACCTCCCAGCCATCATTCTGGAGTCGAAGAACTACCGGGAAAAGCTGCGTGGCGGCATGACCAACCCCTTTGTCCAAAACGCCCTGATTATCTGCTCCTACCAGTTTGCCGCCCGGTATGCCGATGTACTGGTAGCCATGAATTGGGACCTGGCGGTAATCGACGAAGCCCACAGGCTCCGCAATGTCTATAAACCGGACAACAAGATTGCCAAGGCCATCAAAATAGCCCTTGCCAACTCCCCCAAGGTCCTGCTTACCGCCACCCCCTTACAGAATTCGCTCCTTGAGCTGTATGGTCTGGTGAGCATTATTGATGATTATGCCTTTGGCGACCTGAAGAGCTACAAGGCCCAGTATTCACGGATCAACGGCAACGCAACCTTTGACGAACTTAAACGCCGGCTGTCGCCGCTCTGTCACCGTACCCTGCGTCGCCAAGTACTGGAATATATCCGCTACACCAACCGTATCCCCATCACCGAGGACTTCTTCCCCTCCGACGACGAACTCGCCCTCTATGAGATGGTGTCGGAGTATTTACGCAGGCCAAAGCTGTACGCTCTGCCCAACTCCCAACGCCAGCTCACTACCCTCATTCTCCGCAAACTTCTAGCCTCATCCACCTTTGCCATTGCCGGTGCCCTTGAATCCCTGGCTAACCGGCTCAAGAAAGAACTACGGCAAGCCAAGCCTGAAGCGACAATAAACGATCTCGGGCAAGATTATGAGGACTACGATAACGATGTGGAAGAATGGGACGAGGACGACGAGAAGGAAGAATTATCTGACGCCGACCGGGAAGCAATCGCCCGCGAAATAGAAGAGCTTGAGACCTTCAGAGACATAGCCGTTGAGATCAGCGAGAATGCCAAGGGCCAGGCGCTGCTGAATGCCTTGCGGCATGGTTTTGCCAAAGCCAAGGAATTGCATTCCGCAGAGAAGGCCATCATCTTCACCGAATCTCGTCGCACCCAGACGTACTTGGTACGATTGCTTTCCGAACAAGGCTACGCAGGTCGAATCGTTTTATTCAACGGCACCAATAGCGACCCCGAATCCCAGCAAATATACAAAGAGTGGTTGTCCCAGAACGCCAATACCGACCGGGTATCCGGCTCAAAGAGTGCCGATATGCGGGCCGCTCTGGTGGATCGCTTCAAGGAATCAGCCCAGATAATGATTGCCACCGAAGCTGGCGCGGAAGGCATCAATCTGCAATTCTGCTCGATGGTAGTAAATTTTGACCTGCCCTGGAATCCCCAGCGGATTGAGCAACGAATAGGGCGCTGTCATCGGTACGGCCAAAAGCATGATGTGGTGGTAATCAACTTCATCAACCGCAAAAACGCTGCTGACCAGCGTGTCTATGAACTGTTGGCCGAGAAATTCCAGCTCTTCTCCGGCGTTTTTGGTGCCAGTGACGAGGTGTTGGGGATTATCGAATCCGGTGTTGGTTTTGAGAAGCGGATTGCCGCCATTTATCAGAACTGCCGGACCTCCGATGAAATCGAAGCCGAATTCACTTTTCTGCGCGAGGAGATGGAGGCCAATATCACCGCCACCATGGCCGATACCCGCAAGAAACTTCTGGAAAATTTTGATGCTGAAGTCCATGACCGGCTGCGGGTCAATCTGGCCGAGAGCCGCGAGTATCTGGGCAAATACGAGACCATGCTCTGGCGGCTGACCAGGAACGAACTGGATAGCACAGCCCTCTTCGATGACAACAAGCTGACCTTTACGCTGCGCGAGACCAGTTCTTTAGGTGCGGCTATTCCTGCTGGAATCTATACACTGGCTCGACAAGTAACGGAGGCGCATAGGTACCGCCTTGGGCATCCCCTGGCGCAAGCCTTGATTCATCGTGCCAAGAGCCGCAATCTCCCCCTTGCCAAGCTTACCTTCAACTATACTGCATGGCCGCAAAAGGCTGTTGCTCTTGAACCTCTTGTTGGTAAAAGCGGCTTACTGCACCTCACCCAGCTTGTTATTTCCGGCGCTGACGAGCAAGACCACCTGTTGCTATGTACCATAACCGATAACGGTGCAACAGTTGCAGAGGAAGCAGCACGCCGTTTCTTTGACCTCCCTTCAGATGTACAATCTTTACCTCAGGCTTTGCCGCAGGTATCTGCACTGGAGACAGAAACTCAAGGACGCAAACAGGCAATACTGACAGAACTTGCCCGGAAACAGGCGCAGTGGTTTGATGAAGAAATCGACAAGCTGAACAATTGGGCAGAGGATAAACGGCGCGGCCTGAAAACGGAGCTGAAGGACTATGACGATTTGATTGGCGAGCTGAAAAAAGAGGCTCGCCTGGCGGTCAATCTCCCGGAAAAGCTGGCCGCACAAAAGAAGATCCGCGACTTGGACGGCAAGCGCAATACCGCCTGGAAAGAGTACGACCAGGCCGCCAGAATCATAGAAGAACAGAAAGACATCTTGCTTGACAGCGTAGAAGCACGGCTACAGCAGACAGTTGAGGAACATACCATTTTTACCATCGCATGGAGTATTCGATGACTTGCGACGGAGAATCTGGCTGTACCATAACAAACAGGGAACTTGCGGTGTTATCTGGGGAGGGAGAGATTGAAGAAATACTGTGTCTATGTGGTTGAAACGGAACGCGCACTCCCTGCCGAGGGTAATGATTCGCTGACTCTTTCAAGAAAAAAGTACTCCGAATTCCTCTGTTTGCTCAGCAGTCGTAAAGCATTAGACGCGATTTTGCAGAGCCAAACTTTTCGTTGTGCTTCGTGCCTCTCCTTTTCGCTCCCCGCAAAGACGCTGTATTCAGCATTGGCAAAAATCCAAACTGATGATGAGGTTGCGGAGATGATGGTTTTCGCCTTACGAAGGCCTACTGAATTTGGTGAGGGAGATATTTATCTTTTAGATCAACCCGGCGAAATTCGTGAGAAAATGTTTCGTGACACTGATGAATACCAGGAAATGCAGGATGTTTTTGCAGACGGTAATTACATAATCGAATACGGCGAGGTCTGCCGCTTTCCTTTCGAGGAAGTCGTTTTTATCTTCGACAGGGCCTGCAGCTGTACCCGTATTTTACACGCCTGATGATGGGCTTGAACCAGGCCATTTCAGCAAAGGAACCACACAAATATGACAGCAGAAAAGATGAATGGCGCTTCCCTTGATGTCGCCGCCGATAACCGGCAACGGTTGAAACAGCTCTTCCCCACCGTCTTTACCGAGACGGTGGATGCAAACGGCAAGTTGGTGGAGTCTGTTGATTTTGAGAAGCTCAAGGCCGAGCTGGGCACCTTCACCGACCCTTTTGCAAACAGGCGGGAACGCTACGGCATGGACTGGCCCGGCAAGAAAGAGGCGCTGAAGCTGATTCAGACTGTCAGTACCGCTACCTTGAAGCCCTGTCGGGAAGAGTCGGTCAATTTTGATACCACCGAGAATCTGTTTATTGAAGGCGACAATCTGGAAGTCCTCAAGCTGCTGCAGAAGAGCTATTACGGCAAGGTGAAGATGATTTATATCGACCCGCCGTATAACACCGGCAAGGAGTTTATATACCCAGATAATTATTCAGAGACGCTGGAAACCTATTTAGAATATGCCGGATTGGTTGATGGTGATGGCAAGAAATTCTCCACCAATACAGCCAAGGAGGGGCGTTTCCATACCAAGTGGCTGAATATGATGTACCCGCGATTATATTTGGCGCGTAACCTGCTGCGTGATGACGGCGTTATTTTCATCTCAATTGATGATAACGAAATTACTAACCTAAGAAAATTATGCGATGAAATTTATGGGGAGGAGAATTGGGTAGGGACGATAATTTGGAAAAATGCAACTGACAATAATCCTACAAACATTGCAATTGAGCATGAAAATATTCATGTCTACGCAAAGTCAAAAATCCAACTCGAAGGTGTTTGGAAGTCAAAAGTATCTGATATTAAAAATGTGTTAGTTTCAAAGGGTAACGATCTTGTTGAAATCCATAATGATCCTGAAGATCTTCAACAAGCATACACAGAATGGTTCCGTGAGAATAAAATTTTTTTAGGGGAATTGGACCGCTATAAATATATCGATAAAGGTGGAGTCTATACTGGAAGTCAAAGTGTGCATAACCCAGGAAGAGAAGGATATCGTTACGATGTACCTCATCCAAACACAGGTTTGCCATGCAAAGAACCACTCATGGGATATAGATTTCCTGAAAAAACGATGAAAGAGCTGCTCGACCAAAAACGGATACTTTTTGGAGATGACCACACAAAGATTATTGAATTGAAAGTTTATGCTGCTGATTACGAGGAGAAATTGTCAAGTGTCTTTGAGTTAGATGGCAGGCTTGGGCCTTATGACTTGAAGCATCTTTTTCCCGAATTGAAAAAGAGTTTCACAAATCCTAAGCCGGTACAATTGCTACTCCAACACCTTCCATTTGTTCTTAATCCAAACGATAAAATTATTGATTTTTTTGCAGGTTCTGCCACAACAGCTCATGCCGTTATGCAACTTAATGCCAGCGACGGTGGGAACCGCAAGTTCATCATGGTTCAGCTCCCCGAACCCTGCCCAGATGACAGCGAGGCTTTCAAGGTCGGCTTCAAAACCATCGCTGACATCGGCAAAGAACGCATCCGCCGCGTCATCAAGAGACTCGAAACGGAACAAAACGGCAAACTTCCATTCGACAACGCATCCCCCCAGGATAGAGGATTCAAGGTTCTGAAACTCGATAAATCCAACTTCAAACAGTGGCAACCCCTCCCACCTGACGCCGAGCCGGAAACCCTCGTCAAACAGCTCAAACTCTTTATCGACCATATCGACGCCAAGGCCAGCCCGGAAGACCTGCTCTATGAAATCCTCATCAAAGCTGGCTTTCCACCGAGCGAACGCATCGAGACGCTGACTCTGGCAGGCAAGACGGTCTATTCCATCGCCGGGAACGGCTTGCTCCTCTGCCTGGAAGACCAGGTGAGCGCCGAGCTTATCAACGCCGTGGCCGCAGCCGAGCCAATGCAGTTCATCTGCCTGGATGCAGCTTTTGGCGGCAATGACCAGCTCAAGGCCAACGCCGTGCAGACCTTCGCCGCTCGCAACATGGGCAAGGAAAAGCACAATCAAACTGTCTTCAAAACAGTCTAACGAGGGAGGACAAAATGACGGAACACTCTCTCGCTGTCTTGCGAGTCGGTTACAAATTGTCACCGACTGAAATTGGAGGCTACAGACGGCCAAAAAATATCAATGACGGTGAAGTGGCATGAAACTGCAATTTGATGCCAACCTGACGTACCAACAGGAGGCAATATCGAGTGTTATCGATCTGTTTGCAGGCCAGGAGAGTTTCGGAGCCGGTCTGATTCAGGATTTCACCAGAAAAGATGCCACTTTATGGAGTGATCTGGGTGTTTGCAATGGCACCCTTCCCGCCGATGATGAGCTATTGAAAAATCTCCATAAGGTGCAGATGCGCAACCAGATTCCAAAATCTCTGACCCTCATTGGAACGGCTGGGCACTATGCCTTTCCGAACTTTTCGGTGGAGATGGAAACCGGCACGGGCAAGACCTATGTCTATCTGCGTACCATCTTCGAGCTGAACAAGAAATACGGTTACAAGAAGTTCATCATCGTTGTGCCATCGGTAGCCATCCGCGAAGGTGTCACTAGCTCAATCAAGATGATGCGGGACCATTTCAAGGCCCTGTTCGATAATGTTGCCTTTGATGATTTCGTCTATAAGTCAAAAGACTTGAGCCGTGTCCGTCAGTTCGCGGTGGGTAACGAAGTACAAATAATGGTCATCAACATCCAGGCCTTTCAAAAGGACGCTGGCGAAGCCGTGGATTACAACGATTTGACCGATGAACAACGCAAGAAGTTGAACATCATCCATCAGGAACAGGACAAGATGTCGGGGCGTCGCCCCATCGAATTTATCCAGGCCACCAATCCCATCCTGATAATCGACGAGCCGCAGAGTGTCGATAACACTCTCAAATCACAGAAGGCTATCAGCAATCTCCAACCGCTCTTTGCCCTGCGCTATTCGGCGACCCATACCACCCATTACAACCTTTTGTATCAGCTCGATCCGGTTCGCGCCTTTGACATGCGCATCGTCAAACGCATTGGGGTTATGGATGCCAGCGGCGGGCAGGATTTCAATCAGACCATGGTGCGGTTGGATGCAGTTGGATACTGGCCCAAGACATCGAAAACCCCGAAGGCCAAGGTCACTATCTTTGAAAGCACGCCAAATGGACCCCGTGAAAAGCAACTGACCGTCAAGCACGGTACCGATCTGGTGCAGCAGACTAATCGCACCGATTATGAAGGCTATCTCGTTACCGCCATCAGTGCTGAACCGGGCAACGAATATGTTGAGTTCCAGAACGGTAAGCTCGTTGAACTGGCCCAGGAGTCAGGCGGCATGGCCGATGAACGGCTGAAGAGTCAGCTTCGCCAGACCATTGAACAGCACTTTGCCAAGGAAAAGAGTCTGAAGGGCAAGGGTATTAAGGTTCTGTCGCTCTTTTTTATCGACCATGTGAAGAGCTATCGAAGCTACAACGACGATGCTACGCGGAAAAAGGAAAAACTGGCAGTCTGGTTTGAGGAGTTATACAACGAAATCAGCTCGTCGAGTATGTACAAAGGTTTGATTCCTTTTACGGCCGAGGAAGTCCATGAAGGCTATTTTTCCTCCGACAAGAAGAAGGGGAAGGTTGTTCAGGAGCTGGATACCACCGGCGGTACTGCCAAGGATGACGAAACCTACGCCTTGATTATGACCGAAAAGGAACGGCTGTTGCGATTGGATGAGCCGCTTCGCTTTATCTTCAGCCATTCCGCCTTGCGGGAAGGTTGGGACAATCCCAACGTCTTCCAGATTTGCACCTTGCGGGAAATGGGTACTGACCGGGAACGCCGCCAGACCATAGGACGGGGACTACGCTTGCCAGTCAATCAGGACGGTCAGCGTGTCGATGATGAGCAAATTAACCGACTGACAGTTATTGCTAACGAGTCTTTTGAGAATTTTGCCCGTGGGCTGCAGGCCGACATTGAGGCGGCTATTGACCCCAGCGGTGGTTTTAGGTTTGGCCGGGTTGCACCGCTGGCCTTTGTCCCTCTCTTGAATATCGAAGGCACAAGCTATCTTCCCCCCGAACAGTCACAAGAGCTGTGGAGCCATTTGCAGCAACAGGGCGTGATTGACAAGGCAGGTGATTTCACCAAGCTCTTCACCCCCGATAAAGCTGGATTTTCCTTGAATCTCCCTCCTGCCTTCACCGGCATGGATGAAGTGATTATCGGTCGCATGAAGAAGTTTCTGCCCCGTAACTTCGTACAGAACGAGAGAGACCGCAAGAAAGTCAGCTATGTGAAGCGGGTGGAGTTGAACCCGGAGTTCAAGATCCTTTGGGATAAGATCAGCCAGAAAACCCGTTATTCGGTGGAGTTTCAAACGGCGGAGCTGGTAAAGCGGGCAGTCGAGAAAATCAAGACCATGACGGCAATCAGGCAGGTAAAGATTGATATCACCAAACGCGATTTAGAAGTCAAGGAATCAGGCCTGGAAGGTGGGCAAATTACCATCAACCGCACTTATAAAGTCACCAATAAACAACCATTGCCGGACATCCTGGCTTTTCTGCAAAGAGAGACGGAGTTAACCAGGGGAACACTGGTGGAGATTCTCGAACAATCAGCTCGATTGGCCGAATTCAGCATCAACCCAATGGCCTTCATGACCGAAGTCGCCAAGTTGATAAACCGGGCCTTGCATGAACTGATTATCGACGGCATCAAATATGAGCCAATAGATGGCCAGTTCTACGAGATGCGTCTTTTCGAGGAAAAAGAAGTCGAGGAGTATTTGACCAGGATGTATCAAGTGCAGAGCAAGGATTCCCGCACCCCCTATGACTACATCGTTTATGATTCGGACGTAGAGCATGAAGTGGCCAAGCGTCTCGACACCGATGAACGAGTGAGGTTTTTCTGCAAACTCCCCCGCTGGTTCAAGGTGACAACACCACTTGGAGACTACAACCCGGATTGGGCGGTGGTAGTGGAGGAAGAGGAGAAGCTGTACCTGGTTCGTGAAACCAAGAGCACTCTCGACCGAGACAAGAGGCGGGATAGCGAGAACAGAAAAGTTAATTGTGGCAAGGCTCACTTCACGGCGCTGGGTGTGGATTTCAAGGATGTTGTCGATATCCATGATCTGTTGCAGGCTTGAATCAGCTTGACCAACAAGACTAATTGAACAAAGTCATCTTCGAAACCAGAAATCGGGCCACAAGTATGTTTTAACTGAAAGAAGACAAAAATGAAAAGAGCCTACTTCGGAATAAAGTTTCATCAAAACAACAGTAATAAATCTGATATTGAAGCGATTGTATCTGTATTGCGTCGGGCTGACATTCAGACCGTTTGTATGGCAAGCGACATCGAAAAATGGGGTGCTGTGCGTCTCTCATTACAAGAATTAATGGCTAAAACATTCGCAGAGATCGATAATTCGCAACTGGTTATTTTGGAGGTTTCAGAGAAAGGTGTCGGACTTGGTATCGAGGCTGGTTACGCAGTAGCGAAAGGAAAACAGCTTGTTGTGTTAATCAAGGAAGGATATGAACTGAGCGGAACAATGCAGGGAATTGCTAATTTGGTGATTTTTTATAATGACCCTGAGGAAATCATATCGCAATTGAAGAATCTATAAAATCGCCGACAAAAACAGCTTCGGAAAAAGGGTGTCGAGAGAAAGCATGCCAAGCGTTTGCATCTCGACGTCATTTGCTGGGAAGGAGGCGGTAACAAGAAATCGAAAGACCAAGATCAAACACATACCCCTATCCGAACATGAACTGAACGATTCTGAGATGTGGCACGGTGACGGTATCGCATCGAGGCCGTTTTGGAGCAAAACGGCCAGTGGAGGGGCACAAGGCGAATGCAGCATTGACCAGTGCCCCTCCACCTCATTGAGACCCCTCACTGCGCATGGACCATAGTGGTCCGTGAGGTTTAATATATACCCACCGCTATAGACGTTAATAATAACGTATTATTAACACCATGATTTAGGAGTAATGAATTTCTTGCACTCCAAAACAAACCATTGACCTGAAGGCCAATAGCTCAATTTCAGGTGCGGAACATCTTCACTTCACGGTATTTTTTATTCACTGGTAACAAAAAGATACCAGTTGGGTGGAAGACGAGTTTCGGTAGCTTCGGGAGCGCATTGCCGACAATGGTGTGGGCAGACTCGGCAATGTTGGGTTAAAATTTGTCGAGTTGCACGGAACCATCCCTAGACCCAAGCCAGCCAAGGCATGACAAATTCCATGGATCTTTTCCAAGAGGCTTTTCGCTACCAGCAGTATAAGAAAACTGAGTTGTTAACGGCAAGCTTTGGGTGATGCATGAAGGTCGAGCCAATCCGTAGCGTCAAAGACATCCGCTCTATAAAAAAACTCCTTTCCCAATCACCAAGGGATTTTGCGCTGTTCGTGGTGGGAATCAACACAAATCTCAGAGCGTCCGATATCCTCGGCCTCACCGTGGGCCAAGTGCGAGATGTCAAAGTCGGCGAAGAAATTGTTTTGAAGGAGATAAAAACCGGCAAGGAGCGAAGGATTACAGTCAACGACGAGGTTTCCGCAGCGATCACCCGGTTGCTGGAATCGCGAGAAAGCGACGGGAAGATCCTTGAAGACGATGATCCTCTATTTGTCGAGCAGCGCGGATGGATGACCGTGCCGACATTGTCACGGATGGTGAGTCAATGGTGTAAGGAGATCAATCTCAAAGGTAATTATGCCAGCCATTCGATGCGTAAAACCTTTGGCTACCATCAACGGACAAGGTTGAATACCAGCGTCGCGGAATTGATGGTGATGTTCAATCATTCAAACCAGCGGCAGACTCTCGCATACCTCTGCATCCAACCCGACGAGATCCGCAAGGCATACCTCAAATTGAGCTATTGAGGTAGACGAGCTTTTCTACCTGCTTAGAGTGCGGCGTTGTTTCTGTTTTACGCGACTTAGAGATCAATTCAATTCCCTGTTTCTCCCTCAAACTGGTCTGCATTGCATCAAGCTCCGATCGTGGTTCAACATGACGTTGGTGGAGATGCAAAACACAATGTCGGTGAAAAATTCCCAGCAAAGCACTGTAAATATTCGAATATACGGTATATACTGGCACAATGAAATCCACTTTAGTGGTACAATCGGTCTCGGCCAGTGAGAAATATTCCAATGATTTCAATAGTGCAGTATTTGCCAGTTTCGGTGTCATCAATTCCCTGCATCGCCACCAGCCCCTCACGTAAGCACAGCTTGCGTTTATATAAAGCCGAGTGATATCAATATGATATCCTCGGCATTTTTATTTTGGAGATCTGTGTGGGTTCTATGTGGCGCATAGAATCGCACAAACCTGGCGCAACATCCTTTCTCACTGGCTCCAACTTCCTCATTCAACGAGGAAAGAGCCATGCACACACCGTCCTGCCTGCTCAAGAATTCACTGGGCCTCTTGAAGGCACAAACAATAAGATCAAAACTCTGCAAAAGCAGGCCTACGGTTTTTGGGATCTCGATTTCTTTATACTGAAGATCTATGGCCTTCATAAAACCAAATTTGCTCTGGTTGGATGATGGATCAAGTATGCTTCAGCCGGATGAACCCCAATTTTTAGCGCACCATCTTTACAAACCAAGCCAGTGTGCTATAGTACATATTACTATAGTTTATAGAATGAGGTAACCGGTGCGAGTTTTCAAAACGAAGTGGTTTGTGCGCTTTGCGCGTCGACAGCGAATTGAGGATAGTGATTTATGCGATGCAACAGAAAGAGCTGAGCAAGGCATCGTTGATGCCGATCTCGGTGGCGGAGTGATCAAGCTACGAGTAGCTCGAAAGGGACAAGGACGATCTGGCGGTTACCGACTGTTGCTGGCTTACCGCTCCGGGAATCGCACTGTATTCTTGTACGGCTTTGCAAAGAATGAACGTGACAACATTGATGATGACGAACTGACAACACTCAAGGAAATCGCGGAGGGTTGGTTGAAGGCGGACAGCGATCATATTGAAGCCGCTATAAAGGAAGGAATTTTACAGGAGGTGCCTTATGGCGAAAGAAAATAAAAAGCCAAGCCGACTGGCAATGGCGATGCTGGAAACAGCGAAAGACATGAGGCAGGCCGGTGTGTTGGATGAGTCCTCTTATGGAAAAATCACCATGCGCCACCTTGGTGTAGAAGACAAGAACGCAGTTGATGCTTTGACTGGTGAAGAAATTCGAGCAATGCGCGAAAAAGCGCACATGAGTCAAGCGGTTTTTGCCCGCTATTTGAACTTAACTCCGGGGTATGTGTCGCAATTAGAGCGCGGCGTAAAGCGTCCGACCGGCGCGGCACTTGCTTTGTTGAAAGTAATTCGTCGCAAGGGCATGGAGACAATTCTCTGAAAATTCGCTTGTGGTCGGTGTGTTGGAGAGCCATTTTGATGCGTCCCCGGCACCAGTTCAATTCCCTGTTTCTCCCTCAAACTGGTCCGGCTTCCATGGAGATTTCGGCATGGTCTATCCGCTACTGGTGGATATGCAACGGTGAAAATTAGTACATCCGAGGAATACGAAACACTGTAATTATCCGATAATACGGTATATACTGGCACAAAGAATACCATAAAGGTGGTACATTCAATGCCAGTGAGAGAAAAAATATCCAATAATTTCAACAGTGCCGTAAGCTGTCTCGCGACAGGTTTCAATTCCCTGCATCGCACCAGGTCCTCACGCAAGCACTGCTTGTGTTTATATAAAGCCGAGTGATATCAATATGATATCCTCGACTATTTTTGTTTTGGGGATCTCTGTGGGTTCTCTATGGCGTAGAGAATGGCACAAATCTGGCGCAACATCCTTTCTCACTGGCTCCAACTTCCTCATTCAACGAGGAAAGAGCCATGCACACACCGTCCTACCTGCTCAAGAATTCTTTTGGTATCTATCATCTTCGCCTCGCGGTTCCGAAGCGATTCCGGGTACTGTTCGAAAAGAGGGAGATCAAGCAGTCCCTTGGCACCGGCAATCATCGGGAGGCACTTCGAAAAGCGCGAAAATTGGCGGCATTCTACCAGGACAGGTTCGAGCAAATGGGTAAGTACGATGATTATGCCAATGATCCGTCCCTTGAGCGTATCAGGGTCTCGATTGTCAAATTTCCCGATGGCCGGATTGAGATCCAGAACCTGGAGATGGACCCGGGCAAAGCCGATGTCGAGATGAAAATGCTCGACCATGCGGTCGAGTTCGCCAACAAGGTCAAGTCAGATCCGGTGGTAGCACAAGTGACAGCGAATCCGGTGGTGCCGCCAGTTCAGATCAAAGACAAGTATTTCCGTTCGCACCTTCTTACCTTTGTGTGACAACCATCGAGAGACTGCATGAGCTATCAGCCCCCCTTTAGCATAACTCCATCGATTGTCAATCTCGTTGCCGAGATCGGCGAGACTATCGGCCGCTACACTGTACTGGCTGAACAAAACCTGACGCCGCGCCTGCGTCGAGAAAACCGCATCCGTACCATCCAAGCCTCGTTGGCAATCGAGAACAACACGCTCACCCTTGAACAGGTAACTGCTGTGATCGAGGGCAAACGGGTGCTGGGTCATCCTCGCGAAATACAGGAAGTGCGAAACGCCTTCGCAACCTACGAGGCCATGGATGAGTGGAGCGCTATGAGCGAAAAACACCTGCTGGCGGCGCACGAGTCGCTGATGCGCGGTTTGGTGGAAGAAACCGGTCGATATCGATCCGGCGGGGTCGGTATTTTCCGAGGAGAACAACTGGTGCATATGGCTCCTCCTGCTGATCGCGTACCGAAATTGATGGCGGATCTGCTGGATTGGCTGGGAGGAAGCAACGAACATCCCCTGGTGGCCAGTTGCGTTTTTCACTACGAGTTCGAATTTATCCATCCTTTTGCAGATGGTAACGGCCGCATGGGCCGATTGTGGCAAACCCTGATTCTCCGGAAATGGAAACCCCTGTTGGCTTATCTACCGGTGGAGAGCGTGATCAGAGACCGGCAGGCGGAATATTACAGGGTCCTCGCGGTTGCCGATCATCGGGCGGATGCGACGCCTTTTATCGAGTTTATGCTAGGTGCGTTGAGGGATGCTCTCAGAGAGGCTGTGGTCACCGACCAAGTAATCGATCAAGTAACCGACCAAGTAGCGATGTTGCTCCGTGCGATTGGGAACGACGAATTAAATGGCAGCAGTTTAATGCTGGTTTTGGGTTTGTCCCACCGTCCAACGTTCCGGAATAACTACCTGAATCCGGCACTAGAAGACGAATGGGTAGAGCGCACACAACCGCATTCCCCGCGCAGCCCGACTCAACGATATCGCTTGACCAGCGAGGGGCGTCGTTGGCTGCGACAACATGCCAGCGAACAGCAAGATCACCGTGCTGCAGACTGACGAAGTGGCCTGCGATAATCCAGCTATGGTAATGAGTGGCGAACAAGATGAACTACTCCGACTTCGTGAGAAGAACGCGCGCCTTAAAGAGTTGTTGACTCGCCACCGCATCCCTTGGGAAGAACCACCCGTTCCTGAGCCAATTGCCGCCACAACGGAGCACGGGTTCGCTCCGAGCTTTCTTGCCACAGATGACAAGATTACCTTGTTCCGGAATTTGTTTCGGGGACGGGCTGATGTATATCCTCAGCGCTGGGAATCGTCGAAAGGCGCGTCAGCTTATGCACCGGCTTGCGGTAATGAATGGAAGCCCGGTATCTGTCACAAACCCAAGGTGAAATATGTTTCCCTTCAGAGGTTTACGTGCCTTCGAAGTGCGGGCGCCAACCCGCCTCAGGTCTCGAAGCGGTGCAGTTGATTTCTCGGGATGAGAAGAAGTCTTCCAACCAGGCGCAGGCCCTTATCGTCCATCTGCAAACATTTCTTTCGCACCTCATTGAGTACTCTGGCGGCGCAGGTTTCACCCCAGAACCACTCGGCGAGGGCTCCAGGATGAGTCGATTGCCCGGGTTGGGCCGAGGCCGCCTCGAGGTAATAGGCAAGAAGATCCTCGCTCGCCCGGGGTAACGTCTCAGCCAGGGTTTGGCCGGCGATTCCCGGCACGAGGCTTCCCTTCTCGACGAAGCCGGCGAGTATGTCGGCAATGCCACCGGCTTCCAGCCCGCTGATGCCTGCGGTAGTGCGCCCGCTTTTCTCCTTGGCGAGTTCGTACCAGGTCTGCATCGCCATGACCTCATCGCGAAAGCGCTGCAGTAGAAGGCCGATTTCGCCTTGCGGCGGCGGAACGGTGGCGAAATTGACCGGGCAGGCCGCAGGCGGAGCGCTCTCGTCATCCTCGGCATCGTGAGGATACTCCTCGAGTATCGGTCCGGCGTCCCGTTCCAGCAGCTTCAGGGCGGCAAGCAGCACATCCCTCTGAAAGGCGGCATCGCCGGCCTTGCCAAGGGGACGCCCCAGGGGGAAGGGTACCCACAGGGCCCGGGGAGGTTTGATTTTCTCACTGTGTTCGCGTATCAAGCTGATCTGGGTGGTGGCAATTCCTTCCGCTTCCAGGTAATGGGCAAGCCCGCCAACGGCGCGCGTGCAGTTGGGTCAGACTGGAACCAGCAGCGCCGCCGTCACCCGATCTTTGCGCAGGATCGCCGCCAGTTGTCGTGCCTCGTGCTCCATGGCAGTGGGATCGGTGGCCCCCATGAAGGAATAGTGATACTCGGCGAGGCTGGCGACGGTCCCCTCGGCCACCAGTTCACCGAGACGGTCGATGGGGAAGACCATGTTGAGGTCCTGCTGGAAGCCGGTGCGATCGAAATTCTTCGAGACATGGCTCATCACCAGCTCGTTTGCCCGGCACTCTTGAGGGATAAGGCGATAGCCGCTCTCGCCGAGCCGAAAAGGTCGATCGGAGCGGCGATGCAGGCCAGCGGTGGAGATCAAGACCAGCCGCGCCTCGGCCAGTCGCACCCCGGCGACCAATGGGGTGGCCGGATAGGCTGGACAGGGAAGCTCGAGCAGGTTGCGGCGTTCGCTTTCGTCAAATTGTGATAATCGCACCATGGCACTCTCCTCACTATGTATCTGTCGCCAGAGAAAATCTTGACCACCACCTCACCGGCTGCTGTCTAAACCTTGTCGGAGCTCACCGAGGTTGCGCACGGTCAAGGTCGGTTGCAGTTCCCAGGGGTCAAAGACCGCCTTTGGGCTTCGCTGTACCCAGGCCCCGCGCAGGCCGGCGGAAATCGCCCCGACAACATCGAAGGGATTGCCGGAGATGAGCCAGGCCTGGTGCACCGCGGCATTGGACCGCCGCAGGAAATGGGCGTAGACGCCGGGGTTGGGTTTGAAGCTCCTGATCTCGTCGGTACTGACGACGTCGATGAAATATTTCTCGATGCCTGCATGCCGCAGCAGTCCGGCAACATCGTCGGCGAGGCCGTTGGAAAAGGCAAAGAGGCGGTGACCCGCCCCCTGCAACTGTTCGAGGGCAGCGCTGGCGTCGGCAAAGGCGGGGAGCGTTTTGTAACGCGCCATCAGCGCCTCCTTGTCGTGATCGCTGATCGTCACCTCCAGCACCCGGCAGCAGTAGTCGAGGGCGTGTCTGGTACAGAGCGCAAAATGGCAGTAGTTCTGCATCAAGCCGCGCCGAAAGGAGTATTCGAGTTGCTTGTCTCGCCACAGGGCGGTAAAGGCCGGAGTCTGCGGCCCGACCAAGGGCTCCAGGGCGGTGGTCACGCCGCTGGTGTCAATCAAGGTGCCGTAAACATCAAATCCCAGGGTAAACGTCATAGCTCCTCCTTTGGCAATCTTGCCACTTCTCGGCAAACATCACGTGACTAGCAGACATCATTGAGGCGCCAGTCATACTCTAGACAGTCGATGCCGATGATCGCGGCGCGCACTGCCTCGGCGCTTTTCCCCACCAGGTTGAGACTGTTCGCCCAAAAGGGGGATGAACTCCTGTTTCCAGGGCGAACGGAACAGCGAGCCGAGATCCGTGATCGACTGCAGGTCGGGGTCGCGGCCGAGGAATATGGCGTAACATCGTCTACCTCCTCCTCCATGCATGGTATTTTCCCAGCAGAGCCAGGAGCTTTTGCGGGGCATGGTCTTTCTTCCACTGTCCGGCCACATACTTGTTGGCCTCGGCCAGGGTCGGGTAGGTGTGGATGGTGCCAAGGATTTTGTTCAGCCCCAGGCCATGCTTCATGGCCAGTACGAATTCCGCCAGCAGGTCGCCACCGTGTTCGCCGACGATGGTCACCCCGAGAATGCGGTCCTTGCCGGGTACGGTCAAGACCTTGACGAAACCCTCGGTGGCGCTGTCGGCGATGGCCCGGTCGAGATCGTCGATGGGGAAGCGGGTGACCTCGACGGCGATACCGCGTTCTTTCGCCTCCTGCTCGTTGAGGCCGACCCGCGCCACCTCCGGGCTGATGAAGGTGGTCCAGGGAATCACCGAGTAGTCGACCTTGAACTTCCACCACCCCCCGAAGAGGGCGTTGACCGCCGCGTACCAGGCCTGGTGGCCGGCGGTGTGGGTGAACTGGTAGGGGCCGGCGACGTCTCCGGCCGCGAAGATGTTGGGGTAGAGGGTTTCCAGGTACTCATTGGTGACCACCGTCCGCTCGGTGGGAATGCCCAGTTGCTCGAGACCGTAGCCGGCCAGCCTCGCCACCCGGCCGACGGCGCAGATCAGCTCATCAAATTCAAGACGTTTTTCCTCGCCGTCATGCTGCAGCACCAGCACCTTGCGCTCGCCATCGCGCTCGCAGCGCAGGGCCTTATGGCCCGTCAAGATCTGCACGCCATCTCTCGTCAGGGCGGTCATGGCCAGTTCCGAGACTTCGCGGTCCTCGCGGACCAGCAGACGATCACCCATCTCGACCTGCCACACCCGGGAGCCGAGCCGGGCGAAGGCCTGGGAGAGCTCGCAGCCGATCGGCCCGCCACCCAGCACCACCAGGCGCGAGGGAGGCTGGTCACGTTCGGCCAGGGCCTGCCACAGGGTGTCGCTGGTCAGATAGCCGACCTCGGTGAGGCCCGGCAGCGGCGGCACGAAAGGCCTCGCCCCGGCGGCGATCACGATCGCCCGGGTGGTCAGCCGCCGGGTCGAGCCGTCATGCATCTTGACCTCGACCGTCCAGGGGTCGATCAGCGTGGCATACCCCTGCAGCACCTCGACGCCGAGACCGCTATAGCGTTCCACCGAGTCGTGAGGGGCGACCTGGGCGATCACCCCATGGACCCGTTCCATCACCCGGCGAAAGCTCATCGCCGGCTCCGCTGGGGTCAGTCCATAGCGCTCGGCATGACGGATCTGGTGGGCGAGCTTGGCGCTTTTGATGATCGCCTTACTGGGAACGCAGCCGTAATTAAGGCAGTCTCCACCCATCTTCTCGTCCTCGATCAGCGTCACCTTGGCCTTCACCGCCGCCCCGATATAGGCGGTCACCAATCCGGCCGCCCCGGCCCCGATGACCACCAGGTTGCGGTCAAAGCGCGCCGGTTTCGGCCAAGAGCGATAGACGCGATAGCGTTTCACCCGGTCGACGATCCTGTTGGCGAGAAGAGGGAAGATACCGAGCACGGCAAAGGACGCGAGCAGGCCGGGCGAGAGAATCCCGGAGAGGCTGTCGATGGCCGCCAGCTGCGTGCCGGCGTTGACATAGACGATGGTCCCGGCAAGCATCCCCAGTTGGCTCACCCAGTAGAACGTGGCGGCGTTCATCGGGGTCAGGCCCATGACCAGGTTGATGACGAAGAAGGGAAAGACCGGTACCAGGCGCAGGGTAAAGAGATAGAAGGCCCCCTCACGACGCACCCCCTGGTTGATCTTCTCGAGGCGATCGCCAAAGCGGCGCTGCACGCTGTCGCGTAAGAGAAAACGGGCGACGAGAAAGGCGAGGGTGGCGCCGATGGTCGAGGCAAAAGAGATGAGGACGGTACCGGTGACCAGGCCAAAGATCGCTCCGCCAGCCAGGGTCATGACCACCGCCCCGGGCAGGGACAGGGCGGTGACCACCACATAGAGGAGGAAGTAGGTGCCGGCGGTCAAGAGCGGCGCTTCCTGCCGCCAGGCCTCGATCTGCCCCTGGGCGGCCTTGATGCCTTCCAAGGTGAGAAATCGGTTGAGATCGAAGACGAAATAAAGAACCACCAAGGCAATCAGGACCACAACGATAGCCAGTTTCTTCATAAGAGTTTCTCCAAGAGCTTATCATGCGTCGGCCACGGAGTACGGTGCATGCCGAGGTGTTCCAGCAGGAGGGCGGCACAGCCGTCTCCGCTGCCTTCCGTTGCCGCCTTGGTCGTGGCCAATGGTCCTTTCCTTACAAAAGAAATGTAGTGCTGTAAATTTTCCTCTCAATGCGGATGTCCCTGGTGTTGGTCGACGGGCGGCCGCTCCTTGAGGGCGACGATGCAGGTGGCAAGAATGCGGGTGGCCTTCTGCCGCTCCGCCTGTTTTGCCGGATCGCTCCCCTGCGGTCCCAAGCTCTCCGCCATCCCCCGCCACCGAAGTAAAAACCGCCCAAGACCCGCGACAAAACCTCCTTCTACCATGTGCCTCACGCAACTCCTTGAGAGAACGATTATCACGGAGTATACTCGCTGGAAGTATTCTTCCCTCGTTTTTTTCCGCCCCCACACCTTTTCCCCGCTTGCGGAGAAGGGGACGGACCTCCTCACGCCTGGTTCTTCGTGCCATGGATCTGCAGCGTCCAGTGGGAATCAACTTGCCGGCTGCCTTTCCCGGCCCCGCCGGCAGCATGTTTGTTGAATGAGGTGCCGGTGCTTCGCTTTCACAGTGAAGTAGTTGGTGCGATTTGTCTGTCGACGGTGAAATGAGGATGGTGATTTATATGCTGCAACAGCAGGAGCCGCGCTAAGTATCGTTGATGCTGATCTCGGAGGCGGAGGGACCAAGCGCAATTGATCCTTTGACTGGAATGACCTTCGAGCAATGTGCAAAAAGGCGTACAGGGGGCAGGCGGTGTTTGCCCGCAGGACTGTCTTCAGCCTGAAGAGTAAGTGAATGAGAATCTCGAGGAGCAGTCATCAACCTTCACATGAAGCAAGGACGCAAATGGCAATGCCACTCCCTCCTGTTAGACAAAACGCAGCCACCAATCCCCCAACAGCTCCGACCGAGAAGTCCGATCAATCTTTTAAAGTGCTGTTTGACTGCGCCCCGGATGCGATGTTTCTTGCCAGCAGTGAAACGGGAGTTATCGAAGATGCAAATCACGCCGCAACGCGGCTGATTCTGCGTCCTCTCGATGAACTGGTGGGAATGCATTTTACCGGCTTGCACCCCCCGGAAATGGTGGCCAAGACCAGGCAGCACTTCGAGACTCACCTCAAGCAGGCAATGGACGCTGGGGAACTTCAGCCGATTGAACACTATGCGCTTCGCGCCGATGGGACAGTGGTGCCGGTCGAGGTCATGGCGACAATTCTCGATTTTGGTCAACAAAAAAGGCTTCTCGGCATCTTTCGCGACATTTCGAAGCGTCGCCAGTTGGAAGGGGAATTGCGGGATGCTGAGAGACGCCAACTGAGCAGGGAAATCGAATTTCAAAGAACCGAACTCGAGAAAACCAACACCACCCTGGCGATGATGCTCGACCATGCGCGCAAAGTCGAAACAGACATCAAAGAGCGGGTGGTTGCCAACATTCGCCATGTTCTGCTGCCGGTCATCGAGGTACTGCAGCAGCAAAAACTCCCACCCGAGGCAGCCACCCTGGTCACCCTGCTGGTCAACAGCCTGCGGGAACTGGCACATCCACTGGCCTCTCACCTCGACTCACCGCTGCTTGGGTTGACCCCAAGGGAGATGCAGTTCGCCCTGCTGATCAGAGAGGGAAAGACAACGAAAGATATCATGGACATATTGAGTCTGTCCTTTCAGACCGTTCAGTCGCACCGCAATAATCTGCGAAAAAAGCTTGGCATCCGCAACAAGAAGATCAATCTCCAGACTTACCTCAAATCGGGCTTTCCGCCCGAATCTGGCGCTAGTTGACGGGACAAAGCCGGGAGCATTGATCATTGAGATATTCTCAATGATTTCTCCCCTATCTTTCAGCTTTATGAGAATCATTCCTTAAGATACCCTGGCCAGACTCGTAATCGGCCGTTTTCATCGTAGCTGCTTCAACGCAAAGCAGTAGCGGAGTAACTCGATTGTGCGGGGGGAGGATGCAAGGAGCCGCGTCTTATCGGCCCCGGGCACTAAAGCTGGCCAGGTCATAACATTCAATAAAGGTGTGCAATGAAGCTTTCGACCAAACTTTTAGCAGGATTTGCCAGTGTCGGTGCCATTTTGGCGGCGGTATCCGGGATATCCTCAACCGGCCTCTTCCAGGTCAACGAGAAAATGACCACCTCGATCCATAACTCGACACTGATCGACGCGGCGATGGAAATGAAATACGCCGCCGCCCGCGATATGCAGATGCTCATGGAGATTCTGGCGGCGGATTCGGCAGGCGGTTTGCAACGGGCCTGGCAAGAGCACCAAAACTTCATCAGGCAGTTCGATACCTACGGCAAGGCCATGCTCAATGGGGCCGAGACCGAGGATGGGACCATCTACCGTACCGATGACGAAGGGCTGCGGGCCATTGTCACCGCAGCCGATCAACTCCATAACAGCACGTTCGCTCCCTCCGTTCAGACGCTGTATGATCTCAAGGTTAAGGAGTTGCGGGGGGAGAAGATCGACCGTGCGGAAATGAACGCACTCGATTCCCAGGCTGACGAGGTCGGCGAGCAGATTCTCGAAAAACTCGGCGGTGTCGAAGAAGGAGCGAAAAAAATCATCAATCAGTCAAAAGAGGAAGCGCTGGCCGCGTTGACTCGGGCCAATTGGATTCTGGCCATCGCCACCATTCTCGGTCTGGCGATGTCGGGAGTGCTTGGGGTGTTGATCAGTCGCTCGATCACTAGGCCGGTAGCCAAAGCGGTCGCCTTTACCGAGGCGATCGCCTCTGGCAATCTCACCCAGCAGCTCGATATCAGCCAGAAAGATGAGATAGGCGCCATGGCCGCTTCCTTAAATGCCATGGTCGCCCAACTTCGCTCGATGATAGCCGAGATCGTCAGCGGTGTCAGCCAACTCACCACTTCCTCGCACGACCTTGATAAAACGTCGAACGAGCTCTCCTTAGCAGCGAGTGCCACCTCGGAGAATTCCGGGGCGGTGGCGGTGGCAGCCGAGGAGATGAGCGCCAATGTGCAAACGGTTGCCTCGTCCATGGAGCAGTCGGCGGCGGGTGTCAACATGGTGGCGTCGTCATCCGAGGAAATGTCGGCCACCGTCAGTGAAATCGCGCGAAACACTGAAAAGGCGCGGGCGATTTCGGAAGGAGCGGTCAACCAATCGGAAAGCGCTACCGTGCGGATGGGGGAACTCACAGCATCGGCCAATCGGATCAGCCGAGTCACCGAAACCATCACCGAAATTTCCGAGCAGACCAATCTGCTTGCCCTCAATGCCACCATCGAAGCGGCGAGAGCAGGCGATGCCGGCAAAGGTTTTGCCGTCGTCGCCAATGAAATCAAGGAACTGGCCCGCCAAACCGCTTCGGCCACAGTTGATATCAAACGCCAGATCGAGGAGATGCAGACCACCACCACAACCACCGTCGCGGACATCCGCAATATCGCCAAGGTCATCGTCGATATCAACAGCATCATCGGTGGGATCGCCGCCGCGGTCGAGGAACAGTCCACGGCATCGGCCGAGATCAGCACCTCCATTGCCCAGGCCTCCCAGGGGATTTCCGAGGTTAACGAGAATGTCGCCCAAACTGCGGTGGTGGTCGAAGATATCACCCGAAGCATCACCGGCATCAATCAGCAATCATCCCAGGTGAGCAAGGGGAGCAATCAAGTCAAGCAGAGTGTGGCCTCGCTGGCCCACCTGGCCGGCCAGCTCGATGGCCTGGTTCGTCGGTTCGCGGTGTGAACACTATGGAGAATATCCAGGGCGTGGTATTCTCCTTGGTATTCTCCCGAGTCAAGCTTTTCACCTGTAGACGATGAGGAGTCCTGTGATGAATCTACGAAAAATCACTTCTATGACCCTGGGGCTGTCTGGGATCGTTCTGCTGATTAATTCCATCGTGCTCTATATCGTCCCTGAAGGACGTGTCGCCTATTGGGCTGATTGGCGTCTGTTGGGGTTGAGCAAAAGCCAATGGGGGGAACAGCACCTGACCGTTGGAACCCTCTTCCTGATTGCCGCCGCCATCCATGTTTACTACAACTGGAAGGCGATCCTCGCGTATGTGAAAAACAAAGCCAAAGAGTTGATAGTTTTCACCCCGGCCTTTGCTGTTGCCGCGGCGCTCACTGTCCTGGTCGTGGCTGGTACCATCTTCCAGATCCCACCAATGAGCAGCCTGGTCAATCTGGGAGCTGATTTCAAGGAACGCGCCAAGCAGGTCTATGGAGAGCCCCCGTATGGGCATGCTGAACTCTCGACCCTGAAAAGTTTTGCCGGCAAGGAAGGACTCGATCTTGAGAAGAGTTTGAAAATGCTGTCGGAAGCTGGCATCAAGGGGGGATTTGCTGATAAAAGTCTTAAAGAGATCGCCGGGGAAAATGCTAAAACACCGCAGGGAATCTACGAAATTGTCAAATCGGCAAAACGTGAGCAGTCCAGCAGCACTTTGAGTAAACCTTCCCTGCCCGATCAGCCCCGTTCCGGTTTCGGTAACAAGACTCTGGCGGAAGTGTGCCGGGAATTGCACCTTGCAGAGAGCCGTATTGTTGCTGAACTGCAAAAGCGAGGTGTCGAAGCGACTCCCGATCTGACCATCAAACAAATTGCCAAGAACCACGACAAAGAACCAGCACAACTCTACGAGATACTTAAGCTTGTTATTGAAGAGTATTGAACCCTCGGCGGATTGGCTGGCAGAACTCTGTCCAGGGTTATGGTTACAACGTGGTTCCCTGGGTTTTGCCCATCCTGCCCCTGAGGTGAATGTCCTGCAACCACCACTCCAGGCAATACCTCCCCCCGCCCCCCTCCCTCCTTGCCGCAGTAAAAATTGCAATTGCGATCATCGTCACAGATAAGTGCTTGAGAAGGAAGGTTTGCTAGAAATCATTTGTGCGAGGTGACGTTTTTCAATACACTTTTTCAACAAGCAATCTTCTCTGTCATGCCAATCGCAACTGCCCACCCGGTGCTTTGATAACCAGTAACCACTCATGAACAAACGCCGCATCGCCGTAATCGACGAAAACCTTGATCGCCAGGAGAAGATCAAGCAGCTCCTGGCCGCCACCGATGCCGAACTCTTTGCCATAACTGACAGCCAGTACTGCGCTTCCGCTCTTCTTGGCATCCGGCCTGATCTGATCATCGTCACCATTTTCCCCGCCCTGACCCAGGACCAAGGTCGCCTCTGTCAAATCCTCAAGGATGACCCGTTGCTGTCGAAAGTGACGCTGATCCTCATCGGCCACGGGGAAGACGCCGAGGACATCGCCCAAGGTATGGCGACAAACGCCTTTTTTTATCTCGATCTTGTCGATGTCGGAGAGAAACTCGAAGCCACAGTGCGACAGGCCTTCGGCAAGAGTGCCATGCTGCCCAGGACCAGGAACATTCTCGTTGTCGATGATTCCCATGCGGTCTGCCTCTTTCTTCAGGAGGAGTTGAGCCGGCTCGACTACCGCGTGGGTATCGCCCACAATGGGCGGGAGGCCTTGAAAAGGCTCGGCGAGGAGCGGCCGGATGTCATCTTGTCGGATGTCTACATGCCGGAGATGAACGGCATCGAACTCATCGAAGAGCTCCACGGCCATCCGGGGTACGCGAGTATTCCCTTCGTGGTGATGAGCACCGAAAACGACGCCGGCAATATGCAGAAGATGATGGAGTACGGGGCGGCCGCATTCATCATCAAGCCGTTCAACCTCGAGCAGCTGTTGCTGACCCTGAACAAGATCTTTTCCTATGAGTTTCTCCTGCTGCGCAAGGAGAACGAGCGGCTGAGCGGGGAGCAGAAGCTTCTCCTCGCCGGCATCACCAGCCTGGTAAACGCCCTTGAGGCCAGGGACAATTACACCCGCGGCCACTCGGAGCGGGTCTCGCAGATCCTGGCCGGGCTGGTCGGGTTCAGGGGTGGCAGCCAACGGGATATCGAACGGGCGACAATCGCCGGCAGGCTCCATGACATTGGCAAGATCGGTATCCGCGACAATGTCTTGCTGAAACCGGGAAAACTGAGTGATGAGGAGTTCTCTCACATCAAAGAACATCCGGCCATAGGCGTTTCGATAATCAACAACATCCCCAGTATCGCAGACGTCCTGCCGGTGGTCGCCTCGCATCATGAACGATTCGACGGCAAAGGCTACCCTGAGGGGCTACGGGGGGAGGACATTCCACTCCTGGCGCGTCTTACCGCCGTGGCCGACACCTACGACGCGCTTACCAGCGATCGCCCCTATCGCAGGGGGTTGGACCACGGCCAGGCGATCGCCATCATTGCCGACGTTGCCGGCACGCAGCTCTGCCCGGACAGTGTCCGATTCTTCCTCGAGTGGAGCATGAGGGTAGAACTTGCACGGTAATACGAAGGAAAAGCAGGCCTGCCACTTGACCGCCGTGTCGGTATCGGCGACAATTTGGCTGATACGCCGCAGGTACGAATAGCTTCTCTTGGAGAAGACCAGCACTCGGCTCAACCGGTCCTTGAGGTCAGGTGATGGGCGGCAATGAGTCAGAGGCGACTGGGTGGCCCCGCAACAAATATCGAACAATTGTATGATGTCGTTGTGGGCTGCGTGTTTTGCTCTATCAGCCTGGAATTTCGTGTGGAGATTCTCTCTTTTCCTTGCCGTGGCGAAGAACCTCCGGCCGCTGTCGTGGCGAAGGGACCCGCGGGTTCCCCTGGCAAGAAAGGACGCCCGAGCGCTGCCAACGATGCGGGACGGCAGGAGAGGGTATGGACACTTATCGGTCGATTGCCCAGGGAAATAGCATACCAGAAAGAGGACATAGACAATGTCGTCGCCCATAGATGAAGCCCTGCAGAGGACGAACCTTTCGATGTCGAATCAGATGGAGATGCTCATCTTTCGTTTGACCGATAAGCAGCTCTACGGCATCAATGTCTTTAAGATTGTCGAAATCCTTGAATGTCCGAAAAAAATCGACCGTATACCGCATTCTCATCCGGCCATCAAAGGGGTCGTCGATTTCCGGGGGAAGGGGATTCCGGTGATGGACCTGTCCGAAGCGGTAGGCCTCTCCGCAAAGCCTTTTCATGAGGAACTGGCCTATCTCATCATCTGTGAATACAACCGGCAGCTCACCGCCTTTATCATCGAATCGCCGGAATACCTGATGACCAGGAGCTGGGCCGACATCCATAAGCCAAAGGGCGTCAGCGCAAAGACATTGGTGGCCATAGCCTACACCGATGCCGAGGAGGCCGTACTCCTGCTGGATGTTGAGACGATACTCAACGATGTGGTCGGACTGGAGAGAGCGATGGATGAGAGTCTGCCCGTCCAGGACAGCGTCGACTGGTCCAGGCTCAATATTCTCCTCGTAGACGACTCAAGCTCGGCACTGTTCTTGCTGCAGTCGCTGCTTGATAGGTTGGGGTGCAGACATATAGCAGTGCAGTCTGCCGATCAGGCGCTTGAGTTTCTCAACAGGAGGCAGCAGGAAAACCCTCTCTCCATCGATATGGTCATCTCTGATATTGAAATGCCAGGCATGGATGGTTTCACGCTGGTCCGAACGCTTCGCGAAAACCCGGCTTTTCGTGACTTGAAAATCATGCTTCACAGTTCTATGAGCAACCCCACCAACAAAATAAAGGCCACGCAGGTCGGCGCGGACGATTTTGTCGCCAAGTTTGACCCCGCCTCTCTCGCCAATCGTATTGCCACCCTTTGCGGATTGGCAGGGTCGGGTTGACCGATTCGGCCTTGTCGAGAGCAATGCCTCTCTCTGTTGCGGATATTGTGAGATCCCCCTCGGCCGCTCGCCTGCCTCTGATCTCACGGCACGCAGCGACGCCCTCTTCATTGTCGAACAACATACAATTCTAACTTCTTCTTCCTCGAAGTCTTTTGCCCTTTCATGCGCTGACGGTCCAACCAACTCGTTAATCATAACACTTGCCACCCATGTTCGGCCTTGTCGGCAACCACATATCTAAACTCTTCTCCTGAGTGAGACAGGGAGGTGTTCTTTTCGCGCCACGCCTTGTCTTGTGGCGAGATCCTCTCGTAAAACTGACGTTCCTTGCTGATAATTTTCATGATATCAGGATGGTAGGAAGAAAGGTTTACCTGTGGAGATCCCTGCGGGTGGCGTGAAGCGCAGGTTGAGGCGTAAAAGCCTTTTCTTGCGAATCGATTTTTCCGGAATTCAGAAGGTTGCCGTATTGAACGTCCCGCCTCTTCTCCTCAATAAATTCGTTTGGTATTCACCATCTTCGACTTGCGCGAGTGAAGATCCTTCGGTATCTATGTGGCTGAAGAAAAAATCTCGAAATCTCTCCGGGAAGAAAAACGACGCGAACCCGGGAAATTTCTCTGCCTGTCGACTTACTGCCCTAGGTGGAGTCACAAAGCGAGATGTAAATATTCGTGGTGAGCAAATCGGATCATGGATGTCTTTATCGCCCGGCAGCCTATCTTCGACCGCAAGAAACGTCTTTTCGCCTATGAGATTCTCTATCGGTCCAGCATGGAAAACGCTTTTCCTGCCCAAATGGACAGCAATGAGGCCACCCAAGCCGTTCTTGCCCATGTCCTCTTGAATGTCGGTCTGGATACCATCACCGGCAATCGCCGCGCGCTGATCAATTTCACCGAACACCATCTCCTTACCGGAACTCCTCTGCAGCTTCCCCGCGAACGCTGCGTCATTGAGATTCTCGAATCGGTTCAGCCGACCGCCGAGATCCTGGAAGCCTGCCAGTCACTGTGCAGTGAAGGGTATGTGCTGGCGCTCGACGACTTTGATTTCAACGAGATGTTGAGACCGCTGCTGCCCTTTGTCCGCATAATCAAGGTAGATTTTCAAGCCGTTGACAGGACAACACTTGGCCTGCAGATGGAACAATGGCAGTCGGAGCAGGCCATAACCTGGCTTGCCGAAAAGATAGAGACATTGGAGGAATTCCAGCACGCTCAGTCGCTTGGCTTCGAATATTTCCAAGGCCATTTTCTCGACAAGCCGCAAATTCTCAGGAAGAAAACCATCGACCCCTCGCAGGTCATCCTCCTCAACCTGCTGGCCGAGGTCTGCCGGCCGGAAATCAATATGCGCAAGGTTGAGAGTCTCGTGGCCCCTGATGTTTCCCTTTCCTATAAGCTGCTGCGCTATATCAATTCAGTGTACTACTCGCTGGTGAGCAAGGTCGAGTCGGTTCGATACGCGTTAACCTATCTTGGGGAAATGGGGGTGCGTCAGTTTATCTCGATGGCCGCCACAGCGGAGATTTCCCGGGGCAAGCCATCGGAATTGATGCGTCTGTCAATGGTCAGGGCCAAGCAATGCCAGCTGCTTGCCCAAGCCTGTGGGCGGGAAGATGAAAGCCCGCAGCTCTACCTGCTCGGCCTTTTTTCCTTGCTGGACGCCATGCTCGACGTCTCCATGGCGGATCTGGTCGCCACGCTGCCCCTCAGCAGCGAACTCAAGCTGGCGCTTACCGAACATGGTGGTCGATTCGCACCCTACCTGCTGGCTACCATTGCCTATGAACGGGGGGATTTTCAGGCCAGTGCCGATCACCTCAGCATCTTGTCGATCGAGCCAGCGACCATGATCACCGCCTACCTGCAAGCCGTGGCCTGGGCAGACGATTTCGAGGCTAACCTCGTCTGAGACGAGGGGAGGTATCTTTGTAGTCGTTTGTCAGCCCGAGCTTCTCCGGCATTGAAAAATTTCTTGCAAGAGCCCGACGCGCGCAGTATATAGCCGCCTCGACGTTGTTAATCTCCTGCGTCACCGCGTTGTTCATCGTCCGGCACATGCCGGCTTCATATATAGCCCGCCGCTCCGCAAGGAAGGCGGGTTTTTTTGTTGTATCGGCACACGTCGGGCTTCGGGGTACTGCCCTATCTGCGCACCGCATGTTTGCCGCAAGTCCCTCGTTCGCGTCGAGCGTCGACCTGGTGGGGCGACCGGCCAGCATCGACGAGTGTTGCCGGGAAGGGCTGCAGGCCAAACGGGGCTCGTTGGCTGTGGGTAATGAGGGGAGCTCTGGGTGGCACTTGATGGGCTGGAGTGTCGTTGTCGTTCGCAAAAGGACGATACGCACAATAATGTGTTGTGCATATCAAATAATCTTACATAAACGTCAGTTTTGTGGCAGACCAGGGCGGTGATAGCCCTCTCTGTGATGCAAAAAAACGCAACATTTGAGAGAGATGCCTTCTTGTGACAGAGATCTGGAGGGGCTGGTTCGATAATTGCTAATTCGCTCTTGAGCTCCGCTTGCCAGCGGTCCGCGCCGGCCAGGTGGGCTGCGCTGCCGTTGCGCGGCCCGGATTGGCCGGGGGCGGGGCGTTCGATCAAAATTTTCCCGAACAGCCATGGATCTACAGAGCAAACACCTCCCAGGAGCATCCCCCAGCGCCACGATGTCTTCCGAACACCGCTACCTGAGCATTTTCACCAATGCCGTCGAGGGGATCTTCCTGACCACCCCGAACGGCACCTATCTCGACGTCAATCCGGCCCTGGCCCATATCTATGGCTTTGCTTCCCCCGAGGAGCTCATCGCCCATTTCAAGGACATCCGGCGACAGCTCTACGTCGACGCCGGGCGGCGGGACGAGTTCACACGTATCCTCGAGACGCACCAGGAGGTCATCGGCTTCGAGTCCGAAGTGCGCCGCAAGGACGGCTCCATCATCTGGATTACCGAGAATGCCCGGGCCATCTACGATGAAGTTGGCCAGGTAGCCTATTATGAAGGGACGGTGATGGATATCACCGTGCGCAAGCGCGCCGAGCACGACCTGGAAATTCAGCGGGCGTATTTCTCGCAGCTCTTTGCCAACTCTCCCCAGGGCATCGTCATCATCGACGATCAGCGGAATATCGTCAGTTGCAACAAGGGCTTCGAAGAGCTTTTCGGGTACCAAGCCGGCGATATCGTCGGCTTCGGGGTGCGCTCGCTGATCGTCCCCGATGAACTCCTCGACGAGTGCGAAACGGTGCGGTCGTCCGTCCTGAAGGGGCAGACGGTGCAGTGTGAGACCAATCGCCGCCACCGTGACGGTCGGATCATCCCGGTGGCGATGATCGGCTTTGCGGTGCGTGTCGGCGCAAACATCAACGGCATCATCTATATCTACCAGGATATCTCGGAACGGCGCTCCTTCGAGGAGCAGATAACCCATCAGGCCTTTCATGACGCCCTCACCGGCTTGCCCAACCGCACCCTCTTCGCCGATCGCCTCGACCGCGCTCTCGAGAGGAGCCGTCGCAAGCCCGGGCATCTCTCGGCGCTGATGCTCATCGACCTCAATAAATTCAAGTCGGTCAACGATACCCTCGGGCATCCGGCCGGCGACCAGTTGCTCATCCTGGTGGGCAGGAGGCTGATGTCCTGTCTGCGCGCCACCGATACGGTGGCCCGCCTCGGCGGCGACGAGTTTGCCATCATCGTCGAGGAGTTTTCCTCCCCTGGCGAGCTGCAGAAGATGGCCGAACGGATCCACGCCCTGCTCTGCAAGCCCTTCGCCCTGAATGGCAGCGAGATAGTCAGCGGCGGCAGCATCGGCATCGTGCCGAGCTTCGCCGGCTATTCCTCGGCCCAGAACCTGCTCCGCGACGCCGATATCGCCATGTACCGTGCCAAGCAGCAGGGCCAGGGGATGGTGCTCTTCGACGTGCGCATGCACCAGGAACTCCTCGAGGCCATCAGCCTCGAGAACGAGCTGCGCACCGTCCTCGAAAAGGACGGCTTGTCCCTCTATTACCAGCCCATCGTTTCGGTGTGCGAAGAACGCCTCGAAGGCTTCGAGGCCCTGGTCCGCTGGAACCACCCCCTGCGCGGCATGATCCCGCCGAGCCGTTTCATTCCCATGGCCGAAGAGACCGGCCTGATCGTCGAGCTTGGCAAGTGGGTGATGGACGAGGCCTGCCGGCAGTTGCGTCTCTGGCAGGATCATTACCCGCAGGCGAGCGGCCTGACCATGAGCGTCAACGTCTCCGTGCGCCAGTTCGCCAAGCCGGGCCTGGTCGAGCATATCCTCGCGACGCTGGACCGCCATCGCCTCCACCCGGCCTGTCTGAAGGTCGAGATCACCGAGTCGGTGCTCATGCAGGAGACGGCCGCCATTGTCGGCGAGCTCAAGCGGCTGCGGGAAAACGGGGTGAAGATCGCCATCGATGACTTTGGCACAGGCTATTCCTCCTTGTCCTACCTGCAGAGCATGCCCATCGACCATCTCAAGATCGACCGTTCGTTTATCAGCAATTTCGACAAGTCCCAGGAAAACGACCAGATCGTCAGATCGATCATCGCCATCGCCCGGAGCCTGGGACTGTCGGTCGTCGCCGAGGGGGTCGAGCGGCGCAGCCAGCTGGACAAGCTGCGCTCCCTGGACTGCGATACGGCACAGGGGTTCATGTTTTCCCGCCCCTGCGACGCGCAGGCGGCGGAAGGGCTCATCGGCCGCGGTCTGCTCCACCGCTGAGCGGAGGCACGAGGTGCTGTGCCGCTGGCGAAGGGCGGCTTGCGGTCGCCCGGGGCGTATCCGCAGCCCCCGGGACTGGCGCTGCCGGCCGAGGGCAGGGGGGAACGAGGCAAGGGGAGGTGGATGGGAATCTTTTCCATTTTTGTTGATAACCGCGTCGCATTCCTGCAAATGCGTCGCTTTCCCCCCTTGCCCGCCCCAGGGCGCAGCTTGCCGGACGGGCCGCTTTCCCGCGCCAGGCAAGGCCTGGGAGTTTTGTCGAGACGCTGGCATCGCTCTTGCGTTGCTCGATCAGCAGAAGGCACCGGCGACGGATGGCAGGAGTGGTCGGTGGCACCGAGGGAACCCGCTGGGGGGCGTGCCGGGCAAGCGGCGCGCCGGTGGAGAGGATCGCCGATGGAGACATTTGCACAGTACGATGTGGGAGGCTTTTACGACGAGTTGATCGCCGCGGACGGCATTCCCCGGCCCGGAGCGCAGCTGCTGGTGGACAAGATCGAGTCGCTGCCGCCCGGGGATCTGGCCATGCGCCAGAGGGCGGCGGAGAGGCTGCTGCTCAAGATGGGGATCACCTTCAACGTCTATGGCGGGGAAGAGGGCACCGAGAAGATCTTTCCGTTCGATATCATCCCGCGCATCGTGCCCGCCACGGACTGGCGCCAGATCGAGGCGGGCCTCAAGCAGCGCATCTTCGCGCTCAATGAGTTTCTCCAGGATATCTACAACGACAAGAAGATCCTCAAGGATGGCGTCATCCCCAAGGATCTCATCTACAGCAGCCGCACCTATCGTCGTGAGTGCGAGGGCTTCACCCCGCCACGCCGTATCTGGTGCCATGTCACCGGCACCGACCTGGTGCGCGATGGCGACGGCCGCTTCTATGTCCTCGAGGACAACCTGCGCTGCCCTTCGGGGGTCTCCTATGTGCTCGAGAATCGACAGGTCCTCAAGCGCACCTTTCCCCAGGTCTTCGAGGCATCGAAGGTTCGCCCGGTCGACGACTACCCGAGCAAGCTCCTCGAGATGCTCGAGTACCTCGCTCCCGACCATGTGCAGGCGCCGACCATCGGCGTGCTTACCCCGGGGATCTACAACAGCGCCTATTTCGAGCACTCCTTCCTCTCCCAGCAGATGGGGGTCGAACTGGTCGAAGGGCAGGATCTGGTCGTAAACGACGGCCATGTCCATATGCTTACCACCAAGGGGCTCAAGCGGGTGGACGTGCTCTATCGCCGTATCGACGACGATTTCGTCGATCCCTTGGTCTTCCGGCCCGATTCTCTGCTCGGTGTCCCCGGGCTCATCGCCGCCTACAAGGCCGGTCGTATCGCCATGGCCAACGCCCCCGGCACGGGCATCGCCGACGACAAGGTAGTGTATGCCTATGTTCCGCAAATAATCCGCTACTATACCGGGGAAGAGCCGATTCTCGCCAATGTGCCGACCTATATCTGCGGCGATGACGAGGATCGTTCCTATGTCCTCGACCACCTCGACCAGCTGGTGGTCAAGGCGGCCAACGAATCTGGCGGCTACGGCATGCTGGTCGGGCCGCACGCCACGCCCGAGCAGCGGCGTGCCTTTGCCGAGAAGATCAAGGCGGAACCACGCAACTACATGGCGCAGCCGACCCTTTCCCTGTCCCGTGTGCCGACCATCGTCGGCGACCGGATCGAGGGGCGCCATGTCGACCTTCGCCCTTATGTGCTCTTTGGCAGGGAGATCTACGTGCAGCCGGGGGGGCTGACCCGGGTGGCCCTGACCAGGGGCTCTCTGGTGGTCAATTCTTCCCAGGGGGGTGGTTCCAAGGATACCTGGGTGCTGGAAGAGGGAAGGTGAGGGGAGGAGGATCCTATGCTCAGCCGTGTGGCCAACTCGATCTACTGGATGTGCCGGTATATTGAACGGGCGGAGAATGTCGCCCGGTTCATCGGTGTCAATCTCAACCTGCTGCTCGACATGCCGAGCGAAGTCGGCAAGCATTGGGAGCCGCTGGTGATGATCACCGGCGATCAGGAACTGTTCGAGCAGGACGATCGCCAGTACACCAAGGAGGCGGTGATCAACTTCCTCACCTTCGAGCGGCGCTATGCCAATTCGATCTCCTCCTGCCTGGCGGCGGCCAGGGAAAATGCCCGCTCGATCCGCGAGATCATCAGCTCGGAGATGTGGGAGCACCTCAACAGCTTCCACCTCAGCCTGGCCGATGCCACCAGCCGGCGCACCGCCCTCGAGGAGCCGCACAAGTTCTTCAAGATCATCCAGATGCGCAGCCATCTCTTCACCGGCCTGATGGACTCGACCATGAGCCACGGCGAGGCGTGGAACTTCGCGCGCATCGGCATGATGATGGAGCGCGCCGACAAGACCTCGCGCATCCTCGACGTCAAGTATTTCATGCTGCTCCCTCAGGTCGACCTGGTCAACACGCCGATCGATAACATCCAGTGGACGGCGGTTCTCAGGTCGGCGAGCGCGTTCGAGATGTACCGCAAGGAGCACCACCTCATCACCCCACGGCAGGTGGCCAGTTTTCTCATCTTCGACAGCCACTTTCCGCGCTCGATCCGCCACTGTGTCGGCAAGGCGCAGATCTGCCTGCAGCGGATCATGAACGGCTCGGCCAACGGCGCCGCCAACGCTGCGGAGAAACAGCTTGGCCGCCTCCGTGCCGAGCTCGATTATGCCGACATCGAAGAAGTGGTCGCCACCGGAATGCACGAGTACCTCGACAACCTGCAGACCCGGCTCAACCGCATCGACATGGCCATCGGTACCACCTTCTTCAATCTCAAACCCTCGCTCGAGACTCTGTCCAGCCAGCAATAGTGCGGGCTGGACAAGTGTCGGCGAGTGGTAACGCCGCGGCCGCCGGCGAGGGACATGGCGGCGCGCGGGCAAGGAGCAGCAGTGGCAATACAGGTCGCCCTCTTCCATCGCACCGTCTACAGATACGACCGCCGCGTCGCCCTCGGCCCCCAGGTGGTGCGGCTGCGCCCGGCAGCCCACTGCCGGACGCCGATTCTCAGCTACTCGCTGACCGTGGCCCCGCACGAGCATTTCCTCAACTGGCAGCAGGACCCTTTCGGCAACTTCCTCGGCCGGCTGGTCTTCCCGGAGAAGACCGACCGCTTCGCGCTGACGGTCGAGCTGGTGGCGGAGATGGTAGTCATCAACCCCTTCGACTTCTTCCTCGAACCCGAGGGCGAAAGGTTTCCCTTCACCTATGACCGGCAGCTGCGGCAGGACCTCGCCCCGTATCTCGGCCACGGCCCCGCCGGGGATGCCCTCGCCGCGTATCTGGCCGATGTCGATCGACGTCCTCGGCAGACCATCGAGTTCCTCGTCGCGCTCAACCGTCAGGTGAGCCGCGACATCCGCTACCTGATCCGCATGGAGGCCAACGTGCAGAGCTGCGAGCGGACGTTGCAGCTGCGCAGCGGCTCGTGCCGTGACTCGGCCTGGCTGCTGGTCAACCTCCTGCGTCACCTCGGCCTGGCGGCTAGGTTCGTTTCCGGCTACCTCATCCAGCTGGCGGCCGATGTCCCCGCGCTTGACGGACCCGCGGGGCCGAGCAGCGATTTTACCGACCTGCATGCCTGGGTCGAGGTCTATCTGCCCGGTGCCGGCTGGGTGGGGCTCGACCCCACCTCCGGCCTCCTTGCCGGCGAGGGGCATATCCCCCTGGCGTGCTCCCCCGAGCCGCGCAGCGCCGCCCCGGTCACCGGGGCCCTCGAGGAGTGCGAGGTCGACTTCAGCCATGAGATGCGGGTCGACCGGGTGCGTCAAGACCCGCGGCCGACAAGGCCATACGCCGAAGAGGTGTGGGCGCGGATCGTCGCCGCCGGGGATGTGGTTGAAAATGCGCTGCAGGAGGGCGACGTCCGCTTGACCATGGGCGGCGAGCCGACCTTCGTCGGCATCGATAATCCCGACGCCGCGGAGTGGAACAGCGACGCTCTCGGTGAGGAGAAGCACCGCCTCTCGGCACAGCTGCTTGCCGGCTTGCGCCGTCAATGGGCGCCGGGCGGGTTGCTGCACTGTGGCCAGGGCAAGTGGTATCCCGGGGAACCCCTGCCGCGCTGGGCACTGGCCTGCTACTGGCGCGAGGACGGGGTGCCGCTGTGGAACGACGATCGGTGGCTGGCCGACCCCAGTGGCGAATACGGCTTCGGGGTGGTGGAGGCCAGGCGCTTCATCGAGGAACTCGCCGGGGTCCTTGGGGTGACGAAGGAATTTATCCGCGAGAGCTATGAGGATATCGTTCATTACCTGCATCGGGAGCAGCGGCTGCCGGCCAACGTCAGCCCCGACGACCCGCGCCTCGACGATGCCGAGGGCAGGAGGGGGCTGGTCGATGCCCTGGAACGCGGGCTGGGCGCCGTGGTCGGCTATGTCCTGCCGCTGCGCCACGGGTCGTGGATCAGCGGCCCGTGGCCGTTCCGCGGCGACCATCTCCTGCTGCTGCCGGGGGATAGCCCGGCCGGCCTGCGTCTGCCGCTGGACTCGCTACCCTGGGAACCTCCCGGGCGGCGGCAGGTGGAGATTCCGCTTGACCCCATGGCCGAGCGCGGGCCGCTGCCCGATCTGCGCCTGTGGCAGGACGCACCATCCGCGATGGCGCAGAGCCAGCCAGGCGGGGTGCAGCCGCAGGCGCCGCCCGAGGCGGAGGACGAGAAGGCGGTGGTGCGCACCGCCCTCTGCGTGCAACCGCGCCAGGGGCGACTGTATGTCTTCATGCCGCCGATCGCCTCCCTCGAGGGCTATATCGAGCTGATCCACGCCGTGGAGGTCTGCGCCGGCCGTACCGGGCTGCCGGTGGTCATCGAAGGGTACGCCCCCCCGACCGATCCACGGCTGCAGTGCCTGAAAATCACCCCCGACCCCGGGGTGATCGAAGTCAACATCCAGCCGATGCGCAGCTGGCGGGAGATGATCGACCGCACCACCACCCTCTATGAGCTGGCTCGCCAGTCGCGACTGGCGACAGAGAAATTTCTCCTCGATGGGCGTCGCACCGGCACCGGGGGAGGGAGTCATATCGTTGTCGGCGGGCCGACCGCGGCCGACAGCCCGCTGCTGCGCCGTCCCGATGTGCTGCGCAGCCTGCTTGCCTTCTGGAACAATCACCCCGCCCTCTCCTACCTCTTCTCGGGCATGTTCATCGGCCCGACCAGTCAGCAGCCCCGGGTCGACGAGGCCCGGCACGACAGCCTCTACGAACTGGAGATCGCCTTCGCCGAGCTCGACCGCCAGACGCGCGACCAGGCCGCCTGTCCCCCCTGGCTGGTCGATCGGTTGTTCCGCCACCTGCTCGTCGATGTCAGCGGCAACACCCATCGGGCCGAGCTGTGCATCGACAAGCTCTATTCCCCGGACAGCAGCGCCGGGCGGCTCGGCCTGCTTGAATTCCGCGCCTTCGAGATGCCACCCCATGCGAGGATGAGCCTGGCCCAGCAGCTGCTGCTGCGCGCCTGCCTTGCCTGGTTCTGGAGAGTCCCCTATCGGCGGCCGCTGGTGCGCTGGGGCACGTCCCTGCACGATCGCTTCATGCTGCCGGAAGCGGTCGGCGACGACATCGCCGATGTGGTGGCAATCCTTGCCGAGGCAGGGTTTCCACTGGAGAGGGAGTTCTTTCGCCCCCATCTCGAATTCCGCTTTCCCCTGCATGGTCGTTTCCGCTGCGCCGGGCTGGAGGTCGAGCTGCGTCAGGCTCTCGAGCCCTGGCATGTCCTCGGCGAGGAGCCGGGGGGCGGAGGCACGGTGCGCTATGTCGACAGCTCGGTGGAGCGCCTGCAGGTGCGGATCGAGGGCCAGCCCGGAGACCGCTATCTTCTCCTCTGCAACGGCCGGCGCATCCCCCTGCAGCCGACCCGCTGCGGCGCGGGGCGTTTCGGGGCGGTGCGCTACCGGGCCTGGCAGCCCCCTTCCTGCTTGCACCCCACCATCGGCGTGCATACGCCGTTGACCTTCGACCTCGTCGATACCTGGAATAGCCGCTCCCTTGGTGGCTGCGTGTACCATGTCGGTCATCCCGGGGGGCGGAATTATCAGACCCTGCCGGTTAACGACCATGAGGCGGCGGGGCGGCGTCTTGCCCGGTTTTCGTGCCTTGGCCACAGCCCCGGCGTGCTGGTGGCGGTGCCGCCTCGCGAAGACAATGCCCATTTCCCCCTCACCCTCGACCTGCGTCGACAAACGACGCCGCCCGGGGTATGATGCGGCATGCCATCTCCTTCTCCTTTTGCCCCCGCCGCTTCCCCTGATCGGCATCGCACCCCTGGCCCGTTCGCCGCGCCTGCCTTTCAGGCCGGCCGCTATTGTGAGTCCTGTGGCGATGACGCCAGCCCCCGCAGCCACTGGCGGGGAATTGCCGCCATGGTCGATGAGGCCACTCCGGAGCTGCTGCGTCAGCGCCAGGAGCGGGTCAAGCGGATGCGTCACGAAGACGGGGCCACCTACAACCCGTTCGACGCCCCGGACGGGCGAGGCATCCCCTATGCCCTGGAGATGGTGCCGGTGCCACTGACCACGGAAGAGTGGCGCCATCTTGAACAGGGCTTGATGCAGCGCGCCACGCTGCTCGAACGGATCCTCGCCGATGTCTACGGGCCGCAGCAGCTATTGAAAAGCGGCCTGCTGCCGCCCGAGCTGATCTTCGCCAACCCCCGCTTTTTGCCCGTCTGTCACGGCATACGCCCGGCCGGAGGCCGCTTTCTGCCCTTCTACGCCGCCGACTGCTACCGGGGGAGCGACGGCGTCTTCCGGGTATTGCGCGACTATGGCGGCACGCCCGTCGGCCTTGGTTACGCCCTCGAAAACAGGATGGTCATCTCGCGCATTTTCGCCGAGCTCTACCATGGCACCCAGATCAGGCGGCTGGCGCCGTTCTTCCGCGCCTTTCAGACCGCCATGGGCAGCCGTGCCCTCTCGCGCCGCGAAGACCCCAATATCGCGCTTCTCTCACCGGGGCCGGAGAGCCCGATCTATTTCGAGCAGGCCCTGCTCTCCCGCTATCTCGGCTATCCCCTCGTCGAAGGGCCGGACCTGACCGTGCGCAACGGCAGGGTCTTTCTCAAGAAACTCGCTGGGCTCGAACCGGTGGATGCGCTCTTTCGTCATGTCGACGATCGGCATAGCGACCCCTTTGCCCTGCGCCGCGATACCACCCTGGGCGTGGCGGGGCTGATACAGGCCGCCAGGGAGGGCACGATCGATATTGTCAACCCGGTGGGGGCGGCCTTTGTCGATACCCCGCTGCTGTCGCTGCTGCTGCCGCGGCTGTGCCGCCACCTGCTGGAGGAGGCGCTGGTGCTGGCCGGACACGGGGGGCTGTGGTGCGGGGAGGAGGAGGGGCGCCGCGAGGCCTTGCGGAGGGCCGCCGAACTCCACTTCATGCCAGCTCTCGACGACACCGCGGCAATCGACCCCGACCCGCGTCGCGCCGTTGCGGCTTCGCCGCTGGCGGTGATGGCACGGGAGGCGGTCATGCCTTCGCTGGTGCCGGTGTGGAGCGAAGGTGGGCTGGCGATGCGGCCGCTGCTGATGCGCCTGTTCGTCTGCGCCAGCGAAGGCGGCTTTACCGTGCTGCCCGGTGGTCTTGGGATGACTGCCGTCGATGTCGAGACCTTGCTGTCCGGGGTGCCGGAGCGTCTGGCCAGCAAGGACATCTGGGTGCTGTCCGACGAGCCGGTGGAGCCGTTCAGCATGATGAGCGGGCTGCACAGCGTCGGCGATTTCCGGCGTTCCAGCGACCTCCCCAGCCGCGTGGCCGACAACCTTCTCTGGCTGGGGCGCTATCTCGAACGGGCCGAGGGGCAGGTTCGTCTGCTGCGCGCCATCTTCCGTCGCCTGGCCGGTGAATCGCGCCCCGAGGATATCCCGGAGCTGTCCTTTCTCCTTGCCTTGCTGCAGGCCATCGGGGTAACCGTGCCCTTGTCCGCGGACCGCCGTCCCGATCAGGCCGCCCTGGCCCTGGCGCTTGACGAAGCCCTGTTCCATCGGGAACGGGCGCAGAGCGTCGCGGCGGTGCTCAAGCTCGTGCAGACGGCGGCGCGCAATGTGCGCGATCGCTTGAGCCGCGACTGCTGGCGGGTCATCGATCGGCTCGAGGACTTTGGCGACGGTGGTGGTTCCGATCCCCTCGAGCTGCTCGACAACACCCTGTTCTCGCTCAGCGCCTTCAGCGGCATGGCGATGGAGGGCATGACTCGCGGACTGGGCTGGCGCTTCATGGATATGGGGAGGCGTATCGAGCGGGCCCTGCATCAGACCGCACTGCTCCGTTTCGCCCTGCCGGAGGAGGGCATGGGCCGGCCCTACGCCCTGGAGGCACTGCTCGAGGTGGCCGACAGCATCATGACCTACCGCGCCCGCTACCGCACCGCCTTTATGACCGCCCCGGTCCTCGATCTGCTGCTGCTCGACGAGAGCAACCCCAAGTCGCTGGTCTTCCAACTCGAGCGGCTTGCCGGCCATGTCGACCTGCTGCCGCGGCAGAACGAGCGGCGCTATGCCGGCGTCGAGGCACGGCTGGCTCTCGAGATGCTTACCGCGGCACGGCTCGTCGATATCACCGCCACCATCTCGACAGGAGATGCCAGTTCCCCTGACCGGCAGCTTGGCGGCTTTCTCGACTCCATGGCAGAGAAACTGCTGGAGTTTGCCCAGCAGCTCAGCGCCCACTATCTCACCAGGGTGACGGCGACGCCCCACTTTTCCCATTGCGCCGGCGACCACGGGCCATGAGACTGCGTGTCAGCCATACCACCGCCTACAGTTACTCGGCGCCAGCCTCCCTCTCCCAGAACGAAGTCTATCTCACCCCTCGGCAAACGGCGACGCAGCAGGTGCTTTCCAGCGAGCTGCAGCTGACGCCGCAACCGGAATATCTCCACCGCCGCTGCGACTATTTCGGCAATATCGCCCATGTCTTCATGGTCCAGCAGGGGCATCGCCAGCTGGCGGTGACGGCGGTCAGCGAGGTGCTCACCAGTGCGGCGCCGGCTGTGTCGCCGCAGGCGACGCTGGCCTGGGAACAGGTGGTGGAGAGGCTGGGCCGCCACGCGGCTGAAGACGAACTGGCGGCGTTGCAGTTTTCTTTCGCGAGCCCGATGGTCGTTGTCGAGGAGGAGGTGCGCGCCTATGCGGCAAGGTCCTTCCCCTCGGGGAGAGCGGTGCTCGCCGGTGCTCTTGATCTCATGGGGCGCATTTACGGGGAGTTTTCCTACGACAAGACTGCCAGCACCGTCGAGACCTCGGTGGGCGAGGTGCTGGCCAGCCGCCGCGGCGTCTGCCAGGACTTCGCCCACCTCGCCATCGCCTGCCTGAGGTCGCTGGGGCTAGCGGCTCGTTACGTCAGCGGGTATCTGCAGACCCTCCCGCCACCCGGCAGGCCGAGGCTGGTGGGCGCCGATGCCTCGCACGCCTGGGTGGCGCTCTATGTCCCCGATGTGGGGTGGGTCGATTTCGACCCGACCAACAATATGCCCGTCGGCGAGTCGCATATTACGGTGGCCTGGGGCCGCGATTACAGTGATGTCGCCCCGGTCAAGGGGGTGGTCATGGGCGGCGGCACGCATACCCTGGAAGTTCGGGTCGATGTGGTGCAGCTGGGCTGAACCACCTCTCTCCTCCCTCGGCTGCCGGCAGTCGTTCAGGCCACGCCGCGCTCCCTGAGATAGGCCGAGTAGCGCTTGTCGGTTTTCATGATATGAGAGATCAGCCAGTCCTTGAGAAACTGCAGGAGCGACAGTTCCAGCTCGGCGGCGCCCTGACGATAGGAGTTCTGGAACTCGAGCACTTTGTCGACGAGGTTGCGGTGCGCCTGGCAGTGGCTGTCGGTCTCGGGGTACCCGTGTTTTTGGAACAGTTCCTCCTCGGTCTTGAAGTGGCTGGCGGTATAGTTGACCAATTCGTCGAGGATGGTGGCCCCCTCCTGGCGCGAGCTGCCGGTGCGGCTGGCGCGGTAGAGCCGGTTGACCAGGGAGACCAATTGGCGGTGCTGCTCGTCGATGTGGCGGATATGCACCGCGAGGGAGTCGTTCCAGACGAGCAGCTCGTCGTCCACCGCCTGGCGGCTGGCCTGTTCGACCTGTTGCGCCGCACCGTGGCTGAGGGTGAAGCGGCCGGCGACTTCCTGCAACTCGCCGACCACCGTGGTCAGCATCTGGCTGCCGAGTTCGACGCGCACGCTGCACTGCCGTGAGTTGTTGGCCAGCTGCGAGACCTGGCTGATCTCCCGCGCCGCTTCGGCGGCGGCCGCCGAGCTCTGCGCGACGTTGCTGCTCACTTCGGCGATGCCCCGCGCCGCCTCGCCGATATTGTGGGAAATCTCGGCGGTGGTGGCGTTCTGCTCCTCTATGGCGCGGGAGATGGAGGCGACGATGGCGTCGACGCTGTTGATGACCCCGGAGATCTTGCGAATCTCGGCGACGGTGTCGTCGGTGGACGATTGGATCGAGCCGATCTTGGCCTTGATCTCGCCGGTGGCGTTGGCGGTCTGACGCGCCAGCTCCTTGATCTCGTTGGCGACCACGGCGAAACCCTTGCCGGCCTCACCGGCTCGCGCCGCCTCGATGGTGGCGTTGAGGGCGAGCAGGTTGGTCTGCTCGGAGATCTCGGTGATGACTTCGGTGACCTTGGAAATTTCCCGTGCCGCCAGGCCAAGGGCGTTAACCTTGGCTGAGGAACTGTCGGCGTAGGCGACGGCCTCTCCGGTAATGCTCTTGGCCTTGTCGGTGTCACCACCGATGGCGTCCATGGCCCGGGTCAGCTCCTCCAGGGCCGCCGCCACCACCTGCACGCTGCTGGCCGCCTGATCGCTGGCCATGGCGACCACGTTCATGTTGGTGCTCATCTGCTCGGTGGCTGCGGCCACGGCGGCCGACTTGTCGGCGGACTGCTCGGCGTCCCTGGCCATCTCCACGGCGGCCTTCTGCAGATCGGCCGAGGTGTCGGCCATGCGCCGGCTCTCGGCGAGCAGGGTGCCGATGAGCTGCTGCAGGCTGGCCGCCATCTCCTGCAGGGAGTGATGCAGACTGCCCGGGATCTGGCTTTGCCCCTGTTGTCCCTCGCCGACATCGAGGTTTCCGGCGGCGATCTGCCGTGCCATGGCGGTCATCGACGAAGGCTCGCCGCCGAGGAGGCGGAGAATGGAGCGGGCATTCCACAGGAGGATGGCGAGGACCAGCCCCAGGCAGACCACCGAGCCGCCGAGGAAGGACAGGCGCACCCTGCCGTTGACCTCGCGGCTCGCCTTGCCGAGCTCTCCGCTGGCGCTCTCGGCAGCCGCTCTGGTCTGTGCTTTGATATTGTCGATCGAGGCGGCGAGGTCGCCAGCCATCGTCCGCACCTCCGCCTGGAGAATGCTGGCGATGGCCTTCTCGTTCTGCTCGGTCAATCTGCCGAAGTGCGTGGTCAGCAGCTCTTTCTCCTTCTCGATCACCGCCAGGTCGGCGGCGAGGTAGACAAAGCCCTGGGGCTCGTACTCATCGCCGACAGGCTGGGTGACGATGAAGAAGCGCTTGTTGCCCATGGCCTCCCGGAGAAACCGCGCGGGCTCCTGGCCGGCGGATTTCACCAGGGGGGCCAGGCTCTCGTGACTCTCGTCGATGGAGTTGGCCAGGGGCTGACGGTTGCTGTCCATGATGAAGACGAAGAGCACTCCGTCATCCTTTCTCGCGTTGGCCGCCAGGGTGGCGAGGGCCTCCTTGTCACCGGCGGCGATGGCCGCGACCGCCGATTGGGCAAGCAGTCGCGCCGAGTTTTCCGCCGCCTTCTCGTAGGTTTTGCCCATGCGGTAGACCATGGCCTCCCCGGCCTTGAAGAGCGCTTCGCGGGAGGACCCGCCGATTTCCTCGCGGGTGGAGGCGATCATCTTCTCCATGGTTCCCGCCATCTGCGCCGAGAGCGCGGTCATGTCGGCGGAGATGCGTTCCCCGGCCCGGTGAAAGGCGGTGGCGACGAGGGTGTCGAGCTGCTGGTTGCCCCTGTTCTGGGCGTACATGAGAACACCGACGGCGGCGACAATAGCCAGGGTCATGGCCGTGGCCACCGGGACGATGAGCTTGAACCGCAATCCGGTGCGGGAGGGCTTGGCTGTCATATCCTTTCTCCGTTGCAGTAATGTGACGGGAGTACATCAATCGCACAAAGGCTATCACAACCTCCGCGAAAAGGATAGGGAGCGAGCTAAAAAAGAGGGTCGGTGCTTCCTCTGAGGTGCTGCGAGGGGGGCGTGGCGGGGGAGGGGATGGTCATTGCCGGTGTGACGATTCCCCTTGCCCTTGGCGGGAGGTTCGTGCTACCTTCCCGTAAAAATGGTTGAAGTTTCAGACATTCGGCAAATACTCATACGTTCTTGCAGGCGATGCACCAGATCCCTTACAGCGCTCACCTCTACCGGACGCCACCCCGCCGCCGGTCCCTTTTCGCCCGCGTCTTCCCGTCGCTGGTTTTTTATATCCGCCTCATCCTTATCGTATGGCGTGCCGGGAGGCGCGCCCGCCGGGGGCAATACAGCGACCAGAACTGGGTGGAGAGCAGCCTCGAGGTGCTCGGCAGTCTCGAGCGGTCCGGGGTGACGGTGGAGATCTCCGGGGTGGAAAATCTGGAGAGGCTGCCCGGGCCGGTGGTTTTCATCGGCAACCACATGAGCATGATGGAGACCATGGTGTTGCCGGCGGTCATTCAGCCGGTGGTGCCGGTCACCTATGTCATCAAGCAGAGTCTCCTCGAATACCCGGTATTCAAGTATGTCATGCGCTCGCGCAACCCCATCGCGGTGACCCGCAGCAACCCGCGCCAGGACCTCAAGACCGTTCTCGAAGATGGCGGCGCCAGGCTGCGCGACGGTATCTCGGTGATCGTCTTCCCGCAAACGACCCGCGCGCAGATCTTCGAGCGGGGGCAGATGAGTTCCATCGGCATCAAGCTCGCCAAGAAGGCCGGGGTGCCGGTGGTGCCCATCGCCCTGAAAACCGACTGCTGGAATAACGGATCGCTGATAAAGGACTGCGGTCGGCTCGATACGACGAAGACCGCCTATTTCAGGATCGGGCCGGTCATGACCATTGCCGGCAAGGGAGAAGATGAGCAGGAGGCCGTTTGCGACTTCATCGAGCAGGCCCTGCGGGAGTGGACGACAAAAGGGTGAAACGAGGGGCCGCACCGGCAAGGAGCGGCCCCTCTTCAGTCTTCGTCGTCCTCGAGGAATTCGTCTTCTTCGGGTTCGATATCGTCGAGTTCCTCGTCTTCTTCGCCGTCGAGTTCTTCATCTTCGCTTTCGCGCTCACCATCGAGGAACTCGTCGTCTTCGAAATCACCCTCTTCGTCATCGAGGGCCCCCTGTTGGCGGACAGCCTTGGGAATCTTGGATTCCGGCAGGATCATCTCGGTGATCTTGGCGATTTCATCGTCCACGTCAGGATCCCGTTGGCAAAGGTCGCACCCCTCGACATGCTGGTGCATAAAAGTGACCATCCGCGCCGGGGCCATGGTTTCATCGCGAACGCTGAGGTACCACGACTTGATCAATTTGACTAGTCTTTCACACTGCATGAGGGCTATTGGGCTCGATTCGGTGTAATTGCTTGAGTTTTCCGTGCAGAGAGGTTCACCTGCCAACGTAGGAACAGCCCAATATAATAAAAAGTTGTTTTCAAGGTCAACAATAATTAGTATAGTGAGCGTCTTTTGCAAAGCGTAATGGAAGTGGATAGGGCACTGGTGGCTCTCCCGGACTTCAAATCCGGTGTGGCGGGTTAATAGCCCGTCAGGTGGGTTCGATTCCCATGCACTTCCGCCATCTTGTCAAGTAGTTAGCTGGAGGTCTCCAGCGCCCTCCCCGTTCCTCGCTGCACCCTCTCTCCTCATCTCTTCTCCTGTGTCTTTGCTGGAGGAGAAACCACCATGTTGCAGATAGCTCTTTTACGGAGAGCTGCAGGCAGCCTGCGAGTACAAGGCAAAGCCTTGCCGCGCAAGAGACTGCACAGTAACATCCCAAACACTTCTCTTCTACCGTTTACCACGATACTCTCCACTGGAGTGGCCATTTCGAGCGGTTCAACCCTTGTTTCGGCAAGAGATTCGGTGACCAGGCCTATTCCTTTAAAGAGCTGGCGGCAGAGATCGGACTGGCCTTTCTTGGCGCAGGCACCGCCATCCCCTTCGAAAAAATGCCTCATCCCAAGCATATCAAGTTCTGGCTCGAGGTCTTGAAAAACGATCTCGCCGGCCACGGCTGTCAGGCCGGTGCGACGCCGATCTTTATCGGCTTCGAGACCCTCCAGGGTGGCAGCGGGTGCTATACCTACAACATCTTTGGCCAGCAAACGGTCAACCTCCTCGCCGTGGAGCGGTTTCGAGCGCATCCCCGCCCAAGGCGTGGCGGTGCAGCGGGTTGTGGCCATCGGGCATCGCCCCGGCACCTTCCTGCTAGTCGCTCGTCCGGGCAGATGACCCGTGCCGCGGCAGATGTGGTCGGAAAGGCCTTACGGGGAGGGGAAAGCTATGCTACAACGACCTGGAGTTGTAGGAAAAATTCGATAATATCCCCCTGTTGCGGGGGCGTGGGGGCATCCTGCGCGGCCCTTGCGGCGCGAAATGACCTCAGGGTCATCAAACCTATCACCAGGGGGATTCCAGTGCGCAAAACCACCCGGAAATCCGGCAAAACCTCACCATCACCAGGAAAGTCAGGAGGAAGTTTGACAATGCATCGACGAGGACTGTCCGTTTCTTGGCAGTGAGGGCGAGGGCAAGGCCTCGTTCACCGAGCGGGTCAAGCGGTACCTGCGCGAGCTGCACCAGATGGAGGTGGTCACCAAGCCGCTGTGCAAGACCCTGAAGGAAAAATACATGTTCGCGCCGCTCAACATGCAGGTGCGCGAGGCGGACACGGTCAAGAACATCTCAGGGGCCTTCGTCATCCACGAGCAGCGGCTCAACAATATGTCGGATAGCGACTTCCTCGAGCTGCGCCATCAGAACTTCCTGCCGGCCATCTTCAACCACCTGGCATCGTTGGGGCAGATTGAGCGTCTGGCGCAGATGCGTCAGCGGCGCCTCCAGTAATCATCTTCCCTGCCATGGCAGGCCTGCGTGTCCTTTACCGGCACAGGCTTGCCCAGCAGGGAGCCCCTCGCGTTGTTCAACAAGGACTCACGGCGCCTTTTGCGGGATGGTGACCGAAATTGGAAGCCTTACAGGGCTCCCAGGGATTCCTCCCGGACGATGCGCAGTTTTGCACCGCTTTTTTGTAGGTGCAGCACCTTTTTGACGTGGTCATCGAAGCTGTCGCTGCTATAGCGCTGCTCCAATTCGACCCGCCACTTGCCGCCCTCCTGCGCGAGTATGCGCAGCTTGTCGAGCCTGACTTCGATGAACTTGGCCTTGCCGAGACGCTCGCGGCGCTCGGCCTGCCAGGTGTTGCGGCTCTTTCCTCCTGAAGGAACGAAGGAGGAAGCGTAACAGTCAAGATAGGCGGCGATGTCCTTGGCCGACCACTTTCTGGCCCAGTTGTGGAGAAAATTTTCGATCTGCCTGGTCGTGGCGGTGCCCGGCAGTGCAGATTCCCTGGCTTTTCCGGCAGCGGGTGTGACCCCCTCGGCCGGCGGCAAGGGGGGTGTGGCACGTTCCGTCGTCGGGGCTGGTGGCGTGAGATGGGTTTTCGCCAGGTTTGGTTCCACTTGGGACGCGATGGGCGGCATGGGCGAAGTTACGGGCGAGGCAGCCGGTTGCGGCGTACTGGCCGCAGTGGCAACGATGAGCGGTGTAGCCGGGGCCGGGGTGCTGCTTTCGAGGTCGACCGCGTTGTCGATGGCGTCGAGAAGGAGGATCGCCGAGGCGATCCTGTCATGCTCCGCAGCCAACTCGGTGAGGGTCCTGGCCGGACCAGCCGAAGCTTCCGGGCTGTCGAGCAAACGTCGTTTTTCCCGTGATTCCTCCTCGGCGATAAGGGCGACGAAGTCTCCGGTGACGTCGACCTTCAATTCCAGCAGTTCGAAAATCTCCCTGGCGGTCTGCAGGTCGCGCCAGGCGTCAAGGGTCTTTTCCTCCCCGTCCTTGAAACGTGAGGTCAGCGCCTGTGTCTGCTCGCTCTGCTCGAGGCGATAGGCGGTCTGGTCGTATGCGGCGGCGAAGCGGTTGAAGGCGGTGGTTATCTCCTGGCGGAGTTGGACGCTGCGATTGACTCCTTGGGCGAGTTGGGTCTTCACTCGTTCCGCCCTCTGCCGGTAGCTGTTCAGCTTGTGAAGATATTCGCTGGCGTTGCCGCCGCTTTTCTGCCGGGAGACGATGCTTCTGCGGGAGAGATGGGCGGCCTGCTCCTTCAAGAGATAGGCCTCGGTAAGGAGGTTGAGCAACTGCTCCCTGGCGCCTTCAAAGCTCGCACTGGCGTTGTCGAGCTTGATAGCGTCGGTGGTGCCGAGCGACGAATCCTGCCGATAGTCGACTACCGAGAGTCCTACCGAGAGTCGCCCCTTGTCGGGCGATTGCAGAGGACGATCGGCGTCAGTCTCGACCAGGGCCCGCAGTCCGTGACCTTCGACGATCCCTGGCACCGCTACCTGGTCGGTCAGGGTGGCGGCCATGCTCACAATGCCGCAGAGGGGAAAGATGACGAGATTGACGACCGGCATGACGGTGAGTACTGCCAGGCTGACGAGCTTTCTCTTCATAAGGAGGACCTCTGCGAAAGGTGGTAAGCCTGTGGCGACCTTTCCCGAAACATAAGCTGCCGGCAGTGGCTGATCGGGGGGCGTCGCGATCTCTCAAGGGGCTGGCAGAGCGCGGGCATACCTCAGGAACCATGCTTCCTCCGGGGCGAGCTTTCCTCCTCCTCGCGGAACTCCTGAGAAGACATGCCGGATTCCTGTTATGGTGCATGTCCATGAGGTGGATGCTACCGCCGGGTTCCGGTCTTGTGCTGAACTCCTTGACTCGTTGAGCCTTCAGGAAAATGTCAGGGGTGGAGGCCACGGCAGCCACGCCCATGTCCGTCGTGGTGCCTCCTGCTCCGGTTTTTCCACCAATGGCTACGCTTTCTTGATCAGGGGGTGTCCCATCTCCTGGCGCTGCTCGACATAGGCTTCGGCCACTTTCCTGGCGATATTGCGGATACGGCCAATATAGCGGGTCCGCTCATTGACGCTGATTGCCTTGCGGGCATCGAGAAGGTTGAAGGTATGGGAACACTTGAGGCAGTAGTCATAGGCCGGCAGGATGAGCTTTTTCGCCACCAGACGCAGGGCCTCCTCCTCGTAGACGTCGAAGAAGACGAGAAGTCGCTCGACGTTGGCCTCTTCGAAGTTGAAGGTGGAAAACTCCACCTCGGCCTGATGGAAGATCTCGCCGTAGGTGACCTGGTCGTTCCAGGTGATGTCGTAGACGCTTTCCACCCCCTGCAGGTACATGGCGATGCGCTCCAGTCCGTAGGTAATCTCCACCGTGGTCGGGAAGAGCTCGATGGAGCCGGCATGCTGGAAATAAGTGAACTGGGTGATCTCCATGCCATCCAGCCACACCTCCCAGCCGAGTCCGGAGGCGCCCAGGGTGGGCGATTCCCAGTCATCCTCGACGAAGCGGATATCGTGGTCGAGGAGGTTGAGGCCGAAGCGTTCGAGGCTGCCGAGGTAGAGCTGCTGCACGTCGAGGGGAGATGGCTTGATGACCACCTGGTACTGGTAGTAGTGCTGCAGACGGTTGGGGTTGTCGCCGTATCTGCCATCCGTGGGGCGACGGGAGGGTTGTGGATAGGCGGCTTTCCACGGCTCCGGGCCGAGGGCGCGGAGCAGAGTGGCGGGGTGGAAGGTGCCGGCGCCGACTTCCATATCGTACGGCTGCTGAAGGACGCAGCCTTGCTCCGCCCAGTAGCGATTGAGTTCCAGGATGATGTTTTGGAAATGCATGAAAAAGCCTCGTAGTTGTGCACATGGCAGGGGACGCCGGTGGGCTGCCCGGCAGGGGCGATCACCGCGGCGATGACGACTCTTGAGGGAAAATTAGTACCTTACTCCGGAATACTTGTCAGAAAAAACAAGAAAATTCTTCCAAAGACACTGCGGTAATGAAACCGCCACCAAGGTACTTATCCCCGGTGGGGATTACGGCTCCTGTATTACGGGCGGCAGCCCGCCTTAGTATATAATTGTTATCTTGACTTTTGTCCATCGCATCGTCATTGTGTCGACTCCGGCCGGGCGGAAAGTAGAGGCGCCTGAAGCCGCGGACAACACTGCAAACCGACTCTACAGGGAGAACAGCCGATGCAGACCATTTCTTCGCTGCAGTCTTCCGCGCAGCTCGTGCAACTCCTGAAAACGGCCAGGAATATCGCGGTGGTCGGACTTTCGCCGAAGGAAAATAGGCCCAGCAATATGGTGGCCAGATATCTTCTCGCCGCCGGCTACCGGGTCTTCCCTGTCAACCCCGGCCAGGACGAGATTCTCGGCCTGCCCTGCTACCCCTCGCTGGCGGCCGTGCCCGGCCAGATCGATATCGTCGATATTTTTCGGAACCCCGCCGATGTTTTGCCCATCGTCGAGGAGGCCTTGGGCCTCTCGCCCCTGCCGCAGGCTATCTGGATGCAGCAGGGCATCGTCAACGAAGAGGCCGCCGCGTTGGCCAGGGCGAAGGGCCTTATGGTGGTCATGGACCGTTGCATCAAGGTGGATCACGCCAATCTTCTCTAGCCTGGCGTCTCTGTGCCGGCGAGACCGGCCAAGAGCCACAGGAGTTTCATGGAACCGAAGACCCTCAGCATCCGTGGGGCGCGGATGCACAACCTCAAGAACATCGATGTCGATCTGCCCCGCAACAGCCTGGTAGTGTTCACCGGCATCTCCGGATCGGGAAAGTCGACTCTCGCTTTCGATACCCTCTATGCCGAGGGGCAGAGGCGCTATGTCGAGTCGCTTTCCACCTATGCGCGGCAGTTTCTCGGCCAGATGGACAAACCGGATGTCGACGCCCTGGAGGGTTTGTCGCCCGCCGTGTCCATCGAGCAGAAAACCACCAGCAAGAACCCGCGCTCGACGGTGGGAACGATCACAGAGGTCTACGACCATCTGCGCCTGCTCTTCGCCCGCTGCGGCCATCCCCACTGCCATATCTGTGGTAGCGAGATCGCCGCCCAGTCGGTGGAGGATATGGTCAATGGCCTGATGGAACTTGATGAGGGGACGAAAATCATTCTCCTCGCGCCCCTGGTGACCGAGCGTAAGGGTCGGCACGAACAGCTGCTGGCAAGAATCCGCCGCGAGGGCTTTGTGAGGATTCGTGTCGATGGCGATATCGTGCACAGCGACGATGTCGCTGAACTCGACAAGAACAAGAAGCACTCCATCGAGATCGTCGTCGATCGTCTGGTCATCAAGGACTCGGTGCGGCGCCGGCTCTCCCAGTCGGTGAGCACCGCGGTGAAGCTCGCCGAAGGCCTGCTGCTGGTGCTGTTTCCCGACAGTGGGGCGGAAAAGCTCTACAGCGAATTCGCCGCCTGCCATAAGTGCTCGGTTTCCGTGCCGCCCTTGTCCACCCAGCTGTTTTCCTTCAACAACCCGCAGGGTGCCTGCAGCGAGTGCGGCGGGCTGGGAGTGAAGCAATTCTTCGATCCGGCCCTGGTGGTGCCCGATCCAAGCCGGCCGATCAGCGAGGGGGCCCTCGCCCCATGGGGATGGCGGAATGAGGAGAGTTACACCGGCCACATGCTGGAGTCGGTGGCGAAACATTACAAGGTGTCGTTGGATACGCCGTTTCAGCGGCTGCCGGAAAAGGTGCAGAGGGTCTTTCTCTATGGCTCGGGGAGTGAAGAGATCACCTTTCACTACCGCAAGGGACAACGAGTGCTGTCGGCCGTCAATCGCTTCGAGGGGGTCATCCCGCAGCTCGATCGCCGTTATCTCGAAACCCAGTCGGCCATGATCCGCGAGGAACTCGGCAAGTATATGAACGAGCAGCCCTGCGGGGCATGCGCCGGAGCGCGATTGAAACCGGAGGCTCTGGCAGTGCGGGTGGGCAAGTGGTCGATCTACGACCTGACCCGTACATCTATCGACAAACTGATGGAGGAGTTGCCGCTTCTGCCACTGAGCGTCCGTGAACGGAGGATCGGTGAACCCATTCTCAAGGAGATTGTCGATCGGCTCTCCTTTCTTGCCGACGTCGGGCTGGGCTATCTCTCCCTCGACAGACGGGCCGGGTCGCTTTCCGGCGGCGAGGCGCAGCGTATCCGCCTCGCATCGCAAATCGGCTCGCGGCTCGCCGGGGTACTCTATATCCTCGATGAACCGAGTATCGGCTTGCATCAGCGCGACAATGAAAAGCTTATCAATACGCTTCTCGAGTTGCGTGATCTCGGCAATACGGTGATCGTAGTCGAACACGATACCGATACCATCATGGCAGGCGATCATATCCTCGATATGGGGCCCGGTGCCGGCATTCATGGTGGCCGAGTAGTCTATTCCGGCCAGCTCAATGGTCTGCTGCAGTGCCAGGAGTCGGTTACCGGCGGCTATCTCTCCGGACGGCTGGCCATAGAGACCCCGAAGGTGCGCCGTCCAGTGAGCAAGGGCAATGACCGTTGCCTGCGATTACGTAACTGCAGCGCCAACAACCTGCGAGACATCGAGGTCAGTTTCCCGCTTGGGGTGGTCACGGCGGTGACCGGGGTTTCAGGCTCGGGCAAGAGCTCGCTGGTCATCGAGACCCTGTACCGGCTCGCCCATAGCGGTCTTACCAAGAAACTGGCGCAAGTGACCCAGGACGGCGCGACGCTCAGTGGACTGCAGCACATTGACAAGATTATCGATATCGACCAGAGCCCCATCGGCCGCACGCCGCGTTCCAACCCGGCCACCTACAGCGGCGTGTTCACGCCAATCCGCGAGCTCTTCAGCCGGCTGCCAGAGTCGCGGGCGCGCGGCTACAAGGCGGGGCGGTTCAGCTTCAATATCAAGGGCGGACGATGTGAAGCCTGCGAGGGCGAGGGGGTCAACAAGATCGCCATGCATTTCCTCCCCGACATCTATGTCGAGTGCGATTCCTGCAAGGGCAAGCGCTATAACGGCGACACCCTGGAGATACAATATCGCGGCAAGAACATCCATGATGTGCTGTCGATGACGGTGGAAGAGGCCCTGCAGTTTTTCCACAGTGTTCCGGCTATTCACGGCAAACTGCAGACGCTCTTTGACGTCGGCCTGGGCTATGTATCGCTGGGGCAGTCATCGGTGACCCTCTCCGGAGGCGAGGCGCAGAGAGTAAAGCTGGCTAAGGAGCTTTCTGGACGGAGCAGCGGCAGGACATTGTATATCCTTGATGAACCCACCACAGGCTTGCATCCGGCCGATATCGAATTTCTGCTGAGGGTGCTCAATCGTCTCGTCGATCAGGGAAATACCGCGGTAATTATCGAGCATAACCTCGATGTCATCAAGACCGCCGACTGGATTGTCGATATCGGGCCGGAAGGAGGGGACGGGGGAGGAAAGGTGGTTGCCGTCGGCACGCCGGAAGAGGTGGCGAAGCTGCCCCATTCCCATACCGGGCGATTTCTGTCGCGGATCCTCAGCCCTCCGTGAACTAACTTCTTCTCCTCTCTTGCTTCCCCTGGGGAAGTGCGGTCTAATAGCAGGTTAAAAAATGCGTCTTTCGGTCCGGCGGGGCGATGTGCGCTCCTTACCGGTCAAGAGATACCACCAGGGCCATTGCCCTTAAGACAAAGATCAGCGGAGAACCGACATGACGGAAAATAGCAGTGCGACATCAAGCAATAGGCCAGAGTTCCGGATGCAGAAGATGTATATAAAAGACCTGTCCTTTGAGAATCCCAACGCACCGGAAATCTTCACCCAGCAACAGAAAATGGAGCCGGCGGTAGATGTCAACCTGAAGCTCAATAATCGCCAGCTTGACGAGGAGCACTGGGAGGTTTCGTTGCTGATAACCGCCAAGGTTTCCGGCAAGGATGAGAACAAGGTGCTGTTTATTCTGGAACTCGAGCACGCCGCCGTTTTCATGCTGCGCAATATCCCGGCTGAGCACATTCCCATGCTGCTTGGCGTGGATTGCCCGACGTTGCTGTTTCCTTTTACACGCCAGATTGTCAGCCAGGTGTCCACCGATGGTGGCTATATCCCCTTCCTGATGGAACCGGTCAATTTCATGGCGCTGTACCAAAATGCCCAGAAACGAAAAGAGGAAGCCAAGAACTGATCGCCAAGGAAGCAAGGAACCGATTGCCGATATCGTTAGTCACCAGAGGGGGGCCTTGAATCGCAGACATCGCGTGAAGTGAGTGTCAATGGCACAGCGGTGGAAAGCGATTGCGGAGTCCCGTTGAGCGAGATAAAGGCTGTTGGTGGTGGGTGATCGAAAACACGAAGGGGGCAATGACCAAAAGGTCATTGCCCCCTTCGTGTTATGCGTCAGGGAGAAAGGTTAGAGACCGTAGCTTACGAAATGGTTAACCAGGGAATCGACGCCTTTTTCGATAGCCTTGTTGAAGAGAGTATCATACTGCTTGTCGGCAAAGACGGTTTCCGGAGAAACCAGTACTCGGGTTCGATTGGTCCAGATGACATTGCCGGTGGCAGCTTCCTGCACCCAGATACGCATCTGCACTGCAGCCTGGTCGACCTGGCCGCTGGAGTGCATGACCATTCCAGTTCCTGCACCGGCGGCGGCCCACGTTACAGTATTGGCGGAGCCATCAGCCATGCCGAAGAAGGTCTGGCCGTCATCCCATGGCCAGGTGGTGTTGTTATAGCCGATAATGCCCCCAAAGAGCATCCCGGTAAGGGCCTCGTTGCGTTCATCGTAAGAGTCGGAACTGGCGAAACCGTTGAGGATACGGTTGGAACTGCCGCTGATGAAGGGGAGGATGCCCCGCTTCCAGGGTGCCCAGGTCGGCTCCTGTCTGGTTTTGTACTCAAGGATGCGACCACGCACGATATAATCGGCTCCGAACCGTCGGCCCAGTTTGGCAAGTTCGTTGGGGGTGATGGCATGGGTGCCGGGGCTGCCAGTAACTGTCTCATCGGTTTGCTGCTTCTGCAGATCGATATATTGCCGCAGCTCATATTTCATGGCGTCCGACCAGTCGTTGCGTAACTCGACTGTAAGGCTTTCGGTAGTATCTGAATCGTAGGTGGCAATGTTGATGATCTTCTCGTCCACGAGATATCCGAAGACATCCTCCTGCACTGCCATGGAAAAGCCTTTGGCGACCAGGCGGTCGGTGAGGGCTTCTGTCACCGTGAGATTACGCCGGTATGCTCCTGCCAGCGATTCAGCGGACGTATAGTCTGCGAAGGGGAGAATGAGAATGGTTCGTCCGCGGCCGGGGGCAACGGGATTCGGGGCATTTGGCACCTGGAGGGTCTCCACGACTGTCTGACCGCATCCCATCAGCAATACCGCCGAAAGTAAGTAGAGCATGAATTTGACTTTCCGCATGATCTTCTCCCTGAAAATTCTTCTTGAAAGCTAAGCGCAGATACGTGTTTTCATCTAGATGATTCGAGGCTTCAACAGAACGATGAGTTCTCTTTTCTTGGTTGACTTGGTTTCGGCCCCGAAGAGATACTTGAAGAAGGAAAGATTGCTCGTCCCCGGGATAAAGGTGCCGTCATTCTCGGCAGCGCTGGAGATCAGACCACCGATTACCAGCATCTCGCCGTTTTTGACTTTGACGGTAGTGCTCATCTCACGAACATTGATGATGGGCAGGCCCACAGAGCCGAGACCGACGGCCCGGTATTCGATGGGCTCAACGAGCTCGGAGGTCACCGGAACGAGGTTGAGAATGATCTGCTTGTCATCGATGATATTGGCAGTAAGGGCCAGGCCTATACCAGAGAGGGCGCGGGCGGTTTCGGCAGAGTAGGTGATGACACCAGAGTCACTGACATTTACTTCGAGATTTTCTATATACGTTACGTTTCTTCCCACGGTGATGAGCGCCGGCTGGCCGTTGAGCACACTGAGCTTGGGGTTCGAGAGAATTGTTGCTTTGCCCTGCTTGCTGACGGCGTTGAGGAAGGAATCGAAAGTGAAAGCAGCCAGGGAAATCGATCCGCCAAGACTACCCGTCAGGCCATTGGTGATCACCGTGGCGGTGGAGGCCGCAGAAAGTGCCGTCGATTCGATGGCATTGCTGAGTACGTCAGTCAACGTGCTGGTATTGTTCTGGCCAGCAGTCCCAGTGTCAGCGGTTAACGGCACTGGATTGAGGTTGTTGAATGTTTGAGAGCGTGTATCGGTCCCGATGTTTTCAACCTCGAGACTGGTTGAAGAGGAGTTTGTGGACGAGAGGCTATTGGAACTGTCCGTACTGTCGGTCTTGACTTTTGAATAGGTCTTGCCGCCAGACAATGTTCCGCCTGCTACGGAGAGGTTGGTAAGAATAGTGTTCCAGTTGAGGCCGATGGAAGAGCTGTCATCGAGAGTCACCTCGAGGATTTTGGCCTCGATGGCCACCTGTTTGTAGAGCTCTCTCTGCAGGGCTTTGAAATATTCGTCAAGTCTGCCGAGAAGTGGGCGAGGTGCTGTGACGGTAATCAGGCCAACCGGTTTGTCGATAAAGTAGGAGTTCCCTTGTTTGGATTTTCTGAAAGTTGCCGTGGCAACCTGCTCGGCGGTCTTTTCTTCCTTTGCAACTACGGATTTATCGCTCCCCACGAGCGCAGAGTCTTTGTTGCGTTCAATCGAGCCATCCTGCTTTTTCGAGGCACTAGAAGAATCCTGGGTAATTGAGTCCGTGGTCCAGATATTGAGTAAGGCATTGAGATTGTTTTCAATGCTGTTCCAAGTATTGAATTCAATACCCCCAGGAGTGCCGTCCTTATGCTGATTGACTGCAACGCCCTCGGACATCAATGAAATCTCTCCGGCAACATTTGATGTTCCTGTCGTTCCCCCTCCGCCGCCGAGAACATCTCCGCCGGTCTTGGTCTTGTAGGTCTGTTTGATGAACGGCATGGCGATATGGAACTGCCGCGTCTCCTTATATTTGACAATGATGGTCGAACCCTGGACTTCATGGTAGTAATCGACCTGACGGAGGAGATTGTCGATGGCACCGAAGAAATCGTCATTGGCACTGATATTGACGTCGACAAGCACGTTCTGGTCGACGTCGCTGGCCCAGGAAACGTTCATGCCTTTGAGAGACGCGAGTCTCTTCATGATATCCCACAGGGGTTGTGGTCCTTTAGTGGAGGTGATCCTCGCTTCCACCTTCAAGCGTGCTTCCTCGGTGATGGAGGTATCCTTTTCGGGTTTTTTATCGATGACGTAGGAAGGTGTCTGGTAGCGTACAGGAAGTGAGACTGGATCTTGTTCGACCTTTGCAACAGGCTGGGTCAAGGTGTTGACCGTATTCTCCTGCAGGGCGGAATCCTGTTTAGCTGTCTGCGTTTCTCTGAGGCATGAGGTGACCAAAGGAAGCAGTAGCAAGAGGCTACCATAGATCACAATCTGTTTTAACGACTTCATACAAACCTCTTGAGCTGGAGTTAATAGGCGTTAAAGGAAGGATAACATTTATTTCAAGTCCTTGGCGGCGATACGTCCTTCGATATACTTCTTCAGGTCGGGAGTGAGAGCAAATCCCGAACCAAGAAGGGCTCTGTACTGTTTCGTGGCGTCGCCGGCCCGTCCCATCTTGTCGTATATCCTTGCCTTGGAAACCATGGTGTCGATGTTCTCTCCATAGTGAGATTCGTATTTTTTCAGGACAGTTATCGCTGCTTCGTACTGTCCATTGGTCTCGGAGAAGACAGCATAGCTGAGCAAAGCTTCTTTCAGCGGAGGGGTGCCGTTGATACTCTGTGCGAAGAATTCTTTAGCCTCCGCCAACTGGTCCATATTGGCTAAGGCGATGGCGGCATAGAGCGCTGCATGTGAGTTTTTGGGGTCATGTTTGAGGCATTGTTTGGCGTAGTAGGCCGCTTTGGCGTTAATTTTCAAGTCGGCCAGGAAAATGCTTGCCAATCTTGCGGCAACGCTGGAGTTCTGCGGCCAGAGTTCCAGGGACTTGGCGTACGCTTCGGCGGCTTTTTCCAACTCGTTTCGTTCTTCGAAATTCTGCCCTTCGCTGATGAATTTTTTGGCTTCAACGGCCTCTTTGGAAAGAGCGGCAGCTTTTTCGATGACAAGAGACTCCTGCTCGATGACCTCGATATCGGCTTCGAAGGAGAGGTTGTCTTCGGCTCTGGTGGGCCAGACGAATTCCTTCTTGCTGGGATAGATGACGATGGTGTTGAAGCGTTCTTCCTTCTTCAGATCCATCAGGTTGAGGATTATGTCGAGGGCAAAATCCCAGGGCACATCGTTAAGGGCCAGCGTCAGTGAACCCTGGACCTCTTCGTCAACAATGATATTGAGATTGGTGATCTGGCGGAACAGTCGAAAGACATTGTGGATGTCGATCTTGTAGAAATCGATACTGATGCGCTGCTTATTGTATCCTGAGAGAGAAAAGTCGCTGGTCAGTGCGGCCGCCTTGTCGGTTGGCTTTTTGGCTGCTGCTTTTTCGGGGGCGCTCTTGACGAGTTGTTGTGAGGAACCGATCAGGGCGTCAAGGGTGTCGTCGCTGTTCGCTGCGGAGGCTCCTGTCGGGTTCTTTTTCTGACCGGTTATGGCTGCACTGGCAGGGGCCTCGGTGACGATCTTCAAGCCCTGCGCGTCGGGGGTGACAGTGTACTTGAAGAGCACCTCCGAGGATGAGTCGAATACAAGACGGACAGTCTGGTCTTTTTTGGAGACTCGGATCTTATCAACCGCCGTTCCGACAGCATGTTCCTTGCGCAGTTCATTGCTTTTGACATCGTGGATATCAATATACATGCGGGGTTTTTTGCCATTTTCTCCGGGGAGTGTGTCGACCTTGTAGTGTTCAATGGGAGTGTTGGCAAGGATTACGATGGCGGTGGAACCCTGTTCCTGCGAGATCTTGATATCTTTCAACGAGAGAAAGGATGCCGGAGCACTTTTGGCTGCTTGAGCGGGACCGTTGCCGGCAGGGGCGGGAAAAATCTTGATCCGCAAGGAATTGTTGTCTGATGTGACGGTATAGTCGTGGCTGTCTGCCAGGGAGAACTCCAGGCGTAGCACGTTCGGGGTGCTGTCCTTGATATCGCTGACGGTGAGCTTGGCAAAGTTGTTGGCGGGAAGAACGGCGTTGGCGCGTGCCGCGCCATCGGTGAAGCGGCCTCCTGCAATGTCCACCACGAAACGAAATGGCGAGAATCGCTCAGAAACGGTGTGCACTGGAGGGGCCTTGCCGTTTATGGATACTGTCAGGTCCTCTCCGGAGAGGTTGCTGTTGAACTCTGTGATTTCAAACGCAACGTCGGCTTCTGACCTCGCCTGTTGTATCTGAAAAACGAGCAAAAAGCAAAATGCCAGAGAAACAACTGCTTGAAGTTTTAATAGCCATTTAAGCATTTTTTATTTCTCTCCCTCTTTCTTGAGAAGCATAACGACTTCCGTGACAGATTTCTTTCCCGCTCTGGTCACTGTGGTCTCTTCGACGATTACCGATTGAGGCGTAAAGCTTTTGACGACACCATGACGCCCGATCTTCATTCCTGTGGTCAGAACGTACCCTTTACCCGTAAAGTCCTGCACCATAGCCATATATTCGTCTTCAGTTTTGAGAAGGGCCACTACGGTAAGCTGGCCTGGCTCAAAAAGTTGCATTCCGGTGAGGGGTTCGTCGTTTTCGATAATTTCATCCATGTTGACGTTGGATGACGCGGCCTTTTCAGTGATAAAGGGCACAAAGGGGTCGGGGCGGTTTTCGAGGCGATATTCAAATGACTCCGCTGGCGGCTGTGGTACCGTGGCAGCAGGTGTGTTGGCAGCCGGGGCCTCAGCGGCGGTTGAGGCTGGGGCGCTGGTGAATACTGAAGAGATGCAGAGGAGCGCCAAAAGGCACACCAGAGAGACAGGGAGGGACTGCGCTGGCCGACACCAGAATGGGGGTAAGTGGCTCATCAGGTTCACTTCTTAGGTTGTTTTGGAAGTTCAACATTAGTGAAGCGATAGGTCACCAGGACGCAGTCCGAACTGAGAAGCATCTCCACGCCGTCCTTCTTGGGGCTGCCCATCTTAATATTGGAAACGGTTACGATCCGCTCGAGTTTGCTGACCTGATCGAAGAAGTAGCCGATATTGTGATAGGGGCCACTGACATTGATCGTAATGGGAATCTCAGCGTAGAAGTCCTTTGGTACGTCTGCCTGAGGCTTAAAGGTCAGAAACTCAAGACCGGCTGCCCTCCCCAGAGCGGAAATGTCGGTAAGCAACCTGGGGATTTCCTTTTCCTTCGGCAAGAGAATAGAGGTCTCTTCAAAAACTGCTCTCGCCTCCTCGAGTTCCTTCTCGAACTTTTTCAGGTCCGCAGCTCTTCGCTCGACTTCCCGTACTTCCTTGGTCAAGGAATCCTTTTGCTTGTCCAGTTTCTCAATCTTTTCTGCCGTGGGGTTGTATGACACGAAATAGAAAATCACCGCCGGGATGAGGAAGAGGGCAAAGGTCAGCGCGAGCTTGGTCCTCGGAGCCAGGGGGATGAATTTCTTGTCGAGAAAAGAAGTGAGTGCGGAGTTGCTCTTTTTCATGCGACCATTTTCACGTGAAAAGTTTTGTTATTTTTTCGCAGTTTTGCTCTTATCGCCTGGTGTCTCTTTGGTTGCGGGTTCCTGTAAGCCCACTGAACAGGAGAGGTTGAAACTTTTCAGGTTCCGACCGGAGACCACCTTAAGTGAAGAGTTGCTCAGGGAAACGTCTCTAATGACGGGAGATGCCTTGAGATTGTCCATGAACTGCGCGATGGTCTGGTTGTCCAGGGCAACACCGCTGAGCGACAGGGACGAGCCCTGCTGCTGCAGGGTCTCCAGCCACATGCGCTGGTTATCCAGTCTATTGGCTATTTCGTCGACCACCCGCACCGTCAGCGAGGAGTCGGTCTTGAGTTGTTTGATGATGTTGGTCTTACGGTTGAGCTCTTCCTGGTCTTTCTTGAGCTGGGCGATTTTGTTGAGAGTGGGGGTGAAAGATTGCTTTTTGGTATTGAGCGCGCTGATTTCCTGCTCCAGGGCTTTGACCCGTTGCAACTGGAGATAACCAACGCACAAGGCTGCCGCAAGAGTGAGAGCCAGTACCGCCCCCATGGCGAATAGCTGCTGCTGTGCCTTGGCTCTCTTCTTGAGTTGTCGAATGGGGAGTAAATTGATTCTCAGCATTACAAATCCTTGGCGGGAGAGGAGTTAAATCTCTGAGGTTCTCAAGGCGATTCCGGTGGCAATTGCCATCTCCGGGGCGATGCCCTGAAGATAGGCCGGATCGATCTTCTTCGGATTGCTCTCTATTCTCGTGAAAGGGTTGAAGAGCGTCACCGGTAATTCCGTTTCTTTGGAGAGGAACTCGAGCAGGCCTGTAACTTTGGCGCCACCTCCACTGAGAATGAGCCTGTTCAGTGGATGGTCGGGGTGGTTGGAGTGGTAAAGGTCGATGGCTTTCTTGATTTCCAGCACCCACTGGGTACAGACGCTGGTGAAAATACCCTCGACAGCTTTTCTTTTCTCTTCGATCGGCAGGAAGCCGAGCTTGATTGCTTCCGCTTCCTCGGTATTGACATCGAGGACATTGACGATCTGTTCAGTCAGCTGCCGGCTGCCGACGATAATATCCCTGGCCACCACCGAAATCCCCTGGGAGATAAGGTTGATGTTCATTTTCGAGGCGCCGATATCGACCAGGCCGACATTTTCGCGGGTCTGATAGTTGTATTCGTAGCTGTTCTCGAGGGCGAAGCCGTCAACATCGACGACCACCGGCATGAGCCTGATTCCCCGCAGCATATCCAGGTAGTCGTCGACGATTTCCTTTTTCGCCGCCACCAGCATGACGTCGGTGCGTTCCCCTTCCTTTGTATTTGTTTTCAGGTCCTGGAAGTCGAGGTAGACGTCATTGATATCGAAGGGGATGTATTGCTCGGCCTCTGCCAGGATATGTTCTTCGAGCCGCTTTTCATCCATAACCGTCAGATTGACTTTTTTGACGATCACCGAATAGCCGGATATGGAGATACCGACTTTACGATTACGGATCTTGAGATTGTTGAAGAGGTCGGCTATTGCCTTGCCGACTACTTCGGGCTCGTTGAGCGAGCCGTCTTCGACGGCCCCCTCCGGCAGCACCGTGCTCCCCAGAGTCACTATGGAATATCCTTTTCCAGAGCGTTTCAGCTGGCAAGCCTTGATGGCATGGGACCCGATGTCGAGGCCGACGACTAAGTCTTTTTGAGCTCCAAGCGACAGGTTCATGGTGGAAGCGGCGAAGAAAAATTATCGGGCGGCGTTCTACCCGAGTCGGTAACATACCAAAACACCTGACTTTTCTTATAACATGTCGTATTAGGGCATATATCGGGTGTTTTGTCAAGAGAAGAAAGGAAAAGGTCGACAGGAAAATGCTTATTTTACAGGATGTTAAAAACCATCTCTAACAACTCCAACGGGACGAATCACACAACATATGGAAAGGGGAACATACATATGCTCTTTATGTAGTGGAGCGGACGGAAAGCAACGGGCAGGACAGAGGGCCTTGCAATTTTGACGATTTTGTTGAAGCAGCTTGTATTTGAGACCCAATTCAAGTAGTTTTGGCGAGGCATTGTGGGTGGTGAATTGATGATTTTTACTTGAAGAGGTGTGGTTTTGTTCACTGAAGGGAGAAGCAAAAGCGTCTTTCGCGAATATTTCGAGGCGATCGTCATCGCCGTTCTTCTCGCGTTGGTCATACGGACTTTCGTGGTCCAGGCATTCAAAATTCCATCGGGCTCGATGTTGCCGACCCTGCTCATCGGCGACCATCTGCTGGTCAACAAGTTCACCTACGGGGTGCGCCTCCCCTTCACCGGCAAGGTGCTGATCGAGGTTGGCTCGCCGCAACGAGGCGATGTGGTGGTCTTCCGTTATCCAAAGGACAAGTCGATCGACTATATCAAGCGGGTGGTAGGAATCCCCGGCGATACCATTGAGATTCGCACTAAAAAGGTGTTTATCAACGGTAAGCCGTATGAAGACCCCCATGCCCACATCAGCTCGGCCACCGTCTACGATGCCCTCACCAACCCCAGGGACAACTTCGGTCCGGTTCTGGTGCCGGAAGGCAAGGTGTTCGTCATGGGAGACAACCGGGACAACAGTTTTGACAGTCGATTCTGGGGCTTCGTTGATCAGAAAGACATCCTCGGCAAGGCGTTCATGCTCTACTGGTCCTGGGATATCGAAAAGCCGCTGTTCTCTCTCGATCGGCTGCTTTCCGTCCGCTGGGGGCGTCTCGCCAACTTTATCGAATGACAGGGTTTATGGCTGAGCACACCGGGCAGGATCAGCATTTTCGCCACCAGCACCTCTTCGGCATCGAGCAACTCTCCGTCTCCGATATCCTTCTGGTGCTCAACACGGCTCGCTCCTTTCGCGATATCTCCGCCAGGGCGATCAAGAAGGTGCCGACGCTGCGCGGTAAGACGGTGGTCAACCTCTTCTTCGAGCCCTCGACGCGCACCCGCCTCTCCTTTGAAATCGCCGCCAAGCGGATGAGTGCCGACACCTTCAACATCTCCGCTGCGGGAAGTTCGGCGGTGAAAGGGGAGACGTTGATCGACACCGCCAAAAATATCCAGGCGATGAAACCGGATGTGGTCATCCTCCGGCACTCCAGCTCGGGGGCGCCCTATCTTCTTGCCCGCAACATCGAGGCCGCGGTCATCAATGCCGGCGACGGCGCCCATGAGCATCCTAGCCAGGGCCTGCTCGACATGATGACCGTCCTCGATCATAAGGGCCGCCTCGATGGCCTCAAGGTGGCCATCATCGGCGATATCGCCCACAGTCGCGTCGCCCGCTCCGATATACTCGGGTTTGTCAAGATGGGGTCTGAGGTCTTTCTGGCCGGGCCGCAGACCTTCATCCCCCCGGAGGTGTCGCGGCTCGGGGCCACGGTGTGCGGTTCGGTTGCCGAAGCGGTTCGCGATGCCGATGTGGTCATGACCCTGCGCATCCAGCTGGAACGGCAGAACGACCCGCTCATCCCCACCCTGCGCGAGTACGCCAAGTTCTATGGGATCAACAAGGCCGTCCTCGAACTCGCCAGGGAAGATGCCATCGTCATGCACCCCGGGCCGGTCAATCGCGGGGTGGAGTTGAGTCCGGATGTCGCCGACGGTTCGCGCTCGGTTATCCTCGATCAGGTGACCAACGGTGTGGCCGTGCGCATGGCACTGCTCTATCTCATTCTCGGCGGCAGCAAAGGTAATGAAGGACAGGGTGACAAGTGATGGGCGGGACTTTGCGACTACTCAATGGGCGGATCCTCGATCCAACGCAACAGCGTGATGAAATCGCCGATCTGTTCATCAGGGACGGGGTGGTGGTTGACGCGCTCAGCGACGAGGGCGGAGATGTAGAATGTCTCGACGTCGCCGGCTGCTGGGTGGTGCCGGGGCTGATCGATGTCCACGTCCACCTGCGCGAACCCGGCGAAGAGTACAAGGAAACTATCGCCAGCGGCTGTCTTGCCGCTGCTGCCGGCGGGTTCACCGCCGTGGCCTGCATGCCCAACACCAAGCCGGTCAACGATAACGGCTCGATTACCAGGTACATCGTCGAGCAGGCCCTCACCTGCGCCGCCCGGGTCTACCCGGTGGGGGCGATCAGCCAGGGCAGCGGCGGCGATAAGCTTGCCGAATATGGCGAGATGAAGGATGCCGGTGCGGTAGCCCTGACCGATGACGGTCGCCCGGTGGTCGACAGCCAGCTCATGCGCCGCGCCATGGAATACGCCTCCTCCCATGGCCTGCCGATCATGTCGCACAGCGAGGAGATCGCTCTCAGCCGGCACGGCTCGATGCACGAAGGGGCGGTGTCGACGCGGCTCGGCCTCAAGGGCATTCCAGCCGCCGCGGAGAGCATCATGGTCTACCGTGACGTCGCCCTGGCCGAGTTGACCGGGGCCAGGCTGCATATCGCCCATGTCAGCACCGAGCAGTCCCTCGCCGTCATCCGTGCCGCCAAGACGAGGGGAGTGAAGGTCACGGCGGAAACGGCTCCGCACTACTTCACCCTCACCGACGAGGCGGTGGAAGGCTATAACACCCACGCCAAAATGAATCCCCCGCTGCGCACCGAGAAAGATCGCCAGGCCATCCGCGATGCCCTGGCCGACGGCACCCTCGATGCCATCGCCACCGACCATGCGCCCCATTCGGTGCTGGAAAAGGATGTCGAGTTCAACCTCGCCGCCAACGGCATCGTCGGGCTGGAAACCTCCCTGCCGCTGTCGCTCGCCCTGGTCCGCGACGGGGTCATCAGCCCCCTGCGCTTAGTCGAGCTGATGAGCTCGGCACCGGCCGCCATCCTTGGCGTTGCCGGGGGAACCCTGCGCCCGGGGGCGGCGGCCGACGTCACCGTCATCGACCCGCAGCGCATCTTCACCTTCAATGCCGCCGAGAGCTTTTCCAAGGGCAAGAACAGCCCCTTCGACGGCTGGCGCCTGCAGGGCCGCGCGGTGCTTACACTGCTCGCCGGACGGGTCACCTTCTCCGACCGCTGACCAGCGGCACTTCTCTACAGTTCCACCGGCAGCCGGCCAACGACCTCGATGCCCTCCGGCGTCACCCGCGCCTGGTAGGCCAGCGCCAGCACCCCCGAGCGGCAGGCCCGAGCCAGGGCCTCGCCGTAGGTCGGGTCGATGGCCCTGGCCGGTGCAAAGCGTGTCGCATCCATGCGCATCACTAAAAAGAACACCGCCGCCCGCTGTCCGGTTCCCGCGAGCCGCATCAGTTCCTCGAGATGCTTGGTTCCCCGCGAGGTCACCGCATCGGGAAACATGGCGCAGCCGTCGATGGCCAGAGAGCAGTTCTTGACCTCGACATAGGTGCCGCCACCCGCCCCATCCACCCGCAGGTCAAGCCGCGTTCCCCGGCTGGTGGTCACCTCTCGCGCCACATGCACCGCCCCGGCCAATTCATCAATGGCCCCGCCGAGGATGGCCTCTGTCACCAGGGCGTTGGTGCGCGCCGTATTGACGCCAACCCAGGAGCTGCCCTCGGCCACCATCTCCAGCGTATGGGGGTACTTTCGCGATGGGTTGTCGGAGTGCGAGAGACAGACCCTGCTGCCTGGCGCGGAACAGGACAGCATGGCCCCGGTGTTGGGGCAGTGGGCGGTGAGAGTCGTGCCGTCGTCGAGTCGCACGTCGACGAGGAAACGCTTGTAGCGCTTCAGCAGGGTGCCGGGGGTGAGAGGGGCGTCAAATCGCATGGGGACCGGGGCGGGAGTGGGTATTCTTGAGGTTGCCAACCGCCGCGGTTAGTGATACTACTATATAAAACTCTGAAATATATGTGGCGGCGCTGGTTATGTCTTTCCCGAACCCATCAACCCGGGGAAGAAGCGTATGAGCGTTCCATTCTAATAGAAAAGGAGATTGAAGGCGATGAAATTAGGGATCAACGGCCTGGGCAGGATCGGCAAGCTTTCTCTCTGGCATCATGTGGCCAGAAAGCATTTTTCCGGGGTCGTCGTCAATATCGGCCGGGAAGTGGGGAGAAATCTCACCGATCTTGCGGCGATGCTCGAGAAAGACTCGACCTACGGGCGCCTTGGCGCCTATCTCTATGGTCATAGCTGCCCGAGGGTGATCGAGGAGCTCGATGAAGAGAAGGGCACCATGCGTGTCGACGGGGTACCGGTGACCATCCTCCGCTCTTCCCGAAATCCCAAGGACATTGCCTGGCAGCAAAATGATGTCAAGCTGGTGGTCGACTCGACAGGGGTGTTCACCGACCCGACCACCGACGGCGGCTCTGACAAGGGCGCGCTGCGCGGCCATCTCCAGGCCGGCGCGGAAAAGGTCATCCTCTCGGCTCCCTTCAAGATCAAGTCGAAGGGTCTCGACATGCCGGTCGATGCGGTGACCACAGTCATGGGCATCAACGACGACATGTACGATGCGACGCGCCACTCGGTGATTTCGGCGGCCTCCTGCACCACCACCTGCCTCTCTTACATGATGAAGCCGCTGATGGAGAAGATCGGCGCCGAGCGCATTCTCAGCGCCTCGATGGTTACCGTGCATGCCGCCACCGGCAGCCAGCAGGTGCTCGACCGCCTGCCGAAAACCGGGGCCACCGATATGCGCAAGAACCGCTCCATCCAGAACAATATCATCCTCACCACCACCGGCGCCGCCAAGGCCCTGTCCCTGGTCATCCCCGAGATGGCCACCATCGGCTTCATGGCGGAATCGGTGCGCATCCCGACCACCACCGGTTCGCTGATCATCCTCGTCGTCAATCTTCAGGACGAGCTGCAGCAGCCGATCAAGCGCGACGCAATCAATACCATCTACAAAGAATTCGCCGCCATCAACCCCTACCTGAAGTTTTCCGAGGAGCAGAACGTCTCCAGCGACATCATCGGCATGCCGGCGGCAGCGGCGGTCATCGAGGGGACGGAGACGCACACCCGTACCGCCAACATCCAGGTCAATCTCGCCAAGGTCAAGGCGGACAGCCTCAGGGAGGGCGCCGACCCCATCGTCAACGTGCCGGTGACCCAGGCGGTGGTCTACGGCTGGTACGATAACGAACTGGGCAGCTACACCAATATGCTCGGGGACTTGACGGTGAATATCGCCGAGAGTTTGATCTAAGCCCTTGCCAGCCGTGCGCGCGATGGCGCAAGGGGACCTCGAGGCCGTGCTGGCCATCGAGCGGACCACCTTGACGCCATGGTCTCGAGAGATGGTGGAAGCGGAGTTGCGCTACGCGGCAGGGATACGCCTGGTGGCGGAGGATGGGCAGGCGGGTGGGTCGATCGTCGGCTGGTGCGCCGCCCGCCTGGTCGCCCCCGAGGCGGAACTGCTGAAAATCGCCGTGGCAAAGGAGCGGCGGCGGCAGGGTATCGGCGCGGCGCTGCTTGGCCACCTGTGCCGCGCCTTGCATGACGTCGGCATATGCGAACTCTTTCTGGAGGTGAGGGGACGGAATCAACCCGCCCTTTCCTTGTACGGTCGCTTCGGCTTTACAGAGATCGGCCGGCGGCCAGCATATTATTCCGAGCCGGAGGATGACGCGCTGCTGCTGCGCCGGCACCTTCAGCCAGGGTCAACGAACACTTTGAGCAGTTGGGGGATACCATGAAATCACTGAGAGATCTGGCGGTAGCCGGAAAAAGGGTGCTCTTGCGGGTCGATTTCAACGTGCCGATGGATGAGGCCGGTCGCATCAGCGACGACACGCGCATCACCATGGTGCTGCCGACCATCCGTCAGCTCCTCGCCGCCGGGGCGAGGCTGATCGTCTGTTCCCATATGGGCCGTCCCAAGGGCAAGGTCGTCGCATCGCTCAGCCTCGCCCCGGTGGCCGCTTATCTTCAGGGCCTGCTTGGCGTGCCGGTAGCCATGGCGCCCGACTGCGTCGGCGCCGAGGTCAGTGCCATGGCGGCGCAACTTCAGCCGGGCCAGGTGCTGCTCCTCGAAAATCTCCGCTTCCATGCCGAGGAGACCGCCAACGACGCGGACTTCTCCGCGCAGCTGGCCTCTCTGGCCGAGGTCTATGTCAATGACGCCTTTGCCGCCTCGCACCGTGCCCATGCCTCGGTGGTCGGCGTTGCCGAGCGGGTGGCGGAGACGGCGGCCGGGCTGCTGCTCGAAAAGGAGATGGACTACTTCCGCAAATCCATGGCCGAGCCGGTGCGGCCGCTGGTGGCGGTGATCGGCGGGGCCAAGGTTTCCACCAAGCTGGCGGCGCTGGAGAACATGCTCGGCAAGGTCGACCGCATGATCATCGGCGGGGCCATGGCCAACACCTTCCTCAAGAGCCTCGGCGTCGCCGTGGGGGCGTCGAAGGTCGAGGAGGAGCTGCTCGATACGGCGCGGCGTTTCAGCGAGGCTGCCGCGGCCAGGGGCATGAAGCTCTACCTGCCGGTGGACTTCATCATCGCCGACCGTTTCGCCGCCGACGCCGTGGTCAAGACGGTGCCGGCCCAAGACATCCCCGAGGGCTGGATGGCCCTCGACATCGGCCCGGCCAGCTCGCTGCTCTTCGGCGAGGTCATCGAGGGGGCCGGCACGATCATCTGGAACGGGCCGATGGGGGCCTTCGAGATGGATGCCTTCGCCCGCGGCACCATGGATCTGTGTCGCAGGGTCGGGGCCTCCCCGGCCCTGTCGATCATCGGTGGCGGCGACTCCAATGCCGCCTTGAAGAAATCGGGGGAGGAGAAGAACGTCTCCTATATGTCCACCGGTGGCGGGGCCTTTCTCGAACTCCTGGAAGGCAAAACCCTCCCCGGCGTGGCCGTTCTCGACCGGGCATGACAGACGAACGCGACGACGAGGTACACCATGGGAAATCGTAAGCCGCTGATAGCCGGCAACTGGAAGATGCATACCACCGTGGTCGATGGCTGCCGCCTCGCCCTCGACCTGGCCAAGGGATGGCGGAGCAAAGAGGATCGCGAGGTGCTCGTCGCCCCGCCCTTCACCACGCTCAGCGAGGTGGCGCATGTCCTCGAGGGCAGCCTCATCATGGTGGCGGCGCAGAACGTCTGCTGGGAGGAAAAGGGCGCCTTCACCGGGGAGATCTCGCCGACGATGGTGCGCGACGCCGGCGGCAGGGCCGCCATCGTCGGCCACTCCGAGCGGCGGCAGCTGTTCGGCGAGAGCGATGCCCTGGTCAACCGCCGCCTGCGGGGTGCTCTGGCCTTTGGCCTCATGGGCATCCTCTGTATCGGCGAGACCCTCGAGGAGAGGGAGCAGGAACGGACCTTCGCCGTGCTCTCGCAGCAGCTCGAACAGGGCCTGGACGGGGTGTCGGCGGCCGAGATGTCCGGGGTGGTGGTGGCCTACGAACCGGTCTGGGCCATCGGCACCGGCAGGACGGCGAGCAAGGAACAGGCCCAGGAGGCGCATGCCTTTATCCGCGGGGTCCTTGCCAAGAAATTCGAAAAAAGCGTTGCGGAGCAGACCCGGATATTGTACGGTGGCTCGGTTAAACCAACCAACATCGACGAACTCATGAGGCAACCGGACATTGACGGGGCCCTGGTCGGCGGTGCGGCCCTCGAGGCCGAGTCGTTTATACGTATAATTGAATTTCAATAGCTGCTGAATACACTGTCCATGGATACCCTGCTGATCATCGTCCACGTCCTTGTCTGCCTCTTCCTGGTGGGAGTGGTGCTGCTGCAGCACGGCAAGGGTGCGGATATCGGCGCGTCTTTCGGGGGATCCAGCCAGACCCTGTTCGGCACCGAAGGACCGCTGCCCCTGCTCAATAAAATCACCACCGGGGCGGCGATCATTTTTATGTTGACTTCCTTAACGCTAGCGTATATTTCATCCCAGACCGGAAACACCTCGGTGATGGGCGCCGCAGCGGTCTCCAAACCCGCGGCTACCCAGGCGGCACCAGCCGTCCCGGCGGAAGAGAAAACTGAGGCAGCTCCGGCAGCCGAAGCAGCAAAACCCGCTGCCGAACAACCCGCAGCGGAGAGCACGACCAAACAGTAAAGAGCAGTTTGCCGAAGTGGTGGAATTGGTAGACGCGCACGCTTGAGGGGCGTGTGGGGAGACCCGTGTCGGTTCGAGTCCGACCTTCGGCACCATATATGAGAGCGCGGTAGCAGAGAGCGCTGCAGAATCCCCGTAAATTGGTTTCAATTTACGGGGTTTTTGTTTTTCGGGGTTGCCCTTTTGATCCCGCGCTCTGGACGCAAGGGCATTTTCCCAGAAAACAGCAGTGTTCTTTCCGCAAGCGCTCTGGCACGCATCCTCGGTGGTGCGGGTAAGTGGCCGCCAATGGGGTGAATCTGGCGGCCCTGCCATCGTCACGGCAATCGCCAAAGAACTCGATCCTAAAGGCTGATGCGGGTCTTTCACTCACATCGACAGCGGAGAGCTTTGCTGGGACGAGCAAATTCGTTTTAGTCCCCGGTAAAGGTCTCCGTCTCGGTCTTGCCAAGCCAGTAACAGGCCAGCGGTGCGGGAATTTTAACAATTCTCGCTGGCATCGTCCCGTTGTTGGTCGCCACATCGCAGCCCAGAGACAGAACCGAAAAATCCCCCATCTCCTTGGTGACCACGTAGCCACGAGGCGCCTTGCGTGTCGCGCAAAATTCAGCCAGTCCTTTCAAATCGCCTGCGCCGGTGTGCTGCGAACGGTACTTGACCTCAAAGGGCGTCAACCGTCCTTCGATAGCAGCCACGATATCCACCTCCCGGTCTCCTTTACCCCGCCAATAGGAAAAGCCGATGTTCTTGGCATAATAGCGGGCAAAGAGGTGCGTAAAGACCGCGGTTTCCGCAGCGGTCCCCAAGGCAACCGGGTCCTCAAGCAGCGAGTCTCCCTTCAGCAGCAGCGAAGGGGCAATGGCGGCGTCGGCTAAATATATCTTGTAGCGGGCACGCAGGACCTCCTTGCCGTAGCCATAGGGGGGCAACTTGTAGATGAGGTGCGTTGCTTCGAGCAGATTGATGAAGTTGTTGACCGTCGGCTTAGTCAAACCCAAGTCCCTGCACAAGCCCTGTATGTCGAGAAGTCCGCTGCCATGCAGGCAAAGATAGAGAAAGACTTGCTCCAGTTCCAGCACATGTCGTACACTGAAGAGGGACGTCATGTCGCGCTTGAGGACCTTGTCCACAATATCTTCACGCAGGAGCTTTTGCGCTGCCGAGACACTTTCAATCTGCACGCTTTGCGGAAAACCGCCCCGAAGCAGGTATTCGTGGAAATGCGCCACCAGTGGCGCGGCATCGGCCGCTACGGTGTGGAACTGGTCCGGTTGCCAGTCGAAGATTCGAGCGAGTGAGTTGATCTCCGGCAACGGAGGGACAGTCACCTGCTTGAGTTGCAGGTATTCAAAAAAGGAAAGCGTTGCAAGCCGCAGGGTATGCCAGCGGCCAACTCCGGATTCCTGTCCTTCCATGACCAGCGGCGTGGCGGAACCGGTGACGGCGATGCGGCGTCCTTTTTCGAAATCAACCTGCAATTTGAGCCAGGTCTGCCAATCTCGTATGGTCTGGATTTCGTCAAGGAAGAGATACTCAATGCCATCGCTCTCCGGCTGAAACTCCCGCCAGAGCTTGAGCAATCCATCCAATCCCAGCAATTTCAGCAAGGGGTGGTCGAAGGTGGCGTATAAAATTTTATTGGCCGGAACACCGTTGTCGATGAGTGTCTGGATAACCTGGAGGAAAAGCGTGGTTTTTCCCACCTGCCTGGCCCCGGAGAGGAGGAGTGCCCGGGGGGCGGGCGGGGATTGCATCCAGGCCAGGATGTCGTGAAAGGCTCGACGACGCCAAGCCGGCAAGTCAGCGGAAGGAGCGCCACGCCACCAGGGGTTGAACTGGCGGAGCACGGCGATGAGCTCTGGAGTGGGAATGATCATAAAACTCCTTAATATGCGCCAATAAGGAAAGTATACATTATTTAAATGTGTATCAGAAGAAAAAATCCACCGAAAAAGGAGAGAATTCGCTCTATATCCTTCTATTGAGGGCAGCAAGAAGAAGCTCTCTGCCGAAAGTGAGAGATGATTTGCCTGCTCACCTCCCAGGCGACGAGGGAAGTACCCTCCAGCGGGGTGGCTCGAGCAGATTTCACTTCGCTTGACGCACCATGCCGCAGCTGTTCTGCCCCGCAATTGCCTTGTTTTTCCTTCTCCCGCAGTAGCCAGAGCCTTGCTCTGCCACCGTGCGCGCCGCCATCCCCGCAGTACCCCCTACTAGAAAAAATACCTGCGAAACCTCGTAGTTTTGCGAGTTGTTGGCGAGGCCGATTTTCGATTTACTGCAGCCAACGATGAGACGAGGTGCCGCATGCGGCAGCCTTCCTTGGCTTCTCCATGAACGATCAAGGAAGGTCGCGAAGTTCCCCAGAGGCGAGATCACCGCCGCCCGCTGTCACCTCCCACCCCTTTCCCCGCGCTCTTTTGTGGCGGGTAACCTTCGAGGAGACACCCTATGCAGACGCTCTACGACATCGTCATCGTCGGGGCCGGGCCGGCCGGCATGACGGCAGCCATCTATGCCATCCGCGCCAATATGAAGGTGCTGATGCTCGACCGTCTCGCCCCCGGCGGGCAGATGATCAACACCAACGAGATCGAGAACTACACCGGGGCCGGCAAGCTGGGCGGCGCCGAACTGGCCATCAAGATGTTCGAGCATACCCAGGAACTTGGCGTCGAGTTCGACTACCGCACGGTGATCGACGTCCGTGACGAGGGCGAGCTGAAGGCGGTCATCTGCGAGGAGGACAATGCCGTCTACAGGGCCAGGGCGGTCATCCTCGCCACGGGCACCGTGCCGCGCCGCCTCGGCGTGCCGGGGGAAGAGCGCTGGGCGGCCAACGGCATCAGCTGGTGCGCTATCTGCGACGGCGCCCAGTACCGCGACAGGGAGGTGGTGGTCATCGGCGGGGGTAACTCGGCGGTGGAGGAGTCCCTCTACCTGGCGGGCATCTGCACCAGGCTGACCGTCGTCACCATGTTCGACCTCACCGCCGACCCCAAGGCCTGCGACCAGCTGCGCCGGCTGCCCAATGTCACCGTCTACCCCTACCAGGAGGTGCTCGAGTTCACCGGCGAGGAGCGGCTCGGCGGGGTGCGCTTCAAGTCGACCAAAGAGGACGCCACCGAGCGCCATGTGGCCTGCGATGGCGTCTTTGAATACATCGGCTTCCAGGCCTCCTCCCAGGCCTTCGCCTCGCTGGGCATCGTCGACCGCACCGGCTGCATCGCGGCCGACGCCCGCATGCGCACCACGGTGCCCGGCATCTTCGGCGCCGGTGACATCACCGTCAAACACCTCAGGCAGATTGTCACCGCCTGTTCCGATGGGGCGGTCGCTGCCAACAGCGCCGCCTCCTACGTCGAGTCATGCAAATCATGAGGACCCCACGATGATCAACGAAATCAATGAACAGGAATACGCGGCCCTCGACCCCAAGGCCGCGAAAATGATCGAGTTCTATTCCAAGACCTGCGGGCCGTGCAAGATGCTCTCCTTCGTTCTCAAGGACATCGCCAGGCAAAAACCGGAGTTTCCCATCTACATCGTCGATTTCGACGAGAACCGCGAGCTGAAGGAGCGGCTCGGCGTCAAGGGCTTCCCCACCATGCTGTTCTACAAGGAGGGCCGGGAAGTCAGCCGCCTGGAAGGGCTCAAGCAGAAACCCGCCATCATCACAGCCATCGAGGCGCTTGCCTAAGGAGACCCAGCAATGAGCAACAAGATCCGCTACATCAGCGAAGACCACCTCATCACCCGCCAGAACCGTGCCGAAGCGGAGTTTCTCGCCGCCTTCGCGGCCGAGAAGCCGACCTTCGCGCAGCCGCAGGTGGTGCACAACCCCTACCTCATCAACCCCCTCTGCGCCCTGGTCATGTTCACCACCAGCGAGGCGGTGGCGCCGACGCTGACCGTCCATGGCCGGCGTTACGAGCGGGAAAACCTCAGCCACACCTTCAAGGCCGCCACCGAGCACTTCCTCCCGGTGCTCGGCCTCTACGAGGACTTCGCCAACACGGTGAGCGTCACCCTCCCCGACGGGCGGACCACCACCCTGACCATCCGCACCGGCAAGCTGCCGGCGGAGGTCTGCCGCTGCCTCAACGTCCAGGCCTCCCTCGACTACCTTGGCGATGCCATCATGTTCCTCTCCCCGGCCGGCAAGAACCTGCCCACCGCCTACGACTACAAGGGCGATATCCGCTGGCTGCTGACCGAGAACACCATGTTCGACATCAAGCGCATGAAGAATGGCAACATCGTCACCGGCTCGAGCCGCTTCTGCCATATGCCCTACAACTGCACCGGGCTGATCGAGATCAACCTGCTCGGCAAGATCTATAAAGAGTATCGCATGCCGGGCAACTACCATCACGACCACCTCGAGATGGACAATGGCGACATCCTCGCCCTGACCCAGGATTTTTCCCGCGACACCGTCGAGGACATGTGCGTGCTGCTCGACCGCGACAGCGGCGCCATCAAGAAGACCTGGGACTATCGCCGGGTCCTGCCCATGAATGTCGGCGGCTCCGGGTCCCAGGACGCCCATGACTGGTTCCATAACAACGCCGTCTGGTACGACAAGCGCAGCAACAGCCTGACCCTCTCCGGCCGCCACCAGGACGCGGTCATCAACATCGACTACGAGAGCGGCGACCTCAACTGGATCATCGGCGACCCCGAGGGCTGGCCGCAGGAGATGGTCGATAAATACTTCTTCACCCCGGTCGGCGACGTGGCCAACTTCGACTGGCAGTATGAGCAGCACGCCTGCGTCGTCTGCCCCGACGGCGACGTCATGTGCTTCGACAACGGCCAGTATCGGGCCAAGGTCAAGGACAAGTATATCGCCAACCGCGACAACTTCTCCCGTGGCGTGCGCTACCGCATCGACACCGTGAAGATGGAGATCGAGCAGGTGTGGCAATACGGCAAGGAGCGCGGCGCCGAGTTCTTCAGCCCCTATATCTGCAACGTCGAGTACTACGACGAAGGGCACTACATGATCCATTCCGGCGGCATCGGCCGTGAGCACGGCTACGCCTCGCCCTCCCTGGGCGCCTTCCTCGACATGAAGGACCCCAATGCGGAGCTGCGTTCGATCACCGTCGAGGAAAAGGATGGCGTGGTACTCTACCAGCTGGAGACCGAAGGTAACTTCTATCGTGCCGAGAAGTTGCCGCTCTATCACGGCGGCGACAACCTCGTCCTCGGCGAGGGCCGGCTCCTCGGCAGTCTCGAGGTCACCGAGGAGTTCGACACCGTCCCCGAGGCGGAGGAGGTGTTTGAACTGCCGCCCAGTTTCCATAACCTGCTCATCGAGGAGGACGAGGACCGCTTCGTCTTCCACGGCAAATTCGAAAAAGGCACCCTGGCCATGCTTTGCCTGGAGAACGGCGACGAGAGCCACCACTACTTCCTCAACACCTCGGCCAGCTGGCATCTGGCGATGTGCTCCGGGGCCTTCCTCGAGAAGGACGAGCGCGACATCAAGATCCATATCAGCAAGCTGGGCCTGCACGGCATGTTCGCCGTCAAGCTGATCATCAACGACCGCAAGTACCAGACCGGCGTCTCGATCTGCTGCCCGTAAGGGCCTTCCTCGCCCATCCCCCCGCGGCAGCGGGGGACTGACAGAACCTTCACGCGCGGCGGCGGCCGGCAGGGTTGCCGGCCCGCCGCCAGCCAGGCCGTCGTCCGCTCGCAACCTGGGCAAAACCAGAAGAGCCGGGTCCGGCTGACGCAGAATACCGCAACAGGCAAGGCGACCATCACCCCCAAAAGAAGGGAGCACACTCATGCAATACCTACAAGGCGACAGTATAACTTGCGTCATCGACAGCAAAGCGGAGCGGCAGGAAGGGCGTTTCAGCAATAACTATTTCGACGGTCTGCCGGTGCGTGGAGTGCACCGCCTGCTCTTCTTCCTCATCATGGCCGCCTATTTCTTCGAGCAGTTCGATAACTGGAACTTCGGCTTCATCGCCCCGGCCTTGTCGAAATCCTGGGGCCTGGCGCCCACCGACATCGCCACCATCCTCTTCTGGTACTTCATCGGCATGACCTCGGGCGGCTTTCTCGGCGGCATCGTTTCCGACTTGATCGGCCGCCGCAAGACCTTCCTGGCCTCGATCATCGTCTTCTCGGTTTCTTCGATCATCACCGGCTATACCGACAACTTCGTCGTCTTCACTCTGTTCCGCGCCCTGACCGGGTTCGGGGTGTTCTGCATGATGGTCACCTCCCAGGCCTATATCGCCGAGATGGCGCCCTGCGAGACCCGCGGCATGTGGCAGGGGCGGGTGGCGGCCATCGGCTTCTGCGCCGTGCCGGTGGTGGCGCTGATCTGTCGTCTGGTCATTCCCATGTCCGAGGAGGCCTGGCGCTATATCTTTTACGCCGGCGGCATCGGCCTGGTGGCCTTCGCCCTTGGCCTCAAATATCTCAAGGAGTCGCCGCGCTGGCTGGTGGCCCATGGCCGTATCGAGGAGGCCGAGGAGGTGGTCGCCGCTCTCACCGGCAAGGATATCGATCTCTCCGCAGCCGCCGCGCAGGTGCAGCCGAAGATCTCGGTGCTCGAGGTGCTGACCGGCATGTTCACCAGGAAGTATCTCGGCCGCACCTGCCTGCTCATGCTGCTCTTCGTCTGCATTACCCCGGCCGGCTTCCTCCTCACCACCTGGACGACGCAGCTCCTCAAGATGCTTGGCTTTACGGTGGAGGAGACCCTGACCGCCATGACCGTCATCAGTATCGGCGTCCCGGTCGGCTGCTTCATCAACTCCCTGGTTTCCGACCTTGGTGGGCGCAAGATACCGATCGTCGTCCTCGGTTGCGTGGCGGCGGTCTTCGCCTTCGTCTTCGGCAGCGTCAAGGGGCTGGTGCTGCTGACCCTGTTCGGTTTCATCGTCACCGTCGTCAATATGGCGGTCAACTTCAGCCTCTTCTCCTATACCGCCGAATCCTATCCGACGCGGATGCGCAATACCGCCACCGGCTTTCATAACGGCCTCGCCCGTCTCTCGGTTTCGGCCTCGCAGCCGCTCATTCCCATGATCCATCAGGCCTACGGCTTCCTCGGCATCTTCACCTCGGTGGCCGTGCTCTTCTTTTTGCCGATGATCCCGCTGCTGCTGTGGGGGAAACGGACCGGCGGCAAGAGCCTCGAGGAGATCGAATAAGCGCGGGCCGCCCCTGGGGGTGAACGGGGAGGGGAGTCGGCCTTGTCGCCGATTCCCCTCCCGCCGTGGCCAGGGAGACCGCCGCCGCAGCGGCAGGGTGGCGGCACCGTGACAGGGAGCCGCCGATCTTTTCCCCCGAGGACATTTTCCGTTTCGTCTCGATGTCGACGTCGGCTACACTACCCACTGCGCCTTGCGCTTCCCCGCTCCGCAGGAGATCGCCATGATGGCACGTTCGACGAAAAGAGACAGGGCCTCCTCGGTTGCCCTGTGCATGCTGTTCCTGCTCTGCGCCGTCCTGCTGCTGTCCGAGGTGGCGTCCGCCACGGTCCCGCCCGCGGTGCGTGGAAATGGCGACAGGCGGGTTGTGGTGCTCTATTCGGTGACCCGGGATTTCCCCGCCACCGAGGATGTCGAGAAGGGGCTGAATGAGGTCTTCGCTGCGGAAAAGCGGCTCACCGTGCAGGTCTTTTCCGAGTACCTCGACCTCTCCCGCTTCCGTGACGGGGAGCAGCGCCGCGCCCTGGCCGACCTCCTGCGGCAGCGCTACGACGAAGCGGGCATCGATCTGGTCATCGGCGTCGATGTGCCGGCGGCCACCTTCCTCATGGAGCACGACAGCCTCTTCCCGGCCATTCCGGTGCTGCTCTGCTCCATCCCCGAGACCATCGCGGACCGTGTGCTCGCTTCACCGCTCAGGGATCGGGTGGCCATGGTCACCGAGCCATTGCAGGCTGCCCGGCGGCTGGTGGAGGAGGCCTTGCGCTTCAAACCCGCCACCGCCCATGCCGTGCTCATCGCCGGCTCCTACGAAAATGACCAGGCCCGCGTCGCCGCCCTGCGCCAGACCCTCGAGGGGCTCGGTGACAGGATCGAGCTGCTCGATTTCACTGGGCTCTCCCTGGGTGAGATACTGCAGCGCTGCGAGAAGCTCCCCGCCGATACGGTGATCTTCTTTTCGACGCTCTTCGTCGATGCCAACGGCCGCAGCTTCATCCCCCGGGCAGTCCTGCAGTCCCTGGTCGCCCAGACGACGGCGCCGGTTTTCGGCCCCTACGAGATGTACATGGGCAACGGCATCGTCGGCGGACCCTTGATTTCACTGCGCCTGCAGGGGAAAAGGGCCGGGGAGGCGGCGCTGCTGCTGCTGCGCGGGCACGCGCCGCAGACGATGCCGCGGGCCGGCGCGGACACCCTGGTCAACCTCTACGACTGGCGGCAGCTGCAGCGCCATGCCATCGAGGAAGGGCTTCTCCCCTCGGGGGCCAGCCTGCTCCATCGCCAGGCCACCATCTGGGACCTCCATAAACGCTCCATCATCGCCGTGCTGCTGGTGGTGGTGGTGCAGTCGCTGCTGATTGTCGGCCTGGTGTACACCCTCCGCCAGCGCAAGAAGGCCCAGGCCGCGCTGCGCGACAGCCAGCTCGAACTGCAGACCCTGGCCGGGCGCCTCATTTCCTCGCAGGAAGAGGAACTCAGCCGGCTGTCGCGTGAATTCCACGACGACTACGCCCAGCGTCTCGCCGCCCTGGCCATAGAGGCCGGCACCCTGGAGCTGCAGTTCGGTGGCCGCGAGCAGCAGTTTGGGGAGCGGATCCGCCATATCAAGGAGCAGCTCATCAATCTCTCCGACGATATCCATGCCCTGTCGCGGGAGCTGCACCCGTCGATCCTCAAGGACCTCGGGCTGGAGCGGGCCATCCGCTCCTTGTGCCTCAATTTCGCGGACCGCGAAGACATCGCGACCGGCTGTCATGTCGACCGGCTGCCCGAAGAGATCCCCATGGAGACGGCGCTCTGCGTCTATCGCGTGGTGCAGGAGGGCCTGCGCAACATCGCCCGGCACGCCCACGCCCGCAAGGTGGGTATCTTTCTGAGGGGGATCGGCAGTCGCCTGCAGGTGACCATCGAAGATGACGGCGCCGGTTTCGAGCCGAAGTGCGCCCGCCATACCCCGGGCATCGGCCTGGCGAGCATGCGTGAGCGGGTGCAGCACGTGCAGGGGGAGTTCACCATCAACTCGGCGCCGGGGCAGGGGACTGTGCTCGAACTCGTGGTGCCGCTGTACAGGAGGGACTATGAAAAAGCCACGACTTCTGCTAGCCGATGACCATCGCCTGGTCGCCGAGGGGCTGCGCGGGCTGCTCGAACCCGACTACCAGCTGGTCGGCATTGTCGAGAACGGCCGCGAACTGCTCGAGGCGGCGGCAAGGCTCATGCCCGACGTGGTGGTGGCCGATGTCTCGATGCCCTTGCTCAACGGCATCGAGGCGGTGCGTCAGCTGAAAAAGAAAACCCCCGAGGTGGTGGTCGTCTTTCTCACCATGCACCTCGACGTCGCCTATGCGGCCAGTGCCTTCGAGGCAGGAGCCTCCGGCTATGTGCTCAAGCACTCGGCGCCCTCCGAGCTGCTCAACGCCATCGACTGCGCCCTCAAGGGGCGCACCTATATCACCCCCATGCTCGCTGGGGAGCTGCTCAACTACCAGCGCAACCGCACGCGGGGGGAAGAGGAGGGCGGCCTGGCCCGCCTGACCGGGCGCCAGCGCGAGGTCCTGCAGCTGCTCGGTGAGGGGCGGTCGGTCAAGGAGACGGCGGCGGTGCTCGGCATCTCGGCGAGGACGGTGGAGTTCCATAAATACAGCATCATGGAGTCCCTGGGGCTGAAAAACTCGGCGGAACTGATGCGTTTCGTGGTCGAGCACGGTATCAAATAGGACTCGGCGTCGTTCAGCCTGGCGGAACGATCTCTCCTGACTGCGAGACCATCCTCGTGGGGGCCGGCTCTTTGCAGGCAGGGTGCGTTGCTGCGATGTTCGTCTTTTCCGCTGGCGTCGCCGACAGGGGGACCGGTATCACCAGGGTTGCGTCATGCCGGGAAACCGTCCGTCTTCACCTTGCAGAGCGCCTCGGCCAGCGCTTTTTTCGAAACCGGCTTCATGGATCACTGCTGTCTCACAAATAATTGAGGAAAACCCAATAAATAAAGGCTCGGAGAG
>CALGIJ010000031.1 GCA_937915545.1 uncultured Desulfobacterales bacterium
TAATCCACGAGCTACATGCCATGGATGAATTTGCAGAACTTGACGCACACAACTTAAGGCTTCTTATTCAAGGCCCTTTGGTTCTTGTCAGCGATTCTCATGCCCCTAGCCGCTCACGCTCATGAACCACACGCAGTCCCATGTATCGCAACTTGCTGCATTTCCAGTCCGAGTGTGGTATCGTCGCCGCAACTACCAATCCCCCCTGTAACACGCGAGCGGCAATGAGATTTGCGCAGATATCACCATCCGTCGCCGGCCTTCTCCGCCAGACGACCCCACCCGTAAAATCTCTTTTGCTTCTCCTTGCCCTGATCACCGGTGAAAATCTCGCCGCTCTTCTTTCCCCCTGGATGGCCGGCCGGTTTTCGCAGATACTCCTGCAGGGCAATAGCATTGCCGCCACTGGTTATAAAGAGATCCTTCTGCTCTGGCTTGCCGTCCTCGTCGTACAATCTCTTCTCGCCTATTGCAGCCGCATCGTCTCAACTAAAAACAGCGAGAGGATGGTCGCCGACCTCCGTCAGGTCCTTTACGCCCACCTGCAGTCCCTACCCATAAGCTATTTTCACGCCCGCCGCCATGGCGAGACGCTCTCCCTGCTCTCCTACGACACCTCGCTCCTCGGCACCTTCATCAGTTCCACCCTGGTCGGTCTATTCCCACACTGCGCCACAGCTACCGGCGCTCTGCTCTGCATGACGGTGATCAGCCCTCCCCTTGCGGCACTAAGCCTACTCCTCGTGCCGCTCTTTATCTTCATCACCAGAATACTGGGAAGAAAAGCGCGCTCGCTCAGCCATACGCTAATGCAGCAATATGAAAACCTGCACAGCATTGCCGAGGAAAATCTCTCTACCATCCCTCTGATCAAGACCTTTGCCCGCGAACCGCAGGAACTCGAAAGATTTTGCGAGGGTAACGAGAAGCTCTACTCTGCCTCGGTGGACTATCAAAAAATGCAGGCCAAACTGGCGCCCTCGATCTCCTTACTCTCCGGAGCACTGATCATTTTCTTCCTGCTTCTTACCGGAGACCGGGTTCTTGCCGGCACCCTATCCCCCGGAGAACTGATCAGCCTCCTTCTCTATGGCCTGCTTCTCACCCGCCCGATCAGCTCGCTGGCTTCCGTCTACGGCCAGGGCCAGCGCGCTGTCACCTCCATGCACAGGCTGACGGCAACGCTCTCCGAACGTGCAGAGCGGCACGACATCGGCAAGAATCTCCCTGCTCTCAAAGGAGCGATAACCTTCACCGATGTCGCCTTCTCCTACCCTGGACGGCCGCCCCTCTTCTCCTCGCTCAACCTGCGCATCGATCCAGGCGAGACCATTGCCATCACCGGCCCCAATGGCTCGGGCAAGAGCACTCTGGTCCATCTGTTAATCAGATTGTTCACACCCGACAGCGGACGAATCTTGCTCGACGGGATCGATATCGAAGATATTTCTCTGCACAGCCTGCGTTCCCAAATCGGCCTGGTCCAGCAAAGCGTTCTTTTGCGCAACGCTACGGTTGCCGAAAATCTTCTGCTCGGAAAGCCTCAGGCAACCTCAGCAGAGCTAGAACGAGCAACCCGGGCTGCTCATGCCTATGAGTTCATCTCAGCCTTGCCGCAAGGCTTCTCAACTTTGATCGGTGACCGCGGCGTCAAGCTCTCCGGAGGGCAACGGCAACGACTCGCCCTCGCCAGATCACTCCTCAAAGATCCTCCCATCCTCATTCTCGACGAGGCCACCGCCATGTTCGATCCCGAGGGGGAAAGCGATTTCGTCCGTGACAATCTGCTAGCGCTCAGGGAAAAGACAGTGCTGATCATTACCCATCGACCGGCAACCCTCGCTCTGGCGAACCGCGTCTACCTTCTCGACCAGGGAACACTTTCCACCCTTAAGTGATGTCTCTTGCAAAGGGCCGCACATTTCTTTATAACTTCTAGTCTATAGACATTCCTTTCTCTCAACGCTCCAACATACCAGCCATGAACAATTCTTCAGGGCTCTCGGTGATCATCCTCGCCGCCGGCAAAGGGACGAGAATGAAATCCGATAAGGCCAAAGTACTCCACGAAGTCTTCTTCGCACCAATGGTGCACCATGTCGTCCGCGCGGTTTTGCCGCTCGCACCGGCCACGGTCGTCGCAGTGGTTGGCCATCAGCGAGAGGAGGTCCAGGCAGCGCTGGCACAGACCCCCTGCCGCTTTGCAGTGCAGGAGGAACAACTCGGTACCGGCCATGCCGTTCTTTCCGCCGAACCTTCCCTTGCAGATATCGACGGCACGGTGATGATCCTCTGCGGCGATACGCCACTCATCGAGAGCGCCACTCTGGCCAAGATGTACGACCTGCACCGCCGACAAGGGGCAACCCTGACCCTGATGACTACCATGCTGGACGATCCCACCAACTACGGCAGGATTCTCTGCACGCCTCAAGGCCAGGTGCAGGGTATCGTCGAGCAGAAGGACGCCTCAGCCGAGCAGCAGGCGATCAAGGAGATCAACGCCGGCATCTATTGTGTCGAGAAGGCTTTCCTTTTCTCCGCCCTGCGGGGCGTCGGCCGTAATAACAGCCAGAACGAGGTCTACCTTACCGACATCGTCGCCCAGGCAGTGGCCAGCGGAGAGCGCGTGGAGAAATTCCAGGTCAGCGATGCCGTAGAGGTCCTGGGCGTCAACTCTCGGGTGGAACTCTCCCAGGCCCATCGACAGCTGCAGCAAAGACACAACCGTCGTCTCATGCTCGACGGAGTAACCATGTACAATCCAGAAAGTGTCACTATCAGTCCTGAGAGCGCCATCGGAAAAGACGTAATTCTGGAAAATTTTGTTCGCATATCCGGAAAGAGCAGAGTCGGCGACAGAGCGATCATCGGCCAGGGGGCCGTCCTGCACCAGTGCACCGTCGCAGCCGATGCGGTTATCGGGCCCTGCTGCTGTCTCAGCGATATCGAGATTCCCGCCGGCCACATCGTTCCGCCACTCTGCAACTCCCTCTAACGAAAACAGATTTCCACCATTTTCTCGCGCAGCTTACCCAGCTCGCGCAGACCACGGAAGAGAGCCCATGAGCGACTTGAAAAAGATGTATTCCACCATCCTCGGGGACAGCTTCCCCATGGAAATGACCATCGGCTTTGGTGGACAAACCCTGGTATATCGTAAGAAAACATGGAAAATCAGCCAACTGGGCGGGACGTTCGACGAACGCGGCCTTCGCTATGGGGAGAATCCCGATCAGGAAGCGGCCCTCTACGAGCTGGTCAACGGCAATCTGCTGCTCGGCGATTGCCGCTATATCGAGCCGGGAAACGGCCTGGTATCGGCCATTGCCGTCGAGGATATGCTGCAGGTGGGCAAACATCCTGGAAAGATCAATCTCACCGATATCGACAATGGCCTCAATATCATTAAATATCTCATGGATAAGCCGGCAGCGGTGATCCTTAAGCATAACAACCCCTGTGGCGCCGCCTATGGGGAAAGCCTCGCCCAGGCCTTCAACCGTGCCTGGCGCGCCGACCGCATCGCCGCCTTCGGGGGCGCGGTGGTCCTCAACCGCTCCTGCGATAAAGACACCGCCGCCTTGCTCGCCAGTACCTACCTCGAGGTGGTTTGCGCCCCGGAATTTGAGCCTGGGGCTATGGAACTTCTTGGAAAATCAAAGAATCTGCGTGTTATCCGCATTTGCGGAATCAATCGCCTGCAAGACTTCGAAGGCTTTCGCTTCGTCGACTTCAAGAGCTTAATCGACGGGGGCATCATCGTCCAGCAATCGGCCGTCAACTCCATCCGCACCGCCGCCGACCTCAAGCCAGCCGTGGCCTCCTGGCAGGGCACGGAGTATCGCTGCGAGCGTCAGCCCACGCCGCGTGAGCTCGACGACATGATCTTTGGCTGGGCCGTGGAGCACGGAGTTACTTCAAATTCGGTTATTTACGTCAAAGACGGCTGTACCGTCGGCATCGGCACCGGAGAGCAGGACCGCGTCGGGGTAGCGGAAATCGCCGTCCATAAGGCCTATATCAAGTATGCCGATATCCTCTGCTTCGACACCTACGGCATGGGCTATGCCGACCTCGAGCTGGCCATTACCCAGGGAAAACGCGCTCCTGAGGAAAAGGTTCATATCGACAGCCTCACCGCAAACGAGAGGGCCGGGTTGCCACAATCGGTAATGATTTCCGATGCCTTCTTCCCCTTCAGGGACGGGGCCGATGTCGGCATCAGGCAAGGAGTCAGCGCAATCCTCCAGGCCGGTGGCTCGCAGCGGGATTTCGAGACGATCCTTGCCTGCAACGAGGCACGTCCCCAGGTGGCCATGGCCTATACCGGGCAACGCTCTTTCAAGCATTAGTCGACATAAACAGATAGAGATATCAAGATGATATCAGGAAATGATCCCCGGACCTGATGGCCGGTGGTTTACTTTGTCCTCGTATCCATCTCGCCTTTGGTCACTCTTAAGCTACCCCCTGAAAATATAAGCCTCCTGGCTGGGTCGATGATTTCAACCTATTGGGACTCGCTATAGCCTGTTTTATGCTTTGGTTTCAGCTCGGCCAGGCCTAGAGAAGTCAGAATAGGAATCGGCATGCTTCTTGCTTTCTAAATTCAAAGATTACACCGGTAATTTACGAACTCAACAGCCTCCATCTGCTGAAGGTACTCTTATGAAAAAGCACATTGCTCTCTTCGCCCTTTCGATTGCCTCTTTTTTAACCAGCACAGAGTTTATCTCCGCTGCAGTGATTAACACAATTGACACTAATAATGACAGCCAGTGGAACGTCTATAAGGTGGAGAATTGGCAAACATTTGGCAACACGATGGATGGAATGCAAGTTACGGCAACCTTTGGAAACGGTTCCGAGACAAAAACTTGGGAGGACACTTCCGGTGCGGTTGGAACTGGTTGGTCATTGGTGATGCAATACATGGCGACTGCCAACACCTGGTTTGATTACGCCTGGTGGATACTTACCAACAATACCAATAGCCCGATAACATCGTTAGTTATCGACGGCAGACCAGGAAACACCGTTTTTGATATTATTCTTGATGATTCCGACGAATATTCCCCTGGATCTGAAAATGGAAGGGCCGCTGTGGCAAATAGTGACATATCTCCATATTTAAACGTGGACGTACTCTATAGTACTCAAGTTACTGTTAAGGGCACCTTTTATGACGACCTTTATCAAACCGTAACGTTTGACTTTTCTAGTACTGGATATCCATCGGCAGGCCTCCAGCCTGGTCACTCATTCTGGTTCGCTCTCGACACAGATAACGTCAACCCTGTTCCTGAGCCGGCTACCATGCTGCTTTTCGGGATTGGCGCCATGGGCATTGCCGCCTTCCGCAAGCGGAAAACCGTTTAGCTATTCTATTTACCTGGCGTATCAATAAGAAAGCTGAGGCGGTAGTAGTCTGCGTGACCACTACCGCCTCAGCTTTCTTGCTTTCACACTTTCTTTCCAATCCAGCTCAGCACGAGTTAAGAATCTCGCGGCACGTCTCTTCCAAAAAATCCAGCCTGTGTGGCCGTTCAATCATGTATGCATTACAGCGCTGCGCCAAGAGTGCACTGAAGTCGAAATCACGGCCGATCTCCTCTTCGCTACGCAGGTCCTGGAAGCGCGATAAATAGACGCTCGCGCCCAGGTACATCATCTTTTCGGGCCCACCCATTTTCCGCAGCCTCATTACCTCGGCGTCCTGCAAGAAAAAGAGGCGGCTCAGTTCCACCGGCGTTGCACTTGTCTGCGAATCAGGCACACAATAGAGTCGCTTGTCCGTTTCATCGAATAGCTTTGGACAGCAATGGGGATCGACGCCAACGTACCCGAGGGCATCGGGCCAGGCTTTGATCACTGGCGGACCGGGATGGATCATGGCCCTGCCCTGTTCAAAGGAAAGTGCGGTAACGTCGTCCGACAAGAGACGGCCGCCCGATGAGAGCAGTTTCAAGCCCAGCGTGGTCTTGCCCTGCCCCTTGTCGCCAATCACAACGATACCTTTTCCGCCAAGCTCAATGGCGCTGGCATGCAGCACCATCATGCCTCGCTGGCTCATCAAGGCCGCAAAGATTACACCTTGCAAGGCGAGGATTTCCAGGCGAGGATCAGCATCTCTATTGGAAACGATCGTTATAACCTTCCCTTCGCTGACAACATACTTCGAACCGAACGGAAAGACAAACTCAAGCCCATTTTTCGTTCTTGAAGCAGCAACCTCCTTCCTTGCCGAGGGAGGAATCAGGGCCGTATCTCTCAATGTTTTCCGAATAGTTACAGACGCTCCGGCATTCGACTCCTGAGAATAGCCAGGAAGTGTGACGTCTGAGAGAATATTAAGAGAGTATGCTGAATAAATGAACAATAATACAACCAAGATAGGTTACTGGACCAATCACGAATAGCACGCTGTAAGCCCGCCATTCTCCGTCTTGCAATTATACTGACCGTCTGTTTGGCTCCCAAATGCTTTTGTTGCCTTTGTCAAACGATCCATACGCCCATACACGGTCAGTGTCGGCGCGGCATACGTCATTTTCCTTGCCCGCCCTTGCTCATCACGCACGGTTTCCACAGAAGACAGAGTAGTAGTGCTCATGGCACCTCCTTTTCTCTTATTGGCTGAAGCGTTGTTCTTTCCAGGCAAAAAACGTCACGAGACATAATGCGTTGACAATATGGCGTAATGTTAACGCTTTTCCGCCCGCTCTCAAAACATCGTAAAGCATGGCCAGAGAATCATGATTGACATAGTCCGGCCGAGACACGCAGAGTTCACCTATTCTCTCCTTAAGCCATCCTCGGTCATTTACCGTAAAGGCATGCAGCAGGCTCGGGGTGAAGTCCGTTTTCAGCTTACGCTGAATTATTGTTTCAGGCAAGAAGGCCTTTAAAGAACTTCTCACGATATATCTGTTCAGCCCCCGGCGCAGTTTCAGGCTTCCCGGAAGCCCGAGGGTAAACTCGACAAGGTCCGTATCGAAAAACGGGAACCTGACGGCGACACCTTTTCGTGCCGCAACCCGCTCCATGAATTCAAGGGCATAGGAGTGGACCGGCTGGGTCAGATTTTTTCTGTGATACTCCATCTCCCGTTGCGACGCATTGGGCAGAAGCGTCGATTGCTCCCGCAACCTCTCCTCCACCGAAAGCCTGCGCGCAAAGTCCTTGTCGAGGAGAGTCAGCTGTTCTGCCAGTTCCCGCCTTCGTCCAGAACATATCCATGCCCATGTAGAATCATTGCAAAAAATACTCCAGTACGTCAAGAGAATCCTTTTGACTGTCGCCCTGCCGCGAGGAACATTGTTGCTCCGCAAAAACTCGCCAAAGCCTCGCAAATCGAGGGATAAGGCAAAATCGTTTATGGTGTTGTACCCATAGGAAATAGCCGCGTCCCCATCGTGCCCGTCGAGAAGCACGGATACTCCTCTCGCCCGCATCATATCGAGCAAGTGAAAGTTCATAAAGCCATGTGGCGCCCAGAAGGGCTCGTCTTCCTCCTGCATAAGCGTCTCGAGGGAAACCGACGGATCGATGCTGTCCACCTGCAACTGGTTGGAAATCAGGCCATACCTCTGCACCGTCTCCAGGAAATACTGGCGCTCATCGCACTCCTTGAGCTTCTCGAACACTCCCGAAAATGTTTCCAGGCTCCCGGAGAGCTCGGTCTTACAGAGGCTCGCCGCAACGGCGCAGATGGAACTCGAATCGAGGCCTCCACTGAGGCTCACCCCCACCGGGGAAACTGCCCGCAACCTCGACCTCACCGCGCGAGTGAAGATCTCACGAAAGGCCTCTTCATATTCGCCATCGCTCCTGCATGACAAGGCTCGGGGGGCTAACTGATAATAGCGGCCGACGCGCTCTCTCTGAGGCGAGACTTCGAGGAAATGGGCGGGGGCCAGCCTGGAGATATCGGCGAAAAAGGTTGAGGTATGGTCGAGCACGACTCCGGAGAAGAAATCCCCCACCCTTTGCTCGTTGACACGCAGAGGGACCAAGGGGAGAGCGCGAAGCGCGCCGATCTCCGAGGCAAAGACAAACACCCTGCCATCTATAAAGTAATAGAACGGCTTTGCCCCGAAGCGATCCCTTGCACAAAACAGTTTGCCTTCGATCTTGTCCCATACGGCAAAGGCAAAATCTCCCAGCAATCTGGAGGCGCAGTCGTTGCGCCATTTCTCGTAAGCAGCGAGAGCGATGGCGCCATCGCCAAGTGAGGAGAGCGGCCTGTCCCAGCCTATCAGCTCGTAGAGCTGCTGCCGATTATCGAGCCGGCCAGCAAAGACGAGGAGGAAACGTGCGCTCCGCGACCATGCCGGTTGCGTTTCGAGCACCGATTCAGGCGTATCGTGCAGCGCACAGTGCACCAAACCCACCGGGCCGTCGTGGCAGCTCCCCCCCCCATCCCCCCCCCTGTGCTGGAGGGCTTTGGCCATTGCCGCAAGGGACTGGGCGTCTACCGTCCTCGAGTTGCGATAAAATATTCCCGCGATGCCACTCATGATTGCGGAAATTCCTCGCCAAGCTTCATCTCGGCATACTCTGCCAGTTGCGGGAGATTGCCAAGCAGAACCTTGCCGCCATAACTCAACCAGGCATGAGCATCGAGATTGCGTTCATCGCCAAAACGCACCCCGATATGCAGGCAGGTCGGATGGCCGTTATCGGCGCAGAGGGATGCGCCGGCGAGGACCTTGGACAGGCAGGTGGAAAAGGGCACGTATACGCTGGCTCGCTCAATATAGGCAGCAATTATGGCTGGGGAAAATTCGCCGTGCTTTTGCCGGGCAGCGTGAATTCTTGCAGATGCTTCGGCAAAGACCTTTTTCGGCGGCGCGTAGACCAGTTGCAAGCGATACAGCAGCAGGTAAGAGAAGGCAGAGAAGGCCAGCCTCTTTTCTCGCCCGGAGAGCGCCACGAATTTACGCAGCAACCGTATCACGTGCTTCGATGAGCCGATTGTCGGCCAGACTGCGCAGAAATTTCAGCAGATCGCTCTTGCAGGCATCTGCGTCCACGTCATACTGCTCGAGGATCCTTTCACAGACATCCGCGACCTTGACCGGCTTCTCGAGAAGGCCCCACACGAAGGTGCCCACCGCGTCGGCACCGCTGTAGATGCCGGTAGAGACATTGAGAATGACCGTTTCCCCATCGATTATCGTGGAAACGCAGTCTTTCCCGCGAGTGACGACCAGACTCAGCAAGGTTTCATCCGACGATGAATGCACATCCACTAGAGGCATACGTTTCCCCCTGCCCTACCCGCTCTGGAGATTATTGACCTATCTGGCTAATTCCCACGAAGGCCACTCGGCCAGCGAAGGTTGCGGCGCATCGAGCAATCGCATTACGCGTCTCACGGTGCGGATGGCCTATGCCTATGGCCATTCCGACCCGTTCGGCCTCTCTCACCAGCTTCTCAAGCTGTACACATACCATTTCTTCATCTACCACGTTATCAAGAAACACAGATCGCGAAAAGACCTTCACCCCGGCGTGTCGCGCCGTTTCAACGCCAAGTGACTGAGAAGTGGTAATACTGTCGACGTAGAGAAGCGAACGCTGTTGAACTACTGACATGATATTGGCCATCGCCGCCCTATCGGCGGTAAACGCCGAACCCATATGATTATTCACTCCCCGGGCATAAGGTACCTGAGACAGGCAGTTCTCGAATTTTTCTCGCTGCTCCTGTGGAGAATCGGCAAGATAGAGCGCTCCCGGCCCGGGGTCCTTGCTGCTGTCCTCGGGTTCGAGGGGCAGATGGAGGAAGACGGTCTTGCCGTGGCGATGGGCAAGCCGCGACAGTTTCCGGGTGTAGGGGGCGTAGGGCAGGAAGGAATAGGTCAGCTCGACGGGAAAATCGAGCAGCTCCATGCCGATCTTTTCATCATAGCCGAGGTCGTCGATGATGATCGCCACCTTAGGCAGGCTGCGCCGCACCTCGGGCCGCACCTCGCGCTGCGTCTCCTGCGACGGACCACTGCCCCCGGCGACCTGCCAGGGCAGTTCTCCAGCCACCACCGTCCGAAAGAAGATGACATAGCCGACGGCGAGCAGCGAAACGAAGAGCAGCGACAGCAGCAGCAAGGGTGCGATGAGACGCCGGTAGTCTCTCCCCGGCTTGGCCTTGGCCTTTTTCCCCCTGGTGGCGCGAGGAGAGCGCTTTTTGGCAGCAGTCATGAACGCGGGACGGTCAGTTGGCGGAATTCCTGAAACGTGACAACAAAGGGCACCTCGATTCGACCATCCTCAACCGCTTGGCAGCTGCTGGTATTGTCTGCAGAATACTGGCAGGAAATTCTCCTCGGCAGCGCTCTCTTCTCCCGGTTGCCATTACTTCTCCCTCGCCAGCACATAGCGGGCCAGCTGCTCGAAAATGCGCCGCTCCCCCTGTTGGCCGGGGAGACCGAAGATCTGCAGCCCCTCCACTGCGGCGGCCACCTCGCTCTCGGCCCTGGCACGGGCGGCAGCGAAGCCTCCCACTCTGGCGACAATTGCCGTCACTTCGGCGACGGCTGCAGCACGCACATCCTTGGCGAGTAGAGATGTCAGTCGCCGTTTGTCCTCTTCGTCAGCCATCTGCAGGGCAAGGATGATCGGCAGGGTGATCTTGCCCTCCACCAGGTCATTGCCGACAGCCTTGCCGGTGCGCGCCGGGTCCCCCTGATAGTCGAGGAGGTCATCGACAATCTGGAAGGCGCAGCCGAGGTGGACGCCATAGAGGCGCAAGGCCTCGACCTGGACGTCCGTCCCCCGTCCGTAGAGCGCCCCCACCTCGCAGGCAGCGGCGATCAAGAGCCCGGTCTTTTTCATGATGGCATGGTAATAGTCGGGTTCGCCCAGGTTGTCTTTGGCGGCGTTTCGCAGCTGCATGAACTCCCCGTCGACCATGCCGATGGTGGCGTTGCAAAAGATCTCCAGCCCGCGCGGCCCGGCGAGACGACCGACGGTGGCCATCGACATGGCATGGAGAAAATCCCCGGCGAGAATGGCCTGCGTCGTGCCATACTGCCTGCACACCGCGGCCTTGCCTCGGCGCATGGTGGAATTGTCGATGATATCGTCATGAAAGAGCGTGGCGGCATGCAGGTACTCAAAGGCGCAGCCAAGCCGGTAGACATCCTCGTCGCCATTGCCACAGAGACGCGAGGCCAGCACCACCAGCAGGGGTCGGATGCGCTTCCCGCCGTTGAACAGGCCGTATTCCAGCACCTCGCACAACAGACCGTCTCGTGAGGCTTCGAGGGCGGCGAGATCCCGTCGCATATACCCATCAATCTTTGCTGCCTCCGCTTTGACGGCGGCTCTCAACTCTTCCATCTGCTGCATACTCTCTCAAGAACAAAGACCGACCGCAGGGGCATCCTGCGACCTGAAAAACATGGCGACATCGTCCACATCCCTGCAGAGCGGCGAGGGGGGCAAGCTCTGACGAAACGCCTTGCCATAGCGCTTGGTAAACAGTCTGACATCCATAATGGCGATCACACCGCGATCCTGGGAGGAGCGCATCAGACGCCCCACCCCTTGACGCAGGGCGAGAATTGCCCGAGGCACCTGAAAATCGAAGAAGGGGTTGCCACCCTCTTCCTGCATTTTCTTGATGCGCGCCTGAATCACCGGATCACTGGGAACTTCGAAGGGCAGCTTGTCGATAATGACACAGCTGAGCGCCTCGCCGACCACATCGACCCCCTCCCAGAAGCTGGCAGTGGCGAGCAGCACCGAGTGCGTCTCGTTGCGGAAGGCGCCAAGCAGGGCGCTGCGCGCCGCCCGCCCCTGAACCAGCACGGTATAGGCGGGATCGAGCTCTGCCTCGAGGACGGCGGCCAGACCATCCATGCCGCGATAACTGGTGCACAACACCAGTGCCCGTCCGCGGCTGAGAGTGAGCAGCCGCAGGATGCGCTCGGCCACCGCCGCAGGGTAATCAGGGGCATTCGGCTCGGGAAAGTCGTTTTCCGGCACATAGAGCAAGGTCCGCCGCGGATAATCGAAGGGCGAGGGAAAGTGATGACACGGACAGCCCTCGTCCAGCCCCAGCCTCTCCCTGATATAGGCGAAAGAGCCCCCCGAAGAGAGTGTCGCCGAGGTGAACAGGCAGCCATCGACACTCTTGTAGAGCGTGCTGCGCAGTTCCTCGGCAATACGCAGCGGGGTGACCGAGAGGGTCACCGAGCGTTCGCGCCGCTCATACCAGTGGATGGCGTCACCCGGGGCGTCGTCTGGCGGCAGGGCGATTTCCCGCAACGTGGTGGCGAGGTGCCCCGCCCTAAGGGCAAGGTGGCTCCAACCCTCGCCACGCCCCTCCATCTCGTCGAGGGCCTTCGCCAGCCGTTCCAGCCCGTGGACATAGAGCTCAACCTCCTCCTGCCAGGCCGAGAAGGTGCTCTCCGCCAGTGCCTGCTGCAAGGGGAACCTTCCCGGCGCGGGGGGAAAGAGCTGCACAAAGGCCTCGGCACGCTGGCGCAGCCCGCCGGACTCGGCGAGCAACTCCGAGGAGACTCCCCCGGGCAGATCCGCCCGCGCCTGCAACTCGGTGTCGCCAAGGAGGTCGAGCACCTGATAATGGCTGAAGCTCTTGCCGAAAAAGGCAGTGGCGACGTTTTCAACATGGTGCGCTTCATCGAAAATCACCGCCTCGTAGCGAGGCAATACCTCGCCATAGCCCTCTTTTTTCAGGGCGAGATCGGAGAAAAAGAGATGGTGGTTGACAATCAGCAGCCGACACCGCCCGGCCTCACGACGAAGCCGCGTCAGAAAACACTCGCTGCCCTCCGGGCACTCGCTGCCCAGACAGCGGCTGCTGCTGCCACAAATCTTCGGCCAGATGGCGGAGCTCTCCCCCAGCCAGGCCAGCTCGGCCCGATCACCACTGCGCGTCGTCCGCAGCCACTCGTCAATCAAGGCAACCCACGGCTCGGCAGCCAGGGACAGCTGCGGGTTGCTGCGGTATTGATACCAGCGATACAGACAGAGATAGTTCTGCCGCCCCTTGAGGCATAGCGTCGGCACGTCCCGGCCGATAATCCGCATCGCCAGGGGCAGGTCCTTATCGACGATCTGATCCTGCAGGTTGAGGGTGGCGGTCGACACCACCACCCGGCGCCCGGAGATGAGGGCGGGCAGGAGATAGGCAAGGGTCTTGCCGATGCCGGTCTCGGCCTCGATCACCACAGTTCGTCCTCGGGCGCCACCTTCGAGCCCGGCCTCCGGCTCCAGCAGGTCGGCGACGAGTCGGGCCATTGCCACCTGGTCCTGGCGCGGCTCGTAGCCGGGAAAGGCCTGAGCGATGCTGCCGCCCGCAGCAAATATGGGGTCGAGATCGATCACTTGCTCCCTCTATCGACAAACTGAACGTTTTCCCAACTATACCTTAGATCAGCGCCGAGAGTAATAGCATTTCGCTGCTCGCCACAGGTGGATGATCAGATCGGCTGGCAAGGGGGTGGTGAGAGGGAATACTTTTGCAGAGTCACGCCTTTTTTGCTACAACAGATGTGGTAGGCAACTCTCTTTTCGTCCCGGCAGATATTCATTCCATTTTCCCGTAGGGGAGCGACATGCGAAGCGCGCCATCCGCGCCGAGACCTTCGCTCCATAGCGGCACACTTTTTCCCAGCCATGGTCGAGATCGTCCTCACAGGCCCGCAACGTTCCGCACTTCCGACCACCGACTTGCTCGGCCCGGACGAAGTCATCGCGGTCGTCGACGATTCGCCGGAGATCGTCCTCCTCCTCTCCCACTACCTCGGCAGCCGCGGATATCCCGTGGTGCGGGCCGGCAGCGCCAGGGAATTCTACCAGCACCTCGACTCCGGCAGGATTGCCCTGGTCCTCCTCGATATCGAATTGCCCGACCGTAACGGCAACGAGATCCTCGAGGATATCGCCCCGCGCTATCCCGACCTCGGCATCATCATGGTCACCGGCACCACCGATATCCAGGTAGCGCTCAACTGCCTGCGCCTGGGGGCCGACGACTACCTCACCAAACCGGTGAACATCAAACAGTTCCTGCATACCATCGACAGCACTCTGAAAAAACGGCGGCTGGCCATCAACAGTCACATCTTTCAACAGGAACTGGAAAAGACTAACGCGCGAATGCGCTTTCTGCACCACCTGACCCTGAAGATGAATACCGCCTATCTCAATACCGTCGAGCTACGCGGCATCCTTCAGGCAATTCTCGTCGGCATCACCTCCGAGGACGGGTTGCGCTTCAACCGCGCCTTTCTCGCCCTCTTCCAACCCGACGGCAGCTATCTCCAGGGGGTCCTGGCGGTGGGGCCGGCCTCGCGGGAAGAGGCCGGCCGAGTCTGGCATTCCATCAAGGAAAAAGGCCTGCAGCTCGACGATATCCTTGCCGACATCCAAGAAAAATCGATCGATTTCGATATCGCCGTCAACGAAGTCATCAAAACCCTGCGCGTCCCTGCAACGGAGCATGATCACGTGCTCATTCACGCCGGACGCAACAACAAGACGATCATGGTCATCAACGGCTCCGCCCCGGAATGCCGCGTCCCCGAGGACTTGCTGCGTCTCCTTGGCGAGCGGTCTTTCGCCGTGGTGCCCCTCTATGCCCCCGGCAAGGCCCTGGGGGTGATGATCGTCGACAACTTCGTCACCGGCGCGCCGATTACCCACGAAGACCTCAGCGGACTGCAGATCTTCGCCAGCCAGGCCAGCCTGGCCATCGAGCACAGCCGTCTGTACGAGGCCATGGCCGAAAAGATCAACGCCCTCGAACTTGTCACCCAGGAACTGGAAAAGAGCAAGGACCTGCTCATCGCCGCCGAACGCACTGCCGCCATCGGCCACATGTCGGCTCAATTGCTGCACGCCATCAGAAACCCGCTGACCTCCATCGGCGCTACCTCGCGGCTCTTGGCCAAGCGCGTCGCCGACGACCAGTTCGGCAGTTACCTCAATATCATCACCCAGGAGGCGGGCCGCATCGAAAACATCCTCGAAGATCTGTTCAGCTTCGTCGAGGAAAAAACCTACCACTTCGAACTGCAGCCGCTCTTTCCCATCATCAGAAAGAGCATGATGATTTTCTATATGTCGATGAAGCAGAACAACATCACCTACCATCTCGACCTCCAGGGTGATGGGCCGCCGCTGCCGGTGGATGAGAACACCCTGCGCCAGGTTTTCCTGCATCTGGTGAAAAACAGCATCGAGGCCATGCCCGGCGGCGGCGAGTTGCGCATCGCGGCCACGGAAGACGAACACTCGGTGACTGTTGTCATCTCCGATACCGGCCCTGGCATTCCCGCCGAGACCCTGCCCCATGTCAAGGATCCCTTCTTCACCACCAAGACCTATGGCAACGGCCTTGGCCTGGCGCTGGTCGACCAAATCGTCCAGGGACATGGCGGCGTCTTCACCATCAGAGAAGGACATCCCAGGGGCACCGAAGTGCTGGTGACTCTGCCGAAGACCTCTTCAGCTGCGACGCGCTGAGAACATTCCCCCCAAGAGAGCCAGACCTGCGGCAATGAGAAAGGTGGTTTTTACCGCCAGGACGAAGGCGCCGCTGTCGCTAGCAGAGTAGGATGCGAGAGGCTGTCCGCCGCTGTAGAAGGTGTACCACCAGGAGAGTAACGCTGCCGCCAGCGTAGCGCCTACCACCATGCCGAAATTGCGTGCCGTTGCCAGAATACCGGCGGTGATACCCGTCCAGCGTTCATCAACCCTAGAAAGAACCGAAGCGCTGTTGGGAGTGAGAAACACCGACTGACCGGCGCCAAGCAGGGCGAGGAACAGGGCCACCTTTCCCGTGCTGCTGGTCTCCCCCACAGAGGCCAGTGCCAAGAGAGCCAGAAAACACAGACCCAGTCCAGCAGTGGTCAGCACCCTGGCCCCGATTCGATCATACAGCCACCCCGAAAGGGGGGACAGGACAATGAGCATAGCCGGGACTGCTGTCATCGTCATGCCAACTTCTTGGGCCGACAGGTGGAGAATATAGGAAAGGTAGAACGGCGTCGTCACCAAAACGATAAACAGGGTGGCAAAGGACAGCATGGCCGTCATCAGCGCGACCCAGTAATACCGCTGGCGCAGCAACTGCAAAGGAAGAATGGGGCGTAGCGCTTTCTGTTCGATACGGACAAAGGCCAACAGAATCACCAGCAAGGCGGCTAATGTCAGCACAGTAAAGATGCTGCCCATTCTCTCAAACCGCTGCAAGAGCAACATGCCCACCGTCACCAGAAAGGTCCAGCAGCATCCCCCCCACCAATCAAACTCAACTCGCTCCTTGGCTGCACTGTCCGCTAGACGCTGTAAACCCCACAGTTTCCCGAAAATCAGTAGCAGCAGACACACGGGGAGGTTGACCAGAAACAGCATCCGCCACGAACCATACTGCAGGAGAAGGCCGCCGATAAATGGCCCACTGAGCAGGCCGCAGGCAGTGGCGATACCGACCATACCCAGACTGCGCCCGAGATGGTCAACGGGAAATACCATCTTGATCAGTGCTGGTCCGGTGGCCATCATCATCGCTGCCCCCAGCCCCTGCAGCAAACGGCTCATGACGAGCAAAGGAAACGTGGGAGCGACGTAACATGCCATCAAGCCCAGAGCGAACACGAATACTCCGGCCAGATAAACCCCGCCGCGTCCGAAGCTGTCGGCAAGACGCCCCCAGAAGACAAGAGTTACGGTAACCGTGCCAAGATAAATGGAGACCACAGCCCCCACTTCTTTAAGAGTCAGGGAAAAAGCGGTGAGCATTGTGGGCAGGGCAACATTCATCATTCCACTGTCCATGGTTGAGAGGAAGACTCCTACCATGACCACCGACAGTGCTTGATACCGCCGCGTTGGCATCGCCACGCCCTATTTATTGAAAACCGGCAAAGAACGAAAAAAGGCCCGGAGGAATTTCTTCCACCGGGCCTTTCATGTCAGGCAGCTTCTAGAAGATGAAAAATTAGAAGCTCAGGGAGAGGCGAACACCACCTTCCATCACGTCCTCGTCACCAGTAGCATCACCGGAGATGAGGTAGGCGAAGATAGCCTCTGCAGTCAGGTTGTCATACACTTTGTAGCCGACTTTGGCGTCGAGTTCGACACCGAGCTCGGTATCGCCAGCAGCATTATCCTCGGCGAGGGCAGCATACCAGACGTCTGCGTCAACAGTCAGTTTGTCCATCGGCTTGATGGTCACACCGACGTTTCCAGCCCAGACGTTGGTGATGTCGTCACCCGGGGAGCCTGCGGACAGAGAGTTATCGAACACGCCCAGGCCCATGATCTCAGCCCAGTAGTAGGAAGAGCCATGACCCGGGGATTTGCCGCCGCCACTGAGAGCCGGGGCAGAGAGGAACTGGGTGTTCTCGCCGGCGTCGGAACCGTCGTCGCCGCTGGCATAGAAGACCTGGCCATGAACGAGACCGGCGTCAACACCAACCGCGCCGAGATAGCCTTTGTTATCTACATCATTGATGGTGCCGCCGTTGAAGATACCGGTTGCCCATACAGACACGCTGCCGAATTTCAGGTCGGCGTCGGCGCCGAGATACCAGTTATCGAAATCCTCAAACTGGGCGCTGTCGCTGATTTTATGATATACGAAATACGGGGTGACGGTCATGCCATCGTTGATCTTGATGGCAGCCAGGGCAGCGAGGACGTCCTGGTTGTAGGCGGCGCTGGTGGCCACGTCCCAACCGGCGACTTCGTTATCGCTGGCGGTGATCCAGACAAGCGGGATGGTGATGTTGCCAGCTTTTATAGTCGCGGTGATACCAGCGGCGTCGTCATCGAGAATGAAGCCACGGGCAACTTTGAAGGCCTGGATACCAACTTTGGCATTGAACATCGGGCCGATGTTGAAATCGGCATAGGAGTTCTTGACGCGGAAATTGCCCTTGCCGTCAGCGCCCCAGTCACCACCAGCGCCCAGACCGGCAGCGCCAGCAGCAGCTTTGGAGGTATCGCCCCAACCGCTGTTGATCTCGAATTTGTTGACAAATTTGAAGTCGTCGCTGAATTTGGCGGTGTAATAGAGGCGGGTGCGGGTATCTACGTAGAATTTACTGTCGGTATCCTGGCCGGTGAAGTTGTCTTCATAGGTAAAACGAGTACGCCAGTATCCACCGAACTGATTCTCAAGAGCGGCGGAAGCGGTATTCGCGATACCGCCGACCATCATGAGACCTACGGCTGCAGCAATTGTTTTCTTCATTTTGTCTCTCCTGAAGTCATGTGTTAACCTCCTTGCAGAGGCCGCTTATCCTTTACCCGGCCGAACAGGCTGACCACCAGCCGCCCCTGCCATACAGACAGGCAGAAAACCGGCAAAGTTTTTCAATGCTGCCTCTACGTTATACGTGGCACCCTCCTTTGTCAAGATTTTTTTACCCCGGGGTATAATTTTTTTTACTCGATGATCTGTACCCTATTACTTTGTTTTTGCGCGAGAAAATTGTAGCTCATAGACGGTAAGTTGTGTTTCTCCGACACCCGGCAAAAGGCCTGCCAAGGTCCCGCTCCGGGGCAGATGAGCAACGAAAAGGTCGGCTTTCGCTGGTCCTTCCGCAGCGGCACGCCACCGTCGATCCGTAGTCTTCGGCGAGAGCGTGAAACCCGTTATATAGCCGCGAAACGAACCGCTCCGCCACGCCTCGTTCATGGTCTCCCCATCCCAGGTCAGACCGACCACCAGCCCGTCGTTATAGATACGCATTTTTTCGAGGATACTGAGAGCGGACAGCGAGTTCCGGTTTGTGACCACCTCGTCCCGCCCATTGCCGTCGACATCGACAACCTGGAGACGGCCAGGAACGAAAATGAGCTTTCGCGCCATATCTTCATCCGGAGTGAAATTTTTCCGGTCCTGCTCGTTGAGGACTCCAGCCCGGCTCGGCCCTATATATATTTTGCTGCCGCCGTAGCTGTTCTTGCTGACCGAGAGCAGTTCGTTGGTGCTGCTGTAGACCCTGAGTTTCTCCTTGCCATCGATGGCGACAAGTTCCATGGCACGATCCCCGTCGAGATCGGCATAGACGAAGTCAAAGACATTGATCCCCGCCGGCAGCGGCAGCCGTTCTCCTTCGCGGTACCGCCCGTCTCCCTCTCCCTCGAGCAGGTATACCCCGGGTTTGAGCAGTTCGGTCTTTTCCATCCCCCGCTTCTGTCCAACCAGGCGCCAGCCTTTCCCGGGAAGTTGCAAGGGACGCAGATACCAGGGGATGTTCTCGGCGCTGACGATGAATTGACCCGATGCGGGCTGCCAGCGCACAACGACTGAAGAGACAGCGAGATCTCTGGTGCAGCTCAGGTATATTTCCTCCCTGCCGTCCTTGTCGAGGTCGGCGAGGTTCATGGCATGGCATTCGAGGGCGGCATCGAGGCGTCCCCCTCCCACCTTGACGATTTTTCTGTCTTCGGTGCGATAAAGCTCCATGGCGCTGCCGGAGAGAATGATCATTTCCTCGGCGCCGTTACCATCGACATCGCCGACGGCAAAGAGGCGGATCTCTTCGCCCAGGGTGACGTTCCGTTTGCCCTCTGCTGCCTCAACGAGGATATTGCTGCCCTCGGCGGCCGAAACCGCTCCTGTGAATTGCTTCTTTTTATAGGCCGCCTCGGGGTGGGCGGTAATGAACGCCGCGGTCCCCTGATTAGCTGCGCCGGCGGCCTCCTGAGATCCTTCTGGCAAGGTGGTTCCACCTACAGCCTTGGCGAGCTGACCCACCAGGCCTTCGAGATCGGCGAGCAGCGTATCCTGCTTTTTGGACATCACCTCAAAGTTCCTCACCTCCTCCTCGCTGCCCATCGGATAGAGGGTGACATGGATGCTCAGCCCGCTTTTCAGGCCATACAGCCCGCCGGTGATCAAATAATCGATACCGCCGCCTGCTTTGGCATCGGCCTTTCTGGCTTTGAGACCTTTCAGTTCCTCCTGGCTCAGCGACCTGTCAAGCACGGTAATCCCAGGCCGGGCCGCCAGTCTGCTGGTGATGATACCCCGGACGCTGTCACGCAGATAAGCATAGGAGCCAGCTTCATCGGCATCGAACGCGGTCAGGACCACGGTACGGTCAGCTTTCTCGACGGCGCCCTGAGAGACGGTGGCGACCAGCAGGGCGAGGCTTAGAATGAGCATCGCCAGAGTATTTTTAATCATAACAGCTCCTTCAGCAGTATATAAATTCACAAAAATTCGTTTCAGCAGCAATCCTGCCAGCATCGACCGCGCGCTTTTCCCACCACCTTCCGCCGTCGTCAAGATGGCACCATTTCCCCAAAAAACAACCAGGTACATATATCGTAAAACTCCCGTGCTGGCAAGCCATTCCCGGGAAAACCGCCCCGAGGGGCCGGCCGGAATCCGGCTGGCCCGCACCATCCTCCGGCGAAGGGGTCGGCTCCCTTTCGTACAGCCCAGTGTTCCTTACAACAGAGCGTGCAAAGGCGGCCTGCCGGCGGATGCGGCGAGACGGGTCATCGTGCCGCGCATGTCAAGCATATGCAGTCCTCCGCGGCAACTTTCCTGGGCCCGCCTGCCTTCCGCCGCCGTCACCCGCGGCATCACTTCCACGGCTTCGTCCCACAGCTCTCTGACAGAAACTTTCCACTTGACATTTTGCCGGGCGGGATGAATTATTTAAGGTACAGTTTTTTGAACTCGTCCCGTATGTCGAGAGCCCAGACGGGACGGTTCATCGAAGCGACCATGAAGACGACCATGAATAAAGCAGTATTCGCAACACTTGCTACCTCCCTGGTGCTACTGGCCAGCACTGGCCGCGCCGAGGATTTCGGCGGCCATAGCGCCTACAAGGTAACCTCCTACGACCTGAGCAGTCTGTTCTCCGCCAGCAGTGACACAAGCCCCCGATATTTCGTCGACTTCAAGCCTCTGCTCATTACTTCCAACGTCGCCGACATCCTTGGCAGCGAGCACTTCAGCAACGTCTCCCTCGGAAAGGCCCACCCCGATTCAGCCACCGAAGGTATCGCCCTCTCGGCCACGTTCGACGCCACGCACAAAATCTCCCTGCAGGGCGCCTTCGGCGTCACCCGCAACCACTGGTCGCCGGACACCCTCAACTTCGAGAACGAGGCCAGCTGGGAGGCCAATCTTGGCGTCATCTACAAGCTGCTCGACTACCTGTCCTACGAGCTGCACTTCGGCTATATGGACACCGGCACCCTCTTTACCGATCGAAGCAGCTACACCAACGTCGAGAGCATCATCATGGTCAGCAACCAGTTGACCATGAGTTTCTGAGCAACAGCCGCGCCACCGCTTTTCCCTCTCATCCACCGGCCATGGCCGCGATGGCGGAGTGCTGCCTTCCCGGCTGCCCACATCTCAACGCAGACCAAGCTCACGGGCCAGCAACTGCAGATCGGCCCAGGTCGCCTGCTTCATCTCTGCGTTCTGCAAAAGAAAGGTCGGATGATAGGTGGCAATCACCGCCAGAGGCTTGCCGCCATGCTCCTGCAAAGTATGAACCCTGCCGCGGGCCCGCAGCAGGGTCGTGGCAGGACCGAGAACGGCGCGTGCGGCCACCGGCCCCATGGTGCATACCGCCTGCGGCGAGGCGGCGGCTATCTGCCGCAGGAGATAGGAGCGGCAGCGCTCGATGTGCACTTCCTCCGGCACGAAGCCGGCGGGCAGGGCGCACTTCACCACGTTGGTGATGAACACCTCCTCTGCCGGTAAGCCTATGGCGGCGAACATCCTCGCCAGCATCGCCTCCTGTTCAGCCCCGAAGACCAGTCCCGCCGGCAGACCATCGCCGTCGCCAGCCATCAGCCAATCGCCGACGAGCAAGAGGCGCATCTTGTCCGGCCCCCGCCCCGGCACCGGGTAGATCCGCTGAAGATGCAGGCCACAGGCCCGGCAGCCGCGAACCTCCTCGGCAATGTCTTCGAGGCGGACCGTAGCCCGCGACGCTTCCCCCCTCTTCCCCCCGATTCCAGGAGCGGTGGGCCGCGTCGGCTGGACGGAAGGCGCAGCCAGCGGCTTCGCGGCGTCCTCCCGCCACTTGAAGAGGGCATCACCCACCCCTTTGCCGGGGTAGTTCTCGATACCGATATCGCTGTGATAACGCAGCAACGTGCGCAGGCCGGAGAGGACGCTGCGGCTGCCAGCCTCATGCGACGCCGACGATTCGCTCATGGCGCAAAGGGGAAATGGCCGATATCCCAGCTCCCCCCCTCGTCGAGTGGGTTAGTGCGGAATGTTCCGAAATAGTGAAAGACAAAGGACTTTGCCTCGGGAGGAAGGCGACGGGACAGCTTCAGAGGCAACGTCTCGGGAACCGAACCATAAGCGGGAACGACCGGCCCGATATCGACGGTCTCCACTACCCTCCCCTGGACATCGACGAAGGTGGCATAGAAAAACAGTCGTTCGACCACTGGAAAGCTGTTGATGATGTGGTCGGCCAGGCGCAGCTCGCCATCCAGGACACAGAGCCCGTCCCGCAGCTGCAGACCGTATTGGACGCGAAGGTCACTGGTCTCCCAGACCGCCCGCCCCTTGGTTTCGGCAAGAGCGATGCGGTTCTCGCTGGCCGAGTTCATTCCTTTCTCCGGTCGCAGAAAGCTCGCGCACCCGCCAAGCAGAAGCAGGGAGGCGAAGATCGCCGCCACTGCCATACCAGCCGCAGCCTGCCGACACTGGTTCCGGCCCACGCCCCCTTGCCGACGGCACCCGTCCCCCCGGTGGGGGGCGGAAGCTCTCGTTGCACGCAATACAGTGTTCATAGCATATTTCTCCTTGGAGTTTTTCCACAACCGTTCTTATGGTAGGTGGCGATAGACGTGGTGCCGCCGCAAGAGGTGGTCAGCAGAGGTCACCGCCCCGCCATGGCACCGCATCCCGTAAACCTGGAGCAAGGAGAACATCCCATGCCAATCTACGAGTACAAGTGTTCAGACTGCGGCGCCGTTTTCGAGATATTAACCACCTCAGAACACCGCGACAACGAGGTTCGCTGCGAGAAATGCAACAGCGCCAGCGTCGTCAAGCTGCTCTCCGCGGGAACGGTGAAGAAAGGCAGCAGCCCCTCTCCGCTGCCCATGTCCGGCGGCTGCGCCGGGCGATCCGGCTTCACCTGAGCTGCCTGATCCCGGCTCCGGGCGAGCCGCCTTTTCGTTCACTCTTCCTTGGCCGATTTCCTCGGCGCGAACTCGAAGACCCTCTCGTTTTTCTTGAGGAGGTTGTGCTCGCGCCGGGCAACCTCTTCCAGATAGCCAGGATCGTTCTGCAGCTTATCAATTTCCTGCTGGAGGTGCGTATTGGTCGCCTCCAGCTGGGTGTTCTGCTCCGTCAGGCTGCGCAGTTCCGACCGCTTACGCCAGATCGCCAGGAGCCCCGCACCGGGGGCGAACACCACCCAGAGAAGAAAACAGACGAGGAGAGTGGCGCAGATCTTCAACAGCCGCGCCTGCTGCAGTGGAGACATCTTCCGTTTCGGTTGTCCTCGTTTCTTCATACCCGACACTTTATCCCATGCAAAATACCACTATGCCCCCTTCCCCCGCAGCGCGCCCCCTCATTCTGGTCAGCGCCTGCCTCGTCGGCCTCTGCACCCGCTACGACGGCAGAATCGTCGACAACCCGGCCTGTCTCGAACACCTCGCCGGCGCCCAGTGGATTCCGGTGTGCCCTGAACAACTCGGCGGGCTGGCGACACCGCGCGAGGCCGCCGACATCGTCGGGGGCGACGGCAACGACGTCCTTGCCGGACGCGCCAGGGTGCTCGGCAAGTCAGGAGCCGACTACACCACCGCCTTCATCCACGGCGCCCGCCAGGTGCTGCAACTGGCCCGCAGCCAGGAGGTGCACTGTGCCTGCCTCAAGGCTCGCAGCCCTTCCTGCGCCGTTACTGGCACCATCGGCGTCACCGCCGCCCTGCTGCGCGCTTCCGGGCTACCCTTGTACGAGTTCTGAGGGCGGCTTCTCCTCTCCGATGCCGAGGATGCGGAGGATGACGATGCCCGCTTCGTAGAGCAGGTAGAGCGGCCCACCCATGAGAGCCATGTTGACCACGTCCGGGGTGGGGGTGAGGATCGCCGAAACGATGGCCATAACGAGCAGGGCGTAACGCCGGTTCTTTTCGAAAAAGCGGCGGGTAATCACGCCAACCCTGGCGAGAAAGACCATGACAATGGGCAACTGAAAGATGACTCCGAAGGCGAGCAGGAAGACGGCGACGAAGGTGACGAACTGATTGACCGATATCACCGGGCGCAGTTCTTCCGAACCGAAACCGAGCAGAAAACTGATCCCGAACGGCAGGGTGACGAAGTAGCAGAAGGCGGTGCCGGCATAGAAGAGCAGGCAGGTACAGAGGACAAAGAAGAACACCTGTTTCGCCGACACCGCGAAGACTCGCCCGGCGGCCCGCCACAGCACCACGGTCGCCCATGGGACGAGGACGTACAACGCGACGAAGAAGGCCAGGGTGACATGGGCGAGAAACGGCCCGGCCACGGTGAAGAAATAGAGCTTGGTGTCGAGATGCCCCTGAATCAGCGCCAGGAGCCGCGGCGACAGCAGAAATACGGCGAAGGTCACCAGTCCGACGGCGAAAATGAGATTGCGCAGCGAACGGCGCAGGAGAATGATGAAGGTGACGAGTTTCGGTCGGTCGGCCATGGGCGGCAATTCTGCTGGAGAGAGGCGGGGCGGCTCGTGGATGGCTGCAGGCAATCTGGGCAGCCAGGGGCGAGGGGGTAACGGCGGCATCTTGCCGCCGTCGCCGACGACTTGGCCGACAAAGGTAGCAGACCGCCCGGGAAAATGCAATTCGATAGCGGTTGCTTTCCGACAAGCCTCGTGATAAACAGAGCTCCTGGGCGTTTGACCTCATAAATCAACGGGATGACCGATCATGCTCGAACTACGCTACATACGGGAAAACCTCGAACTGGTGAAAGAAAAATGTCAGCATCGCGGCCTGGCGCCGGCTTTGCTCGACGAGTTCGCCGCCATCGACGGGCAGCGACGCCAACTCCTCGCCGAGGTGGAGCAACTGAAAAACAGGCGCAACAGCGTCTCCGACCAGATCGCCCGCCTCAAGCGGGACGGCGGCGGACAGCAGGAAAGCGCTGACGCCCTGATCGTCGAGATGCGTAACGCCAACGGGCGCATTAAGGAGCTCGATGCCGAGCTGGCCACCGTCGAGGCCAGGCTCGACGGCCTGGTAATGACCATCCCCAACCTGCACCATGACTCGGTACCCCTGGGCAGCAGCGAGACTGATAACGTCGAGGTGAAGATTTGGGGGGAAAAACCGCAGTTCTCCTTCACCCCCAAGCCGCACTGGGAACTGGGCGAAGAGCTCGGCATCCTCGACTTCGAAAGAGCCGCCAAGCTCTCCGGCGCCCGCTTCTCGGTGCTCAGGGGGCTGGCCGCCAAGCTTGAGCGGGCCCTGATCAACTTCATGCTCGACCTCCATACCGAGCGCCATGGCTACAGCGAGGTGCTGCCACCCTTCATGGTCAATACGCCGACCATGACCGCCACCGGCCAGCTGCCCAAGTTCGCCGATGACCTGTTCAAAATCGAAGGCTGGGACCTCTACCTCATCCCCACCGCCGAGGTCCCGGTGACCAACATCCACCGCGACGAGACCCTGAGCGAAGCCGACCTGCCCATCAAATATACCGCCTACACCCCCTGCTTCCGCTCCGAGGCCGGCAGCCACGGCCGCGACACCCGTGGCCTCATCCGCCAGCACCAGTTCGACAAGGTTGAACTGGTCAAGTTCGTCGTTCCCGAGACCTCCGACGACGAGCTCGAGCGACTCCTCGCCGACGCCGAGACGGTCTTGCAGCTGCTCGGCCTCCACTATCGCGTAGTGGCCCTGTGCACCGGCGATATCGGCTTCTCCTCGGCCAAGACCTACGATATCGAGGTGTGGCTACCCGGACAGAACGCCTATCGCGAGATCTCTTCCTGCTCCAACTTCCTCGACTTCCAGGCGAGGCGAGGCGGTATCAGGTATCGCCCCGAGGGGCAAAAGAAAAGCAGGCTGGTGCACACCCTCAACGGCTCCGGCCTGGCGGTGGGCAGAACCCTGGTGGCGATCATGGAAAACTTTCAGCGCGAAGACGGCGGTATTGACATCCCCGAGGCCCTCTTGCCTTACATGAACCGGCGCTTCTGAGCCAGACCCCTCCCCTGGCCCTGCCCCCGGCCACCGGGTGGCAGGGCCCTGACAACTCTAGCATCCAAGAAGTGGTCTAACGCAGGCATGGCTGGCGACAGCCCAGCGTCTGCCTGCAGCGTGAACCCGTGAAAATGGTCGTTGCAAAACTCCCCCCGGGTCTGTATATGATTCCTCGATCCTCTTTTTGCGCCACCTCAACCAGCTGATATCTCCCGGCCGCCCCGGCTAAACCCCCGACACGCACTTCACCGCCCATCCCGCCGTCGCCGCAGCAACGGCCTCCACCCCGGTCACCATCCGCCATGAACGCAAGCGTCCTCCCGCCATTCCTCCGCGCCCTGGCAAACCCGCAGCCAAAGACGACGGCGGCTGTCGAAAACGCCGCCCTCGCCCTGTGGATCTTCGCCGTTGTCGCCTCCACCCTGACCCACGAACTGTGGCGTGATGAGACACGGGAATTCCTCATGGCCACCGGCACCAGCAGTTTTTCCGAATACTTCGCCCTCGCCAAGTACGACGGCCACCCCCTGCTGTGGCGCACCATCCTCATGGCCATGTATGCCTTGATCCCGCATCAGGTCTCCCTGCAGATGGCCAGCCTGGTTATCGGCTATGCGACCGTGCACCTCTTCGTCAAGCACTCACCCTTCCCTCTGGCGATCAAGGTACTGTTCATCTTCGGCGTGATTCCCTTCTCGGTCAACGCCGTCGACGCCCGCGACTATGGCATCAGCATGTTCCTCTTTTTCGCCATGGCCATCCTCGCCGGGAAGAAGGAACCACGGCCGCTGGCCATCGGCGCCCTCCTCTTCCTCCAGGCCAACAGCAACCAGTACGGCATGTACCTCTCCGGGCTTTTTCTCGCCGGCTGGCTGGCCGACTCCGGTTTCGCCGTGCTCAAGGAGAGGAGATACCTGCTGGCCGCCGCCATCGCCCTGGCAGGCATCGCCATCTCCTACTACAGCACCAGGGTCGATGCCGAATCGGTATTCGTCTCCGCCAACCACTTCGCCAAGGTCAACTGGCCGGCAGTCCTGTCGCGGGCCTTGCGCCATCCCGGGGAACTGCTGCTCTATATCATGCACGTCAAGATCGGTTACCGCGACCTCTTCGTCGCCGCGCTGATTGCCGCCCTGCTCTGCGTCCGGCCATACTGGGGGGCTACCCTCTTCGTCGCCTTCTTCATCTTCAATGTCGTCGGCCTGGCCATCATCTACCCGCAGACCAGGCACCAGGGGGTGATCATCGGGTTCACCATGGCCCTGTTATGGATGACCTGGGACGGTCTTCGCAGCGGCTCCCGCACCGGCCTCTTTCGTCACGCCAGGACGGTCTTTCTCGGCGTGATGCTGGTCTTTCTCCTGCCCTTCCTGCTCAAGCAGATCCATATCAACGCCTTCATCGTCCGCGAAGAGGCGGCGGTGGAAAAGAGCTCCGCCCAGGCCATCGGCAAATACCTGACCACCAACGCCCAGCTGCACGAGGCCATCATCATCGGCTCCCCGGAATACGCCATCGAGCCGATCGCCTTCTACGCCCAGAACAAGCTCTACCTGGTGCAGGAAGGCACCCTGCATAACTTCGTGCGTTTTGCCAAGGAGTACGAACGTCCGGAAGACCTGCGGCAAATCCTCGCCGCGGCGGAAGAACTCAATCAGCGCTACCACGTGCCGATCGTCATCGCCCTCGGCTACTTCGACGTCACCGAGGGCAGATCGTTCGGCACTATCTACCGCGGCGTCTTCACCTTCAACGACATCGAGCGCTTCAAGCAAAAGACCATCAAGCTGGCGGAGTTCAACACCTCCCTCGGTGACGAGAACTTCCAGCTCTTCCTCTATCTCCCGCCGCAGGAGCTGGAGGCCTATCGCGAGAAATACATGCAGCTGCGCTGAGCGCCGACCGTCGAAGAAAACTGCCGGGAAGGGAGATGACAGCCGTCAGTCGCCGATCTTGATGCGCAGTTCGATCTCCCGCACCTCATCATTCAGCTTGAGGGAGGACACGAAACCCTGCACGCTGCCCGCCAGGGCCTCCTGAACGAAGCTCTTTATCGGGACGCGGTCGCCATTGACGAGCAGGGTGGCCATCTCCCTGCGCCCCTTGTCGCGCAGGTAGCGCTTTTCGATGAAATGGGCGATCTCACTGACCGCATCGAGGGCGAAGACGTTGTCACCAGGGACATTGTCGAGGTCGGTGGCCACGGCGACGATGCCCTGGACCTCCTCGCGCAGTGACTGCTCGAGATTGCGCAGCACCTCGATCTTCGGCACTTTCCTGGCCGTCTTGAAGCCTTCCCCGACAACCAGGTCGACATCGGCGAAGAAGCGGTGCGCCAGGGTGCGCAGGGAGAGACGGGGATTGCTGGTCTGCAGCACCATCTGGTCAGGCGCGACGAGCATCACGCCGACCGCCCCTGCCTGGCGGTGCTTATGGGTATCGGTGCCCGGCGTATCGAAGGGAATGCCCTCGTCGCTGGTCGACTTGATCACCGCAACGCGATAGCCGAGCCCGGTGAGGCAGGAAACGACCCGGCTGGCCAGGGTGGTCTTGCCGCTGTCGTGCCAGCCGATAAAGGTAATGATTGGTGCCATACACTCCTCTTGCCCCCCTCGCGGGAGGTCGATATTGCCAGGGGTCTGCCTGCCCGCGGCAGCGGGCGGATACACGGACGTAAAACAGCAGAGGCCCTGCAGCCGGCGACAACACCCGGCGCAACGCCGCCACCAAGGTAGCATACGCAAAAGAGCTTGCACACCGAATTATCTGCTCGGGCGCTGGAATGTTCTTTCGCCGGGGCAAGGGCCCGCCGTCGCGACGAGGGCGGCGGCCGACCCCGCTCATCGAGCGGGGGAAAGCTGTTGGCGACAGGGGGGATTCATTTTCCGACTCGATGAGGACAGACCCCGGAGAGGCACGATGTCCTTGCTCAAGGGAACAGCCACCCCCGGGGATGGAGGTTGACCTCGACAGACACTGACCCGGAGGGAATCCCCCGGGTCGACGGACCCACGGCACAAGGGATGCAGCGTTTTCCCTACTTCATTCCACAGCCTTGCCAAATCCACCCCTGCCGCCAACAAAACACTTGGGCCCGCCGTCCGCACATCATCCAGGCGCACCACCCCGGCTGGCCAAATTGGCGGCCTTGCCGGGGCAGCGGCTGCAGGCGGCTGCACCCCTCGAGAAAATTTCTCCAGGAAGTCGCGCCTGACAGCGAACGGTAACCCTAACGTGCTAGGCAGTATAGAGGATCGCCATAATGATGAAAATCGGGCACAGCCCTTTTATTGTGTAAGGCCATGCCGACAACAGAGGTAGGACGGGAACCTACGAGAGGTCCTTGCCATCCGGATCGAAAAACTCCTGCTCGGTCCACAGGACGGCGCGGCGGATGAGCTCGGCGGCGGTCTTGATGCCCATCTTCTGCTTGACCCGGTCACGGTAGGTGCCGATGGTCTTGACGCCGAGGTTCATGCGTTCGGCAATCTCGCGGGTGGAAAGCCCGGCGCCGATCAAGCGGAAGACCTCCAACTCGCGGTCGGTAAGCAGGTCGACGGTGGGCACGGCGATGTCGTCCTGCTTCCAGTGGAAGCGGTCGAGGAGCCGCTCCATGATATTGGCGCTGACGTGGATCTTGCCGCCGAGGATATTACGCAGGGCGACAATGACCTTCTCGCTGGCCTCTTTTTTCATGATATAGCCGCGCGCCCCGGCACGGATCGCCCGCTCCGCCCAGACCTGCTCGTCGTGCATGGAGAGGACGAGGATCGGCGGGCTGTTCTTCTCGCCGGACAACTCCTTGACCAGATCGAGGCCGTTCTCCCCGGCCAGGGTGATATCGATGATGGCCAGGTCCGGGCTATGCTGCTGGATGAGGCGGCGCGCGCCGGCGATGTCCTCGGCCATGCCGCAGACGGTGAAATCGTCCTCCTGGTTGAGCAGTTCCGCCATCCCCATGCGAAAGATGGGGTGATCGTCGACGATGATGACCCGTGCCTTCATTCCCGCCCCTCGCCGTTCACGGCAATGATCGTGCCGCTCTTTTCGCCGGAATTGATGATCAGCGTGGCGCCGATGGCCTTGGCCCGGTATTTCATGGTATGAAAACCCATGCCCGTGGCCGCCGGCGTCCCGGCGAAGCCCTTGCCGTCGTCAACGATCTTGATCGAAAATCCGTTCTCGTCCTGAACCATATAGATGCCAATGTTATTGGGCTTGCCATGCCGCGCGGCATTGAACACCGCCTCGCGGATGATGTAGTGGAGATGGGTGGCGGTGTTCTTGCCGAGGCTGTAGCCATTATCCTGCCACGACAAATCGAAGTTCACCTTAAACATTTTTTTAGCCTCGGCAACCAGCTCCTCGATGGCCGCCTCAAGGCCGTACTCCACCACATGCACCGGATAGAGCCCCTGGGAGAGGCGCCTCGTCTTGTCGATGGCGTCGCGGATGAGGTTGCGGATGGTGCCCAGCTGTTCGGCCCGCTCCGGCGCCTCGGCCCACAGGTGCTGCTGCAGGGCCTTGCTGAGCAGCTCGACCCCGGTGAGGTGCGAGCCGAGGTCGTCATGCAGGTCGCGGCCGATCTTGCTGCGCTCCTCCTCGCTGACGGCGATGATCTGCCGCTCGAGTCGCGCCAGTTCCTCCTCGGCGCTCTTCTTGAGGACATGCCCCCATAGTCCTTCGAGGAGCATGGTCACCTGACGCACATCGCCGTTGTCATAGCGTTCGCGATTATTGCAGACCCCGGCCATGGCGGAGATCCGGCCATCGTTGAAGAGCGGCACGTCGAGGTGGCGCCGCACCTCGCGCAGATAGGGGTAGCAGTCGTACTCCTCCCTCACCGGTAGGGCGTTGACGATGACCGCGCGCCTGGCGCTCACCGCCCGGCCAGGCAGACCGGCACGGGAGACAGGGATCGACAACTCCACCAGCCCGTCTTCGCCCAACTCGTTGCCATCCTTGTCGATATGGGCGCAGAGGGTGATATGGCTCTGCGCGCCATCGACCAGGGCGAGATAGCCCTCCTCGCTGCGGGTGATGCGGATGATACGCTCGAGGATGAAGCGATACTTATCGGGCAGACTGTTTTTCTCGATCATGCCCAGTTGCACCAGGGAGTCGAGGCGCAGCTCGTCGCGGTGCAGCAGCGTCTCGTTGTTGATGCGATACTCGACCATGCGATTGGCCAGCCGCCCGAGATCCTCGAACTCGCGGAAGGTGAGATTGGTGTTGTCGATCTTGACGTTGGAGTCGGCGGCCTTCTGGAAAAAATTCGTGAACAGGGTGATGCCCTGCTTGATCTTGTACGAGTAATAGAGGGTCGAGGCGAGCAGGAAGATGACGGCGACGGCGAAGAGAACGACAAAGGTGAGGACGTTCTTGAAGGCGATGCGCTGGTAGGTCTCGGTCTCGTAGAGGATTGCCTGTTCCATGCCGTCCATGTACATCGAAGTGCCCACCACCCAGCCCCAGGGCGCGAAGCCGGTGACGTAGGCCAGCTTCTGGTGGGCGGTGGCGGCGCCGGTGGCGGTGTAGTTGACGTAGCCCGGTTTCTTTACCCCCGCCTCGAGGAAAGCCCGACCATATTCGAAGCCGTTGCTGTCGATGAGGTCGCGCACCGACCGCCCGATGAGGCGCTCGTCCTGGTGGCCGATGATGGTGCCGTCGGCGCGCAGGCAGAAGACCTCGCCATCGGCGGCGAAGCGGATCCCCTGAATGCGCGCCAGCACCTCACGCTGCAAGTTTTCCTCAAGCTCGTTACTGTAAATGGCGGCGCCGATGAACCAGTCGAGTGGCTGAAAATACTTGACAAAGGCGATATTGGAGAGCTCCTCGCCAGGGAACATCGGCTTGGTGAGCTTATAGCGCAGCAGCCCTGCCTCCTTGTCGCGGACGATGCTCTGAATGACGCCGATCAGATCACGGCCAATGAGCCGTTCGAACTGCGCAGCGGTCTTGCCCTCAAAGAGCGGCTCGTCGGCGAAGAGGTCGACGGTGCCGCCGTCGACGCGGCCAAGGAAATAATAGCCGCGCCCGTTGTTCCAGCGCATCGGCCGCAACAGCTCGCCAACCATGGAACGAAGCTCCTCGGGGTTCTTGTCGTCCTTGTAGAGCCGGTAGTTGTGGGAGGCGATGGTATAGGCAGCCTGGACGCGGTCGCGGATGTCGTGCTCGACGCGCAGGTCGTTCTGCTCCTGGAGGTGGACGATGAGCTCGACCACTTTGTCCGACTCTTCTTTGAGGCGGCTCTCGTACTGGTGCTTGTAGTTGGTCTTGATGACCTCGACGCTCTCCTGGTAGGCCTGGTATTCGTTCATCGCCCAGAAACTGCCGATAAAGGTGGTGAGCGAGGTGATGACTACCAACGAGGCATAAAAAGGCGCCGCGGATAAGGTGATCTTACTGAACATCGTCGATTTTCTGCGACCGTCGGACACCGTCACTCTCCCGGCTCGAGGGTGCGGACCGTCGGGTAGATGGAGGTCAGGTAGACCTCGTCCAGCCCCTGGTGGTCGCCGGGTCCGAACTGCAGGATCAGACCGCCCAGATCGAAGCGTCCGCTGGACTCCATGGCGGCGAGGAACTTTTCGCGGGTCAGTTCCCCCTCGACCCGCTGGGCGATGGCGCCGAAGAGCTTGCCGCTCATATAGCCCTCGAGGGAGATGAAGCTGATCGGCGAATCATGCTGGTACTTGGCCATGGCCGCCTTGTATTCCCGCACCAGTTCGATATCGGTCTCCGCGGGATAGGGCACCACCTGGGAGACCACCACGTCCTCGCCGTAGCCGCCCAGCACCTGGCGCAGGCTCTCGGTACCGACGAAGCTGATGTTGCAGAACTTCACCTTGCCGCCGACCTTGATCTTGCTCAGCTTGATGAACTCGGCGCAGGCGGCGTAGGCCCCCACCATGACCACCACTTCCGGCCTGGCCTCGTAGATATCCTGCAAGGCGCCCATCACCGCCACGGTATTGCGCTCGTAGCTGCCCTGGGAGACGAGGGCCATGCCGCGCCTGGCCAGGGCAATCTCGATGCCACGCAAACCGTCGTAGCCATAGCTGTCGTTCTGGTAGAAGCAGGCGATACGGCGATACCTCTTGCCGTCGACGAGGAACGAGGCGAGCTTTTCCAACTCCTGGTAGTAGCTGGCGCGGACATTGATGACATAGGGCTGGAATGGCACGCGCAGCACCTCGGCGCCGGTGAAGGGGCCGACGAAGGGGATGCGCGCATCGTTGATCAGCGGGATGACGGCCTTGGCGGTGGGAGTACCCACCGCACCGATGAGGGCGAACACCTTGTCTTCGGAGATGAGGTCTTTGGTGTTGCGTACCGCCTTATCTGGCTCGTAGCCATCGTCACGGCTGACCAGCACCACTTCCTGCCCCTTGATGCCGCCCTGGTCGTTGATCAGCGAAAATGCCGCCAACAGGCCGGCGCGCATCTCCAGACCGAGGTTCTGGGCCGGACCGCTGAGCACCGCCGACTGGCCGAGGTACAGTGGCGGGAGCTCGCCATGGCCGCTCGCTGGAAGCGTCAGGCACAAGGCAAGGATCAGCAGCGTCATACTGCCTATGCGCACGACCATTTTCCCCCAATCCTTGCGGTTCCGTACACCGCCGCCATGACTTCTCCTTGCCCTTTTCACGCCACGGTGTCTTTTGCCGCGCCGCAGACTTCGCTGTTGAGAGGCCGCGGCGAACCTGCTATAACTGGGCGGTCTGCCCGCCCCTGGACGGCCCTGCCGGACAACCGGCTCGCCGCACCAGGTCCGCTGAGCGACCATGCCCGACACATATTCCCCGGCAGCGGCACAACCACACCCGCCCACTGGCAGCCGGACGCCGGTCAACCGACCATGGCCGCACCTTGCCGCCCGAAAGGGGCAGCAGTGCAACCGTAACGTTTATCACCGCAAACTGCAATGACCACCGCCACCCCCATGAGCACCGCCCTGACCCTCAGCCAGACCACCACCGTCATCACCCCGGAAGGGGCTCGGGAAGAAGAAGAACATCTGGCCATCGAGACCCCCTACAGCATCGCCCTCAACGACGAGACCATCGGCAGTTCCATGGTGCTGCCGATCGGCCTGGAAGAGTTCGGCGCCGGCTTCCTCTTCGGCCAGGGCTATATCAAGCAGCCCGAGGAAATCCGCGAGATCCTCGTCTGCCCCGAGGGCCGTATCGCCGTCTACGCCGACGTCGACCACGAAAAACCCAAGGAAGTGATCATCACCTCGGGCTGCGGCGGCACGGGAAGGATCTCCAAGGAAATGCTCGAAGGGGCCTTCGACCCCCTGCAGGAGTGCACCATCACCTTCGCGGAGATCGCCGAGTTCATCCGCCAGTCCCTGCAGGCCTCGCCGCTCGGCCCGCAGACCCACTGCGTGCACGGCTGCGGCCTGTGGCAGGATGGCCGGCTGCAGGTCTTCTTCGAGGATGTCGGCCGCCATAACGCCGTCGACAAGGTGCTCGGCGCCATCCTCCTGCGGCGGGCCAGCGCCCGCTCGGCCATCTACACCACCGGCCGGCTCACCTCGGATATGGTGCTCAAGTGCGCCCGCATCGGCATCCCCATCATCATGTCGCGCACCGCTCCCTCCACCCTCGGCCTGGCCATCGCCCGCCGCGCCGGGACCACCCTGGTGGCCTACGCCAGGCCGAACCGCCTCAACGTCTTCAACTGCCCGGAGCGCATCGTCTGCTGATCTCGGTCGGCGAGGGGCCGCGCTCCTCGAGACCGAGTTCGACGAGCGTCTCGAGAAAGGCGGCGAAAGGCAGGCCTTGCACCGCCGCCGCCTGGGGCATCAGGCTGGTGGCGGTCATCCCCGGGATGGTGTTGGTCTCCAGCAGGCAGCACTCGCCGGAAGCGGTGAGGATCATGTCGGTGCGCGAATAGCCGCGCAAGCGCAGGGCGCGATGGGCGGCCAGGCCGAGTTCCTGGGCCCGTGAGGTGGCGGCCGCGCCAATCTCCGCCGGGCAGATCTCCCGCGTCGCCCCGGCCTGGTACTTGGCCTGGTAGTCGAAGAACTCGTAGCCCGGGCCGGGGACGATCTCGATCACCGGCAGGGCGGTGAGTCGCCGGTTGCCAAAGACGCCGACGGTGAGCTCCCGCCCTTTCAAGTATTGCTCCACCATCACCTCGCGGTCATGCTCCAGGGCCCGGGCTATACCCGCCGCCAGGTCATCGGCGGTCCTCGCCAGGCTGAGACCGAGACTCGAGCCCTCGTGCACCGGCTTGACCACCAGTGGCAGACCGAAGCGTCCAATCAGCGCCTCCACATTGATCTCACCCCCCCTCTCAATGATGACCCAGTCGGCCACCGGCAAGCCATATAGCCGGTAGAGTTCCTTGGTGAGACCCTTGTCCATGGCGATGGCGCTGCCGAGCACCCCCGAACCCTGGTAGGGGATGCCGAGAAGATCGAGAAAGCCCTGCACCGTACCGTCCTCGCCGTGCCGACCGTGAAGGAGGATGAAGGCGAAGTCGATAGCCCCGGCATCGGCGGCCAGCCGAGGCAGGTCACAGGCCGGATCGTAGCGTCTGACGATGAACTTCTGCGGGTCGAGTGCCTTTTCCACCTCGGCGGCGCCGTTGAGGGACACCTGCCTCTCCCCCGAGGTTCCCCCAGCCAGCAGGGCGATATGCAGTTTATGGTGACTCATGGCTCAAGCCTCTCGCAAAGAGTGAACGGTATCGGACAGATCCTGGCGCTGAGACCGTGGATTGTCGCGTTTCGACACCAGGCAAGTGTAGCATTTCACCAGGGTAAAAGCTCATTTTTGCTTGTCCTCTCCCCCAGTTTCTGGTACCGCTGCCATTTTCAACGCAACAATAGCCATCGACAGTGATTTTTTACGTAACATTCTCCATCCTCGCGCACCCCTTACACTCCGACGAATTACCCTGCGCTCACCTGCGACATCACCCCCTTGAGACTATGCGTGGCAAAATTTTCATCACCTGTCTGGTGCTCGTGCTGAGCTCGGCCCTCTACACCATGCTCCTCTACAAAGCGGAGAAGACCGCCGACCAGGTGATCGTCGACAAAATCCAGGCGGCTCGTCTCGACGGCTCCCTGCTGGCCAGCGCCTTTCCCCCCTCCTCGGCGATCTGGACGAGAGACAACCTCTCCGGTCTCGACCAGTCCATCGAAGCCTTTTATGCCTTGATGGTGCTCTACAAAAACATGGATAATCGCTTGGCACGCATCATCAACGCCCTCAACCCCGGATACTACCAGGCGGTGGATGACGACATTCCGCAGATGGAAGAAGCCAATCTCGCCGCCTTCGCCAGCAAGGACCAGCTGGCCGATCGATCAACCTGGAAGATCGCCTACAAGGCCCGTTTCTGGCACGGGGTCAAAGCCGTGCTGCTCTTCTGGTACCGCGACTATCATCTCTCCCAGCTCTATTGGATGATTCAGATAAGCACCTTCTTCGCCTTCGCCCTGTTTGCCGCCCAGGTGATGTACCTCGACCGTCAGGTCGGACTGGCCCACAGCGCCTTTACCTTTTCCGCCTTCTTCTGTTCTTCTGTGCTCTTTTTCGGAGGGGTGGCCTACTCCGTGCCCCTGCTCAGCACTGCCCTATGGGGCTGCCTGTGGCTATTCTTCCGTATGTCGCGGTGGCGGCAGAACCGCAACGCCGAGCTGGCCCTGATCGTCTTCGGCGGCACCCTGCTGTGCTTTTTCTTCCAGCTCGGCGGTTGTGAGATCTACGCCCTCGCCCTGGTAGTCTTTGTCGAGATCTTCCTGCCAACACAAGACGACCCTCGCGCCACCTTGCGCCGTGCCCTCGAATCCTGCTTGTTTTTCCTGATAGGGTTCTTTGGCTCGATTCTGCTCAAACATCTCCTCATCGTCTGCCTCTCGGGATCGTTCGACGTGGTTCAGGAACTTATCGCCAAGATCGCCCAACGCACCGGAGACACCAACGAGGCCGGCACGAAGCTCGGCTATCTCGAAGTGTTCCTGGCCCAATTCCACTGGTACGAGGTTGCCGCGTATGGCATTGCCGGGCTCACTGCTTTCGTGAACTTCAGCCTGCCCCTCTCGCTGGTCGTTCTGGCGGGCATCCCACTCTGCTGCGCTGTCTTGAAACGGACCGGCAAGTCGCAGGAAAGCGAAGCCCTGCTCCTTGGCTATGCCGGTTACACGATGATGCTCGCCTGCGTCGCCGGACGATATATGCTGCTGCGCAACCACTCCGACATCCATGTCTTCTTTGTCAGCCGCTACCTCTTCGTCTACGCCGGAACGGTATATTTCTTCATCCTCTGGCTGCTGTTCTTTGCCGTGCGCCTGAGGAACCAGGTGACATACCCTGCACCAAATCAATCCTCCACGAAAATTCGGTTGACAAAAAATCCTTCTCTTTAGTATATAAACAAGATTGTTGTCATGAAATCCCGAGGAGTTATATCGACAGCGACTAACTCCTTCAATTCAAAACACAATTGACCAATTCGCCAAAACGGAGTCGCACATGATTGATGTGGAAGTTCGAGGAGATCTTGAGTACGCAATCCGCCAGCTGAAGAAAAAGCTGCAGATAGACGGCATCAAAAGAGAGTTGAAACGTCGCGAGTACTACGAGAAACCGAGCGTCAAGAAGCGCCGCAAGCAGGCCGAGGCCCGGCGCAAACTCCGTAAGTTCAACCGCATGAAGAAAGCGGTGTGAGGTTCGTTCGGCAGGGCCCGGCAATCGTCCGGGCCCTGCCGAACCCCCTGCCCCTTCCGAGAATCCCATGGTGGCCACAGACACCACCGAGGTCATTCTCCCCAGCCCGCACTTCTCCGCAGTTTACGAACGTTTCCTGCACTACCTCATCTCGGAACGACGCCTGGCGGAAAACACCATTGCCGCCTACGGCGCCGATGTTCTCGCTTTTCTGCGTTTTCTCATCGCCCAGGGCGAGACCGCCATTCCCTCCGGGCCCGAGCCGCTGCGCCTCTATCTCGCCGCCGAGACGGCCGCCCGGAAGAGCAGCCGCAGCAACGCCCGCCGCCTCTCGGCGCTCAAGGCCTTTTTTGCCTTCCTGGTACGCGAAGACCTCGCCGCCGCCAACCCGGTCGACCTTCTCGACCTGCCGCGCCACGGCCGCACCTTGCCCAAGGCCCTCTCGCCCCGGGAGATCATGGCCCTGCTCACCCCGCAGGGCGAGCTCGACCCCATCGGCAGGCGCGACAACGCCATGCTCTACCTCCTCTATGCCACCGGGCTGCGCGTCTCCGAGCTGGTCAACCTGCCGCTGGCCGCCTGCAATCTCTCCGCCGGTTTCGTACGCGTCCTCGGCAAGGGCGACAAGGAACGCCTCATCCCCTTCGGCGAGCAGGCGCGGCTGCGCCTCGACGACTACCTCCACCAGGCCCGCCCGCTCATCCTCAAGAAGCGGCGCAGCCCGTTCCTCTTCGTCACCCGCCTCGGCGGGCCGATGACCCGGCTGCGTTTCTGGCAGATCGTCCGCGCCACCGCACTGGCCGCGGGCATCGCCAAGGACATCTCGCCGCATATGCTGCGCCACTCCTTCGCCAGCCACCTGCTTAGCCACGGCGCCGACCTGCGCGCGGTGCAGATGATGCTCGGCCATGCCGATATCGCCACGACACAGATCTATACCCATATCGACCAGGAACGGCTCAAGTCGACCCACCGCAAGTTTCACCCCCGCAATTGAAGGGGCCTGGCGACGTCAGGGAAAAGCTTCCCGCCGCTATGGCAATTCCCATCGCAATGGCCTACAATGGGCCGGCAACGATTCCCGCTCGAGAGGACTGCCCATGCGCGTCATAACCACCCACCACAACGCCGACTTCGACGGCCTGGCGGCGATGATCGCCGCCCACAAGCTCTACCCCGACGCGGTGCTGGTCTTCTCCGGCTCCCAGGAACGCAACGTGCGCGAGTTCACTTCACAGAGCCTGCTCTACAATTACGATTTTCATAAGGTCAAGGACATCGACCTGGCCGCCGTCGACACCCTCATCCTCGTCGACACCCGTTCTTCGGAGCGCATCGGCCCCTTTGCCGCCTGCCTCGACAAACCGGGGCTGAGCCTGCATATCTACGACCACCACCTCTACAATCCCGGCGACCTCAGGGGCGACCTCGAGGTGATCAGGGATTATGGCTCCACCACCACCATCCTCGTCGATCTGCTCAGGGAGAAGAACATCGCCATCAGCAAGGGCGAGGCGACCATCTTCGCCCTCGGCATCTACGAGGACACCGGCTCGCTGACCCACCTCACCACCACCCCCGAAGACCTCATGGCCGCCGCCTGGCTGCTGCAGCAGGGGGCCAAGCTCGACCAGGTGGCGCAGTTTCTCACCCACGAACTCACCGCCGGCCAGATCGAGCTCCTCCACGAGCTGATGAAAAACGCCAAGCAGTACACCATCCAGGACATCCCCATCGCCGTGGTCACCCACTCCCTGCCCCACTACGTCGACGAGTTCGCCCTGATCGTGCGCCGCTTCATGGCCATGGAGAACCTCAACGTGCTTTTCGCCCTGATCTCCATGGCCGGGCGCATCTACCTCATTGCCCGCAGCCGCATCGCCGACGTCAACGTCGGCACCATTGCCCGCGACTTCGACGGCGGCGGCCACGCCACCGCCGCCTCGGCGACCCTCAAGGACCTCACCCTGCTGGAGGCCGAAGAGAAGCTCATCCTCTCCCTGCACCGCCATATCAGCCCGCAGCCCATCGCCAGCGAGATGATGTCCAAACCGGCGATCACCGTAGCCCCGGAAGCGACCATCGCCGAGGCCCAGAGCCTGCTCACCCGCTACAACATCACCTCGGCGCCGGTGCGCCCGCGGCTGCGCCCCGACCCGGCCGAAGGCCACGCCATCCTCGGCATCATCACCCGGCAGATCCTCGAAAAGGCGGCCCATCACCACCTCGCCGAACGCCCGGTCAGCGAGTACATGTCCACCGAGGTGCGCACCTTGCCGCCAAACGCCACGCTGGCCGACATCCAGCAGCTGATCATCGAAAATCGCCAGCGCCTCATCCCCATCGTCGATGGCGACGCCCTCATCGGGGTGATCACCCGCACCGACCTGCTCAACCGCCTCGTCAACGACCCCGCCCACCTGCCCAAGGACCTGCTGCACGAGGCCGAGCACCCCTCGCTGGCGCGCACCCGCAACCTCAGCCATCTGCTGGCGGAGTGCCTTGGCCGCGACATCATCCGCCTCCTCCAGGATATCGGCCTGGTCGCCAAGCGCCAGGGCTACAACGCCTTCGCCGTCGGCGGTTTCGTGCGCGACCTGCTGCTCAAGAAGAGCAACCTCGACCTCGACATCGTCGTCGAGGGCGACGGCATCCTCTTCGCCAAGCACCTCGCCCAGCACCTCGGCGGCCGCTACCGCACCCACGAACGCTTCAAGACAGCCATGGTGCTGATGCCTGACGGCTTCAAGATCGATATCGCCACGGCACGGCTGGAATACTACGAGTACCCGGCAGCCATGCCGACGGTGGAGCTGTCGTCGATCAAGCTCGACCTGTGGCGGCGCGACTTCACCATCAACGCCATGGCCATCCACCTCAACCCCGAGCACTTCGGCACCCTGATCGACTTCTTCAACAGCCAGAACGACCTCAAGCAGAAGACCATCAAGGTGATGCACAACCTCAGCTTCGTCGAGGACCCGAGCCGCATCTTCCGCGCGGTGCGCTTCGAAAAGCGCATGGGCTTCGAGATCGCCCCGCATACCCGGCGGCTGATCGCCAACGCGGTCAACATGAAGCTCTTCGGCAAGGTCAACGACACGCGCTTCTTCGGCGAGTTGAAGAGCATTCTCTCCGAGGAGAACCCCCTGCCGGCCCTGGAGCGGCTGGCCGAGTTCGACCTCTTCCAGTTCCTGTGGCCCGACCTGCAGCCACACTGCAAGTTCGACCGCCGCCTTCACCACCTCATCAGCCAGGCGCGCGACGCCATCTCCTGGTTCAAGCTCCTCTACCTCGACGAGAGCTGCCAGAACTGGATGGTCTACCTGCTGGCGATCATGTCGCGCTCGGATCGCGAGGTGCTGGCAGGTTTCTGCCGCCGCTTCGAGGAGACGCCGCGGACCACCGACTACCTCCTCGAGCAACGCGACCTCGCCGAAGAGGCCGGGCACCGATTGGCCCGCGAGGGCCGCCATGCCAACAGCCGCATCGTCGAACTGCTCTCCGAGGTCCGCATCGAGGGCCTGCTCTACCTCATGGCGGCGGCCCGGCGCACCCACGTCAAGAAGGCGGTTTCCCTCTATCTCACCACCTTGCGCCAGGTAGAGCCGGCCTTGAGCGGCAACGACCTCATCAAGATGGGCTATGCCCCCGGCCCGCAGTTCAAGAAGATCCTCACCAGTCTCAAGGCGGCGCGCCTCGACGGCCAGGTGCGCGACAAGAAGGAGGAAATCGCCCTCCTGCGCCGCAATTTTCCTGTCATTGGCGGCTGACCCCGCCAGCGGCAGTGCTTACAATGGGGTAAAAGGGGCCGACAGGCGGCACCTCCCTCACCTCCACCGCAACGCCCCATGACCAGCTTCGTCACCGAAATCCTCCTGCTTGCCCCGCCGCTGCTCTTCGCCCTGACCATCCACGAGCTGGCCCACGGCCTGGTCGCCGCCGCCCTCGGCGACCCCACCGCCAGGCTCGCCGGGCGCCTCACCCTCAACCCCTTGAAGCACCTCGACCCCCTCGGCACCCTGGCCTTCTTCCTCATCAAGTTCGGCTGGGCCAAGCCGGTGCCGGTCAACCCCGGCTATTTTCGCCGCCCTCGACAGGACATGCTCTGGGTGGCCCTGGCCGGCCCGGTCAGCAACCTCCTCCTCGCCCTGGTCAGCGCCCTGCTCATCAAGCTGCTGCAGCCACTGCTGCAGGCCTCGCCCGGGGCGATGACGCAGGCGATAGTGCTGCCGCTGGCGGCGATGCTGGTGGCCTCGGTATGGATCAACCTGGTGCTGGCGGTGTTCAACTTCCTGCCAATCCCGCCCCTCGACGGCGGCCGCATCCTGGCCGGAGTGCTCCCCGAGGGGATGGCCCGCGGCCTGCGCCGGGTCGAGCCCTACGGCTTTGTCCTCGTCCTGCTGCTCTCCTTCACCGGCGTCATCTCACAGACCATCGTGCCCCTCGTCCGCTTCGCCAACAACCTGCTCCTCTAGCGGCACAGCGGGCCCGCTCCCCAGGCGGTGCCACGCTCCCCGGTGCTGACAAGTCGGCCCGCTCAGCCAATTGCCGCCAGGGCATCACGCCCGGCAAAGGTCACCAGGGTCTCGTGGAAGGTGGCGCCGCCGCCGAGGTCGGCGGCCTTCTGCGACGTCAGGTCGTTGACCCCCGGCGACTGTTCGCTCGGCCAGTAAATGCCCTCGGCGACAAGTACCCCGGGTCGGGTGATGTCGCTGACCCGTGCCACCCGGCTTGTCCTGCCGCGATGATTGACGAGCTCGACCAGCTCCCCCTCCGCCACCTGCCAGCGCCGTGCGTCGTCGGGATGGATGAAGACCTCGCCGCAGCGCCCCGGGTAACGCTCGCCGAAGGTACTGTTGAGCAGGTCATGGTGCGGCGGGGCGATGAGGCGCAGGGGATAGCGCGCCAGCAGGTCGGGATCTGCCCCTTCACCGGCCGGGGTCAGGCAGGGCACCACATGGTCCGGCCCACCTTTGCCGGCAAAGGAGAACCGGCCATCACCGCTGTCTTGCAGCACCCGGCCGTCGCCATGGCTGCGGGTGGAGTGGACCAACTCCCCGGCCATGACCCGCCCCAGGTCGAGGCCCGGCGGCAGGCCGCCGAGGTGGCGGAGAAAATCGCGTATGCGCTCCTCGCAGCTGTGACGAAAGGGCGGCTCGTCGAAGCCCATGCGCGCCGCCAGCTCGGCGAAGAGCTGGAAATTGCTCTTCGCCTCGCCCAGAGGCGGGATGACCGGCTGCGCCACGCCCATGTAGAAATGGCCATAGGCGGTATAAAGATCGAGGTTTTCCAGGAAGGTGGTGGCCGGGAGCAGCAGGTCGGCGTAACGGGCGGTGGCGCTCATCACCTGCTCGTGCACCACGGTGAAGAGATCGTCGCGACAGAGGCCGCGGCGCACCGCGCTGCCGTCGGGATTGGCGCTGGCCGGGTTGGCGTTGAAGACGAAGAGGCCCTTGAGCGGCGGGTGAAGGGTGGTCAGGGCATGGCCGAGGTGGATCATGTTGACCAGGCGAGTGGGCCCGGTCGCCAGCGATGGCCAGGTCAGCCTGTCGCGGCCGCCGGGAAAGGCCCCGGAAGAAAGCAGCACGCCGCGGCCGGCCCCGCCGGCAAAGAGGCCGAGGGCGCCGGCCAGGGCACAGATGAGGCGCACCGCCATGCCGCCGCGGCTGTGACGGCTGAGGCCGATGCCGATACGCACGAAGGTGCGCGGCGAGGCGGCCAGCAGGGCAGCCAGTTCAGCGATAGCCTGCCTGCTCACCCCGCTCTCCCTTTCAAGCCGCGACCACTGCAGGTCGGCGAGCACCTCTGCCATGGCCGCGAAGCCCTCGGTTTCTCTCTTCAGGGTATCCTGATCGACCAGCCCCTCGTCGACCAGCGCCTTGAGCACCCCCAGGGCCAGGGCCGGGTCGCCGCCCGGCAGCACCGCGATATGCTGGTCGGCGGAACGTGCCGTGTCGTTACGGTAGGGGTCGATGACCAGCAGGCGGCCGCCGTTGCGACGGGCCGCCGCCACATGGGGCCAGAAATGGCAGTTGCTGACCTTGATGTTGATGCCCCAGGCGACAATCAGCTCCGCCTCGGCGGCGTTTTCCGGCGGACAGCCGGGAATGTCGCCGCACTGCAGCGCCCAGCCGGCGCTGGCGGCGGCAGAGCAGATGGTCTGATCGAGGCGCGAGGCGCCCAGGCGGTGAAAGAAGGGGAAGCCGGCGAAGCGGTTGGCCATGCCCATATTGCCGGCATACGCATAGGGGAGGATGGCCTCGCCGCCGTGGCGGGCGATGATCTCGCCGAACCGCGTCACGATGATGTCGTAGGCCTCCTCCCAGGAGATGCGGCGAAACAGGCCCTGGCCCTTTTTACCAACGCGCAGCTGCGGGTAGAGGACCCGCTCCGGGCCGTAGAGCCGCTCCGGGTAGCGCCGCATCTTGCGGCAGATGACACCCCGGGTCACCGGGTGCTCGCGGTCGCCGCGCAGCTCGGTGACGCGCCCGTCTTCAACCACGGCGACCAGGCCGCAGCTGTCGGGGCAGTCGAGGGGACAGATGGTCTTGTGCAAGCTTATCATGGACGAACCTCCGCGATACTCCCCCGGAAATCGGGGGAGGGAAAGGGGACTGCCGACTCTATCGGGGAAAGCCCCGCCTGCTAGCCAACCATGGCGGTGCCGTGATAGAGGTAGCGCTTGATCTTGTGGGTAGCGGTCTTGATGAAGGGGTCGCGGCGCTCGAAGACGCGGGTCAGCCGCGAGGCCTTGGGCAGCTGCTCGTTGACCTCGCTGCGCAGGGATTCCAGGAGGCCTTCGATATAGGTGCGGCGGTCGATGCGCGAGCCGCCGGCGGTCTGTTCGTCGACGAACTCGTAGTCGGGGTAGACCCAGGCCTCCACCTGGCCATGGTTCTCCAGCACCAGGCTCTCGGTGACCCACGGGTAGGTGTTGATCTTGTGCTCGATGGCCTCGGGGTAGACGTTCTCGCCGCTGGGGAGGACGATGACGTTCTTGGAGCGCCCGCGCACGTGGAGGTTGCCGGCCTTGTCAAAGACGCCGAGATCGCCGGTGGACAGCCAGCCGTCGGCGGAGAGCACCGCCGCGGTGGCCTCCGGGTCGTTATGGTAGCCGCGCATGACGTTGGCCCCGCAGACGGTGATCTCGCCGATGCCGCTGGCCGGGTCGGGGTCGACGATCTTCACCTGCACCCCGGGGATCGGTTTACCGGTGGAGCCGATGGCGATGGTGCGATCCCCAAACGGCCCGCCGGCGATGAGCGGCGCAGACTCGGTCATGCCGTAGCCGATGAGGTAGGGGAAGCGTGCCTCGTGGAGAAAGCGCTCCACCTCCGGGTTGAGGGCGGCGCCGCCCACGCCCATGAGCTGCAGCTGGCCACCGAAGAAGGCGATCAGCTTGGCGCCGATCTTGCGGAAGATAAGCTTCCTGGTCGGCCCGAACTTGCACAGCATGCCCAGCACCCGGCTCTTCTCGAGCTGCGGCAGGACGCGCTTCTTGTAGATCTTTTCCAGCACCAGGGGCACGGCGAAAATGACCTTCGGCTTTTCATGTTCGCAGAGCTTCTGCAGGATGGCCGGGGTCGGGCTCTTGCCGGCGTAGGCGATGCGCCCGCCGAGGAGCAGCGGCAGGATGAAGCCGCAGGTGAACTCGTAGGTATGCGACATGGGCAGGATCGACAGCCATGTCGTGCCGGGACTGATGGCCATCAGGCTCGAGGCGGCGTAAGCGTTGGCGGTGAGATTCTTGTGGGAGAGCACCACCGCCTTGGAGAACCCCGAAGTGCCGGAGGTATAGAGGATGGAGGCCGGGTCGTCCTCGGCCACCTCGGGCAAGGGCGGGGGCTCGGCGTCCTGCCGGAACCGTTCGAGGGCCTCGTCGACGTAGCGTGACATGGGGACCACCTCCGGCCCGGCAAGGTCGGCGGCGGCGTCGTCAAGGGTGACGATGCGGCCATACATCTCGGCGCGCAGCTCGTAGATCTTCTCGATCTGCTTCTGGGTGACGAACAGGGCCTTGACCTTCATCTCGCCGAGGATGTGATGTACATCGCTTTCCGGCAGGTCGGGGAGGATGGGCACGGCGATCGCGCCGATGCGCACGATGGCCAGGTAGGCGGTGCCCCAGTTGGGGGAGTTCTCCCCAAGCAGGGCGACGCGGTCGCCCTTGACGATACCTTCGGCGAGAAAACGGGCGGCCAGGGCGAGGACGCGCTCGCGGAAGTCGCCGTAGGACAGTGGCGTCTCCATGGCCATGCCGATCGCCGGGGTATCGCGATACTTGGAGCAACTGGCGTCAAGGACATAGTTCAGGGTCATGGCGACCTTGGCGACCGCATCCATTTTCCACCTCTTTTCTGCGCCGGTTGCCCGGGATGACCTTGACGTTATCGGTCGCGCCCTTCCGCCCCCTCGGCGAGCAGGTTCTCCACCGCATCGACGATTTCGTCAACGGTGAAGGGTTTGGCCAGGGTGACCACCCTGTCGAGATAGCCGGCGACAGTGAGATAGCGCTCCTTGGAGATGGCCCCGCCGCCGGAAATGGCGACGAAGGGGAGGTCGGGAAAATCCTCGCGCAGGTCGAGGATGGTCTGCAGACCGTCCTTGCCCGGCATGACGATATCGGTGATCACCAGGTCGCAGGGGTTCTGCCGGAACAGGCCCACCCCCTCGACGCCGTTGCTGGCGAGGAGCACCTCGTAGCCCTCGCCCTCGAAGATCCGCCGCAGCAGGTCGAGGGCCGAAGGTTCGTCATCGATTATGAGAATCCGCTGTGATTTCTGCATCCGTTGTCGTTCTACCGGCCGAGACTCGGCAGCTTGCTTTATACGCTGTTTCGCGACATTTTCAAACAAGATTTCATCGCCCCAGCAGTCGCAGGGCATCGACGGTAACCGTGAGGGCGCCGTAGTCCTCCTCCACCAGGCCGGTAAGGAGATAGCCGCGCCCGGAGCGGAGGAGATGGGCGTGACGGCGGTAGGTCTCGGGAAAGAAGGTGGTCTCGACCTGGCCACTCTCATCCTCGAAGGTGAGGAACTCCATGGTCTCGCCGCCCCGCGTCGACACCAGCTTGCCGGTGAGCAGCCACACGGCGAGGCGCACCCGCCGCCCGACATGGGCCGGCAGCTCGGCCACCGTCTCCAGCCTTCCCCGCGGCCGCTCGAGGAAGCGCAGGGGGTGGCCGTCGCAGAGAAAGCCGAGCACGGCGAACTCGCGCCGCGCCACCGCGAGCGGTTCGGGCGCGGGCAAGGGCGGGGGCGGCGGCAGGCGCGGGGCGAAGAGGGCCGGGCGGCGGCCGTCGTCGCACTGCCGCCGGTAGCTCGCCCACTGCCAGAGCTGCATGGCGCGGTTGGCACCGGCGGCGAGGCCGTCGAGGGCGCCGCAGTGGATCAGCGCCTCGGCCTCGTTTTCGGCCGGGCGGGTACGGTGCAGGAAATCGGCGACATCGGCGAAGGGGCGCTCTTTGCGGGCGGCGAGGAGGCCGTCGACGAAGGCCGTGGAGAGCCCGCCGACCGCGCTCAGCCCGACGCGCAGCGCCAGCTCCTCCGCCGACCAGGCGCGGCGGCTGTGGCGGACGTCCGGAGGCAGGATGGCCAGGCCGAGCCGCCGCGCCTCGGAGACATAGGCGAAGGTCGAGTAGTAGCCGCCGCCGTTGGCGATCACCGCCGCCATGAACTCCGCCGGGTAGTGCCGCTTGAGGTAGGCCGCCTGGAACGACACCCGGGCGTAGGAGGCCGAGTGCGGCTTGCAGAAGGAGTAGCCGTCGAAACTCTCGATCATCCGCCACATCTCGGCGGCGGCCGTCTCCGCCACCTGGCGCCTGGCGCAGCCGGCAAAGAACATCTCCCGGTACTGTGCCAGCCGGCGCGCCTTGTCCTTCTTGGCCATGACCTTGCGCAGGCCGTCGCCCTCGGCCGGGGTGAAGCCGGCCAGGGCCACCGCCACCTTGGTGACGTCCTCCTGGTAGACCATGAGGCCGAAGGTCTCGTCGAGGATATCGCCCTGCTGCGGACAGAAGGGCTGCCAGGCGCCACCGCGCAGACGGCGCACGTACTCGCGCACGAACTCGTTGGCCGCCGGGCGGATGATCGACGACTGGATGACCAGCTGCTCGAAGTCGCCGCTGCCCGCCTTTTTCTCCAGCAGGCGCATCGCCGGGCTCTCGATATAGAAGCAGCCCATGGTCTCCCCCCGGGCGACGGTGAGGCGGGTGGCGGCGTCGTCCTCGGGCTGCCAGGTGTCGCCAGCGAAGCGGCGCCGTTGCGGCGTGATGGCGGCGATGGCGTCGCGGATCACCCCGAGGCTGCGGTTGCCGAGGAGGTCGATCTTGACCAGCCCGGCCTCCTCGACGCCGTCCTTTTCCCACTGCAAGACCGGCACCCCCTTGGCGGCCCGCTGCAGCGGCGCGTAGGCGTCGATCGGCCGCGGGGTGATCACCACCCCGCCGGGATGTACCGAGAGGTGGCGCGGCACGCCGAGCAGCTTCTCGGCCAGGAGGAGCACCTCCGGCCAGGGCGGCGAGAGGTCCTGGTCCCTGAAGGTCGGCAGGGCGGCGAGGCTCTCGCCGAGGCCCCTGCCGCCGTGCATCCAGGGGATGCGCCGGGTCAGCTCGCCGATCTCGTGGCCGGGCAGGCCATAGGCCTTGGCGGTCTCGCGGATGGCCATGCGCGGCTGGAAGAAGACATGGTTGCAGACCATGGCGGCGTGGCCGGGAAAGTCGGCGAAGACCTCGGCCAGCACCTCGTCGCGCTCGTCCCAGGCGAAGTCGATGTCGATGTCCGGCGGGTCGGTGCGGCCGGGGTTGAGGAAGCGCTCGAAGTAGAGGTTGTATTTGATCGGGCAGACGTTGGTGATCTCCAGACAGTAGGCAACCAGCGAGGCCGCCCCGGAGCCGCGCCCGCACACCGGCCGCCGGCGGCGGCTGCCGTCCGGGGCCAGGCGATGGACGATATCGCGCACCACCAGGAAGTAGGAGGAAAAGCCCATGGCGGCGATGGTGCGCAGCTCGTGCTCGAGCCGCTCCACCACCGGCTCGCCGAGGTCGTCGCCATAGCGCCGCCGCGCCCCGGCATAGGCGGCCTGGCGCAGGGCCGGGGTGGCCTGGAGGCTGTCGCCGCCCCGCCACGGCGGCATGACCACGCCGAAGCGGGGGCCGGTGAAGGGGCACAGGGCGGCGATCTTCTCCGTCTCCGCCACCGCCTCCGGCCAGATGGCGAGGCTGTGGCGGTAGCTGGAGGCCTCCTGCAGGGCCTGCGGCGCCAGGCGACGCCGCGCCTCGCCGATGGTCAGGCGATGGCGGATGGCGGCCAGCAGCGCGGCGAGCGGGGCCTCGCCCTCCTCGGCGAGGTCGCTGTCGGCGGTGGCGACGGTGGCGATGTCGTGGCGCTGCGCGAAGAGGCGCAACTGACGGGCGGCTGCGCCGGGCAGGGGGCCGAGATCGGCGGCCACGCAAAGCCCCAGGCGGCGATAGTGGGCGAGGAGCTCCTCGTCGCGGCAGAGGAGGAAGAGCCCGGCGGCAAGGGGCGGCACCTCGGCCGCCAGGTCGAAGCCAGGCTGGCAATGGCGGCGGGTGAGGAGGCGGCAGAGGTTGGCATAGCCCTCGTCGTCGCGCACCAGGCAGGCGACCAGCCGCTCACAGCCCGGCTGCGACACCTCCGCCCCGACCACCGGCCGCAGCCCCTCCTCGTCGCAGGCGCGCAGAAAGGCCCACAGGCCGCAGAGGTTGTCGCGGTCGGTCAGGGCCAGGCCAGGGTAACCCAGCTGCCGCGCCCGCCGGCAGAGCTGGCGTGGCGAAGCCGTCCCCTGGAGCAGCGAGTAATGGGAGCGGACGCGCAGGGGGAACACCCCTCACCCCCCGCCGGCCAGCCCCTGGCGGCCAATGCCCACCAATCCCTGGCGATAGCGCTGGCGCAGGGTGTCGATGGCGCCCTGCAGCCGCTGCGCGCGCAGCGGCCCTGCGGCGCACTCGGGGAAGAGCGGCAGCTGCGGCGAGCGGGGCTGGAGGCGGTCGCAGAGGAGGGTGCAGGCGCGTAGCCGGGTGCGCCGTGTCCAGGCGCGCTCCAGGGCCTCGACGGCCAGCTGGCGCAGGTGGAGGTCGCCGGCGGCGCCGGTGCGGCACAGGGCCTGCCGGCTCGCCTCGCTGCCGTCGGCGTAGCCAAGGCGCAGGGTGAGGCGGCGGCAGACCAGCTGGCGGCCGCGCAGAACCGCCCCGGCTTCGTCAGCGAGGGCGAAGAGCCGCGTCCGCACCTCGTCGCGGTCATTGCTGTCGTCAGCGAAGAGATGCTGGAACGAGAGGGTCTCCGGGCCCTTTCCGGCGGGGCGCAAGGGCTCGTCGTCGATGCCGCGGCTGACCGCGTGGAGATAGTGGCAGCGGGGGCCGAAGGCCACCAGCAGCTGCTGCGTCGACAGCCTGGCCAGGGCGCCGACGGTGGTCAAGGAGTAGGCCTCGAGCAGCTGCCGCTCCCGCGTCGCCAGGCCGGGCAGCAGGGTCACCGGCAGGGGGGCGAGGAAGTCCTCCTCCTCCCCCGGGGCAACAATATACTCGCCCACCGGCTTGACCAGCCGCGACGCCACCTTGGCCACCACCTTGCCGCTGCCCAGGGTCCAGATGGGGTCGATGCCGAGGGCGGCGCGGGTGCGGCGCCGCACCCGCCAGCCGATATCCACCGCCGGCCCGTGCAGGCGGTGGGTGCCGGTGACGTCGACGAAGAAGTGGCCATCGACCCGCCCCGCCTCGATCAGCGGCGAGTAGCCCTGCAACTCGCGGAAAAAGGAGCGCATCGCCCGGGCGTAGAGCTCGGGGCGCGGCGGCAGCAAGGCCGCCCGCGGGCAGAGCCGCGTCGCCCGGCGCAGCGGCATGCCCTTGCGCACCCCCTCGCCATAGGCCTCCTCGCTCATGTCGTAGACCACCGCCCGCGCCGCCCCCAGCGGGGCGACGAGCAGCGGCCGACGGCTCAGGGAGCTGTCGGCGACCCGCTCGACGGCCACCGCGAAATCGGCGACGTTGAAGTGCAGCACCGCCCGCTCCCGGGTGCCGGGAAAGGACGCGCTCATCGCCCGGCACCCCAGCGGCGGGCCAGGCAGAGGGCCATCTGCGCCCCGTTGCGCGGCGCCTGGGCGCGCACGTGGTTGTTGAAGACGATGATCCCCGAGGCGGCGGCGCTCAAGGCCGGCATGTGGGCGGCGCACCAGGCGTCGAGCTCCTCGGCGCTGTAGTCGTAGTTGAACTTCTTCTGCATGTTGCCGGAGCGCCAGCCCTCGAGGTTACGGCCATGGAAGCGGGCATAGAAGAGGTCGGGGTTGGTGACCACGTCGAGGGGCGGGAAGAGGCCGGGCAGGGCCGGCGCATCCACCGTCACCAGGGTGACGCGGCGGCGCGAGAGCTCGGCGAACACCGGGTCCACCGCCCAGGAGCGGTGCCGGAACTCCACCGCCGTCGGCAGCCCCTCGAGGCCGTCGAGCAGGGCGGCGAGGTAGGTGCGGTTGGCGACGCTGCGCTCGAACTCCGGCGGCAGCTGCACCAGCACCGCCACCAGCCGCTCCCCGAGAGGGGCGATGCCCTGGCGATAGAGGGCCAGCTGCTGCTGCCAGCGCTCGTCGCGCTCATGGGTCATGGTGCGGGTCAGCTTGGCGGCAAAGCGCAGATGGGGCGGGGCGGCGGCGACCATGCGCGCCAGGGACTCGGCCCGCGCCATCTGATACCAGGTGTAGTTGAGCTCGACCACCGAGAAGGAGCGCCCGTAAAGGCCGAGCATGGCGGCGCTCTTCGTCCCCGGCGGGTAGAAGCCGCCGTCGATCCACTCGCTGTAGGAGTAGCCGCAGGTGCCGACCAGAACCGGGCACAGGGCGGCGGGGCGGCCCTCTGCCGCTCCACGCCGTACCTCGACCCGCGCCGGTGCGGCGGGCTCACAGCCGCTGGCCGTCGAACTCGGCATGGCGCCCCCGAAGAACCCCGACCACCTTGCCCTGCACCAGCACCTCGCCGAAGGGATAGCACATCACCTCGTAGTCCTCGTTGGCCGGGCGCAGCTCGATATGGTCGCTGTAGAGAAAGAAACGCTTCACCGTCGCCTCCTCGTTTTTCACCAGGGCGACGACGATCTCGCCGTTTTCCGCGTACTGCCGCGGCTCGCAGAGCACCACGTCGCCGTCGAGAATGCCGGCGTCGCGCATCGACTGCCCCTTGACGCGCAGGGCGAAGAGGTTGTCGCCGGGAAACAGCAGCGGGTCGACGACGATGGTCTCCTGCCACTCCTGCTGGGCATACATCGGCAGGCCGGCGGCGATGCGCCCGACCAGCGGCACCTCGCGCCCCACCCGGCAGGGCAGGGGCTCCCCCCCGCCCGGCAGCAGGCGGATGCTGCGCCCGTAGCGGCCCTGGCGGGCGACCACGCCCTTCTTCTCCAGCTGCTGCATGAGCTGGGCCACCGCGGTATGACTGACGCCAAGGTCGGCGGCGGCCTGGCGCAGGCTGGGGACGCGCCCCTCCTCTTCCAGGCGCTGGCGGAGGTAAGTCAACAACTGCTGCTGTCGTGCGGTCAGTTCCATGATGGCTCTTTGTATATGTACATTGTCCGTTTACGGTCATTATACATGTACATTGCCATATGTCAATATACTTCCAGAAGGGGCCTGGAAAACATCGCGCAGCAAAGGATTCGGGAGGAAGGAGGGACTGTCAGTCGCCGCCGAGGCAGCGGGAGAGCTTTTCCCAGTCGCGCTGATCGACCCACTTCCACTTCTCGGCGAAGCCGCGGTCGCTGGGGAGGAGCCTGTCGGCCTTGCGCCGCACCAGGTAGTTGTCGAGCTGGCCGGGCCCGCCGCTGTACATGGCGTAGACCATGCCGGGGAGCTGGCCGACCTTGGCCGCCATCCCGCTCCCGCTCTGCAGGGCGTGGCGGCGCAGGTAGAGGTCGGCGATCTCGCAGCCGGCGCGGGCGTTGTAGCGGATGTCCCAGCGCAGACGGTTACGGTCGTAGATGCCGCGCCACACCCGCTCGTTGACCTGCATCAGCCCCACCGAGGTCTGGTTGGAGGAGAGGATGAAGGTCAGCTTGCGGTTTTTCTCGATGAACTGGCGGAAACAGCTCTCCTGCCAGGCGATGGCGACGATCATCGTCCGATACATCTCCTGCAGCGGCTCGGCCAGCGGTTCCTTGGCGAGGACCCCGGCGGCGGCTTCGGCGAGCACCGCCCGCACCCGCTGCAGATAGTCGTCGAGGTCCCCCTCCGGCACCCGCCACTGAAGGAGCTCGGCCGCCGCCGGCACTTCGGCGGCGTAGGCCCGGCCGAGAAAGAAGCGCCCAAGACTCGAGAAGGGGTCGGGTTCCTCTTCTTCCGGCGGCAGATCGATCTCGAGGATCTCCTCTTCCGAACTCTCCGGCGGCGCCGCCTCCACCGGCGGCAGCTGCAGCAGCTGCCGCAGCCTGGGGTCGATCTCCATGCCGTAGGGCAGCGCCGTCTCCTGGCCGGTGAGCATCGCCGCCAGCTGTTTCAGTCCCTGCTCGCTGATCTCGATGCCCAGGGTCGGCCCCATCTGGTCGAGGACCAGCAGGGCGTCGGCGGCGGTGAAAAAGGCCAGGAAGCCGAGGGTGTTGGGTGATTCCCTGGCGTAGAGCTGGCGCCGGAAAAGAGGGGCCAGGGTGCGCCACACCCGCAAAAACTGCTGCCGCACAAAGTCCTTCTCGAGGTCCTGCTCCTCAAGGGCGGCGGCAAAGGCGTAGCGGGTATCGAGGAGGACGTCGGCGAGCAGGCGCTGGTCCTCCGGGGTCAGCGGCTCGGCGGCGATGAGGGAGATGAGGCGGACGAGGAAGACGTCCCAGGTCTCCCAGAGGCGGATCACTTGCCGTCGCTCGGCTGGGTCGAGGGTCTTCTTCTCGTGCTGTGCGGTAAAAACTTCTTCGACCTCGGCCTGCAATTCCACTTCGAGACCGTCCCTGGTGACGACGAAGCGGCTGCCGTGCAGGCTGTCGAGCATGGCCTGGGTGGCCTGGCGCACCTCGGGATGGAAGAGCGGGGCGAGGAACTCGCGCATGTCGCGCACCGGCGGCGCCAGGTCGAAGCGGACCCGGTTGAGATACTCGGCGACGCGCGGCTTGGCGAATTCCCACAGCACCCCGGCGACGGTGGCTGGCTGCCGCGACAGGGTGGTGAGGGTGGAGTCGACGGTGCGGAAGGCGAGGGCGAAGGAGCGGCCGTCGAAGACCGGCTGCTGCACCAGGGTGAGATAGCCCTGCCATTCCACCGGCACCAGGCACTCGCCGGCGAGCTCGGTGCCGAGGCGGATGGTGAGGCGCATGTCGAGGCGCACGTACTTGCCGGCGGAGGAAAACTTCGGCTCCGAGATGCCGAGATAGGTGCACTCGCCGGGGCGGCCGACGATGGCGGCGCTCTGGTTCTTGCCGGGGAAGGCCTCGCGCACCAGCATCGAGGTGAGCAGCTTGAAGTCGAGGGTCAGCGGCAAGGTCACCTGCCGCGCCACTGCCGGCCCGACGGCCAGCAGCAGCACGACCAGAGTCGTTACCGCCGCCAGGTTCACCGCCCGGCCGACGCGCCACCATCTCGGCGCCCGGCGCCGGCCTGCGGGTCCATCCCCCGCCACCAGGATCTCCGCCATTCCCTGCCGCCAGCTCATCATCCGCCTCCCCGAACCATCTCTCCCCGCCCCCGGCGCCCTGCCCCCGCCGGGACCAGATCACCGGCAGGCACCGCTGCCATCTCCGCCTCTTTTACCCCTCGGCCGACGGGAACACCATAAAAAAGGAGATAAGAGGAGAGAAGGCGAGGACGGCTCAGCGCAGGCTGCGCACCAGGCGGCCGAAGCCGCCGGGGATGGTGCCCGAGGACCAGAAGGCGCGGCCCTGCTTGAAATCGACGAACCAGTAGCCGCCCGGCTTGCGCTGCGCGGCAACGAAGATGAAGGGCTGCTCACGGGAGAAGGCCATGTGCAGATAGAGGCCCTTGCCGTTGCGCACCGGCTCGAGGAGGGACATTGCCTCCTCCAGGCTCGGCAGACGCCAGTCGTTGTAGCCGGCGAAGCCGGTCTCGTTGGCCCGGGTTATGGCGGCGCGGATATGGCGGATGGAGCCGATGTCGATGCCGCCGCTCTGCCACATCAGGCCGGTACGGCGGTCGACCACCACCTCGGGAAGGCCGGCGTCGACGAGGAAGTTGTCGAAGCGCCCCGAGGGGTTGAGCTCGGCCTCGAAGAAATTCCAGCGCCCGAGGATGCCGGCAATGTCTTCGTCGCTGACGATGGCATCTTCGGCGGGCAAGGCAACCGTCTTCACCTCGACCAGCAAATCGCCGTCGGGAAGAGGCGCACCCATGTCCTCGCTGCGCACCTCCTCACGGCGCGGCACCACCAGATGGGAGTCGCCCCCTTCGTCGAGAACCGCAGCGATGAGCCAATCCCTGACTTCCTCATTAATGGCGTAGCTCTTCTCGTAGTTGGACGAGGTGCCCTGCTGGACGACGCAGTTCTTGACCATCTCGGGCGGGGCCTTGATCTCGGCGACCACCCGGGCATGCTTGACCGCCCGCTCCATCAGGCACAGCTTCGGTTCCGCGCCCCAGTTGTCGATGAAAAAATAATAGACCATCTCCTTGTTGTTGCGCACGCGCTCGCGCCCTCCCCAGGATTCGAAGGTGCCGAACGACATGTCCGGGGTCATCGCCCAGTCGATGGGGCTTATAGTTCTCTCACCGACCTTGATCTTATGGTACATGCCCATGCCAACCTCCCTGAAAAGTGTGTGCGCTTGCCGGTCACCAGGCGGCAACGGGGTATGCCGGCAGCAGGCTTCCTGTCCCACCGCGACGTTTTTCCCTTGCCGGCGGCGCCGGTTCGGGTACCTTCCCGTAGATGGTGCCCGAGGTATCGTAGAGTCTACTGTATAGTCAATGGGAACTATTATCAATATGAGCAGACAAAAAAATCCCCGCCTGCAGCGCCGTGGCCGCCCCCTGCCAGCTGGCGTGACCGTCACCAAGGAGGGCATCAACTTTGCCATCTTCGCCCGCCACGCCACCAGCGTGACCCTGGTCGTCGACTATCTCCCCACCGGAGCGAGCCAGCCGCTGCGCCACGAATTCCCCCTGCACCCGCAGGAAAACCGTACCGGCGACATGTGGCATATGCTGCTGGTGACGCAGCGCCGTGACTTCCTCTACGGCTACCGCATCGACGGCCCGACGGATGCCGACGGCCGCGGCCTGGTCTACGACCGGGAGCGCATCCTCATCGACCCCTGCTGCCCCTTGCTGCTGCCCCGTCCCTGGGGGGAGCCGGCAGTCTACGGCCTGGCGCCGTGCTGCACGGTGGACGACGAGCCCTTCGACTGGCAGGGCGACCGCCCTCTGCGCACCCCGCTCACCGAGACCATCATCTACGAGCTGCACGTGCGCGGCTTCACCAGGGGCGAGGACTCGGGCAGCGACTCTCCCGGCACCTTCCGCGGCATCATCGACAAGATCCCCTACCTGCAGGAGTTGGGCATCACCGCCGTCGAGCTCATGCCGGTATGCCTCTTCGACGAGAACGACGTGCCCTTCTCCGACCCGGCGCACGGCAAACCGCTGAAAAACTTGTGGGGCTACAACCCGGTGTCGTTCTTCTCCCTGCACGGCGGCTATGCCGCCGACCGACGGCGGGTGCGCGGCGAGTTCAAGGAGATGGTGCGCCTGCTGCACCGGGCCGGCATCGAGGTCTACCTCGACATGGTCTTCAACCACAGCGGCGAGGGTGGCTACCACGGCATCACCTCGAGCTTTCGCGGCATCGACAACCCGATCTACTACCTCCTCGACGCCAACCGCGACTACCTCAACTTCTCCGGCTGCGGCAACACCATGAACTGCAACCACCCGGTGATGCGCGGGCTGATCCTCGCCGCCCTGCGCTACTGGGTGACGGAGATGCACATCGACGGCTTCCGCTTCGACCTCGCCTCGATCCTCGGCCGCGACCGCAACGGCAACGTGCTCGCCAACCCGCCGATGATCGAGGTCATCGGCGAGGACCCGGTGCTGCGCGACACCAAGATGATCGCCGAGGCCTGGGATGCCGCCGGCCTCTACCAGGTGGGCTCCTTTGCCAGCGACTCGCGCTGGGCGGAGTGGAACGGCCGCTTCCGCGACGACGTGCGCGTCTTCATGCGCGGCGATGACAACAGCGTCAGCCATCTCGCCACGCGCCTCGCCGGCAGCTCCGACCTCTACCAGCATGGCGGCCGCGGGCCGCTGTGCTCGATCAACTTCGTCACCAGCCACGACGGCTTCACCCTCGCCGACCTGGTCAGCTACGACCACAAGCACAACCTGGACAACGGCGAGGACAACCGCGACGGCGACAACCATAACCTCAGCTGGAACAGCGGCCACGAAGGCCCCAGCGACGACCCGGAAACCTGCGCCCTGCGCCTGCGCCGCATGAAGACTTTCGCCGTCCTCCTCCTCCTCTCCCAGGGGGTGCCGATGATCTCCGCCGGCGACGAGTTCGGCCGCAGCCAGGGCGGCAACAACAACGCCTGGTGCCAGGACAACCCCACCAGCTGGCTGTCCTGGTCGCTGCTCGACCGTAACCGCGGCTTCTTCCGCTTCTTCAAGAGCCTCATCGCCCTGCGCCGCGCCCATGCCGTCTTCCGCCGCCACACCTTCTTCCCCGCCTCCGGCCAGGAAGAGGGTCACGGCGACGGCGCCGGGATCCGCTGGCAGTATCTCACCCCGGGGAGCAGCGACTGGTCGCCGCAGTGCCACGGCCTCGCCTTTTATCTCAAGAGCGGCGACGGTGACAAGGGCGGCAGCGATTTCTTCGTCATGCTGAACGGCGATCGCAACCTCTCCCTGCCCTTTCAGGCGCCCCCGCCCGAGCGAAGCGGCCACCGCTGGTACCGCATCGTCGACAGCGCCGCGCCTTCGCCCGCCGACTTCCATCCCCTGGCCACGGCACCGCAGCAGACCCCGGGAACGACCTTCCTTCTGCCACCCTTCGCGGCGGTGGTGCTGCAGTCCGCCCCAGGCAGTCGATGAACGATGAAAAGTCTTTGGCAGGGCCACTTTCCTGTGCTACTCTAGCACGGAGTCTTGCCCCCCGACGTGGCCGCCGATTCGGCCACCGCTCTCTACCGCGGAGACGACGATGACCAGAATCCTCCTTCTCGGCGACTCCCTGCTAGCCGAACACGACTGGCAGGCGCGCCTGCCTTCCTATAGGGTCGAAAACCTCGCCGTCCCTGGCGCCCAGGCCCCAGACCTGCTCGACTCGCTGGCGACCATCACCTCGCCGACGCGGATGCCGGAGATCATCGTGGTGATGATCGGCACCAACGATCTCCTCCAGGACAACGACCTCTACCTGCAGCAGCTCAAGCAGATCCTCATCACCCTCAGCAACAGCTACCCCGCGGCGGAAACCCTGGTATGCAGCCTCCTGCCCATGGACCTGCCGCACCTTCCCGCCAACGCCGTCTCCAGCCTCAACCACCATATCGAGGCGCTGACCATGCGCACCGGCTGCTGTTATCTCGACCTGCACAAACGTTTTCTCGGCTCGAGCAAACCGCTCTTCCAGGAGGACGGCGTCCACCTCACCGCCGCCGGCTATGCCATCTGGGAGCGGGCCCTGCTCGAACACATTGCCTTTCTCGTCGAGAACGACTAATCTTGGCGGCCGGTTTTTCCGGCACCACGGAGCACCCTTCCCGGTCGCCATTCCTTCTGCCCCTGCGGAGACAACGCCATGCGCCTCTCTTTGCCAACGCTCTTTTCCCTGCTGCTCGCCGTCATTGTCCTCGCCGTGCCGCCCCCATCCCTCGCCCAACCGGCAGCGGGCGGGGGACAGGTACTCTCCGGCAAGGTGCTCGAGACCATGAACAGTGCCGGCTACACCTATATGCTGGTGGCCGGCGGCGGACTGCAGCAGTGGGTGGCCATCCCCGAGACGAGCGTCGCCGTCGGCGCCGAGGTGCGCTACCACCCCGGGATGACCATGACCGACTTCCACAGCAAGACCCTCGACAAAACCTTTGCCAATATCGTCTTCTCCGCCGGCCTGGCCGATGCCGAGACCACCCCGGCGCCGCAGGCCAAAAAGAGCGCCTCCTTCGCCGCGGCCTTGCAGGAGGAGCAGCAGGCGGCGCCGCTGGTGCCCGACAAGAACGCCATGTCCCCCGGCAGCGGCGGCGCCGTGGTGCCGATGGTCGAGGTCAGCGTGCCCCGCGCCGAAGGGGAGAGCGGCCACACCGTCGGTGAGATCTTCGCCAAGGCGAAGGAACTGCAGGGCAAGACGGTGCGGGTGCGCGGCAAGGTGGTCAAGGTGAGCAGGGCCATCATGGGCAAGAACTGGGTGCACCTCCAGGACGGCAGCGGCAACGCCATGAACAACAGCCACGACCTGGTGCTTACCGGCGACGCCGACCCGGCGGAAGGCGATATCGTCGTCATGGAGGGGGTCGTCGCCGCCGACAAGGACTTCGGCGCCGGCTACAAATACAGCGCCATCGTCCTCGAAGCGAAGGTCCTCCCCTAACCCATCCACGAGGCAGATCATGCACCTCCTTCTCGTCGGCCCCGGCGCCCTCGGCTGCCTGCTGGCTGCCGTGCTCAACAGGGGCATCGCCGCCAGCGGCGACAGCCTCACCCTGCTCGACCACAACCGGGAGCGCGCCACCCTGCTCGCCAGCCGCGGCATCGTCTACGTGCGCGGCGAGGAGGAGCGCATCGTGCCGGTGTCGGCCACCTCCGAGCCGCAGCGGGTGAGCCCGGTGGATGTGGTCATCCTCTGCGTCAAGTCCTACGACGTCGCCGCGAGCCTTGCCTCCTGCGGTTCCCTGCTGGGCGACCGCACCCTGGTGCTCTTTCTGCAGAACGGCATCGGCCATCTCGACCCCTACGCCGCTCTCGGCCATGCCGGGGCGGCCTTCGGCACCACCACCGAGGGCGCGACCCTGCTCGCCCCCGGCCGGGTGCGCCATGCCGGCAGCGGCGTCACCCACCTCGGCTTCATCCGCCCGCCGCACCGGGCCATGGAGCCGCTGCTTAACGCCACCGCGGCGGTCTTCGCCGCCGGCGGCCTCACCGTGCACACCAGCGATGCGGTGCTCGGCCGCATCTGGGCCAAGCTCTTCGTCAACGTGGGCATCAACGCCCTTACCGCCACCCTTGGCTGCAAGAACGGCGAGTTGCTCACCCTGCCCGGCGTCGCCGAACGCATGGCCCGCCTCGTCGCCGAGGCCATGGAGGTCGCCCGGGCGGAAGGCATCGCCTTCGTCGACGACCCGCAGGAGGCAACGCGCACCGTCTGCCAGCGCACCGCCGAGAACGTCTCCTCGATGCTCCAGGACGTCCGCCAGCGGCGCCGCACCGAGATCGACGCCATCAACGGCGCCATCGTCGCCAGAGGCCAGGCACACGGCATCGCCACACCGGAAAACGAACTGCTCTGCCAGCAGGTGAGGAAGGTGGAGATGAGCTATGGCTGCGCCAGGTGAACCACATATGTACGGCAGAGCCATCGCCATAGAAGAGCTTGGCTTTGATTTCGACGGGGTCATCGCCGACACCGCCGCCAACTTCATCGAGCTTGCCTGCGGCAGATACGGCCACTGCGGCTTCACCGCCGAGCAGATCACCAACTTCGAGCTCGAGCACTGCCTCGACCTGCCGCCGACCCTGGTCAACGACATCTTCACCGAGATCCTCACCGACTCGCTGGCCACCGACCTGCAGCCCATCGACGGGGCGATCGAGGGCATTCGCGACTTCGCCCGACACGGCACGGTGACCATCATCACCGCCAGACCCCTGCTGCAGCCGGTGGTCGACTGGCTGGAGCGCTACCTGCCGTCGCCGACCTGCCGCAGCCTGCGCGTGGTGGCCACCGGCGACCATGACGACAAGCTGCGCCATATCCGTCACTACGGGCTGCGCTATTTTATCGACGACCGTGCCGAGACCTGCCTGCGGCTGGCCCAGGAGGAGATCGTCCCCTTCGTCTTCACCCAGCCGTGGAATGCCGTGGCCGACGGCCTGCAGCGGGTCAGCGGCTGGGAGGAGATCAGGGAACTGCTCGAAAGAGGGGAGAGAAGAGGATGAAGATCTGCCCAAAGTGCGGCACGACGGTGGAGGGGCATAGAAACCCGCTGCCGACGGTGGACATCATTATCGAGGTCGGCGAGGAGATCGTCCTCGTCAGGCGCAGCAACCCGCCCCATGGCTGGGCCCTGCCAGGAGGCTTCGTCGATTACGGCGAGTCCTACGAGAATGCGGCGGTGCGGGAAGCAAAGGAGGAGACTGGCCTCGACGTCGAGGGGCTGCGGCAGTTCCACACCTACAGCGACCCCGGGCGCGACCCGCGCCACCACACTGCCTCGACGGTGTTCATCGCCACGGCGAGCAGCCAGCCCCGAGGCGGGGACGACGCCGCCGAAGCGCGGCTCTTCGGCCGTCACGCCCTGCCGCCGCTGGTCTTCGACCACCAGCGCATAGTGGGCGACTACTTCACCGCCAAGGACCAGGATAAAATCGGCTGAGCCGCGACAGCGAACCTTCTCACTCGGCACCCGCAGCCGGAAGCCGGCGGGCGGCGGGAAAGAACGCCCCCAGCGCCAGACGCGGCAACAGCGGCCGGGCGACCTAGACCAGCAGACGCTGCAACACCCAATAGCCAAGCAGACCCATGCCTATGGATCCGTAGGCCATGATTCACGGCGGGCAGCTCGCCCCCATGCGGCGGGCGACCAGGGCTATGGCCGCCATCCCCAGCAGGGCCGAACCGGCCACCACCACCACTTCCAGCATATTCCTACCCCTTGTTCTTCACCTCGGGCCGCTTGCGCAGCCGAATCGACTGCGGCGTCACCTCGACCAGCTCGTCGTCGTTGATATAGGCGATGCAGTCTTCCAGGGTCATCTTCACCGGCGGGGTGAGAATCACCGCCTCGTCGGAGCCGGAGGCGCGCATATTGGTGAGCTTCTTGCCCTTGGCCGGGTTGACCACCATGTCGACGGCACGGCTGTTCTCGCCGACGATCTGCCCCTGGTAGAGCGGCGCCCCGGGGTCGATGAACAGTCTGCCGCGCTCCTGAAGATTGAATAAGGCATAGGCCACCGCTGTGCAAGGCTCCTTGACGACGAGGACGCCATTGACGCGGTTGACGATCTCCCCGGCGTAAGGCCCGTAGTCGTGGAAGACATAGGCCATCATGCCCATGCCCTTGGTGTCGGTCATGAACTGCGAGCGGTAGCCGAGCAGGCCACGGGTGGGGATGGTGAAGACCAGGCGCACCATGCCGTTGGCAGTGTCCATCTCCTCCATCTGTCCGCGCAGCCTGCCGAGTTTTTCAATGACCGCCCCCTGGTACTGCTCGTCGACGTCGATGGTGAGGCGTTCGTAGGGCTCGAAGACCTGGCCGCCTTCTTCTTTCAGTATGACCCGCGGCCGGGTCACCTGGAACTCGTAGCCCTCGCGGCGCATCTTCTCGATGAGGATGGAGAGGTGCAGCTCGCCACGCCCCGACACCTTGTAGCCCACCGCGTCGGTGAGCACTTCGACGCGCAGGGCGACGTCGGCGAGGACCTCGCGCTGCAGGCGGTCGCCGATATGGCGCGAGGTGACGAACTTGCCCTCCTTGCCGGCAAAGGGCGAGTCGTTGGGGATGAAGTTCATCGAGATGGTCGGCGGGTCGATGGTGATCAAGGGCAGCGGCTGCGGGTTGTCCGGGTCGGTGAAGGTGACGCCGACGGTGACGTCCTCCATGCCGGCCACGGCGACGATCTCGCCAACCCCGGCGGAGTCAATGGCCACCTTGCCGTCGCACTCGAAGCGGAAGAGCTTGGAGATGCGCACCGGCTTGATGGAGCCGTCGCGGCGGGCGACGACAATCGGCTGGTTGAGCTCCATGGTGCCGTTGACCACCTTGCCGATGCCGAGGCGGCCGAGGTAGGGAGAGTAGTCGATGGTGCCGACCTGCATCTGCAGGGGGGCGGCCGCCGAGCCGCGCGGCGCCGGGATATGGTCGACGATCATCTGGCTGATATGGCTCATGCCCGCCACCGGGTCCACCGCATCCTCGGGGTCGAGCAGCGAGTAGCCGTTCTTGGCCGAGGCGTAGACCACCGGGAAGTCGAGGATGTCATCGGGGGCGTTGAGCTTGACGAAGAGGTCGAAGACCTCGTCCACCACCCAGGCGCAGCGCGCCGCCGGCTTGTCGATCTTGTTGATGACCACGATCACCGGCAGGTTGTTCTGCAGGGCCTTCTTGAGGACGAAGTAGGTCTGCGGCATCGGCCCTTCCTGGGCGTCGACGAGGAGCAGGGCGCCGTCGGCCATCTGCAGCACCCGCTCCACCTGGCCACCGAAATCGGCGTGCCCGGGGGTGTCGATGATGTTGATCCAGTAATCTTTGTATTGATAGGACCCGTTCTTGGCGGTGATGGTGATGCCGCGCTCGCGCTCCAGGTCCATGGAGTCCATGAGCCGCTCGGTGACCTCCTGGTTGTCGCGAAACATCCCGGAGTGTTTGAAAAGCTGGTCGACCAGGGTGGTCTTGCCATGGTCAACGTGGGCGATGATCGCCACGTTACGAATCTTCTGCTGTTCCATCCTGCTTCCTCGAGGACCGCCGCCACCGCCGATCCGGCATGGCCGCCCCTTGCAACGGCCCAATGAACAAATAAAAAAAGCACATGCCGTGGGGGCAGTGCCTTCCGCCTGCGAATTGTGTTTGGAAAATTTTGTAGAATAGCCGATATCGGCCGATTTGGCAAGAGGGTATATGTCGGGCACGAGAAGGTGGGGGATTGCGGCAAATCCTTAAAGTTGCGCCAAAACCTTCGCCCTGGCCTGGGCCGAGCGCCTCAGCGCCGGCACCTTTTCGTCGACATAGTCATAGACCCGCGCCTCCTTGCCCGCCGCCGGCCGCATGATGCGCCCGATGACCTGGAGAAGGCGGCCGGCAAAGCTGATCGGCGTGGTCAGGAAGAGCGTCGACAGCCCCGGGCAGTCGAAACCTTCGCCGATAAGCTGCAGGGTGGCGACGAGCACGGCGATCTCCCCGCGGCGTACCCCGCCGACGATGGCCTCGCGCCGCTCCGCCTCCACCGCCCCGGAGAGAAGCTCGGCCCTGATGCCGCGACTCTGCAGCCGTTCGACGAAAAGGCGGCAGTGCTCGACCCGGTCGGAGACCACCAGCACCGTGCCGCCGCCCTCGCCGGCCACCTGCTCGATGTCGTCAAGGATCTGCAGGTTGCGGCCCTCGTGGGCGACCAGCGCCTTGATCAGGGCCTGGTAGTCGCCGCGGTAGCCGTAGGTGAAGCAGGTGGCGGCACGCAATACGCGGGGGGCGAGGATGGCGCCGCTGGCCTTGAGGTCGGCGCTGTCTACCCGGTGGATACGGTCGCCCATGAAGTAGTAGATGAGCTTGGTAGTCTCCTCGTCGCTGCGAAAAGCGGTGGCCGACAGGCCAAGGAGATAGTGGCAGTCGAAGTGCGACACCACGTCGGTGAAGAGGCTGGCCGGGACGCGGTGGCATTCGTCGACGATCAGCTGACCAAAGAGCGGTGCCAGCTGCGCCAGGCGGCTGCGCACGCTGTTGACGATGCCGATGGTGATCCGCTGCGGGTCGCAGACACCGTCCCCGACCTGACCGGCGACCACGCCGAGATACTCCTCAACCCGCTGCCGCCACTGGTGCAGCAGCTCCTTGGTATGCACCACCACCAGGGTCGGCTGCCGCCGCATGGCGATCAAGGCCAGGGCCATCACCGTCTTGCCCGAGCCGGTGCCGGCCTCGATGACCCCGAAGGACTTGCCGGCGGCCGCCTCCACCGCCTGCCGCTGGTAGGGGCGCAGCTCGCCGTGGAAGGCGACTTCGATCTCGGGGAGCAGGCGGCGTCTGTCGACGATGGGCGGGTTGACGGCGCACAGTTCGCGGCAGAGCAACACCGCCAGGTTGGCGAAGCCGCGCGGGAAGCGCAGCCCGTCGTCTTCCTCGGTGAAATAGCAGAGGGTCGGTTTGAGCTTCTTGCCGATCCAGCGCCCGTAGCGCTTGGCGGCGAGGTATTGCGGGTTGTCGATGGTCAGCCGCCGCTGCAGGGCCTGGCGCAGCGGCGGGGCGATCCCGGTGAAGAGGCAGTCGGCGGCGACGGTCAGTGCCAGGCCCGCGGGAACCTTCCCTCCCTCGCCGGGGAGGGCGGCGGCATCTTGCCGCCCAGCCTGCGATGGGGTAGAATTGCCCGGCCCCGGCCCCCCGGCCTTACCCCTCTCACCTGCACCCTTTGCGCTCATCGTGCCCAATACCCTCTGTCATTGCGGAGTCCAGCTCCCCTTCTTCGTCCGCCGCGACGACCGCGCGCCGCTTCTCTGGGCGATGATCGGCTGCATCATCCCCGACCTGCCGTGGATGGCGGTCAAGGCCCTGGTGCCGCTGGCGCTCTTCAATCCTTATGACCTGCGCCTCTATTGCACCGCCCAGGCGAGTTTCTTCTGCTGCCTGCTGCTGGCGGCGGCGCTTTCCTGCTGCGCCTCGCGCCGGGGTGTGGTCTTCGCCATCCTCGCCGGCAACTGCCTCGCCCACCTCCTGCTCGACGCGGTGGAGATCAAGTGGGGCAACGGCGTCCACCTGCTGCTGCCCTTCTCCACTGAGATGACGCGGTTCGCCCTGCTCTGGCCGGAACACCCGCTGGTGCTGCTTGGCAGCGGCCTCGGCCTGGTTCTGCTTCTCGCCCTGCTCTTTACGCCATCTGCCGTCGCTGTCACCCTGCCCAGCAAACGGCGGCTCGCCCAGGCGGCCCTGCCCTTTCTCCTCTACCTCATCGCGCCGCTGGCGCTGATGGGGCCGCTGGAGAAGGCCGACGCCTACGCCCTGCACACCCTGCGCCTCGTCGACGAGCGCGGCGGCAAGGCCGTCTGCTTCGATCGCGCCCACTACTTCGCCACCAGCCGCCAGCTGCGCACCTACGCTGGGGAAGACATCGCCGTGGTTGGCAAACTGCCGGCGCAGTCGGGGCGCGTCTCGTTCTGCGGCCGCTTTGTCAGCCCCAGTCTCTTTCGCGCCGAAGAGATGTACCCGCACCAGGACCCGCGCGACCTGGCCACCCTGGCAGGGCTTTTTCTGGCTTGCGCTTTGCTGGCGCAATCGGTAATACTACCCCATTTTCGATCCGCCAAAAACATCCAGGGACCACCATGATACGAACTTCGCTCCTCGCCATGCTCCTTTTCCTGACCAGCCTCGGCGGCACCGCCTCACCGCTGGCGGCGGAAGAGGTCATCTCCCTCACCCTGCCCCAGCAGGTCATCGCCAAAGCCTTCACCATGCTCCTGCCGCTGCGCATCGACGCCAAGTCGAAGTCGGTCCAGGGCGATATCGTCATCAAGAGCATCAAGGACTTCCAGCTGAGCAACAATCAGCTGGCCTGCCAGCTCCACCTCGCCGGCAGCAACCTCAACCTGGTCACCGATATCGCCGGACACGAGATCAAGCTCAAGGTCGGGGCGGTGGAGATCGAGGTCCAGGCCAACGCCACCCTGCGCTACGACCCCGCCCAGCAGACCCTCTTCGTCAAGCCGGTGGTGCGCAACCTCGGTCAGACGGCCGGCAAGAACGCCAACGCCGATATCGGTCAGGCCCTGGTGGCCCTGCTCAACGGCCAGGAGTTTCCCGTCACCCTGCAGAACCTCGACCCGATCATCGCCAAGTCGGGGGCCAAGACGATCACCATCAATACCCGCATCACCGATATCCGCGCCCAGCCGGAAATGCTCAAGCTCAGCCTGGTGCCGCAGCTCGCCGCCAAATAAGCCCTACCACATGAGGTCGTCGGGGATCTTGTAGGCGGCGTAGGGGTCGTCGGCATCGGCGCTGTCCGCGGCCGGTGCGGCGTTATGGATGATGGTCAGCCCCGGGTCGATGCTGCGCAGCTTGTCGGCCACTTCGCTGGGGACGATCTCGTTGCGCTCGCCGCAAACGACGATGTCGAGGCGGCCGCGACTGAGGGCCTCGGCAGTCTCCGCGGCAACGAAGATGCGGCGGATGGTCTTGTCGACGGTGAAGCGGTAGGCCACGCCGCGGTCATCCTTGGCTACGCCGTGCTCGTCGAGGAGCTGGCGGACGCGGGCCTCGTCGGCCCGCTTCTTCAGCTTGGCCTCGCGCTCGAGGTTGAGCTGGCGGTCCCTGGCCTTTTTCTTTTCCTGCTGCTCTTTGGCGAGGAGGGCGTTTTCGTCCACCGGCGGAGGGGTGTTCTTGCCCACCTGCTGCTTTTTCTTGTGGTGCTGCTCCCGCTTGACCTCGCGGACCTGTTTTTCCTTTACCAGCCCAAGCTTCTGCAGCTGTTCCTGAAACGAGTCTCTTGCCATGGTGCCTGCCGTGGGTTGCTGATTGACGCCGGCGCTGCCGACTGCGGGCCACCACCTGGCCTCGCCCTGGCGCCATTGTAGCTGACCCGGGCGAAATTTGCAAAAGCCGCGGGCCATTGCCGGGGGAGAAAGACGTCCGCCGCGGGGCAGCCGACAGCTGCGTGGAAATTGCTCGACAGCGGAGTGCGAGGGGACAAAAGGCTTGCCGAACGGCAAGGATGACGCTAGGTTGTGGCCCACGCCAGACCGTCATCAGACCCCAGCACCCACGAGGACAGCCCATGAGCCGTTTTTACAGCGATCTCGTCAGCAGCATCAGCCCCTACGTCCCCGGCGAACAGCCCAAGGACCGGCGCTTCATCAAACTCAACACCAACGAAAACCCCTACCCGGCCTCACCGCGGGCGGTGGCGGCGATGCACTCGGTAACCGGCCTCGAGGCACGGCTCTACCCCGACCCCCAGGCCACCCTGCTGCGCCAGACCCTGGCCGACTATTATCGCCTCAAGCCGGAAGAGATCTTTGTCGGCAATGGCTCGGACGAGGTGCTGGCGATGCTCTTCCCGGCCTTCTTCAACCCGCGCGATCTCGTCGCCTTCCCCGACATCACCTACTCTTTCTACCCGGTGTACGCGGCACTCTACGGCATCCCAAGCCTGACGCCGCCGCTGGCCGCCGACTTCTCCATCGACCTCGGCGACTACCCTGAAGACCTCAGAGGGCTGCTCCTCGCCAACCCCAACGCCCCCACCGGCATTGCCAAGGGGCGTGATGAGGTGCAAGCCCTGCTCACGCAGCGCCCTGACACCCTGGTGGTGGTCGACGAGGCCTATATCGACTTCGGCGGCGAGAGCGCCATCCCGCTCGTCCGCAGCCATGACAACCTGCTGGTAGTGCAGACCATGTCGAAGTCGCGCTCCCTGGCCGGCCTCCGGGTGGGCATCGCCTTTGGCGACCCGGCCCTGATCAGGGGGCTGGAGGCGATCCGCGACTCGTTCAACTCCTATACCGTCGATGTCGTGGCGCAGCGGGCAGCCATCGCCGCCTACGAGGATGTCGAGCACTTCGAGACGACGAGGCAGGCGATCATCGCCACCCGCGAGCGCACCAGCCGCCGCCTGACCGAAATCGGCTTCACCGTCACCCCCTCCCGCGCCAACTTCATCTTCTGCACCCTGCCCGGGGTTCCCGGCACAGAGGTGCAGCAGTATCTGCGCGACAACGGTGTGCTCGTGCGCCGCTTCGGCGGTGAACGGATCAAGGACTGGCTGCGCATCACAGTCGGCCGCGACGACGAGATGGACGAGGTGCTGCGCCTCCTCGCCGCCTACGTCGCCACCGCCCGCGCTTAAGTCGCCACCTCGGAGAAGGGGCGGGAGATAATCTCCCGTCCCTTGGCGACGATTGCCGCAAAAAAGGCGTCGATGTCACTCTCGTTGAGCTGCTGGTTGAGGATCAGCAGGCGCATGGTGACCTGCCCGTACAGGTAGGCCAGCCCCACCAGGGTGGTGCCCTCGCGATAGAGCTCGGTGCGCAGGAGCAGGTTGACCCGGTTGAGGTCGGCACCGTCGGCGACAAAGCGGAAACAGAGGTTGAAGGAAACGCGCGGCGCGGTCAGCTCCAGACAGGGATTGGCGCGCACCACCTCCTCGGCGTAGAGGGAGAGCGCCAGCGACCGTTCCACCCGCCTTGCCAAGCCTTCGCGCCCGAAGAACTTCCAGTCGAGAAACCACTTGAGGCTGTCAACGCGGCGCCCGCACTGCAAGGAGGCCGGGCCAAGATCCTCCCGCCCCTCGAGGTCCTCGTCGCGGAAGAGGTAGCTGCCATCGCCGGCCCCCAGAGCCCCGGCCAGCACGCCTGCCCCACGCTTGACGAGGAGCACGTTGCACATCAGGGCGGTGCCGAGCATCTTGTGGAAGTCCCAGGAGAAGGAATCGGCTTGCTCGAGGTCGGGGAGATAGCGGCGGCGCAGCTCGTCGCAGAGCACCACCGCGCCGCCCCAGGCCCCGTCGACGTGAAGCCAGAAGCCATAGCACTGCCGCAGGGCAAGCAGCGGAGCCAGCTGGTCGTAGGCGCCGCGCACCGTCGTCCCGGCGGTGGCGGCGACGAAGAAGGGTCGCGCCCCCCGCGCCACCGTCTCTTCGAGCAGCCGCGCCAGGGCAGCGGCATCCATGGCGCCGTTTTCATCGACGGGCACCTTGCACAGCTGCCTGCTGCCCAGGCCGAGGATATTGGCGGCGCGATCCATGGAGTAGTGGGACTCGGCGGAGACGAAGGCGCACAAGGGTGGCAGGGCGAAGAGCCCACCTTCTTTGACCGCCCCGTCGACCTGGTTGCGCGCCACCATCATGGCGATCATGTTGGCGTTGCTCGAACCGGTGGTCATCTGCCCCTCGCCGCCGCCAAAGCCGACGATGTCCAGCATCTCGTCGATCATATAGCGCTCCATCAGCGTCGAAACCGGCGCCGACTCGAAGGTGCAGGCGGAGGCGTTGGTCAGGGCGGCGACCATCTCGCCGACGATGGAGGGCAGGTTGGCGCCGACCCACATGCGATTGACGAAGGCCGGGTGGTCGGTCTTGACCGAATACTCGAGATAGCGCCGCACCCAGGCGAAGAGCTCCTCCCAGCTGCCGCGGCCGTCCCGGTCGAGCTGTAACAGAGACCGCAGTTCCTGCGGCCGCCGGTAGTCAAGAAAGCGCCCCTGCCCCCGTCCCTGGTAGTGGCTCGAGAGCATCTCCAGCAACCGTTCGAACACCTGCCTGTCGTCCATGTTCCCGTCATCCTTCATCGTTCTTGATTGGCGCCCGCTCCCCCCCATGACAGGGCGGCCGGCTCCGCCGTCCTGCCGCCCCCTCTAGCGCAAAGCGTGGAAATGATCAAGCATCAATACCATGACCGCTTGCCGAAAAGCGGCGCAAGCCCAGCCGCAGGAGGCTGATTTGCTCGCTCTTTCCGTCGTGAGGTATTTTTTGGCAAAGGGCCTTGCTACGACAGCGTGATAACAATATGTTGGTGCGGGAAAGAATTGCACGAAAAGCGGCCCGGAAAGAAAATATTTCCCGGCGGGAAGGCAACGGCATCGTTGAAATCGCCGGACGATGCGCTATACTGCCCGGGTCTTTCCCAACATGCCGGGGCAGGCGGCATCAGCCCCTCTTATCTCATTTTTTTCGAGCGAGGACATCATGGCCAACTTTCTCTTCGTACTGAGCTCCAACCACCACGAAAAAGCGACCCGTTGCTTCCAGTTCGCCAAGATCGCCCATGCCAAGGGCCATAAGGTCAACATCTTCCTCATCGACGGCGGCGTCGACTGGGCGGTCAAGGGTCGCGACGGCTCGGTGAAGACCGACACCGGCGATTGCGTCAACGACTACCTGCCCTATCTCGTGGAGCATCAGGTGGAGGTCGGGGTGTGCACCCCCTGCGCCAAAAACCGCGGCCTCGACGAGGCCAGCTTCAACAGCAACATGCTGCTCGACGGCGGGCCGCATCTCATCGACATGGCCGCCGAGGCCAAGGTGTTCAACTTCTAACACATCGCCAATGCTGCCGCGCCTCCCCGAAGTCTCTGGCGGTGCGGCGGCCTGTCGAGCCCGCTGTCTATCCACGGCCGGCAAAGGCGCCGCGCATCCAGCGTACCACCCCGGCCAGGTAGCCCTTCTCGTTCTTGCTGACGCCTTTTTCCAGCCAGCCCATCTCGGAAAAGAGGGTCAGGTTCCACAGTGAACCGCCGAGCCCCTCATGCAACAGGGCCATTTCCGCCTGCTGCACGGCAAGAATAGCGCCGCTGTCTGTGTCACGGGTAAAGAAGGTGACGTTGCCGTCCTGGGAGGCGACCACCGAGATAGCCCCCGGCTGATCGTAGACGAACTGGGCGGCTGAGATATGGCGGGTCCCGCCGAGACTGGTGAAGGGTCGCTCGCGCGGTTCCTGATCCTCGAAGGGCTCGATGACCCGCAGGGTGGTAGCGATGGAGCGGGTGTCGATGGCCTCGATCTTCGCCCCGAAGCAGTAGACGTAGCGATCGAAGGTCATCACCAGGGCGCCATCCACCGCGGTCAGCCTGGCGATGCGCGCGCACTGCTGCTGCACCTGCTGCCAGTTGCGCAGCCAGTCCTTTTTTGGCGCCAGGTTGAGCTCCTTGACGAGGCGGAGCAGGTTCTCCGAGTCGGCCAGCTCGGTGCGCGACGGCGGCAGCATCATCGCCTCGGCGTCGAGGAAGCTGGCGCCGCCGGTGTACTTGATCGGGGTGGTGATCGACTTCTTCCAGTCCATGTCCTCGGGCACCACCAGCAAGGTGCCGCCTCGCCCGTGTAGCCGCATGCGCTGGGCGATCTTGAGGATGGCGTTGTAGCGGAAGAGGTTGAGCAGGCTGATCTCGGTTTTCTGCGCCTGGGCGGCAATCTTCGGCATGATGGTATGCAGGAAGCTGCGCGAGTCGACGAACACCGCACGGTTGGCGGTGAGGGCGGCGATGGTGCGGCCGCTGTACATGATGAGCACCCGGCCCGGGCCGAGGATCTGCACCCACAGATCGGACTTGATGGTCGTCTCGTAGGCGAAGGCGCTGAAGCCCCAGATCTTCAGCTGCCCGCTCTCGTCCGGCCAGACGCCGATGTCGGCCTGGGGAAACTCCAGTGCCGGCGCGAGCTTGCTCAAGGTGTGGGCGGTGAAATCAAGGGGGCTGTCGAAATGGAAGGTATCGGCCGAGTTATCCGGCTGGCGCAGGATGATCGAGGCCACCGGCGCATGGCCTTCCTCGGTGGACAGGCTGGCCCAGTGGGCGACTTCGACGAGCAGGGTGAGGTGTTCCCGCGAGGGGACAGCACCTCGCAGAAAGAGCTCGCTCAAGGCGGAGTTGGGGACGATCAGCTCCTTGCCGCCGGCAATGCGTTCATGGAGTTGCTGCAGAAAGTCCTGATTGAGCTGAAACGCCGGGTTGCGCATCGACGGTTTCCTCCGGGGTTGCGCCCGTCTTCCCGGGCTATTGCGGTTGGCCCGGCTTGTTGTCGAGATGGCGGGCGAGGTAGAGGGTCTGCAAAACGATAAAGAGGACCGTCAGGCCGAGCATGCCGAAGAGCTTGAAGTTGACCCAGGTGTCGCTGTCGAAGTAGGTCATGACGTAGAGGTTGGCGCAGCCGAGCGCGAAGAAGAACAGCGCCCAGCCGAGGTTGAGCCGCCGCCAGATCTTCACCGGCAGGGTCACCGCCGAGCCGAGCATGTGCTCTATGGCCGTGCGGGCGCCGAAGAACTGGGTGAAGAGGAAAACGGTGCAGAACAGCCAATTGACCACCGTCGGCTTCCACTTGATGAAGGTCTCGTCATGGAGGATCAGGGTCAGCCCGCCGAAAACGACGATGATCGCCAGGGTTGCCAGCTGCATCTTGGCAAGCGTCTTCGTCCGCCACCAGATCACCCCCACCTGGGCGAAGGTGGAGACGATGGCCACCAGGGTGGCGGCATAGATATCGTAGAACTTGTAGGTCAGGAAAAAGAAGATGATCGGCAGGAACTCGAACAACAGCTTCATGAAAACTCCGTGAAAAAAACACTGACAGTGATACATCGGGGGTTGAGGAGCAGAACAGGATACCCGGTTTGCCTGCGCCAAGAAAGAGAAAACGGCACGACCGGGAGGAGCCGCTCTTGCCATCCGGCGTCCCCTGCTTAGCGTAGGGGCCATGATATCGAGGACTCCGGCTTCTCCGCCCTCTGCTCCCGAGAAGCCGTATCGCCCGGCGCCCCGCCAGGGCCTGCTTCAGCTTGAGAGCGGAGACGGAGCATATTTCCAGCAGCCCCGGCCCTTCCTCTTGCCACCCCAGCCGCCATGATCGTCAGCGCCAGCCGCAGAACCGACATTCCCGCCTTCTACGGCGAGTGGCTGCTGCGCCGCCTCGCCGCAGGCGAGGTGCTGGTGCGCAACCCGATGAACGCCCATGACATCAGCCGCCTCCCTCTCGCCCCCGAGACGGTCTCCTGCCTGGTGCTATGGAGCAAGAACCCAGCTCCTCTGCTGCCCCGCCTTGATGAGATGGAGATGCTCGGCTATAAGAACTTCTACTTCCTCTTCACCCTCAACGCCTATGGGCCCGAGGTGGAAACCACCCTGCCGCCTCTTGCCCAACGCATAGAAACCTTCCGCTCCCTCGCCGACCGTCTCGGCTGCGCGCGCGTGCTGTGGCGCTACGACCCGATCTTCTTCAGCCGCCGCTATACCATCGAGTTCCACCTGCATCGCTTCGCCGAGCTCGCCACGGCCCTCACCGGCGCCACCGAACGGGTCATCGTCAGCTTCGTCGAGATGTACCGCAAGTGCCAAATCGCCATGGCGAGCCTGAGCCCCGAAGAGCATGCCGCAGACGAGCGCGCCGCCTTGCTCCTCCGCCTCGCCGACATCGCCGACAGGCGGGGCATCACCTTGCAGGGCTGCGCCATGGGCGACGAGACCGCCGCCGTGGTACCAGCCGGGTCGTGCATCAACGAGAAACTCATCACCAGGATCAGCGGCCGCCACCTCGCCCCGCGACGTGATCGCAGCCAGCGTCGCAACTGCCGCTGCACAACCTCCATCGACATCGGCGCCTACGACAGCTGCCCCCACGGCTGCCGCTACTGCTACGCCACCCGTGACAGTGGGCGGGCGGCCCGCAATTTCGCCGGCCACGACCCCGCCTCGCCCCTCTTGCTCGGCAAGGTCGGCCCACAGGACATCATTCGCGAGCGCAGCCTGCCCCCTGCTCCGCCCCGCCAGCCACGGCTCTTCTGACAGGTGATCGTTTCACCCCGCCATCTCGTCTTGATACCCCCGCCATGACTCGCCATCCGCCACGTCAGCGCACTGAGGATGTCCCGGACCTGGCGGACTTGGCCAATCCGGCTCCCTGTGCGTCCAGGAGGACCCGGTCCCGGCTGGCCAACCGCCTCGCGCGCGCGTAGAGAGCGCCACATAGCTGTCACCTTTTGTCAGTATTGGTCATTTGTGGGTTTTTGGATGAAAACCCAGAAAGGGCGGGCTAAGGTCGACCCAAAAGAATATCTTGAACCTTTACGAACAGTTATGTAAGTTCATTCCCTACACGTTTTTCAGTTCCACCCCTACAGATAAAAAGGACCGACACCTACCCCGTTTTCAGCAACGGGCAGCGCCAATTTTCAGACCAAAACAGCTCGCAAAACTCCCTTCGCTCCTACCCCAAAAACAGTTCCCACCTGATAGTTTTATCCCCCCCGTTCCTCTATAGTGGCTGGTATTGCTCGGTTTCGGCGCCCCCGCGGGCCTGCCGGCCCCCGGCAACGCCATAACGCCCCTCGCACGGGAGGCGCCCGCCTTCAACGCGGCGAGGCAGCGCACCTTCATCGGGACCGCCGCCTACAGCATAAAAGAGGCGGGGAAACGGCTGCATGCGGGATAGTGTCCGGCGGCTTTCGTCGGGCTTCACACTTCTTACCTGCTTGTTGAAAACAAGAAAGGAGTCTTCAATGGGAGTATCGAGAAGGGATTTTCTCAAGCTGTCAGGCAGCGCCGCTCTGGTGGCCTCGCTTGGCGTCGATCTCGACCCGGCCAGGGCCTATGCCAAGGAACTGCGGATCAAGAACGCCAAACAGAGCACCACCGTCTGCCCGTACTGCTCGGTGGGCTGCGGCATCATCGTTTATGCCGAGAACGGCAAGATCGTCAACACCGAGGGTGACCCGGACCATCCGATCAGCGAAGGCACCCTGTGCGCCAAAGGCTCCTCGGTCAGCCAGCTGGTCAATAACGACACCCGGGTGAAAAAGCCGATGTACCGTGAACCGGGCGGCACCGCCTGGAAGGAAGTCGAGTGGAACTGGGCGCTTGATCGCATCGCCCGACTCGTCAAAGACGCCCGCGACAAGAGCTTCAAGACCACCAGCAAGGTCAAGTCGATGGAGAAACAGGCCGATGGCTCGATGCTGGAAGTGGTCAAGGAGGTGGTGGTCAACCGCACCGACGCCATCGCCCATGTCGGCAGCGCCGCCCTCGACAACGAGGAATGCTATATCCTGCAAAAACTGATACGGTCCTGGGGCCTGGTGCACGTCGAGAACCAGGCACGCATCTGACACAGCGCAACTGTTGCGGCTCTGGCAGAGTCGTTCGGACGCGGTGCAATGACCAACCACTGGATCGACCTGAAGAACTCCGACGTCATTCTCGTCATGGGTTCCAATCCAGCCTCCAATCACCCGGTGTCGATGAAATGGATCATGAGGGCGCGCGAGAAAGGCGCCAAGCTGATCTGCGTCGACCCCCGTTTCACCCAGACCGCCGCCAAGGCGGATCTCTACGCCCCTCTCCGTTCGGGAACCGATATCGCCTTCCTCGGCGGCATGATCAGGTATATCCTCGACAAGGATCTGTACTTCAAGGAGTACGTGGTCAACTACACCAACGCCTCCTTCCTCGTCAACCCCGGCTACAAGGGCCCGGCGGAACTCGACGGGCTGTTCTCCGGCTATGATGCCGAGAAACGCAAATACGACAAGAGCACCTGGTCGTTCCAACTGGACGAGAACGGCATCGCCCGCAAGGACCCGACCCTGCAAGACCCCAACTGCGTCTTCCAACTGCTCAAGAAACACTACGACCGCTATACCGTCGACAAGGTGGTCTCGATCACCGGCACCCCGAAAGAGAAGCTGCTGGCGGTCTACGAGATCTACGCCTCCACCGGCAAGCCGGACCGCGTCGGCACCGAGTGCTACGCCATGGGTTGGACCCAGCACACCGTCGGCACGCAGAACATCCGGGCCATGGCCATCATCCAGGCCCTGCTCGGTAACGTCGGCATGGCCGGCGGCGGCGTCAACGCCATGCGCGGCGAGGCCAATGTCCAGGGCTCCACCGACTATGGCATCCTCTTCCATATCCTCCCCGGCTACAACCCGACCCCCAACGCCGCCTGGCCCGACCTGGCGACCTATATCGCCAAGAATACCCCGACCACCAAGGAGCCGCAGAGCGTCAACTGGTGGAGCAACCGCAACAAGTACATCGTCAGCTACCTCAAGGCGGTCTTTGGCGAGGCAGCCACCAAGGATAACGACTTCGGCTACAACTGGCTGCCGAAGACCGATATCGGCCAGAACGCCTCGTGGCTGATGATCTTCGACAAGATGCTCAAGGGCGACTTCGAGGGCTTCTTCGCCTGGGGTCAGAATCCGGCCTGTTCCGGCGCTAACTCCAACAAGACCCGCGAGGCGATGACCAAACTCAAGTGGCTGGTCAACGTCAACCTCTTCGACAACGAGACCGGCTCCTTCTGGCGCAGCCCGGGCATGAACCCCAAGGATATCCAGACCGAGGTGTTCTTCCTGCCCTGCTGCTCGTCCATGGAAAAAGAGGGCAGCATCTCCAACTCGGGCCGCATGGGACAGTGGCGCTACAAGGCGGTGGAGCCCCTCGGCGAGTCGTGGCCTGACGCGGAAATCGCCAACGAACTCTATTTCCGCGTACGCGAGCTGTATCGCAAGGAGGGCGGCGCCACTCCCGAACCGATCCTCAACCTCAGCTGGGATTATGGCCAGAAGGACGCCGCCGGCAAGGTCAAGCATGTCGATGTCCATGCCATCGCCAAGGAAATCAACGGCTACTGGCTGGAAGACGTCTATGACAAGAAGGTCGACCCGCCGAAGCTTATCGGCAAGAAAGGCGACCTGGTAACCAGTTTCCCCTCGCTGCAGGCCGACGGCACTACCTCCTGCGGCAACTGGATCTACTGCAACTCTTATATTCTCAAAGACGGCAAGCCGGTCAACATGATGGCCCGGCGTGGCAAGGAAGACCCCACCGGGCTCGGCCTCTTCCCCAACTGGGCCTGGACCTGGCCGGTCAACCGGCGTGTCATCTACAACCGCGCCTCCGTCGACCCGCAGGGCCAGCCCTGGGATGCCAAGCGCCCGCTGCTCAAGTGGAACGGCGAGAAGAAATCCTGGGAAGGCGATATCGTCGACGGCGGTGGCGCTCCTCCGGGCCTGCCCGGCGGCAAATTGCCCTTCATCATGAAGGCGGACGGCATCATCTCCGTCTTCGGACCCGGACTGGCGGAAGGCCCCTTCCCCGAGCACTACGAGGCCCTCGAGTGTCCGGTGCAGGAAAACTCGATGTCCAAGCAGCGCATCAACCCGACCATCAAGATCTTCGGCGACAAGATGGACGCCTACGCCTCCTGCGATCTGCGCTATCCCTTCGTCGCCTCGACATACCGTGTCTCCGAGCACTGGCAGACCGGTTGCATGACCCGGCACTGTTCGTGGCTGCTCGAACTGCAACCGCAGAACTTCGTCGAGATCAGCGTCGAGCTGGCCAAGGAGCTCAAGCTCAATAACGGCGATACGGTGGTCGTCTCCTCGGCGCGTGGCGAAGTCAAGGCGGTGGCCCTGGTCTCGGAGCGCTTCAAGCCCTTCAAGGTGGCGGATTCCACCGTCCATCAGGTCGGCCTGCCCTGGCACTTCGGCTGGCAGTTCCCCGAGGATGGCAGCGGCTACGACAGCGCCAATCTGTTGACCCCGAACGTGGGCGACGCCAACACAATGATACCCGAATCGAAGGCCTTCATGGTCAACGTTCGCAAGGCATAGGGGGTGACACATGGCTAATGAAAGCAATTCACGCAAAGCGATCCTGGTGACCCCCGAGATCTGCATCGGCTGCCGCGCCTGCCAGGTCGCCTGCAAGAGCTGGAACCAGCTGCCGGCAAGCAAGACCAAGAACAACGGCACCTATCAGAACCCGCCCGACCTGGAGAGTAACACCTTCAACATCATCCGCTTCGCCGAGGTCCCTTCCAAGGAGACCCCGGTGCGCTGGCTCTTCGTCAGCCGGCGCTGTATGCACTGCGAGGACGCCGGCTGCGTCAAGATCTGTCCCTCGGGCGCCCTCTACAAGACGGCGGAAGGGGCGGTGGCCTACGACCGCGACAAGTGCATCGGCTGCAAGCTCTGCTCCACCGGCTGTCCCTTCGACGTGCCCCGCTACGACAAGGAAGGCAAGGTCTCGAAGTGCCACCTGTGCTTCGACCGCATCGCCGCGAACATGACGCCGTCCTGCGTCAAGACCTGCCCCACCGGAGCGCTGAAGTACGGTGATCGCGCGGAACTGATAGCCGAAGCGAAGAAAACCGGCTATACCACCATCTACGGCGAGAACGATCTCAAGGGCCTCGGCTCGGTGTACGCCTTCAAGGAAGAGCCGAAGCTCTACGGCCTCAAGGAAAACCCCGCCCTGCCGAGCAGCGTCGCCTTCTGGCACAGCTACCTCAAGCCGCTGTCGTGGATCGGCCTGGGCGGCGTGGTGGCCGCGGCGGCAATCCATTATCTGGCCATAGGCCCCCACAAGGAAGAGAAAGAGGAGGTATGACATGGCTGAAATGGTAAGAAAATCGAGTGTCGACGAGATCGTCAACCACTGGGTGCTGGCAGGAAGCTGCATCCTCCTCGCCCTCAGCGGTTTCGCCTTCCTCTTTCATCTCGACGGCGTTGCCGGCGTCTTCGGCGGCTACAACGTCATGAAGGACGTGCACAACTGGCTGGGCGTCATCTTCGCCCTGTCGCTGCTCTATTCGATGCGCCACTACCTCAAAGACGCCTTCGAATACGATGCCGACGACCTGCAGTGGTTCAAGGTGGCCGGCGGCTACCTCTCCCACAAGGTCAAGGTGCCGCCGATGGGCAAGTACAATCCCGGCCAGAAGCTCTATTACCTGGCCATCGTCGCCGCCGGAATAGCCATCACCGCCTCCGGCCTCGGCATGTGGCTGATGAAGGATGATGCCACGGTGTTGATGTATTCCCATCTCATCCACAACCTCGCCTTCGTCATCTTCGCCATCGCCGTGCCGGTGCATATCTACCTCGGCACCCTGGCCAACCCGGGCACCTTCAAGCTCATGGTCAGCGGCACCCTGCCGCTGGAAGAGGCGAAACGCAGGTATCCCAAGTGGATGAAGGCGGCGGGCAGGATGTAGACAGCTGGCCGTTCTGGAAAATTCCACAGCCAAGGAGGGGGGGATACTTCGGTATCCCCCTTTTTGTCCCATGAAAAATATCCTCTTCGTGCTCCTCGTCTTCTGTTCCTCGTTGGCCTTCGCCGCAGAGCGGCGTTTCGACATCCCCCTCGGCGACTCCCCCTCCCAGGGCCCCGTCGACGCCCCGGTGACCGTCGTCGAGTTCCTCGACTTCCAGTGACCGCACTGCGTTGCGGCCGGTCCGGTCGTCAAGGAACTGCTCGCCGCCTACCCCGGCAAGATCAGGCTGGTGATCAAGAACTATCCCTATAAATATAGAGATTTTGCCCATATCTCCGCAGCCGCCTCCCTGGCCGCCGCGGAACAGGGCAAATACTGGGAGATGCACGACCTGCTCATCGCCCGCTCACCCAAATTGGACCGCGCCAGCCTCCTGGGCTACGCCGGCGAACTCGGCCTCGACATCCCTCGCTTCACCGCCAGCCTCGACAGCGAGCGAGTCAAGGCCCTCATCGCTGCCGACCTGGCCCTGGCCGAATCGCTCGATCTCTACAATACCCCGACCTTTTACATCAACGGCCGGCAGATCATCGGCGAACGGCCGCTGGCGGCGTTGCGCAAGATCGTTGACGAAGAGCTGCAGCAGAAAGGGAATTGAGCTTATGAAGCCGACACTGCCGATCTGCCTCGCCACCCTGCTGCTCGCAGCGGCCGCAGTCTTCGCCGAGACCCCGGTTACGCCGCTCGCCATCCCCATTCCCGCCGACAACCCGCAGACGGCCGAAAAGATCGAGCTCGGCAAGAAGCTCTTCTTTGACCGGCGCCTCTCCGGCGACGGCACGATGAGTTGCTCAACCTGCCACGACCCCGGCCAGGGCTTCAGCGACGGCCTGCCGACCTCGCTCAGCTACCCGACCACCAAAAACTGGCGCAACTCGCCGACGCTGTTCAACGTCGGCCTGCAGCGGCGCCTCTTCCACGATGGCCGCGCAGCGACCCTCGAGGAGCAGGTCGCGGGCCCTATCGCCTCGCCCTTCGAGATGAACCAGAACCTGCAATTTCTCGAGGAAGAGTTGCGCGCCGTGCCGGAATACCGCCAGGCCTTCACCGTCGTCTTCGGCGACGACAACACCAGCCTCGAACGAATCGCCAAGGCCATTGCCGCTTTCGAGCGCACCATCGTCTCCGGAGAGGCCCCGGCGGACCGCCTTGTGCGCGGTGACGGCAGCGCCCTCTCCGCTGCTGCGCGCCAGGGTTACGAGGTCTTCACCGGCAAGGGCGGCTGCCTCTCCTGCCACCCCGGCCCGGCCTATACCGACCACAACTTCCACGCCCTGGGGGTCGAGGAGCATCCCGAGGGCAAGGATGATCCGCGTCTCGCCGCGACGCGGCGCTTTGTCGCCAAGACCGCCGGTCTGACCGATTTCGCGAAACTCGACGCCGATCCCGGACGTGAACTGGCCACCGGCAAGCGGGACGACCGCGGCCTCTTCCGTACCCCAACGCTGCGCGAGCTTTCCGCCACCGCTCCTTATATGCATAACGGCCGCTACGAGACCCTGGCCGAGGTCGTCGACTTCTTCGACCGTGGCGGTGGCCCCGGCAACACGGTCCTGCAGCCTCTCGGCCTCGATGCCGCGGAGAAGGCCGCCCTGCTCGCCTTTCTCGAAGAGGGGCTGCGCAGCCCGCAGCCGCCCTTCGTTTTCCCGAAAATTCCCTGAGGAGCTTTATGACCACCGACACCACAGAAGTGACGAGGCAACGCCCGCACCTCGCCGCCCCCCTCGCCCTCTACGCCAAGTGGCAGGACTTCCACCGTCAGCTCATCCCGCTGCTGCGCCATGGCGCGGCGGCCAGCGCCGTCGCCGGAAAAGCCTACCCGCCGCAGTTGGCCGGCCCGGTGATCGAGCTCTTCGCCACCACCTTCGGACTGGCCGAGGCAGCACTGGCCCCCCTCGCCAAAGCGCTGCTGGACGGCGAGATCGATTTCCTGCAGCTTCCCTTGCACTGCGAGGCGCCGCAGGACCGCGGCGAAGAGGAAGCGTTTGACAAGGTGCTCTTTTTCCTCGGCCGCAGCCATCTCCTCGAGTTGCGCCACAGCGCCCCCGGCGACGGCCAGGAGTGGCGCGACGGTCGCTGCCCCCTGTGCTCGGCCCGGGCCGCCCTGTCGACCATCGTCGAAGGACCAAGGCGGCTGCTGCACTGCTCCTGGTGCGCCACCTCCGGCCCTTTCCGCTATCTCGGCTGCCCCAGCTGCGGCAACACCGACAGCGACAAACTCGGCACCATCTTCTGCGACGAGGAGCCGGGGTACCGTGTCTCGACCTGCGAAAACTGCCACAGCTATGTCAAGGTGGCGGAGGAGGGCGCCGTCGCCAAGATCGGCCTCGACCTCGCCGACATGATCAGCCTGCCCCTCGACATCATCGCCCAGGGCAAGGGCTATCGCCGTCTTTCCCCCAATCCCATCGGCCTGGTGAAGATCAGCTAGACAAAGAGGCACTGTCAGCCCCGAGCCATCCCGGCCAGCAGGGCCGGATGCCGGGGAGCCTTGCCTGCACCCAGTCATCCGCCCATCCCTGGCAGTGGGCGGAGGTTGGCGCGGCCATTATTCACTGGCCATGGTGAGGCTGCAGAGGGTATAAGAAGGTTCCGTTTGCTCAGCCGACAGCCCTTTCCCCTCACTCCCTCGACAACCGATGATTACCCGCATTCTTCCTCCGCCCCTGGCCCTGCTGCTCCTCATCACCCTCTTCCCCCATGCCGCATCGGGGGAGACGGCCAACGCCACCTCCGCCGAAGAGCACATGAGCCTCACCGAGGCGGCGATCCTCGGCGTCGTCGAGGGCGTCACCGAATACCTGCCGGTGAGCTCCACCGGCCACCTCCTCCTCGCCCAGCGCGCCATGGGCATCGGCACCGCCTCCTCCCAGGACAAGGAGGCCGCCGACGCCTACGCCATCTGCATCCAGGGCGGGGCGATCATCGCCGTGCTCGGCCTCTACTTCCAGCGCGTGCAACAGATGCTTTCTGGCCTGCTCGGCCGCAACCCCCTGGGGCTGCGCCTGTTCATCGGGGTGGCGGCCGGTTTTCTGCCGGCGGCGGTCATCGGCCTCTTGCTCAATTCGACCATCAAGAGCTACCTTTTCGGTCCATGGCCAGTGGTGGCCGCGTGGCTGGCCGGGGGAGTGGCGATCCTCGCGGTAAGCTTTTCAGGCAAGGGACGCCGGGCAACAGGCGGGGTGAGCCTCGAGCAGCTCACCTGGAAGATGGCCCTCTTCATCGGCTTCGCCCAGTGCATCGCCATGTGGCCGGGGGTGAGCCGCAGCCTGGTAACCATCGTCGGCGGTGTCCTCGTCGGCCTCAGCCTGCCGGCGGCGGTGGAGTTCAGCTTTCTCCTCGGCGTGGTCACCCTGGGGGCCGCCACCTGCTACGACGCTCTCAAGCATGGCGAGACCATGCTGCGCACCTTCTCCCCCGAGGCCCTCGGGGTCGGCATCCTCTTCGCCTTCGTCTCGGCGGTGCTGTCGATCAAGTGGATGGTGTCCTACCTCAACCGCCATGGCCTAGCCATCTTCGGCTATTACCGGGTGGCGATCGGCCTGTTCACCGCTTCGCTCCTGGTCCTCGGCGTGCTGTAGGAGGTCTCGGGCAGCGCCAGCAACCCGACATCGACCCGACATCGGCCGAAAATCAGCACCTTGCCACCCCACCTGGCCAGATGTCCTCTCGCCAGCATGAAGCATCCGCCTTACAATGTCGACATGAGTGAAGGCAGGGAAGGGGCACGCAGCCTCTCCCCAGACAGTGAAGAGCAGACGAGATGTCCGCGGCATGCGGAAAAAGGAGACGACGATGAAAACCCGCACCCTGATAGCGGTGGCCGTGGCGGCACTGCTGACCACCCTCGCCCCCCTGACCATGCCGGACCCCGCCCAGGCCGAGGAAAGGGAATACCGACACGAGCGCTATCGCGGCTACTACCCCTATTACTACACACCCTACTATGGCCCGCGCCACAACCCGGTGGTGCGCCGCGACCGTTACAGCTCGGGCGAATATGCCCCGGACGGCAGCTACCACAGCGAACGCGTCATCGAAGACCGTCATCGCAGCTATTACTCGCCCGGCCGCAACCAGGCTATCACCCGGCCACGCACCACCGTCAAAACCTGGAGCGAGGGCCCTGGGCAGGAGACGATCCGGGAAAAAACCACCTGGATCGGCGTCGACGGCCGCCCGCACAGCACTACCGTCACCCGCGACACCACCGTCGATGCCTGGGGCAACAGCCACACCGACACCCGCGTCAACCTGCGCAAGGCCAAGTAGCAAGCCTGCCCTCTCCCCTGGCGCCGCTCACCGGCGGCGCCAGCCTCTGCCCCCGTGCAGCTCTCAGCCGCCTCCCGCCTGGGCCTGATGCTTCTCGATGGCCTGCACCACGTAGGGGAGAAGATTGTCGACAATCTTCTCATAGCCGGCGGCATTGGGGTGAATGCCATCCTCGAGGTTGAACCTGCCTGCCATGGCCACCCCCTCGAGGAAAAAGGGCATGAACACCACGCCGCTCTCTTTGGCCAGCCGCGGGTAGATGCCGTCGAAGCGGGCGACGTATTCCGGGCCGAGATTGCGCACCATCCTCATTCCAGCCAGCACCACGGTGATCCCCCGCTCATGCAGCGTGCCGAGGATGCGGCGGATATTGTCCTCGGCCACCTGCGGGTCGATGCCGCGCAGTCCGTCGTTGGCCCCGGTCTCGAGGATGACGATGTCGGGGTTCATGGTCAGCACCCAGTCGAGGCGGGCAAGAGCGCCGCTGCTCGTCTCGGCGCTGACCCCGGCATTGATGACGCGAATGGCATAGCCGGCGGCCTGCAGCTTTTTTTCCAGCTGCGAGGGATAGCTCTGCTCGAACGAGACGCCATGGCCGGCGGTCAGGCTGTCGCCCATGGCGACGATGACCATGCCGCCGGCCCCTTCCTCCACCTCCGCCCGCTGCGGGGCGGGCTCTTCGCCGCGGCAGCCCGAGAAAAGCAGCGCCGCCGCCAGCACAAGACAGGTTAAAAGGTTCATTTACCCCCTCAGGATGAGTGTTCTCGGAGATAGGCCCCGGGCTTCTTGACGATCACCGACACTGAGGCGAGCAAGCCAAGGGCCACGACGACCGTGGTTATCGCCCCGACCGCGACCAGCGAGGCCAGCGGGTAGGGCCGGAAAGAGATATCGAGCACCAGGTGGCACAGGGCCCAGCTGCCGAGTTCGGCGACAAGCAGGGCGGCGCCGCCGCTGAGCAGGGCGAGGACCAGGTTCTCGAGGCCGAAGACCTTGAGCACGAAGGCGGTGTCGCCGCCGAGGATCTTATAATGCACCGCCTCTTCGAGTCGCGCCAGGCGGGTGGCGAGAATGGAGCCGACGAGGATCAGCCCACCAGCGAGAATCGACAGCGAGGCGAAAAAGGCCACCAGCAGGGAGAGTTTGGCCATCAGCTTCCCCAACTCGACGGCCGACTCGCCGACGTTGATCGGGCTGACGTTGGGAAAGCGGCTGACGACGCGGTTCTCGAGCAGCGAAGCCTCGCCCTGCGGCACCTTAAGGGCGGCGAAAAAGGTCTGTGGCGCCGCCTTCAGGGTCTCCTCGGGAAAGACGAAGTAGAAAAAGGGGTAGAGCAGAGAGCGGGTGCGGCTGCGGATCGAAGTCGCCTCTGCCTTGAGGCTCACCCCCTGGATGGAAAAATGGAGGGTGTCGCCGATCTCCATGTCGCCGATCTCCACCACCGAGTCGAGCAGGGACACCGGCGGCAGACCGCCGGGGGCGCGGTTGCCGCCGAAGAGCCCCTTGCCCGCCACCAGCTTTTCGTCAGCGAGGAGACTGTCGCGATAGGTGAGGTTGAACTCCCGCGAGAGGCTGTCGCCCCGGCGCTCCACCTCGCGGCGCCGGTCTATCTCACGATCGTTGATGGCCAGCAGCCGGGCGCGCACCACCGGAAAGAGCTCGGCATCACTGCCGACGAGATCGATGAAGTCAGCGCGTTGATCCTTCTGGATATCGAGGAAGAAGAGGTTGGGCGCATCCGCCGGATAAGACTCGATATAGGCGGCGCGCAGGTTCTTCTCCACCAGGTAGATCGAAAAAAGCACCGCCAGGGCCGAGGCCAGGGTGACCACCACCGTGCGACTGGCGTTACCCGGCCGCGACAGGCTGCGCACCGCCTGGCGCAGGGCCAGCGACGAGATGTCGAGGCGCGCCAGCCCCGCCAGAACGAGATGGGCGAGGCCCCCCATCACCGCTACGAGGAGGAGCACCGCCGCCATGAACCACAGCCCGGTTATCAGGTCGTCAAGCTGCAGCACCACCACCGCCGAGAGCAGCAGCAAGCCGAGGAGCAGCGCCAGGCGGGGCATGGCACGGCGCAGACCGCCGGCGGTTTCCTTGCGGAAGATCGCCGCCGGCTTGATCCTGGCGATCCCCGCCAAAGGAAGAAAGGTGAAGAAGAGCACCGCCGTCAGGCCAAGGCCAAGGCCCTGGAAGAGATCGGCGAGAGATGCCTCCAGGGTCAGCTTCTCCGGCAGCAGCCCGGCGAGGAGTTGAAAGACCGCCCCTTTGAGCATCAGACCGCCACCGATGCCGAGAATCACGCCGCACAAACCGAGAAGCAGTACCAGGCCGAGGTAGTGGCCGAGGATGTGGCGGTTGCCGGCGCCGAGGGCACGGAGGATGGCGATGGTCTTGACCTGGCGGCGCAGCAGGGCGGCCAGGGAGCTCTGCATGCCGATGCCGGCGAGGAGCAGGGTGAAGACGGCAATCAGCGACAGGAAGAAGAGCAGGTTGTCGAAGAAGCGCTTGATGCGCGAGCCGGAGGTGGCGGCGGTAGCGACCCGCTCGCCCTCCCCGGCCCTGGCCTGGAGGCGGGCCGCCACCGTCTCGGCCGCGCCGGGGTCGGCGAGCCGCAGCAGCCAGCGATAGCTGGTGCGGCTGCCCTTGCCGACCAAGCCGGTAATGGCAAGGTCGCCCTCGCTCATGAAGACCCGCGGCCCGAAGGTAAAGAACTCCACCGGGCGCTGCGACTCGCGCACCACCACGTCGACGATCTGCAGGCGCCCTTCGCCGAGCAGCAGATGGTCGCCGACGGCAAGGCCAAGCCGATCCAGCAGCGCCTGGCCGACGACCACCGCGCCGGGGCGCAGCACCTCGGCAAAGGGCCGCCCGGAACGCAGCTCGACCGTGCCATAGAGCGGGTATCCCCCGCTCACCGCCTTGATATTGCTGAACAGCACCGCCTCGCCACCCTCGCGGCGGGCCACCGAGTGAAACTCCCAGGCGGTGGTGGCGGTGGCCATCCCCTCGCCGACGACGCGGGCCAGCTCATCGCGCAGGGCTGGGGTGAACTCGCCGCCGCTCCTGACGATGACATCGCCGCCCTGGAGGGCGGCGGCATCCTCGGCGATGACGCCGCGCACATCGCGGCGCAGGCTGTTGACCGCCACCAGGCTGACCATGGAGAGGGCGACGCAGAGGGTGAAGATCACCGCCTGCCCACGGTTATGGATAATGTCGCGGAAGAGATGGTGGAGTTTCATAGCGAGCGGTCGGCGGAGGTGACCACCGCCCCGTCATGGAGGCGGACGAGACGGTCAGCGCGGGCAGCCAGGGCCGGGCTGTGGGTGGCCATGACCAAGGTGGTGCCCTGGTTGCGGTGCAGGTCGAGGAGCAGTTCGACGATGCCTTCGCTGTTGCGCGAGTCGAGGTTGCCGGTGGGCTCATCGGCGAAGAGCAAGGCCGGCCGGTTGATCACCGCCCGACAGATCGCCACCCGCTGCTGCTCACCTCCGGAGAGCTGCTCGGGGAAGTTGCCGGCGCGCGCCGACAGGCCGACGCGCTCTAGCAGCGTCATCGCCTTGGCACGGGCCTCGGGGTCCTTGCCGAGTTCGGCCGGGAACATGACGTTCTCCAGGGCATTGAGCGAGGGGATGAGGTGGAAGGCCTGGAAGACGAAGCCGGTCTGGCGGTTGCGCAAGGGTGCCAGCTGGTCCTCGGAGAGGCCGGTGATGTCCCGCCCGCCGAGGATCACCCGGCCGCTGCTCGGCAGGTCGAGGCCGGAGAGAATGCTGAGCAGGGTGGTTTTGCCGCTGCCGCTGCTGCCGGCGATGACCAGGAATTCGCCCTGGTCCACCGCAAGGGAGACCTCGTACAGCACCTGAATCTTCCTGTCGCCGCGCACATAGCTCTTGCAGAGCCGTTCACCAACAAGTATCGGGGATGCCATGGGGACCTCCTTCTCCCGGCGTTTGCCACGTCTTCTACGTTACCGTTCTGCGCTACGGTAACCACTGCCATCTCCTTTTTCGAGCCGTGACGGTGCATTTTTCGCCCTCTGCGGCCTTCTCCAGGCGCCAATTTTTTGAGTGTTTCTCCCCTGGAATTTGGTTATGATCGGCGCTGGCGATGAGCCGCGGCCCCTCCCGCCGACAGCTGCCGGCCGTGTTTTTCGTTTGCACAACAACCCCTTGCAAGGAGCTTGGTCATGAAACAGTTCATCACCCGCGTTCGGGCCCTGGCCCTCTCCTGCCTGCTCCTCGGCGCAGGCTCCGGCGCCGCCGCGGCCGCCGATTACCCCTTCGGACTGCTCATGGTCGGCCCGGCCAACGACCATGGCTGGAGCCAGGCCCACTTCGAGGCCGGACAGGTTATGGAGAAGACCCTGCCGGGGGCGAAGATGCTCTACATCGACAAGGTCAACCCCGCTGACCGGCAGGGTATCACAGTGCCCATGCTCGTCGATGACCTGGTCTCCAAGGGCGCCAAGCTGATCATCGCCAACTCCGACGACATGAAAGACGGGGTGCGCGAGGCCGCCCAGCTGCACCCCGAGGTCAAATTCATTCACGTCTCTGGCGACGACGCCCTGACCGGCAAGGCCGGCGCCAACCTCAGCAACCTCATGGGCCGCATGGAGTACGGCAAGATGATGGCCGGCTTCGTCGCCGCCATGACCTCACAGACCGGCAAGATCGCCTACCTCGGCCCGCTGGTCAATGCCGAGACGCGCCGCCTCGCCGCCTCGGCCTACCTCGGCGCCCACTACGCCTGGACCAAGGTGCTCAAGAAGCCCGAGGCAGAGCTGAAGTTCAAGGTCAGCTGGATCGGCTTCTGGTTCAATATCCCCGGGGTCACCTCCGACCCGACCCTGGTCACCGGCAGCTTCTTTGACAGCGGCCATGACGTGGTCATCTCCGGCATCGATACCACCGAGGCCCTGGTGGTTGCCGGACAGCGCCGCAAGGAGGGCAAGGCGGTCTGGGCCATTCCCTACGACTATCGCGACGCCTGCTCGGCGGCGCCCGACGCCTGCCTCGGCGTACCCTACTTCAACTGGATCCCCGGCTACACCAGGATGATCGGCGAGGCCATGCAGGGCAAGTGGCAGCAGCAGTTCCTCTGGCTCGGCCCCAACTGGGCGGCGATCAACGACCTGCAGAGCACCTCGGTCGGCTTCATGCCCGGCAAGGCCATAAGCGCCGAGACCGAGAAGGCCCTGGGCGAGTTCCAGAAGGCGCTCGCCGGCGGCCTCAACCTCTTCACCGGGCCGCTCTACTTCCAGGACGGCACCCCCTTCCTCTCCGCCGGTATCGTCGCCACCGACGAGCAGGTGTGGGACCTCACCCAGCTGCTCAAGGGCATGGAGGGAGCCTCCCAGTGAGGGGGGAGGGAGGACGACCATTCCTCTTGCCGCCATGCTCGAGCTGACAAACATCGAAAAGCGCTTCGGCCGACTCCAGGCCCTCCGCGGGGTGTGTGTCAGCGCCCGGGAAGGCACCATCCACGGCCTCATCGGCGAAAACGGCGCCGGCAAGTCGACACTGATGAAGGTGCTTACCGGCTTCGTGCACATGACCGGCGGCGAAATCCGCCTGCGCGGCAACCGCGTTCACCCCGGGGGGCCACGCGACGCCATGGCCCTCGGCATCGGCATGCTCTACCAGGAGCCCCTCGACTTCCCGCAGCTGTCGGTGCTGGAGAACTTCATCGCCGGGCAGGCCGCCTACGCCCCGACGGCAGCTCGTCAACGCCTGGCGCGACTCGCCCAGGACTTTTCCTTCCACCTGCGCGCCGACGACCTCGTCGGCGACCTCACCGTCGGCGAGCGGCAGCAGCTCGAGCTGCTGCGCCTCATCGACGGCGGGGCCTCGGTGCTGATCCTCGATGAGCCGACCACCGGCATCTCGGCGCAGCAGCAGGAAGTGCTCTTCGCTGCCCTGCGGCGCCTTAAGGCGACAGGGGCCACGGTGCTCCTCGTTTCCCACAAGCTCGAGGAAATCGACCTCCTCTGCGACGAGGTGACGGTGCTGCGCCATGGCCAGGTGGTGGCGCGACGCAGCCGCCCCTTCGACCGCGACGACCTCCTGCAGGCGATGTTTGACAGGCTGCCGGAGCGGGAGGGGGCCGCGCCGAAGGCTGCCACCGGCCCGGCCCTGCTGGTCTTCGACCGGGCCTGCGCCGGGAGCGGCCGCGCGGCTCTGTCCGGGCTGTCGCTGACCATAAGCGGCGGCGAGATCGTCGGCCTGGCCGGTATCGACGGCAGCGGCCAGAACACCTTTCTCAAGCTCGCCGGCGGCTTGCTCGAACCCACCTCGGGGGAAACCAGGCTGGAGGGCGAGCACTCGGGCGCACCTCGGCGGCCGACCCTGGGAGTGGACACCGTCTACCTCCCCGCCGACCGCCTCGCCGAGGGCCTCTTCCCCCAGCTCAGCCTGCGCGAGCACCATCTCCTCGCCAGCCCCGGCAGGGCCCTGCTCACCCCCTCGGCGGGGCTCGAGGAGACCAGTCGGGCTATCGCCGTACACGGCATCAAGGGTGAGGCGCAACAGCCGGTGCAGGACCTCTCCGGCGGCAACCAGCAGCGCCTGCTGCTCTCCCTCATCCCCGAGAAGACGCGGCTCATCCTCATGGAGAACCCGACCCGCGGCCTCGACGTGCACTCGGCCAGGTCCACCTGGAAACTCCTGCGCCGCCGCCTCGCGGACCAGGGAGCAGCCATCGTCTTCGCCTCCCCCGATCTCGACGAGGTGATGCGCGAGGCGAGCCGTATCCTCGTCTTCGCCGCCAACCGGGTGGTGCTCGACATCCCGGCCGGGGAGGCCAGCAGCCATATCCTGTCCCGCGCCATCACCGGCCAGGTCGATGCCCCCATCGCCCCCTGAGCCCCCCGTCAACCGCCAGAATCCTCGCCGCCCGATGAGCTCTTCCGCCCCCCGGCATCACTTCGACAGCCTCGCCCAATTCCTCCTCATCGCCCTCCTCGCCCTCGGCGCAGTCAGCCTGCTGCTGCTCGCCCTCGGCATCAGCCCGGCGACCATCGCCATCACCCTGGCCAAAGGCTCGGTGCTCTCCTGGCAGAAGTTCGGCCACGTGCTGTCCATCTTCACCCCGCTGCTGCTCGCCTCCTGCGGCCTGCTCTTCACCTTCCGCGCCGGCCTGTGGAACATCGGCGTCGAGGGCCAGGTGGTCCTCGGGGCAATCGCCGCCACCACCCTGTTGCGCCAGGGCAGTCTCGGCCTGCCACCGGGCCTGGTCCTCTGCCTCGCCATGCTGCTCGCCTTTGTCGGCGGCGGCCTGTGGGGCGCCCTGGCCGGCTGGCTCAAGCATCGCGGCGGAGTCAACGAGATCTTCGGCGGCCTGGGCCTCAACTTCGTCGCCCAGGGGCTGATCCTGTGGCTGATCCTCGGGCCATGGAAGCGCGCCGGCATCGCCTCGATGAGCGGCACCGACATGTTCGCCAGGGAGCTGTGGATGTTCACCCCGCCGGGCTGGCGCGTCGCGCCGGCCGCCCTCGCCATCGCCCTCGCCGCCCTGCTGTTCTCCGCCCTCCTCCTCCTGTCGACACGCTTCGGGCTGCGTGTCAGGGCGGTGGGCATCAACCCCCTGGCGGCGCGGCTCTTCGCCATCAACCCGGCGCGCACGGCGCTGGCGGCGATGATCCTCGGCGGCGGCTTCGCCGGCCTGGCCGGCGGACTGCAGGTGGCGGCCGTCTACCACCGGCTGCTGCCGCCGATCTCCAGCGGCTATGGCTATCTCGCCCTGCTCGTGGTCATGCTCGCCAACTCCCGCGTCGCCCCGGTGGCACCGATCTGCCTCCTCTTTGCCGCGCTGGCCGCCGGGGCCATCCAGCTACCCATCGCCCTGCAGCTCGATTCGGCCCTGTCGGGGGTCATCCAGGGGAGCTGCGTGCTCAGCGCCCTCTTCGTCCACGGCTGGCGGCAGCGCCTTAAGGGGGCACGCTGATGGAGATTTCTCTGGCCACCTTCCTCGCCGCCGTCGCCGCCATGTCCGCCCCGGTGATCCTCGCCGCCTTAGGCGAGACACTTACCGAGAAGGCGGGGGTGGTCAACCTCTCCCTGGACGGCGCCATCCTGCTCAGCGCCATGGCCGGCTTCGTCGTCGCCACGAGCAGCGCCTCGCTGCCGCTCGGCTTCGCCGCCTCCGCCCTCACCGGCAGCCTGGTTGCCGCGGTGCTGGCAATCATCGGCGTGTCGCTCCACCAGTCCCAGGTGGCGGCCGGCTTTGCCCTGACCTTTCTCTGTCGCGACCTGGCCTACTTCCTCGGCCACCCCTACGCCCGCCAGCAGGGGCCGCAGCTGACCACCCTGCCCCTTCCCGGACTCGCCGACCTCCCCTTTATCGGCGAGGTGCTCTTCTCCCACTCCCTTGTCGTCTACGCCAGCTTCCTTGCCATCCCCTGCTGCCTGCTCTTCCTCCACCGCAGCCGCTGGGGCCTGATGCTGCGCTGCGCCGGGGAGAACCCCGAGGCCTGCTGGGCGCGGGGCATCGACCCCAACCGGGTGCGTTTTGCGGCGGTAGTTGCCGGGGGAGCCCTGGTGGGCCTGGCTGGCGGCGCCTTCTCGCTGGCGGTCAAGCCCGGCTGGGGCCAGCCCCAAGGCTGCGAAGGCATTGGCTGGATCGCTCTGGCGCTGGTCATCTTCGGTGGCTGGAAGCCGCTGCGCGTGGCCCTCGGCGCCTACCTTTTCGCCGCCCTGCAGCTGCTCGGCATCCACTTCCAGGACGCCTTCCCGACCGTGCCGGCGCAGATCTTCCAGGTGGCGCCCTTCCCCTTGATGATCTTCACCCTCATCCTCATCCACGCCAGCAGACGGAGACGCGGACGGCTGAACCGCCTTCTCGCCGGCAACGCCCCGAAGTGGCTCGGCCGGGCCTACAGAAGGTCATAGGGCAGGAAAGAACGACGGTAAAGCGACCAGGCGAGGGCTATGGCCGCGCCCAGGGCAGCCAACGCCGCCAGGCGCCTTCGCGGCCGTTAACAATCAGCAGGCCGACGGTGACCAGCACGATGGCCAGGACGAGATGGGCGGTGAGCGGCTCGCCGAGCAGCACCACCCCGAGGAAAACGCCGGAAACCGGCATGATGAAGACGAAGGAGTGCAAGGCCGTCGCCCCGTAACGGCTGATCAAGGTGTTCCAGGCGACGAAGCCGTAGGAGGCGGTGACCAGGGCCTGGTAGAGCAGGGAGTGGAGCACCGGCCCGTCGAGGGAGCGGATCATCTGCCCGTCCCACAGCCAGCCGCAGAGAAAATACAGCGGCACCGTCACCGCCATGGGGTAGAGGGCGACCTGCAGGGGGTGGAACTCGGCAATGATCTTCTTGACGTAGACGGCGTTGGTGGCCCAGACGAGCACGGCGAGCAGGACCAGAAAATCGCCCAGCAAGGCCGAACCGCTGTTTCCGGCGGTGTCGAGGAAGAGCACCGCCACCCCGGCGAAACCGAGCACCAGGCCGCCCACCTTGCGCCAGCGGATGGTCTCGCCGGGGATGAAATAGTGGGCGAGGACCATGACCACGAAGGGCAGGATGTTGGAGATGAGGGCACCGTGGCTGGCGCTGGTCATGCTCTGCCCGAAATAGAACAGGGCGAGCTGGAAGAAGAAGATCACCGCCAGCGGCAGGAGGAGCAGGGCCTGGCGGCGCGTCAGGCCGAGGGGCTTGCCGGTGGCCAGCGCCCACAGGGCGATGACCACGGTGGCGATGGCGAAGCGCAGACCGGCGGTGGTGAAGATGCCGAGCCCGGTCAAACTGATCTTGATTGCCACCGTGTTGGCGCCAAAGAGGATGCAGAGGAACATCGTATAGAGGGCGGCGCCGAGAGGCAGCCCGGCGATGGCCGCCTCTCCGGCGGGCAGCGTGGCCGCTGGCTTCATTGGTGTCCTCGGCCGGCAATGGTGTGACGATATTTCATAACTGTGACGAACCTGTTGCAGTCCATATTCTGTTGCTCTTGATGAGAACCCTTGCCCGAGGTGGCGCAACTGCCCCTGCGGCCGACTTTCCCGCCAACCAGGGCAAAGGCTCGGAATCTTTCCCTTGCTGGCGGGCAACGGGCCCTCCCCGCCAGACTACCGCCTGTGTCGAATTGCTCCGCTCCTGTGCTGGGCCGCAACCCTGCCGCCTGTGTAGTCTCGAGGTGGCGCAAACGACATCGCCCCTACAGCCGCCGCTCCTCGCCGTAGCCCATCACCCAGGCGACTTTCCCCAAGGCCTCGACCCGCCGCGCGAACTCCTGCGGGTCGGCGGCGATCACCGGAAAGGTGTTGTAGTGCATGGGGATAGCCACCCCGGGTCGGGCCAGTTCCACCGCCTTGACCGCATCATCGATGCCCATGGTGAAGTTGTCGCCGATGGGCAGCAGCATGTAGTGAAGCGATGTCATCTCGCCGATGAGCTTCATGTCGTAGAAGAGACCGGTGTCGCCGGTATGGTACAGCGACTTGCCATCAACGGTCAGCACCACTCCGGCCGGTTCGCCGGCATAGATGCCCTCCGGGGTCATCGAGCCGTGGTGGGCGATGGTGAACTTGAGCCGGCCGAAGGGAAAGAGATACGAACCGCCGATGTGCATATTGTGGGCGCGACAGCCCTTGTCAATACAGTAATTGGCCAGTTCGTTGACGCAGATGAGCAGCGCATTGCAGCGTTTAGCGACCTTCAGGGCGTCGCCGAGGTGATCGCCATGACCATGGGTGAGGACGATATAATCGGCCGAGACCTCCGCCGAGGTCACCGGCGAGGTGGGGTTGCCGTCGAAGAAGGGGTCGATGAGGATGACCTCGCCGGCATCGCTGGTAATCTGAAACGACGAATGGGAAAAGTATCTGAGTTTCATCTCTGCCTCCAGGTGAAATCGTCCCTCTGTGCGCCGGTGCCGCCCTTAGCGGCGCACCAGCACGCCCTCGTACACGCCCTGCGGGGTGCGGCAGCGACAGGCCAGACCGGGCGGGCCTTCCTGCTCGACGACGCACCAGCCGACCGCGGTCTGGCAGATGGTGGTGCGCTCCTGCAAGCGGCCATGGGTATCCGGCCGTCGCGGGCGGACACGCCCGTCCTCCCCGGCGATGACCGGGTCGGTAATGTCGCCACAGATCCTGGCGATCTCGTAGCCGCTCATGCCGGTTTTGGCCAGAGCCTCGCGGTCCCGCTGGGTGCACTCGCCATAGAGCGGCCCGGCCACCATGACGCCACAGATCATCAACAGCAGTGCTTTCGGCCACACCATCGCCCTCCCCCTTTACGGCGGACATGGTTCGACCGGCGCCGTATCCGCCCATCATACCCGCAATCCCTGGGCGACTTCAAAGAAAAACCTCGCCACCGCCGCCATCCCCGGTCACTGCCGCTTTCCTCTTGCCGCCGTCGCCGATTTTGAGCATAGTTAGCCCAGCCACTCACCCGTCCTCGCCACCATGGAGTGTTCATGTCCCCTCTGGTCAAGTGGATCACCGTCACCGCCATCTTCATTTTTCTTCTCTCCCGCCTGCTGCTCGGCTGCGACCAGGAAGCGACCCGCTCCGGGCCGTGGCGCCTTGGCGACACCGCCCCGGACTTCGCCGCCAAGGACCTCGACGGCAAGGTTACTGTGCTCTCCAGCCTCACCGGCGGCCCGATCATCCTGCGTTTTTTCGAGAGCAACTGCCGCTTCTGCAAAGCCGACACGCCGATCCTCTCCGCCTTCTACCGCGCCAACCGCGACAAGGGGCTGAAGGTTCTTTATATCGGCAGCTTCTACGAAAACGAGAAGACGCTGCGCAACTTCGTCGCCGAGCTCGCCCCGGAGTTTCCGGTCATTCTCGACCAGGGGGCCAGGCTGGCCGATCTCTACGATATCCGCGCCTATCCCCAGACCATCTTCCTCGACCCCGAGAAGCGCTTCGCCGGGGCCCTGCTCGGAGCGGTGGGGGAAGCAGAACTCACCGAGATCCTCGGCAAATACCTCGGGCCCTAGCGACCCGGTTCACCCTCTCCCCGTCGAGGCCACCATGGCAAGCCTGCGCACACTCGCCCTCTTTCTCGTTCTGCTGCTCTCCTGCGCCCGCACTAGCGGGGCGACACCGCCCGCCGAGGGCCTCTTCGCCGTCACCGCCGAAACGCGCTGTCCGGTCTGCGGCATGCTGGTGGCCCGCTACCCCACGTGGCTGGCCCAGGTAGGCATGAGCGACGGCAGCATGCTGGCCTTCGACGGGGTCAAGGACATGGCCGCCTATGTCCTGCAGCCGCAGAGCTTCGGCGCCGCCCCGGAGGCGACGGCGACGGACATCCGTGTCAAAGACTACTACAGCCAGCGCTCTATCGACGGCAAGAAGGCCTGGTACGTCATCGGCAGCGACGTCCTCGGGCCAATGGGCCATGAGCTCATCCCCTTCGCCGAGCGGTCCCAGGCCGAGATTTTTCTCGACGACCACCGCGGCAAGCGGATTCTCGGTTTTGGCGACATCGACCAGAGGCTGGTCGACGAACTGCGCCGCGGTCACAAGATGAAGCACCGTGGCGGGATGGCCAAGCCATGACCCTGCGCCCGGCATACTTGGCGCTGTTCCTCTTTGCCACCCTGCTGCTCGTCGCGGCGGCACTGCACGCCGACATTGCCGCGCGCCGACAGGCGGCGCAGGCGAGCGGCAACGCATTGCGCCCGCTGACCGCCTTTCTCGGCCTGGCCGACCTGGCAGTGAGCACCGAAGCCCGCTACACCCGGCACCCGGCCTTATCGGACATGGCGGTGGTGGGCATGGACCTCCCCGGGGCCATCGACCCCTTCCCCTCGACCCTGTTCTTCGCCCCGCCCCCCGCGCCATGACCCCGCATCCCCTGGGCCGCCTGCTCAACATCCTCGACTACGCCCTCTCCTCCCTGCGCCGCCGCCTGCTCAAAAATCTCCTCGTCTTCGCCGTCTTCACCCTGGTGGTCTTTCTCTTCGCCTCACTCCTGCTCACCCGCGGCGCCCTTGGAGACATGGCGGGGCGGCTGCTCGCCGCCGCCCCGGACATCACCGTGCAACAACTCGTCGCCGGCCGTCAGGTGCCCATCGCCGCCGGCGCCTGCGAACGGCTGGCCGACATCCCCGGCATCGGTATCTGCCGCGGGCGCCTCTGGGGCTACTACTTCGACGGTGAAAACGGCGCCAACTATACGGTCATCGGCCTGCCCGAGGCCCCCGAGAGGTGGCCGGCCGGCCTCTCCGGGGCGGTGCAAGGGCGCCTGCCGCAGCCGGGCGAACGCGGCAAGGCGGTGCTCTCCACGGCGGTGCGGCAACAGCTCGGTCTGGAGGGGCGGCGCTTCTTCTCCCTGTTCCGCCCCGATCTCCAACTGCTCTCCTTCGAGGCGGTCGGCACCTTCACCGCCAGCTCCGACGCATTGACCGCCGACACTATCCTCCTCGCCGAGGCCGACATCCGTCACCTCTTCGCCCTGCCCGAAGACCAGGCCATCGACCTGCTCATCGACGTCGTCAACCCGCTCGAGATCGAGACCATCGCCGCCAAGATCGCCGATCGCCTCCCCGGGGTGCGGGTGGTCAGCAAAGGGCGCATCGCCAAGACCTACCGGGCGGTGTTCGGCTGGCGCTCGGGCATCACCGCCACCACCCTGCTGCTTGCCCTGGCGGCCTTCGTCATCCTCGCCTGGGACAGGGCCAGCGGCCTCTCCGGCGAAGAACTGCGCGAGGTCGGCATCCTCAAGATGCTCGGCTGGCAGAGCGGCGACATCATCCTGCTGCGCTTCTGCGAGTCGCTGCTGGTGTCGCTCTTCGCCTTTCTCTCTGGCTGGCTGCTCGCCTGGGTGCATGTCGCTTACTTCCAGGCGCCCTTGCTGCGGCCGGTGTTCCTCGGCTGGTCGGTGCTGCGCCCGCAGTTTCCCTTGCTGCCGCCGGTCGCTGCCGCCGACCTCTTCCTCGTCCTCGCCATCTCGGTGGCCCCCTACCTCGCCGCCACCGCCGTGCCGGCCTGGCGGGCGGCCACCGTACCCGCTCATTCGGTGCTGTGAGATGCGCGTCATCCTCGATCAGGTCCGCAAGGTCTATAACAGTGGCGAGACAAACGAGGTGGTCGCTCTCGAGCGGGTGTCACTGGCCATCGACAAGGGAGAGATGGTCTGCCTCGAGGGACCGAGCGGCTCGGGCAAGACGACCCTGCTGTCGATCCTCGGCTGCGTCATCGCCCCGACCAGCGGCAGCGCCTCCATCGGCGACAAGAAGATCGCCCGGCTCCCCGACCACTTCCGCACCAGCTACCGCCGCCAGCTGGTGGGCTTCGTCTTCCAGCACTTCAACCTCCTCGAGGAACGCAGCCTCCTCGAAAACGTCACCCTGCCGCTCTATCCCCTCGGCGTCAGCCCGAAGGTCCGTCGCGAGCGTGCCCTGCCGCTCCTGCGGCGTCTGGCCATCGACCACCGCCGCGACTTCCCGGTGCGCCAGCTGAGCGGCGGCGAGCGGCAGCGCGCCGCCATCGCCCGCGCCCTCATCAACGACCCGCCGCTGCTGGTGGCCGACGAGCCCACCGCCCACCTCGACCGGCCCCTCGCTGCCGAGATCATGGAGATCTTCGCCGCCCTTAAAGCCGAAGGCAGAACGGTGGTCATCGCCTCTCACGACCCCCTGGTCTTCACCCACCCGGCGGTGAACCGTCGCCTGGCGCTGGTCGGGGGCAGGCTTCTCGCCGACCCTTCCGGCGAGAGGTAAGCGATGCTCGCCGACCCCTGGGCCATCGCCCTTCTCGTCAGCGGCGCCGCCGCCCTGCTGCTGATGGCCCTGGCAGCAGTCACCGCCTGCCGCGTCCTCGCCGGCTGGCGGCCCGACGAGGACAGCGCCCGGCAGATCGCCCTCGAGGACCAGACGGTTCTCGCCGCCCTGCTGGTGCGCTACGCCCTGCTGCTGCAGATCTTCTCCCTGGTGCTGCTGCTCGGCGCCGCCACCTCCTTCGCCGGCGTGCTGGCCGGGGCGATGTGCGCCGCCGGGGCCCTCTCCGCCAATTCCTTCGGGCTGCCGGCCCTAGGGATCAAGCTCGCCGCCGTCTTCCTCTATGGTTTCTGGCTGGTGCTGCACGGCCTCGACCTGCGCTCCGAGCACCGCCCCCTGGTTCGTCCGGCCTTTACCCTGCTGCTCCTGCTCTTGCCGCTGGTCGCGGCCGACACCCTCCTCGCCGTCCTCTACCTGGCGAACCTTCAGCCGGATATCGTCACTTCCTGCTGCGGTGTGCTCTTCGCCCCGTCGAGCGCCGGCGGTTTTTCGCTCTTTGACCCGCTGCCCGGCCTGACCCTGCCGACGGCCTTCCTCTTCCTGGCGAGCCTCATCCTCCTCGCCGCCTTGCGGCTGCGCCAAGGCGCCTCCGCCCGCACCCTCGACTTCGTGCTCGGCCTCGGCTGCCCAGCTTTCTTCCTTATGGCGCTGCTCGTCATCACCAACGACATCTCCCCCTATATCTACGCCCTGCCCTCGCACCGCTGCCCCTTCGACCTCTTCGACCGGGCCACCGGCTACATCGGCTACCCCCTCTACCTCAGCCTCTTCGCCACCACCTTCGCCGGGGCCAGCGCTTCCTGGATCGCCCCGCTGCGCGGCCGCCCCGGCCTGGCCGGGCCGACCGCCACATACCGCCGCCGGGCATTCACTCTCCTGCTCGCGGCGCTGCCGCTCTTCCTCCTCCTCTGCCTGTGGCATCCCGCCACCTATGTGCTGCGCGGTGGCCAATAGAGCGCCCTTGCCGAAAGACGCGACAAGGCCTATGATTGCCCAAAGAGGCCGCCCACCCAGCCCCGCCATGGCCGCACCACGCGCCAAACGCCACCACCAGGGAGAGTCACCATGATGAGAATCCTGCACATTTCGACAATACTGGCGGTGGCCGCGCTGCTCGGCGGCTGCGCCACCATGACCAAGGAGCAGTGCCTGGAGGCCAACGCCACCTCCTGGGAGCATATCGGCTATGTCGACGGCGGCAACGGTCATGACCCGGACGGACGCCTGGCCATGCATCGCGACGCCTGCAAGGAAGTGCGGGTCATTCCCGACCGCAACAGCTATATGGTCGGCTGGAAGCAGGGCGTGGTGACCTACTGTACAGCGGAGAAGGCCTACGAGGTCGGCCGCAGTGGCCAGAGCGGCAACTCGCGCCTCTGCCCGCCGGAGGTTCGCGGCTACTTCGAGGACAACGTCGCCCTCGGCCGGCGCATCTACGACCTGCGCATGGAGCTGAGCAGCCTGGAGAGTGAGATCGACGGGTACGAAAACACGCTGCGCGACAAGAAACTGAGCCCCGAGGCACGCCGCGACCTGCACAGCAAGATCCGCAACCGCGACGCCGAAGTCTCTCACCTGCGCATGCTGCTGCGCGAGGCCGAGTCCGAACCGCTCATCCGTTTCTAGGCGAGAAAATTGAAGGGCGGCGGCAGGCAGCCGCGCGACGGCGCCGCCTCCTGCCGCCAGGCCCGTACATGGAGCGGGTAGAAGTCGTCGCCTATCAGCCCACGCAACCGCCGCAGCCACCAGGAACTCTTCACGGCGGCGACTTTTCACTGTACAAGTGCCTGGCTGCGGTTTTACAATAAAGAGCCTCATTCTCGAATACCTGGCCGCTCCTGGCCGCCCAAGGCATCCTGCCGCCACCGTCGCCGTTCTGGCACCGAAATGGATCACTCCCTCACTTCCCAGGATCTCAGCGAAGAGCTCGCCTTCTTGCGGAAGGAGGTGGCGCGCCTGCGCCGCGGCCACAGCGAACCAGCCCCACCGCCACGGCAAGAAGGACCGGCCGGCAACGAGGGCTGGTACCAGACCATTTTCGAACAGGCCGATGTCGGCATCGTCCACTGTTCCCTGAAAGGGCGCCTGCTGCGCGTCAACCGTCGCTTCGCCTCTTTTCTCGGGTACAGTGTCGCCGAACTCGAGGGGCGCAGCGCACAGCACTTTACCCCCAGTGAAGACTGGCCGGAGGAGCTACACGCCGTCGGCGAGCTCCTCGCCGGCCGCATATCGCGCTACAACGTCGACAAGCGCTATATTCGCAAAGACGGGGTCCTGGTCTGGGGCAGCCTGACCATCACCCCCTTCATCAACGCACGGGGCGAGATGGAGATGCTCCTCGCCACCATCCAGGACATCCACGCCCGCAAAATGGCCGAAGAGGCCCTGGCCGAAAATCTCCACCGCTATCAGATCATCTTCAACAACTCGCCTCTGGGCATAGTGCGCCTGGACAACGAGGGCACCATCGTCAACTGCAATCACAAATTCGTCGAGCTGATGGGCTCGTCGCGGGAGCAGCTGCTCGGTTTTACCGCCGCCAGGCAAAGCAACGCCAGGATGCGCGAGGCGATCAACCGCGCCGTGAACGGCGAGGCTACCGTCTACGAGGATGCCTACACCTCGGTCACCGGCGGCAGGAGCGCCATCCTGCGCGTGGTCTTCAACCCGGTGACGCCGGGCAAGTCGCCCAGCGAGGTCATCGCCACCTTCGAGGACGTCACCGATCGGAAAATGGCCGAGGAGGTCATCGCCCACCGGCTCATCTCCCTGACCCGCCCGCAGACCGACACCGCCAACATCGCCTTTGCCGACCTGTTCAACATCGAGGACCTGCAACTCCTCCAGGACCAGTTCTCCGCCGCCTTCGGCGTCGCCTCGATCATTACCCTCCCGGACGGCACCCCAATCACCAGGCCGAGCAACTTCACCCGCCTCTGCCATGACCTCATCCGCCGTTCGCCCGCCGGCGCAGCCAACTGCCGATGTTCCGACGCCTATATCGGCAGACAGTGCACCGAGGGGCCGCTGGTGCAGACCTGTCTCAGCGGTGGCCTCTGGGACGCCGGCACCGGCATCTCGGTGGACGGACGTCACCTCGCCAACTGGCTCATCGGCCAGGTGCGCGACGACAGCCAGAGCGAGGAGGACATCCGCGCCTACGCCAGGGAAATCGGCATAGACGAGGATGAGGCCGCCGCAGCCCTGGCCGAGGTGCCAGCCATGTCCCGGGAGCGCTTCTCGCGCATCGCCACCCTGCTCTTCACGCTGGCCAGCCGGCTCTCCTTGAGTGCCTTCCAGAACCTGCAGCAGGCGCGCTCCATCACCGAACTGAAAGAGGCCCAGCAACGGCTGCAGACCAGCGAGAACCGTCTGCGCTTCGCCCTGCAGGGGGCTAATGACGGCTTATGGGACGCCGATTACGACAAGGGCGGCGAGATCTTCTTCAGCGACCGGGCCATGGAAATCCTCGGCTATCGGCCGACGACCGCAAACGGCAACGCGCTGGACTGGCGCGATCTGGTCCACCCCGACGACTTCACCCGCATCTGGGACAAGGTCGTCGAGTTGTTCAAGAAACGGGCGCGCGTCCTCCGCGACGAAATCCGCCTGCAGAAGGAAGGCGGCGGCTGGAAGTGGGTGCTGGTGCGCGGCAAGGTGGTGCTATGGGGCGCTGATGGCCGGGCCCAGCGCCTTACCGGCACGCTCACCGACATCGACCACCGCAGGAAGATCGACGAGACGCAGATGTTCCTCCTCGCCAGCGACCGCAACCACGACCACGGCGACTTCTTCCGCAGCCTCGCCACCTTTCTCGGGGACACCCTGGAAATGGACCTGGTCTCCATCGACAGGCTGCTCGAGGACGGGCTGCGCGCCCAGCCCCTGGCTGTCTGGCGCCAGGGGCGGTTCCTCGACGCCCCCATCACCCATTTGAGCGGCACGGCACGCGCGGCATGCCTCGGCCAGGAAGTGTGCATCATCCCCGCAGAGGCGCAGCGCCACTTCCCAGAGGACTTGGCGCTGGCGGAACTGGTCGCGGAGAGCTGGCTCGGCGTCACCCTGTGGGGCGCGAAGCGACGCGAGATCGGCCTCATTTCCCTCGCCGGCGGCAAGCCTCTGGAGGAGACGGAAACCGCCGAGGCCGTGCTTCGCCTGGTGGCAATGCGCGCCGCCGCCGAGCTGGAGCGGGCCGAGGCCGAAGCGGAGCGGGAGCGGCTGCAGACGCAGCTCCTGCAGGCGCAGAAGATGGAATCGGTGGGTCGCCTGGCCGGCGGAGTGGCCCATGATTTCAATAATATGCTGGGCGTCATCCTCGGCCATGTCGACATGCTCGAGGAGCGCCTCTCCACCGATCCCCTTCTCGCCAGCGACCTGAGCGAGATCAAGACCGCCGCGCAACGCTCCGTCAACCTCACCCGCCAGCTGCTCGCCTTCGCCCGCAAGCAGACGGTCTCGCCACGGCCACTCGACCTCAACGCCACCGTCACCGGCCTGCTCAACATGCTGCGACGGCTTATCGGCGAAGGCATCCGCCTGTCATGGGAGCCGGGGGAAAAGCTGTGGACCGTATGCCTCGACCCCAGCCAAGTCGACCAGATCCTTGCCAACCTGACCATCAACGCCCGCGATGCCATGGCCGGCGTCGGCGCGCTGGCCATCGCCACCACCAACCTCAGCCTCTCCCCCGAGGAGTGCCAGCCGCTGGTCGGTCTGCGCCCGGGCGAGTACGTGCAACTCTCGGTGAAAGACGACGGCTGTGGCATGGACGAAACCACCCGCAGCCATATCTTCGAGCCATTCTTCACCACCAAGGCGGTCGGCCGCGGCACCGGCCTCGGCCTGGCCACCATCTACGGCATCGTCAAGCAGAACGAGGGCTATATCGACGTCGCCAGCCTCCCGGGAGGGGGCACCACCTTCCGCATCTTCTTCCCCAGACATCGCGGAGAGGCGATAACCAGCGGCGCGGAAAAGACCGAGACCGCCACCCTGGGAAAAGAAACCGTGCTCCTCGTCGAGGACGAGCCATCGATCCTCGCCATCAGCCAGAAAATGCTCGAGCGCCTCGGCTACGCAGTGCTGACCGCAACCACACCGGGCGAGGCCGTTCGCCTGGCGAGCACCTGGGAGGGCAGGATCGACCTGCTGCTCACCGACGTCATCATGCCCGAGATGAACGGCCGTGATCTGGCGCAGCGCCTCTCCCGGCAGCGGCCGGGTATGGCCACCCTGTTCATGTCCGGCTACACCGCCGATGTCATCGCCCACCACGGGGTCCTCGAACCGGGGGTGCACTTCATCCAGAAACCCTTCTCCAAGCTGGAGCTGTCGCAGAAGGTCCGCCAGGCCCTGGACGCCGCCTGAAGGGGCGGTCAGGCTCCACTCTTCCTCTCTATCCCCTCGAGTATTGAAAATACCTTGCCACGACGCGGCAACGTCCTCATCGGTTATTTTTCCAGGCTAGCTTTCCTTGACCATCCAACTCAAGCGACTATTGGAAGTGGGCAATCTTTAAACACAGCGTTCCCATCGTTGCCCTCACGTGCAGTTCCCATCTGACATGCCGCACCCCTGCGCCAATCTTGCGTTAAAGCTCCCAACGCCATCATTCGTTTGAGAGACCCAATCAGCGCATGCATCCCGCAAGCCTCGTCGTGACCACCTTATCGATCGGCATTTTCCATGCAACGCAGAGAAGTAACGGATTTTACTATTGGACAGGAGACCGGGACTATGCGACAAATGCAAGCCTTGCCACAGTCCAAAATTTTTTGTCAAACCGCCCGCCTCTCGTCGGCCTCGCAGTACCAAGAGTTTGCAGAAGCAGTTCTCTACGATCAGAGAGACGGGCCATCCTCTTTACACTGAAAAATTTACCATGACCTCAGACCGACACCACTCTACCAGACATGCTGACTGGGATGGCGACTCCCCAGCGCAGCCACAACGCCGGCGCTTTCTTCAGGGCACCGTGGGAATCGCCCTGGCCGCTTCTCTCTTCCCCGGAGTCGCTCCAGCCGCGACCGCACCAAAGTGGACCATGGTCATCGACCTCAATCGCTGTACCGGCTGTCAATCCTGCGTCATCGCCTGTAAAGCGCACAATGACACCATCGAAAACCAGTTCAACACCAGGGTACTCATAAGCGAGAGCACCGTCCCCGAGACCCCTCGTGCTCATTTCACACCCGTACAGTGCAACCACTGCGACCAGCCCCCCTGTGTCGCCGCCTGCACCGCCGAGGCGACGTTTAAGCTTGCCAATGGGATCGTCGTCACCGACTGGGAGAAGTGCGTAAGCGATCTGAGCTGCCTGGACGCCTGCCCTTTCGGTGCACGACATGCCGACGCACGGCATGGCAACAAGGCCGACAAATGCGACTTCTGTCTTCACCTTTTGGAGAGAGGGCTGTCCCCAGCCTGCGTCACCGCCTGCCCAACAAAAGCCCGCTTGTTTGGCAATGCCGAGTCGCCCGATGGCGATCTGGCCACGGCATTACAACACGTCGACCTTGTCGGCCCACAACCACGGCAATCGTTTGCGACCTCAGTCAACTATCTGCCGAGGCGTAACGCCACAAAGCAAGGAGAAGCCCGATGAATGCATCTGACAATGGCAAAAAAGGGCTGAACCGAAGGCAACTCCTGCGCCAGGGTTCGCTGAGCCTGGCGGCCCTTGCCACCACTGCCTGCGCGGGAAAAACAGCTGAGCAATGGAGCGACCCCCGGCACAGTCAACACCCCGCCGCTATTGCCTCCGACGCAGGCGTTCGTATGGTGAACAGCGCCTGCCTCGGCTGCAACGCCCGCTGCGGCATGGTGGTAGCGGTCAAGGATGGCAAGATCGCCAGCGTCAGTGGCAATCCCTACCATCCGTACAACACCGGCTATGCGCCGATACCCTACGACACTCCGCTTGCAGAGGGTTTGGGGCATTCTGGATCGCTCTGCGGCAAGGCCCACGATCTTCCCAACTATGTCGAGAGCCCCTATCGCATAGTGAGGCCGATGAAGCGCTCCGGTCCACGGGGCAGTGGCCAATTCGAGCCGATAGAATGGGAGACCATGATTCGGGAACTCAGCGAGGGGGGCCGGCTTTTCTCCCACATTGGCGAAAACCGGCATGTTCCGGGAATCAAGGAATTGGATAGAGACGACCCCATCAACCCCGAAGCTCCCGAACTCGGCCCGGTACGAAATGGTTTCGTCTTCATGGCCGGCCGCGACCAGAGCGGTCGCAAGGAATTTACCGACCGCTTTGTCAAGGAGGCCCTGGGATCGGTAAACCGGGTAGCACACACCGATATTTGCGGCCTCGGTTTTCGCATGGGCAATTTTGCCATGTCGGAAAAAAAGGAAGCCGAATTCAAGGCTGATCCGGTCAGCGCCGAGTACATCCTCGTTTTCGGAGCCAATATCTACGAAGCCCTTCAACCGGGAATCAATACCTACGGAGCCCTGGTGGCCAAGGGCCACGCCGCCGGCACCACCCGCTTCACCATCATCGACCCTCGCGCCACCAGCGCCTCGACCCATGCCGAAGAATGGATCGCCATTACTCCGGGCCAGGATGGGGCCTTTGCCATGGGGATGATCAGGTACATCATCGACCACGACCGCCACAACAAGCAATACCTCTCCGCCCCGAACGGCAAGGCTGCGGAAAAGATCGGCCACGGCAGCTACAGCAACGCCTGCCATCTGGTGGTAGTCGATGGAACCCATCCGCGTGATCGAAAGTTTCTGCGCATGGCCGATCTTGACCCAGCCTTATCCGGCGATGCAGCGCAAGCCTATGTCGTTTTCGATCAAAGCTCACTTCCTCAGCCCCATGACAGCGTGTCTACCGCCCAGTTGGACCGGGACACTACGGTCACGTCGCGAGCTGGCAAATCCATCAGAGTTAAAACCGCCTTTCGCCTGCTCAAGGAGGAAAGCTGGAAATATTCCTTGGACGACTATGCCCGCCTCTCCGGGGTCGATCGGGCTGCCATCGAGCGAGTCGCCCGCCAGTTCACCGAGCACGGCAGCAAAGCTGCAGTCTGCCAGTACCATGGCGCGGGCAATTACGCGAATGGTGTCCCGGCCGCATATGCCATCGCTCTGCTGAATGTGCTTATCGGCAGCGTCGATCGCAAGGGCGGCTACCTCAAGGGCGGAGGCGGCGCCGGGAAGTGGAATGTCGGCGACTTTGACTTAAAGACTTTCCCCGGCCAGAAGAAAAGTTCAGGGGTGATGCTCTCCCGGGAAAAGGCGGCGTATGAAAAAAGCAGCGAATACGCCAACAAGAAAAAGGCGGGTGGTAACGGCTATCCGGCCAGGCGTCCCTGGTTTCCCTTTACCCTGGGCGGCCTCTGTGTCGAAACCCTCAGCGGTATCGATGAGATGTACCCGTACCCCTGCCGGATTCTCTTTACCTATTTCTTCAATCCGGTGTATTCCATTCCCGGAGGACAGCGTTTTGCAAAAACCTTGCAAGACCTGGGAAAAGTCCCACTTCACGTCTCCATCGATATCGGTATCAACGAGTCCAATCTCTACGCCGATTATATTGTCCCTGATGTAACCTACGCCGAAGGCCATTACGCCTTTCTCACCCCCCATGCCCCTGCCCTGAAATTCACTGCCGTGCGCACCCCGGCCATCAAACCGATGACGGGAGAAACTGTCGACCACCGCCCCTATTGCCTCGAGACCTTCCTCATCGATCTCGCTATCGCGTCTGACTTGCCAGGGTTTGGCCTGCAGGCCATAGGTGCCGAAAACGGCACAGCTTTAGGTCTCAGCCGGGCCGAAGACTACTACCTGCGCGGCTTCGCGAATCTGGCTGTGGCATCAAAAATCCCCGAGGCCTCGCTTGAAGAGGTGGCCTTTGTCGAACGCAACTACCCTGTTGCCGCCTTTCGCCACTTGCTGCAACCCGGCCAGTGGCGTAAGGTCTGCCACATTCTTGCCCGAGGTGGGGTATTCACTCAGCGCTACGGCGAAGGTTTCGAGGAAGGCAAACACCTCAACGGCATCAAGAAGGTGGCCATCTACAACGAAGACCTGGCAACAGTTCGTCATTTCCGCAGTGGCAAGTATTTTTCCGGGACAGCAACCTACAATGCGCCCACCGACAGCAACGGCAACCTCCTGACCTTTGTCGATCGAGAGTTTCCCTATTTCCTCATCACCCACAAAATGAACCTGCATGCGCAGTCGCGAACGACCTGGCACCGCTGGTCAATGGAGGTCTTCCCCGAGAATTTCGCCGTCCTGCACAATATGGACGCGACCCGGGAAGGTCTGCGCGATGGTGACACGATCCTCCTCATTTCCCGAAGTAACCCGCATGGCGTCACTGCCAAGGTCAAGACCACCTCTCTGGTCAAACCCGGCTGCGTCGCCGTTTCTTTTCACTATGGCCACACTCAGCTTGGAGCCTCATCGCTGCCGATAAAAGGTGCCGAGAAACTCTTTCTCGGCGGAGAAAAGGTCGCGGATCGCAATGGCTTACGGGGAAGTTCAGCCCTTGGTGCTGGCATCCAACCCAACAACCTCGGCCGGCTTGACGCATCCCTCGGCAACCTGCCGCTGGTGGATGTTCTGGCCGGCATTCCCGACTTCAGCAGTACCCGGATACGTCTGCAGAAGGTCTAATCTTATCCTGTATCTCTTACGAGCGGAGGAAATTCATGAACAAATTACTACCCCTTGTACTTTCCATCCTTCTCGCCCAGGCGGCAAGCGCCTTTGGTGCGAACAGCCGTAGCGGTGTCGTCACCCTGACCGTCGATCTCAGCGGCCAGGCAGCTGGCCAAGAAGCCAGACTGTGGGTTCCCTATCCGGTCTCCGACCGCCATCAGATGATCTCGGATATCAAGGTCAACGGGGATTTCGCCTCGTCGGGAGTCTATACCGATCGCGTCAATGGCACTCCGATGCTCTATGCCGAGTGGCCGAAAGAGGCAAACAAGCGAACCCTGACCTTCTCCTTTGCCGTCGAGCGCAAAGAGATCCGACAGACCGGGCTACCTACCGCCGAACCTGCCTGGAATCCAGCCGATTATTCCGAATATCTGCAGGCTACCAGCCTTGGCCCAGTCGACGGCGAGGTGAAAAAAGCTCGCCGATTCGATCGTCAAAGACAAGAAGACCGTGCTGGAAAAGGCCCGCACTATTTACGACTGGGTTGTGGACAATATGTATCGCGATCCCGAGACCATTGGCTGCGGTACCGGCGACGTCTGCCTGCTTCTTAAAAAACCGGGTGGCAAATGTATCGATATCTCCTCGGTATATATCGCTCTATGCCGTGCAGCCGGTGTTCCGGCACGGGAGGTCTTCAGTGTTCGTTTGAGCAAGAACGACCAGGAAGACATCACCACCTGGCAGCACTGCTGGGCCGAATTTTTCCTGCCCGGCTACGGCTGGGTCACCGCCGATCCTGCCGATGTGCGCAAGGCCATGCTTGTCGAAAAACTGGAACTGGGAGATGCCAAGGCCAAGGAATACAGGGAATTTTTCTGGGGAGGAATTGATGCTCAACGCGTCGTGATCGCCCAGGGCCGGGACGTGGCGCTCAATCCGCCGCAAGCGGGCCAGCCGCTCAATACCTTCGGTTATCCCTACGCCGAAGTCGGCGGCCAGGCCGTAGATTTTTATAAACCGAAGGGGTTCATCTACAGTTATAGCTTCAAAGCCAAATAGTTTTCTAAGCAACGCCCAGCAGGACGTCGCTCATCCTTAAGGGAAGGATAAAAAGAGGGACGATGTCTACGCAATACCAGGGACAGAATCCATACCTGATATTTTGAAAGAGTGATATTCGATGAGGGTTCGAGGGTATCAGTCTTTCATCGAATCACATAGCTGTCGTCCTCTCTTGGCATACATCACAAACAACCAGGTATATGAAGGAGAAAGGGAACATGATTAAAAAATTTCTGCTCTGTTTGATTGCAGTCTTTTTCGGCACCACAACCGCGTCTGCGTCTTTGTTCGATGGCTATAACTTCATTTCCGCTGACGATCTGCAGAAACGCATCGAGGCAAAATCGCCGATGATTCTCGTCGATATCTGCACGGTAGAGCAGTTCGCCAAGGCACATATCCCAGGCTCGATCGAAACGAACGCCTATCCGGTGGAAACGGATGAGCAGCGGGCGGCGTTGGGCCATCTCCTGCCGCAGATACAGAAGAGCAGCGATGATGTCATCATCCTCTGCCCTCGCGGTGGCGGAGGCGCAAAAAGGACCTACGATTTTTACAAAGCTAACGGCGTTGCCGAAAGCAGGCTGTTGATCCTTAAAAACGGCGTGGAAAAATGGCCCTTCGCAACACAAGCGAAGTAACCCATCAACTATACAGCCGAATACACGGGATCAAGAATACTTGTCTGCAAGCATCGGCCAAACGGTGGTCCCAGCCATTGGCGTCGTAATGACACTGACAGGCTTCTTCGGTGCAGGTCTCTGTCATAAGCCAACTCTCGCCGTGACAACGTCCTCTCTGGCAGAATCACGATAGCCTGTTGCAGAAAACATCTGGCTGGTGGTGGGTGGTATTTCTCACCCCCCACCAGCCAGTGACATTTTTTTCCTGACAGAGCGACAGCATGTTATCAGGAACTTTTTTATTTGCTATTTCCGGCAATCTGTTTGGCCAGAGCGATGCTCCGATTTGGATTGTATTGCCAGAACTGCTGACCGCCCTTGCCCTCATCGGTGTATTTCAACTCATCATCAAACACAGCCTGGTCTGGTATCGACGATCACGAGGAACAAATCGTCATCCGCGACAGACGAAAACTGCACCGTCGGTGCTTCCGACATCGATCTCCCGCCAGCTCATCGAAATTGGCAACCATTGCAGTGAATGTGGCAAATGCGTCAGAGATTGCCTCTTTTTGACCCATTACGGCACACCCAAGTCAATTGTCAAAAGCCTTGATTTCACTCAGGCCACAGTCCAAGCCATGGCGTATGAATGCAGTCTTTGTGGTCTTTGTGCCGCGGTCTGCCCGGAACAGCTTGATCCAGGACACCTTTTTCTGGACGTGCGAAGAACGTACGTAGCAAACGGCCTGTTCAACGTATCGCTGTACCGCACTATTCTCAGCTACGAAAACCGGGGGCGCTCAAAGCTTTTTTCCTGGCGAGGTATCCCCGATGGATGCGACACGGTATTCTTTCCCGGCTGCAATCTGCCCGGCACTCGCATGAAAACCACAATTCGTCTTTTTCGCAGTCTCCGCCGCCACATACCGAAGCTCGGCATGGTACTCAACTGCTGCAGCAAGCCTTCCCATGACCTTGGCCGCCAAGCGCACTTCAATGCAGCGTTTGGCGAACTGCGCCAAGCACTCCAGCGGCAGGGAATCCGGCGTGTTCTCGTTGCCTGTCCGAATTGTTATAAAATTTTCAAGGAGTATGGTGAGGGGCTGATGGTGCAAACGGTGTATGAGGTCCTGGTGGAGAACATGGCACCTGTGCAGCTAGCACACCGATGGGGGCCGGTGAGTATTCACGATCCTTGCGCGATGCGCGATAATGATACAGCGCAGCTGTCCGTACGCCGACTGGTAGCCGATCTCGGTCTGGAACACTCCGAAATGAATCATCGGGGCCGTCATACGCTCTGTTGCGGTGAGGGAGGGACGGTGAATGCTGTTCATCCTTCTTTTGCGAAAGGATGGGGAAATCTTCGCGCGAAAGAGAGCCAAGATCGCATTGTCATAACCTACTGTGCAGGCTGCTGCGGTTTCCTCGGACGGAGGATACCGACGGTCCATATTGCCGACCTGCTTTTTTCACCCAAGATTTCGCGTTTGGGCGGCAAGAAATCGGCAACCCGCGCCCCATTCACCTATCTGCAACGACTCCGCTTGAAAAGAAAGCTGAAAAAGGAATTCCCACTCTGGTCCTGAAAGTGCCCAGCACCAGACATGCGATATTACTGCCTGAATTCGCGGCCTGCCGGTCGCGGTCGCGGCGCCATCAATCATTTCCTGTGGTAGCTAGCAGGTCGGGCGAAGGTTACCCTCGCGCCGATCTCTTTTCCCGGTAAGACATGAACGACCTCGGCCCCAGCATGCCGGCCCCGCTCATCCGGGCGCCGGCAGCCTTTGCCCCTCTCCCCACTAGATCTTGAACTGACCCACCATGCGGCGCAGTTCCTTGGCCAGCTCGCGCAGGCGGACCGCGTCGTTTCTGGTGTTCTCGCTCTGCTGCGCCACCTCGGCCGAGGCCTGGCTCACCGAGTTGATATCGCGGGCCACCTCGTCGGCGACCAGCGAACTCTGGCCGACGTTCTCGGTCACCTCCTGGATGCCCAGGGTGGCCTGAGAGATGTTGTCGGCGATCTCCACCGTGGTCTTGTTCTGCTCCTCCACCGCCAGGACGATGCTGGCCACCGTCTCGTTGACCTCGTTGATGACGGCGGTGATCTTGTTGATCCTGCTGATGGTCTCCGAGGTCGAGTCCTGGATGCCGTCGATCTGATTTTTGATCTCACCGGTGGCGCCGGCGGTTTGCCGCGCCAGTTCCTTGATCTCGTTGGCGACGACGGCAAAGCCCTTGCCGGCCTCGCCGGCCCGCGCCGCCTCGATGGTGGCGTTCAGGGCGAGCAGGTTGGTCTGCTCGCTGATCTCGGTAATGGTCTCGGTGACTTTGCCGATCTTCGAGGCGGCCACGCCGAGTTCATCGACCTTGGCCGAGGCCGACATGGCCTCGGTGACCGCGTTGGCGGTGATCTGGCGGGCGTTCTCGGTATTTCTGGCGATGGCGGCGATAGTCTCGGCCATGCCCTTGGTGGCGCTGGCCACCAGGCCGATATTGGTCGAGGCCTCCTCGGTGGCGGCGGCCACCGAGTTCATATTGGCGCTCATCTCTTCAGCGGCGGTGGCCACCGACATCGAGCGCGCGTTCATCTCGTTGCTGCCGCCGGCCAGTTGTTCCGCCGAGGCGCCGAGGCTGCCCGACTTCTCGTCGAGGGTGTCGGCGGAGCGGGCCAGGCCGCGGATGACTTCCTGGAGATGGTTCTTCATCTGCTGCAGATCGGCGCCCATGGTGCCGAACTCGTCCTTGCCACTCACGGCGATCTCGCCGGTGAGGTCCTGGGCGGCGATCTTCTTGATCTCCTGCGACGAGTAGCGCAGAGGGCGGATGACGCTGCGCTCGAGCAGCAGCCAGGTAACAGCCAGGGCGGCCAGGAGGATGGCCGCGGTCCACAGGGCGATGACCATGGTGGTCCGGGAAATCTCCTTATTGACCTCCTTCATCGAGCTGATGATCTCGAAGGCGCCGTGGATCTCGCCCTCCTTCCAGCCCTCGAGGCGGCCGCCGGTGGGGTCGACCTTGCCCTTGGGGTCGCCGTGACAGAAGAGGCACTCCTTGGTGAGCTTGATCGGCTTGAAGTAGCGCACCTCGTCCTTGCTGATGACCACCTTTTCGGGGATCTTGCCCGACTCGAGTTCCTTGAGGATCTCCAGTTCGAAGGGGGTGGGCTCGTTCTTGGGGTTGCGCGGGCTGACCTTGGGCACGCGGAAGGCATAGCCCGACTTCTCGGCGTTCATCGCCGCAGTCTGCATCGCTGTAACCACCGGCACCGCCTCGATGACCCGGGAGGGTTCGATCTGCTCGAAGGGCTTGATGACCCCCAGCTCGAGTTTTCTCGCCATCTCGTTACGGGTCGCCTCGGCCATGAGGACAATGGCCTTGCTCTTGTCGATCACCGTCTTTTCGGCGGCGGCGCGGGTGTCCCCGGCCCTCTGCCAGCCCATGATCAAGGCGATGACCAGCGGCCCGGCGAGGGCCAGCAACAGTACCTTCCAGCGAATCGACATATCACGCATCTTCATCTTTGTTCTCCATTGGTGACGGGGGGCGCCCCTCGCCCATTGCCAGAGGCCACCATTTCAGTACATCACAAAAAAATTTGTTGCGGTCAAAGGGAATTCTCGACGGCGGCAATGCCGCCCGGCGGCGGGGCCGGTCCCGCCCTGTCGGTCTCGAGGTGCTGCAGCAGCTCGGCCAACGGCATCGGCCGGCCGAAGAGATAGCCCTGCAGCAACATGAGGCCGCGGCCATCCATCTCTTCGAGCAGGAGGCGCTGTCGGTCGGTCTCCACCCCCTCGGCGACAATGGCCAGGTTGAGGCTCTCGGCAAGGGAGACCACCATCTTGGCTATGGCCCGGCTGTCGGCGTCCTCCTCGAGGTCGGCGATGAAGGAGCGGTCGATCTTCAGCCCGTCGATGGGCAGGCGCTTGAGGTGGGCCAGGGAGGAGTGGCCAGTGCCGAAATCATCGAGGTAGAAGCGGATGCCCAGCTGACGCAGGGCGCCCATGATGCCCTGCGCCTGGAGGAGGTCGCCCATGACCATGGACTCGGTGACCTCGAAATAGAGGCGATCGCCCGCCAGGCCGCTCTCCGCCAAGGCCTGGCCCAAGAGATCGGCGAGGTCCTGGCCGACGAACTGGCGGAAGGAGATGTTGATCGACAGGGCGAGGTCGAAACCCTCCTCCTCGAGACGCCGCGCCGCCTTGACCGCCTCGCGCAGCACCAGGGCGCCAAGCGGCAGGATCAGCCCCGACTCCTCGGCCAGGGGGATGAACTCCGCCGGGGGAACCAGGCGTCCCTGGTGCTGCCAGCGCACCAGGGCCTCGGCCCCCACCACCCGCTTGCCCCTGGCCGCCACCAGCGGCTGGAAATGGAGGAGGAACTCGCCATTCTCCAGCCCCTTGCGCATACTGGCTTCGAGCGAGACGCGGCGATGGGCCTGGATATCGAGCTCGGGGGCGAAGAACTGATAGCCGTTTCGCCCCAGGGACTTGGCGCGGTACATGGCGATGTCGGCGTTCATGACCAGGGTCGCGGCATCGGCGCCATCGTCCGGGGCCACGGTGATGCCGACGCTGGAGGTGACGAAATACTCGATATCGCCGTGATGGAAGGGTTGACGCAGGCTCTCGAGGATGCGGACGGCGATGGAGCCGACCACCTCGATCTGCTCGACCTCGCCAAGCAGGACGAGGAACTCGTCGCCGCCAAGCCGGGCCACGGTATCGCCGCCGCGCACCAGGGCCGAGAGCCGCCGGGCGATCTCCACCAGCAGGTTGTCGCCGGCGTGGTGGCCGAAGCCGTCGTTGATGTGCTTGAAGTTGTCGAGGTCGAGGTAGAGCAGCGCCACCTTGCCGCCATGGCGGGCGATGCGTTTCAAGGCCATCTCCAGGCGGTCGCCGATGAGTACCCGGTTGGGCAGGCCGGTGAGGGCGTCGTGCTCCGCCTGGTGCTTGAGCGCCGCCTCCTGCCTTTTCAGCTCGGAAATATCGTGGAACAGCGAGACGAAGTTGGTAATGCGCCCCTGACTGTCGCGCACCGCGTTGATGGTCAGCCACTCCGGGTAGGCCTCGCCGTTCTTGCGGCGGTTCCAGATCTCCCCCGCCCACTGACCGTCTGACAGGAGCTGGTGCCACATCTCCTCGTAGTACTGTGCCGGGTGCTTGTCGGACTTGAGAATGCGCGGATTTTTACCGATGGCATCCTCGGCCCGGTAGCCGGTGATCTCGGAGAAGGCGGGATTGACCTGGAGGATGGTGCCGTCGCGGTCGGTGACGACGATGCCCTCGATGGAATTGGCGAACACTTTGGCGGCGAAAACCAGCTTCTCCTCCGCCTCCTTGCGGCTGGTGATGTCACGTATGACACCCAGGGTGGTGGTTGGTGCCGCCCCTTCCACCCACAAGGGGGAGACGGTCAGGTAGACCCAGACCGAACTGCCGTCCTTGCGCCGGAAGCGTTTCTCTATGGTGAATTCTCGGCAGGTGCCGTCAAGCAGCTTGGCCACCTCCTGATGATCGAGCTCGAGGTCGTCGGGGTGGGTGATATCGGCGAAGCCCATGGTGAGGAGTTCCCCCTCGCTGTAGCCGACGATGTCGCAATAGCGGCCATTGGCGCGCAGGTAGCGGCCGGTGGCGACCTCGACCTCGGCGACGCCGACGCTGGCCATCTCGTAGAAAGCGCGAAAATGCCGCTCGCTGGCCGCCAGCATGGCGGTGCGCCGCCGCACTTCGGCGGAGAGGCGGCGGTTGAAGAGCAGGAGCAGCAAGCCGCCGCCGAAGGCGGCGGCACATACCGCAGCCAGCAGCGCACCCACCGCCCTGACCCGCCACTCCCGCTCGGCGGCGCGGCGCTCGCGGTAACTGTTGTAGAGGAAACCGTCGAGATCGATCTCCTCCGGCATCATGCCCAGCTTGACGAAGGTGGCGGCGATGCGCCGCCAGCGCTCGGGATTGACGTGGCCGACCTCCACCAGTTCCGGCTCGATGAGCGGCCGCATCGCCTCGGCCTCAAAGAGCAACTGCTCCACCGTCTTCTCCTGGGAGTAGCGGCTGTGGATGAGCCGGGCGATTTCGTCCGGGTTGGCCATGGCATAGCGCCAGCCGCGGATGACGGCACGACGGAAGGCCTCGACCTGGACGGGCCTCTGCTGCAGCGTCTCCTCGCTGGTCACCAGGCAGTCGCCATAGAAGTCGATGCCGTAGCTGAGCGGCTTTATGAGAGAGGGTTCCACGCCCTTCTGCCGCAGCAGGTAGGGCTCGTTGGTGGCGTAGGCGCTCTGCCCGTCGACCCGCCCGGCGACGAGGTCGTCGACCTGCCAGGTATGCGGCTGGATATCTATGGAAGACAGGGGGATACCTTCTTCCACCAGCATGGATATATTCTCGGGGTCGCTGTGCGGGGTAAGCATAATCCGCTTGCCGGCCAGGCTCTGCGGAGTTTCCAGGCCACCGTCTCGCCGTACCATGATGACTGTCGGCGAGTGCTGGAAGATGGCGGCGACAATCACCAGCGGGTCGCCCTGGCCGCGGCGCAGCAGCACCGCCGGCGAATCGACGGCGAGGTCGGCCCGACCTTCGAGCACCTCCTGCGCCGGGCTGAAATTGGGCCGGCCCTCGAGGAGGAGCACGTCCAGTCCCTCCTCGCGGAAGTAGCCCTGCTCGATGGCGGCATAATACCCGGCGAACTGGAACTGATGGCGCCACTTGAGCTGCAGGCGGAGCTCCTTTTCCGGCCTGCCGCCATTGTCTCCACCCGGGGAGGCGAACGCCTCGGCCAGGGGCAGCGCGAGCGACGCCAGCACCGAACAACAGAAGATGACGGCGGCTACGGCAAGCTGCCGGGGCGAAAAGACCGCCCCCCTCCGCCAGCGACAAGGAGCGATGACCGCTCCTCCCCCGCTCCTCCTCCAGCCATCCCCTCGCCCCATGCCCATTACCCCGATAAAAATATGTGACTCTGCCCGTGCCGCCTGCATTTGACGCTGCCATGGCGGCCATGCGACCCCGCACCCATTCGCGGCGAACCGCTCTGTCTCCGCCAGGGGGAGGCCACCTGGAACCTGTCTTCTAGTGTATAGGAAAGACCAGAAGAACACCAAAGGCAAAAGGAAATTCATACCACCTTGGAGAAAAATTCTCACTTCTAAGGTAGCGCTGGCCACTAAAGCCATTTCTGCTTTTATATGGCCACCTATCGGGTATATAGTGGATGTGGCTTGCCCCGCTCGCCGCGGGCGACCTCAGGCCATTCGCGCCGCCCGGTGCTCGGGCGACCCTTTCGACGAGGATTCCGCCGTGACGATCCGCAACCTCTCCATCCTCAAGAAGACGGCGCTGCTCATCTGCGTCGTGGTGCTGCTGCTGATCACCGCCCTCTCCCTCGAATGCACCGTCTTCACCGACGATTACGCCATGTGGCGTCAGCACCTCCTCACCTTGGTGCTGGCGGCCGCGCTGACCGCCGCCATCCTGATATTCTTCTTCCACCGCCTGGTGCTAGGCCGCCTGTCCACCCTCGGCCGTGAAATCGAGGGCCTCGGCGACGGCGGCAACCTCGCCTGCCGTCTCAGCGGCAGCGGTAACGACGAGATCGGCACGCTGATCTGCCGGGTCAACGGTCTCCTCGACCGGGTGCAGCGGCTCAACCGCGAGCAGCAGCGCAACGAGGCGATCAGCCGTGTCCTCTCTTCAGCATCGCCAACGCCGTCAACACCACCGAGAACCTCGACGAGCTCTACCGCTCCATCCACCACATCCTCGGCCGGGTCATCGACACCGAGAACTTCGCCATCGCCCTCTACGATGAGCGCCTCGACAGGGTCCGCTTTCCCTATTTCGTCGACCAGTACGACGACCACTCTGGCGAATACGGCAACTTCCGCTCTTCCGGGACCCTGCTCGCCGAGGTCATCACCAGCGGCCAGACGCGCTTCTTCACCCGCAGGGACATCGAGGCGAGGGTGGCGGCAAACGGCAGGCCGATCATCGGCACCCACTGCGAGCTGTGGCTGGGCACCCCCCTGGTGACCAGAAAGGCAGTCATGGGGGCCATCGTCGTGCAGAGCTACAGCGACCCGCGGCGTTACACGGCCAAGGATGCCGAACTGCTTGGCGCCATCTCCGACCAAGTCGCCCTGGCCATCGACCGCAAGGGCGAAGAACTGCGGCGCCAGCAAAGCGAAGCGGTGGCCACCACCCTGCTCGAGATCAGCAACGCGGTGATGACCGCGAACAATCTGGTTGACTTGTATCGCACCATCCACATCTCTCTCGGCCGGGTGCTCGACGTCACCAACTTCTTCATCGCCCTGGTCGACAGCGAGGCCACGCGCATCCATTTTCCCTATTACGTCGACGAGTACGACGACTTCGCCGGCATGACCGAGATGGCCCTCGACACCAACTCGATGACCAGTATCGTCGTGCAGCGCGGCGAGATCGTCATCTTCGACGAGGAGGATATCCGCGCGCGCGTCGCCGCCGGGAGGATGCTCGGCAAGCCGCCACTGATCTGGGTGGGGGTACCGCTCAAGGTGGGAAAGGCCGTCATCGGCGCCATGGTGACGCAAAGCTACAGCCGCCACGACCTCTATACCGAGCGCGAGATCGAGATCCTCAACGCTGTCTCCGACCAGGTGGCCCTGGCCATCGACCGCCGCCGTTCCCAGGAAGCGCTCCGACAGAGCGAGCAGCGGCTGCAGCTCTTGTCGCGGCAGACGGAGCAGCTCAGCCTGGCCGCCGCCTCGATGATCACCATGCGCAACGAACAGGCCCTCTACGACCATATCGCCAGGGCCATCGTCGAGAACTCGGACTACCAGCGGGCGGTAATCTCCATCTTCAAGGATGTGCCGCCCTACCGCGACATCATTGGCCACGCCGGCCTCGACGAAGCCATCGTCGACGGTCTGCGTGGCGTAGAGCTCTCCCGGGAGATGTTCGCCCAGGCCTTAGGCGAGGCGCTGCGCGTGGGGCAGTCGAGTTACTACATCCCCCATCGCCTGAAACACCTGCTGCACTGGCAGGGCACGGTCTTCGGCCAAGGCGAGCCCCCGCAGGACGAACAGGCCTGGCACCCCGAGGACAACCTCTTCGTCAAGATGGTCGACCGCCACGGCGAGTTCATCGGCATCATCTCCGTCGACAGCAGCAGGTCGGGGCAGCAACCCTCCGCCGAGACGGTGCGCCCCTTAGAGATCTTCTCCAACCTGGTGACGCAGATCCTCATCTACAAAAAAGCCCAGAGGGAACTGCGCCTCGCCAAGGCCAAGGTCGAGGAGACCAACGCCCAGCTGGTCGGCGTCAACAGCAAACTGGAGGAGGCCATCCGCCGTGCCAACGCCATGGCCAAGCAGGCCAAGGAGGCCACCCGGGCCAAGAGCGAGTTCCTCGCCAACATGAGCCACGAGATCCGCACGCCGATGAACGCCATCATCGG
>CALGIJ010000032.1 GCA_937915545.1 uncultured Desulfobacterales bacterium
GGCCGAAGGAGGGCATGTACCCCAACATCAGGATCTTCCCGTGAGAGAGGCGGGGATGGACCGGAGGGCGGGCGTTTCGTGCCGGGGGGCGGCACTTCGCCCCCGGTAGCGATGACGCCGCAGCGCTCGCTGCGCAGCAGGGACTGTCCCGTCTGTTGACGGAGCGTGGGTGGCGGGTCGAGGTTGGGCCGTGAGGAAAGAACAAACCCGTTGACCATCGTCGACCGGCCGCGGCCGGCCGACGATGCCTACGGGTGAACGAAGGGCGCCGCTCAGGCGACGATGCACAGGGCGCGGTCTTTGGCGAGCTGCGTCAGCTTGTTGGTGACCCGGCCCATGGCGAACTCGGTGACCTCGGAGATGCCGCGGCGACCGACGACGATGGTGCCATAGCCCTCCTGCCGCGCTTCCTGAACGATGGCCGCGGCGCGACTGCGCACCGAGGTGATCACCTTGGCGGACAGGCGCTCGGCGTCGACATTGAGCCGTTTGAGGTGCGTCTTGGCCAGCTGCATTGCTGGCTGGATCTCTTCTTCCGCCTCTTCCATGAGTTGGCGGCGATAGGCCTCGGGGAAGATGTCCTCGATCCCGGCTGAAGAGACGGCGATGCCGCGGATGGCGTGGAACAGGGTCATGTGGTTGTTGTCGCGGTTGAGCATGCTGCCGGCGTGCTTGACCGCCCTGAGACCGCCTTCGGAGGAGTCGAGGGCAATGAGCACCTTCTCGGCGGTGGGCTTGCCGCCGATGAGCCACAGCGAGAAGGTGGAGGCGGCGCTCAGCACCTTGCTGGCGACGCTGCCCATGGGCACCCCCTCTTCGCTGGACTTGCCGCGGCCGATAACGACGATATCGTAGCCCTGATGCGCCTCGGAGATGATGTCGCGGGCGATGCCCTCCTTCTGCCGGCCGATCTTGGTGGTGATGTTCTCCGTGACGAAGCCGGCATCGCGCAACAGCTCGGAGGCGGTCTGCATGAAGACTTCGGCGAGAGACTCCTGCTGTTTCTCCCACAGGCGCAGGGATTCGATTTTCTTCTCCCAGGCCGGATCACGGCCGAGGTCCCAGAATACCTCGGGAACCTTGCTCATCACCTGGAACAGGACCACCTGCGCCCGGGAAGGCGGTGCCGCAGAGGCGACATAGCGCACCGCGTCCATCGATTGCTCCGAACCGTCCACCGTCAACAGGATTTTTTTACCTTTGTCTGCCATGACTCTTTCCTCCAAGGGAATATGTAGTTGATGCCGTCCGGTGGCCGCCAGCGGAGCACGATCCGGGGGGCGCTCCGGACGGCAGGGTATTTGCTGCAGCTATTCCAAAAGCGGTGCCAGAACCATCGGAAAATGGCACTTTCCAGGATATCGACCAGTTAGCCGGTGGCGACCTCTGCGGCACAGGGGGGAATCGGTCCGGGGATGGCGTCATTTCTGTGTGGATCAGGTGACAGTGATGTGGCGAAGAGGGAAACAGGCTGGATTACGGCTTTTTTCGCTGTCTCGGGAAAGTTACACCGCCTCTTCCCGTTCTGTCGCCTGTGCGATATCGGTAACAGCTCCGTGGCAAGGGAGGCAATGTCGCAGCGCTTTTTTCCTCCTGCCTTTGGCCATGGCGGGCTTTTAATGACATTGCTCGACGGAGCAAGACTCCTCCGTCGCCGTCGCATCGGGCCAAGCCCCGCCTCTCGACGTGCTCCTCGCCACCACGTGGCAGGTGATCGACAGCCGCCAGGGGCCCGCCTGTCTGGCCGGGGCCTGAGCTCAGCCCTTGCCGGGGCACTCCCGTGTCGTGCACGGACAGGTCTTGCCCAATCCACAACCCGCATGCCCAGGCGCCCCGGGTCTCCCGGACGGGCCTTGCCTTTTCTTGGCGACGGTGGTAGCGTTGGCGGCGTGCAGAGGGATACCGTCGCGGCCATCAGCTGCGGACGGCTCCCCCGCACAGCCGAATTCCCTCCGGTGGAGGGGAGCGGGGGAACCACGCACGTTGGGGCGTATCGCCGGGCAACCGGCGCAGGGCAATCTCTTCGGCCCAAGCCCGTCAGCTAACCTCGCAGGCTTCGAGGGAAAAGCGCCTTTCTCCTCATCGAGGGCTTTTCCGGTCTCTTTCGAGGGGATATGCCATGTGTCGCCTTTCTCGTTGGTGGGGCTGGGTCGCGCTCCACCTTTCCTCCGACTCCTTGTTTTTCCTTCTCAAAACAACCTCCTGCCGCCTTTCGCACGCAACTGGGGATGGATATCCCCCCGCGGCGCGGAGGGGTGATCTCTGCGGGAACGCAGTCTTTGCGGGGCGCCCCGGCAGTCTGCTCGACGCAGCCATTAGCGTACGCCTCGCTGGCGGCGAGAGGGCGCAGTGACGGCCAGCCCAGTTCAACGAATTCCATGAACGCTCTCAAAAAACCCTGGCAGCTGAGCCCCGCCACCCTGGTGCTGCTCAGCTTTGTCGTGCTCATCGCCTGCGGCTCGCTGTTCCTCAAGCTCGAGGTCTCGACCGTGTCGGGCGAGTTCCCCTGGATCGACGCCATCTTCACCGCCACCTCGGCGGTGTGCGTCACCGGCCTGGTCGTGGTCGACACCGGCTCCCACTTCACGTTCCTCGGACAGCTGGTCATCCTGGCCCTGGTGCAGCTCGGCGGCCTCGGGGTGATGACCGTCTCGGTGGCCCTCTTTACCTGGATCGGGCGCGCCGTCTCCCTGCGCAACCGCCTGGCCATGCAGGATCTTTTCGCCCATACCCCGCGCCGCGACATCTACCGTCTGGTGCGGCACGTGCTGCTCTTCACCTTCGGCGCCGAGTTCCTCGGCGCCGCGCTGCTGACCTTGCACTTCAGCGGCCACATGCCGTTTGCCAAGGCAGTCTATTACGGGGTCTTTCATGCCGTCTCCGCCTTCTGCAACGCCGGCTTTGCCTTGTTCGCCGATGGCCTGCCGCGCTATGCCGGCAGCTGGCTGGTCAACCTCGTCATCTGCCTGCTGATCGTCGTCGGCGGCATCGGCTTTCCGGTGCTCTACGACCTCCATGCCCGCTATCTGGCCCGGAAAAACCGCACGGCGCGCCTCTCGCTGCAGACCCGCACGGTGCTGGTCACCACCGCCCTGCTCATCGTCGGCGGGGCGGTGATGTTCGCCCTGCTTGAGGTTCCGGGCACGGTGATGGCCGAGCGCTCCCTCTCCGAGTGGCTGCTCATCCCCCTCTTCCAGTCGATCACCTGCCGCACGGCGGGATTCAATACGGTGGATATCGGCGCCCTGCGCGAGGTGACAATCGTTATGATGATCCTGCTCATGTTCGTCGGCGCCTCGCCCGGCTCCTGCGGCGGCGGCATCAAGACCACCACCCTGGCGACGCTGGCCCTGTTCACCGTAAGCCGCATCAGGCACCAGCGGCGGGTCAACCTCTTCAGGAAGAGTCTGCCCGAGGCGACGGTGGCCAGGGCGATGTCTCTGGTAGTGCTCTCCACGGCGCTGATCGTCCTGGTCACCTTCATGCTGCTGCTCAGCGACACCTTCGTCGATGTTCCCGGAGATCACCCCCAGGCGAAGATCAACGCCCTGCAGTACCTCTTCGAGACTGTTTCGGCCTTCGCCACCGTCGGCCTGTCGACGGGCATCACCGCCTCGCTCTCCACCTGGGACAAGGCCTGGATCATCGTTATGATGCTCGTCGGGCGGGTCGGGGTGCTGACCTTTTCCTATGTCATCGTCGGCAATGCCGTCGGCGGCAAGGAGTACGCGGAAGAAAATCTCATGATCGGCTGAACGGGAGGAGGCGATGAAGAAATACGCGGTGATCGGCCTGGGCAACTTCGGTTTCCACGCCGCCAGGGCCTTGGGTGGCGAGGGCAACGAGGTGATCGCCATCGACATCGACCGGGCCAAGGTGCAGGCAGTGGCCCCCTACGCCACCGAGGCGCTGGTGCTCGATGCCATGGACAAGGACGCCCTGCATTCGCTGGGGCTCGAGGAGATGGAGGCGGTGGTGGTGTCCACCGGCACGAGCATCAGCGTCAGCGTCATGATCTGCCTCTACCTCGGCGAGCTCGGTGTGCGGCGCATCCTTGCCAAGGCCCTCGACGAGGATCACGAGAAGATCCTCCTGCGCGTCGGCGCCACCGAGGTGGTGCATCCCGAGCGCGATATGGCGGTGCGCGTCGCCCGCGGCCTGACCCGTCCCAACCTCCTCGATTTTATTCCCCTGTCTGCGGAATTCGAGCTCGTGCAGATCGAGGCGCCGGCGCAGTTCGTCGGTAAAAGCCTGAGGGAGCTCGACCTGCGCGCCAGGTACGACGCCCATGTCATCGCCATCAGGCATGCCAGCGACAACGGCTTCATGCTCATTCCCCCGGCCGGCTACACCATCGGCGCCGAGGACATCCTTGTCGTGCTTGGCAAGAGCGCCGACCTGCGTCGCGCCAATTTCCTCCGCTAGGATTGTCGCGACGTCGTCCGGGAGGTTTCTCCCGGAAGGATCGGGCATGACGCGGTCGTTGTCGACAGGGCAGCTTTCGTCCTTCTCGCCCGCCTTGGGAGAGGGCTCGGGCAGTATCGCCGGGCGGCTTTTTCCCGTTTGCAGAAGCATTGATACCGGTTATCATTTTAGCAAATGAATGCCGCGGCGGCACATGCCGGCGGCTCTTTCCTCGCCAATTCTTTCGGGAGATTTCCATGGTCGAAATCATGCACCACAATATCCTCGAGCTCTTCGAACTGCGCCGTCATGCCCTGGCCGGCGGCGGCGACAAGCGCACCGCGCAGCAGCATCAGCGGGGCAAGCTGACCGCCCGCGAGCGCATCCACCTGCTCCTCGACGAAGGTTCCTTCGAGGAGATCGATATCCTCAAGGTCGGCCGCGGCGAGAGCGCCAGCGACAGCTACCCGGGGGACGGGGTGATCACCGGCCACGGCACCATCAGCGGCCGCGAGGTCTTCGTCTTCAGCCAGGACTTCACGGTAATCGGCGGCTCGCTGGGCGAGGGGCACTCGCAGAAGATCTGCAAGATCATGGATCTTGCCCAGCAGGTCGGCTCGCCGGTGATCGGCCTCAACGACTCCGGCGGGGCGCGCATCCAGGAGGGCGTCGACGCCCTGGCCGCCTATGGCGAGATCTTCCACCGCAACGTCGCGGCCAGCGGCGTGGTGCCGCAGATCTCCTGCATCATGGGACCCTGCGCCGGCGGGGCGGTGTACAGCCCGTCGATCACCGACTTCGTCTTCATGGTCCAGGGCACCTCGCACATGTTCGTCACCGGGCCGAACGTGGTCAAGACGGTCATCCACAAGGAGATCAGCGCCGAGGAACTGGGCGGGGCGGCGGTCCACGCCGAGAAGAGCGGTGTCGCGCAGTTCGTCTACCCCAACGACATCCTCTGCCTGCGCGCGGTGCGCCAGCTGATCGCCTATCTGCCCTCCAACAACCGCCAGAAGGCGCCGCTGCTCGACCTCAACGACCCGCCGGACCGCACCGACCCGACCCTGGACTACCTCGTGCCGCCCAGCCCCAACCAGAGCTACGACATGAACGTGCTCATCTACAGCATCCTCGACGGCGCCGAGTTCCTCGAGGTGCAGCCGCACTTCGCCGGCAACATCATCTGCGGCTTCGGCCGCCTCGGCGGGCAGACCATCGGTCTCGTCGCCAACCAGCCGGCGGTGCTGGCCGGAGCGCTCGACAACAACGCCTCCTTCAAGGCGGCGCGCTTCGTCCGCTTCTGCGACGCCTTCAACATCCCCCTGGTCTGCCTGGTGGACGTCCCCGGCTTCATGCCTGGGCCGGAGCAGGAGCACGGCGGCATCATCCGCCACGGCGCCAAGCTCCTCTATGCCTTCTCCGAGGCCACCGTGCCGCGCATCACCGTCATCGTCCGCAAGGCCTACGGCGGGGCCTACGTGGTGATGAACTCCAAGCACATCCACTGCGACATCAACTATGCCTGGCCGACGGCAGAGATCGCCGTCATGGGGGCGCGCGGGGCCACCGAAGTGGTGCACCGTCGCGACATCGAAAAAGCAACCGACCCCGAGGCGATGCTGAGCGAGAAGATGGAGGAGTACCGCAAGCACTATATGAACCCCTTTCTCGCCGCCAAGCGCGGCTATATCGACGACGTCATCTTTCCCCGCGACACCCGCCACCGCCTGATCCGCACTCTGCAGTTCCTGGAGAGCAAGAAGGCCGCTCGTCCCGAGCGCAAACACGGCAATATTCCCCTGTGAGGTGAGCATGTTTTCCAAGGTCCTGATAGCCAACCGCGGCGAGATCGCCGTGCGCATCCTCCGCACCTGCAAGGCGATGGGGATCGCCACCGTCGCCGTCTATTCCGAGCCCGATTTCCGCAGCATCCATGTCTCCCAGGCTGACGAGGCGGTCCTCCTCGGCGGGGCACGGCCGGCCGAGTCCTACCTCAACGTCGAGCGCATTCTCGCCGCCGCCCGCGATACCGGCTGCGACGCCATCCACCCCGGCTACGGCTTCCTCTCCGAGAACGCCGAGTTTGCCCGCCGGGTGGAAGCGGCCGGGCTGACCTTCATCGGCCCGCCGCCCCAGGTGATCGCCGCTATGGGCGACAAGATCGCCGCCAAGAAGCTCGCCGCCCAGGCCGGTGTGCCCACCGTGCCCGGCACCGAGGAGCCGGTGGCGGGCATTGCCGAGGCCGAGGCGGCGGCCCAGGCCGTCGGCTACCCGGTGCTGCTCAAGCCGGCGGCAGGCGGCGGTGGCAAGGGCATGCGCCTGGTCGGCGGGCCAGAGGAACTGGCCTCGGCGCTCGAGCAGTGCCGCCAGGAGACCGGCAAGTCGTTTGGCGACACGCGCATCTTCGTCGAGCGCTTCCTCGAACAGCCGCGGCATATCGAGATTCAGGTGTTGGCCGACAGCCATGGACATATCATCCATCTTGGCGAGCGCGAGTGCTCCATCCAACGACGTTACCAGAAGATCGTCGAGGAATCGCCCTCCTGCGCCATCACCCCCGAGCGGCGCGAGTATATGGGGCGGCTGGCCTGCGAGCTGGCCCGGGTGGCCGGCTACGTCAACGCCGGCACGGTGGAGTTCATCGTCGATCGCCATGGCCAGTGCTACTTCCTCGAGATGAATACCCGCCTGCAGGTGGAGCACCCGGTGACCGAGCTGGTCAACGGCCTCGATCTGGTCGAGCAGCAGCTGCGCATCGCCGCCGGCGAGCCGCTGTCCCGCACCCAGGAAGAGGTGCGGCTTGCCGGCTGGGCCATGGAAGTACGTATCTGCGCCGAGGACCCGCGGCGCAACTTCGCCCCCTCGGTGGGCTTGGTGACCCGCTACGCGGCGCCGCGCGGCCGCAATGTCCGTGTCGATGCGGGCATCGACGCCGGCTCGACGGTCAGCGTCTACTACGACCCGATGCTTGCCAAGGTGATCACCTGGGGCGAGGACCGCGAGGCGGCGCGGCGCCGCATGGTGCAGGCCCTCAACGGCTACCATATCGAGGGGATCTCCACCAACATCGACTTCGCCAACCGCATCGTCACCCATCCCGCCTTTATCGCCGGCGAGCTGTCCACCGATTTCATCGCCACGCGGCTGCTCGGCGAGCAGACCGTCTACGAGCCGTCGCGCCAGGTCCTCGACCATATCGCCATCGCCACCACCCTCATCTACCACCTGCGCGAGAGCCTGGTGCAGGACTCCCTCAAGCCGCTGGCGTCGCGGGTCGGCATGGTGGCGGCGGGGCGGGGTTGCACGCCGTACGTGGTCAAGCACGAGGACTGGGTCTTCGAGATGTGCCTGGAGCAGGAGGGTGAGTTCCGCTGGCGGGTGGCGGTCGACGGCGTCGACTACCGCGTGGTGACGCCGCCGATGGAGTTCTACCGCCGCCGCCTGCGCCTCGAGATCAACGACGAGGTGTGCTATTTCCGCCTCAAGTACAGCGGCAACTTCATCGAGGCGGCCTATAGCGGCGTCGCCGGAGACTTTGAGATCTACAACCCACGCGAGTGGCGCCTCGCCGCCCATATGCCGCCGCCGGCGCGGCGCCTTGGCGGCAACGTCCTCGACTGCCCCATGCCCGGTCTGGTGGTGGCGGTGCGGGTGGCGGCAGGGGAACGGGTCTTCCGTGGCCAGGAGCTGATCATTCTCGAGTCGATGAAGATGGAGAGTGCCGTCGCCGCCCCCGACGACGGGGTGGTGGAGGCGGTCTGCGTCGGCCCTGGCGACGCGGTCGAGACCGGCACGGTGTTGCTGCGATTCCGTAACGAAGAGGGCGGCGGCATGTGACCCGGCCGGCGCGTTGCCTCTGGGCTGGCCATGTTGGGCGCAAGTCCGGCGCGGGCAGGGGCTGGCCCAGGGAAACGTGGGGCAGACCTGGCCGTGGCCACCCTGCTTATGTGGTCTCCGGACCCCACAGGATATGGCGGTTGCGGCCGGCGCTTTTAGCGGCATAGAGGGCGCGGTCGGCCCGCTCGATGAGCTGAATCGGGTTCTCCTCGCGGCTCGGCTGCATGGTGGCGCCACCGAGGCTGATGGTCACCCGTGGGGCGGCCGGCGAGTGGGCATGGGGCAGGTTGAGTTCCCTGATGCTGTCGAGCAAGGCCGCGGCGACGGTGGCGGCGCCGAGGCCGTCGGTCATCGGCAGGACGGCGGCGAATTCCTCGCCGCCGAAGCGGGCGATGAAATCGGCGGGCCGGCTTATCGCCCCGGCCAGGGCGGCGGCCACCCGCTTGAGGCAGTCATCGCCCTCGATATGGCCATAATTGTCGTTGTAGAGCTTGAAGTGGTCTATATCGATCATCAGCAGCGACAAGGGCGCCCCCTCGCGCTGGCCGCGCAGCCACTCAACCTTGAGCACCTCGTCGAAGCGGCGGCGGTTGGGGATGCCGGTGAGGCCGTCCAGGGTCGACAGAGCCTCGAGGGTGTCGCGGTGGCGCTTCAGCTCGAGGTGGGTCCTGACGCGGGCGCGGACGATGGGCAGGCTGAAGGGCTTGGTGATATAGTCCACCGCCCCGCAGGCCAGGCCCTTGGTCTCGTCCTCCTCCTCGGCCATGGCGGTGATGAAGATCACCGGGATGTTTCTCGTCGTCGGGTCCTCCTTGAGGTGGCGGCAGACCTCGTAGCCGTCCATCTTCGGCATGACGATGTCGAGGAGGATGAGGTCGGGCGGGTTGGACGAGCGCGCCATCTTCAGCGCCTTTTCCCCATCGGTGGCGAGGCGGATGCGGTAGTCGGCGCGGAGCGATTCGCCGAGCACCTTGATGTTGGCGGGGATATCGTCGACGATGAGGATCGAACTCCTGGCCTGCTCATCCATGCTGGGCCTCCCTGTCGCTCTCTTCAAAATGCCTCTCGAGGCGGTCCATGGCCTCGACGGCGCCGTCGAAGTCGAACTCTGCCATATGGCGGTCGAGTTCGGCGATGAACGGCGCGAAACGCTGCGGGTCGAGACTCTCCCTGAGGCGCTGCCAGCACTCCTCCGCTTCGAGATCGGCATCCTCGATCATCTGCCGCAGGGGGAGAAGCTGTTGCCGGGCCCGCTCGCTGTCCGGGTTCGCCGTCGGGGCCGCATCCGGCCGCACGTCCAGTCCGGCCAGTGTGGTGGCGAGCCTGTCGCACTCGACCAGGACAAGGTCGAGTTTCTGCCGGCAGCGCCTCGTGTCGATACCCAGGCGGAGTTCTTCCTCGAGCTCTCTGGCGCTCCTGTAGATGGCATGGGCGGAGAGATTGCCGGCCATGCCCTTGAGGGTGTGCGCGGTATCGCGGGCACGGGCCAGCTCGCCTCGCGTTATGGCCTCGTTGAGGGTGGCGGCGAGGGCCGCTGCCTGATCGACGAACTGCAGCAGCAGGTCGCGATAGAGACGGTCGTTGCCGCCAAGCCGCTCCAGCCCGGCGGCGATATCGATGCCCTCGAGAGCGGTGGGCAGCGAGGCCGCCGCTCCAGCCGCCCGGGCGCGACGCAGGGGCAGCGCCGCGCGGTCGTCTGCGGCCTCCCGGGACAGCAGCCATTTCTCCAGGGTGGCGAAAAGTCTGGCGGTGTCGATGGGCTTGGTGACGTAGTCGCTCATCCCCGCCGCGAGGCATTTTTCCCGGTCACCCTTCATGGCGTGGGCGGTCATGGCGATCACCGGCAGCGGGGGCCGCCCGAGGAGCGCTTCTCTCTCGCGGATGGCCAGCGTCGCCTGGTAGCCGTCCATCTCCGGCATCTGGATGTCCATGAGGATGGCGTCGCAGGGCTCGGCGAATGCCATCTCCAGGGCCTCGCGGCCGTTGACGGCGCTGGTCACGACGAGCCCCTCGCCACTGAGGATGGCCGTGGCCAGGGCGCGGTTGACCGGGTTGTCCTCGACAAGCAGCACGCGTTTGCCGCCGAGGTCGGCGTGGGGCGGGGGGGCGGCAGGCGGGGGCTTTGCCGTTCCCCGCTGTGGCGGTCGTACTCCCTGAAAATTCATGGCCTTGACGATGGCGTCGAAAAGCTGAGACTGTTTGATCGGTTTGGCGAGAAAATCGTCGACCCCGGCCTTCCTGGCCTCGGCGAGCAGATCCTCGCGGTCGTAAGAGGTCATCATGATCACCGGCACTCCGTTTATGCGCGGGTCCTCGCGGAGGCGCAGGGTGGTCTCGCAGCCGTTTAGACCTGGCATCTGCCAATCCATGAGGATGAGGTCGAAGGGGCGTTCCTCGTCGCTGTCGGCGAGCAGCCGCAGGGCTTCCTCGCCGCAGTCGGCGGGAGTCGCGTCGAGGGAGAAGGAGGCGAGGAGTTCGGCGAGGATGTGGCGGAAGGTGTGGTTGTCGTCGACCACCAGCACCTTGAGGCCGGAGATGTCCGCCACCGGGGGCGGCTCCTCGCGACCGTCTTTTTCGCTGGCGCGGGCGAACTGCACGGTGAAGAAGAACGTCGCCCCCCGCCCCGGCTCGCTCTCCACCCACATCTCCCCGCCCATGATTTCCACCAGGTTCCTGCAGATCGGCAGGCCGAGGCCGGTGCCGCCATATTTCCTGGTGGTCGAGCCATCGGCCTGGACGAAGGACTCGAACAAGGCGGCGCGCTGCTCGCGGGCGATGCCGATGCCGCTGTCCTTGACCGAGAACTGCACCGTGCTCTTCTCCGCCTCCAGGCGCAGCGGCTTGACCTCGATGACCACCTCGCCCTTGTCGGTGAATTTGATGGCGTTGCTGACCAGGTTGACCAGCACCTGGCGCAGGCGCAGGGGGTCGCCCTTGACCTGGGCCGGCACCTCCGGGCTGACGGCGAGAAGCAGCTCGAGGCCTTTTTCGGCTGCCTTGCCGGAAAACATGTCGAGCAGGCCGTCGAGGACCTCGGAGAGGCGGAAGTCGGTCTGCTCGAGGACCAGCTTGCCGGCCTCGATCTTCGAGTAGTCGAGGATGTCGTTGATGATGCCGAGCAGGGCCTGACCCGACTGCTGGATGGTCTCCAGGTAAAGGCGCTGCGTGTCGCCCAATTCGGTTTTCAGGGCCAGCTCGGTGTAGCCGATGATGGCGTTCATCGGCGTGCGGATCTCGTGGCTCATGTTGGCGAGGAAC
>CALGIJ010000033.1 GCA_937915545.1 uncultured Desulfobacterales bacterium
TTTGCTCAACTTTCTTGCTCGAGGACGAACGTTTCAATTTTCAAGGTTCCCTATAATTATTCCAACATTATTTCAGCGCCAAATTTTGGGGCCGAATATTCGGCACGGTGCCCAATATTCGGCTTGTCAGATGGTAAGAATTGTTGTAACCGGGAAGGAAAATCTATTTTATGGCTACTTTGAAAAATCGCCTCCCCGTCGATTTCTCTTCAATTCGAGTGCAATAATATCAAGAGGATAAATTCCTCTCGTTTCGCTAAAATCGCATTTTTCAAAGTAGACTCATGAAGGTGATAGGGTATGAGATGGGATGCCGAGACACGATACAAGCTTCTACTTGAAATTAACAAAGCGGTTGCAACCAAGAAAAACCAACAGGCTCTTTTCAATGCAATCTCCCAAGAGCTACACAAACATTTTCAATATGATCGGCTGGCGATCATCCTCTACAATCCGGTAGACAAATCGATCAAATATTTTGCGTCCGCAGATGGTGTCCAACCAGGAGGAGCAATAGCCCATCAAACACGTCCTCTCGCCAAAGGGGATATTGCCAGGATCGTCATCTCATCCGGCCTGCCCACAATCTTCGATGACCTCACTCAATACAGCGATATGAGTTCCATCGGTCACCTCGTCAAAGCCGGGCTTACCTCGACCCTTGCCTTTCCGATGATTGTCCGGGACCAGACACTCGGTTCAATTCACTTTAGTTATAAAAAAAAGCCATCTGCAATCACTGAGCTGACAGACATTCTCGTGGTCGTTTCAGAGCTGATTGCCATTGCTGTAGATAATATGCTTGCCTATAACTTCCTGCAGCAAACCAACCAGCACTTGCAAAAAGAAAAGGAATATTTACTCCGAAATAGCGAAGACTATCAGCCTGACGGTTTCTTTTTCAAATCCCAGTCGATGAAAGATGTGGTTGAAATGATCGATCAGGTTGCAGGTACCGATGAAACAATCCTGCTCACCGGAGAGACCGGAACCGGAAAGGATTTCCTTGCCCGTTTGATCCACCAGAAAAGTCCCAGAAGGTGTCATCTCTTTGTAAAAACAAACTGCCCCGGACTAACCAGTTCACTCTTTGAAAGTGAGCTCTTTGGCCATGCCAAGGGGGCATTCACCGGGGCTGAAAAACAACGGCTTGGACGGTTTGAACTTGCAGATAAAGGTACAATCTTTCTTGATGAGATCGGTGAGTTGCCTCTTGGCTTACAAGCAAAGCTCCTCCAGGTTTTACAGGAAAAAAGGTTTGAACGGGTGGGTGAAAGTTCATCGACAACGGTTGATGCACGAATCATTGCTGCAACCAATGTCGATCTTCTTGAAAGTGTAAAACTTGGTAAATTCCGGCAAGATCTCTTCTATCGACTAGATACAGTTACGATCCGTGTTCCAGCACTCAGAGAGCGCCCGGATGATATCCCCCTGCTTGTCAATAATATCACGAAGATTGAAGCCGATATCATGCACAGACAGCCCCCGATCTATTCAGATGAAGCATTCCACATCTTTAGCAGGTATAACTGGCCAGGCAATATCCGGGAGTTAAAGAATATGGTGAAACGGTTACTTATTCTAAGCCCGGGAAAAACAATCAATGCAGCTACAATAAGAAAACTGTTTCCAATGCCCACTTCAGCAATAGAAACAGTAACAGATTTTCACTCGCTACAGGATGCTGAACGATCACATATCATAGAATCATTAAAAAATACAAAAGGAATGATTGGTGGTAAGAAGGGAGCAGCTCACCTCTTGGATATTCCACGATCAACACTCCAATATCGTATAAAAAAGCTAAAAATCAATATTGATGATTTCAGAGGATAGTAGGTCATACAGTCTACAGGGTAGTATCCACAGTAGACTAAACACTATAACGGCCAGTGTTAATTCATGAGATAAATAAACAACTTAAGGCATTTCCCGAGAGGGAAATGTATCGGCTAACAGAATAGAATTGTTCAGAAATGGAGCAACTCTGGAGATGAGCTTACCAAAGAGAATCTTCTAAATGTACAAAAGAGCCCCTACCAGAGATGTCTGCTGTTCATGTCATGTCGTCGGGATTAGCCCTTTCGTAGCAGAGCTGAAATACCAGAAAACCGCTAGCACCTGAATTAATCTTTGCCAGAGTTGCTGGGAAAGGATGCTTAACGATTGGCAATCGCTCGCCTAAATTGATATGCCTCCAGCTTGGCAAGAATCACCCGTACTGTAGCCCCTGGCTATCAACATTACATCATGCATCGTGGCAACCGTCGTCAGCAGGCTTTTTTTGTGATGGCGAACTGCTGACCTCATCGCGTTGATGTTTGCATGGTGCCAAAAGTGTCCGGTCGAGATCAGGGCCTGGTATATGATGCCAAATCATGTTTACCTTATCGCCGTGCCTCACACTAGAACGGTTCTTTCTTGTGTAATCGGCGAAGCTCATCGCCGCTATTCTCGGCGGATCGATTTTCGAGAAAAGTGACGAGGCCATCTGTGGTGGGAACCATCTGCTTTCTTCCCGATGGTTGAGCAAATTGTATTTTCTTGTTTCCGGAGCAGGTGTTGATAAGCTGGATGCCATTTGCAAGATGCCGTGAGGCGGAAGCTGCCGATTGCCCTGGGCGGGAAAGGGTGCGACCAACAGTCTCGGGTATCTTAGCTTTGTAAGAATAAGTTGGTTTTTGTGGCTCTCTTCCTGAGCGTGAGTACGCTTTGACAGCCTTGGGAGAAGTTCGTTTATTGGATTGGCCAACGTTCGCCGGCGTCGATTCTTCTTCTTCCCCCGCCCCAGGCAGACCGACTGCCGATCTTTGCGGTTGGGGAAGGTGCCTGGAGCAGGCGAGCCGATCTATAACCCGATCTTCTTCGAGGTATTGTCATGAACAGAAAAACCCTTCTCCACGCGGCCATCGTTTTTTCCCTTCTCGTCATGCCCCTTGCCGCCCACGCCGAACAGGTCACCCTCTATGCTGCCGGCAGTCTCAAGGCCGCCTTGGGCGAGGTAGTCAAGGCCTATGAGAAAAGCGGCGGCGCGACGGTCAAGGCGGAATTCGGCCCGTCCGGTGCCTTGCGGCAGCGCATCGAAAAGGAGGGCCAGGCGCAGGTCTTCGCCTCGGCCAACATGGAACATCCCCAAGCCTTAATGGCCGCCGGCAAGGGTGGCCCGGTGGCCCTCTTCACCCGCAACAACCTCTGCGCCATTGCTCAGCCTGAGGTGGCGGTGACTTCCTCGAATTTGCTCGCCACCCTCCTTGATCCCAAGGTCAAGGTGGGTATCTCGACCCCTAAATCCGATCCCGCTGGCGATTACGCCTGGGAACTGTTCGGTAAGGCCGGCAAGGTCAAGGCGGGAAGTTTCGAAACTTTGTCCGCCAAGGCCCTCAAGTTGACCGGCGCCCCCGACAGCCCCAAGGCCCCGGAAGGGCGCAATCAGTACGCCTGGGTGATGGAACAGAAACAGGCCGATGTCTTTCTCACCTACTGCACCAACGCGGTGCTGGCGAAAAAAGAGGTTGCCGGCCTGCAGATCGTCGAGATCGAGCCGCAATTGGCGGTTGGCGCCGATTACGGGCTGGTGGTCCTGGGAGGAGCGCCGGTCGAGGCCTGGCGCCTGGCGCTGTTTATTCTCGGCGTCGAGGGGCAGAAAATCCTCGCTTCCTTCGGCTTTCAGGCAGCGGGGGTCCCGGGAGCCTGATTTCAGAGGTGGTTGCCCTTGTTTGAACAACAAACAAGGGCTTGCTTAAGTTTTCGGGGCCACTTCTAGCGTCCCTGCGCCTTATACCTTGAACTGCCTCATCAACGCATCGAGCCTCGCCGCCAGCTGCGACAGCGCCGCGACGCTCTCTCCCACCTGAACGCTTCCCTCATTGACCTGGGAGGACTGCTGGTTGATGCCGGTAATGTTGCGGGTAATGTCCTCGACCACGGTTGCGGTCATGGCGATATTTTCATTGACCTGGGAGATGCCCTGCGAAGCCTGGGCAATCGAGGTGCTGATCTCGTTGGAGGCGGTCGATTGCTCTTCGACGGCCGCAGCGATGCCGCCGATGATGCTGTTGATATTGAGGATGACCTGGGCGATGTTGCGAATATCTTCCACGGTGGTGGTGGCGGTCTGCTGCATGCCCTCGATCTGGCGCTTGATGTCTACCGTGGCAGAGGCTGTCTGACGCGCCAGCTCCTTGATCTCGTTGGCGACGACGGCGAAGCCTTTTCCTGCCTCGCCGGCCCGTGCCGCCTCGATGGTGGCGTTGAGGGCGAGCAGGTTGGTCTGCTCGGAAATCTCGGTTATGGTTTCGGTAACCCGGCCGATCTGGATGGCACTCTGGTTGAGTTCGGTCATCCGCGCGGTGGCGGTTTCGGATTGGTTGACCGCGCCCTCCGAGATGGCCCTGGCCTTTTCGGCGTTTCTCGCGATCTCGCTGACGGTAGCGGTCATTTCCTCGGTCGAGGACGCGACCATATTGACGCTGGCCGTCGACTGCTCCATGGCCGAGGCGACCGACTGGACGTTGGCGCTCATCTCGGTGGCGGCGCTGGCAACCATGGCGGAATTCTGCGAGGTCTCGCTGGCGGAGGATGAGAGTTGCCGCGAAGTCCGCTCAAGACCGTCGGAAGAGGTGGTCAGCTGTCCGACACCGCTGACGATTTCCCCTATCATGGAGCGTAGCTGGGCGACCATCCTGTTGAGGGCCGTCGCCATGGCGGCGATCTCGTCCTTGCCTTGGATGTCGAGCTGAGTGGTGAGGTCGCCGCCAGCAATGGTCTCGGTAAAGCTGGCCGCTCTCGCCACCGGCTTGGTGATCGACCTGGTGATCAGCACGCCGAGCACTGCCGAAAGCAACAGGCCGAGGAGGGTGGCCATGCCGAGAATCCAGTTGGCCCGGGTGAGGGCCACCAGTGCCTGAGCTTTCGATTCGTTGATAACCTTCTTGGCGCCGTCCTCGATCCCGCCGAGCATGTTGAGAATCTTCTCGCCGGTCTCGTCGGCGGCGGAGTCCGCCTTGCTCATTTCGCCCGCGTCGACCTGGGCGCCTTTCAACGACTTGCTTCTCAGGTCGTAGATGGTCTGGACGGCGGGGGTGAAGCGTGCATCATGAAAGTTTTGCGCCTCCTTGACGATGGTGCGCAATTTCTCGTCATCGGTACGGTAGATGGTCCCTTCATCGGTTTCGCCGCCCTCGAGGATCGCCTTGCCGTAGGTGTCGAAGTGCTTGACAAACCCCTGGTGCTCTTTCCACGCCTGTTGCAACTCGTCCACCGAATTGCTGGCAAGTATTTCCATGACCATCTGCATGTCGCGGGCGACGGCAAATTTCATCTCCATGGCCGCATCGACGAGGGTCGAGTTCTGTATCGAAGTGTTCATTTTCTCGTTGACCTGAATGAGGCCGACGGAGGACATGATGGAAACGGCGGCGAGAATTGCCCCGGCACTGGAAAACCCTGCAAAAAGTTTTGTTGCAAGCTTCATCTGTTCACTCTCTTTTGATGGTGGATAAAAGGGAAATGTGTTGGTTGATCCCTCAACCCTTGCTGAGGTGATTGCTCTGCCGATCAATCCGGCATGTATCCGCCTCGTGAAGTAGACTAGTTTAGCGGAGGATTTGTGACGATAGGGTTATGACTGCATGAAGAAATCATGCAATTCGCTTGGAGAGATATACGACAACTTGTCGAGACGCAACATTTACTTTATGTGACTGTTGAGGAGGCTTTTTGGCTGCCAGGTATTGAAATGCATATATAAAGAGTTGGGTAATAGTGCTCGCAGTGTTTTAAATACAATTATAACATCAGCTTAATCGATATCACGTTTATTTTACATTGTTGTAAAAATACTCAAATTGAGAAAAATATTGATGTGATGTTTCTGTGTTGTTCAACCTGTTGCACGGTGGTGTGGCATATTCTTTCTGGCTTAAGAATAAATGAAAATATTTGAAAAACTTTAGTTGGAAAATTCCGGTGATGGTGTCTGGAGTATTTCGGGCGGGTGCGCCTGGCATGAACTCCTCGAACTTCCCGCAGACAGAGCTTGCCGCTCGGACCGCTATGGCACGGGGAGTTATGCTGGATGGAGAATCCCGCCCAAACGGGTCGCGTCAGCCTGACAAGAAGTGACAGAGTCATGAGGCTGCCTGGTGAACGGCTTGATGTCAGACCGCGGCCAATATCACCCCGCCGAGTCCCCGAATACATGCTCTCCTGCTTCATTTCCCCAGCATCGCCTGGTTGCAGGGCAAGACAAACGATGTACAATAGGCATTTGCGGCAGGTAGCCCGCCAAGTTCCAGGAAAACCCTGCGCGCAGCGACGACAGGGGACTTCCGGATTGATCGTGGCGAGACCAGCCAGGACGTCATGGACCGCACTCTCAAGGACGGGTAACGAGTCATGCTACCAAAATATTTCCATCCCAGCAGGAGGTATGGACAATGAAATACATGCCCTTTGGGTCAACTGGCTTGACGGTGTCTGAACTGGGATTTGGCGGCATTCCCATTATCCGTCTCGATGAAAAGAGCGCGCTTGCCGTCCTGCACAGGGCGTACGAGGCGGGCATCACCTTGTACGATACGGCCAACGCCTATCGCGACAGCGAGAGGAAGATCGGCTTGGCCTTCGCTCATCTCAGGGACAAGGTCATTCTGGCCACCAAGACCTTCCGCAGGGACGCAGCCGGAGCGACCGATCAATTGGAGAATTCGCTGCGGGAGATGAAGACGGACTATATCGACCTCTACCAGCTTCACCAGATATCCCAGGAAGAAGACTGGGAAAAGGCCACCGCCGCGGGCGGTGTGCTGGAGGCCGTCGTCAAAGCCAAGGAACAGGGAAAGATACGGTGCATCGGCGTCACCTCGCACAACCTGGCCATGGCGGTAAAACTCGTCAAAACCGGGCTTTTCGGCAGTATTCAGTTCCCCTTCAACTTCATCGAGGACGCTGCCAAGGACGAGCTTCATGCCGCCGCGCGGCAGCGCGGCATGGGGATTCTTGCCATGAAGCCCTTCGCCGGCGGCATGATTGACAATGCCAGGATCGCCTTTGCGTTTTTACGGCAGTACCCGGACGTCCTGGTCCTGCCTGGATTCGACAGCCCGGAAAGGGTGGACGAGGTGGTGTCCCTGTATCAACAGCCCAATACGGTAAGCGATGCCGATATCCAGCTCATGGAGCGCTATCACCAGGAGCTTGGCAAGCAGTTCTGCCGGAGATGCGAATACTGTCAGCCTTGTCCGCAGGGGGTGATGATCACCTCGGCCATGGGCTACAAGGTGATTGCCGCCAGGATGTCGCCAAAGGTCGCCGTCGAGTTCACGAAAGCTGCCATGGAAAGCGTTGCCCAGTGCACGGAATGCCGGGAATGCGTCGATCGCTGTCCTTACGACCTGCCCATTCCTGATATGCTCAAGGAACATTATGGGCTCTATGAGCGGCATAAGACCGAAAGCCTGTCATAGGCAAATCGGCTGCCTTCGTTGCAAGAGAAAGCGCGGCGGAATCGAAGGATCAGAAAACCACGAGCACCTTCAATAATTATCAACAAGGGTACACTGTGCATAACTGGGTCGATGCCGACGCCTGCCCCAAGGTAATTAAAGAGATTCTCTTTCTAGGACAGAGTTCCGGGGGGCAGTCAACTTATCATTGGTAATCGCTCCTCAAAATTGATATGTTTCCGGCATGGCGAGAATAGCACGTGCAGCAGCTCTTGGCTATCCACACCACATCACTCAGCGTGGCAACCGTCGTCGACAGACATTTTTTTGCGACGACGATTTTTCGAGTTATATCGAATTGATGGTTGAATGGCGCCGAAAGTGTCGTGTTGAGATCCCGGCTTGGTGGTTGATGCCGAGTCATGTTCACCATGCCGCCGCGCCGCACACCGAAGAGGCTCTTTCGTGTGCAAGCATTGATCATAAAGATTCCTTCGACTTCAATGGATTTTGCACAAGGTGAATTTATGGGTGAGAACACCTTAAACCGGGACGACGTCCTTGCTATTCTTAGGAAGAAAAAGGCCGATTTTGCAAAGGCCTATGGCGTCACGGCCATGGGCATTTTCGGTTCTTTGGCCAGGGGGCAGGCAAAAACCGATAGTGATATTGATCTGGTCGTCAAAATGAAAAAGCCGGACCTGTTCTATATGGTTCATATCAAGGAAGAGTTGGAAAGTGAATGCAGGACGAGAGTAGACATCGTGCATTACCGTGAGAAAACGAACGCCTTTTTAAAGAAGCGCATAGACCAAGAGGCCGTTTATGTATGATCGCGACCTCGTTTATGAAATACTTGAACAGATATTGACCGCAGCAAAGCGTATTGAGTGAAGGTTTGTTGGTATTTCGTCTCCTGATGATTTTCTTGTTTCCGAAGCAGGTGTTGATAAGCTGGATGCCATTTGCATTGATGCTGATTGCTATTGGTGAGAACCTGAAAAATTTGGAGAAAATTTCCGGGGGGATGATATTGCCTCAATATCCTGAAATGGATTGGAAAGGTGCGAAGGGTATGCGCGATATCATCAGCCATCACTACTTTGACGTAGATGCCGAGGTCGTGTTCTTCATCTGTAGGGATCGCATTCCTTTCTTGCTTGAAACAGTTAGAAGAGTAAAGGATTCATTGTAAGTGCCATTGACCATGGTTCTTCATCATTTTAATATTGCGGGCATTTTGAAGGATGCAGGGGGCAGGCAGACATTATTCCAGCCAGCATATATACTGGAGAAAACCGGGAATTTTCGCGTTAAGGCAGTCAGTCCGAAAGATCTGAATACTTTTCTATTTTTCTGACCATATACTGCTACACTCCCATGTCTTGTCGTCGGGATTGGTCCTCTCGCGGCAGAATCGAAAATCAGTAAACCACGAGCACTTCCCACAATCTTCAACAAGGGTACACTGTGCATATCTGGGTCGATGCCGACGCCTGCCCCAAGGTAATTAAAGAGATTCTCTTTCGGGTAGCGGAGCGGACTGGGGTCTTTGTGACGTTGGTGGCCAATCAACCGCTTGTTGTTCCACGTGTGCAGAATATCAAAACTCTGCGTGTTGCCTCAGGTTTTGACGAGGCGGATAATGAAATTGTCAAAAGGCTCAATAGCGGAGATTTAGTCATCACCGCTGATATTCCGCTGGCGGCCGAGGTGATCGCCAAGGGTGGACATGCGATCAACCCTCGCGGCGAGTTATATACCAAGGACAATATCCAGGCTCATTTGAGTATGCGCGACTTCATGGACAGTCTGCGGTCAAGCGGGGTGGAAACCGGCGGTCCATCCTCATTCAGCACAAGCGACCGCCAATCATTTGCCAATCAATTGGATCGCTTCTTATCCTCTCATTTTCGATACACGAAACAATAAGCTCTCATCAGGGGCGCGGAGTCATTCTGTGTAGTGTCTTTGCTCGGCGAGAGCAATAATCCCAGGACCTCTTCCTGAGACATGCTGGCCAGATCACTTTCGCCACATCTGGCGGTGGATATGTTCATGACCTTGCCATGTGTGAGCGGCAGTACACTGCCAGTGTCAATCTGTGGTTGAGGATGCAGCCGGGGGCCGTGTAAATCCTGGGGTTGTTGGGCGAGAAAATCTTGCAAGATTGGAGTGGGATATATATTTTGGAGGCAAATAGGGGAGCGGTTAGGGTGAGAGAGTCTCTCTTCTCTGGATAGAGAAAAGCAGCTACTCACAACCCGAATCACTCCTGCCGGCCCTTTCTCGCTTGATGAGTCTGAAGAGGACGAATCATGAGCACCAGCAACCCGTTGACCACCGAAAACTGGAGCCGGATGCTCGACGCGCTTCCGGACCTGATCTGCACTCTCGATGCGCAGCGTAAGGTTCTCTGGATGAACGCCGCCATGGCCGGGCGGCTGGGAATCACTCCGGCCGAAGGCGTTGGCCTTTTTTGCCGCGAAGTGCTCTGCGGTCCAGCCAGCCTGCAGGCTTTCTGCCCGCATTTTCTCACGCACCAAGGCTGCCAGGAATACACCGGCGAAATCCGCGAGGAGCGGTTAGGGGGAGATTTTCTGGTCACCTGCACCCCGATGGCAGACAAGGATGGACAACCCAACGGCAGTGTCCTGATTGCCCGCGACATCACCGAACAAAAAGCGGCGGAAGCAAAGAGCCGGCGCACCGCCGAAACCCTCGAAAAGCGGATCGAGGAACTGGCCGCTCTCAATGCCTTTTGTCAATCTGTCAACGCCAACTTGTCGCAGGAGCAAACCGCGTCCGCGGCCCTCGAGGGAGTGTTGCAGAATGTCGAGGCCGATCTCGCCTTTCTCTTTCTGCGTGAGGGTGACCGCCTGGTGCCCATCAAGGTGGTGCCTGAAGCCGGTCGGGAACTCCTCGGGGCGATTCCCGAACACAGGGTGGGTGAATGCCTGTGCGGGCTGGCCGTCCGTGGACGCACTCCCCTCTTCTCCCTCGATATCCTCAGAGACCGCCGCTGTACCTGGGAAGAATGCAAGAAGGCCGGGATCCGCTCTCTGGCAACGCTACCCCTCCTCGGTGCGGACGATGAGGTGCTTGGCGTTATTGGCGTGGCCTCGGCAACAGAGCGGGATTTCGAGCATCAGGCGAGTTTTCTCGTCACGCTGGCGGCTCAGGTCTCCATCGCCTTGGTCAACGCCAGGCTGCATGAGGCCCTCAAAAGGGAACTGGTCGAGCGGCGGCAAACAGAGCAGGCCTTGCGCAAGAGCGAGGAGCATTTTCGCAGCCTGTTCCTTGCCATGCAGGAGGGCTTTGCACTGCATGAAATTATCTGTGACACTGCCGGCACGCCCATCGATTACCGATATCTGGATGTCAATCCCGCTTTTGAGCGAGCCACCGGCATCCCGCGAGAACGCTGGGTGGGGCATACGGTGCGGGAAGTCCTCCCGAACATCGAGGAACACTGGATTGAAAGCTTCGGCGCGGTAGCCCTCAGTGGCCAGCCGGCCACTTTCGCGAGTTACGTCCGGGATCTCGACCGACACTACCAAGTGGCGGCCTATAGCCCGAAGCCTGGCCAGTTTGCCGTCATCGCCCTCAATCTCACCGAGCGCCGGCGGATCGAACAGGCCTTGGAGCAGGAACGTAATCTCTACAAAGATCTGGTCGCCTCGCAACCGTCGGGAGTTTACCGCTTGCGGGTTAAAGAGCAGAGGCCCTGGGGTGAATCCGAGTGGGTTGGCAGGGTCGAATCGAACTTCAGCCTTGAAATGGTCAGTGACCGGTTCTGTGAAATCCTCGGTGTCACACGCGAGCAATGCGAAAGCAACGCCTCTGTCGTCGTGGATACCATTCACCCCGATGACAGGTCCGACTTCGTGGCCAGGAATGTCGAGGCCCTCGAGAGCCTGGAAACATTCAAATGGGAGGGGCGTCTCAGGGTGAGGGACGAGATTACCTGGGTGTATTTCGCCTCGGTTCCCCGCAATCTTCCGAATGGCGACGTCCTCTGGACCGGAATTCTGCTGGACATCTCGGAAACCAGACAGGCCGAGCAGCAACTGCAACGTCAGACCGTCCTCTTTGAGAACCTCTTTAAGAATTCTCCCGAGGCCATCGCCGTCTTGGACCATGAAGACCGGGTGCTGGAAATAAACCACTCGTTCGAATCGCTGTTCGGCTATGGCCAGGGTGATGCCCGAGGACACGAGATCAACGATCTGCTCGCTCCCGAACCCTATCGGGGCGATGCCGAGAACGTTTCCAAGCAGGTGATCGGCAATGGCCAGGTGGTCGTGAAAGAGGCCATTCGTTGCCACAGGGACGGGCGGCCGGTTGACGTATCCTTGATCGGATACCCCCTGGTGGTGGCAGGGCAAAAGATCGGGGCGTATGCCATCTATCGCGACATTGGCGAGCAAAAACGGGCGCTCCAGCAGCTTAACCGGGCCCATCAAACCTTGCTCACCGTTCTCGACGGCATTGACGCCACTGTCTATGTCTCGGACATGGAGAGCTATGAAATTTTGTTCATGAACAAGTACATCATCGATGCCTTTGGCGCCGATTCCACCGGGCAGCTGTGTTATCAAGCGTTTCGTGGATTGAACCACCCCTGTGAGCACTGCACCAACGATCGTTTGCTGGATGCAAAAGGTCAGGCCACCGGTGTCTGTACCTGGGAATCACTCAACCCCCTCACCAAGAGATGGTACATCAACTACGACCGCGCTATTCGCTGGATCGATGGGCGCATGGTGAAACTGCAGATCGCCACCGACATTACCGAGCGCAAGCGTTCCGAGGAGGAGCGGGAGTCCCTGCGGCGGACGGCGGAGGAACTGGCCGGGGTCTTTCTCGGTCTTGGGCCAGAACCGCGACAGAACATGGACAGGATCGTCCGTGCGGCGTGCAAGCTGACGGGCAGCGCGGCGGCCCTGTATAACCGGCTAGACGACTCAGGCCTTTCCCTCGAGGTGTGGAGCGGCTATCAGTTGCCTCCCGACATGCCTCGCGCCGAGGCGCCGCGGGGACATATCTGCTACGAGGCGACAATCCTCGGGCGAGACCGCACGATTGTCCTCGGCAATCTCGAAGACACCGACTTTGGGCGCACCGACCCCGCCGTCGACAGGTACGGCCTCAAGGCCTATCTCGGCCACCCCGTGCATCTGCGTGGTGCAGCCATTGGTGCCCTGGCGATCGTCGATGATAAACCCCGCACCTTTACGCCGGGCGAGATCGGCGCCATACAGATGCTTGCCAAGGCTCTGTCGCTGGAAGAGGAGCGCCACCTGGTCGAGCAGGAACTGAAGCAGAGCGAGGAACGGTTCCGGGGGATGTTGCAGAGCGTCGCCACTGTGGCGGTTCAGGGCTATTCCCTCGATGGCACCGTCCGTTACTGGAACCGGGCCTCGGAATCCTTTTACGGCTACACGGCGGAAGAGGCGCTCGGCCAAAACCTGTTGGATCTCATTATTCCGCCAGCCATGCGCGGCGAGGTGCGCGCGGCCATTCAGCACATGGCGGAAACCGGCGAAATCATTCCTGCCGCGGAACTCAATCTTATGCGCAAGGACGGTTCAAACATTGCGGTGTACTCGTCCCACGCCCTGGTTAAAGTACCGTTTAAAGACCCTGAATTGTTCTGCATCGACATTGACCTGTCCGAACGCCAGCGGGCGGAGGCGGAAAAGCACAGGCTGCAGGAACAGCTTACCCAGGCGCAGAAGATGGAATCGGTGGGGCGACTGGCCGGTGGCGTGGCGCACGACTTTAACAATATGTTGGGCGTGATTATCGGCCACGCCGAACTGACTTTGGGAAACCTCGCACCGGACGACCCTCTGCATGCCGCTCTGCTCGAGATCGAGAAGGCTGCCCAGCGTTCGGCCGATCTCACTCGCCAGCTTCTCGCCTTTGCCCGCAAGCAGACCGTGGTGCCGAAAATTCTCGATCTCAACGCGACGGTGGAGCATTCGCTGAAGATGCTGCGCCGACTCATCGGTGAGGACATTGACCTGGTCTGGCGGCCGGGGAACGACCTCGCGCCCATCTACATCGACTCCACGCAGATCGACCAGATTCTCGCCAACCTCTGTGTCAACGCCCGGGATGCGATTGTCGGCAACGGCAGGATCACCATCGAAACGGCGGGTGTCACCCTTGACCGGGACTATTGCGAGCGTCACGCCGGATTGACCCCAGGCAATTACGTTATGCTGGCGGTGAGCGACAATGGCTGCGGCATGGAAGCGGAGGTCCTCTCCCATGTCTTCGAGCCGTTCTTCACAACCAAAGGGGTGGGCGAGGGAACCGGCCTTGGGCTGGCCACGGTTTACGGGGCAGTTACCCAGAACAACGGTTTCGTCGTTGTCTATAGCGAACCCCAGTACGGGACGACCTTCAAGATCTACCTGCCACAGTTGCAGGCCAGGCAAGCCGTCGACCCCCGGGAACTACGGCAGGCCCCTACCTCGGTCGGCGGCAATGAAACCATTCTGCTGGTCGAAGACGAACCGGCGATTCTGCAGATGATTACGCAAATGCTTGGCAAAATGGGCTATACTGTGATCGCCGCTGGGATGCCGGGGGCGGCCATCCGCATGGCTCAGCAAAGCGAGGTGCCCATCGACCTGCTCATGACCGATGTGATCATGCCGGAAATGAACGGCCGCGACCTCGCCAGGACCCTGATGTCCATCTATCCCTCCATCAGGCGTCTGTTCATGTCGGGATATACTGCCAACGTCATCGCACACCACGGCGTGCTCGAGGAAGGTACGCACTTCATTCAAAAACCGTTTTCAATGAAAGATCTGGGGGCAAAGCTGCGTGAGGTGTTTGAGGGCTGACAGGTTGCCTTGGCGGCTGATAGAGTGAAGTTGTGCTAGGTTGATGCAGAATCTATCGCCCCATACCTCCCTTTCGCCCAACACATCAACACCACCACAGGGCGCCACCTTGAAATACCTTGGCAGGAAAGGGAAGTGTGTTGACAGTGGAGAGAGGGGGAGCCGCCAGAGGCGGTGGCGATCATTTGGCTAACGTACGTTGGGGAGGATGATCATGGCTGACGACAGTTTTCGTGAAGTGACCAGCCGCTCGTGGTTCAATCGAATCGGCGGCGCGGTCAAGGGGGTGGTTTTTGGCGTTGTCCTGCTGCTCGGGGCCTTCGCCCTGCTCTTCTGGAACGAGGGCCGCGCGGTGGAGCGCTACAAGACACTCGAAGAAGGCGGCGGGGCGGTAATTTCGGTAGCCGCGGACAAGGTCGAGCGGGCCAATGAAGGGAAACTGGTGCACCTCTCCGGTCGCACCGTGAGCGACGAAGTGTTGAGCGACGGGATCTTTGCCGTGCGCGCCAGGGCCATCAAGCTCATCCGTACGGTGGAAATGTACCAGTGGGCCGAGAAGAGTCGCAGCGAGACGCGCAAGAAGCTCGGCGGCGGAGAAGAGACGGTGACCACCTATACCTACGAGAAGCGCTGGTCGGAGCGCCATATCGACTCATCCTCCTTCAAGCACCCCGAAGGACATGTCAATCCGCCCATGCCCTACGCCAGCGGCAGCGCCGTCGCCGCTACGGTACGCCTGGGAGCGTTCCGCCTGCCCCCGTTCCTGGTGGAGCGCCTTGACGACACCCGGCCCCTGCCATTGAGCGGCGATGTGGTCAGCGCTGTCCGCCTGCCGCCGCAGGCGAAAATCGTCGGCGACGCCATCACCATTGGTTCTGCCACGGGGGCTGCGAACCTCGGCGATGTCAGGGTGCGTTTCTCGGTGGTCGAAGACAGTGAGGTGAGCCTGGCGGCACAGCAGCGCGACGATACCTTCCAGCCTTTTCAGACCAGAGCCGGCGGCACTATCGCCCTGCTGCAGCCTGGTCTGGTGCCTGCCGCTGCCATGTTTGCCCAGGCCCAGCAGAGCAACACCATCCTTACCTGGCTGCTCCGTGGCGGCGGGCTGCTGCTGATGTTCATCGGCTTTCGCCTCATTCTCGCGCCGCTGCCGGTGCTGGGCGATGTCGTTCCGGCCTTCGGCGCCATGGTTGGCGCCGGAGTGTCGCTGATCGCCGGGCTCATTGCCGCGGTGCTGTCGCTGCTGACCATCGCCATCGCCTGGGTGGTCTATCGGCCAGTGCTTGCCCTCAGCCTGCTGGCGGCGGCCATCGCCGTGACCGTGTATGTCGTCGCCAGGCTGAGAAAGGCGCGGCCCGACTCCCCGGCGCCGCCCAGCCCGCCATCCACTCCGCCACCGCTGCCTGGCCGCTGAGCCTGCGGCGCGTGGAATGCCACTCCAGGCGCCGCGTCATGCCATTCATCAGGCTGGCGCGGTGCAGGCAAGTGCCTGCGGCAGCTTGTCGCGGTGCAGAAATGGCCAAGGCCGGGAGGACGCCAGAGCGGCCCTTGGCAAGACGAGTGCGGCCCATGCCCCAGACTCTTGCCATGGGGCCTGGGCCGCTACGCAGGTCGAGCCGGAGGTTACAGTCGCGGGTCGATGGTGCCCGGCCCGCCGCAGTCCGGGGTATAGCAGGTAACATCCTTGAAGAGGCACTTCTCCTTGCAGCTCGGGCAGATCTCCGGCGGTGTCGGGGCCTGCACGGTGTTGCCGCATTTGCCGCACTTCCAATGGGGGTTGAGGCTTTTCGGGGAGGAGGACTTCTCTGTCATATCTGGCTCCTTGGTAGAGGTTGTCGAGGCTGGTACGGCTCCAATGTCCCTATGGTAAGTACGGTGGCCCGCTTGCGCGAGGGGCATGATGCGACTCCGGCGGTCGCCGCCTTCGTTTGTCTGCCGCTGCGATCCACCTGGTCGCGGCTGGGTGGGAGAGAGCGCACTCAGCCTCTTCAGGCAGGGCGGAGTGCGCGGCGGCCGCTTTTCAGAGCAGATTGGGCAGGCAGGTGACGATCTCCGGGAAGATGATGAGGAGGATGATCTGAATGAAGTCGGCGACGAGGAAGGGTGCGGTGCCCTTGTAGATCTCGCCCATCGGCACCCCGGTCATGCCCTGGATGACGAAGACGTTCATGCCCACCGGCGGCAGGATCATGCCCATTTCCATCAGCTTGGTGGCCATGACCCCGAACCAGATGGGGTCGAAGCCGAGGTTGGTGATCATCGGGAAGAGCACCGGGATAGTGAGCAGCATGATGGCCAACTCGTCCATGATCGCCCCGAGGAAGACGAGCAGGAAGACGACCGCCAGGAAGATGACGTATTTGCTGACCTGCAGCCCGCCCACCCAGGTGGCCAGCTCGGCGGGCAGGCGGGTCACCGAGAGGAAGTAGTTGAGCAGCATGGCGCCGAGGATGATGAGAAAGAGCATGCCGGTGGTGGCGCTGGTCTCGGTGAGGCTGTTCTTGAGGTTCTCCCAGGTCAGCTTGCGGCGGTAGATCATGCAGATGAAGGCCCCCAGGGCGCCGATGCCGGCCGCCTCGGAGGGGGCGAAGGCACCTGTGTAAATGCCGCCGATGACGAGAATGAAGAGGATGGCCACCTCGGTGACCCCTTTGAGGGCCACCACCTTCTCGCGCAGGGTGAAGCGCGGGCCCCGCGGGCCGAGCTGCGGGCGCAGGCGGGTCATGACGATGATGACCAGCATATACATCACCGCCTGCATCAAGCCCGGCAGGATGCCGGCGATGAACAGTTTGGCGATGGATTGCTCGGTGAGGATGCCGTAGAGGAGGAGGATGACGCTGGGGGGGATCATGATGCCGATGGTTCCACCGGCGGCCATGGCTCCGGTGGAGAGCATCGGGTGGTACTTGTAGCGGTTCATCTCCGGCATCGCCACCCGGCACAGGGTGGCGGCGGTGGCGATAGCCGAGCCGCTGATGGCGGCGAAGAGGGCGCAGGCGGCCACCGTCGCCATGGCCAGGCCGCCGCGGAAGCGCCCCAGCCAGACATAGGCGGCGCGGTACATGTCTTCGCTCATCCCCGCCTGAAAGGCGAAGTTGCCCATGAGCAGAAAGAGCGGCAGGACACAGAGGGTCTCGTCGGCAAACGAGGTGTAGGGCACCGTCTTGAGCAGGCCAAGGGCGGGGCCTTGGCCGGTGATGGCGCCGAAGCCGACCACGCCGACGAGGCCCATGACGATGCCGATGCTCATGCGCGAAAAGGTGATGGCGACAAGGGCGCCGGTGCCGATCAGGGCCACGGTGGTCGGTGTCATGGGCGGAAAACCTCGCGGATCGATTGCAGCAGGTGGATGAAGAGGAAGAGGGCGAAGGCGCCGAAACCAACCGGGATGGAGAGCAGGAAGGGGGCGTTGGGGATCTGCAGCACCGCCGATTTCATGGTCCCGGAGAGCGCCTCGACGAAGCCGAGCCAGCCCTGGTAGACCACGACGCCGGCCAGCACGATGGTGATCGCCTGGGTGACGATATCGACCACCAGGCGCGTCTGCGGGGCGAGCCGTTCGACGAGGATATCGACGCCGACATGGCAGCGACGCTCCGCCGAGTAGGCGACGCAGCAGGGCACGAAGATTGCCATGAGATACTCCACCAGCTCGTAGGCGCCGGGCAGCGGGTGTTTGAAGAAATAGCGGCCGATGACGTCGCTGGCCATGACCGCCATCAGGGCGAGCAGGCCGAGGCCGGCGACGATCGCGATGAGGTTGCTCAGCCAGCGGCTCAACCGTGGCTGGGGCTGTTCCCCCTCGCTGATGATCGTTACCGGCACCTCGCGGCGCTCGTCTTCCCGTGGCAATAGGCTGCTCTTATCCATGGGGGCCTCGTGGGGGCGTCCTGGGGGTGGTGGCAGCGGTGCCGCGGCGGCACGAATCCGCGCCGCGGCACCGGTCGGCGACGGTTATTTCTTGGCGCCGAGGATCTCGAGGGCCGAATCGAGGATTTTCTGCGCCTCGGGACGGCCTTCTTTTTCCATCTTCTTCACCCACTGCTCCCAGATCGGCTTGCCGCCGACCTCGAGCCAGCGCTGGCGCTCCGCGGCGGAGAGCTCGGTGGGGACGATGGTGATATTGCTTTCCTTGGCCTTGTCGATGGCCGCCTTCTTGGCGGAGTCGAAGAAATACTTGCCCCAGAACTTCGAGCCCTGCAGCCCGCTGACGCTCATGATGCCGTCCTGGACGTCCTTGGGCAGGCTGGCCCACTTGGCCTTGTTCATGGAGATGGAGAAATAGACCGCCGGGAAGGGCACCTCGGTATAATACTTGACTACCTCATAGAACCTGAAGCCGTGGATCGCCTCCCAGGGGGCGCCCATGCCGTCGACCACGCCCTTCTGCAGGTTGAGGAACATCTCCGGCATCGGCTGCAGCAGCGGGATGGCGCCGAGGGCGTTCATCATGTCGGTGGGCGGTCCCCCGGTCATGCGGATCTTGAGGCCCTTGATGTCCTCCATGGTCTTGACCGGCTTGTCGCGGGTGATGAGGGTATAGGGCGGGCTGGTGTAGAGGAGGAGGACCTTGTTGTCGGCGAATTCCTTCTGGATCTCCGGATGCTTCTCATAGAGCTTCCACAGGGCCTCGCTGCCCTGCTCGGCGGTGGTGAAGGGCATGGCGGGGAGGCTGATGACGTCGGCGAGCGGGGTCATGTTGGGCCAGTAGCCATGGAAACACCAGGCGATATCGGTGATGCCGTTCTTGGTCGCCTCCCAGTTGTCCTTGCCCTTGGAGAGGGTCTGGCTCCAGAAGATCTGCGTCTTGACCTTGCCATTGGTGGCCTTTTCGATTTGCTGGAACCAGGGCACCACCGCCTCGGTAGAGCTGATGGCGCTGTCCGGGTTCTGGTGGGAAAAGCGCAGGGTGATGGTGTCTTCGGCCAGGCTTTGGCTGGCGAAGACGGTGCTCATCGCCAGGCCGATGATGGAGACTGCGATGCTTCGTTTCATTGTGTCCTCCCGTGGTGATGGTTACAGGTTGAGGGAAGTGTGCTTCCCGATACCGAGCATGAACGGGGTACATGGAACGTGAAGGGGTGGGGCTCTCTTGCCGGAGAGGTATGGCTGCTCCTGTGGCGGATCGCTGCGGGATGGATCAGGCGGTGGCGCTTCCCCGAGGGGGTGGCCGAGCCGCCGGGGCCGTGTTGCATGACATCTTGCATGAATAGTTACTGGGCCACCACCATTAGTCAAGCTTTTTCGGGGATTCCCCTGCAACGGGGCGGGGTTGGCGCCTGCCGGGGCAAGAGTGACCCGATTATCGACAAGTAGGGAATATGAAACAACCGCAACATCATGGCAAGGGCGAGTTCATCTGTCGCATGGCGGTGCTCATGTCGCTGGCCGCCCTGGCCATCGACACGGTGCTGCCGGCGCTGGAGATGATCGGCACGAGCCTCGGCGTCGCCGATGGCAACGACAGCCAGCTGGTCATCTCGCTCTTTTTCGTCGGCATGGCCTGCGGGCAGATGCTCTATGGCCCGGTCTCCGACGCCTTCGGGCGCAAGCCGGCGCTTTACCTGGGCATTTGCGTCTTTCTCGGTGGCAGCCTGGTTTCGCTGCTCGCCACCACCTTCGCCGCCATGCTCGTCGGCCGGGTGCTGCAGGGCTTCGGCATCTGCTGCTGCCGGGTAGTGTCCATGGCGATGATTCGTGACAGCCTGGAGGGCCGGGAGATGGCGCGGGTGATGTCGCTGATCATGGTGCTGTTCATCGTCGTCCCGGCGATCGCCCCCTCTCTCGGCCAGCTCATTCTCTACTGCGGCAACTGGCGCGGCATCTTCCTGCTGCTCTTCCTCGCCGCCGCGGCCAGCCTCCTGTGGGCCTGGCGGCGCCAGCCGGAGACCCTCGCCGTGGCCAAGCGCCGCCCTTTCTCGGCGGCGGTCATCGGCGCCGGCATCGCCGAGACCCTGCGCCACCCGGTGTCGCGCTCCTATACCCTGGCCTCGGGGATCATCTTCGGCGGCTTCGTCGGCTATCTCAACTCGGCCCAGCAGATCCTGCAGATCCACTACGGCCTCGGCGACCTCTTCGCCCTCTATTTCGGCGTCCTCGCGGTGGCCATCGGCCTGTCCTCCTTCGTCAACGCCAAGCTGGTCGTGCGCTACGGGGTGGAGGGGCCGAGCATCGTCGCCCTGCTCGTGCTGGCGGCCTCCTCGCTGGCCTTCTTGCTCTTTGCCGGCGCGGTGCCCGGGGGGCCGTCCCTGTGGCCGTTCATGGCCTTTCTCACCCTGGTCTTCTTCTGCTTCGGGGTGCTCTTCGGCGGCTTCAGCACCCTGGCGGTGCAGCCCATGGGCCATATCGCCGGGGTGGCAATGTCGGTGATCAGCTCCTTGCAGACCCTGCTCTCGGCCCTGGTCGGGGGGGGCATCGGCTGGGCCTACGATGGCAGCGTGCGCCCGCTGGTGGCGGGATTCTTTTTCTGCGCCGTGGCGTCGCTGGCGATGGTCGGCTATGTTCGACGTCAGCGGCGGGTGACAGGGGACAAAGGGGGCAACGGATGATTACCCGGAAGGCGAAGACCATCCGGGGCAAGGCAGCTGTCCCGGCCTGGGGACGGCTGGCGATGATGCACAACAGGCGACAAGGAGGACGAGATGTATTGTGACGGCTGTAAGCAAGAGCTGCAGGGAGAGGCGGGCCATCGCCAGGGGGACGCCGTGCTCTGCGAAGACTGCTTTATCGACAAAGTGACGGTCCTCAAGACCTGCGACCCCTGGGCGGTATACAGCGCCTCGCGCACCGCCACCAAGGATCCCGGCCTCACCGAGGCGCAGCGGGGTATGATCGAGTTTCTGCGTCGCCACGGCCCGGCCACTTTGGGCGAGCTGGTCGCCGCCCTCGGCCTTGGCGAGGAGGAGGTGCGCAGCAACTTCACCGTCTTGCGCCATATCAAGCTCGCCGGGGCGATGAAGCGTGGCGACGAGATCTGTTATACCCTGTGGCGGGAAGGGGAGGACAACGGCCCGGCGAAAGGCTGAGTCGGCCTCCGTCGCCCCGTGGCAGGCGCCGATTCGCGCGTTGCAAAATTGCCGGCGAGGGGGTAGCCTGCCTCTTGTCGCCGCACGTCGGGGCACAAACGGCAAGGGCGAGTGCGGCGCCCGCCACGCGGCGGGAGGTGCCGGTCAAGAGACGGCTGGCAGGAGGCCTGTGCAGAAGAGGGGGGACGACCATGCGCTATGGGGCGATGAACTTCCCGGTCAAGCCGGTGCTGGAGGAGATTCGAACCTTCGCCGCCATGGGCTTCGACTATGTCGAGCTGTCCATGGACCCGCCGCAGGCCCACTACAGCATCCTGCGCCGCCAGCGGGCGGAGATTGCCGCCGCCCTGCGCCAGGCTGGCCTGGGGGTGGTCTGCCACCTGCCGACCTTCGTCCTTCCCGCCGATCTCACCGACAGCCTGCGGGCCGCCTCCATCGAGGAGATGCGTCATTCCCTCGAGGTTGCCGCCGAGCTCGGGGCGGGCAAAGCGGTGCTCCACCCCTGCCCGCGCAGCGGCATGGGCCTGATGGTGCCCGATGTGGTGCGCGGCTACGCCCTCGACTTTTTCGCCATTATGGTGGAACAGGCGGGCAAGCTGGGGGTGACCCTGTGCCTGGAGAACATGTTCCCGCGCTATGGCTTCGGGGTCGAGGCGGCGGAGTTCGCCGAGTTTTTTCGCTCTTTCCGAGTTTGCGCATGACCCTCGATGTCGCCCACGCCCATATCGACGGCGGCCGTGAGCGACGGCTGCGCGAACTCCTCCGCGCCGCTTCCGGGCGCATCGCCCATCTCCATATCAGTGATAACTTTGGCCGGCGCGACGACCACCTCGAGCTCGGCAAAGGCGATATCGACCTCGTCGCCATGGCCCGTCAGCTGAACGCCATCGGCTATGACGACACCATCACCCTCGAGGTCTTCGACCCCGACCGCCAGGCGCTGGCCGCAAGCCGCCGGCGCCTGCAACAGCTCTTTTCAACCTCTCGCTGACTGCCATGATCGCTCTCGACGACGCCCACCGTATCATCGCCCGGCTGCCCACTCTGGAGCCGTGCCCCATGTCCCTCGGCGAGGCCCTCGGCCTGGCCCTGGCCGAAGATGTCCATGCCCAGGGCGACTGCCCGACCATCGCCTCCTCCCTCAAGGACGGCTATGCGGTACGCTCGGGCGATATCGCCAATGCCTCGCCGCAGCTTCCGGTTGCCCTCAAGCTGGGCGGTCTGCTCGCCGCCGGCGATACCGCCGCCGGCCACGAGGTGCAGAGCGGCAGCTGCCTGCGCGTGCTGACCGGCGGGCCGCTGCCGGCGGGGGCGACGGCGGTGCTCGCCCAGGAGTTCGCCCGTGTCGAGGGTGCCGCCCTCGTCGCCCTGGCCGACGCCCCGCCGGGCAAGAATGTGCTGCAGCGCGGCAGCGACATCGCCACCGGCCAGCGCGTGCTCCATGCCGGGCAGGTCCTGCAGCCGGCGGCTCTGGGCCTGGCGGCGGCCGCCGGCCTCGGCCTCGTCCCGGTGCACCCGCGGCCGCGGGTGGCGGTGGTGGCCACCGGCAGCGAGCTGGTCTGGCCGGGGGAGGGGCTCGGCCCGGGGCGAATCGCCGCCAGCAACATGGTCATCGCCGCCGCCGAGCTGCGCCAGCTCGGCATAGACCCCAGCCTGCACCTCGAGCGCGACCACCTCGGCGCCCTCGAACGGCGCCTGGCGGAGATCCTCCCCGACATCGACCTGCTCATCACCTGCGGCGGCATCCTCGACGGCGACAAGGACCTCACCATGCGCGCCATGGAGGCCCTCGGCATGGAGAAGTTCTTCCATCGCGTGCGCATCGGCCCGGGCAAGGGCGCCTGCTGCGGGCGCATCGGCCGCACCGTGGTCTTCAACCTTCCCGGCGGGCCGCCCTCCCATCATGTCGCCCTGCTGCTCCTCGCCATGCCGGGGGTGCGGCGCATCATGGGCTACGCCGATATCCTTCCCCCTCACGAGACGGTACGAGTCAGCGCCGCCCTTCGTGGCCAGCGTGACTGGACGCAGCTCGTCTATGCCGCCATCGACAATGGCGAAGGCCGCCTCGTGGCGCGCCCACTGCGCGACAGCGGGCGCCTCTTCGCCATGGCCGAGGCGCGCGCCCTGATCGAGATCCCCGAGGGCTGCGAGCATATCGAAGCCGGCGGTCTCGCCCGAGTGTGGCGCTACCGGGGCTGACCGAGGTCTCTTTCGCTTACGACAGCCGCTCTTTCAGCGATGTGACCAGGCGGTAACTCGAGCGCACCGCGTCCTCGTGGAAGCCGTAGCCGAAGTAGCTGCCGCAGAACCAGGTGCGCTGGACGCCGTTGAGCGACGCCAGCTCCCCCTGGGTGGCCATGCTGCGCTCGCTGTAGGAGGGGTGGTGATAGACCATGCGCGCCACCACCTGGCGCTCGTCATAGTCATCCGGGCGGTTGAGGGTGACCAGGTAGTCGTCCTTGCAGTTCAGCCCCTGGAGGAGGTTCATCCAGTAGCTGACGTAGGCCGGCTGCGTGCCATCCCTGGGGCCCTGGCGGCGGAAGTTCCACGAGGCCCAGGCCCTGCGGGAGGGGGGCATGACCCGCGCGTCGCGGTGCAGCACGGTATGGTTTTCCTCGTAGCGCCACGGGCTGAGCAGTCGCCGTTCTTCGGCGCTGGGCTCGTCGAGGAGGCGCAGGGCCTGGTCGGCATGGCAGGCGACCACCGCCTGGTCGAAAGACGCGGCGCTGCCGTCGGCGAGTTCCACCGTTACCTCGTCCGGGCCGCGGCGCAGCCGTCGCACGGTGGCGCCGAGGCGGATGGTGCCGGTGAAGGAGGCGGCGAAGGCCTTGACGTAGCTGTGGCTGCCGCCGACCACGGTACGCCACTGCGGTCGGTCGATAAGGTCGAAGAGACCGTGGTTCTTAAAGAAACGCAGGAAGGCGCTGGCCGGGAAGGCGGTGACCTCGGCGGTCGGCGTCGACCAGATGGCGGCTGCCATGGGGCGCAGGTAGTTGTCGACCATGAAGGGGTGGAAGTGGTGGCGGCGCACATAGTCGTCGAGGCTGCCGAGCTCGGCGGGGCTGTCGACGTCGGCGCGGCCGCGCCGGCAGAAGCGGGCGATCTCGAAGAGAAAGCGGTAGAAGCCGGGGCGCAGCAGGTTGCCGCGCTGGGCGAAGAGGCCGCTCAGGGTGTTGCCGGCGTAGAGGAAGTTGCTGGGCTGGCAGAAAAAGCTGAAGCTCATCTCCGTCGGCCGCGAGGCCACGCCCAAGCCGTCGAGGAAGGAGACGAAGTGGGGGTAGGCGGAGCTGTTGAAGACGATGAAACCGGTGTCCACCGGGGTCCCGGCATCGGGGCCGGAGGGGATGACCACGGTATGGGTATGGCCGCCGAGGTAGTCGCCCTGCTCGAAGAGGGTGACCTGGTAGTCGTTCTGCAGCAGATGGGCGGCGACGATGCCGGCGACGCCGCCGCCGATGACGGCGAGCGGCCGCCGGGGGGATTGGGTTTCGGTCATGGTGTGCTCCCGTGGGTCACCTGGTTGCTCCGCCCCGGGGTGGGCCGGGGAAGAAGGCGTTGGTCTTGGCCCGGTAGGCCTGGAATGCTGGGTCGTCCTGGTATTTTTTCTCGAGCATGGGGATGCCCGAGACCTTGAGCAGCAGAAAGAGGATGGTCAGCGGCGCGATGAGCGCGTACAGCCCGAGCGGCCCCGGCAGGGCGAGGAGGAAGATCCCCCACCACAGCAGCGCCTCGCCGAAGTAGTTGGGATGGCGGCTGTAGCGCCACAGGCCGTGGGTGATGATCTTTCCCCGGTTGGCCGGGTTTTTCTTGAAGATCAGCAGCTGCCGGTCGCTGATCGCCTCGCAGAGCAGGCCGACGGCAAAGAGCAGCACCGCGACGAGGTCCCAGGCACCGAGGGGTGGGCCGGGGGCGGCGATCGTCACCAGCACCGGGGTGGCGATGACTACGACGATGGCCCCTTGCAGGAGGTAGACCTGAAGCAGGCCGCGCCATACCACCGTGCGCCCCCACTGGCGGCGGAACTCGCGGTAGCGGAAGTCTTCGCCGCGGCCGTGGTGGCGGATGGCGAGGTGCACAGCGAGGCGCGCCGCCCACAGGGCAATGAGCACAAAGAGCAGCAGGGTCCGCGGGTGCAGCTCGCCGGGGCCGCCCAGAGTCAGGCCGCCCCAGCAGGCGACGACGAAGGCCGGGCCGTAGGCGATATCGGCGATGCTGTTGTCCCTGGCCGCCTGGCCGACGGCAAAGAGCAGCAGCATGAAGAGCAGCAGGGTGAGGGCGGCGGCAAGATAGACGTCACTGACCATAGTGAACCTCCCGGGTGCTATTGCAGGCGGGTGCCGATGAGATAGGCCGCGCCACCCACCAGGGTACAGAGCACGGTCCCCCAGAGGATGTCGACGACCACCACCGACATCGGCCACTGGCGCAGGGTGGCCAGGTTGGTGAGGTCGTAGGTGGCGTAGGTGAAAAAGCCGAACAGGGCCCCGTAGAGACAGGCAACGAGGAGCGACTGGGCGGCCAGGCCGGGGCGCACGGCGAAGATGAGGATGCCGGCGATATAGACGAAATAGAAGACCAGCGCCGCCGGCCAGTTGACCTCGGGGCTGAGCAGGTGGTCGAGGCGGCTCTTGTAGAAACTGCGGGCGACATAGCCCAGCCAGATTATGTCGATGGCGAAAAACACCGGCACGGTGAGAAGGTAGAGCTTCAGCCAGAATATCGTCTGCATAAGACCTCCGCAGGGTTGAAGAGGGGTGATGTCGGGCGTAACTGACCTTGTATTGCTTGTGATAATCATTATCGTACAAGCGTCAATGCGCTGTCAAGGGGCGCGGCCGTCGACGTGACCCAGCCGAGCAGAGAGCTCATGATGGAGCGAAGTGGCTGGCCAGGGTCCGGCGGACATTGCCGTGGGTCCAGTTCTGTCCTACTGTCAGCGGAGAAGGTTTAGCTGCTGCTCTATTGTCTCGTCATACCGCGAGGGCCTATGCGTTTTGGACTCTGCTGTCTCTTCAAGGCGGAAAAAATCGCCTTCCGCACCACTACCGTCAAGGTCCTGGCAACGCTCTCCCGCCAGCGGCAGTTGGACAAGCTCGCGGCCATCTGCCTGGCCAACGCCGAGAATCTCCTCGCCGCGGTGCGGGCGGTCGATCGCCTCGGCATCGGCGCCTACCGCATCACCTCGCCGCTGCTGCCGCGCATGACCCATCCCGAGGTCGGCTACACGCTCGAAGATCTCGCCACGGCAGATGAAATCTCCCGACTGCTGGCGGAGACCAAGTCCTTCGCCACCAGCCGCCGGATCCGCTTGAGCTTTCACCCCGATCAGTTCGTGGTGCTGTCTTCGCACCGTCCCGAGGTGGTGGCCAATTCCATCCGTGAGCTGGAATACCACGGCCTGCTGGCCGAACTGGTGGGGGCGGAGGTCATCAACCTCCATGGCGGCGGCGTCTACGGCGACAAGGGCCTCGCCCTGGAGAACTTCGCCCGGGCCTTTGCCGGGCTGTCGGAGAGGGTGGCGAGGCGGCTGACCGTGGAGAACGACGATGTCAGCTATACGGTGGCCGACCTCCTGCCCTTGTGCCGGCGGCTGGGCATCCCCCTTGTCTACGATGTCCATCACCACCGCTGCAACCGCGACGACCTGAGCGAGGAAGAGGCTACCGACCTGGCCGCCCTCACCTGGCGGGGGCGCGGCCAGGAGCAGTACTGCCACCTATCCTCGCCCCGTGCCGGCTGGCGGGGCGGTGACGCCAGGCCCCATGCCGATTTCATCGACCCGGCCGACGTTCCGGCCTCTTGGCGGGGCCGTGAAATGACGGTCGATATCGAGGCCAAGGCCAAGGAACTGGCGGTATGCAAACTCATGGACGATCTGCGAGGAGAATGACGATGAGCAAAGGTACACTGCGGCGTTTTCTGCAAACCCTTTCCACGGCTGCCCTGGCCATTGTCCTCGGCGCCTGTGCCGGCGAGCGGCCCGACAACCTCGGCGTCCGCGACGGACGCCTCACCCCCTGCCCGGCCAGCCCCAACTGCGTGACCAGTATGGGCGGCAGCGACCGCCAGCACATCGCCCCGTTGACCTTCACCGGCGATGCCACTGCGGCATTGGCGAGGCTGCAGGTGGTGCTTGCCGCCCGGCCGGATACAAAGATTCTCAGCGCCGCTGACGACTACCTGCGGGTCGAGTTTCATACCACCCTCTTCGTCGATGACGGCGAGTTCCTCCTTGACCGGGCGGCGGGGCGCATCGAGGTGCGCTCCGCTTCGCGCCTCGGTTACTCCGATCTCGGCAAGAACCGCTCCCGCCTCGAGGAAATCCGCGGCCAGTTCCTTGCCGCCGGGCGTTGAGCCGCCACTGGCGCGCTGTTGAGCTAGCGCCAGGTCTCTGCGCGGTCCCCGCCGGCCTTTGGCCGGCGGCGCAACAAGAAGTGTGCAGCGACAGGGGCATGCGCGTGGCATCGCCGGACTGACGTGAGATACCAGACCCCTTGCCTGCCAGGCCCGTAGCTGAGGTCCGTGGCGCTTTCGCCAGTAGGATGTCGCCGTTCTGCCCAGCGCTCTCTGCTATAATGATAGTATTGACTATCAATATACTATTTAATACCTCTCGTTGCCTCTCTGCCAAGACGAGTTACAGTACAAGGCAAGAGAGGGCATCACTGGATGCCATGACAACAACAACCCACTGATTGAGGTGATATATGAAAGGCGATTTCGGTTCCCTGGTATGGGTCAATGATAAGGAAGGTCGTGAGTATGTATGTGTGGCGAACGGTAATGGCAGCGCCAGAGACTACGAGGCTTTGAGCGATAACGAGCGGGCCACCTGCAGCGATACCAACGACTTCATCCCCACCGACCGCTGGTAGCGGGCTCTTTCCCCCGGCCCGACCACGGAGGCGCCAGAGGTTCCCGAAAGGGGGCCCTGGCGCCTCTTTTTTTCAGGCGTTGCAAGGAGCCGGCATCAGGAGAGGTTTTCCGCCTCCCGCCGCCTGGGGGTGTCGCACAGCTGGCCCCGGCCATGATCATCGCGTCTGGAAAGGTCATTTACAATTTGCTTTTCCCTGGCGCCAGCGGCGATACTTGAGAAAAGTCCCCCGGCGGGCAGCGGCCGACATGTGGCGACCGATGCCGTGGGGTGGCCGGCATCGGCCCGTCAACAACCCAGGCGGGGGAGGTATCAGAGAATAAGGAGGAGGAACGGCATGCGACTCGACCTTGGCCAGCTGGTTTCGGCGCTGGCCCGAACCATCGATCTGGTGGGTATCGACGAGGTGCACCATGGCCGGCGGGTGGCCTACATGGCCGATATCTTCGCCGCGCGGCTCGGTTTTGCCGCGGCGGAGCGGGCGCCGCTCTATCGGGCCGCCCTGCTCCATGACTGCGGCGTTTCCTCCACCGAGGTGCACCGCAACCTGGTCAGCGAGCTCGACTGGCAGGACTCGGAGCTGCACTGCCGCATCGGCGCCGAGCGGCTGGCGGGATTCACCCCCCTGGCGCCCCTGGCGGCCACGGTGCGCTGGCACCATACCCGCTGGCAGCTGCTGCAGGCCATGGACCTCGACGAGGGCGACAAGGTCAGCGCCAATCTCGTCTTCCTTGCCGACCGTGTCGACGCCCTGCAGGCGCAGCGCGGGCTCTTCGCCAACCTCCTCGGCAAGGAAGAGCTGCGCCGGACCATCGCCTCCTACAGGGGCAGCTACTTCCTCCCCGAGGCGGTGGAGGCCTTTCTCGCCGTGTCCGGCGGCGAGGCCTTCTGGATCGGCATGGAACCGCACTTCCTCGAGGAAAATGTTCTCCTCCCGCCCACCTGGCAGGAGAAAACCGTGGTCGACGAGGACGGCCTGACCGCCATGGCCGGCATCTTTGCCGATATCGTCGACGCCAAGAGCCCCTACACCGCGGAGCACTCGCGGCGTGTCGCCGATGTGGCGGCCTACCTTGCCGAGCGCAGCGGGCTCTCTCCAGAGACCTGCCGCCGGGTGCGCGTCGCCGGGCTCCTCCATGACCTCGGCAAGCTGCAGATTCCCGATGCCATCCTCGAGTCGCCGCAGCCCCTCGACGAGGCCGAGGCGGCGACCATGCGCCATCACAGCTATGTCACCTACTCCATCCTGCGCCATATCGATGGCCTGGAGGATATCACCCGCTGGGCCTGCGAGCACCACGAGCGCCTCGACGGCGGCGGCTACCCCTTCCGCCGTGGTGCAGCGGCGCTCTGCCTCGAGTCGCGCATCGTCATGGTCGCCGACATCTTCCAGGCCTTGGCGCAGAATCGCCCCTATCGCGACTCGCTGCCGCCGCAGGCGGTGCTCGACATCCTCCGCGACGAGCAAGGCCGGGGGCGGCTTGACGGCACTTTGGTGGACCTGGTGGAGAGGGAGTTGCCGCACTGCTACCGCATTGCCCTGGAGGGGCCGCGGCAGGAGGCGGACTCCCGGTCCGAGGAGGGGCGGCGATGAAGGTGGCAGGCGTGAGACGACGTGGGGCGGCACTGCTGCCCCTTCTCGTGCTCCTCTCTGCCGCCCCCTGCGGCGGGGTGCAGCAGGTGGCGACACTGTCCAGCGCCGGCATGGCGGTTGCCGTGGAGCTGCTCGACGAGTCCCTGGCCAGTCCCTGGGGCCTGGCTTTCGACGCCCGGGGTCGCCTCCTTATCAGCGAGAAAGGTGGCACCCTGGTAGTCTTCGATACCGCTGCCGCGCAGGTGGCGGCCCGTCTGCCTCTGCCGGTGGCGGTGCGTGACGAGGGGCAGGGCGGGCTGCTCGATGTCGCCGTGGCCCCCGGCGAGAACAGCGGCCAGCTGTGGTTCACCTACAGCAAGCCGCAGGGGGAGACGGCGGTGACCACCCTGGCCCGCGCCCGGCTCGAGGAAGGTCGGCTGACAAACTGGCAGGACGTCCTCGTCACCGGCTCCCCGGGGGAGGGCGATCACCACTACGGCAGCCGCATCGCCCTCGACGGGCAGGGATTCGTCTATTTCTCGGTCGGCGACCGCGGCCAGCGCGAGAATGCCCAGGACACCGGCTCGCACAGCGGCAGCATTATCCGCCTTGCCGTCGACGGCTCGCTCCCCGCCGACAACCCCTTCGCCGCCGGCGGGGGCCTGGCGGAGATCTACAGCTACGGCCATCGCAACCCCCAGGGGCTGGTCTATGATGAGGCCGGCATGCGTCTGTGGAGCATCGAGCACGGGCCGCGCGGTGGCGACGAACTCAACCTCATCGTCAAGGGCGGCAACTATGGCTGGCCGGTGGTCTCCCAGGGCATGGAGTACTGGGGGCCGGTGGCGGTCGGCGAGGCCACCCACCGCGAGGGCATGATCGATCCGCTCAAGGTCTACATCCCCTCCATCGCCCCAGGCAGCCTGCTGCTCTATCGCGGCGCGGCCTTTCCCCGCTGGCGGGGGGACCTCTTCGCCGGCGCCTTGAAGCTGCGTCACCTCAACCGTATCGTCATGAACGGCGCGGGGCGGCCCGAGGGCGAGGAACGCCTGCTCGGCGAGCTGGGCGAGCGTGTCCGCGCCCTCGCCGAGAGCCCGGAGGGGTGGATCTATCTGGCCGCCGACAGCGGCCGCCTCTATCGCCTGCGCCCCGCCAACTAAAGGGAACCGCCAGGCACCGCCCTTCCCCTCCCGCCAGGTGACCCTGCCGCGAGAACCAGGTGCCCTGGCTCCGCGCACCTTAACTGTTCCCCGCCGCTGGTCGATACGTCTCAATATGTCTTGCGGGAGGGGGAGGCCGCGCCACCAGGCGCGTCAGATAACCATAACCGGGGAGGAGTTCATGAAACTTGCCGCCGTGACGGTCGGCATGGATGCAACGCGCAGTTCCAGGGAGTGGGAACAACAGATCAACAGCATAGAGGCGGGGAAGGGCGACGAGCTCTTTTCCCTACGATTTTCGCAGGCCCTGGCCGCCACGACGGAGAGCGTCGTGGCGGCCAGGTCGTTTGTCGGCGCGGCCTCCGCGACGGCGGCGCTGCCGCCCGCGGTGGCGGATGACGACCGGCTGCTGCGGCGGCTGGCCGAGGAGCTGGTCGGCCAGCCCCTGCAAGTGGCGAGAAACCCTCGCGACAGGCCGGAGTGGCAGGCGCCGCTCGTGGCGCGCAGCGTGCGCCTCTCGGCGACAACCGTCTATCACCACGAAGAATCGCTGCTCTTTGCGGCGAGCGGCAGGGTGACCACCGAGGATGGCCGCGAGATCGCCTTCGACCTCGGCATGTCGCTGACCAGCCGCACCACGCTGACGACCTCGGTGACCGCCCTCGGCGCGACCTTGGTCGACCCGCTGGTGCTGCAGTTCGATGGCGACGCGCCGCTCATCGGCGAGGGCAGCTTCACCTTCGACCTCGATGGCGACGGCAGCTGCGAGAACCTCGCCCGGCCCGGGGCGGGCTGCGGTTTCCTCGCCTTCGACCGCAATGGCGACGGGGTCATCAACGACGGCCTCGAGCTCTTCGGGCCGCACAGTGGCAGCGGCTTCGCCGAACTGGCGCAGCTCGACAGCGACGCCAACCTGTGGATCGACGAGAACGACCCGATCTTCTCGCGACTGTCGGTATGGCGCCAGGACGAGGACGGGGGTGGCCGCCTGCTCTCCCTGGCCGAGGCCGGGGTCGGGGCCATCGCCGTCACCCACGCCGGCACCGAGTTCTCGCTGCGCGCGAGCAGTGGGCAAGTCGTCGCCAACCTGGCCGCCGCCTCCCTTTTCCTTACCGAGGGAGGCGAGGTTCGCCCCCTGGTCGAGCTTGACCTTGCCGTCAATGGAGGAGAAGCGGCCACCATATCGGGCGCCACCTCCGCCACCGACAGCGCCGCCACGGCGACCCGCCCCGACCTGCCGGCCCTGGCCTCCTGGGGCTCTCTGGCGGCCTCCGCGGCACCGGGGCAGGGCCATGCCCCCTTGTCTCCCGAGTCCCTCGAAGCGATAGGCGCATTGCGCCAGCTCATCGGCATGCAGCGGTTGCGGCTGCGCCTGCTCCTCCTCGGCCGCCGCCACAGTGAGGCGGAAAGGCGGCAGGCCGAGCCCGGTGACCCGCTGTTTTCCTGGCTGACTCGCCAGCAAGGCCCCGAGGCGGCCCGTCATCGTTACCCCGACGACGACCCTCGCGGGGGGAGGGGGGAGTTTTCACTACCAGGAGCCTGAGGTTAAGTTACCCTTGCCCTTGTTGAGGATGTCCTTACTTTAACAGGTAACGGCAGGCATCGAGCGATGCCTCACTGACGACAACAACCACGGTAAACGAGGTGAGATATGAAAGGGGATTTTGGTTCGCTGATCTGGGTCAACGACAGGGAAGGACATGAGTATGTGTGTGTGGCGGCAAGAGACGATGACTCGAGGGACTTCGAGCACTTGAGCGACAGCGAGCGAGCCACCTGCAGCAACGTCAACGACTTTATCGGCACCGACCGCTGGTAGCCGTTACCGGGGCCGGTACCCCCCAGGGCGTCGTCCCTTCCCGCCGGGAAGGGGTGGCGCCCGTTTTTTTTGCCTGCGCCCCCTACCCGTCGAGGGCCTCGTCGATGACCTCGAGGAGGTGCACGGCGGTCATCGCCAGGCCGGCATGGTCGATGCTGTCCTGCAGCTGCATCATGCAGCCGGGGCAGGCGGTGACCACTTTCTGGGCGCCGCTGGCCGCCAGGCCGGGGATCTTGCGCTCTCCGATGCGACGGCTCTCCGCGCGGTGGGTGACCGAAAAGGTGCCGCCCAGCCCGCAGCACAGGCTCGCCCCCTCCATCTCGACGAAGTCGACATTGGGCAGGGCGCGCAGCAGGGCCCGCGGTTCGGCGGTGATGCCCTGGCTCTTGAGGTGACAGGGGTCGTGGTAGGTGACGGTGGTGCGCGTCTCGCGGCGCGGCATCGCCGCCAGCTCCTCCACCAGGCCCTGGCGGACGAGGAAGACCGAGAAGTCGACGACCTTGTCGGTGAAAGCGGCGTAGTCGGCCTTCATGGTGCGGTAGTAGTGGCCGACGCCCCCCAGGCAGGAGGCGCAGGCGGTGACGATATGCTCCTCGCCGTACTTGCCGAAGGCGGCGCTGTTGGTGGCGGCAAGCTCTTCCACCACCTCCCCGGCCCCCGACGACAGGGCGGGGATGCCGCAGCATTGCTGGCTGCGCGGCAGATGGATGGAGTAGCCGAGCCTGGTCAGCAGGCGGATCAGCGCCGCCCCCACCCGCGGGTAGAGGTAGGTGAGCGAGCAGCCGGCGAAGAAGCCGATCACCGGGCGGTCGGGGCGACCTTCGATATACTCGGGGAAGAGGTCGAAGAGGTTGCGGAAGGGGATCTTCGGCAGGCTGCGGTCGCCCAGCGCCGCCAGGGGAAAGCGCAGGCGCAGGCCGCTCTTCTGCGGCACCTTCTTGAGCAGCAGCGGCATGAGCAACGAGGAGCCCTTGCTGAGCGCGCGCATCAGCACCCGTGAGCCGAGCACCGTGCCGACGCCCTTGCCGAGGGGCGACAGGCCGCGGCGGCGGCTCAATTCGCGGCGCATGGCGCCGACGATCTCGTGGGTCGGCACCTTGTTGGGGCACTTGTGGACGCAGGAGCCGCACATCAGGCAGAGCCCCATGTCCCGCACCACCCCCTCGTCCAACTCGACCCTGCCCTCCAGCACCGCCCCGGCGAGGGCGATCTTGCCGCGGGCCACGCCGCCCTCGCGCCGCGTCTCGCGGTACACCGGACAGTGCGCCTGGCAGGCGCCGCACTTGACACACTCGCCGATCTCGCGGCGGAAATCGCTCAGTTCCTTGTTGGCGCCCATCACCGTGCCGCTCCGTCGGCGAAGATCTTGCCCGGGTTCATGATATTGTCGGGATCGAGGGCGCGCTTGATGGCCTTCATGGCGGCGATGGTGGCGCTGTCAAGCTCCATGGCCAGATAGCGGCTCTTGGCGGTGCCGATGCCGTGCTCGCCGCTGATGCTGCCCTTGAGGCTGATGGCGGCGGCGAAGACCCCGTCCATGATCTCGTCCATGCGCTCCTTCATGCCCGGCCGGGCCAGGTCGACCATGACGTTGACGTGGATGTTGCCGTCGCCGGCGTGGCCGAAGTTGACGATGGGCACCCCATGCTCGGCGGCCAGCTTCTCGAGGAGACGGATCATCTCCGGCACCTTGGAGCGCGGCACGACGATGTCCTCGTTGAACTTGTCGGGGTTGACGCGGCGCAGGCTGGGGCTGACGCTGCGCCGCACCTGCCAGATGAGCTCGGACTCGGAGGCGCTCTGCGCCACCCTGGTGCCGACCACCCCGAGGGGGGCGATGACCTCGGCGATCCGCTGCGCCTGGCGCTCGATAAGCTCGCGGTCGCCGTCGACCTCGATGATGAGCAGTGCCTGGCACTCCTCCGGCAGGGGGATGGGCGAGATGGGGCGCACGCATTCAACGGTGGTGCCGTCGAGGAACTCGAGGGTGGTGGGGATGATGCGCGCGCGGATGATCTCGGCCACCGCCTGTGCCGCCCCCTCGATGGTGGCGAACTGCACCAGCATGGTCTTCTTGGCCTCGGGCAGGGGCAGCAGCTTGAGGATGATCCTGGTGACCACGCCGAGGGTGCCCTCGGAGCCGACGAAGAGCCGCGTCAGGTCGTAGCCGACGACGTTCTTCAGGGTGCGCCCGCCGGTGGTGATGATTTCGCCCTGGGGGGTGACCACCTCGAGGCCGAGGACGTAGTCCCGGGTCACCCCGTACTTGACGCAGCGCGGTCCGCCGGCGCACTCGGCGATATTGCCGCCGAGGGTGCAGAAGTCCTTGGAGGCCGGGTCGGGGGGGTAGAAGAGGCCGTGCTTCTCCACCGCCCGCTGCAAATCGGCGGTGACCACCCCCGGTTCGACCACGGCGACGAGGTTGTCGGTGTCGATCTCGAGGATGCGGTTCATGCGCGTCAGCACGAGGACGATGCCGCCGGCCACCGGCAGGCTGCCGCCGGTGAAGCCCGAGCCGGCACCGCGGGGCAGGATGGGGATGCCGCGGCTGGCGGCGAGGCGGACGACGTCCCGCACCTGCTCGGTGCTCTCGGCATAGACCACCACCTCGGGCAGGAACTGCTGCTGGGTGGCGTCGAAGGAGTGGGTGAGGCGGTCGGCGCTCTCGGTGGAGACGTTCTCCTCGCCGACGATCTCGGCGAGGAGGGCGGCGATGGTCGCTGTGCTCATAACGGTGCGGTGGGTTTCAGGTTGAGTGGCCCCGGCCGCGGCGCGGGGCGAAGACGGCAGAGTTTTATAATAAGGAGGGCCAGGCAAAAGCCAATGCGCCACCGGCGAAAAGAGCCTCTTTTTGCCGCCGTGCGGGAGGCCGGCTCACGACAGGGTCTTCTTGAATCGCGACACGGCGACCGCCAGGAAGGTCACGCTGAGGCCGCATTGCATGAGGATGGCCGGCCACAGGGCGCTGACGCCGACCTCCTTCATGACGATGCCGCGCAGGATGTCGAGGTACCAGCGCATCGGGTTGCCGGCGGTGGCCAGACGGACCGCCTCCGGCATATTGGTCACCGGGAAGAGAAAGCCGCTGAGCATCACCGAGGGCATGAGCACGAGAAAGCTGGTCAGCAGGGCCTGCTGCTGGGTGTGGGCGGTGGTGCTGATGATCAGGGCGATGCCGAGGTTGCCGGCGAGATAGATGCCGGTGAGCAGATAGAGCAGCGCCAGGCTGCCGCGCACCTCGACCGAGAAGACGACATAGGCGACGAGCAGCATGAAGGTCATCGAGACGTAGCCGGTGAGCATGTAGGGGATGGTCTTGCCGAGGATGAACTCGAGGCGGCGGATGGGCGTCACCATGACCTGCTCGATGGTGCCGATCTCCTTTTCGCGGACGATGCCGATGCTCGTCAGCAGCAGGCTGAAGATGAAGAGCATGGTGGCGATCAAGGACGGCACGTAGTAGAAGCGGCTCTCCTGGTTGGGGTTGTACCAGGCGCGGGGCGCGGCCTCGATCTGCACCGGCGGCGTGGTGATGCCCTTCTCGGCGAGCCGCTTCTTCTGCATGCGGTCGTTGTAGTCGGCGAGGATGTAGCCGGCGTAGCCCTGGACGATGGAGGTCGAGTTGCTGTCGGTGCCGTCGGTGAGCAGCTGTGCCGAGGCGGTGCGCGCGCTGTGCAGGTCGGCGGAAAAGCCTGAGGGGATGTGGAGCACCGCCCGCGCCCTGGCCCGGTCGAGCAGGGGGGCGATCTCCTCCTCGCCGTTCAGCCAGGTGGATATATGGAAATAGCCGCTGGCGGTGAAGGCATCGATCAGCTCGCGCGAGGCCGGCGTGCGGTCGCGGTCGAGCACCGCCAGACGGATGTCGGTGACGTCGGTGGTCAGGGCGAAGGCCATGATGGTCATCTGGATGACCGGGGTGCCGAAGACCACCACCCGCATGCGCGGGTCGCGCAGCATCTGTAGAAACTCCTTGACGAGCATGCACCACAGGCGCCGTGCCATGGCTCACTCCAGCTTGAAGGTGAACTTCCTGTTGGCCGCCACCACGGTGAGGGCGGCGTAGACAAGGAGGAAGATGGCGTTGACCCACAGTATCTCCAGGCCGATACCTTTCAAATAGATGCCGCGCAGGATGGCGATGAAATAGCGTGCCGGGACGATATAGGTCAGCGCCTGCAGCGGCAGCGGCATGTTTTCGATGGCGAAGACGAAGCCGCTCAGCAAAAGCGTCGGCAGAAAACCGGTGATGATCGCCAGCTGGTTGGCGAGCACCTGGGATTTGAGCTTGATGCTCAACAAGAGCCCGAAGAAGAGCGCGCCGATGAGAAAGAGGGACGAGAGGAGAAAGAGCAGGGCGGTGTTGCCGACCACGACCACATCGAAGACCCAGTGGCCCATGAGGACCGCCAGGGCGACGTCGATCATGCCGATGACCATGTAGGGGATTACCTTGCCGAAGATCAGCTCCGGGCCGCGCAGCGGCGTCGAGATGAGCTGCTCCATGGTGCCGTTCTCCCACTCCTTGGCGATGGTCGTCGAGGTGAGCAGGGCGGCGACGACGATCATCACCAGGGCGATGATGCCGGGGATGAGCACGTTCTGGCTGCGCAGGCCCTGGTTGTACCAGGCGCGGGTCTCCAGGGCCAGCGGCGTCTTCATCTCACCCCGCCCGCGGGCGAGCATCTGCTCGGCGGTGACGGTGCGCGCGTAGATGGCGCAGATGGTCACCGCGTAGTTCATCGCCAGGCGTGAGGTGTTGGCGTCGCTGCCGTCGCCGATGACCTGGATCTTGACCGGCTTGCCGGCCTCGACGCGGAGGGCGAAGTCGGTGGGGACGACGAGGCCGACCATGGCCCGGCCGCGGTCGATGTCGTCCTGCAGCCCCTGGTAGTCATGGCGGTCGGCGACGATGGTGAAATACGGCGAACTGGCGAAGAGGTTGAGCAGCTCGCGGCTCTGCGGGCTGCGGCTCTGGTCCCAGACGGTGGTCGGCACGTTGCGCAGGTCGAGGGTCAGGGCGTAGCCGTAGAGGAGGATGAGCAGCAGGGGGATGGCAAGGGCCAGGGTCAGGCTGCGCCAGTCGCGCAGCAGATGGAGGCTCTCCTTGCGGGCCACGGCGAACAGGCGTTGCTGGTTCATTTGCCCTCCTCCCGGCGGTCGACCGCCTCGATGAGCGAGATGAAGACGTCCTCCATGGTCGGCACGACCCGCTCGAGCGTGCCCTGCACGCCCTGCCTGGCGAGCAGCTCGCCCACCTGCCGCTCGGCTTCCGCGGCGTCCTTGGCCACCAGGTGCAGCCCGGCGCCGAAGAGGGTGGCGTCGCGGATGGCCGAGAGCTGTCGCACCTGCTGCAGCAGGGCCTGGGCGTCGGCGCAGCGCAGGTCGAGGATGGTGTCATGCATCGCCTCGGTCTTGAGGCTCTGCGGCGAGCCGATGGCGATCATCTTGCCGCCGTAAATGAGGGCGAGGCGGCCGCAGTATTCAGCCTCCTCCATATAGTGGGTGGTGACGAAGACGGTGATGCCGCGGCCGGCCAGGGCATGGATGAGGTCCCAGAAGCGGCGCCGGCTGAGCGGGTCGACGCCGCTGGTGGGTTCGTCGAGGAAGATGATCGGCGGCTCGTGAAGGATGGCGCAGGCCAGGGCGAGGCGCTGCTTCCAGCCGCCGCTGAGGATGCGCGTCAGGCGGTGGCGGTGTTCGCCGAGGCCGGCCATGGCCAGCGCCCAGTCGCGCCGCTCCTCGAGCTTTTTGCCGGCGAGGCCGTAGATGCCGCCGTAGAAGTCGATGTTCTCGCTCACGGTGAGGTCCTCGTAAAGCGAGAACTTCTGGCTCATGTAGCCGATATGGCGCTTGATCTTCTCGGCCTCCCCGGCGACGTCGTAGCCGCCCACCGTGCCGCCGCCTGCGCTTGGCGCGAGCAGCCCGCAGAGCATGCGGATGGTGGTGCTCTTGCCGGCGCCGTTGGGGCCGAGAAAGCCGAAGATCTCGCCGCGGCGCACGGAAAAGCTGAGGTCGCCGACGGCGGTGAAGCCGCCGAAGCGGCGGGTCAGGTGAGACACCTCCACCGCCGTGCCGCCGTCCGCCGGCGGCGTCTCTTCGCCGTGGAGCGGCGGTTCGTCGGGCTGTTCATCGCCCTCGCCGAGAAAGCCGACGAAGACGTCTTCGAGGCTGGGCGGGATCTCGCGGATATCGTCCCAGGGCAGACCGGCGGCGTCGAGCTGGCGGGAGATCTCGGCGGCGCAGCCATTTTCGCAGGAGAGGTGCACGGTGTCGCCGAAGAGGGTCGCCGAGAGGACGGCGGGCAGCTGGCGCAGGAGCGGCAGCAGGGAGCGTGCCGCCGGGCTGCGCACGGCGAGGATACGGCGGCCCATGGTCTTCTTGACTTCGTCCGGGCTGCCGGTGGCGAGGATTTTGCCGTGGTCGACGAGGGCGATGCGGTCACAGCGCTCGGCCTCGTCGAGGTAAGCGGTGGAGAGGAGGATGGCCACCCCCTCGCCGCGCAGGCGATGCAGGATGCGCCAGAAGTCGCGGCGGCTGACCGGGTCGACGCCGTTGGTGGGCTCGTCGAGGAGCAGCACCTCCGGGGTGTGGATGAGGGCGCAGACCAGCTGCAGCTTCTGCTTCATGCCGCCGGAGAGGTCGCCGGCGCGGCGCTGTATGAAGGGCCGCATATGGCTGAAGTCAAGGAGTTCGGCGATGCGCTCCTCGCGGCCCCTGCGGCTCATGCCGTAGAGGTCGGCGTAGAAGTCGATGTTCTCGCCGACGGTCAGGTCGGGGTAGAGGCCGAAGCGCTGGCTCATGTAGGCGAGGCGGTCCTTGACCCGCTCCGCCTCTGTCCCGGTGTCGAAGCCGGCCACCGTGGCCTGGCCGCTGTCCGGGGTGATGATCGTCGCCAGCATGCGCAGGGTGGTGGTCTTGCCGGCGCCGTCGGGGCCGACCAGGCCGAAGATCTCCCCCGGGGCGACTTCGCAGCTCAGTTCCGCGACCGCCACGGTGTCACCGAAGCGTTTGCTCAGCCTGTCGGCGACGATGGCCCGGGGGGCGGGGTCGGTCTGCCTTGCCATGGAAGTCTCCCGAACTCCTCTCAGCGGGCGGAGAAGTCGATGAGGGCGTCGGCGGGCATGCCCGGCTTGAGCTCCAAGGCCGGGTTGTCCAGGGCGATCTTGACGCGGTACATCAGCTTGACCCGCTCCTCGAAGGTCTGCACCGTCTTGGGGGTGAACTCGGCCTGGCCGGCGATATAGGTGATGCGCCCGGGGTAGGGCTTCTCGGGGTAGGAGTCGGTGGTTACCGTCACCTCCTGCTGCAGTTTGACCCGGCCGAGGTCCTTTTCGTTGATATAGGCGCGCAGCCAGGGCCGGGCGAGGTCGCCGACGACCAGCACCGGGGTGGCCGGGTTGAGGTACTCGCCGGCCTCGGCGGCGACGGAGAGGACGACGCCGTCTATGGGCGAGGGCAGCTCGGTGTAGGCGAGCTGGCGGCGGGCCTGCTGCAGGGCGGCCTCAGCGGCAGTGACCTTGGCGCGGGCCTGGTCGATGGTCTCGACGCGCGCCCCGGCCTTGACCAGGGCGTACTCGGCTTCCGCCTGGCGCAGGGCGGCGGCGGCGCGCTCGCGCTGCTCGACCCGTGCCCCGGTGGTGAGCAGGGAAAGCTGCTCGCTGGCGGCACGGCTGCGGGCGCGGCTCTCGTCGAGGCGGTTCTCGGCGGTGCGCAGGTTGTTGCTGTAGGTCTCGAAGACCGTGGCGCTGACGCTGCCCTCCTTGAAGAGCTTGTCGTAGCGGGTGAAGTCGGTCTTGGCCTGGAGGAGCGTCACCTGGGCCGACTGTTCCGCCGCCTTGGCGGCGGCGAGCTCGGCGCGGCCGCGTTCGATGTCTTCGCTGCGGTTGCCGCGTTCCAGCTCGCTGAGGCTCTCCCGGGCCTGGGCGACTCTCGCCTGGGCGCGGTCGAGGTCTTCGGGGCGGCTGCCGGCGACGAGCTCGGCGAGCACCGCCTGGGCATGGGCGAGGCCCGCCTCGGCCATGGTCACCGCCAGGGTCTGGTCGCCATTGTCGAGGCGGGCCAGCACCTGGCCGGCGCGGACCGTGTCGCCCTCCTCGACGAGGCGCTCGAGGAGCTTGCCGGGGATGCGGAAGCTCAGCTGGGCCTCGGTGGCCTCGATGTTGCCGGAGAGGCGCAGGTGCAACTGGTGGTCCTTCTCGCGCAGGTAGTTGTAGAGCACGAACCCGAGGACGACGACGAGGAGCAGCGGAATAATGATGCGCACCCGTTTCTTCATGGTGTCTCCTTTGGCGTGGTGATGGTGGCGCTGACGGCGGCGATGCCGCCCAGGGAAAAGACCCAGACGAACTCGGCCAGCCGGTCGAGATTGTGTTCATTGGGGGCGTTGACCGGGCTGATCAGGCCGATCACCGGCGCGGCCACCGCATAGTAGATGCACTGGCCGATGATGGAGATGGCGCAGGGCAGGAGCTTCTCGCGCGGGCAGGGGGCGGCGACGATATCGGCGATGATGTCCACCAGCAGGTCGCGGTGCGGCTTGATATAGCGGTCGAGCATGGCCTCGAAGGCCGGGCTGGGCGAGAGCAGCTCCCGGGCGATGAGCCGGCCGCGCCCGGCCAGCCCGCCCCAGCCCTCGCGGCTCTGCAGCCGGTAGAACATGGCGCGCACGAAGGCCCGCAGGCGCTGCTGCGGCGAGGGCTGCGGCGGCAGGCCCATGTCGCCGGGGAAGCGGGTGAAGCCGGTGCGGAAGACTTCTTCGAGGATGGCGGCGTAGAGGCTCTCCTTGTCGCGGAAGTGGTAGTTGATTGCCGCCACGTTGACCCTGGCCCGCTCGGCGATGAGGCGGATGGTGGTGTCCTTGAAGCCCTTCTCGCCAAAGATGTCGCCGGCGACGGCGAGGATGCGTTCCTTGGTGGAGGCCGGTTGTTCGTCCATGGAGTCGTCCTTTGCATGAATGATTTAAACGCAGGAGTAAAACAAATGTTTAAATCATGCAAGGAGAATCACCGAGGTGAGGGGGCGATCGCTCCGAGAAGGCAGGGAGAGGCACTGAGCCCAGGTGGATGCGTTGATGGCAGGTGACGATGTCGACGCGGCAAGAAACGCCGGCGCTGGGTGGGGCGAGGGGCGGCAGGAAGCGGCAGGGGGGCGCGCCCCTCTCAGAGGATGCGCATGGTCAGGCCGCCGACCCCCTGGCGTTCCAGGGAGAGGCGCTGTGCCAGGTGGTAGCTGAGGTCGACGTCGCGGCCGGCAATATAGGGGCCGCGGTCGGTGACAGTGGCGGTGGCCGTCTCGCCGGTGGCGGGGTTCTCGAGGAGCACGCGGGTGCCGAGGGGCAGTTCTTTGTGGGCGATGGTCGGGGCGAACATATTGTAGGGGGCGCCGTTGGCCATGGGGCGGCCATGGTGCTCGGCCCCGTACCAGCTGGCTACCACCGCCTCGCTGGAGGTGCTCTCGATCTTGCCGGGGATGCGCAACACGGTGCCGATCTGCAAGCTGCGCGGGTCGCTGATATCGTTAAGGCGAAGGATCTCTTCGGGGTCGACCTTGTACACCTTGACCGCCAGCTCCCAGACGGTGTCGCCGGCCTTGACCGTGTGGCTGCGCTCGGCCGAGACGGTGCGCGTGGCTGCCGCCGCAGCGGCGGGGAGGAGCGAGGTCTGGGCGAGTGCCGAGGATGAGGGGAGAGTCGGTGCGGAGGTCTGCGAGGAAGTCTGGGCGGCAACGGGCGTCATGGCCTGGCGGCTGGCCCGGGCAGTAGCCGGGACGCTGGCCGGCGCGACTCGTCCCATGGCGGCCTGGCGGGACGCATCAGGCGCAGCCTGCCCGCTCCTGCCGTTACGTGGCGCCCCGGTCCTGGCGGCGACCGTGGCGGCGTTGGTTGGCGAACTCTGCGGCGGGTTGCCGCGGCTCTGGGCGGCGCTTTGCAGGGCGGCGGCGAAGGGGCTGGCCTTGCCCCCGGCACCTGCCGTCGAGTCGCCTTTGCTGCCGGCGGTCTGCTGCGCTGCACCCGGGGAGGGGTTCTGCCGCACGGTTCTGGCGGTATTGTCGAAGTAGGCGATGTGGCCGCCGCCGATGATCTTGTACTCCATGCTCCACCGTCTCAGGGGTTGCTCTTACCTTTCTTATCGGCGCTTGGCCGCGAAACCTTAGCCGATACTGGCCGGCGCCGGCAATTCTAGGCGCATTGCCGCCCAGACTGCGCCAGGCGCAAGGGATGGCCACCGGCTGCGCTGCATGTGTCTAGACGCCGTTGGTTCCCCGATTTTCCTTCAGCCGCCGCTTGGCCGCCTCGATATCGAAGGTGGCCGGGTCGAAGTCGGGGCGGCCGGCGAGTTGCAGCAGGCGGTTTTGCTGCTTATGGCCGGGGGTCTCGAAGTTTTTCAGCAGGATCTGGTATTCATGGATGTCTCCTACCGTTTCCGGCGGGCAGGCGCGCTCGCCGGAGAGCAGCAGGGGGTACTTCAGCTCCCTCTCCGGCGGGACGATCTCCTCGAGATGCAGCTGGTGTTCCCAGCCCTCGCCGGCGCCATAGAGGTAGGTGAAGATGAAGCGCATGTCCTCCTCGAGGAGGTGCAGCTTGTAGAAGCTCTCGTCGAAGCGCTTCGAGGCGCGCAGCGCCGGCGCCTTCATGGCCGGTTCGTAGCAGATCTTGCCGACCAGGAACTGGTGCACGTAGCCATTGCTCCAGCCCATGGCCTTCTGGATGACCTCGTGCAACTGGGCGAGGGAAAATGTTCCGGGGACCTGGATGCGCCGCCAGATGAGCGGGTCGGAAAAGGCGATGGAGATATGCAGTATATAGCTGGGCGCCTTGGCGTCGTCTCTCTTGTCCTTTGTCTGTTTCGTGCCGGGAAAGACCCCGGTGATCACTTGTGCCATGTTTCCTCCACTGTCCTGATGAGCCTGCGGCAACGCCTCAACCTGTATCTGCACCCTAAGTCTTCCCCTTGATAAAATACAGGAGGCGGCGGCAAAAAGCCTGCCTGGGGTGACCTGGGATTGGCGCCTCCGGCCTCGACCCGGTTCAGGGGCGGCTGTCGAGGATCTCGCGCAGCTTGCCGGACAGCCGCAGGAGGTCGAAGGGCTTCTGGATGAAGCCGGCGCAGCCTTCGGCGAGGATGCCTTCCGCCTGGCCTTCGAGGCTGTAGCCGCTGGAGAGCAGCACCCGCACTTCCGGGTTGATCTCCCTGAGGCGCCTGAAGGCCTCTTCGCCGCCCATCTCCGGCATGATCATGTCGAGAATGACCAGATCCACATCCCGCCAGTGTTCCCCGTACCAGGCGATGGCCGCGCGGCCGCCGCAGGCGCTCTGCACCGAGTAGCCGAGCTGGCTGAGCATCGCTGTGGCCACCTCGAGGATCATCGCCTCGTCGTCGACGAGGAAGATCCTTTCGCTGCCCGGCTGTATTTCCACGGCAGGGATGGCCTTTGCCCGGGGGATCTCGCTGGTGGCCGGCAGATGGATGGTGAAGCGCGCCCCCTGGCCGGGAGCGCTGTTGACGGTGATGGCGCCACGGTGGTTCTTGACGATGCCATAGGCCGAGGCCAGGCCGAGTCCGGTGCCGCGGCCGCGCTCCTTGGTGGAGAAAAAGGGTTCGAAGATGCGGTCGCGGATCTGCTCGTCGATGCCGACGCCGTTGTCGGCGACCTCGATCGCCAGGTAACGGCCCGGCTCCAGGGTGAGGTGTTCCGCCTCGAGACCGTCGAGGTCGCGACAGCTGGTGGCGACTTCCAGGCGACCGCCGCCGGGCATGGCCTGCCAGGCGTTGACGAAGAGGTTGAGCAGCACCTGTTCGATCTGGTTCTCGTCGACCCGCGCCGCCGGCAGGTCGTGGCCGAGGTCGAGGGAGAGGGTCAGTTCCTTGCGGGTGCGGCCAAACATTGAGGCGGTCTTGCGCACCAACTCGTTGATGTCGGTGCTGACCAGGTCGTAGGTCCCGGCGCGGGCGAAGCCGAGCAGCTGGGCGGTCAAGGCGGCGGCACTCTTGACGTACTCCTCGATGGCGGCGAGGTGCTCGTGCAGGGGCTCGTCGGCGGTGGCCGCGGGCAGCTGCAGCAGGGCCAGCGAGGCGCGGCCGGCGATGCCCATGAGGATGTTGTTGAAGTCATGGGCGATGCCGCCGGCCAGGGTGCCGATAGCTTCGAGGCGCTGGGCCTTGTGCAGGTTCTCCTCAAGGCGCTTGCGCTCGCCGATGTCGATGAGGAAGCCGCGCAGGCCCACTGGCTGGCCGTCCTTGTAGACCAGGGCCGACCTCGTCATCACCGGGAAGCGGTTGCCGTTCTTGTCGCGTACCAGGTACTCGTTGAGGCCCATCTGCTCGCCTTGCATGAGCCGGGCGAGGTTGTTGCGCAGCTTGATCTTCTCTTCGCCAGGGAAGAAGTCGTAGGCGTTCAGTCCGGCTGCGACCTCCTCGGCGGTGAAGCCGAACTGCTCCATGCCACTGCGGTTGAGGAAGAGTATCCGCCCGGAGAAGTCGATCTCGAAGATCGCCTCGGGCAGCATTTCGGAGAGCTCGCGGAAGCGGGCGATGCTCTCGCGCAGCGCCTCCTCGGTCTTCTTGCGCTCGCCGATGTCGATGCTCACCCCGAGCGTCGCCCAGATCTCGCCCCGTTCGTCGAAGAGCGGGTGGGTGGAGAAAAGGGCGGCAAACTCCTCGCCATCCTTGCGCACCAGGGTGGTCTCCAGCGACAGCCCCTGGTGGGTGCGGAGCATGATCTGGTGGCGTTCGGAGATGAGGGCGGCGTTGGCCGGGGTATGCAGCAGGGTCACCGGCTGGCCGAGGATTTCTTCGCGCCGGTAGCCGAAGATCTTCTCGGCGCCGGGGCTGAAGTCGATGACTTGCGGCGCCGGTGGGATACCGTCGGTAAGCACGAAGGCCACCGTGTCGGCGGCGTCGAGGATGGCGCGCAGCCGCTGCTCGCTGCGTTTGAGAGCCTTCTCCACCCGGCGCCGCCGCACCAGGGTGGTGCCGATAACGGCGATGACCGCCAGGAGCAGCACGAAGGCGAAGGCCGCCTGCAGCACCAGGCTGCGATACTGCTGGAAGAAGGAGGGCGGCCTGCCGACCACCGTCGATCCTGGCGGCAGCCTCACCTCGTCGATGGCGAAGCGCTGCATGGCGCGGTAGTCGAAGAGCAGGCGGTTGGAGCCCTCCCTGACCACCGGGATGGCCGCCGGCGACTCCCCGCCGAGGATGCGCAGGGCCAACTCGGCAGCTTTCTCCCCCTGGGCCTCGCCGGTGGTCAGCATGCCGCCGAGGACGCCGTGGCCGAGGTGGAAGTCCCAGACACTGTAAACCGGTACGCGGCAGTGCGGGGTCAGGAGGTCGGCGCTGCGCTCGTGGGAGAAGACCTCGCCGCTGCTGTCTCTGGTAAAGCTGAGCAGCAGCACGGCGCTGTCGTCGCCGAGGAGGCCGCAGCGCTCCTGCAGCTCTTCCATGGTCTGCGGCGGGATGAAGGAGAATTGCAATCGGCCCCGGTAGCGCGGTTCGAGCTGCTCCACCAGGCGGCGGTTGGCGGCGGCGGTGATGGTGGCGTCGTCGATGATCACCAGCTGGCTCAGGCGCGGCTGTATATACAGGGCGGCATCGATGGTGTCGGCGATGCTGAAGGTCTCCACCACCCCGGTGAACCACGGGGTGCCGGCGAGCATCGCCTCCTCGAAGTAGTTGACCCCGCAGAAGATGACCGGCGTCTCGGCAAAGAGTTCCTGGTGGTGGCGGCGGACGAGGGAGAAGGCGAAGTCGTCGCTGACCAGTATCGCCGCAAAGCGCCGATTTTTGTATTTATGGGCGAGCAACCGGCAGAGGTTGGCCTGGTGGGTCTCATCCTCGATACGCTTGGCGTCGAAGTATTCGTAGAACAGCTCTACGGCGAAGGGCGCCTGGGCGAGGCGCCGCTCGATACCGCGGCTGATGCCGTCGGTCCAGCCGAGGCCCTGGTGGTAGGAGTGGAGGATGAGGATATCGCGCGGCTTGTCCGTGCCGTGGTCGGCGCGACCGAGGCCGGGGAGAAGAAGGAGAAGGCAGAGGATGATGGGGAGTCTCGACATTGGCCAGGGCCTGGAAGAGTGAAAACCTGCGCCGCCGGGTGGCGCGTCTCTTCTCATCGTATCATAACTGAGCCGAGAAACAACCGCGGCGGGCTATTTTTCAGTCGCGTTCCTCGGCGCCTCCCTCGCTGTTGCTGATCTCTTCCAGGGTGGCGCGCAGCAACTCGCGGAAGCGCTGGCGCTGGCTGGTGCCATCCTCGCCCTTCTTGGCGATGGTGCGGAAAAAATCGTGACAGATCTTGATGTTGCCGGCACTCCAGCCGTCGGTGAAGACCTGCCGCCGCAAAGGGTCGGGCAGGGCGGCCGCCGCCTGGTAGTCCCTGCGCCCATGGGCCCAGTTGATGGTGTGGCGATAAAAGAGCAGGGCGCGGTTGAGCAGCACGAAGAGCAGCTCGATGGACTTGGCCGGACCGACTACCAGCTCCTCCCCGCCCAGGGGCATGCCGAGGAGCTCGGCCTTGCCGGAGAAGGATTCGCCGCCGAAGAGGGCGCCGAGGGCGCCGGCAACGGTCCCGGCGACGGTGAAGATACCGAGGCCGTGGCCGAAGGCGGCCATCTCCAGACCCACGCCGATGGCGGCACCGCCGAGGCCGCCGGCGATGATTACCTGCTTCTTGTTGAGGCCGAGCAGCTGCCAGGTGCGCTCGTCGAAGAGGTCAGCGTGCACCAGGGAGTGCGGCGGCAGCTGGTAGTCGAAGATATTGTGCTTGAAGAGCTGGCGAATGCCCTCGTGGGCCTGGCGCTCCCTGGTCACCAGGGCCTCGCCGTAGCGGCGGAAGAGCTGCTCGCGACGCGTGCGCGCCTCCTCGTCGCCGGAGACTGGCGCGCGCAGCTCGAGGCCCAGGCAGTCGAGGAGCATGGTGGTGACGATGTCCACCGTCGCCTCGTTGCGAGCCGCCCAGTCACGGGTGAAGGCGAGCACCACCTGGGACAGCGGCTGGTGCCAGTCCTGGTCGATGGACTTGAGCGCCTCGAGCAGGGCGAGGCGCTCGGCATAGGTGGCGCGGTGGGCGTTGAAGACGCGGTTGCTGTTGAAGTTTTTGCGGAACTCGTTCTTCCACTCCTCGAGGTGCGACTCGTCGCGGTCCTTGCAGTTGATGACCGCCATGCGCGGCTTGCCGGTGAGGCGGAGAATCTCCATCTCGGCGCGGTCGACGTTGCGCACCGGCCGCGAGCCGTCGACCACGTAGATGATGCCGGCGCCGCGCTCGACCGGGAGGAGCAGCTCGCAGTCGTCGTGCAGCTCGGGGATGGTCTGGGCGTAGCGGCGGAACTCGGCCAGGGCGTCGCCGCCTTCCTTGAGCCGCTTCTTGAGTTCGACCAGCACCCGCGCCGGGTTCTGGAAGCCGGGAGTGTCGGTGAAGCGCAGCACCTCGCGCCCATCGACGACTACCGGGAAGGTGCGGCAGGCGGTGGTCTCGCCGGGGATGGGGCTGACCCGCACCGAGTCGTCCTCGGCGAGGGTGGAGAGTACTGACGACTTGCCTTCGTTGGGGTGTCCGAGGATGGCGAATTCCGGGATCATCTGCTCTCTCCTTATCCCTTCGGGGGTGGGCGCGGGGCCTCGTTGCCCTGTGGGGCGGTATGGACTAAAGGCCGCGGGTCGGCGGGGAGACCGACCCACGGCTAGGGTGGATCGAGTGCGAAGACATGGAGATATGGGTCGCGGGCGGCGGCGCTCTTCTTCTTCCACAGGAGGAGATCGGCGGCGGCCAGGGGGGCGAAGCCGGAGCGCATCGGCCGCCCCACCAGGGCGAGGTGGATCATGGTCTTCTCGGGGAGGATCTCGCGCAGCTCGCGGAGGTAGGTGAGGAAGGCCACCAGAGGCGGCATCCAGCCCTCCATGAGGATGAGCAGGCCGTCGTCCTGGTGACGGATCTCGCTGGCCAGCTGGTTCTTCATCTCCTCATCCTCGTCGTAGCCGGTCATGAACTTGTGCACGCTCTTGATGGCGAAGCCGCGCCGCGCCAGCAGCGGGCAGAGCCGGTCGCCGGGGCAGAGGCCGAAGATGTCGTCGGGCACCAGCACCACCTGGGGGAGGAGGCGCGCCGTGCTTTCGCCGTCTGCCTCCGCCTCGGCGGGGGCGGGCTCGGCCGAGGCCACCGTCTCTTCCGGCGGGGCCTGGGAGGAGAGCAGCGGCGTCTTCATGCGGCGCACCGTGGTGCGGCATGAGGCGGTGTCGAAGGCGACGCGGGCCAGGCTGTGTTCTTCGAGCAGGCGGCCGGCGACGGCGAAGGCCAGCCGTGGCAGGAGGCCGTAGACGAGGAGGGCGAGGACCAGGAACGGCCACCACGAGACGAGGTCGGCGGTGGCGAGGTGGCCGATGCCGTCTTTCAAGATGATGCGGCTGCCCTCGATCTCGGCCAGGGAGGGATAGCCGCCATGGCCGACGAATAGCCACGACCACGGCGTCGCCGCCAGCTCTACCAGACGGTGCAGGGCGTCGGCGCCGATGGACAGGGTCGACTGCCAGCCAAAGGCGAGATCGCTGAAGGCCACCCTGGCCAGTGTCGCCGCCAGCAGACCGAGGTTGCAGAAGATGGCGAAGCCCTGGAACACGGCGAACAGCGGCCAATAGAACAGCGCCCCGTAGGCCGTGCCCTGGCTGCGGAAGGTGTCGATGGCCAGGGTCCAGGCGGTCTCCGTGGCGGGCGGGGGGACGGCCCCCGGCAGGGCCCGCCGCACCTGGCGCAGCAGCCAGCGGAAGCCGGCGTGGAGGGGCAGGCTGTACAGCGACGGCAGCACCGCGCCGGGAAAGAGCAGGCGCAGCAGGCAGGCGACGAGGGCGACGAGGGCGAAGAGCAGCTGCGAGCCGACGAAGACCAGCAAAAAGTGGAAGACGTTGACCGGGGTCTCGCCGCTGTAGGTGAAGAAGGCGAGGCCGGCGGCCAGGCCGATGATCAGCCCCTTGAGTGCCGCCAGGCGCCGCAGCAGCGTCAGGGTGCGGACGACCACTCCGCCGGGGGTGGCGCCGCCGGGCTGGGGGTCGTGGTGTTGGCGGCGTTCGTTCAGCCAGCGGCGCAGCAGGAGGCGTCGCGGCAGGTTGCCGGGCTCCTCCCCCTGGCGCTGCAGCTGGAGGTAGAGGTCACGGTCGCGGCGGTGCAGCTCGGCTTCCGGGGTATCTTGATCAAGATGCTGAAAATATTCAAAATCGATGATGTCGGCGAGCTTCCAGGTGGTTTTCATGGCGGGCATTATACCAAAACGGCGTAGCGGGGCAAGAGAGGGCAGAGGGTGGCGAGGAGGCTATTTGCCAATCTCGGCGAGTTCGACGATGACCTCGACATCCTGCCATGGCCTGGTCACCGGCTGCACCGAGGGCGGGGCGATGATCTTGCAGAAGACCCGGTTCTCTTCTTCGATGGTGTTGAGGTAGACCGGGGTGGTGGTCAGGGTCGGGGGCTTCTCGCCACGCTTGGCCGGCGGCACCATCACTGCCACTTCCGGGGGCACCACCTTGACCTGCTTGATCTTGAGGTGGGGAGGGAGGATGCCGACCAGCTGCGGCACCACCGGCAGGCTGCGCTTGACCATCAGCGCCAGGGTGACCACCAGCTGTTCCGGTTTGCTCCCCACCAGGGTCAACGTGGCCGGGAGGTGCAGGCTGTCGCCGCTGATGAGGATGGTCTGCTTGCCGGCGACCATCTCCTTGAGGTCGAGCTTTACCGTCGGCTGCGAGGCGAGGTAGGCGTCGATCTCCGATTTCGGGCCGGCCAGCTGCACGCGCACCTCCTCGGGCTGCTCGCCGACCAGCATCAGGCCTTCGGCGGGGGTGCCGTACTCCACGGGCAGGGTGAGGTTCTTGCTGATTACCTGGCGGTTGGTGGTAATCAATGTCGTCCAGAAGATCGTGGCCACGGCGAGGCTGGCGATCAGGGGGAGGATGGTACGCCGGTCGAGGAGGCCGAGGCGCTCGATGTCGAGGAAGGTGTCTGCGGCGGTATGACTCTCGATGGCGGCGACGATCTCCTCCAGCGAGCCGAGGCGCTGCATGGCGCCGTCGCGAAAGGCGGAGACCGCCCCGCGCTCCTCGGAGACCACCAGCACCAGGGCGTCGGTCTGTTCGGCGAGGCCCATGGCGGCATGATGCCGGGTGCCGTACTCCTGGGAGAGACGGGCGGTCTGCGACATCGGCAGGCGCACCCCGAAGCGGCTCAAGCGGCCGTCGTCGATGATCACCGCCCCGTCATGGCCTGGGGAGTTGGGGTCGAAGATGCTCATGATCAGCGGCAGGCTCGGCTCGGCGCCGAGGTCGACGCCGCCGGAGAGTTTCTCCTCCATCGGCTCCTTGCCGGGGTAAACGAGGATCGCCCCCTGGCGCTGCGCGGCGAGCTGCAGGAGGCTCTGGCCGATGAGGCGGCTCAACTTGTCGTCACCTGGCGGGCTGGCGCTCTTGCGCACCGAAGCCATCTTTTCGAGGAGCTTGCGCAGCTCCGGCTGGAAAATGACGATGAGGGCGATCACCGCCACATGGCTGACGTTCTGGAAGATCCACTCGATGCCTTCGAGGTTGAGCAGCCGGGCGACCGCGAACACCGCGAAGGCGCTGAGGATGCCGAGGACGATCTTCCAGGTGCCGAGGCGCACCAGCGTGCGGTAGAGAAAGAACAGCGCGGTGGTGATCAGGGCGATGTCGAGCAGCGCCTGCCAGGTGAGAAGCTCGTGGAGAAGGATGCGGAGTTGTGTCATCGCGATGGACGGGAAAGCGTCGGCCATGGGGTGGGCGTGGCGGCGACAATGCCGCCGCCTCTCTGCCAGCCGCGGGCGGGTTGTGCCGCAGTTGACCGATCATACCCGCAGATGAACAACTTCTCAGCATTTTTCAGGAACGGCGAGGAAAAAGAGGGGGGCTCGCGCCTTTTTGGGGTTCTTGCCGGGTATGCCTGGAGATGTGCACTTTCTGGTATCTTTTGGGAATAACCCTCGACGGAGGGGGTCCTCGCAGTGGAGCTGGATCGTCATTCCCTTGCATCGTCATTCCCTTGCATCGTCAACCATGTATCTGCCTTGCTGCCAAATGCCTTTTCGGGGTGGATAGCCATATCGGGTGCGTTCTCGCTTTTCTCCGTAACGATTTGATGGACTTGCTGGCGCGTCGCTCCCAACCTGTTCGCAGCGTTAGCTACACTTAATCGCAAGTCGTTAAGGCACTTCTTGTGGGTTTTCCCTGGTCCTGTCCCAGTCTCCTCGCTCAGTTGCTCTGAAGGGAAAAACTTCTTGGGAATAATAGAATCCCTCGAGGATCCAGGCATATTGAAATGACAATTGTAATCTAATGGAGAAATTTAATAATAAATCTAGCATAATAACAAAATTTTTTCGCTTTCATTTGAAAAAGAAAGATGCTATAGATTACGCTCTTTTAAAAAGACAGGTTTTCTGGTCGATGTGTAGTAAAAAGAGAAGACTCGCCTGAAAGCGCCAATGAGTTCTGCACCTACCAGCCCCTGCCTGACCGGGATGGTGACCATTTTGCCGATTGCCTCGACTGCAGCGTCAGCGATCCAGGGCA
>CALGIJ010000034.1 GCA_937915545.1 uncultured Desulfobacterales bacterium
ATATTTCGAAAATTTCTTGCAAGTTATCTGCTGGAATTATTCAAGGAACCCATAAATTACGCTCCAGGTTATGGCAGCCCTGTCATATCAGCTTATGATTCGACAAGCACGTTACTAGAAACCACCACTCTCAGTTTCTTAACTGGTGGTGGCAATAACTCGGGAATGTTCTATGGCTTCCTCGAAACAACTCCTCAGATAAAATATTTCACTCTTTCTGGAGCCTATATCGGCATAGCAAACCTTACCACAGCAGGAGCGGCGACTGTTCCCGAGCCAGTGAGTATGGCCCTCTTCGGCATCGGCATGGCTGGTCTGATTGCATCTCGCAGTCGGAGGAAAGGGGTCAACCTGATCGGCATCCGGATACCTTGTGCCTCTGAGAGGTAAATTAATCCTGGTCTCGTTTCATTCCCACAGCGTTTCTCAGCTCATCACTCTGGAGGCCGCAAAAGACGAACATCCTGATCTCGCAGCCTTTCAACCCGGCTATCCGCACCATCATAGTTGCGCGATGTCTCCCGCCAGGTCATATTCGTCACGGCACCCATGACGAATATGACCTGGCAGCACCCTTATGAGAGCTTGTATCTCCGAGCACCTTTCCTGCACATTCATCTCGACCCTGCTGCACTAGTTCATCTCATCAACAACAGAACGCAAGACCTTCACACAGAACATTGAACTTGTGGAGATGGGGTCATACAGACATCCCCAGGCCATGGTTTTTCTTTTTCAGGGCCTTTTTCCTGCCACGTTCTGCCAGGCCGGCACCCCCTTCACTGCTTGCCCCTTGCATTGAAAGAGTACCTCCCTATAGTATGCCATCCAATAAGAAATCCACAGGAGGCCACACCTTCCTTGCCCACATCTATCCACAATCGAGGAGAAGCGACACCCATGTCCACCCCCAAACCCAACGATCTGGTTGTTTTCACCTACACAGGCCTGCTTGACAATGGCGAGGTCTTCATTGCTTCAGAGGAAGGGAAGCCGGCCCGAGCGGTTCTCGGTAACTCCGACCTGCCGCCCACCCTTGAATCCGGCATTCTTGCCATGAAAGTCGGCGAGACGAGAAAGATCCGTATCCCCCCTGAGGAGGGCTATGGCCCGAGACTCAAGGAGCTGTTGCAGACCATCGACAATCAGCAACTCGTCGACCAGCTTAAACCAAAGCCTGGCATGATCGTCCAACTGCGTGTGAACCGCGGGGGAGGCGAGGCCCAGGTTCCGGCTACGGTCATCGCAGTGGAAGGCAGTCGCCTTACCGTCGACTATAACCACCCACTGGCCGGTCATTACCTCACCTACAACCTTACTCTCCTCGAAATCTCCGCCAATCCCGACAACCCGAGCTGAGATTCCTCGCCCTGCCGCGGCCTCAGGCCGCGGCACCCTTCCAAGGCAAGCTGTTGTCGCCAGATTTTTTTTACTCCTGCCTGTACATTCGCCGTTCGCCATGTATAACCATCGGTGAAGGAGCAGGACAATCAACCTCACGCAGGAGCACAATATGGAAATCGAAGACGACGAAATCTTGCAGGGCTTTATCGAAGAATCCTTGGAACATCTGGCGGACATCGAAAACGACCTGCTGGCTATCGAGGAACGTGGCGCCGATATCGACGAAGACCTTGTCAACAAAGTCTTCCGCGCTGCCCACTCGATTAAAGGTGGCGCCGGCTTCATGGGTCTGACCACCATTCAGGAGCTCAGTCACGCTACCGAGAATGTCCTCGGGCTGATCCGCAGCAAGAAGCTCATCCCCACACCGGAGATCATCAATGTCCTGCTGATCGCCTCCGATCAGTTACAGAGCATGATCGAGGACGTCCACAACAGCAACGAGGTTGATATCTCCGCTCACCTCGTGCCGCTTAACGCCATCGCCGACGGAACCTACAGTCAATCTGCCGCCGATCCGCCGCAACGTCCGGCCAAAGCCGCCCCACCGCCGGAACCGCCCCCGGCTGCGACGACTCCAGCCAGCGTGGAGAGCAAGTCCCCTGCTCCGCGAACGGAATCCCCTGCTCCAGCGGAGCCGGTCGCAGCACCAGCGGAACCCATCGCCGAAGCCGAAGCGGACGCCGAGGAGGACGAACTCGAAGCCAATGGTGACATTGGTGATGACGAGAGTGGTGACACCGCAGATTTTGTCGTACCGGCAAGAGGAGGCAGCCGCAGCAAGATGGCGGGCCCGCCGGCCAAAACCGAGACCACCCTGCGCGTTCACGTCAGCTTGCTCGACTCGTTGATGAATCTCGCCGGTGAATTGGTACTGAGCCGCAACCAGCTGCTGCAGACCATCGGCAGCGACGATCTGCGCAACGCCGAGGCGGTCGGTCAGCGTATCGACCTCATTACCTCGGAGCTGCAGGAAGCGATCATGCTGACCCGCATGCAGCCCATCGGCAACGTCTTCAGCAAATTCCCGCGGGTGGTGCGCGACCTCGCCAAGAAGCTCGGCAAGACTATCGATCTGACCATCGTCGGCAAGGACGTCGAACTCGACAAGACCATCATCGAGGCCATCAACGATCCCCTCACCCACCTGGTGCGCAACTCGGTCGATCACGGCATCGAGAAGCCGGCCGACCGTAAACGCATCGGCAAGTCCGAGGTCGGCCTGGTGGTGCTCAAAGCCTATCACGAGGCCGGCCAGGTGGTCATCGAGATCAGCGACGACGGCAAGGGCCTCGACGGCGAGGCCCTTGCCGCCAGCGCCATCAGCAAGGGGCTGCTGTCGCCGGAACAGGCTCAGGTGATGTCGGACAAGGAGAAGATCAACCTCATCTTCCTCCCCGGCTTCTCCACCGCCAAGGAGGTCACCGACGTCTCCGGCCGCGGCGTCGGCATGGACGTGGTCAAGACCAACCTCGATCAGCTGGGCGGACACGTCGACATCATCTCCACCAAGGGCGCCGGCACCACCATCTCCATCAAGCTGCCGCTCACCCTGGCCATCATCCCCTGTCAGATCATCGAGACCGGCGGCGAGCGCTACGCCATTCCCCAGGTCAACCTCGAGGAGTTGTTGCGTATCCCCGCCGCCCAGGTGCAAAACCGCGTCGAGCGCGTCGGCGACGCCGAGGTGGTGCGCCTGCGTGGCACCCTGCTGCCGCTCATCCGTCTCGCCGACGTCATCGGCATCGAGCGCACCTATTACGACCTTAACAATGAAGAGGTCAAGCCGGACCGGCGCGAGAACACCGCAGATCGCCGCAGCAAGGAATCACCGCTGTTCCGTAGCCAGAGCGAACAGGACAAACGGCAGGGTGGGAGGAACGACCACCCGCCTCGCTCGGTTCTCGACCGTCGCAATTCCGCCTCCAGCGCACTCAATATCGTCGTCGTCTCCACCGGGGCAATGAAGTACGGCCTCATCGTCGACCGACTGCTCGACTCGGAGGAGATCGTTATCAAGCCCCTCGGCCGCCATCTCCAGCAATGCAAGGGCTACGCCGGGGCGACCATCATGGGTGACGGCCGCATCGCCCTCATCCTCGATGTCGCAAACCTGGCGCGCATGGCGCGCCTCACCTCCCTCGACGGCTCGGACCGCGCTTCCGAGGTGGCCAAGGCCGAGGCCGACGCCCTGCGCGCGCAAAAAGACCGCCAGTCGCTGCTCATCTTCAAGAGCTCGGAGACCGAGCACTTCGCCGTACCGCTCAACCAGGTGGAACGCATCGAGAAGATCAGCCGCAACGACATCGAGGACCTCGGCGGCAAGCGGGTCATGAAGTATCGCGGTGGCAGCCTCAGCTTGATGTGCATCGACGATATGGCCTCGGTGAAGCCGCTGGCCGACTCCGACAACCTGCTGGTCATCGTCTTCAACATCGCCAAACGGGCGGTGGGCCTCCTCGCCATCGGCCCCATCGACGCCATCGAGGTCAACGCCGACATTGACGACGTCACCCTCAGCCAGCCGGGGATCATGGGTTCGATCATTATCGACCAGCATACCACCATGCTGGTCAATGTCTTCGAGATGGCTCAGGCCCTCTACCCGCAGTGGTTCGTCGAGCGCGAAAAGGTGGTCTTTGAACCGGATAGCGACATCAAGCCGCCGACCATCCTCATCGCCGAGGACTCCAAGTTCTTCCGCAACCAGGTCAAAGGCTACATGACCGAGGTCGGCTACGACGTCGTCGAGGCCGAAGATGGGGTGGAGGCCTGGGACAAGCTGCACGAGTACGGCGACCAGATCACCATGCTGGTCACCGATATCGAGATGCCCAACATGAACGGCTTCGACCTCACCCAGCGCATTCGCCAGGACGACAAGTTCGGCAAGCTGCCGATCATCGCCCTGACCACCCTGGCTTCGGCGGAAGACGTCGCCAGGGGCCAGGCGGTCGGCGTCAACGAATACCACATCAAGCTCGACAAGGAGCGGCTGATGGTCTCGGTACACGATTACGTCAAGCGCAGACATTGATCCCGGGGCGGCCCGGCGCCGCCCGACACCACGCCCTCCCACTATGGTATAACTATGGCTGACAGCAGATCAATCGGAGACAGCAAACGGATAGTCGAGCTCGCCACCTTCTTTGTCGGGGATGCCCTGTGCGGCATGGACATCCTCAAGGTGCAGGAGATCAACAAACTGATGCAGATGACCAAGGTGCCCCAGGCGCCGGACTATGTGGTCGGCATCCTCAACCTTCGCGGCCAGATCGTCACCATCATCGACCTCGGCCTCAAGCTTGGCCTGGGCGCCACTGACCTCTCCCAGGACCCGCGCAACATCATCGTCAACTCCTCCGGGGGGGCGGTGGGGCTCCTGGTACGCAAGATCAGCGACGTCGTTTCCGCCGACATGGAGCGCCGCGAACCGGCGCCGGCCAACATGCGCGGTATTCAGGGCGAGTACTTCACCGGCGTCTATAAAACCGACAACACCCTCATCGGCATTCTCAACGTCGACAAGGTGCTCAGCTTCGAGGACTAGGCGACGATGATCGGCAGCAAAAACCTGCGGGTACTGGTGGTCGACGACACCATCGTCTATCGTAAGGCGGTCTCGGATATCGTTGCCGAGATCCCCGGCGTCGAACTCGCCGGGGTAGCCCATAACGGTAAGATTGCCCTGGCAAAAATCGCTACCTTAAAGCCCGACATCCTCACCCTCGACATCGAGATGCCGGAGATGAACGGTATCGAAGTCCTGGCCGAGTTGCAGAAGAAGCACCCCGGCATAGGGGCCATCATGGTCTCGACGCTGACCTCGGAAGGCAGCGAGATGACCATGCGCGCCCTCGAACTCGGCGCCTTCGACTTCATCCTCAAGCCGCAGAGCAAGAACCAGACGGAAAGCAAGAAAGAGCTGCGCGCCGCCCTGGAGCCGATGTTCAAGGCCTTTGCCCGGTCGCGCCACGCCCCGCAGCTTCTCTATGGCCGGAGCAGATCCGTCACCGCGCCAGTCACCCCCTTGCCGCGGCCGACAACGCCGTTGGCAAGGCCGGCAGTCATCGCCAAGCCTGCGGTGCAGCGCCGCGGTAAATCGGAGATCGTCGTCATCGGCATCTCCACCGGCGGCCCCAACGCCCTCAACCAGATGCTGCCGCAGCTCCCCGGCGATCTCGGCGTGCCGGTGCTCATCGTCCAGCACATGCCACCGGTCTTTACCAAATCGCTGGCGGCGAGCCTCGACAAGAAATGCCAGTTGACGGTGAAAGAGGCGGTCAACGGTGAAAACATCCTCCCTAACATGGTCTATATCGCACCCGGCGGCAAACAGATGAAGCTCACCGCCGGCACCGACGGTGTCAACCGCCGCATCAAGATCACCGACGACCCCCCGGAAAACTCCTGCCGCCCTTCGGTTGACTACCTCTTCCGCTCGGTGGCCGACTATTACGTCGGCCGGACGACGGCGGTGATCATGACCGGCATGGGCTCGGATGGCACCCAGGGGCTGGGAATCCTCAAGCAGAAAGGTGCCTATGTCATCGGCCAGGACGAGGCCTCGTGCGTGGTCTACGGCATGCCCAAAGCCCCGGCGGAACTGGGCTATGTCGATGTGGTGACGCCACTGCAGCGCATCGCCGCCGAGATCGTCGCCAGTGTGAAATGATGAAGGCGCCACTCCCCTGCCCCCCACCCTCGACCAGCGAGCGACCATGATAAAGATCAATCCCGCCGAACTCAAGCTCGTGGCGCAATACATCCAGGAGATATCGGGTATCTTTCTCGACCAGAGTAAGGCCTACCTGTTCGAGACGCGCCTGAGTTCGGTGGCCGAAAGCTATGGCTGCAAGTCTTACCAGGAACTGCAGGCCAAGGCCCGGCAGGACGGCAGCAAGGTCATCGAGAAGGCGATCGTCGATGCCATCACCACCAACGAGACGCTGTTTTTCCGTGACAAGGGCCCCTTCGAACTGCTGCAGCACAAGATCCTTCCCGAGGTCATCGACGCCCGCACGCCGCGGGCCGGGGGGCGCGTGCCGGTGCGCATCTGGAGCGCCGCCTCTTCCACCGGGCAGGAACTGTATTCCATCGCCATTATCATCAAGGAGCTGCTGCGCGACACCGCCAGTTACTCCTTCAATCTACTGGGAACTGACATTTCCGATGCCGCCATCGCCCAGGCGAGCTACGGCAAGTACAACCGCTTCGAGATCGAGCGCGGCCTCGACAAGAAGTATCTGCAGAAATATTTCAACCTCTTCGGCGATTCGTGGAAGATCAAGGATGAGATCAGGGCCATGGTTACGTTCAAGAAATTCAACCTCATGCAGTCCCTCTCCTCCCTCGGCAAGTTCGACATCATCTTCTGCCGCAACGTCGCCATCTACTTCACCCTCGAAGACCGCAAAAAACTCTTCAACAAGCTGGCCGATTGCCTGGCGGATGACGGCTATCTCCTCATCGGCTCGACGGAGTCGCTCACCGGGGTATGTTCCCGGTTCGTTCCCAAGCGACATCTCCGCACCATTTTCTACCAAAAGCAATAGAGCGAGGCGCGCCCATGAAAAATCTCTCCATACTGGTCGTCGACGATGATCCGGTGGTTCGGCACCTGCTCGAGCAGCGGCTGAAGAAGGAACGCTACCAGGTGGACGTCGCCGAAGATGGCTATGTCGCCGAGCGCATGATGCGACAGCGCTTTTATGACGTGGTGATTACCGACCTGATGATGCCCGGAGACCTGGGCGGAATAGAGGTGCTGGATCTCGCCAAGGAGATCAACAGCCGTACCGAGGTGCTGCTCATCACCGCCCATTCCTCGGTCAACACGGCGGTGCAAGCGATGAAAAAGGGGGCGGCAGACTATCTCGAGAAACCGATCAACTTCGACGAACTCTTCCTGCGCATCGACAAGATCGCCAACATGCAGACCATCCTGCGCAGCGCCCAGGACTTGCAACTGGCCATGGACACCACCGAAAATGTCGCCGCGGCAACCATCCAGCATCTCGAGATGCTGGTCGCCCGCCTGCAGCAAAATCTCAATGACATCGAAACCATCCTCCGTGATGTCGAACTGGAAGAGGAGCAGCGCATCGACCGGGCGATCGATATCATAAACAGAGGCTGAGAGAGCCCTTCCTGAGAAGCGTCCTCGCAAGAACGGCCCTGATCTCCGAGGCGAACTGGTACAGGGCTTTCTTCACAGCGGTCTGCCATTCGCCCGGCCCCGGCGGCGAAGGCGGGCGGCCCCCTATTCTTCGGCGGCCAGTCGCGCTTCCTTCAGGCCGATGGTATCCTTGACTCGGGCCTCGTCGAACATGGCCCCCTTGACCTTGGCACCAGTGAGATCGGCCGCGCTGAGATCGGCCTTGTAGAGATCGGCGTTTTTCAAGGAGACCCCCTTCATATTGGCATTGCGCAGGATGGCTCCCTTGAGGTTGGCTTCGTCGAGTTTTGCCCCTTCGAGGTTGCAGCCACTGAGATCAGCCTTCTCGAGGTCGGCTCTGGAGAGATTCTTCCCTGCAAGGTCGCAGTCGACCAGCTTGCAGGCGAAACATTTCCTGCTGTCGAGGAGTTGCGCAATCCTGTCGCTGCCTTCGGCAGAGTCTGGTGCCTGCTTGACCGTTTCGCTCTTTTTACCCTCTTCGGCTTTCTTGGCGGCAGCGATCTTGCGCTCTTCGACCCTCTTTTCCTCCTGGGCTATTCTCGCCGCCTGGGCTTTCTTGTCCTCTTCTGCTTTTCTCACCGCTTCGGCCTGCTTGGCTTCTTCGGCCTTTCTGGCCTTCTCGGCTCTGGCGACTTCTTCCGCCTGCTTCACGGCGGCGGCCTTTTGCTCTTCAGCTATTTTCCGTTCTTCTTCCGCCTTGCGGGCCTCTTCCTTCTTCCTCCGCTCGGCGAGCTGCTTTTCTTCCTCAGCCTTTTTCGCCTCCTCGGCTTGGAGTTTCTCGGCGGCCACTTTCTCGGCCTCCCTGGCTGCGGCGATACGCTTTTCTTCAGCCACCCTCGCCTCTTCAGCCACCTTTTTCTCTGCAGCCGCTTTTTCGTCAGCGATGCGCTTTTCTTCTGCCGCTTTGCGTGACTCCTCAGCCGCCTGTCTGTCCCGTTCTGCCCGGGCGATCTCGGCGGCCTTCTCGACGTCAACGTCTACTGCCGGCGGGGGTTGCGGCGCCGCCTTGGCCTTCTGCGGTTCCTGCGGCTTTGCTGCGGCAGCCGGCAGTTCCTCGCTCGTGCCGCTGCTTCGCTCGGGCGCTGGCGCAGCCGGCCCCTCCATCGGTGACACTTCTCCCTTGACGCTTGACGGCCGTTGCCCCGCCCCACCCGCAGCATCACTACCCGCGGCGAGTCGCGGCGAAGCCGCTTCTCCCTCGACCTTGGCCATCACTGGAGGGGCTGCCTTCTTCACTGGCGCGACACTGCCAACCACTTTTGGCACCATCTTCCCCTGAGATGCCGCCACCTCTTCACCGCCTCCCAGGGAAACTGCTCCTGGTTCCGGGGCTTTCTTGGGAATGGCTTGATCGGGGACAAAGACCTTCTGTTCGACATCACTGACACCGACATCAACATAGGGTCGGGCGCTGACAAACTCCCCATCGAACTGGGCCCCTTCAAGATAGGAGCTGTCCAGGGAGGCACCGCGCAGGTCGGCACCGCGCAGGTCGGCTTCACTGAGGTCGCTGCCGCCGAAGATGGTGCCACGCAGGTTGGCATTGCGCAGATTGGCTCGCGACAGATTGGTCAGGGTAACCCTTGCCCCGGAAAGATCGGCCCCTTCGAGATCCGCTCCGACAAGTTCCAGCCGGCTGAGATTCGCTCCGGCAAGATTGCACCCTTTACAGCTTTTCTCCTGCTGCAGCTTGGTGACATTGCCCTCGACCGTCTTTTCCGGCGAGGCCTGCGCCAAGCCTGCGGCGAAGGCCATAAGGGTCAAGGCCCCCATACGGGTCAAGGTGAGGAGACTTTTTTTACTGTTCATAGGCGTTATTTCCAGGTTTCTTCCCCAGGAAGATGGGGGCTGATCGATGGAGAGCGGATGTTGGAGAAAAAGGCTATGAAACATACAGCATCGAGGGAAAAGGTGTCAACGGCAGGCTGCAGTTTCAGCGGTGTCCTTCAAGCGTTAGCAGCCCCCGGGCCTGGCAGGCATTGTCACCCTAAGTTTCCCCCCTCTGTCAAAAAAATGAACAATATCAATAAATCTCCCTTTTTATCGGCAAGGCCGGCCTCTTCGTTTCCGGCTGCGAATTGCCGACGGAGGGAACACGGTGCGTATTCCATTCAGGGCAAATCTTCCCCCGGAGAGAACGAAAGGCCCGACAGCAAATGGAAAACGCTATTGTTTTCCATCCTTTTCCTATGATATGCTGGAACTTTCGAAAGGGATCGCGGCGTTCATCGACAATCACCACAGAGCGATCATCGAGCCAGCGATGAAAAGAAGGTGCTCCCCGGGGATGCGATGTCGCAACCTCCCGCATCGCACCATGAGTCACTGTGTACACCCCTTTTTCAACCTCGAGCCCAGACGACATCGCCCATGCCCGCCAACGCCATGAGGAAAAGCGAGGAAGAGACCATGTCCTTTCTCGAGCATCTGCCGATCTTCCTGAGCTTCAACGTCGACGAGTTGTCCACGCTGGCCAGGCATATGAGCTACATTCATCTGCAGCGCGGCGAGTACCTCTTCGTCGAAGGCGATCCCGGAACCTTTCTCGGCTTCGTCGTCAACGGCATCCTCGAGGTGCAGAAACGTCGCGAGAGCGGGGACTACGTGACTCTGGCGCGGCTTACCAAAGGGGCCTCCATCGGCGAGATGGCGCTCATCGACAAGTCGCCGCGCTCTGCCACGGTCATCGCCCGGCAGGCGGCGACCCTGGTGACCCTCACCGACCGCGCCTTCGATCTTCTGGCTGAGCGGCACCCGCCTCTGGGCATCAAGGTGATCCGCAAGATCGCCAGGTTGCTCAGCCTCAACATGCGGCGCACCTCGAGCAGGCTTGCCGACCTCATACAGGCGCCCTGAAGGGGCGGAACCACTCCCACGCATCGCGCACCAAGGCCGGCGACAAGGTACCCATGGCTTCACCCCCGACAATACTTATTGCCGACAGAGAAATAACCGGCCAGGCGAGGTATGCCGAGGCCTTGCGCTCCCATTACCAGTGCACGCTGCTGCACGCCTCCTCTACCGAGGAATTGCAGGCTGCCCTCGGCGGCCATTCTGTGGAGGTCCTCCTGCTCGACCTCGAGCTCTCCGACGCCCCGCACAGCCTGCAGTTACTGGCCACCCTTCGCCAGCGCTTCCCCGAACTGGCCATTCTGCCGATCATCCCCGCCGACCGGCCGCAGCTGATCAGGGAAGTGCTCGCTCTCGACCTGTTCTTTTTCGTCCATAAGCCCATCGACCCCGTGGAAACCCGGGCCGCCCTGCGACGCGTCTGCAATCGCCTGCAGCCAGTGGGGAACCGGCAACAAGCGCCAGCCGACCGCAAGGACTTTCATGGCATGATGGGCGGCACCACGGTCATGCAGAACCTCTTTCGCATGATCGAGCGCATCGCCGAAGACGACCAGAGCACGGTGCTCATCCGCGGCGAATCGGGCACCGGCAAGGAAATGGTGGCCAAGGCCATCCATGCCGAGAGCCGCCGGCGGGGGAAAAACTTCGTCCCGGTGAACTGCGCCGCCATCCCCGACGATCTCCTCGAGAGCGAGCTCTTTGGCTATACCAAGGGCGCCTTCACCGGCGCCGCCGCCAACAAGATCGGCCGCATCCAGTATGCCGACCAGGGCACGCTGTTTCTCGACGAGATCGGCGACATGAAGTCCTCGCTGCAGGCCAAACTCCTACGGGTGCTGCAGGAAAAGGAGTTCGAGCCGGTGGGCGCCTACAAGGCCATCCCGGTGAACACGCGCATCCTCGCCGCCACCCACTGCGACCTCGAAAAACTCGTTGGCGAGGGCAGCTTCCGCGAGGACCTCTACTATCGTCTCAGCGTCATTCCGCTGCATATTCCCTCGCTGCGTCAGAGGGTCGACGACATTCCCCTCCTTGTCGACAACTTCATCGACAAGTATTGCCTGCAGCGCGGCAGAGAGGCCTTCTCCTTCGCGCCACGGGCCATGGCCGCCCTGCGCCACTACCACTGGCGCGGCAATGTCCGCGAGCTGGAAAACCTCATCCAGCACATGAGCGTGCTCTACAGCGGCAAGACGGTGCAATTCGCCGACCTGCCCGAGAAATTCCAAGGCCTCGACCTTCCAGAAGATGTGGCCGAGCCTGGCGATTTCCCCCCGGCAAGCGACACCCCGTTCGCCGCCACATCCTCTCTCGACCTGGCCTGGGACAACGGTTGCATCGACTTCAACGAGGTCATCAACGACTTCGAGACACGTCTCATCGTTCAAGCGTTGCGACTGAGCGAAGGCAACAAGAAAGAGGCGGCGCGTCTGCTCAACCTCAAACGCACCACCTTGCTGGAGAAGATCAAGAAAAAGGATATCGAGGGGCTGTGGCTGAAGGAGTGATGCCGCGGCAGGCTCTCACGCGGCCAGTTTGAGGAGGTTGTTGGCGACGCTCTCCTCGACATCGCTGGCCGAAGCGGGCGTCAGCAGGATGTCGCGGATCCCGTAACGCACCGCCTTGATGACCTTGCTTCGTGTCCACCCCGGCCCGGCGGCGATCAGTGGCAGCCGGCATGCGGCGCTGATTTTGATGGCGGCGCCAAAGGCCTGCTCGTTGACTTCGCGCATGACCAGGAACACCGCCTTGATCTCGCCTGGCAGGTAATTGTGGACGTTGTCTTTGAAGGAGAGGCGCTTGACGAAATAGCCCCTGGCCTCGAGCACTCCGGCGATCTTCATCGCCTCGGTATCGTCGTCGCCGACAAGGAGGATGTCGGGGCTGCCATGCTGTGTCAAGGGGGCTGCCGCCGGCTCGCTGCCGCCGGTTTCTTCCATTACCTGCTGTTCGTCCGCGGCCAGCAGGCCCTCGAGCCCGAGGATATCGAGGGGAAAGACGAGACCGATCTTGCCGTAAACCTGGTCGCCGATGCCCAGAGTGCAGCTGGAATGGTAGTAGGAGCCGTCGGGGAAGGGCTTGTCCGAGGCGATGTCGACTTTCATCGGCACCACCTGCTCCACCTCCTTCTTGATGAAGCGGATGCGCCTGGAGTACTGCTCCTCGAACACCGCCGTATAAACCCCGGCGATGATGTTGGCAATCTCACCATAGGCGTCGGCGGTATCTTCCCCGAAAACCTCGTCGGCGATCACCGACTCCAGCTCCTGGCTGGGCAGCATGATCAGCACCCCGCCGACGCGGATGGCGTCGCGCAGCCCTAAGACGAGATAGCTTTTGCCCTCCACGTCGCCGGCCACCTCGAAGTGGCTGATGACCTGCTTGCCGGAAACCTCCTCGAAAAAGAACGACTCTTTGCTGATCACCTGGTTGTGCTGCTCGCCAAGGGTCACCTCGGTGCCGAGCAGTGCCGTCACCTCCGCCGCGACCTGATCGCGACACGAAGCGAGCAGCTTATCCACCAGGCGTTTCTGTTTCTCTGCCGCAGCCTTGTCCGCTGAAGGTACCTTAACCGTTGGCGTTGAACTCGCGGCAGCCGGTGCGGAGGGCGCCTCCACCTTCTTCTCCTCGGGTGCAGGAGCGGGGGCGGGCTCGGCCTTTTTTTCCACCACTGGCGCGGGAATTTCACGCTCGAGCTGCAGCAGTCCGGCCGGAAAGAGCATATGCACCTCGCCGGAGGGCTTGCCGGTGATGATCAGCTGCATGGTCTGACAGTAGTAGTCCCCGTCGGCAAACGGGTCCGGCGAATGAACATCCACTTTGGCGGGCACCACCTGGCGGATGCCCTTTTTGACGAAGCGCAGCTTCTCCGTATACTGCTCTTCGAACACCGCGGTATAGACGCCGGAGACGATATTGGCCACTTCGCCATAGGCATCCTGGGTATCGTCGCTGAAATCCTCTTCGCCGATGACGCTGGTCAATTCCGTCGGCGGCAGCATGATGAGGATGCCGCCGAGGTGGATGGCGTCCTTGATGCCGAGGGAGAAATAGCAGCCCCCCTGCCCTTCGCCCGCGACAGTCATGTCGGCAATGATCTGTTTGCCGCTGACCACCTCGGAGAAAAATGTCTCCTTGTCGAGGAGACGGTTGTCGACCTTTTCGAGACCAACTTCGGCGCTGAGCAGGGCGCCGATCTCCGCCGCCAGGCGCTTCTCGCACTCGGCGAGCAGCTTGTCGATACGTTTCTTCTGCTTGTCGAAATCGACTTTGGGCTTTTCTGCCGGCGGAGGGCTGGCCGCCGAGGCGGGAGCTTCACTGCCCGGAGCGGCTGCCGGTGCGGAAACAGGACTTTCATTCGCCGCAGCTGTATCATCCGCCTCAGCCTTGGGAGGCGCGGCCTCGTCAAGCTCGAAGGGGGCGGCCGGCATGAGCAGAACGAGATCGCCCATCTGCTTGCCGTCGAGGACCATGGAAAACAGGCTCTGGTAGTAGCGCTGACTGACGATGGGCGCGTCGCTCTCAGCATCCACCTTGGTCGGAACGACCACCTCCTGCTCCTTGCGGATGAAACGGCAAGCCCCGGGGTACATCTCCTCAAAGGCCTTGGTCACCGAGCCTGCTATGATATTGGCAATCTCGCCATAGGAATCTTCCAGTTCCTCGCGATATTCCTCCCGACCGACCACCTCCTGCAGTTCGAGGTCGGGGAGCATGATCAGCGTCCCGCCAAGGCGGATGGCGTCCTTGATGGCGACGAGGATGGCCCCTTTGCCGACGTGGTCACCGGCGACATCGAGGTGGGCGAGCACCTGTTTGCCTTGAAGGCGCGAGAAAACCTCTTCTTTGGAAAACAGCCCGCGATCACCACCAATGACGGAAAAATCGCTGCCAAGAAGGGTGGCGACCTCGTTCTGGATCTTCTTTTCGACGGCGTCGAGTATCTTGTCTATACGTTTGCGCTGGTCCATGGCCTGCTCGCGAAACACCCCGGGTTATGGTGTGGAGAGTGAAAGGATGTCTCTCATATCGGCAGTGGTGACAGGGAGGTTAAGATACGGCTGCAGAAACTTCTTGCGCGACATGCATGCAGCATCCGTGCCGCAAACTATGGCAGATGCCAATCCCTTGCCATCGATCTAATGTCCGACAAGATTTCTGCGAATATTTTCATCCAGTTGGATATTCTTCCCGTGCTGGTCGCCTGAACAACACCGAGCGCCCCTCGCACTCTTCGTGCCACGACGCATATGGCTCGCGCGGCGGTACATGCCGCCTAGGGCTCAGTTGACCACGTACATCAGCTCGATCCAGAAGAGCTCGCCGTTCATGCGCAACGGGACGACAACCCTCTGCGCCTTGGCGACACCGGTGATATTGAAGGATTCGCCGACCACCGAGGTGGGGATGGCCAGATCGATGGCCAGGCCGTTCTCGGCCAGGGAGACCTTGAGGTTGCCGGCGACCATATTGGCGATCTCGCCGATGGCGTCTTTGACATCCTCGTCAAGTTCCTCGACGTCCATGCCGAGAAAGGTCGAAGTGATGGCCTTGGCCACCGACGCCGGACAATGCACGGCAAGAACCCCGCGGATGCCGCCGCCGAGACCGATCATCGATGAAAGATTGGACTGCAGGGCAAGGCGCTGGTTGAGTACCGCCTCCTCACTTTCCAATTCGACCATGAGCATGGTCGAAAAAACATCCTTGGTTCCCTTGACGATTTCCTCACCGACCGCTGCCTGATCTATCATGAGACGCATCCCTCGACATTGACAAAAGAAAAGGCGGTTCAGGGTGAGTGAAGCCGCCTTTGCAGGAAGATCCTTAGGGAACGAAGCTAAAGGCTATTTTTCAAGCAACAGTTCCACCGAAAATTCGCCTGGTTCGCACCGAAACCTGAGATATGTTCTATCTGCCTCCTTATTCGACTGGTAGTCGTACTGGCGACCGGAAATGGTGGTTGGCAGGGAAAGGTTTATATCCCTGCCCTTCTCGGAGAGGATTGACTTGATGTTGCCGCCGAGCATATTGGCCAACTCGCCTACCGCATCCTCGACATCGCTGTTCATCTCCTCGACATCCATACCGAGGAAGCTGGAGGTGACGGCAATGGCCACCGCATGGGGCAGGTGTATGGCCAGCACCCCCTTATGGGTCCCGGCGAGGCCGATGACCCCCGAGATGCTGTCCACCAGGGGCAGTGCCCCGCTGCCGTCACTCTCCACCTCCTCGATCTCCATCATCAGCATCGACGAGAAAATTTCTTTGGCGGATTCAATTATTCTCTCACGCACAGTGTCTCCTTGCGTTCCGGTTTTCTCCATAATGACTGCCAAGGACTGGGGCAGCCCAGAGAGGTTTTTTCCCCTGTAAATACATCAACTCTACAGCAGCGGCCCGAGCACCTCGTTGACCTTGTCGGGGGTAAAGGGCTTTTTGATCGAGCCCAGAGCACCGAGGGACTTGGCCTCGCCGATGATGTCGTCGCCGGTCTCGGTGGAGATCATCAGAACCGGAATGTCCTTGATGCCGGGGCGGGCGGCCTTCTCGCGCAGAAAGGAAATGCCGTCCATATTGGGCATGTTAATGTCGCTGAGGACGATGTCGACTTTTTTGCTCTCGAGGACTTCAAGGGCCTCGAGTCCATCGGAGGCCTCGTAGATGTTTTCGAAGTCGATCCCCGCCTGACGCAGAGAACGTCCGATGATCTTTCTCATGGTGCTCGAGTCATCTACCAGCAGTACGTTTTTTCCCATTACGATCTCCTCGTTGTCTATTGGCGCCGACCCTGCGACGACTGCCACCGGCCGGATTTTCACCCTCTTCTGCCACCTTCACGCGTTGTTCTTCATGGAGCGCGACTCAACTTTCCACCGCCACGCCCAAAACCTGGTGAATCTTATCAGGAAGGGTGCTCAAAAATCAAACATCTCGTAAAATTTTTTTACCCTGTAGCACCTTCGCTCCGCAGAGTCAGAATTTTGGCGCTCCCTGAGGAATGGAACCCACCACAGCAAGACTACACAAACATCATCCTCGCTGAAAACATAGGACGGTGTGCCTGCGTCGCCGCACCCTGCCGCCATGATATCGCCTGCAAAAAAGGCCTTCGGCGTGCGCAAGGCACCGCAAGGTCATCTTCATGACAGTCTTGCCGCCTGAGCGCGCGAACCTCCCCTCTCTGGTACCAATATTGCAAAGAGCAAAGCATGAAGCTGCTGCAAATACTCCCCATGCTCCTCCTGCTGTTCCTGCCGCGCACCGCCGAGGCATCTCGCCTGTCCAAGGTATCGCGCCTCGATACCCGCGACGTGGTGCAACTGTATTTTACCTTCGACGAGCCGCCCAAGTTCTCGACTTTTGCCAGCGACCGCCGTCTCGACCTCATCTTTTCTGGAGCCAGCGCCGAAGAAAAGCTCGAGCTCTTCGCCCCCGATGCAGACATTGTCAAAATTTTGCCACGGCAGGAAGGCGACGAGCTCATCTTCTCCCTCTTTTTCCGCTACAAGCCACAGCGTTTCTCCCTCACCAAGAATAGCGACGACAAGATCGTCTGCGAAATTCTCCTCGGCAATGAATACAGCAAAACCTACGAGAAACTGGCCGAACGCCTCAAGGGAGTGCAGGAACTCGACCGCGTCCCGGTCGACTACACCAACCCCACCTTGCAGAGCCCCTACCGGGCCGACTGGCGCTCTTTTTTCTCCAGCTACGAGGCGCCGCTTTCTCTCGAAGTTCCGGTGCGCTTCACTCCGCCCCCCTTCCCCATCGCCCGCTTTCTGCCCCCTGGCCGCGACAGCAACCTCTCGCTCCTGCCCGCCGAGACCATGGAGTTGGCTGCCAAAGGGGCCTGGGTCCAACTCGGCGAGGCGATCCTCGCCAAACTGCCCCAGGCTGCCGATATCGAGGCCCAGAAAATCCTTGCCCTCAGCCTTGGCGAGGCCCTGTTGCACGCCGGCGACTTCCCCGGTGCCTATCGCCAGCTGTACCTGCTCAAAGAGGGCTATCCAGAGGAACTTCTTGGCAGTTACGCCAATTACCTGCTTATTTACCTCAAAGCCCGCCACGAAGACGCCAACATCGCCGAGTACGAGTTCCAGGCCCTTGAAAAGACCATGGGCAAGAACAGCCCCATCGCCGCCCATGTCTATGTCGGCCAGGTTGATGCCGCGCTCGCCTCCGGCAAGCACAAGCGCCTCAACGAACTACTCCTCCGTGACGACATCGCCCTTCCCGAAGAACTGCGGCAGATCGTACGCATCCGCCAGGCCGACTACTGGCATGCCATAAACCAGCCGATCAAGGCTTTTGCCGCCTATCGCCTGCAGCGTGACTCAGCCCCCCTTGCCACCATGCCTTACTCTCTCAACGGCTACTGCAGCGCTCTCTATCAGCAGAAAGTCTATGGGGAGGCGGCGGACTGCTACCAACGACTCGAAACGCTGCTCGTCAACAAAGAACAACTCGGACTCGCCGCCTATCGCAAGCTTATGGCGCGACTCAACAAAGGCGGCGAGGACAAGGCGGCCCTGCAGTCCGGCTTCGCCCAGCTCGAGGCCGCCTACCCCGATAGCGAAGCCGGCCTGCGCGCCGCCATGAAGAAGACCGACCTCGTCTACCTCAACAGCCCCGACTACGCCCGCAGCCTCCTGGAGAGGTACACCGAGATCGCCACACAGGCAACCAAGAGAGGGATACGCGAAGAGGCCATGTTCAAGCAGGCTCTGCTCCACTCCCGCCTCGGGGAGAGGGCGGAAGCCGTAGAGCTGCTGCAGATCCTGCTGCGCGAGTTTCTTAGCGGGGATGTCAGAATCTCGGCACAGGCCCTGCTCATCGACCTGCTGCCCCAGGAGATCAAGCGGCTCGCCGAAGGCGGCAAGTATGTCGAAGCCCTGGTGCTCGCCCGGCAACATCGCGAATTCTTCCAGAAAAACTGGATCGACAAGAAATTTCTCGGCGATATCGCCCAGGCCTATCACCGCATCGGCCTCTTTGACGAGGCCCAGAAGCTCTACCTCTACCTCATTGAGGTCTCAGGACCGGAAACCCGCGAGCGCCATTATCTCCCCATGATCTCGGCAGCCTTCGATCAGGGCAGCTACAGCCTGGTTGAAGATTATGGCTCCCAGTATCTCTACAATTATCCTGAAGGCGAGGATCGCCAGGCCATTCTCCTCCTCCGTCTGCGCGCCCTCGCCGCCGACGGCCGCCTCCAGGAAGCCCTGCGCCTGCTGCCCGATCCGCTTCCCGAGGATGTCGATATGCTCGCCGTGGCCGCAGCCATCCATTTCCGCCTGGAAGACTATCCGCAAGCCCTCAAGGTTCTGCTGACTCTACGCCTGCACCAATCCCCCCTGGGCGACCGCGAGCGTTTCATGCTCGCCGAATGCCTCTTCCGCACCGGCGCCATCGACAGGGCCGAACCGCTCTACGCCGACATCGGCGAGTCCCACCCCTTCTACGAACAGTCACTCTTTCGCCGCGCCGAAATTGCCCGCGGCCGTGGAAATGAGCAAGAGGCGCTAAGTTTCTTCAGCAAAATTGTCGAAACAGGCAAGAACCCCCTGTGGAAGAAATTTGCGGAACGGGAATTGCAATTCGCCACACTGAAGAAACGTCGCTAGCCACACCGCGCAAGGAGAAACACCATGGACCTGATGCAGCCTTTCGACCAGAACATGCGCCTCCTCGGCAAGGTCCTCGACCTGAGGGCGAAAAAGGCCGAAGTCATCGCCGCCAATATCGCCAATGCCGAAACGCCTGGGTATTCGGCCAGCCGCTTCAATTTCGAAGAAGATCTCGCCAGCGCCATCGGCGCCGGCAATGGCTTGGCCCTGGCCACCTCCCACAAGGCCCACATCGCCCTGCGCCCGGCCGCCGTCGAGCAGGTCAGCGGCAACATCGTCACAACCGTCGATCGGAGCGGCATCGGCGACCGCAACAGCGTCAGCGTCAACCAGGAGATGCTCGACCTCTCCGAGAATCAGCTTCTCTACGAGACCGCGGCCCAGCTCCTCAAAAAAAAGATGGGCCAGCTCAGCTACGCCATCTCCGGCGGCCAATAACCGCCACCCCTGAACCAGCGGAGAGAACATGGACTTCCTCAATACCTTCAAGATAAGCGGCTCGGCGATGCGCGCCCAGAGCCGCAGACTCGACACCGTCAGCTCCAATCTGGCCAACATCGAGACCACCTCTACCCCGGAAGGGGGGCCCTATAAAAAGAAATCAGTGTATTTCCAGAGCACGCCCCTGTCCTTCAAGGATCAGCTCGACGGCAACCTGCGCCGCGCCACCCAGGGGGTCGAAGTCAAGAAAATCGTCGAGGACCAGACCCCGCCGCGCAAGGTCTACAATCCGTCGCACCCCGATGCCGATGGCGAAGGCTATGTTGCCATGCCCAACGTCAACCATATGGAAGAGATGGTCGACATGATGTCGGCTACACGCTCCTACCAGGCCAACGCCACCGTGATCAAGAGCGCCAAGCGCATGGCCCTCAAGGCCCTGGAACTGGGGAGGTAAGCCATGAAGATCAGCACTCTCCCCCCGATGCTGCCACAGGCGGCGGCCAGCTCACCCGGCGGCGACGTCGCCCGCGCCGGGAGCGAGTTCGGCAAAATGCTCGATAACATGCTCAACAAAGTCAACGACATGCAGCAGAACGGCGATCAGGCCATCGCCGCCCTGCACAAAGGGGAGGCCAGCCACCTTCACGAGGTAGTGCTCGCCGTTGAACAGGCCGATATCTCGCTGCGCATGCTCGTGCAGATGCGCAACAAGGCGTTGACCGCCTACGAAGAGATAATGCGCATGCAGATCTAAGTCCCGGCAGAACCTGCCGACGCACCGCAGATGAGTTTCTGCAAGGTCGCGCGGGACAGGGCGGGATGTTTGCAGCACAGCGAAAAAGACAGCGATAACGAACGACAGAGGATGGCAAGATGGCAGTAGAAAACGCGACGATTCCAGCTCCGGGGATAAACACCGTCCCCGATATTCCGCGGGCACCGGAACGCAAGAACCTCATGGCACTGGTCCGCGAGTGGCCCTTGTCGCGCAAGATCGCCACCGCTGCCGTGCTTCTCGTCGCCCTCGCCCTCTCCATCGTCCTGCTGCTGCAGGCACGCACCGCCGGGCAGCAGCTGCTCTACGCCAACCTTTCCATGCACGACGCCGGGGCGGTGGCAACCTGGCTGAAGAACCAGAAAATCGACTACAGCCTGCGCAACGACGGCAAGGACATCTGGGTGCCCGCCGACCAGCTCTACCAGACGCGCCTCGACCTGGCCAGCAACGGCCTGCCCGCCGGCGGCGGAGTCGGCTTCGAGGTCTTCGACCAGCAGAGCTTCGCCCTCTCCGACTACGTGCAGAAGGTCAACTACACCAGAGCTCTGCAGGGCGAACTGGCCCGTACCGTCTCCACTCTGGCGCCGGTTGAATCGACCCGGGTGCACCTGGCCCTGCCGGAGAAACGTCTCCTCAAGAGCCAGCAGAAAGAGGCCAGCGCCTCGGTCATCGTCACCCTGGTGCCCGGCAAGACCCTCGACAAGAAGCAGGTACAGGGCATCATTCACCTCGTCGCCGGTTCGGTGGCCGACCTGGAGCCGGCTAACGTCAAAGTCATCGACGCCAATGGCGTCATCCTCGAAGGGCTGAAGGAAGATGACGGCAGCAGTCTCGTCTCCCTCGATACCCTCAACTACCAGCGCCAGGTGGAAAACAGCCTGGAAATTCGCGCCCAGGACTTGCTCGACAAAACCATGGGCAAGGATCACGCCATGGTGCGCGTCTCAGCCAATCTCGACTTTTCCAAAGTCGAAAAGACCCAGGAACTGTACGATGCCGACGACCCGGTGGTGCGCAGCGAACAGGTCAATCAGGAATCGAACGGCAGTGAATCCCCAGGGGGCATCCCCGGGGTGCAATCCAACCTGCAGGGACCTGAGTCAGCGGCCATTGGCGCCGGCTCGGCTTCGAGCAAAAATTCGCGCACCATCAACTACGAGATCAGCAAGACGGTCAGCCGCATCGTCAACCCCACCGGCACCATCAACAAGCTGTCGGTGTCGGTGCTCGTTGCCGACAAGCCGCCGGCCGAGGGTGCCGAGGGCAAGCCGGCCGAGACCGTGCCACGCAGCGCCGAGGAACTCAAGTCGATAGAGAACATGGTGGCCTCGGCCATCGGCCTGGTGCCGGCGCGGGGCGATGTCATCACCGTCACCTCCATGCCCTTCCTCGATTCCGCCAAGGGCGAGGGAGTGGCCGCTCCCCCGGCCAACTTCATCTATCAATACCTGCCGCTCGCCAAATACGGCCTTATCGTTTTCGGTATGCTCCTTCTCTATTTCCTCCTCGTTCGCCCGGTGATCAAGACCATGAAAGGCGAGGTCAAGGAGCACTACAAGACGGTGGAGCAGTTGGAGCAGGAGCAGCGCGAGAAACAGCGACAGCTGGCAATGCAGGAACCGGAGGAGCCCGTCCTCCCGGTGGACGACGCCATCACCGCCCTGCGCCGCGAGGTGCTGACCAACCAGGTACCCACCGCCTTCATTGTTAAAAACTGGATTCAGGAAGGGTAACCAGAGATGGGACTTGAAACGCTTACCGGACTCAATCGTGCCGCCGTGCTGCTCATCTGTATCGGCGAGGAGGCGACGGCGAGAATCTTCGAAGAGCTCTCCGACGACGAGATCCGCCAGGTGACCCGCACTATGGCGACCATCGAGCACATCCCCCTCGACGTCAAGGAAAAGGTCTTCAACTCCTTCCGCGACGCCCAGAAACGCTATGCCGGCCTCTTCGTCAAGGGCGGCGATTTCGCCAAGAAGGCCATCGCCGCCACCCCGGGGGAACAGCGTGCCAATTTCCTCCTCGACCAGTTCATTTCCGGTACCGAGACCAAGTCTCTGGAAACCATCGCCCTCATGGCGCCGCGCATGGTCGCCGGCCTGCTCGAGCAGGAACACCCGCAGACCGTGGCCCTGGTGCTCTCCACCCAGCATATCGAGCATGCCGCGGAGATCCTCACCCACCTCCCCGAGAAGATGCGCGCCGACGTCGTCTACCGCATCTCCAAGATCGAGAAGGTCTCCCCCGAGGTCATCACCCGCATCGAGGATGCCCTGCACCGCGAGATCGGTCTCGTTTCCGGCAAGGCTCACAAGAAAGTTGGCGGCGTCGAGGCGGTGGTCGGCATCCTCAACCACATGAAGAACAATCTCGAGTCGGAAATCCTCGACGAGATGGAGCAGACCGACCCGGAGATGGCCGAGGAGATCCGCAAGAAGATGTTCACCTTCGAGCACCTCATCACCCTCGATGGCCGCTCGCTGCAGATGATCCTGCGCGAGGTCAACAACGACTCGCTCACCCTGGCTCTGAAGACCGCCTCGGAACAGATGAAGGAGAAGATCTTCGCCAATATGTCGAACCGTGCCGCGGAGATGATCAAAGACGACCTCGAAGCCATGGGCCCGGTGCGGCTCTCCGAGGTGGAGATGATGCAGCAGGCCATCGTCAAGATCGCCATGAAGCTCGAGGAAGAGGGCAAGCTCGTCCTCGGCACCGGAGGCGGCGATGAGCTTGTCTAAATATTACAAGCACTCACCTTCATTCAAGGCGGAAGAGCTGGTCAAGACCGGCGACCGCAGTGGCGAAGGCTGGGTGCCATCGCCCACACCGCAACCCTCGCCTTTCACCAGCCGGCAGCTTTCCGAGGAGACCAGTTTCGTCGACAGGGCCAGAAAACCGTCAGCATCCGCTGCAGTGCAGGAGCCACCATCCAGTCCGCAACCGCCGAAGGCGGACAGATCGCCCGCAGATCTTCCATCCTCCGCGGCGACGCCGTCGGTCGACCTTTCGCTTTATATTGAACGGGTCGAGGCGGACAGGCTCGCCAACGAAGCCTACCGCAGGGGCGTCGCCGAGGGTCAGTCCCTGGCCGAGAAAGAGTTCGGCACCACGACTGCCGCCCTCCTGCAGGCCTGCAGCCAACTCGACGACCTTCGCGCCACGCTCATCGCCAACAGCGGCGGGGAACTGCTCGAGTTCGCCCTGGCGGTGGCCGAGCGCGTGCTCAGGCTCTCCCTGCGCGAGCAGGACCACACCCTCGTCGCCACCATCGAGGAAGCCCTGCAGCTGGCAGTCAAATCCGACGAATATACCATCCATATCAACCCTGACGACTACGAGATCCTCGACGCCCGCGCGGTGGACATCGTCGCCTCCATCAGCGGCCTCAACAACATCGTCATCAAGAAGGATGCCACCATCGAAAAAGGGGGCGTCTATATCGAGTCCGACAACTGCACCATCGATGCGACAGTCGTCGGACAACTCGAGCTGATCCGCGAGGAGATCAGAAAGCGGCAGTAACATTCCGCCGTGGGGCGGCAAAGGGGGGGGCAAATCTGGCCATCGGCAGCGGTGTCAGAAAGCCCCGCCGGGGAGCATGGCAGGCGATGCTGGACAGCAACTTCGTCAAAACTCTGCGGACCATCAAGGTCTGGGGCAAGGTCACCCGCATCGTTGGCCTGGTCATCGAGGGCTTCTGCCCCCACGCCAGCATCGGTTCACTGTGCGAAATCAGCCAGATGGACGGCAAGGGCACCATCTATGCGGAGATCGTCGGTTTCCGAGACCATAAGGCCCTGCTCATGCCGCTGGGCGAGATCCGCGGCCTCGGCCCGGGCAGCCTCATCCGTGTGGTGCGCGACAGCGCCAGCATCAGGGTCGGCAACAACCTTCTCGGCCGCGTCATCGACGCCATGGAGGTTCCTCAGGACGGCCTGCCCCGGCCCACCCTGGAGACGGAACAGCCTCTTTACGCCCTGCCCCCGGGGCCGATGGAGCGCCAGAATATTACCGATCCCCTCGATCTCGGCATCCGCGCCATCAACGGCCTGCTCACCTGCGGCATGGGACAGCGCATGGGCATCATGGCCGGCTCGGGGATCGGCAAGAGCGTCCTCCTCGGCATGATGGCCAAGTTCGCCAAGGCCGATATCAACGTCATCGCCCTCATCGGCGAGCGTGGTCGCGAGGTGCGCGAATTCATCGAACGCGACCTGGGCCGCGAGGGTCTGGCGCGCTCGGTGATCGTCGTCGTCACCTCCGACCAGTCACCGCTCTTGCGCATGCGCGGCGCCTTCGTCGCCACGGCCATCGCCGAATACTTCTGCAACAAGGGCAAGAATGTCCTGCTGATGATGGACTCGGTGACCCGCTTCGCCATGGCCATGCGCGAGATCGGCCTGGCCGTCGGCGAACCGCCGACCACCAAAGGCTATACCCCTTCAGTCTTCGCCACCCTGCCCAAGCTCCTCGAGCGGGCCGGGCGCTTCCGCGACAAAGGCTCGATCACCGGGCTGTACACGGTGCTCGTCGATGGCGACGACATGACCGAGCCGGTGGCCGACTCGGTGCGTTCCATCCTCGACGGCCATATCGTCCTGTCAAGGGCCATTGCCGCCCGGAACCACTTCCCGGCCATCGACGTGCTCAACTCAGCCAGCCGCGTCATGCGCGACATCGTCTCGCCGCGACATCTCGAGCTTGCCGGCAAGGCCCGCGAGGTGCTGGCGCGCTATGCCGAAGGCGAGGACCTCATCAATATCGGCGCCTATGTCAAGGGATCCAACGCCAAGATAGACTACGCCATCGGCAAGATCGATGCCATCAACACCTTTCTCCGACAGGGCTTCGCCGAGACCGACAACCTGCAGCACACCATCGAACAGCTCGGGACGCTGCTCGGCGAACGCCGCGACGAGGAGCCGGCGCCCAAGAACCGCCGCCAGTCTGACCGCAGCTAGCGGCGGCAAACACCTCCCCTCTGGTGAACGGCAACAGGGATACTGACGATGAAGCCCTTCTCCCTCGACAACGTCCTCGCCTATCGCAAGCGCCTCGAGGACCTGGCGCAGCACCGCTTCCTCGAGGCCCGGCGCGTGCAGCGACAACTGGAGGAACGACTCGCCGCGGAGGAGGAACTGCTCGCCGGGCTCTGCCAGGAGAGCGAAGTGAAGCAGCAGCAGGGCATGGCCATCGACGAGCTCATCCGCTACGAGGAGCGTATCACCCAGGTGAGGACCAACGTCGCCGCCATTGCCAAGAACCTCGCCGAGAAGATCAAGATCGTCGCCGCCGAGCAGAAACAGCTGGTGCGCCGCGTCCGGGAGCGGCAGATCATGGAGAAGCTCAAGGAGCGTCAGAACCGCGAGTGGGCCCTGTATCTTGAAAAAAAGGAGACGGCCATGCTCGACGAGATCGCCATTCTCCGCCATGAGGACCACGAAGGGTGAAGGCTGTCACATGAATATAACTGCGCTAAGTCAAATTCTTGAATGAGTATTTCAACATGGCACATAGACCTATGACCCCTCCCCTCCACCGTCTGCTGACCTTCTCCCTCCTCCTCCTGTGCCATCCGACGCCCCTGTCTGCCGCAGCCGCTGGCGACACCACCGCCGGGAGCCCGGCCGTGGAACGTCCCGCCGGGGATCTCGCCGCGCAAGAGGCGCCGCGCACCTTTTCTTCGGTGGAAGAGCGACGCATTGCCGAGACCATCCTCGCCGAGCGGGCCTCCCTGCGCCGCGAATGGGAGGACCTCGATCTGCGCAAAAAGGAACTAAAGACCCTAGAGGAGGGCGTCGATAAGAAACTTGCCGACATTGATCGCAAGCTGGAAGAACTGGTCACATTGCAAAAGAAAATCGACCAATTGCTGGCGGCGAAGACGGAGGCGGAAAAAAAGCGTATCACTGAGCTTGCCGCCATCTATGACAAGATGACCCCGACCAAGGCAGCCCAGGCCATGAGCGGTCTCGATCAGCGGCTGGCCGCCGATATCCTCGACGCCATGAAGACCAAGGCGGCGGCCAGGGTTCTCGACCAGCTCGCCAAACAGAAAGCAACCGAGCTCAGCGCCACCTTCTCAACCCTTCAACTAGAATGACGCCATGCCGCAACTTGCCATCGCCCCCATCGCCCCTCAGGCTCCAGCCTCCACTGCTTCACCCACCGCCCCCGCCTCCTCTTCTTCGTTTTCCCCGCACCTCGACCAGGCTATCAAAAACACCTCCCCGTCCAGCCGAAACTCAGCCCGCGGCGAGGAGCAGAACAACAGCCAAGGCAGCTCAGCGCAGGACGAGGTGAAAGGAAAAACGGTACTCCAGGAGGATGGCGAGACTGCCGCGGCGGCAACCGAAATGGCCAGCGCAGCAAATCTGGGCGAGCTGCTTATGGCCGCTCTCGCCGCCCAGACAACGATCGCTTCCCCCGCGACGAACGCCGAGAACGCAACGACAGGCAGCGCCTCACTGGCCTCAGCCACTGCTGCGGCCGGTTCTTTGGCCGGGGGGGCAGCGCCGGGCCTTGTCCAGGCGGCCGCTGCGCTGCTTGCTGCCGCCGAGCAAGGCGCGCAGGGCGCCGCTGCCGTCCTCGCCACTGGGGAGAATGGCAATGGCAAGGCCGGCCCAAGCCCCGCCGGCGAGAACCCGCTGCTGCAGCAGCTGCAGCAGATCATCGACAGCGGCGACAAGGCTGTCGACATCTCCATCTCCAGCGCATCGAAAACCACCAGCATCTCCACCGCCTCCGGAGAGATTTCCCTGCGCAGCGAAGCCCAGGCCCAGGCCCCGATCACCGTTATTCTCCAAGGTGAAGGCGGCGCGGCACAGGAGAGCATGCCGCTTGGCCAGCCTCGCCTCGCCGCGGGCGGCGAGACCAGCGCACCCAACCAGCCATCACGGCTCAGCTTGCAGCAGCAGTATATCGAAGGGCGCATGGCCCTCGAGGCGCAGCAGGAAAAACAAAACAATGCCAGCGACGGCCAGCAGCAACAGCAGCAGAGTCCTGGTCAGACCGCCAAGGCCATGGTCGACGCCTCTCTTGCCAGCGGTACAGGTTCCTTGCCTGGAGACAGCCCCAGCGCATTCACACAGCCCCTGGCTATGGCCCAGGAGGGCCTCAAACCCCAGGTATATGACAGCAGCCGACCCCTGCTGCTGCCCTCCGGCACCATGGTTCAGCAGGAGGAGGTCATCCGCCAGATAGCCGAGCGCTTCCAGATCAGCCGCCGCGAAGCCGACACCCGCATCAACCTGCAGCTGCACCCCGCCGAGTTGGGCGAGCTGCGCATCGACCTCTCGGTGAAGAACGGCACGGTGCGTGCCAATGTCGTCGCCTCCACCCAGGTCGCTCAGGATATCCTCGAAAAGAACATGAACCGCCTGCGTACCGTGCTCGAGAGCCAGGGCTTCTCCATCGACGAAATCCTCGTCTCCAGCTCCTCGCGCTCGGTTGACGACTTCAATCTCTTCGATCAGCAACTCTTCGGGGGCAGTGACTACAACCCGCCCTCCTCGGCAGACGGAAGAAAGGACGGCGCAGTCTTCTCCATGGAGGGACTGACGGTGCCGCAAGCCGCCGCCGGACTCGACGTCAAAGCATAACAGGGGAATTCGCCATGGGCAGCTATATCGAATCCATCAACCAGGCCTCGACCGCCTCCACCGGCAAGACCACCGCCCGCGACAAGAACGAGGCGATCATGGGCAAGCAGGACTTCCTCATGCTGCTCGTCGCCCAGTTGCAGAACCAGGACCCGCTCAACCCCGACGACCCCACCGAGTTCACCGCCCAGCTGGCGCAGTTCAGCTCGCTCGAGCAGCTCTTCACCCTCAACGAGAGCATGAACAACCTGGTCACCTCCAACGCCAATTCCGACCGGCTGTCAACGCTCTCCACCATCGGCAAGGAGGTCGCCTACACCTCGTCCTCCTTCGCTTTCGACGGCACGCCGGTCGAACTTGGCTACCAGCTTGATGGCGCTGCCAGCGAAGTTACCCTGCAGCTGCAGCTCAACGGGGTCACTCAGGCGACCATCAAGGGCACAAAGCTCACCGCCGGCAACCACTATTTCACCTGGAATGGACTGACCGCGGATGGAAACACCGCCCCGATCGGCAAATACAAGATCGTCGTCAGCGCCAAGGCCACTGAAGGCGAGAGCGTCTCCGCCACGCCTCTGGTCAAGTCCGAAGTCACTGGCGTCGACCTCGGCGGCAGCGGTGGCGGCACCCTGGTGACGAAAGCCGGCGAGGTCGCCTTCAATGCCATCATCGGCGTCTACGACCCCGGCGCCAGGGCAGCCACAGCCACCGCCGAAGATAAGGAAGAGGAAACCGTCGCCACTGCCTCCGAAGAGGCGGCGGCCACCAGCGAGATGGTCGCGGAGACGGCGGAGAACCTCGCCGACACTGCAGCCGCCGTCGAACAACTGTTGTAACGATACGTCGCTGCCACGACACCACGACAAAACGAACACCACGGGCGCCACGCCCCTAAGATGAGAGAAGGAGAGGAGAACGACATGGGTATCTCAAGCGCACTGTACAGCGGCGTCAGCGGGCTGAACACCAACTCCCAGGCGATGAGCGTCATCGGCAACAACCTGGCCAATACCAACACCGTCGGTTTCAAAGGGTCGCGGACGGTCTTCTCCGACCTCCTCTCCTCGACTATCAATGGCTCCGGCGGGTCCTCCCAGGTAGGACGCGGCGTCGGCATGTCCAAAGTCGACCAGATCTTCAGCCAGGGTACCTTCGAATCCACCGAGTCGGGGCTCGACGTGGCCATCGAAGGCGAGGGCTTCTTCATCCTCAAGGAACCCGGCGACGAGACCAACTACTACTCACGCGCCGGCGCCTTCCGCTTCGACGACGACGGCTACCTCGTCAACCCCGAGGGCCTACAGGTCATGGGCAAGCAATTCGACGTCAACGGCGAACTGCTCCCGGGGGATGCCAGCTCCATCCGCGTGCAGAGCAGCGGCCTCATCCAGGGCCAGGTCACCAACGAGCTCAAGCTGACCACCAACCTCGACTCTGCCGAGCCCATCAACGCCGTGGCCTTCGCCTACGATAACGCCGACAGCTACAACTATTCTTCCTCTGTTCAAATTTATGACAGCCTCGGCAACCCCCACCTGCTGTCCACCTATTTCAAGAAAACCGCCAACAATACCTGGGATGTCTACTATAGCTACGAAGATTCGACCGGGGTAGTCAACCCCGCCACTCCTGCAGTGTGGACGACACTCAACTTCACCAATGACGGTATTTTGACTAACGCCGCCCTCGATCCGCCACAGCAAACCACCGCCAATACCGTAGCCCTCGATTGGGCCAACGGCACCACCCCCACCGCCATCGAGGTAACCTTCGACACCACCCAGTTCAACTCCGAATCGGTGGTCATTTCCCAGGACCAGAACGGCTTCGGCGCCGGCAACCTCACCGGTGTCGACATCGATGGCGACGGCATCGTCATCGCCTCCTACTCTAACGGCGAGCAGACCAAGATCGCCCAGCTGGTTCTTGGCAAATTCGTCAATCCCAATGGCCTGCAACTGGCGGGCAGCAACCTCTACACCGAGACATCCGCCTCCGGCCCGGCACGCACCGGCATCCCCGGACCGGAGTTGGGCAAGGTGTTTACCAACTCCCTGGAGCAATCCAATGTCGACATGGGCGCCGAGTTCGTCCGCATGATCACCGCCCAGCGCGGCTTCCAGGCCAATTCCAAGATCATCACCACCGTCGACGAACTCCTTGGCGAGCTCATCAACCTCAAGCGGTAACCGTCAATATTTTGGCTCCCCTCGCGCGGGGGACGGCAGCGAAGAGATCTCAGCACCTCTCCCGGCGTCGTCTCCCGCGCTTCATTTGCCTGCCGCCCGCCATTCCTCTGTGGGCTCTTGCCACTGCCTCACCACCCACCACCCCCCGCCACGACCCTCCCGCCCGCAACCCCGCTCTTTGTTCCATGGCCCCTTTCTTGACGGGGACCTCAGGCCGGGCTTGAGTTTTGCAAGGCTGCAGTCTATGATAAGGGCACGAAGTTTCAGCAGGAAATCCCGCCTGCCCCCGCTGCCGAAAACGCAGCCCAGTGGAGGCGTTCGTGACATGGAGGTAACGATTGGATCTTGCAACAATAATCGGCTTGCTCGCCACCTTCGGCCTGGTGCTCTGGGCGATCATGATGGGCGGCCCGCTGACCATCTTCATCGACATCCCTTCGGTGCTCATCGTCTTCGGCGGCACCATCGGCTGCACCCTCATCCACTACCCCTTCAAAGAGATCGCCTCGGCGGTGGGTGTTGGTAAAAAAGCCGTCTTCGTGCAGGAGATGGCCATCAACGCCCTTATCACCCAGCTCATGGAATATGCCAACAAGGCACGCAAGGAAGGTATCCTTGCTCTGCAAGGGGCCATGGAGGCGGTACAGGACGACTTCCTCAAGAAGGCCATGCAGATGGCGGTGGATGGGCAGGAGCCGGCCACTCTCAGGGATATGCTCAACACCGAGATCGAGTACATCCAGATGCGCCACGAACAGGGGGCAGCAATCTTCAGCACCCTCGCCGCCTACGCCCCGGCCATGGGCATGATCGGTACGCTCATCGGCCTGGTGCAGATGCTGCAGAACATGAGCGACCCCTCGGCCATCGGCCCGGCCATGGCGGTGGCCCTGATCACCACCTTCTACGGCGCGGTCATCGCCAACGTCATCTGCCTGCCCATCTCCGGCAAGCTCAAGGGCCGCTCCACCTCCGAAGTCCTCGTCAAAACGCTGATCATCGAGGGCATGCAGTCGATCCTCTCCGGGGAAAACCCGCGCATCATGGAGCAGAAGCTCCATGCCTTCATCGCTCCGAAGTTGCGCGAGTCGATGTTCAACAAGTAGGCAGACCAGTTTATGGCCGAAGAGAAGAACAAGGACAAAAGCGAAGAGTCGCCGAAGAAATGCAAGAAGCAGAGCTGCCCGGAAGGGGCGCCGGCCTGGCTGGTGACCTTTTCCGACCTGGTCACCCTGCTGCTCACCTTCTTCGTGCTGCTGCAGTCGATGTCGACCACCAACAAGGTCAATTTCACTGCCGCCGCCGCCTCCATCCGCTCCGCCCTCACCGGCAAAACCCCCTCGGCCCAGACGGAGTTCGTGGTGCCGGTGTTCCCCAAGCAGCCCAAGGTGGAGTTCGCCCCGATCACCGCGCCCTCGGTGGAGAAGATCTACGAAAAGGTCAAATCGCAGATCGACTCGATGCGCCTCCAGGACAGTGTCGGCCTGCAGAAGACCGATGACGAGGCTCTGGTGCTGCGCATCAACGATTCGGTGCTCTTCGAGCCCGGCAAGGCGCAGATCGCCCCGCAGTCCTACCCCATTCTGAGGAATGTCGCCGATATTATCCGCCCGCTGCCCATGGATGTACGCATCGAGGGCCATACCGACGACACGCCCATCGCCGGCACTGCCGACGGCAACTGGGACCTCTCCGTGGCCCGTTCCGTCTCGGTGCTGCGCTTCTTCAAGGAAAGCGACCTGCTGCCCCTCGACCGCATGGGCGCCGTCGGCTACGGCAAGGATCGCCCGGTCATCCGCAACATGGACGAGGCCACCCGGGCCATCAACCGTCGCGTCGATTTCGTCCTGCGCCTCAACAAACCAGGCGGCTCTGGCGGAAAAACCTCTCCCCGGAGCGCCCTCGCCCCTCTTTAAGGCGCGATCTTTGCAAGGACTTCGGCATCATCCCCCCATTCCCGAGGCATGGCTATGGCTGAAAAGAAGAAAGAGGCCGCGGAAGCCCCCAGCGGTGGCAAGAAAAAACTGTTGATCATCATTATCGCGGTGGTGGTCCTGCTGCTCCTCATCGGCGGCGGTGTCACCGCCTATCTGCTCATGAAAAAGAGCGCCGACGAGGCCAAGGAGGCCAAGGATCCGGCCAAGCAGGTGCCGGTGCCGGAACTCAGCGCCCAGGCCGATATCGGCCCGCAGGTGACCATCGAAGAGTTCATCGTTAACATCATCAGCGGCGATACCGCCCATTACGTCAAGGCCTCGCTGGTTCTCGAGATGACCAGCGAGGAAGGCAAGGGCGAGGTGGAGAAGCGCATGCCGCAGGTACGCGACGCGGTGCTCCTGCTCATCGGCAACAAGACCTTCGAAGAGCTCCAGGATCTCCAGGGCAAGAAACAGCTCAAGGCAGAGATAACAAGTAAGATCAACACCTTCCTGAAGAGCGGCAAGGTACGGGCGGTCTACTTCACCAATTTCGTGGTGCAGTAACCAAGAGGCACAGGAGGCCATGGAACCGATCCTCAGCAAGGCGGAGATCGCCGATCTGCTCAAGGCCATCCGCGAGGGGCGCGTGCCCCTCGACGTCGACGAGCGGCGTAGCGAGCCGAACCTCGAGTGTACCCCGGCCAACCTCTTTCAGCTGACCAGGCCGGACACCACCCAGTTCCGCATCCCCAACTTCGACATCATCCTCGACAGTTTCTGCCGCACCTACGCCACCTCGATCAGCAACCAGCTGCAGCGCTCTTTTACCATCACCCGCACCGCCCTCGAGAGCTACGAGTTCCAGAAGTTCATGGCCGACAAGAGCAACCCCGGGGCCATCGGCATTCTCGACCTCAACCCCCTCAAATATGGGGCGATGATCATCCTAGACCCGGTGCTCTCCTTTTCGGTGCTGGAGATCATGCTCGGCGCCTCGTCGGAGCTGCAGCCCCTGCACCTCGACCGCAAGCTCACTCCCTTGGAGCTCAATATCCTCAAGGCCATCCTCAACGACGTCTGCGGCGACCTCAACAAGGCCTTCGCGCAGCTACTGGAGATGCGCGCCTCGCTGGTCAAGCTCGAGAACAATGCCCGCCTGGTATCCATCGTCGAGCCGGAATCCGAGGTCATTGTCGGCACCTTCAACGTCAAGGTCGGCGACCACAGCGGCGAGCTGCACCTGCTCTTTCCCTTCGCCACTCTCGAACCGCTGCGCGACGCCCTGCGCGAGCTGCTCAATATCCCCACACTGCTCAAGTCCTCCTGGCAGAGCGTCCTCGAAGAGGAGGTCAAGGAGGTGGCCGCCTCGGTCACCGCACTTTCCGGTATCATCAATCTGACCATCAAGCAGATTATTGCCCTCAAGGAGGGCGACATCCTCCCCCTGGAATACAACCCCAATGCGCCGCTCAAGGTGCTGGTCGAGGATCGTTGGAAATTTTCGGCCATCCCCGGCCTGCATAACGGCAAAAAGGCGATCAGCCTCGTCTCCGTCCACCAATGAACAAGGACCACCACCATGGCCACCCCAGGAAACAGTCGACCGGCCCCGGAAGAAATCAAGGAACTGCTGCAGAACGACAACCCCGGCAGCCCGAGACCCGGCGGCATGGCTGACGCCGATGGCCGCGGCCTCGACTTCCTCTACGACATCCCCCTGCAGATCTCGGTGGAGGTCGGGCGCAGCAAGATCCTCCTCCGCGACCTGCTCAAGATGGGCGAGGGCTATGTCATCGAACTCGACAAGCTCGCCGGCGAGCCCCTTGACCTCTATGTCAACTCCCGCCTCATCGCCAGGGGCGAAGCGGTGCTCGTCGGGGACAAGTTCGGCATCCGTCTCACCGACGTCATCAGCACCTCCGACCGCATCGAGAACCTCGGCTGAGACCTCTGCGCCATGCCATCAATCACCACAAGTCGTTTCCGCCGCCTCTCCTGTGCGGCGACCTTTGCGGCAGTCCAGGGCAGCGCTTCCCCCGCCCTGGCAGCGACTTCGGCGCTGATCGAGATGGAGAGCTACTTCCGCGTCTTCTGGGGGCTGGGCATCGTCGCCGCCATCATCCTCATCCTCTACGCCCTGCTGCGCAAGCGCTTCTCCCTGCTCGCCGCCAGCCCCGAGAAGCAGATCGCCATCGTCGAGATCAAGCCGCTGGGTGGCAGGAAGTCCCTCTGCCTGGTGCGCATCAGGGGGCAGGAGTACCTCCTCGGCCTCAGTGGCGATACCATCAGCCATCTCGCCACCCTGCCGCCACAGGAAGACGCCACCTTCGCCGCCGCCCTGGCCTCGGCCGGCAAGGAACAACGACCATGAGCACCGTCATGCTCCGCCGCATGGCGCCGCTTGCCCTGGCGCTGCCTCTGCTCCTGCTGCTCGCCTCCGCCGCCCAGGCCATCACCGTGCCCACGGTGACCTTCGGTGTCGAGGATGCACAGTCGCCAAAGCAGATCTCCACCGCCATCCAAGTGCTGATGCTGATCACCGTGCTCTCCCTGGCACCGTCGATCCTCCTCATGACCACCTGCTTCACGCGCATCATCATCGTCCTCGGTTTCATCCGCCAGGCCATGGGCACGCAGAACATGCCGCCGACACAGGTCCTTCTCGGCCTCGCCCTCTTCCTCACCTTCTTCATCATGTCGCCGACCCTGAGCAAGATCAACGAACAGGCCCTGCAGCCCTACCTCGCCGAGCAGATCAGCCAGGATGTCGCCCTGCAGCGCGGCATCACCCCCTTGCGCGAGTTCATGCTCGGCCAGGTGCGCGAGGAAGAATTGACTCTTTTGGCTGAGATCACCATGAAGGAGGAACCGGTGGTGGCCGAGGACATCCCCACCACCACCCTCGTCCCGGCCTTCATGCTCTCCGAGCTGAAGCGGGCCTTCATGATGGGCTTCATGATCTATATCCCCTTTCTCGTCATCGACATGATCGTCGCCTCGGTGCTGATGTCCATGGGTATGATGATGCTGCCGCCGGTGATCATCTCCATGCCCTTCAAGCTCCTGCTCTTCGTGCTCGTCGATGGTTGGAGCCTCGTTGTCGGCTCCCTCATCAAGAGTTTCAACTGACCCCGTCGCAGAGTGCTGCGCCGCGTCCCGAGGAGGTCGCGATGAGTCCGGAACAGGCCGTCGATATCTGCCGCAAGGCAATTCAGGCCATTCTCATGGTGTCGGCGCCGATGCTCGTCATCGGTATGGTCGTTGGTCTGCTCGTCTCCATCTTCCAGGCGGCAACGCAGATCAACGAACAGACGCTGAGCTTCGTCCCCAAGATCGTCGCCGTCTTTCTCGCCATGCTGCTCTTCGGGCCGTGGCTGATCAAGGTGATGACGGTCTTTACCATCGGCCTCTTCGAGACGATGGCCACCCTGTAAACGAGCATGGACTTCCCCCTCCTGCCGGTGGCACAGTTGCAGATCTTCCTGGTGGTGCTGGCACGGGTTGCCGGCTTCATCGGCGCCATCCCGGTGCTTGCCTCGGCGCAGACCCCCGGTCGTGTCAAGACCATGCTCGTGCTGGTCGCCTCGCTGCTTCTCTATCCGCTGATGCAGGATGCCGTGCCGCAGGCCGACTTCACCCCCCTGGCACTGCTCCTCCTCGTGCTCTCCGAGACCCTGGTCGGCCTTTTGCTGGCCTTGGCCACCCGCCTCATCTTCACCGCCGTCGAGTTCGGCGCCTCGGTGGTCGGCTTCCAGATGGGCTTCGCCTCGGCCAACGTCTACGACCCGCAGAGCGAGCGCCAGGTGGAACTCATCTCCCAGTTCCAGAACGTCTTCGCCATCCTCGTATTTCTCGCCATCGACGGTCACCACATCTTTCTGCGCGCCGTGGTCACTTCCTACCAGCTGCTGCCCCCGGGCCAGTTCGACGTCAGTGGCGAGGCGATTCCCTACCTGATGCGACTGGCCTCGCATATGTTCATCATCGGCGTGCAGTTCAGCGCCCCGGTACTGGCGGTGCTGCTCTTCTCCGGGCTGATCCTCGGCATCCTCGCCCGCGTCTTCCCCCAGCTCAACGTCTTCCTGCTTTCCTTCCCGCTCAACATCGGCATCGGCTTCATTGTCATCGCTTTGACACTCGACCTTATCTCGACGCTGATTCGACGAGAATTTGACACCCTCCCGGAACGACTGGCGACCATCCTCGGCTACCTCGCCTTCTAAAAATACAGGAATCTTCCCGCGCCGCCCTGCTCCCGCGCCGGGCGCGTATCTTGCAGACCAGGGAACAATCACCCTTGCATGGCACTAAGGGACGCCCCCCGGTGCCTTTTCCCCGTCCACATTTCATGGCGCCCCTGACATCATGGCCGAAGAAAGCCCCGCCGGCGGCGAACGCACCGAAGACCCGACAACCAAACGACGCGAGGACTTTCGCAACAAGGGCCAGGTGGCGCAAAGCCGAGAGGTGCAGACCGCCGCCCTGCTCACCCTTGGCCTGCTCTTCTGGATGATGTACCTGCCCACCTTCTGGAAGGGTCTCACCGAGATGCTCTTCGCCCTGTGGCAAGCCAGCGGCGAATTCCGGGTCACCGCCACCTCCATTCTCTCGCTGGCTGCCTTTCTCCTCAAAGAGATCGGCCTGATGCTGGCTCCCCTTTTCCTGCTGGTCATGGTGGTGTCCTTTTTCTCCGGCTTCTTCCAGTTCGGCTGGCTGCTCACCGCCAAGCCGTTGACCCCCGATTTCGCCAAGCTCGACCCCTTCGCAGGTTTCGGCCGGCTCTTCTCCAAGCGTGCCATCGTCGAGCTGCTCAAGTCGCTGCTCAAGGTGCTGCTCATCGGCTGGGTGTCCTACTCCACCGTGCTCGACAACTTCCACGAAGCGCTCATCCTCGTCGATACCGACATCGTCACCACCCTGCGCTTCCTCGGCCGGGTCGCTGCACTGATCATGGCCAAAATCTGCGCCGTCCTCGTCCTCCTTGCCTTCCTCGACTTTCTCTACGTGCGCTGGGAGATGGAGGAGAAGATGAAGATGACCAAGCAGGAGCTCAAAGAGGAATTCAAGGAAAGCGAAGGCGATCCCCATATCAAGGCGCAGATCCGCTCCATCCAGCAGGAGATGGCGCGCAAGCGCATGATGGCCGAGGTCCCCGGCGCCGATGTGGTGGTCACCAACCCGACCCACTTCGCCGTCGCCCTGCGCTATAGCTCCGAGGAAATGGACGCCCCCCAGGTGGTCGCCAAGGGCGCCGATTACCTCGCCCAGAAGATCCGCCTCATCGCCGAAGAGCATGGCGTGCCGATCATCGAGAACCCGCCCGTGGCTCGGATATTGCATAAACTCGACCTGGGAGCCTCCATCCCCGAGCATCTCTTCAAGGCTGTCGCCGAGATTCTCGCCCATGTCTACTCACTGAAAGGCAAGACCCGCTGATGGAACTGACCACCATCCAGAACGCCCTGACCACCTACGATTACAAGCAGCTGCTTGGCCGCAGCGATGTAATGGCCGCCTTTGGCCTGGTCGCCATCCTGATGATGATGATCATTCCCATGCCGCCGCTGGTGCTCGATCTCTTTCTTACCCTGAGCATCACCGTCGCCCTGCTCATCCTCATCCTCAGCCTCTATACCGCCAAGGCCACCGACTTCTCTATCTTCCCCTCGCTGCTGCTGGTCACCACGATGTTCCGGCTGTCGCTGAACGTCGCCTCGACGCGCCTCATCCTCCTCCGCGGCGACGAAGGGCCGGCTGCGGCCGGCCACGTCATCCAGGCCTTCGGCCAATTCGTCGTCGGCGGCAACTATGTGGTCGGGGTGGTCATCTTCGTCATCCTGGTAATCATCAACTTCATGGTCATCACCAAGGGCGCCGGCAGGGTGGCCGAGGTCGCGGCGCGCTTCACCCTCGACGCCATGCCCGGCAAGCAGATGGCCATCGACGCCGACCTCAACGCCGGTCTCATCAACGAGGCCGAGGCACGCAGCCGCCGCGAAAACATCGCCAAGGAAGCCAACTTCCACGGGGCCATGGACGGTGCCTCGAAATTCGTCAAGGGCGATGCCATTGCCGGCATCATCATCACCCTGATCAATGTCGGCGCGGGCTTCATCATCGGCGTGGTGCAGAAGGACATGGCCATGGCCGACGCCGCCGCCAACTACACTATCCTCACCGTCGGCGACGGCCTGGTCGGACAGATTCCCGCGCTGATCATCTCCACCGCCGCCGGTCTCCTCGTCACCCGCAGCACCGGCGAGAAGGATTTCGGCAGCGACCTGCAGAAGCAGTTCACCTCGAGCACGGTGGCCATCTGGGTGGTGGCGGCGATTCTCGTCGCCTTCGCCATCATCCCCGGCCTGCCCTTCGTGCCTTTCATGCTGCTCGCCATATCCATGGCCTTTCTCGCCTTCCATCTCGACAAGAAGCGCAAGGCCGAGGAGGTCGAGGAGGTGGAGGAAAAACCCGCCCAGGCTCCGGCCAAACGCGAGGAGAACTACGAGGAGATGCTCCACGTCGACATGCTGCAGCTCGAGGTCGGCTACGGGCTGATTCCCTTCGTCGACGCCGCCCAGGACGGCGAACTGCTCAACCGCATCCAGTCGATCAGGAAGCAGTTCGCCATGAGCAACGGCTTCATCGTCCCGCCGGTGCACATCCGCGACAACCTGCAGCTCAACCCCAACCAGTACACCTTCTCCCTCAAGGGGGTCCGGGTGGCCTCGGCGGAGATGATGCCCGGCCACTATATGGCCATGGACCCCGGCCTGGTCACCGAGACCATCCGCGGCATCGCCACCGTCGAGCCGGCCTTCGGTCTGCCCGCCATCTGGATCACCTCCGACAAGAAAGACCGTGCGCAGATGGCCGGCTACACCGTGGTCGACTGCACCACCGTCATGGCCACCCATATCAGCGAGATCATCAAACAGCACAGCCACGAGCTCATCGGCCGCCAGGAAGTCCAGGCCCTGCTCGACAACCTCGCCAAGCACTATCCCAAGCTGGTTGAGGAGCTGGTGCCCACCGTGCTCTCCCTCGGCACCATCATGCGTGTGCTGCAGAATCTGCTCAAGGAAGGCGTCTCCATCCGCGACCTGCGCACCATTCTCGAGACCATGGCCGACTGGGCCGCCGCCACCCACGATACCGACGTGCTCACCGAGTACGTACGCCACTCCCTGGCGCGCACCATCAGCTCCGATCTGGCAGTCAACGGCATCATCCCGGTGATCACCCTGGCTCGACCGGCGGAGGAGGCCATCCGCGGCTCCATCCAACACAAGGAGACCGGCAGCTACCTGGCCATCGACCCGATCATCGCCCAGCGCATCCTCGATTCCATCGGCAGGTGCATCCCTCTTTTCGAAGGCGGCAGCCGCCCGGTGCTGCTCAGCGCCCCGCAGATCCGCCCCTATGTGCGCAGCCTCACCGAACGCTACTACCCGGCACTGGCGATCATTTCCCACAACGAAGTGGTGCCCAACCTGAAAATTCGCTCCCTTGGCACGGTGACCCTCGATGCAAGTTAGAGTCTTCGAAGCAACGGACATGGCCTCCGGGCTGAAGATGGTCAAAAAGGAGCTCGGCCCCGACGCGCTCATTCTCTCCACCAGGACGGTGCGCGCCGGCAAGCTCGGCCTGCTCGGCAAGCCGATGCTGGAGATCACCGCCGCCATCGACACTCCCTATGCCGACAAAAAGGTCGAGCAGCGTCAGCCTGACGGCGCACTTTTCGGCGAACGCTCCGGTAAGCATGGCAGGAGGGAGGAACAGGTCGGGGCAGCGGCTGCCTCGTCTCTGCGTTCGGTGGTCGACGACTCCCTTGACGAGCGTGGCGACAAGGGCCTCTTCTTCAACGGTTACAGCCCCTCGGGGCGCATGCCGGCGGAAAGCGGCCAGGCTGGCCGCTCCGCCCCAGTGGACACTCCACCGCAGTTGCCGAAGAACCTCGACAGCTCTCCCGCCAAGCCCGATCCGGATTTGCAGAACGAAGTGAACGAGCTCAAGGATCTGGTCAAGAACCTCGCCGGACGCATCGCCCAGATGGGTGAACAGGAAGCCGCCCGCCCGGATCCTCCGCCACGCCAGCTTTCGGTTCGCAGCGGGGAAAACGGCGCCCGCTATCACAACGCCGCCATCCACGGCGACCGCCCGCTGTCGCTGCTGGTGGAGCGGGGCGTCAACGTGGAGACGGCGCGGACCATCGCCGGCTTCCTCCGCGAGAGCCTCACCGAGCGCGAGCTGGGCAGCGAAGAGGTCATCGTCGCCGCCATCAAGGACACCATCCGCGACCTGATCCAGGTCGACCCGCCCTTCTCGGCAAGCGCGTCCGGACCACGCCGCATCGCCCTGGTCGGCCCCACCGGGGTCGGCAAGACCACCACCCTGGCCAAGATCGCCGCCTCCTACCTCGGCAGGCACTCGCGCTCGGTGGCGATGATCACCATCGACACCTACCGCATCGCCGCGGTGGAGCAGCTCAAGGTCTACGGCGAGATCATGGACCTGCCGGTGGAAGTGGTCATCACCCCGGAGCAGCTGCAGCAGGCCCTGGCGCGCCACCGCGACAAGGAGCTGATCCTCATCGACACCGCCGGGCGCAGCCCGCGCGACAGCATGTCCATCGAGGAGCTATGCCTCTTCTTCCCGGCGCAGCAGAACATCGACAAGCACCTGGTGCTCTCCGCCACCACCCGCGAACAGGAGCTGCTCGATGCCATCGAGCGCTTCCGCCCTTTGGGCATCACCCATACCATCTATACCAAGATCGACGAATGCGCCACCCTCGGGGCAGTTCTCAACGTTCAGATACAAAACCCCAGCCCGCTGTCATTTTTCGCCAATGGCCAGAGAGTCCCCGAGGACCTCATGACCGCCACCGCCAAGCTCGCCGCCGAGCTGATCATGAATCCACAGCAAGGATCGATGCATGACTAATATCTCCCGCATGGCGGGCGATCAGGCCAAGACGCTCCGCGACCTCAACTCCCATCGCCACAACGGCCTGCCGCAGAAGGTGGAGGCGCCGACCAGCGTCTACTCCATCACCAGCGGCAAGGGCGGCGTCGGCAAGACCGCCGTCGTCGCCAACCTCGCCTATATGCTCGCCTCCATGGGCAAGAAGGTGCTGATCCTCGACGCCGACCTTGGCCTGGCCAATATCGACGTGGTCTTCGGCATTTCGCCGCTCTACAATCTCAATAACTTCTTCTCCGGCGAGCAGGAACTGCAACAGATCATGGTCGACGGGCCGCTGGGCATCAAGATCCTCCCTGCCGGCTCGGGCATCCAGAACTTCACCAACCTCGACTCACGCCAGAAGCTGCGCCTGCTCGACGGCCTCGACGCCATCCAGAACCACTTCGACTTCGTGCTCATCGACACCGAGGCCGGCATCTCCGAGAACGTCACCTACTTCAACACCGCCGCCCAGGAGATCGTCGTCATCACCACCCCCGAGCCGACGGCGATCACCGACGCCTACGCCCTGATGAAACTCCTCTCCACCCAGTACCACGAGAAGAACTTCAACCTGGTGGTCAACCAAATCCTCAACGAGGACGACGCCCTCGACGTCTATCGCAAGCTGACCATGGTCGCCAACCGCTACCTCGATATCTCCATCGACTATCTCGGCTCGATCCCCGACGACCGGCAGATGGTGGAGTCGATCCGCAAGCAGAAGGTGATCAGCGAGCTCTTTCCGCAATCGAAGATCACCCAGGCCTTCCGCCAGCTCGCCGGACGCATCTGCTCCGAGCCGACCCAAGCGGTGCCCAAGGGCAACCTCCAGTTCTTCTGGAAGAAACTGCTGCAGATGGGAGGCTAGCACCATATGCTCTACGGTCGCCCGCCGCATCTCGACAACCGCTCGCAGCTCATCCAGGACCACCTCTACCTGGTGGATATCATCACGCGGCGCATGGTCACCCAGGTGCCGTCCTTCATGAGCCGCGACGATATCAAGAGCGCCGGCATGCTCGGCCTGCTCGACGCCGCTAACAAGTACGACCCGGCCAAGAACATCCTCTTCAAGACCTTCGCCGAGTACCGCATCCGCGGCGCCATCTTCGACGAGATGCGCAAGCTCGACTGGTTCTCGCGTTCCCTGCGCGACAAGCACAACCGCATCGGCAGGACCATCGCCGACCTGGAGATGCGCCTCGGCCGCGAGCCGGAAGAGCACGAGGTGGCGGCGGCCATGGACCTCTCTCTCGACGAGTACCGCGCCGTCCTCGTCGAAGTCAACCACCTCGGCTGCGTCAGCCTCAACGAGAGCCTCGATCACTCCGAGGAGGGCCGTTCCTTCCTCGACAACCTCACCGATGAACGGCCGCAGGCGGCGCCGGGCGCCCGCATCGAGGACCAGCAGCTCACCGCCACCATCGCCCAGGTGCTCGGTCAGCTCACCGAAAAGGAGCGCATCGTCATCTCCCTGTACTACTACGAAGAGCTGACCCAGAAGGAAATCGCCGAGGCCATGGACCTCTCCGAGGGTCGCGTCAGCCAGCTGCACAGCCAGGCGCTGATCAAGCTGAAAACCAAACTCGACGCGCGACTGTAGGGCGGCCCCGGCCGCCCCGCCGCCCGCCTGCCGCGGAGACGCCATGGGCCAGATCACTCTCATCTTCTCTCTCGTTGTCCCCGCCCTGGGGCTCCTCCTCCTGGCCGTGCTGAAGATCGTCGCCCTGAAAAAAGAGAACGCCCTCCTCGCCCAGCAGCTCACCGAGACCTCGATCTGCCTCGAGAAGACCAGGCAGAGCCTGGAGAAGCTGCAGCAGCGCCACGAGGAGATGATGTCCTTCCGCAGCGACCTGCAGCAGGCCGAGCAGAGCGTCCGCCAGGCAGTGCCCAGAGTGAGCGACTTCCAGCCGGCGGAGAGGAAGTGGGCTGCGCCGGAGCGTTACGGGTATATCCATACCCTGGCCTCGCGGGGCATGCCGGTGGAGGAGATCGCCGCCATCCTCACCGTCTCCCCCCACGAGGTGAGCCAGGTGCTCAACCTCGCCCGCATTCGCCAGGGCAGCGAGGGGGATGGTGAAGACAAGGCCGAGTTAAGATTTCCCGCCGGCAACCGATAAGAACAGTCAAGGAAGGATGAAAGAGACGCGGCCGGCCACGTCTCGCAGGGCAGCAGCACTTTCAGCCGGCACGACACGAGAGCATCTACAGGTACGGGAACAGTTATGGGTTCGGGAAAATACAGCGCCCTCTCCGGGGCCATCGCCCGGGAACAGGCCATCTCCAGCGTCGCCGCCAATCTCGCCAACGTCAACACCAACGGCTACCGCCGCTCCCAGGTGAGCTTCGCCGCCATCCTGCGCGGCGAGCAACAGGCGAACCAGTCGCGGGGCATCAACTACGCCAAAGTCGACCGTAACTACAGCGACTTTCAGGGCGGGGCGATGCGCAAGACCGACGACCCGCTCAACTTCGCCCTCCACGGCGACGGCTTTTTCAAGGTGCAGGGCGCGGGCGGCCCGCTGCTCACCCGGCGCGGCGATTTCCGCCTCGACGCCCAGGGGCTGCTCACCACCAGCAACAATCTGCCTGTGCTCGACGAAGGCAATAACCAGATCGTCATCACCGGTACCGAAAATGGCGAGGTGGCGGTGGCCGAGGACGGCACCCTCTACCTCCTCGGGCCCCAGGGGGCACGCACCGAGGTTGCGCGGCTGGCGGTGGTCACCGTCGCCGACAAGAACCAGCTGCGGCGCGAGGCGGATACCGCCTTCGCCCTCGAGGCGGGGGCCACGGAAACGCCCGCCGAAGGGGTACGCGTCATCCAGGGCAACCTCGAGCTGTCCAACGTCAACATGTCTGCCGAACTGGCGCAGATGATCGACAATTACCGGGCCTTCGAAACCTACCACAAGGTCCTGAAAAGCTATTCAACCCTCGGCGAGGTGCAGGAAGACCTCGGCACCCTCGGGTAGCAGCGACCCGTTATCGACAAGGAGCACCCATGATCCGCTCGCTCTGGACCGGCACCACCGGCATGCACAGTCAGCAGCTCAATATCGACGTCATCTCCAACAACCTCGCCAACGTCAGCACCAGCGGCTTCAAGAAGAGCCGCGCCGATTTCCAGGACCTCCTTTACCAGACGATGAAGGTCCCCGGCAGCCAGAGCACCGCCGACACCGAGTCGCCCACCGGCATCCTCGTCGGCCTGGGTGTCAAGCCGGCAGCGGTCTCCAAGGTCTTCTCCCAGGGGGACCTCATCCAGACCCTCAACGAGCTCGACGTGGCCATCGAGGGCGAGGGCTTCTTTCAGATCAGTATGCCCAACGGCAACATCGGCTACACCCGCTCCGGAGCCTTGAAGCGCGACAGTAACGGGCGCATCACCAACTCCGACGGCTACCCCCTCTTGCCGGCGATTACCATCCCCGACGGGGCCCGGCAGATCACCATCAGCGAGGGCGGCATCGTCAGCGCCATCCTCGGCGCCGATACCGTCTCCACCGAGCTGGGCACCATCGAACTGGCCACCTTCACCAACAACAGCGGCCTGTCGGCCATCGGCAAGAACCTCTTCGTGGAGAGCGCCGCTTCCGGTGCGCCGCAGACCGGCACCCCCGGCGTCGATGGCTATGGCACCCTGCTGCAGAACTACCTGGAAGGCTCCAACGTCAACATCGTCGAGGAACTGGCGAGCATGATCACCACCCAGCGCGCCTATGAGATCAACTCCAAGACCATCCAGACCTCGGATGAGATGATGCAGACCACCAATAACCTCATCTAAGCAAAGTGAGGCCAATGGCCTTCAGGCGGCTGGCCCGCCGCGGCCATCGGCAAGAACGTTCGACAGATCCCCCGGCCCCAGGAAGACACCATGAAGACGCTCCTGATACTCCTCGCCATGATTCTCGCCCTCCTCTCCCCGGCCCAGGCCATGGAGATCTCCTTTAAGGAGAGGGCCAGCGTCTCCGACGAGGTGGTGCGCCTCGGCGACGTCGCCGAACTGGGCGAAAACAACGCCCTGGCGGCCAGCCTGGCGCAACAGATCGTCGCCCAGGCCCCGGAGGCCGGAACCCCGCTGATCCTGCATGGCCAAGGCATCGTCCGCCAGTTGCAGGCGAGAGTCGACGCTCCCGCCGAGCTGAGTTTCACCGGGGCCCCTGCCACCTCCGTGACGCGGCGGGCACAGACCATCGACAACGAGCGCGTCATGACGATGATCAGCGACTTTTTCGCCGCCAACAAACATCGCCTGCCCCCGGCACAGATCAGCTTCACCCCGGCCGCCCCGCTGCTGCCCTTTGCCATTCCCGAAGGCCAGCTCGATGTCGAGGTGATCCCCTCGAACCCCAATATTCTTGGTAGTTCGAGTTTTGCCCTGATTCTCTCCGTCGACGGCCGGGTGGTCAAGAACATGTCGGTGCGCGGCAAGCTGCAGGCCATGGCTCAGGTGGTGGTCGCCTCCCAGCCCTTGCGTCGCGGCCTGATTCTCGACAGCTCCCACCTTGGCGAGGCGGCAGTCGATATCGACAGTCTCCCCGAGGCCCAGTTCGACCGGCACAGCCTCATCGGCCGCGTGCTCACCAGGTCGCTGGCCGCCGGTGCGCCCATTCTCGGCTATATGGCCGAAGAACCACCGGTGATCCGCCGTGGCCAGATGGTGCGCATGGTCATATCCTCGGGCGCCCTGCAGCTCTCCGCCACCGGCATGGCCCACAGCGACGGCAGGCTCGAGCAGATGATCAAGGTGCAGAATCTCAGTTCCAACAAGACCATTCACGGCCGGGTAACCGGCCCCGGCGTGGTGGAGGTACTTTTATAAAATGAAAACGATATGTTTTATCCTCATGGCGCTGCTCACTCTCTCAGCCTGCGCCGCCCCCGAGAAGCAGGCCCCCGTGGCCTACGAACCGCTGGAGGAAATTCAGGCGACGGCGCCCGAGGTCACCGAGGCCGGCTCCTTATGGAAAGACGGCAACACCTCGATGTTTTCCGACCGCAAGGCGCGCGAGGTCGGCGATATCGTCACCGTGCTCATCTCCGAGCAGGCCAGCGCCACCAAGGCGGCTGCCACCTCAACCACACGCACCAGCAACATGTCCGCCTCCATCCCCAATTTCTTCGGCCTGGAAAATGACGACATCTGGACGACCATGCACAACCCGATCGACCTTGAGAACCTGGTCAAAGCTGATTTCTCGAATGGCTTCGACGGCAATGGGACGACCTCCCGCAAGGAGGACTTGAGCGCGTCATTGACCACCCAGGTGGTTGGCCGCTACCCCAACGGGCAGCTGAAGATTCGCGGTGGCAAGGAGGTCATGGTCAACAACGAGGTGCAGATCATCTACCTCACCGGCATCGTCCGGCCGGTGGATATTCATGCCAATAATACCATCAGCTCCACCAAGATCCTCAACGCCCGCATCAGCTATACCGGCAAGGGCGCAATCAGCGACAAGCAGGAGCCGGGCTGGGCGATGCGGATACTCGACAATGTCTGGCCCTTTTAGCGTGGCGATGACCGGCTGCGAAGCGAAACGGCATACATGACCTTCAACCATACCACCCCAGGCTGCCTTAGCCAGGAAGGCGACCACGCCCCGCCGAGAGAACGGGGCGGCATCCCAGGGAGAGCCACCATGACCGCATATGCTCACTTTGCCGGCAGCGGACAGCGCGGCGCAGGGCGAGAACAAGCAGGCCGCAGTGCCACACCCGCTTGCCGAGGACTTCTCCTCACGCTCCTCTGCCTGCTCCTCTTTGTCACCACCGCCGAAGCTGCCCGCATCAAGGATGTGGCGCAGCTGCACGGGGTGCGTAACAACCAGCTGCTCGGCTACGGCCTCATCACCGGCTTGAACGGCACCGGCGACGACATGAGCAAGTCGGTGTTCACCTTGCAGGCGGTCTACAATATGATGACCCGCCACGGCATCACCATCAACCCCGACAGCATTGCCGATATCAAGCTCAAGAATGTGGCCGCGGTCATGGTCACCGCCACCCTGCCGCCCTTCGCCACCTCGGGCTCGACCATCGACGTGCAGGTCTCCTCCATCGGCGACAGCAAAAGCCTCGCCGGCGGCACCCTCCTGATGACGCCGCTGGTCGGCCCGGACGGCAAGGTCTACGCCGTCGCCCAGGGGGCGCTCTCCACCGGTTCCTTCGCCTTCGGCGGCAAGGCCGCCCAAGTGCAGAAGAACCACCCCACCGTCGGTACCATTTCCGGCGGCGGCATTATCGAGCGCTCGGTTGCCGGCGAGTTGGGCAGCGACGGCAAGCTCCTCTACCAGATGCGTCAGGCCGACTTCACCACCACCGCCAACATGGCCGAGGTCATCAACCGTCATTTCGGCCAGGGCACCGCCTTCCCCGACAGCGGCGGCACGGTCAAGGTGCAGATCCCCGAGAAATTTCGCGAAGATGTCGTCGGCTTCATTGCCGCCGTCGAGGTTCTCGATGTTACCACCGATACCCCGGCACGGGTGGTGGTCAACGAACGCACGGGAACCATCGTCATGGGCCAGGAGGTCACCCTGTCCACCGTCGCCGTCTCCCACGGCAACCTCAGCCTCATCGTCCGCGAGGATGCGGCGGTCAGCCAGCCCAACCCCCTCGCCGAGGGACAGACGGTGGTGGCACCGCGCACCGCCGTGCAGGCGGTTGAGGAACAGGGCCAGCTGATGGTCCTCGACATGAACAAGGGGGTGTCCATCGGCGAGATCGCCAGCGCCTTGAACGCCATCGGCGCCACCCCCAGGGACCTCATCGCCATCTTCCAGGCGATCAAGGCCGCCGGCTCGCTGCATGGTGAGCTGGTCATCCTCTAAGAGAAGGCTACCTATGGATCTCCATCTCGACCCGCGTCTCGTCATCGGCAACGCCAGACCGGCTGTTATCGACAAAAAAGCCAAGGATCTGGCCTCGCTCAAGGAATCATGCCAGGAGTTCGAGTCGCTGCTCCTCATGGAAATGCTCAAGGCGATGCGCAAGACGGTGCCCGATGGCGGCCTCATTGAAAAGGACAGCGCCAGCGAGATGTTCCAGGACATGCTCGACAGCGAGACGGTGCGCTCGGCCGGTAAGGGGCGCGGCCTAGGCCTGGCCGAGGCGATGTACGAACAGATGGCGCCGCTCATCGAGAACAAGAAATAGACCGCCCTGGCTTTTCCCCTGCCGCCCGACCTGGCGACAAGGCCTTGCCTTAGCGAGCCGCCTGACGCGACGGTGTATCTGGGGCCAGGCCGCACCGCTTTGTCAAGGCCTTCCGGCAGCCTCCCCCCCTGGCCGTCAGACTGACAGCTGCGCCGTCAAAAAAAATCCTCAAAAAAGGCATATTGACGAGCAACTGCACTAAACTTGCCCCCATCCCCTGCCGATAAGAAGGACAAGGGGAAGCATCGCTCCCCGGACCATCGGCTACCGAGATCGGTGCAAGGATGCACCACAGGATACGCAGGGAGGCACACACATGGTTAACAGCACAGCGATCAGCGCTTATCAGCAACCAGCCGGCAACATCCCCCGCAGGCAACTCGACCAGGTCATCGGCGTCGAGCGGCGCGGGACCCTCAGCGAGCGCCAGGAACTGAGCCTGAAGACAGACCGTGTCTCCCTGACCTACAGCGCCGAATCGGTATTGACCTACGACCACTCCATGACCCTGCGCGGCAGCGGCGGCGACCAGTACGACCTCCTGCGCGGCCTGGTGCTCAACGTTTTCAAGGAACAGGGTATCGACGCCAGGATCGCCATCGGCGACGGCGAGATCGATCTCAACACCCTGACTCAGGAAGAGGCGCAGGAGCTGGTTGCGGATGACGGCTATTTCGGGGTAGAAAAGACATCGCAGCGCATCTTCGATCTGGCGGTGGGTATCGCCGGCGGCGATCCGAGCCGCCTCGAGACCATCAAGGAAGGCATCGACAAAGGCTTCCAGGAAGCCCTCTCCGCCTTCGGCGACTGGCTCCCGGAGATCTCCTACCAGACCTACGATGCGGTCATGCAGAAACTGGACGAATGGGCCGGGGTTGACGGCAGCAAGCAAGCGTAACTATCGGGGGACGTCATGAGTGTCGAATTTTTTGGAATCGGAGGCCCCGGGCAGATCGGCGGCCTGAAAAAGTCGCCGAAGGTTCAGGGCGACAAGAAAGTCGAAGGCGGCGGCGAGGACAAGGTGCAGTTCTCCTCGGTGCTGCAGGAGGTCAACCGGGCCAAGGCCGCCACTCCGAGCGGGGACGCCGAGCGGGCGGAACGGGTCAAGGAACTGCAGGCGCAGATCAGGGAGGGTTCCTACCAGCCCGACCTGGAGAAAGTCTCCGCCTCACTGTTACAATTCCTCGTCGAGAACAGATAAGATGAACACCGCCACCACCCACGACTACCTTGTCCGCCTGCGCGACCTCATCATCTACGAGCGGGAGTGCGCCAAGGCTCTTGACATGGAGAAGATGACCGAGGCGATGCGCGCCAAGGAGGAAATCGTCAAGGTGCTGGCCCACGTCAAAAACATCCCCGAGGAAGACCGGCCCATCGCCGCCGAGATCCGCGCCGAGAACCGCCGCAACGCCTTCCTCTTCAAGTCGACCCTCGGCTGGATTCGGCAAACCATGGAATTCTTCGGCCAGAAGACCGTCCCCTCCACCTACTCGGCACGCGGCTACTCGGTGGCCTCGCAGGTGAACGGCAGGCTGCTCTCGGGAAGGATCTGACATGGCCGGTCTGATAAGCGCCCTCAACTCCGCCAGGACATCTCTCGAGGTCAACCAGAAATCCATCGAGATCGTCGGCAACAACATCTCCAACGTCAACACCGAGGGCTACTCCCGCCAGACCGCCGAGCTCGAGACCTACCCGGCGATGAACTTCGGCGACTTCTTCATCGGCCAGGGGGTGAAGATCACCAACGTCAGCCGCGAGCATGACGTCTTCATCGAGCAGCAGATCAAGCAGAAGGCAGTCGATTACGGCTACCAGGACGCCCTGACCCGCCCTCTCGGCGAGCTCGAGCGGGTGCTGACCATCACCGAGGACAACATCTCCACCGATATCGACAATTTCTTCGACTCCCTGCAGGAGCTCACCGCCGACCCCAGCGACCTGGTGCAGAGGAACAACGTCATCCTCCAGGGCGACGTGCTCGCCACCAGCTTCAACAACGCCATCAACCAGCTGGACGCCATCCAGGAAAATATCAACAATACCGTGGTTTCCAAGCTTGACGAGGTCAACTCCCAGCTGCGCGAGATCGCCGACCTCAACGAGCGCATCTACTCCATCGAGATCCGCGGCCAATCAGCCAACAGCGCCCGCGACCAACGCGAGATGGTGGCCAAGGACCTGGCCAAATCCCTCGGCGCCATCTCCATGGAAGACAAGAACGGCATGCTCTCGGTGACCCTGCCCGGCGGCCTGCCCCTGGTGCAGGGCCTGATGCCGATGAGCATCACCGCCGAGACCTCGGGCAACCAGATGACCCTGCAGCTCCAGGCCGGCGGCGTCACCCGCGACCTCAGCACGCGCAACCTCGGCGGCGCCTTCAAGGGCCTGATCGAAGTGCGCGACGAGCTGATCCCCGAGCTGACCGGCGACCTCGACAAGCTCGCCTACGAGCTGAGCGTGCAGGTCAACCTGCAGCACCAGGCCGGCGGGGCCCTCGACTCGTCCACCGGCAACCTCTTCTTCAGCATGCCGCCCAACTACGTCGCCTCGCCCCCGGCGCCGCCGCCGACAGCCACCGAGTATGACGGCGCGGCACGGCGTATCGAAGTAGTGCTCACCGACCCGGTGAAAGTGGCCGCCGGCGCCGCCCCCGACCCCGGCCCGCCTCCCGGCGAAGTGGCCCCCGGCGATAACAGCAACGCCCTGATCCTCTCCAATATCGGCGACACCTACCTGGTTGACGGGGTGGACACCTTCACCTCCCTGTACGGCAAGATCGCCGCCAAGATCGGCGTCGAGAGCAACCAGAACCAGCTGTCGCTGAAAGGGGCCGAAGACGCCCTCGACCAGCTGGAAAACTTCCGCGACGGGCTGGCCGGCGTGTCGCTCGAAGAAGAGATGATCGGTCTCATCCAGTATCAGCGCGGCTTCGAGTCGTCGGCCAAGTTTCTCTCCACCGTCGACGAGATGATGGCGGTGTTGATGGACATCAAACGATAAGGGCAAGGGATAAGGACGGTTCGCCATGAAAGTCACCGAGAGCTCCACCTATCGCCTGATGCGCACCAACCTCGACCGCATCACCACCGACCTCCTCGTATTACGCAACCAGGGCGCCACCGGCCTCAAGCTCAACAAGGCCTCGGACGATCCCGGCGCCATCCGCCCGGTGCTCACCACCCGCTCGCAGATGCAGCAGAACGAGCGCTATCTCGAGACCATGGGCTATGCCAGCGACAGAATGGCCGCCACCGACGGCTATATGGCCCAGGTCGAGAACATCCTGGTGCGCGCCAAGGAACTGGCCATCAATGCCGTTAACAGCGGCCTGACCAACACTGACCTCGGCACCCTCGGCAACGAGATCGCCGAGCTGCGCACCCAGCTGCTCGACACCGCCAACGCCATGGTCGACGGCAAGTACATCTTCGCCGGCTACCAGGAGGACACCAAGCCCTTCACCGAGAACCCCAACTACGACCCGGCCCTCTACGACGAGGGGGATGTCACCACCTGGCCCTATCTCTACCACGGCGACCAGAACCCGACCCAGCTGGAGATCACCCCGGGCGAATTCCTCACCTCGAACATCACCGGCAACGAGCTCTTCTTCGGGGTCACCAACAGCATCGCCGCCGGCGGCTATGGCGTGCCCTACCAGGGCGAGACGATGACTTCCTCCGCCCTGCGCCCGGCCTTGGCCGGGGAGGCCATCACCATCACCACCGCGGCCACGCCGCCGGTGTCGACAACCATCGACGAAACCGACCTCACCGACACCGACGACAACTACGCCGCCAAGGTGGCCGGCCTGTTCTCCCAGGCGGGCACCGGGCTCACCGCCAGCGTCCAGGCTGCCGAGGTTGATCTCGGGCCGCTCACCCTGAGCGGTTTCACCGCCGGCGACGACAGCTACGATCTGGCCATCACCTCCGGCGGCACAACCGTCACCGCGACCCTGGACGGCTTGCCGGCTGGGCAGCCCTTCACTTTGGAAGGGATGGCCTATGCCCTGGCCAACACCGCCGGCGCCAGCAGCCTCACCGCCACCAGCGGCACTCTCGCCAACGGGGTCACCTACGATATCTCCAGCGGCTCGCTGGTGCTGACCGGCCCGGCCGACGGCGCCGACATCGAACTCGTCGAGACGATTACCGACACCAACGCCCCCGGCGCCAGCGGCGGCATCAGCGGCGGCAGCCAGACCGTCTACGGTACGGTGACCGTCGCCCCGAACTCGGCCACCGACGTCACCCTCTCCGGCACTGGACTGGCGGCGGTGGGCATGACCGGCGATACCCTCAACGGCGCCTCGGGGCGCATCGACCTCTTCTCCGTGCTCACCCGCCTCGAAGAAGCGGTGCGCGCCGGCAACTTCGACGACATCAACGGCGCCGGCGGCTCGGTGCAGGCGCAGATCGACAACCTCGAGATCGCCGCCAACCAGAACCGCGGCCTGCGCTCGACCCTTGGCGCCAGAGCGACGAGGGTCGACGCCGCCATGCTCCATCAGGAGGATGCCCAGATCGATCTCAAGCAGATCCTCTCGCGCTATCAGGATGCCGACGTGCTCCAGGTCTATAACGACATCATCCAGAAGGAGAGCGCCTTCGAAGCGGCCCTCAATATTACCGGCCGGGTGTCGCAGATTTCGATTCTTGATTATTTCTGATCTTCGAGTACTATCAGCGACACATTTCATCCGCCTGGCAACGAATCGCAGATCTCTTCATCACTACGACGGCATGGACCGTCCCCAGGGTGCTCGCTATGCTGGTACTGACCAGAAAACTCGGTGAGGGCATCGTCATCGGCGACGATATCACCATCACCATAGTGGAAATGAAAGGTGGCAATGTCAGAATAGGCATCGAGGCGCCGCGCAGCAAGAAAGTACATCGCCAGGAGGTATATGACCGCATCGTCCAGGAGAACCGCAACGCCTCTCACTGGAACATGGTCGACCTCGATGCCATCAGCGACAACCTAACCGTCAAAAGAGACAGAAATGGAAAAAATTAACACGCGCTTCGGCGAGGTCGAATATGATCCCGAGAACCTCCTCCACTTCCCGGCGGGGCTCATCGGCTTGCCCAATCTCCGGCGCTTCATCGTCATGCCCAACAAGAAAAGCGGTCCGCTGTTCTGGATCCAGAGCGTCGACGAACCCGAGATGGCCTTCGTGCTCACCGACCCCACCAATTTCTTCCTCGACTACCTGGTGGTCCCCGACCCGGTGGAACGGCAGATCCTGCAGATCGCCGAAGACGAGGAATGCTACACCCTTACCGTGGTGACCGTGCCCCCCGACCAGAGCATCACCATCAATCTCGCCGCCCCCATTCTCTTCGCCCCCAAGACCAACCGCGCCATTCAGATCATCCTCGAAGGGGGCTCCTTCTCCTCGAAGACGCCCCTGCCGAAGTAACTCCCGTCATTCCGCCGGATCTTTTCCCTCCGGCGGAATGCATCCTCCTCTTTCCCGCCACCACTCCTGTCGCTGCCGCTTCATTCAATGCGCTGCAAAAATTCTGTTGCCTGACATATTATTAGCGTTTTTTCTTTTCAGGCAATTATTGCTGCGTTCAGCCCTAAACTTTTCCTCCTCAACTACCGAGAAGTGTCTTACCTGCGAGGTAAACCACAAGAGACTTTACGTTTGTATGACACGATTGATTATGACGCCAAAGCACCCTTTCAAGGAGGAAAAGTATCATGGCACTGACAATCAATACAAACGTCGCTTCACTGAACGCCCAACGCAATTTAGGTAAATCTCAGGCCGACCTGAGCCGCTCCATGCAGCGGTTGTCTTCCGGCCTGCGCATCAACTCCGCCAAAGACGACGCCGCCGGTCTGGCCATCTCCGACCGCATGACGTCGCAGATCCGCGGCCTCAACCAGGCGGCGCGCAACGCCAACGACGGCATCTCCATGTCGCAGACGGCGGAAGGCGCCCTCCAGGAGACCACCAATATCCTGCAGCGCCTGCGCGAGCTGGCCATCCAGTCAGCCAACGACACCAACAGCGCCTCCGACCGTGCCTCCCTGCAAGCCGAGGTCAACCAGCTCAAGCAGGAGATCACCCGCATCGCCAACACCACCACCTTCAACGAACGCAAGGTGCTGGACGGCTCGCTGATCAACGCCCAGTTCCAGGTCGGCGCCAACGCCAACGAGACCATTTCCTTCGCCATCGCCTCCGCCAAGGCGGAAGACCTCGGCAGCAACGAGATCGCCACCAATAGCGATATCGGCATCGAGGCGGCCACCAGCTCGGCCAGCGCCACCCTTTTTCCCGCTGCCGCCGGCTCGGGAGTCAGCCTTGCCGCCGCTCGCGCTGCGGCCCTGCCCGCCCAGACAGTGACTTTCACCTTCGTAGATGGAACCTCGAACTCGGGCTCCCTCACCGATGGCATGTCGGCTCTGGCAGCCAAGACACCGGTTGACAGCGGTGCCGGTGTTGTCTCGACGGCTTCCTACGGAACCAACAGCGCAACATTCACCTTCACCCCCTCCGGGACGTGGACCACCGGCGACTCGGTGGTCATGACCATCGGCAGCGGCGCTGCCAGCGCCACGTTCACTGTGGCCTATGATGCCACCAATGGCCCGACCTTCAATGCCGCACTTGCCTATGCCATCGCCAACCAGACCCCGCCGGCCGGCCTCAGCTACGCCTCCTCGGGCCTTACCGGCCTGACGGTCAGTGCCGGCACAACCGGCAATAATATCGAGGCGTCCGCTCTTACTGTCGCTGGCGGGGTTCTCGCCACCGTCGGCTACACCACCCCCAGCGACACCTCCGGCACACTCACTACCGCAGGACAGGCCTATGTGCAGAGGGCTTCTGCCCGCTACGAATTCCCGACCAGCGCCGGGATCGTTTCCGCCACCTCTTCGAACAGTGGTCTCGGCGTTGACGCCGGCGAGGATGGCCTGCGCGGCATTGGCTTAACCGATACCAACGATGGCAACAACGTCGTTTTGCAAAACCTGACTGTCGTCGGTCGCGCCGGCTCGGCCACGGTGGAAATCCCCGCCAACAGCACTGCCAGCGCCATCGCCGGCTTGATCAACGCCGAAGCGGCAGCAACCGGAGTGACCGCCACCGCCCGCACCTCGGCCACCATTTCCGACCTCACCGCCAATGGCACCATAGGCTTTACTCTGCAGGGCACCAACGTCGACCCGATCCCCATCAGCGCCACCGTCAACCCCGATAACCTCGGGCCCCTGGCCAGGGCGATCAACGACCAGTCCGGCAACACCGGCATCAGTGCCATCCTCAGCGGCGACAACGCCTCCATTACGTTGGTACAGGCGGAAGGGTTCGATATCAAGATCGCCGGGTTCAGCCATAGCAGCAACTCGCCCGCGGACTCCATCACCGTCACCGGCAACCAGGGCGCCGGCGCTATTCTCACCGGCAATAGTGGCAGTTCTACCAATTCGACCACCGTTGGCGGCGAGATTGCCTTCTACAGCATCAACTCCTTCAATATTACTAGCGATATCGGCGTGGAAGCCGGCTCTCTCTTCGATTCCGCCGCCAATGCCGCAAACAGCAGCGTGCTCTACTCTGTGGACAGCATCAATATCTCCACCGTCGAAGGGGCCTCCGCCGCCATCAAGATCGTCGACGGCGCTATAGGCCAGATCGACAGCCTGCGCGGCGACCTCGGCGCCATCCAGAACCGCTTCGAGTCGACCATCGCCAATCTCAACAACGTCTCCGAAAACCTCTCGGCAGCACGCAGCCGGATCCTGGACGCCGATATCGCCCAGGAGACCTCGGCGATGACCAAGAGCAATATCCTCCAGCAGGCCGGCGTGGCCATCCTCGCCCAGGCCAACACCACCCCGCAGCTGGCATTGCAGCTGCTGCAGGGCTAAGAATCGACCGCCCGGAGAGGTGCCCCCTCTCCGGGCCAAAAAATATGAAGGGGAAGAAAAAAAGTCCTAAACATCGGCGGGCGGGTGACCGATACTCATCCTACGGGAAAAAACTCTTCACTGGAAAAAATCCCTAAAGAGAATTTGAGCGGCAGCCGATATGTCGCTTATAAACACAAACACTCAACCAAGGAGGTGCCGAAAACGAGATAACGCACGTGCAGTACCCTTAGCAGACACACCCGGGCAAGGACGCCCACGCAGTACCCCATACTACATATTCAAGGAGGAATATCATGGGTCTCACTATCAACACAAACGTAATGTCTCTCAACGCCCAGCGTAACTTGGGAACCTCCCAGTCTCAGCTGGCCAAATCCATGCAGCGTCTCTCTTCCGGTCTGAGGATCAACTCGGCCAAGGACGATGCAGCCGGCCTCGGCATTTCCGACCGTATGACCTCGCAGATCCGCGGTCTGAACCAAGCCGTCCGGAACGCCAACGATGGTATCTCCCTGGCGCAGACCGCTGAGGGTGCACTGCAGGAAAGCACCAACATCCTGCAGCGTATGCGTGAGCTGGCCGTACAGTCGGCGAACGACACCAACAGCTCCTCTGACCGTCAATCCCTTCAAGCCGAGGTTAACCAACTCAAGCAAGAACTGACACGCATTGCCGAAACGACTTCATTCAACGGAAAGAATTTGTTGGATGGAACGATGAACAATGCGCAGTTCCAGGTTGGTGCAAATGCAAATGAAGTTATTTCATTTAGCATTGGTTCTGCAAAAGCTGTCCATTTGGGCAACGAATCGTTATCTACCTCTACCCTGATCAATGGTGCAGCCGCCAATATTAACGGTATCGAGTCTGCAACCTACTCTGGCAATATTGCAAATGCGTCTGGTGGTTTCATGGGTGCCTTGGCTGCGCAGGCGACTGGCGCCAACGTCAACGGTGTTACCGGCACTGAAACTCTCACAATTAGAGATGCCAACAATGTATCCCTTGGGACCGTTTCAGTAGCTATTGATGACCAGGCCTCCGATATTGTAACAAAAGTCAATACACTCACCACAACCACCGGTGTTTCTGCAACTGCATACAATCAGGTTTCAATCATTGGCGTGGCTGACGATGGCACTGGTACTATCGCTATTTCCACTGGAGATGCTGGCGCAGCAGTCACTGTGGCCGCAGGAGTTGACGTAAGAAATGCAACAGATCTCCTGGCTGCTATTACCGGTCATGCCAACTATACTAATGGTACTGCAGGGTTTACCGCAGCTCTTAATGAAGCCGGTACCGCAGTCGTCCTAAGCAATACTGACGGTGACGACTTCGTAGTTGAAGCAAGTGCTGCGACCACCACGATGAATGTTACCGGCTTAAAAGGTACAAATGCTACCGCAACAGGTGGTGGTGCCAGTGCGGTTATTGTCGCGAGTGGACAAGTAACTGTATCAATGCCAGACGGTTTGTCGATCGAGTCCAACCAAGCATCTGCATCGAGCTATTTTTCTTCAGCCGGTGCTAACGCTGAAGTCACAACAACCAAAGCTGGATTGGCTACAACAGGCGGAGGTAATTTCGTTGGAGCTCAAGATCTTACGATTGTAGGACCAGATGGTTCCGAAACCCTTACTATTCAAGGCGATTCTACAGCACAAGCTATCGCTAACGCAGTCAATGGCGTATCGGCTGATACTGGTGTTACTGCCGAAGCAAGAACCGTCGCAACAATCCAAAACTTGTCTGCAAACGGATCAATTACTTTTGGTTTGCAAGGAACTCAGGCCGATGATCAGGTGGTTACCATAAGCGCCACAGTTACTACTTCGGACCTTTCTTCTTTGGCTCAAGCCATCAATAATGAAGCAGGTCGCACCGGGATTTCTGCAGTGCTTACTGGAACCAACAATAGCATTGAATTGATCCAGGCAGAAGGTTATGACATCAAAATCTCTAATTTCACTCATAGTGCAGCTATTCCTTCTTCTGTTGGCGTTGGAACTCAACAACACTTAGAAATTGTAGGTAACGAAGGAACCGCAGTTAAGCTTCTCGACGGAGGCGTCAATGGACACCTCGACTCAACAGTCGTTGGTGGTGAGGTGACTTTCTCAGGTTCTGCTGATTTTAATATCACCAGCAGCATCAATGCGACATCTACTGGCGGATCTATTTTTTCTGGTGCACAAGGTTCTGCAAACGTCAGCACGTTGAGTTCGGTTGATAACGTTGACATTACCACGGTGCAAGGTTCTGCCGACGCCATTAAAACCATCGATGGTGCCATAGCACAAATCGACACCATTCGCGGTGACCTCGGCGCCATTCAGAACCGCTTCGAGTCGACCATCGCCAACCTCTCCAACGTTTCTGAGAACCTCTCCGCGGCCCGCAGCCGGATCCTCGATGCGGATATCGCCCAGGAGACCTCGAACATGACCAAGCAGAATATCCTGCAGCAGGCCGGCGTCTCCATCCTCGCCCAGGCCAACCAGGCGCCGCAGCTGGCCCTGTCGCTGCTCGGATAATCTGGTAACCCGCAGTAGGTAGTACCAAGGGGCCGGCTACGGCCGGCCCCTTCCTCGATCTACGGTCGATGCCAAAGGAGACCGCCATGAACGTCGAAGCCATCAGCAGCCCGGGAAGTCTGGCACAGCAGTCGGTCAAATCGGCCGAGCTGGTCGACACCGCGCGCAAGAATAAAGACAGCAAGGCCCCGGAGCCACAGGCCCCGGAGAAGAGCCAGAAGATACAACCGGAGGAGTTGATCGACCAGATCAAGTCCCTGACCGAGGATGGACTCTATAGCGTCCGTTTCGAGCGGGACGACAAAGCGGAGGACCTGGTGGTCAAAATCTTCGATAACGAGACTCAGAAAGTCATCCGACAAATTCCTGCGGAAGAGCTGCTCAAGTTCAAGGCGACCTTCGCCGAGCTGGTCGGCAATCTCGTCGACACCAAGGGATAAGGTCTCGGTTTTACAGAAGCAGCAAGAGGTGCGGCTATGGCTATCACTTTCAGCGGTCTCGCGACCGGACTGGACACGGACAAGATCGTCAAGGATATCATGGCACTGGAGCGGGCCCCGCTGGACCGCATCGAGGCCAGGAAGACCGCCGCCAAGCAGCGTCTCGACGCCTTCGCCCAGTTCAAGGACAAGCTCGACGCCCTGAAGACCGCTGTCGGCAATATGAGCCTGACCAGCCAGCTGCGCTCCACTACCGCCACCGTCCAGGGCGAGGCCTCGTTTACCGCCTCCTCGAGCAGCGGCGCCGTCGGCAGCTATAACGTCTCGGTGGCTCAGCTCAGCCAGGTGCAGAAGACGGTCAGCGCCGGATTCTCTTCCAATACCGAGGCAGTGCTTGGTACCGGCACCCTCGAGATCGCCGGCACGGTGATCAATGTCACCGCCGAGAACAACTCCCTCCTCGGCATCGCCCAGGCGGTCAACGCCGTCGCCAACACCACCGGCGTGCGCGCCAGCATCATCAACGACGGCACCTCCGGCAAGCCTTATCACCTGGTCTTCACCGGCAAGGACTCCTCCACCTCCTTCGAGATCGAAGACACCCTCGTTGACGGAGGCGCGCAAGCGATCTCGCTTGGGCTGAGCGAAGTACAGGAAGCACAAAAGGCAGTCGCCTTTATCGACGGTATCGCCGTGGTCAGTGACACCAATACCATCTCCTCGGCGATCAGCGGCGTGACGCTGACGCTCAACTCCGTTGATACCAAACTCGACGAAGGCACCGAGGTAGATGGCAAAAAATTCTGGGAATGGCCCGACCCGCCCACCTTTGCCTCCAAGAGACTCGACGTGACCGCCGATACCGGTGCCCTCAAGGAAAAGGTCACCTCCTTCGTCAGCGCCTATAACGATGCCATGGACTGGATTCTCTCCGGCTACGAAGAATTCGGCGGCTCCTCGACGGTACCTGAGGTTGAGGAAGGTTCGGGCGAGGAAGCCATTCTTGGCTCGGTGTTGCGCGGTGACGCCACCATCAACAGCCTCAAACGCCAGTTGCAAAACGTCCTCACCGACGCCATCGACAATAGCGGGCGTTTCCGCGTCCTGTCGGAGATCGGCATCACTACCAACCCCAACGGTACTCTCAACCAGAACAACACCAAGCTCGACAAGGCACTGGCCGAAAATTACGACGACACCATCTCTCTCCTCTCCGGTGACGATACGACTGCCGGGGTGATGAAGGGCTTCAATGCCTTGCTTTTGAAAATGACCAGCAAAAGCACCGGTATGTATGCCCTGCAGGAGCAGAACTACGAGGACAGCGTAGACCGCTTCGACCTGCAGATCGACCAGATGGAACTTCGCCTCAGCAAACGCGAGCTGTCCCTCAAGGCGCAGTTCAGCGCCATGGAAACCCTGGTGAGCAATCTCAACTCCCAGGGCGACTTCCTCACCCAGCAGATGAACGCCATTTTTGGGAACAAATAGTCATGAATCCCTATAATAACGCCTACGCCAACCAGTATCGCAACAACCAGGTCCTCACCGCGTCCCAGGAGCAGATTCTCCTCATGCTCTACGACGGGGCCATCCGCTTCTGCCGCCAGGCCATCGTCGCCTGCGAGGCCGGCAACGGCAGTGAGAAGAACGGCCGGATTGGCAAGGTCTATGCGATTGTCGACGAATTCTCCAAGTCCCTCAACCACGACATCGGCGGCGATATCGCCATCGATCTCGAGCGGCTCTACGACTTCATGATGCGTCAGCTCAACGAGGCACGCCGCGAAGAGACCCCCGACAAGCTCAAGGTGGTGGAAAACCTCCTCGTCGATCTACGCCAGACCTGGGGCGAGGCGGTGGAGATCAACAAGCGCGAGCAGGGCATCGTTTCGCAGCAGCGCGAGGCCGAGGCAGACACGGCCACCCCCATGCCGCGCCTCTCGGTAGCCGGCTGAGGCCAAGAGCAGGTGATACCATGAGCGAAAGCAACCACAATCTCAGCAGGCTTGACAGGTGCATCGAGCTGCTGCAGAGCGTCAATGCTATCTACGGCGAGATGGAAGCGACCTATGCCGTGCTGCAGGGCGAGTTGCCCGCCATCTCCTCCGAGGCCCTGCTGCAGAAGACCAGGATGCTTGACTGCCTCAGGGAAAAAGCGCAGGCAGTCGACGGCCAGCTGGCCGAAGAACTGCGCCGCAGCGAAGAACTCGACGACAGCCTTCACCCCCTGCTGGCAACACGGGCTGAAAAGCTGGAACGGCTCTTCCGCATCAACCGCGACCTTCTTGGCCGCGCCGAAAACAGCCGGGCGCTCTTGCGCCACGAGCTGACGACGATGCGCACCAACCGCAACGCCCTGCAGGGATATCGGCCGCCCGGCGGTCCCGCTCCCGGCCTGATCCGCACCTCCTTCTAACCCGCGGCCCCTCCATGAAACCATTTGACCACAGCCTCCGCCCGGCGACAAAAATTGTCGATGTGGCGCAATTCTTCATGGAGATAACCGCCGCCTACCTCAATTTCGAAGGGCGCGTGCTGCATGTCCTGCAGCGGGCGACAGAGATCTCCCCGGCGAAGATCTACGCCGAGTGCGAGCAATTGGGCCGCGAGCGCAGCAAGCTCTCCTCCCTCGATGAGCAACTGCTCTCCATCCTCGCCCTGGCCGGCCCGGAAGTGGTCAACACCGCCATGATCCATGACTATCGCGTCGCCTTCGCCAAGGCTTCCATGGCCTGCGGCAACCTGCAGCAGAAACTGCTCGCCATCCGCGCCACCCTCGACCATGCCGGCGCCGCGGTCCAGGGTGCTCCAGCCGTCTAGCTGTCCGGAGCATGCCGCCACAAGGCCGGATTGCTCAAGAGCGTATCCAACGCCACCCATGACGGCAAAGAGAGTGCTGGCGGCGCAGGCGTTGCTCACGCCTGTTTCCAGCCAAGCCGCTATGCCAACCAGACCCTGCCGCCCAAAAAGTACCGAACCCGGCGCACCGACAGCATATCCACTCACCATTTCTCGTTGTCAGCGTTGCCGTGGAGAGAAAATTGCGCTACTATGGTTTTCCAATAACTATCGGCTGTTAACCGGCTTCCCCGCACAGGGGGGCGAAGTGGAGCCCGACGGGCGTTTCTCACGGGAAATTCCGTGCGGCAGGACTGGGCGCCACCTATCATCAGCGAGCGGTGAAAGAAACCTATGAGCCACGATCCCGCCATCCTCACCTCCATTCCCGAAGGCAAGCCGGTACGGATTTTCCTCCCCCTGCGCAACAGCCGCGAGCGCTTGCGGATGCAATGCCTCTTTCGGGACATCGCCCCGCCCAAGTTCTCGCTGGTCTTCGGCCCCGGTCAGCTGCCCATTGCCGCCATCGATCTCAGCCAACCGACCATCGTGTCCGTCGACATGGGCGGGCCGACCCTCTCCCTGGAAGCGATGATCCAGGAGATCGACGGCCAGCAGACCCTCAAGATGATTCTGCAGAAATCCATCAACCACGAGCAACTGCGCGAATATTTCCGCATCGACGCAGTCACCGAGGTGGTCGCCTCCAGCCTTCGCCTCCCCCAAGGCCTGGCGCAATCACCTCCATGGTCGCTGGCCGGCGAATCGCTCGACCTCAGCGGCAGCGGCGTTTTGGTGCTCTTTCCCAGCTGCCCTCCCGAAGACAAGCAGACCCAGCTGGTCATCTCCCTGCCCATGGCCGACGAGCAGCCGATCAGCGCCGTGGCCCATATCGTCCGCCTGCAGCGGCAGGATGACGGCCGCTGCGAGGTCGCCTACCACTTCGACGACATCTCCATGGAGGATCGCGATCGTATCATCGGCCACTGCCTGGTGCTGCAGCGGCAGATGCTGCGCCTCAAGGTCCAGGTACTGGAAAAATAAGCGACGCCCCACTTTCTCCACGGATATCGCCATGGTGCAACAGGATCTCGTCAAGCTGGTCAAGTCAATCGATGACGGCGAGGCCGCCACCCTCACCCTGACCGACAGCAACAACGATCACCATACCATCCAAGGATTTTTCAAGGAATCCGAGGCTCCCGGCTTCTTCTTCCTCGCCCCGCCGGGGGCATTGCCGCAGCAACTCGACCGCAGCTGGCGGGGTTTTCTGGTCAGTTGCGACCAGAACGGAACCGAAGTCTCCTTTCTGGTGGAGATCGTCGAGAAAACCAGCGGCCGCACGGTGGAGCTCCTCGCCCGCCAGACCATGCGTTTCGAGGACATGCGCCGCTTCTTCAGGGTCAGCATGAGGATACCGGTGGTCATCCGCCATTTCGTCGACAGCGCGGAGAAGCCGGAAAACAGCTGGCAGCTGGAGGGCGAGAGCGTCGATATCTCACAATCCGGGCTGCTCGCCCTGCTGCCGGCGGAGTGCCGCCATGAAGACGACCTCGACATCGAGCTCCTCCTCGACGAGCCCGACAAGCGCATCATCGTCGGCGGCCACGTGGTGCGCAGCCGCAGCTTGCGAAAACAGCGCTGGCTGACCTCCTTCCACTTCGACGACATCTCCGCCACGAACCGCGACGCCCTCGCCAAACGCTGTTTCGCCGAACAGCGCCGGCAGCTGCGCGAGAAGGGGCAAACCTACTGAGCTGCCTGGCCATCCGGGCGGCCTGCGGCAGGGGGAGTGGCCCATGGATATCATCAACCCGCTTTCCTCGATCCCCCCGGTCGGGCACGCTACCTCCCAGGGCAAGGGCCGTAGCCAAGGCCAACTGCCGGCCAATGTCGGCCAGCTGCTCAAGGCAATGGTGGTCGAGGCCCGTGGCGACAACCGTTTCACGCTTGATATCGGCGGCACGCGGCTCGCCGCCTCGTCCGAGGCAAAGCTCAGTGTCGGTGAGACCCTGCAACTGCAGGTGGCCAAAACCGAGCCGCGTATCGAACTGAAGATCGTCTCCGCCGGCGACACCCTGCTCACCGGCAAATCCCTCGCCCTGCTCGGCAAAAATATCGACCTCGGCGCGCTCTTCGCCGCCATGCGCGGCCAGACGCCGCCGCCGCTCTCCCTGCTCACGCCGAACAGCCGCAGCACCCTCGAGGAATTCTTTTCCCTGCAGCGCCAGGGCCTCGACCAGCAGGGAGGCGCCATCCTCAAGCGCCTTGTCGACAGTCTCGGCCTCAACCTCGAACACCTTCTCGCCCGTGGCGACAAGGAAGGCGCGACCCGCACCCTCAAGGCTGCCCTGCTCGAGGCGCTGCACATCTTCACCACTGCCGAAGATCTCGCCGAGACCACGCAGAAGCTGCTCACCACTCTGGAACTCTTTCAGCTGGTGCAGGCCCAGAACAACCCCAACCAGCTGGTCATCCCCCTGCCCCTGCCCTTCGTCGAGCAGGGCTATCTCCTCGTCGACCAGGAGGATGCCGAGGGCGGCGATGAAGGCGGCAGCGGCGAAAAGCGCTTCTCCCTCCACCTCACCATGTCCGAGCTCGGCCATTTGCGCATCGACTTCCTGCGCAACGAGGAGGGACTTTTTTTGCGTTTCTTCGCCGATTCCGACGAGAAGGCCCGCTTTCTCGCCGAGCATGACGACGACCTCAAAAAGGCCATCGTCGACACCCCCCTGGCCGGCCTGTCCTTTGCCAGCGGCAGCAGCGACCCGGTGCAGGAGCTGCTGCAACGCATCGTCCCCCCGGGACGATCTATTCTCGACACCAAGGTGTAGCCGTGGCTGATGAAAAAGACATCGCCCGGGCGGTGGCCCTGGTCTACAACGAGAAGGAGGCCTCCGCGCCACGGGTGGTGGCCACCGGCAAGGGCCATATCGCCGAGAAGATCATCGCCACCGCCCGCGAGGCCGGAGTGCATATCAAGGAGGACAGGGACCTGGTCGAGGTCCTCGCCAAAATCCCCCTTGGCAATGAGATTCCGGTGGAACTCTACCAGACCGTGGCCGAAGTGCTGGCCTTCGTCTATCAGGTCAATAAAAAGTTCAAGGATAAGCTGGCCACCGAACGACCCGGGGGCGGCTGACGATCCTGAAGGCTATATCTTGTGCGGTGAATGCGGCTGGGCAGCCTGGCGCCACCCTTGTCTTCTGCGGTGGCAAAACCACGCTCATGCCAGCTGCAACGAAAAACGGGGCCTGCCTGATGGCAGACCCCGTTTTTGGGTGTTGGCGGAGCGGACGGGGCTCGAACCCGCGACCTCCGGCGTGACAGGCCGGCGTTCTAACCAACTGAACTACCGCTCCAAGACCATGAACCGGCGGGGATATCCCCGTTATGAGAAAGGCAACCGCGACACGGTGCCTCGATGCTGCCTCTGGCGGAGCGGACGGGGCTCGAACCCGCGACCTCCGGCGTGACAGGCCGGCGTTCTAACCAACTGAACTACCGCTCCAGAGTCCTGCTATGTGGTGGGCGACACAGGGCTTGAACCTGTGACCCTCGGCTTGTAAGGCCGATGCTCTCCCAGCTGAGCTAGTCGCCCCTCCGTGATCGAACGTGTCGGGACTATTTACTAAATTCACCCTGCCCCGTCAAGCAAAAACGCTGAAAAGATTAACTATCTGACTAGACAGCGTTTTCCTCCGCCACAGCCTCGGCCGCGACCTCTTCGAGCAGCGCTTTGCCCTGCCGCGGGCAAAGCGCCTTGTCGAGCACCTCGTCCATGTGATTGACCAGCTCGATGGTCAAAGATTTGCGGATTTTTGCCGGCACGTCGGTGAGATCGCGCTCGTTGTCTTTGGGCACGAGAACATGCGTGATATTACCGCGCTTGGCGGCAAGGAGCTTCTCGGTGAGCCCGCCGATGGGCAGCACGCGACCGCGCAGGGTGATCTCCCCGGTCATGGCCAGCTGGTGCTTGACCGGGGCCTTGATCAGCGCCGACACCAGCGAGGTGGCGATGGTGATGCCCGCCGACGGACCGTCTTTGGGAATGGCCCCCTCCGGGACGTGGATGTGGATATCGAGCTTCTGGTAGAAGTTGGCCTCGAGGCCGAGCACCCCGGCACGGGAGCGCACGTAGCTGAGTGCCGCCTGGGCCGACTCCTGCATGACGTCGCCGAGCTTGCCGGTGATGGTCAGCTTGCCCGAGCCGGCCATCAGCGTCGCCTCGATCTGCAGCAGCTCGCCGCCGACCTCGGTCCAGGCGAGGCCGGTGGCCAGGCCGATCTCGTCGTTCTCCTCGGCCAGGCCGTAGCGGTACTTGGGGGTACCGAGGTACTTGCCCACCGACTGGGCGTTAACCTGGTATTTCTTGCCCTTCAACTTCTTCTTGAGGCGCTCGCGGGCGATCTTGCGACACAAGGAGGCAATAATGCGCTCGAGGCTGCGCACTCCGGCCTCCCGCGTATAACGGCGGATGATCTCGAGGATGGCGCCGTCGGTCAGGCTGATGTCACCTTTGCGGAAACCGTTGGCGGTGAGCTGCTTCGGCACCAGGTAGCCTTCGGCGATACGCAGCTTGTCCTCCTCGGTGTAGCCGCTGATCTGGATGATCTCCATGCGGTCCTGCAGGGGCACGGGGATGGCGTGCAGGTTGTTGGCGGTGGTAATGAAGAACACCTCGGAGAGGTCGTAGTCGATATCGAGGTAATGGTCGTTGAAGGCCACGTTCTGCTCCGGGTCGAGCACCTCGAGCAAGGCCGAGGAGGGATCGCCGCGGAAGTCCATGGACATCTTGTCGACCTCGTCGAGGCAGAACACCGGGTTGGCGACATCGACCTTCTGCATCGACTGGATGATCTTGCCGGGCATGGCGCCGATATAGGTGCGGCGGTGGCCGCGGATCTCCGCTTCGTCACGCACTCCGCCCAGGGAGAGGCGGGCGAACTTGCGGTTCATGGCCCGGGCGATGGACTGGCAGATCGAGGTCTTGCCGACGCCGGGCGGGCCGACCAGGCAGAGGATCGGTCCCTTGATCTTCTTCACCTGGCTCTGCACGGCGAGGTACTCGAGAATGCGCTCCTTGGGCTTGGCGAGGCCGAAGTGATCTTCGTCGAGGATTTTTTCGGCCTTGTTGATATCGATCTTCGACTTGCTCTTCTTCTCCCAGGGGAGGCTGACGATGCAGTCGATATAGTTGCGCACCACCGTGGTCTCCGCCGACATCGGCGGCATGCTGCGCAGCTTCTTGAACTCCTTGAGGGCCTTCTCGCGGGCGATCTCCGGCATCTCCTTGGCCTTGATGGTCTGCTCGAGCTCGCCAAGCTCGTCGAGGCCGTCGGCGTTCTGGCCGATCTCGTTCTGCAGCTCGCGCACCTTCTCGCCGAGGTAGTAGTCACGCTGGGTCTTGCCCATGCGCATCTTCACCTTGGCGTTGATGTTCTTCTCGATCTCCGCCAGCTCGATCTCGCGGTTGAGGATGACCAGCACCTTCTCCATCCGCGCCGAGAGCGGCTCCGCCTCGAGGATGGTCTGCTTCTCGTCGCTCTTCAGCGGCAGGTGGGCGCAGATGATGTTGAGCAGCTTGAAGGGGTTCTCGATGGTCTTGACCGAGTTGAGCACCTCGCGGCCGATCTTCTTGTTGTTGTTGGCGTAGTCGTCGAAGAACTTGCGCAGCTCCCGCTCGTAGGCCTGGATGGCGGCGCCGTTCTCAATAACATCGACCCGCTCCTCGACCTCTGCCTGCAGGAAGCTGTCGTGGGGAACATGGGAGACGATGCGCGCCCGCGACTTGCCTTCGACGAGGGCCTTGATGGTGCCGTCGGGGAGGCGCAGCAACTGCATTACCGCCGCCAGAGTACCGTACTGGTAGAGATCGTCGATCTCCGGGTCGTCAACGGCGGACTTCTTCTGGGTGACGAGGAGGATATCGGTCTTCTTCTCCATGGCGTCCTCGAGCGCCAGAATCGATTTCCTCCGGCCGACCACCAGAGGGGCCACCATGTGGGGAAATATCACTAAGTCGCGCAGGGGCATCAGCGGGTAAAGCTTAGTCACACACTCTCCTTTCGATCTCTGGGATAGGCACCTGTCACCGCAGGACTCAAGCGGTCTTGAGCCGTTCGTCGGCGCTGCCGTTGTTGTTGTAGAGCACCACCGGGTAATCGCCCTGGGTGATCACCTGCTCGCTGATGACGCACTCCTGCACACCGGTCTTCGAGGGCAGGTCGTACATCACGTCGAGCATCGCCTCCTCCATCACCGAGCGCAGGCCGCGGGCCCCCGACTTGCGTTTCAGGGCCTTGCGGGCGATGGCCACCAGGGCGCCTTCGGTAAAACGCAGGTTGATGCCGTCGAACTCGAACAGCTTCTGGTACTGCTTGGTGAGGGCGTTCTTGGGTTCCTTGAGGATGCGGATGAGGTCTTCCTCGACCAGCTCCTCCATGGTGGCGATCACCGGCAGGCGGCCGACCAGTTCGGGGATGAGGCCGAACTTGAGCAGGTCTTCCGGGGCCACCGCCTTGAGCAGGTCGCCGATCTTCTGCTTGTCGTCGGAGGTCACCCGCGCCCCGAAGCCGATGGACTTGGCGCTCTGCCGGCGCCCGACCACCTTGTCGAGACCGACAAAGGCGCCGCCGCAGATAAAGAGGATATTGGTGGTGTCGATCTGGATCATCTCCTGCTGCGGGTGCTTGCGCCCGCCCTTGGGCGGCACCGAGGCCTTGGTGCCCTCGATGATCTTGAGCAGGGCCTGCTGCACCCCCTCGCCGGAGACATCGCGGGTCAGCGACGGGCTGTCCGACTTGCGGGCGATCTTGTCGATCTCGTCGATATAGATGATACCCCGCTCGGCGCGGTCGAGCTCGTAGTTGGCCGCCTGGAGGAGGTTGACGAGGATGTTCTCGACGTCCTCGCCGACATAGCCGGCCTCGGTAAGGGTGGTGGCGTCGGCCATGCAGAAGGGCACGTTAAGGATGCGCGCCAGCGTCTGGGCGATCAGCGTCTTGCCCGAGCCGGTCGGCCCGATGAGGACGATATTCGATTTCTGCAGCTCCACCGAGTCGTCGTCGGTCGGGGCGTCGATGCGCTTGTAGTGATTGTGCACCGCCACCGAGAGCACCTTCTTGGCGAACTCCTGCCCGATGACATAGTCGTCGAGGTAGCGCTTGATCTCCATGGGCTTGAGCGACGCCGGCCGCGCCTTCTCGGCCTCGTGCATCGGCAGCAGCACCTCCTTCTTCTCCTGGACGATCTCGTTGCACAGCTCGATGCACTCGTCGCAGATGAAGACGTCCGGCCCGGCGATGAGCTTGTCGACATCATCCTGTTTCTTACCGCAGAACGAGCACCGGCAGTCGGGCCCGTTGTTGACAGAGTCGTCCATACTATTTCCCTTCCCCGAGCTCTTCCCGCTTGCTGAGTACCTTGTCGATTATGCCGTAACTGCAGGCCTCCTCCGGACTCATGAAGAAATCCCGCTCGGTGTCGGCGCTGACTTTGTCGATGCTCGCCTTGGCATGGTGGGCGAGCAGCCGGTTGAGCTCCGCCTTCATGCGCAGGATCTCACGGGCCTGGATGTCGATATCGGTGGCCTGCCCCTGGAAACCGCCCATCGGCTGATGGATCATGATGCGGGCGTTGGGCAATGAATACCGCTTGCCATCGGCGCCGGCGGCGAGGAGGAAGGCGCCCATGGAGGCGGCCTGGCCGAGGCAGAGGGTGGCGATATCGCACTTGACGTACTGCATGGTGTCGTAGATGGCCATACCGGAGGTCACCGAGCCACCCGGCGAGTTGATATAAAAGGTGATGTCCTTGTCGGGGTCTTCGGCCTCGAGGAACAGCAGCTGGGCGACGATGACGTTGGCGACGTCGTCGTTGACGCCGGTACCCAGGAAGATGATGCGCTCCTTGAGCAGCCGCGAGTAGATGTCGTAGGCTCGTTCGCCCCGGGGACTCTGTTCGATCACCATCGGGATGAGATTCATGTATGCTACCTCCTGGGCTCCCCGCCGGGGGGAGGGAAAGATGCGCCCGGACGCATGACGCCGAGGTTCGTGCGCCCTGGTTCACAGGCACGAAAACGAGACGACTGCAAAAGGCCTGGAGCCTTCTGCAGTCGCCGGATTTCCACAGTTATTGAGCTGCCACCGGTGAGGCTCCCCACCGGTGATACGCCAATTATAAGGTCTTTCTCGCCGGACGCAAGCGCCTCTATCAGCCTTGTGCAGCATCCTCCGCGGCCGGGGTCGCAGCCGGCTCGGCCGTCGCGGCCGCCTCGACGAAGACCGCCTGCTCGCGGAGGAAAGCGAGGATCTTCTCGTTGAGCAGCTCGCTCATCAGGGGAAGAAGGTCGTCGCGGTTCTGGAAGAACTCCTTCACCTTGGCCACCGGCATATTGTATTGGTCGCCGATGCGCTTGAAGCCGCGCTCGAGGTCTTCGTCGGCCAGCTTGATGCCTTCGACCTCGGCGATCTTCTTGAGGATGAAGTCGCCACGAACACGCTTGGTGGCGATTTCCGCATTCTGCTCAACGAGCTTCTCGCGGGTCACCCCGGCGGCTTCGAGGCTCATGCCGTTCTTCTCGAGCTGCTCCTGGGTCTGCTTGATCATCTGCTCGACCTCGAAGGCCACCAGGCGGGTGGGCACCTCGAACTCATTGGCTTCGAGAAGTTTCTGCATGATGCGGTCGACGATCACGCCCTGGGCGCGCTCCTCGCGCATGGCGACGAGCCGCTCGCGAATCGAGGCCTTGAGGTCGTCGAGGGTGGCGAATTTCTCGTCGACATCCTTGGCGAACTCGTCATCGAGGGGGGCCAGCACGCGCTCCTTGATATCCTTGACGACGACGCGGAACTCGATCTTCTTGCCCTTGAGGAGAGGATTGGGGTGGTTGGCGGGAAACTCGATCTCATGGGCGCCGTTGTCGCCCTTGTTCTTGCCGACCAGCATGCTCTCGAAACCGGGGTCCATCTCTCCCGAGCCGACGTCGATGGTCATGTTGTCGTTCTTCACCTGGGCCAGTTCCTGACCCTCGTGATAGCCCTGGAACTCCACCACCACCAGGTCGCCCTGCTGCACCGGACGATCGGTGACCGAACGCAAGGCTGCCATGTTCTTCTGCCTCTCGAGCAGCTCGAGCTGGATTTCTTCTTCGGTGACCTGGATCTCCGGCTTCTCGACCTCGACCCCCTTGTAATCTTTCAGGGTGAACTGGGGCCGCACGTCGACTTCGGCGACAAAGGTGAAGGAGCCGTCCTCGTTATAGTTGACGCTCTTGATTTCCGGGTGGACGATGGGGTCGACGCCCTCTTTCTCGATAGCGGTGAAGTAGTTGTCCTGTACGAGTTTCTCGCTGGTCTCCGCCTCCACCTGGGGCTTGAACTGCTTGATGATGACGCTCCGCGGCACCTTGCCCCGGCGGAAGCCCCTCAGCCGCACCTCTTTCTGCAGCTTGTCATACGCTTCCTTGAGCTTGACCTGAACCGTCTCGGCAGGCAGGGTGACGGTGACTTTTCTCGTCAGCGTGCTGAGTTCCTCAATATGCACATTCATCGATTTTTCGTCCTTTCCAAGAGATGTTATTGACAATGCCGCCCGGCTGTTCCCCGCCTCCCGGACCATGCAGACCGGTAACGGCGGAGGGCATCCCGGCAAGAGGGTTGCTGCGTAATGAACTACAAGATGCCTAAGGGAAAATACGGATTTCGGTCGCCCTCGGGCGGCCCATGACCTCGGCGAGGCGGAAGGGGCCGCAGTCGCGTCCACTGCGTGATGTCCCTGCACTTCGGCGACAGGCTGAGTGGCCGTCGCCGGAGGGTACAAGTCGCTGCAGAGATATAGACGTATTTTGGGTGGATGTCAACAGGAATGGGCTAAAGATTGCGGATTCCTCAACCCTTTTTCGCCTCGACGTGGGGGAAAAACAGGCCCGGGCCAAGGCCGAAGAACGAAAATCACCCGACAAAGGGCTTTGACAAGCAGGGAAGGAGGCGAAATCACCTCGCCACCCCCCTTTTGCCGCTGATTTTGCCCTTCAGCCCCTCGCGTATCGGCTCTTGACCGCCTGGCGATCGATGCTTCCATCAGCCTTACGCGGCAGTTCCTCGACGAACTCGACGTACTGCGGTTTTTTGAAGCTGGCGATACGCCCCCCGACAAAGGCGATAAGATCGGCCGCTTCGAGTGCCATGCCGGCACGGAGACGACAGACCGCTTTGATACCTTCCTTCCATTTCGGGTCCGGAACGCCGAAAACGACCGTCTCGGCCACTGCCGGATGCTGGAGGATGGCCTTTTCGACTTCGGCCGGGTAGACGTTCTCGCCTCCGGGCTTGATCAGCTCCTTCTCCGCCTTGCGCCCGGCATAGAAGAGGTAGCCGTCCGCGTCGAAGCGGCCGAGATCGCCGGTGTGATGGCGGCCGTTGCGGAAGGTGTGGGCATTATCATCGGGAAGGTTCCAGTAGCCCTTGAAGACGGTGGGCCCCGAGACAGTGATCTCCCCTGTCTCCCCCGTCGCCACCGGCCTGTCGTCCTCGTCGACGAGGAGTACGTCGGCGAGATGCACCGCCTTGCCGGCCGACCCCGGCCGCTCGTCATAAGGTCCAAAGGTGGTGAGGCAGGAGGCCTCGGTCTGGCCATACATGACGTAATAGGTGCCGCCGGTCTTCTCCTCGTAGAGGGCGATGGTCTCGGCGCCGCCCAGGCCAACCACGAGGCGCAGCGACGAGAGATCTCCCCCTTCCTGGGCCTGGGCTTTGAGCAGCGAATCGAGGATCGGCGGGAAATCGAACAAGAGGCTGACCCGGTGCCGCTCGATGAGCTTCACGGCGGCGGACGCCTCGAACTTGGCGACATTGACATTGATGGCGCCGGCGAAGAAGGTCGACACCGCCATGAACAGTCCGGCGACATGAAAGAGCGGCAGCAGGTTGAGGTGCGCATCCGCGGATGTCAGACGCAAGGAGAGGTTGAACTGCATTGCCGCGAGCAACACATTACGATGGCTGAGCAGGGCACCGCGCGGCTTGCCGGCCACCGCGGCGGTATGGATGATAACCAGACCATCGTCTCCCCCCACCTCGGCGGCGACGAAATCGCCCCATGCACTGGTGAGGCTGGCCAGCGAACCCTCGCCACCGGTATCGCCCCGCAGATTGTACCAGAGGCGAACCGTCGGCAAGGCTTGTCGGCTGGCCTTGAGCCCCTGCTGAAACTCTTCGTCGACAAACACCGCGCAACAACCGCCATCGGCGAGATTATAGACCATTTCCTCCACCGAGAGGCGCCAGTTGACCGCCACGACGATGGCCCCGAGGGCCGCCGCCGCACCATAGAGGAGGAAAAACTCGAAACTGTTCTTGCCCACCGCGCCCAGGCGGTCACCCTTCTCGACGCCATTTTCGCGCAGCCCCTGGGCCAGCCGCTCCACCTGGCGACGATAGTCGGCGAAGCTCAGCAACCGCCCGTCGTCGATTTCCCGCCAGCACGGCGCACTGCCAGAGTCCCGGCCACAGCGTTTGATGGTATCGTACCAGGAGAAATCATAGAGTCCCATGCCGTGCCCTCCGCAAAGTACCGAGGATCGTCCCCTCTCGCCCAGGGTCGGCCCGGGCTGTCGGCCCCGTGTCGCCGGGCTCTCACATCCAGCGTTTGCGCCGTTTGTAGGACTTCACCTGCTTGAACGATTTTCGTCCCCCGCCCTGGGTCAGCCCCATGTAAAACTCCTTGACATCGGGGTTTTCCTGAAGCTCGCGGGACTCCCCTTCGAGCACGATCTTACCCGACTCCATGATATAGGCATAGTGGGAAATGCCCAGGGCGATTTTGGCATTCTGCTCAACGACAAGGATAGTGGCATTGAGCTCGCGATTGATTTTCTCGATATTGCTGAAGATCTCGCTGACCAGGAGCGGCGCCAGCCCCAGGGACGGCTCGTCGAGCATGAGCATGCGCGGCCCGGCCATCAGCGCCCTGGCGATGGCGATCATCTGCTGCTCGCCTCCCGAGCAGTAGCCGGCGAGGCGGTTGGAGATATGCCGCAGGCGCGGAAAGTGATCGTACATCAGGGCATGGTCGTCGCGAATGCGACGCGCCGGGTCGCGGCGGATGATGGAACCGACGCGAATGTTCTCGTCGACGGTGAGGTGCTTGAAGACGCGGCGCCCCTCGGGCACCAGCACCGCCCCCAGGCTGACCGCCTGGGTGCCCAGGGAGTTGGTGATATCCTGTCCATTGAAGCGCACATAGCCCTCGCGCACGAAGCCGTTTTCCGGCTTGAGCAGGCCGCTGATGGCGCGCAGCGTGGTTGTCTTGCCGGCACCGTTGGTGCCGAGCAGAGCGACGATGCTCCCCGCCTCGACCTTGAGACTGACACCACGCAGCACCTGGATGATGTCGTTATAAACCACCTCGATATTGTTGACCTCCAGCAGGCCACCGTTGCTTTCCTTTTCCATCACCACCTCCGCCGCGACTCCACCGGCCCGCTCTCTCGGAAACAGCGGGCCGGTGGCGCCCGTCACTTGATCTTATCGGTATATACCGGGGTGAACGGCAGGCCACTGGAATGGAAGAGCCCATCTTTGACCACGTAAAGCTGCAAGGTGTCGACCCCAGCCTTGTCAGTGGTTGAGAAGGTCACTGGCCCGACGGTGGTGCCGGGAGAGAAGGAACGGTCACCGTTCATCGCCAGCAACTCGCGGTGCATGGCCTCGCGGGTGACCTCGCCGCCTCCGGCTTTGGCCCGCTTGATGAGCTCGGTGACCACCTGGGCCACCATCATGCCGTTGGCATAGTTATGGGAGTTCGCGGCCTTGTCGTCGCGGCCATAGCGCGCCGCCAGCTGCAGTTGGGCAGTGGCTCCGGGCCCGGGCTCGTTGGTGACGATGTAGGATGTGACCCAATGGAAATTCTCGGCCGCATCCCCTGCCAGGGCGACGAGATCGTTGCCGCCGGTGTAATGACAGCCGAGGAAGGTGAGTTTTCCGGCCTCGCCGAAACTCTTCGCCGTCAGGCCCAGGCCGGAGGCGTCCTTGAGCATTGTCGCCACCGGCGACTGCACGGTGTGAGTTAGCACATATTGAGTGCCCTTGCTCATCAGACGCTTGAGCATGGCAGTGTTATCGAGGTCCTTGCCATGCTCCACCACCTCGACGATGTCAAGCTTGAGGCCAGCTTTAATCGCCTTCTGCAGATCTTCCACGGGCCCTCGCCCAAAAGCGGATGGATGGATAAACAACGCCACTTTGGCCACCCCCTCGTTGTGGTTGGCAGCGACATATTCGCCAAGTCCAACGAGCTGCGTCGAGTAGGAGGCAATGGGCAAAAAGACATAGTTGGTGTCAGCGGTGTTGCCAGCGTGGAACGAGGCGGGCATGACGGCGATGCGTTCCTCCTCAAAATCCTTCTTCAGGGCGAGTGTGCTGCCGGTGGAATAGTTGAGATAAAAGATTATGTCTTCGGCAAGGAAATCTTCGAAATTTCGCTTGGTGATGTCGTTATTGTACTGATCGTCGCGAATCATGCAGTCGATGGTGTCTTCGCCGAGCATTTCCGTGTCGTTGACCAGTCGGAAGTAGTCTTCCACTCCTTTGGCATAGGGGTTGCCGGCGTCGGAAGTCGGACCGGTGATGGCCAGCGACAATCCGAGCTTATGAACTTTTCCGGCGGCGAGGCACTGCCCTCCCAGGGCCGGGACGAGAAGGGCGACGGCCAACGCCGCCACCTGCAATCTGTTTCCCTTCATCTGCTCTCCTCCTTCGCGATAGCATCGCGACCGTCGCTCAATACCTGAACGGCCACTGTTTGACATAGGAGCGGGCGATTCGCCACCAGTTGGCGACACCCCTCGGCTCGAACATGAGAAACAATACGATGACCAAACCGAAACTGAGCGGTTTGAAAGCGGTGGCGAGATTGCCGGAAATGGTCAGTATCTCGCCGACCCATGACGAGAAGCTCTCGACGAGGAGATCGAGCGCCTTGATCGCCGCCGGCCCCCAGAATGCCCCATGCAGCGTGCCGAGCCCGCCGACGATGGCCATGGCGAGATAGTTGATGGAGTGATGCAGGGTGAAAGACTCGATGCCGACCCCGCGATAGAGATAGGCCTGCAGGCCGCCGGCAACGCCGGCGAAGAATCCGGCCAGGGCGAAGGCGTAGACCTTGGTCAGGCCGGGGTGCATGCCCATGGCATCGGCAGCGCGGTCGTTGTCGCGCACCGCGATGAGGCAGCGTCCATAGCGGGTGCGCAGCAGGTTGCGCACGGCGAAGGCGAGGACGACGATCACCGTGAGAATGATATAGTACCAGAACAGGTAGTGCTGTCCCCTGGTCACCGTCCCACCAGGCCACGCAACGCGACCGATGGCAATGGTCTGTCCCTGGTTGAAGAAATCCATGAAGTTGATCACCCACTGGAAGATCATCTGGAAGCTGAGCGTGGCGATGGCCAGGTAGAGATGCTTGAGGCGCATGGCGGGCAGGCCGACCAGGGCGCCAAAGGCCGCACCAACCAGCCCGCCGAGGAGGATGAGCAGCGGCCAGGCATGGGTAAGGACGACATGGTTCTCTCCCAGGAGGCGGGCAAAGGAAGCGACGGTATAGGCACCGATACCGACGAAGGCGGCATGGCCAATGGAAATCAGCCCGGCAAAGCCGGTAACCAGATTGAGGCCGAGTACCGCCACCACCGCCACCAGGATAGTGTCGATGACCAGCATGAATTTGCTGTCGATGGTGACCAGCAACGGCCACAAGGCGAGGAGGCACACCGCGGCCAGCAGGGCGCTGCGGTCGAGGGCGGTGAAGAAGATACGCTGCTCCTCGCGGTAGGAAGAGAAGAAATTTCCCGTTGCCAGCCAGCGGTTGGTAGCCATGCTTAGACCCTCTCGATTTCGTGGATGCCGAACAGCCCGTGTGGCTTGAAGAGAAGAATGACGAGGAGAATGAGGTAGGGCATGATCTCGCCGGTGGAACTGAGCCCCCAGTTACCATCGAGATACCCCGCGGCGAACTGCTGGATCAGTCCCATGATGATCCCTGCCACCACCGCCCCGAGGATCGAGTCGAGCCCGCCGAGAATCACCACCGGAAAGACGGTGATGCCGAAGGCGTGCAATGTGTCGAAGTTGAGGCCGGTGATATTGCCGATAAGCGCCCCGGCGGCGGCGGCGCTCATCCCTGCCAGTGCCCAGGCGAGGCCGAAGACCTTGGGGATGGAGATGCCAATGGACATCGAGGCCATCTGATCGTCAGCCACGGCGCGCATGGCGATGCCCATGGTCGAGCGGCGGAAAAACATGGACAGCCCGCCGATCATCGCCGCCGTCAATGCCACCCCGACCAGCTGCGTCCACGAGACGGACACCCCGGCAAAGACCAGCGGCGTCGTCGGCAGAAAGGGCGGGAAGGAAAAGTTCTCGGTGCCGAAGGGAGTCAGGTAGATAATGCCGTCGAGGATCGACATCAGGCCGATGGTCACCATGATCACCGAAATGATCGGTTCGCCGATAAGGCGCCGCAGGAAGATGCGCTCGACGCTCATGGCGAGGAAGAAGGTCACGCACAGGCCGAGGGCGAAGCTCAGCACCAGAGGAATGCCCATCCACACCGTCAGGCTGTAGGTGATGAAGGCGCCGCTGGCGATGATCTGGCCATGGGCGATGTTGAGCACCCGGCTCGATTTGTAGATGAGCACGAAACCAAGGGCAGAAAGGGCATAGATCGAGCCGACGACGACGCCACTGACTACGAGTTGCAGGAAATAGCTCATGTCTCCCCCAGAGTGTGGAATTTCAGGACGGTATCGACCGTGGCGGTCTGCCCGTCCTGATAGTTGAAGCGCGCCTCGACCCGCTTTTCTCTTACCGACTCGTCGTAGAGAGCCAGGTAGAGGTCGTGGTACTTCTCGGCGACGAACTTACGACGGATCTTGCCGGTCTTGGTCAGTTCGCCGTCATCCATGTCGAGCAGCTTGTAAAGCACGGCAAAGCGGCGGATACGGAAATGCGCCTTCTCTGCCGCCTCGTTGATGCGCGACACTTCCTCGCCCACCAGCCTGGCCACCTCGGGCCGGGCCGAGAGGTCCATATAGGTGCTGTAGGAGATGCCGCGGTCTTCGGCCCATTTGCCGACCACCACCGGATCGATGTTGATGAGCGCGGCGACAAAGGCGCGGCCGTCGCCGAAGACCACCGCCTCCTTGATGTAAGGGCTGAATTTGAGGCGGTTCTCGAGGAACATCGGGCTGAACATCTCCCCCTGACTGTTGTGCATGACGTCGGAGAGGCGGTCGATGACCACCAGGTGACCATGCTCGTCGATATAGCCGGCATCGCCGGAATGCAGCCAGCCGCCTTCGAGGAGTTCAGCCGTCTTGGCTGGCAGCATGTAGTAGCCTGGGGTCACCGAGAGGGAACGTGAAAGGATTTCTCCGCTCTCCGAAATTCGGCATTCGGTGCCCGGCAGCGGCTTGCCGACGGTATCGGGGCGGACATCGCCGTCGCGATGCATGTAGGCGATGCCGACGATCTCCGTCTGCCCATAGATCTGTTTGAGATTGACGCCGATGGCCTGATAGAAGGTGAACAGCTCCGGACCGAGGGCGGCACCGCCGGTATAGGCGCGGCGCAAACGCAGAAAGCCGATCTGGTTGACCAGGGGACGGAAGATCACCTGCTGCCCCAGCCAGGCCAGCATACGCAGCGACAAGGGCATGGGGCGCCCGCGCATGCGATAGGCGGCAGCCTTCTCGCCGATGCCCATGAAGAAGGTGTAGAGCAGACGGTTGAAGAGGTAGGCCTCGTCGATCTTCAGCCAGATGTTGGCGCGGATGGCCTCGTAGATACGCGGCGCGCCGAACATGAAATGAGGGCCAATCTCGCGCAGGTCGGCCATGGCGGTCTCCACCGACTCGGGAAAATTGACCGTTACGCCAGACACCAGAGCCACCCCGAAAGAATTCATTTGCTCGCCGATCCAGGCGAAGGGAAGGAAGGAAAGATATTCGTCGCTCTCCGCCAGGGGATCGACCTCGGTCAGCTGCAGGCCCATATTGATATAGTTGCGATGGGTGAGCATCGCCCCCTTGGGCAGACCGGTGGTGCCGGAGGTCAGACAGAGATGGCAGATCTGATCGGGGTGGCCCTGGTCCAGCATCTCGTCGAACCGCCCAGGGCGTTCGCCGTCCAATGTATCGCCGAGGCGGTACAATTCCTCAACCGGCAGGAACCACGGGTCGCCGTCGTATTCGCGCATGCCGCGCGGGTCTTCGTAAATGACGCGTTTCACCCCAGGCAGTGCCTGACGCACCTCAACCAGCTTGTCGACCTGTTCCTGATCGCTGCAGAAGACCACCGTGGCGTCGAGGTAGGGAAGAATTGCGCCGAGTTCTTCGGGCAGGCTGCTCTGATAGACGGCGGTCGACACGGCACCGATGGCCTGGGCGCCGACGGCGAGAAAGAGCGCTTCGGGAATGTTGTCGCTGAGGATGGCCAGTTTCTCGCCGCGCCCCATGCCGATCGCCACCAGGCCGAGGCCGGAGCGGCGCACCATCCGGTAATATTCCTTCCAGCTGTAGCTGCGCCACACGCCGAGGTCCTTCTCGCGCAGGGCGACGCGATCCTCATATTCGGCGGCACGGCGACGCAGCAGCTGGGGGATGGTGAAGTCAAGATAGCGGCGACGTTCTTCCATGGCTCTACTACTCTTCGCCAATATAGGCATCGATGACTTTGCGGTTGACGGCGATCTCGGCCGGACTGCCAGCGCCGATGACTTGACCGAAATCGAGAACGTAGACGGCATCGGAGATATCCATGACTACGCCCAGGTCGTGCTCGACGAGGACGATGGTCACGCTCCACTCCTTCTTGAGATCGAGAATGAAGCGGACAATGTCCTCTTTCTCCTCGATGTTCATCCCCGCCATGGGTTCATCGAGCAGCAGCAGCTGCGGGGCCAGAGTCAGGGCGCGGGCCATCTCGACTCGCTTCTGCACACCGTAGCTGAGGTTACCGACGATACTCTTGCGATAAGGCTCGAGTTCCATGAAATCGATGACCTTCTCGACATAGTGACGGTTCTCTGCCTCACGTTGCGAGGCCTTGCCCAGGAAGACGACGGCATGCCACAGGGAATAGTCGAGGTGTCGATGACGGGCGAGGAGGAGGTTGTCGAGGACGGAGAGACCGCGAAATAGCTCGAGGTTCTGGAAGGCACGGGCGATGCCGACGGTTGAAACGCGATGCGGCGGGGCCTGGGTGAGGTCGTGATCGCCGTAGGCGATGGTACCGGAGGTAGGGTGGTAGAAACCGGAGATGCAGTTGAGGAGGCTGGTTTTGCCGGCACCGTTGGGGCCGATGACCGAGGTGATGATGCCGGGCGCGATGGTCATATCAACCTGAGTCAGGGCGTTGAGCCCTCCAAAGGTCAAGGTCACTTCCGAAACCAGGAGCTGGGTCATGGTTGGGCCGATCTCCTCATGGCATATTATCTAACAACAAATAGCTTTAACACCTCTTACATATGTAGCCGTAGCACATCACATAGATGTAGTGCCAATTAATTGAGCAGAAGGCACTCATCATCATATTTGTGCAGCAGTAATTTATCTTATATGTAAAGCCGTTTTACTTATAAATAATTCCGTTGTTTCAGGTATATAAACAATTTCTCTTTTTCCCGCAAGACTATTATTCATCTTTTTTGTGTTGAACATTATTTTTATATATGAAGGAAATTTCCCTTGGATTCCATAGCGATATTGGCTAGTATTGATCCGACAATTTCTCCATGTCTTTATCACCTTCTCCCCAACGATCAGACTGACAAAGACGATGAACAGAGGCACCCTCCAGCGCGGTTTTTCCGACCCAGCCCCGGTCATCTTTCCCGTCGACTGGGTCCTCGGCGAAAACTGCGGCAAACTGAGCCTGGCCTCAATTTCTTATGGACAATCCCTCCTCTTGGGCGGTAGATGTTCGCATTTGACATGTACCCGGAGGAGCGTCGACCATCCCGAAACACCCTTTCGGGCCGCTGCGAACCTCCTTCCGAAGCAGACCAATCCGCTCACGCTCAAGGGGGTAAGAATGCACAAGCCTGACATCGCGGTCGGGACCACCACTATCGGCAACCTCGTCGACCTGCTTGCCGACAACTTCGCCGACCATATCGGCCTGGAGTATCACACTCTCGATATCCGTCAGAATTTCAGGAAATTACGCGAGGAATTCGACCTCGTCGCCAAGGGGCTTATGGCTCTCGGCATCGCCAAAGGCGATAAGGTCGCCATCTGGGCCAACAACGTGCCGGAGTGGGTCTACACGCAATACGGCAGTGCCCGCATGGGAGCGGTGCTGGTGACCGTCAACACCAACTACCGTGCCAAGGAACTCGAGTACCTGCTGCAGCAGTCGGACGCCACCACCCTCATTCTCATCGGCGGCATCCGCGAGCCCGCCGATTACCTCCAGGTGCTTGGCCGCGTCTGCCCCGATTACCAGAGCCACAAGCCAGGCGAGCTTTCCTGTGACCACCTGCCTTTCCTGAAGAATCTCGTCTATATCGGCAAGGAGGCCCAGCCGGGCATGTTCTCCTGGAAGGAACTGATCGAGATGGGCAAAACGGTCAGTGACGCGCAGCTGCAGGAGCGCATGGCCTCGCTGCACCCCGACGACGTCATCAACATGCAGTACACTTCCGGCACCACCGGCTTTCCCAAAGGGGTGATGCTTTCCCATACCAACCTCATCGGCAATGCCTTGAGCATGGCCGAGTGCATGAAGCTGAGCACCGCCGACGCCATGTGCATCCCTGTGCCCTTCTTCCACTGCTTTGGCTGTGTTATCGGTACGCTGTGCTGCATGGTCTCCGCCACCACCATGGCCCCGGTCATCGCCTTCACTCCTGCGGCGGTCCTCAAGACGGTGGAAGTATCGAAGTGCACCGCACTGCTCGGCGTACCGACCATGTTCATCGCCGAATTCGAGGAGATGGACAGGAACAGCTACGATGTCTCGACCCTGCGCACCGGCGTCATGGCCGGCTCCACCTGTCCGGTGGAGGTAATGAAAAGGGTCATCAAGGACATGGGCGCCACCGAGATGACCATCGTCTACGGGCAGACCGAGGCCTCTCCGGGCATCACCCAGACGCGCGACAAGGACTCCCTCGAACTGCGCACCACCACCGTTGGCCGGGCACTGCCCAATGTCGAGGTGAAGATCGTCGACCCGGAGACCGGAGTCACCCTGCCCATTGGGGTGCAAGGCGAGCTGTGCAGCCGCGGCTATCACGTCATGAAGGGCTACTATAAAATGGCCGACGCCACCGCCAAGGCCATCGACGCCGACAAGTGGCTGCACACCGGCGACCTGGCCACCATGGATGAGAACGGCTACTGCAAGATCACCGGACGCATCAAGGACATGATCATCCGCGGCGGTGAGAACATCTATCCGCGCGAGATCGAGGAATTTCTCTATTCCTTCCCGAAGATCAAGGATGTGCAGGTGGTCGGCGTCGCCGACGCCAGGTATGGCGAGGAGGTGGCGGCGTTCATCCAGCTCAAGCCAAGACAGCAGGCCACCCCGGAAGAGATCATCGAATTCTGCCGCGAGCAGATCTCCTACTACAAGATCCCCAAGCACATCTTCTTTATCGAGGAATACCCGACCACCGCCAGCGGCAAGATCCAGAAGTACAAGCTGCGAGAGATGGCCCTGGCGCAGCTGCAGCGAGGACAAAAGCGCGACACCCCGTCGAAGCAGGCATAGAGAGGGGCGGAACAACAGAACACCAGCAATATATCGGCAAGCTCCGCCAGCTTCTCCGTCCTGTGCCAGATGTACCACGACCTAGGGAGGACCCTATGCCCCAACCCCTATGGACACCATCGTCACAGCGTATGGCCACGAGCAACCTCAGGCGCTTTCTGGCCCAGGTCAACGAGGAGCATGGCACTTCCTTCACCGACTACCATGGCCTTTACCAGTGGTCGGTGGAGAATATCCCACGTTTCTGGGCGGCCCTATGGCGCTTCGTCCCTATCATCCACTCCAGGCCAGGGGTGGAGGTGGTCGATGACCCGACGAAGATGCCCGGGGCAAAGTGGTTTTCCGGGGCACGCCTCAACTTTGCCGAGAACCTGCTGCGTTTTCGCGACAGCCAGATAGCACTGATCTGCCGTGGCGAAGACGGCCGCCGCCGCACCCTCACCTACCAGGAACTCTACGCCGCCGTCGCCACCGTCGCCAGGGGGCTGAGAGAGGCAGGCGTGGCTCCCGGCGACCGTGTCGTCGGCTATATGCCCAATATCCCCGAGACGGTGGTGGCCATGCTCGCCGCTACCAGCCTCGGGGCGGTCTGGTCTTCCTGCTCCCCCGACTTCGGCAGCAAGGGCGTTCTCGACCGTTTCGGTCAGACCAGGCCGAAAGTGCTCTTCGCCGCCGATGGCTACGTCTTCAAGGGTAAGCCTGTACACTGCCTCGACAAGGTGGCGGCCATCGCCAGGCAGATCCCCGAAGTGGAAAAGGTGGTGGTCATCCCCTATCTGCGCCAGGCGCCCGACCTCGCCGCCATCCCCACGGCAATCCACTGGGAGAGCTTCATCGCAGGCGGCCCCGCCTCACTCGACTTCACCCAGCTGCCCTTCGACCACCCTCTCTACATCATGTACTCCTCCGGCACGACCGGCCTGCCGAAATGTATGGTGCAAAGCGGCGGCGGGGTGCTGCTCAACCAACTCAAAGAGCTGGTATTGCATACCGACCTCAAGCGGAGCGACACCATCTTCTATTACACCACTTGCGGCTGGATGATGTGGAACTGGCTGGTGGCCTCGCTGGCGGTGGGGGCTGCCGTGGTACTCTACGAGGGCAGCCCCTTCCATCCCGCACCCGACACCCTGTGGCGCATGGCCGAGGAGGAGGGGGTGACCGTTTTCGGCACCAGCGCCGGCTACATCGCCGCCTTGAAGCGCAGCGGCTTCGTCCCCGGCACCTCATGCCGTCTCGACGCCCTGCGCACCGTCCTTTCCACCGGCTCGCCCCTCTCTAAAGAGGACTTCCGCTTCGTCTACCACAGCATCAAGGGCGACCTGCAACTGGCCTCGATATCCGGCGGCTCCGACCTCAACGGCTGCTTCGCCCTCGGCAACCCTCTCTCGCCGGTCTACGAGGGGGAATTGCAGTGCCGCGGCCTGGGGATGAAGGTATTCGCCTACGATGACAAAGGTCAGCCGGTGATCGGCCAACGAGGCGAGCTGGTGTGCGCCGCAGCCTTCCCCTCGATGCCGGTGGCCTTCTGGGACGACGCTGACGGCAGCAAATACCGCAACGCCTACTTCACCCGTTTTCCCGGGGTATGGAGCCATGGCGACTTTATCGAGATCACCGAGCACCAGGGCGTCATCATCTACGGTCGCTCCGATGCCACCCTCAACCCGGGCGGGGTGCGTATCGGCACCGCCGAGATCTATCGCCTGGTGGAGCGGATCGAGGAGATCGCCGACAGCGTCGTCGTCGGCCAGGACTGGCAAAACGATACACGCATCGTCCTCTTCGTGGTCATGAAAGACGGCTATGTCCTGACCGATGAACTGCGCCGACGCATCGTCAGCGAGGTCCGCAATGGCGCCTCGCCCAGGCACGTGCCGGCCAAGATTATCGCCGTCCCGGAAATCCCCTACACCCTCAACATGAAAAAAGTCGAGCTGGCGGTCCAAAAGGTCATTCATGGCAAAGAAGTGAGTAATATCGACTCGCTGAAGAACCCCCAGGCCCTGAACCATTTCGTCGATCTCGAAGAGTTGAACACTTGAACGGCGGCGCCTGCCAGCGCCGCCCCATCGATGCGCGGCCACACCACCCCTGGCCGTGCCCAAGCAATGTGGAGGGAGACCTATGCCGTTGCACGCACTGTTGAACTTCGATCTGGGAGACACCGCCAACCTTCTCCGCGATTCGGTGCGGGATTTCGTGAGCCGCGAGATCGCGCCCCTCGCCGCCACCATCGACCGCGAGGACGGCTTCCCCGCCGCACTCTGGGGACGGTTCGGGGAGATGGGCCTGCTGGGCATCACCGTGCCGGAGCAGTACGGTGGCGCCGGCATGGGCTACCTCGAGCATGTCATCGCCATGGAAGAGATCAGCCGCGGTTCGGCCGCCGTCGGCCTCGCCTATGGCGCCCACTCCAACCTCTGCGTCAACCAGCTCAAACTCAATGGCACTGAAGCACAGAAAGCACGCTACCTGCCCAAGCTGGTCAGCGGAGAGCATATCGGCTCGCTGGCGATGAGCGAGGCGGGGGCTGGCTCGGATGTGGTTGGAATGCGACTTAGCGCAGTAAAAGAAGGCAATACCTATTTGCTTACCGGCAACAAGATGTGGATCACCAACGGCCCCATCGCCAGCGTCTTCATCGTCTACGCCAAGACCTCGCCCCACAAGGCCCACAAGGGCATCACCGCCTTCATCGTCGAACGCGGCCAGCCCGGCTTTTCCACCGGCAAGAAAATCGACAAGCTCGGCATGCGCGGTTCACCCACCTGCGAGCTGGTCTTCGACCACTGCCCGGTACCGGCAGAGAACATCCTCGGTCACCTCGACCGTGGCGTCGAGGTACTGATGAGCGGACTCAACTATGAGCGCCTGGTGCTGACCGGCGGCTCACTGGGCATCATGGATGCCTGCATGGATGTGGTTCTGCCCTACGTCCACGAACGCCGCCAGTTCGGCAGGCCGATCGGCGAATTCGAGCTCATGCAGGGCAAACTCGCCGATATGTACGCTTCGTGGAACGCCTGCAAGGCCTATACGTATGCCGTTGCCAAAGCGGCAGACCGGGGGGAGAACATCCGCAAGGACGCCGCGGCCACCATCCTCTACACCGCCGAGCAGGCGACGCGCATGGCGCTGGAGGCGATCCAGTGCCTTGGCGGCAACGGCTATACCAACGACTACCCCACCGGACGCCTGCTCCGTGACGCCAAACTCTACGAGATCGGCGCCGGCACCAGCGAGATTCGCCGCATGCTCATCGGCCGAGAGCTGTTCCGTGACACCATGCACTAAACCGACGATCACTGGGGCTGTCCTGTCTGGAAGCCTCTTGTCGTACAGCGGCCTCGACCAATCTCCGGCAGCGGACTGCCCGGCACCGTGTACGAAAACCTCGTCAGGCCCTGTACCGCCCTGCCTCTCCTTCCTGCTGAGGCAAGACGACGATCAAAAAAAACGGCCCGAAACACCGCATGGTGTTTTGGGCCGTCTGTCGTGGTGCGAAGAGGGGGAATCGAACCCCCACGAGTCTCCCCGCCAGATCCTAAATCTGGTGCGTCTACCAGTTCCGCCATCCTCGCATGTGGCAATCTGACTCATGCCGGAGCGTGCCGGCATCGCCGCAATCCCTTGGGATGGCGGCGTGCACAATAAGTACTGCACCCTGCCCCGCCCGTCAAGGGGCTACCGGGAAGCGCTCGTAAACCGCCGCGACGCAGAGGACAACTTGCGCAAAGTGCGGAGAGTGGCTATTGTTGCACAGCCGAAGATTCGGCGTCACCCTGTAACATATCGACAACTTCAGTATAAGAGGCCACCATGAATTTCCGCCACGTTACCGCGTCCTGTCTGGCCGCCGCTCTTCTCCTCTCTTCCCCCAGGGTCATGGCCATGGCAGACACGGGCATCGACAAGAGGGTCGAATGGAAAGTGCAGCAATCCTGGCCGCTGGCCAGCAAGCCGCTCTCGATGGTTCATTCGCTTGACGGCAAATACGTCTATGTGCTGACCGACAAGCAGCAGGTTCAGGTCTTCACCACCCAGGGGCAGCTGATGGGCAGCATCCCGGTGGAGAAAGGCGTATCGCAGATCGATATCGCCCCGCAGGGGGAACTCCTCTATCTGGTTGACGGCGAGACGCAGAACTTCACCGCCGTGTCGGTGTCTTTCGTTGCCGATGTCGACGTCTCCGGCTCTCCTTTCAAAGGCCCCGTCGATGCCCCGGTGACCATGACCCTGTTCACCGATTTCGAATGCCCCTACTGCCGGCAGATCCTCCCCCTGCTGGAAGAAGTTCTCGCCAAGAACCCCAAGACGGTGAAACTGGCCTTCAAGAACATGCCCCTGAAATTCCACAAGATGGCCGAGCCGGCCGCCAAGGCCGCCCTTGCCGCACACGAACAGGGCAAATTCTGGCCCTTTCACGACCGGCTGTTCGCCGAATCGCGGCTGAGCGAGGACCTCATCAAGAAAATCGCCACCGACCTCGGCCTCGACATGGCGCGTTTCGAGCGCGACATGGCCTCCCCCTCCCTGCAGGCCAAACTGCAGAAAGACCTCATCGATGCCCAGGGCGCCGGGGTGACCGGAACGCCGACGGTGTTCATCAATGGCCGCGCGCCGAAGCAGCGCACCGTGGAGGGTTTTCAGAGTATCATCGACGAAGAACTGCAGAAACAGGGGAAGAAATAGCCGTCCATGGAGGCCCTGCACACCGAGCGCGAGCTCACCTTTATCGATAACACAAGAGCGGCCGCCCTCTACGGGCCGCTCAACAAAAACCTTCAGGCGGTTGAGAAGTGCTCAGGGGTGACCATCCATGCCCGGGGCACCAGCCTGCATCTGGTCGGCGCCAGCCACGAGGTGGATCTGGTCGCAGACCTGCTCAACCAGCTATATGAACTGGCCGGCCGCGGCTACCCTCTCTACGGTTCGGACTTCGCCTTCGGCCTGAAAATCCTCGAATCGACCCCGAAGGCCCGGCTCGACAAAATCTTCCTCGACAAGGTCTACGTCACCACGCAGAACCGCGTCGTGTCGCCGAAGACGAAGAACCAGAAGCTCTATATCGACGCCATCCGCGACAACGACATCGTCTTCGGCATCGGCCCGGCGGGAACCGGCAAGACCTACCTGGCCGTGGCTATGGCGGTCTCGGCCCTGACCACCGGGCAGGTCAAGTCGATCATCCTCACCCGGCCGGCAGTGGAGGCGGGTGAGAAGCTCGGGTTTCTCCCCGGAGATGTTGCGCAGAAGGTCAACCCCTACCTGCGGCCGCTGCACGACGCCCTCAACGACATGCTCGGTCCCGAAAAAGCCGGCACACTCATCGAAGAGGAGGTCATCGAGATCGCCCCCCTGGCTTTCATGCGCGGGCGTACCCTGAGCAGTGCCTTCATCATCCTCGACGAGGCCCAGAACACCACCCGCGAGCAGATGAAAATGTTCCTCACCCGCATCGGTTTCGACTCGCGCGCGGTGATCACCGGTGACTCGACCCAGGTGGACTTGCCCGACAAAAGCCACTCCGGACTTCTTCACGCCAAAAAGCTGCTCGGCAACATCGATGGCATTCGCTTCTGCTCCTTCTCCAAGGAGGACGTCGTCCGCCACCCCCTGGTACAGAAAATCATCAACGCCTACGAGAAGCAATAAGCCATGCCGGCCCGACTCGCCTGTCACTGCAGCCGTCACCAACTGCCCTTCAGCACCCGTCGGCTGCTCGCCATCTGCAGCCTGCTCCTACAGCGCTGCGGCGTTGCCGACCACACCTTCGACCTGCTCCTTACCAACGACCGGGAGATCGCCGAACTCAACGCCCGCTACCGCAACAAAGCGCAGCCCACCAACGTGCTCTCCTTCCCCCTGGCCGATGCAGAAGGCGACGAGATGCTCGCCGCCCTGCCGGTCAAGGAACTAGGCGACATCGTCATCTCCGTCGAGACGGCGCGCCGCGAGGCGCTGCTCTATGGCCAGCCGCTGCGCCAGCGCTTCACCTGGCTGGTCGTCCACGGGTTGCTGCACCTGCTCGGCTACGACCACGAGCGCTCTGCCGAAGAGGAAGCGCGCATGGAAGCGCGCGAGCGCGAACTGCTCAGCACTCTCAACCACCAAAGGAACACCGCGATGACCAAACTCGCCATCAATGTCGACCATGTCGCCACCATTCGTCAGGCCCGGGGCATTGCCGAGCCCGATCCCGTCGCCGCCGCGGCCATTTGTGAAATGGCCGGAGCTGCTGGGATCGTCGTCCATCTCCGCGAAGACCGTCGCCATATCCAGGACCGCGATGTCCGCCTGCTGCGCCAGACGGTCAAGACCAAACTCAATCTGGAGATGGGCGCCAACAAGGAAATCATCGATATCGCCCTGGAGATCAGGCCCGACCTCATCACCCTGGTCCCGGAAAAGCGCGAGGAGCTGACCACCGAGGGCGGGCTCGACGTGGTTTCCCAGGAGAAGAAAATCGCCAAGGTCATCGAGAAGATGGCCAAAAGATCCATCCCAGTATCGCTCTTCCTCGACCCCGACCCACGCCAGTTGGCGGTGGCGCGAAAAATCGGCGCCACCTTCGTCGAGTTGCATACCGGGCGCTACTGTGACGCCATCGGCGAGGAGAAGCAGCAGGCCGAGTTCGCCCTCATCGCCGCCGCCGCCGACGAAGCCGATGGCCTCGGCCTGCGGGTCTGCGCTGGTCATGGCCTTGGCTATCACAATACCGCGGAGATCGCCACCATCGAGGCCATCGAGGAGCTGTCCATCGGCCACGCCATCATCTCCCGCGCCGTCTTCAGCGGCCTGGAAAAGGCCGTTTGCGACATGCTGGCCATCATCCGCCACGCGAATTTGTCGTTCTGACCTCTTCGGCCTTCACCGCAGCGACGTCGCCACAGAAAACAAAAAAGCCCTGAGCCACCATCAAGGCAGCTCAGGGCTTTTTTATCTGGAAAGGGGCCGTCGCCCCTTCGCTCACTCTTCGTCTCGGACTTCTACTGCAGTGCCGTCTTTTTCGCGAAGGACTTTACGTTCCTTCTTCAGCTCTTTCTTCTTCTTGCGCTCCAACTCCTTGAGACGCTTCTCATGCTTATAGGGGGAAGGTTTACTCACAACATCCTCCAGACAAAGTCTCATCCCAAGAATATGGCCGGCAACTGAAAAACGCTCGCCACGGCCGGCTGTCCATCCGCAACGCGATGTTCTTAGAGCTTGACCACGTTGGCCGCGGCCGGGCCTTTAGCGCCGGCGACCACGTCAAAAGTGACGCGATCTCCCTCTTGCAGGGACTTGAACCCGGTGGCATTGATCGCCGAATGATGGACAAAGACATCCTTGCCACCATTTTGCTCGATAAATCCGAATCCTTTGGAATCATTAAACCATTTCACAGTACCTTCAGCCATTTTCATCTTCCTTCTGCTTTTGTACACGTAGTGTACGATTAAATATTGACGGCACCAGGAGCGCCGTCCCAGAACCGGGCAAACATTGCCTGCGGTGAGTGGGCGTGGTGGGGGAATCGACAGGGCAAGGCTGGACCTGAACGCTCAACGACGACCGCGGCCTTTCTTGACCGGCGGCTTGGCCTCGTTACAGACCAGGGTGCGATGATTGTAGTCTTTGCCGTTGAGGGCTTCCATGACCTTGTGGCCTTCCGACCGGCTCGACATCTCGACGAAACCGAAACCCTTCGGCTTGCCGGAAAACTCGTCGCAGATGAGCTTGCAGGAAACCACCGACCCGAATTGCCCACACAAGCCGGAAAGTTCCAGCTCGGTGATGGTATAGGGAAGACTACCGACGAAAAGTTTCATGCTTGTCCCTCCTTGAGGGATGTCATCAGCAAGAACTTTTCGGGATGGTGGGATACAAGGCGATATGCGGAGATATCCAAAAAAGAGCATGCCATTTAATTGAGGTCATCTGGTTATACTTGCTTTCCACTTTCCACACAACTTCTTTTCTTGCCATCGCGAAAATGGACGCCAAGATTGCCGCTGCGACTGCCATGCGGCGCTGATAGCTCTTTGCCGGGCTTTCGTCGGGCTTTCCCACACCGTGCCGCCCTGATTGCCACGGACACAACCATCTCCTGCTGGCATGGCACTCAGGAATGTGCTACAAGGGTGGGCATTGGGACCGCGATACGAATCTTCTGGAATTGTCGGCTGATGAACTCTGCGTTCACGCCGGGCAGGTTTTTGTCCGGACAGCGGCATGAATGTCGAAAAATGGAGAGTACTTTCTTGCGGCTGGAGCAACGATCGGAGTTCATCTGAGGATCAGCCCGCCGTCAGCGGAGGCACAGTGCTGCTATACGTTCTCGATCTGGCCGGCGTAGTGGTCTTTGCGGTAAGTGGCGTGCTGGCGGCACGCGACCGCGACCTCGACATTCTCGGCGTCATCGTCGTGGCGGCGATCACCGCTATCGGCGGCGGCACGCTGCGCGACCTCCTCCTCGATCGACACCCGATCTTTTGGGTCACCGACAGCCGGTACTTGCTGGTCATCGTCGCCGCCGCGCTGGCAACGGTTGCCTATGTGAAAATCTGGCCCCCACCCGGCGTTTCGTTGCTCGTTGCCGACGCCCTCGGCCTGGCGCTTTTTGCCATCTGCGGCGCCCAATATGCCGAGGACGCGCATTGCCCGCCCCTCATCGTCATTCTCATGGGCACCATGACCGGCGTCACTGGAGGCATCATCAGAGATGTCATCACCGCCAAGGTGCCTTTGATCCTGCGGCGAGAGATTTATGCCACCGCCGCCATCGTCGGCGTCGCCGCCTACCTGGCCATGCAGACGCTGGGCGTCCCTCGAGAAGGAGCCTTCTGGGGCGGCATGGCCGTGGTGGTCATTCTGCGCCTGATCGCCATCCGCTGCAACTTGCATCTGCCGATCTTTCAAAACAGCTAGACGCCACCTTCGCCTGGACAGGGATCGTCGCCAGGCCAGGAAGGAACTCCGCACTCCCCAAGCAGACACCCGCCCCGCCACGGAATACGGGAAAAGTTTGCGCGATGCCACCTTGGCTGATTCCTGGCTGCGAAAATGGAGTGAAGTATCACGGCATTCCAGCATAACATTGCAGAGTTGTGCAACTTGATTTTTTGCTTGCCCCATGGTAGGCAAGAACGGTTTCTTCATGTACGAGGCGGAGCGGGCAACGATCGACTGAACCTGCCAAGTGGCTGCATTACTTCCCCTTCTGGAGCGAGCCACCTCTCGGCATTGGACTGCTGCTTTCGGCTAGATTCAACAGCCCTCTCAGAAACCAAGTCACAAGCCGCAAGGAAAACCGTTGTTGATCGCATGCAGCACGTTCTGAGTTGGGTTGCCGGCTAAGAAGCTGCTTTCTCACCTGGCTGCCTGCGCGTCGATCCTGTACGCAACGTCGATTTCTGCCGCAGGCACGTCGCGGCATGCAAACTCTTCCCCCTGCCCAAAAGGCTATCCTGCCATGATTAAACAGTACTTGCCCCATCTTCTCGCCGCCATATATGTCGTGTTTTTCATAGCGCTTGGAATCTCTCCGGTATCACGAGAGGTTTGGGTGGCAGAAATTACCCCTGTTGTCATAATTTTCACTCTTTTGGTCGTCACCTTTACGACGTTCAGATTCAGCAATACGGCCTACGCGTTGCTCTCAATCTGGATTTTCTGGCATACGGTCGGCGGTCACTATACCTTTGCCAATGTTCCATTCGGCTGGGTGAGCGACATTCTCGGCTCGGAACGCAACCATTTCGATCGTATCGGCCATTTTGTCATTGGCTTCTACGCCTTTGCCATGGCTGAATGGCTGCTGCGAAAAAGACTCTGCGGCCTGAAGCTGGCTCTGTTTTTCAGCCTGTTCTTTATTATGAGCGTCGCTGCAGCATACGAGATCATCGAATGGTGGTACGCTGTGCTTGAAGGGGGAGAGGCCGGTGTTGAATTTCTCGGCTCACAGGGGGATATCTGGGACGCACAGAAGGATATGTTGTCTGACACCTTGGGCGCAATCGCCTCACTGATGCTGTTCTGTGTCATCAGACCAGACAAAAAGAAGAGCTCTCTGCGATGAATGGCCAGGGACTATAAAATGCATTTCCCAAACTGCCTGCGCTGTATTAAGGTCCGCTGCATAGAGCTGGCGAACTCGCCGTCTTCACTCAGCCACTCATCGCCGACAGTTTCCACTTCCTGGTCTCTCAAAAGAGGAGGGCTGCATGGCAGATTGCACCGACGACGGTCACACCGCAGGACTCCCAGAAGACAAATTGGCGCAGTTTTTCCTGGATAACGCCGCCATCTGCTTTTTCAGCTTGAATGAAGCGGGCAAGATCCTCTATGGCAATCGTATGGCCTGCCAATCCTTGGGATATACGCTTGAAGAGCTTGCCTCCCTGTCCGTCTTCGACATCGATCCCTGCGTTTCGCGGGAATCCTGGCCAGCCGTCTGGGCACGGCTCTGCGTCGAGAAATCAGCCTCTTTCGAAGGGCAGCACCGTCGCAAGGACGGCTCGGTTTTCCCCATAGAAGTCGTCGTAACCCTCATCGACTTCGCGGGACAGCGCTATTCAATGGCGCTGACCAAGGATATCACGAGGAGAAAGAGCCTCCACGAGTCCCTGCACTTCACCCAGTTCGTTTTCGACAAGGCTCCACTCGGCATCTTTCTTCTCAAGGATGGCGGTGGCATTACCAATACCAACGAGCACTGCAGCAAGTACCTTGGCTATAGCAAGGAAGAATTGTGCCGCATGAATGTCCTGGATATCGACTGTGGTTTTGCCCCGCAAGACATTGAGGCAATCTGGAGACGACAGCAGCGCCTGGGAGATATCGACACCTTCGAAACCGTACACCGCGGCAAGGATGGCAGCCAGATTCCCGTCGAGATCAACGGGATCATGCTCGAATTCCACGGCATTCCCTACAGTGTCTCCTTCGTCAAGGATATCTCCGAGCGCAAGGCCGCCGAAGCGCAACGCCGCCATATCGAGGCACAGATGCGGGAAACCCAGAAACTGGAGTCCCTGGGTACCTTGGCGGGTGGCATTGCCCACGATTTCAACAATATTCTCAGCGCCATCCTCGGATATGCGGAGCTGGCGAAAATAGTCGCCCCTGCCGGCTCCGATGTCCACAAATATGTCACCGAAATCGCCAGCGCCGGCCGACGTGCCAGGGAGCTGGTGCAGCAGATTCTTCTCTTCAGCCGTCAGGGTCGCACTGAAAAGGGCCCCGTCGATCTGCGCCGTGTGGTCAACGAGGCCTTGAAAATGATGAAGGCCACCTTGCCGGCCAACATCGAGATCATTGTCACCAGCCCCTCCGAACTTCCCCCTGTGTTCGCCAATGAGATCCACCTGCACCAGATAGTCGTCAACCTTTGCACCAACGCCTATCACGCCATGAAACCCGATGGGGGAAGGTTGACAGTGAGCCTGGCCAGCACAATCATCGAAGAACCCGACGCCCCGAGTTTTCCCGGGATACAGCCCGGGGAGTATCTCAGGCTCGCCGTCACCGACACCGGTTGTGGTATCATGCCGGAAACACTTTCCCGCGTCTTCGACCCCTATTTCACCACCAAGCCAATCGGCGAGGGGACTGGCCTCGGGCTCTCCACCATTCACGGCATCGCCAAGGACCATGGCGGCATGGTCAAAGTCTATAGCGAGGTCGGGATTGGTTCGACCTTTCAGGTCTTTCTGCCAGTTGCCGCATCCGAAGTCATGTCCCACATCGAGCTGGCCACTGGCTTGCCCGGAGGCAGCGAATCCATCCTCTTGGTCGACGACGAAAAAGCCCTTCTTGACATCGGCAGGGATTTCCTGGAGCGGCTCGGCTATCGGGTGGAAACCAGGGCAAGCACCATTGATGCCATCGAAGCGTTCGCCGTCAACCCAGGCAAATATGATCTGGTCATCAGTGACATGAACCTGCCGAAGATGACAGGTGATGAAATGATCCGCCAGATGAGAATTATCCGGCCTGACCTCCCCGTTATTCTCTGCAGCGGCTTCAGCGAACGCATCCACGTTCATGCCGAATTACTCGGCGTGAAAAAAGTTCTCATGAAACCGGTTATCTTCAGGGAATTGGCCCAAGCCGTGAGAGAGGTACTCGATGACTGCAGCTTGGCCCATTGATCTCGCGCATGCGCCACCAGGCTCTCTCATCGTTGATTTTCTCATCGGGCTTATGTGCAGCAACTCCTCCCCACCGGCCACGTAAAATCCCGCCTTAACCGAACGCGCTTTGCTCAGTGTGGTGAGGTTTTCGTTATCACTACCCTTCTTGCCGATCGTTTTTAAGGGAGCACAACCACTGCCAAGATGACACAGCCGACGCTGTCTCTCTCGACCGCGGGGTGATGGCAGTCGCCAGCAAGCCGGCTAAGCAAAGAATGGTGCCAATCGTCGCTGAATGAGGTCCGCGTTCTTGAGCGGAGATCGATCGAAGCCCCGACCGAACGTTTGTAAACGCCGAGGGGAGCCACCGTATTACCGACTTGAAAAAGATCATCAAACTTGCTAAACAGCGAGTCGGTCTCCGCCGGCACTTTTTCCTCCATCTGCCGAGCCCTGCCATTGGAGCGCAGCCACGATGGGCGGAATCAATCTGCACACGCTACAGATTGTCATGGGCCATACCACCAGCAGAACGACGGGGTGGCACATCACGCTGTCGAAGGATGCAGTGGTAGCTGAGATCAAGGGCGGATGTGCAAACATATACTGCCGCAGTGGACTGAATCGCCGGCAACCCCACCGCCTGGATGGTGGAATTGGTAGACACCCGAGACTTAAAATCTCGTGCTCCTCGTGAGCGTGCGAGTTCGACCCTCGCTCCAGGCACCACCCTAGTGGCATCTCGAAGCGGACACCTCACACCGGCAGGGTGAAGTCCTTATTTCACCACACATTGAGCGACGTTCCGAGGTCTGCCAAGATAGCCCGCTGTGAGGTCACGCCCATGGAATCGTATCAGGGGGTAAAGTTCACTTCGCGGCGCCTGGCGGACAACTTTGCCGGCTTCGACGAACCGCTTGCCCTGCTCCACCATTGGACGCTGCTCCTTTCCCAGCTTGGGCTCGCCCCGCTGCATCAACGTGGGGCCTATGGCAATCAATCCTGCCGCACCGCCGAGGGCTCTTTTATTATCACCCGCTCGGCCATGCAGCCCTCCGCAGGGGTCAACCGCGACGAGTATTGCCATGTCGTCGGCTGTGACGCCGCCACCAACAGCTGCGATTTTCAAGGCTCTGGCCTACCCTCCTCCGAGACCCTGCTGCACGGCCTGATCTACAGCCATCATCCCTGGGTCGGCGCCATCCTCCACGGACACTCGCCGCTCCTCCTGCAGCATGCGCCACAACTGCACATCCCCACCACCGACACCGCCCACCCCTACGGCACCAGAGAGCTGGCCTGGGAGGCAGTCGCCATGGTCGAAAAAGCGCGCCCCTTCTTCAACTTGCGGGACCATGGCTTCGTTGCCCTTGCCCACGACCTCCAGACTGCCGGGAGGTTGGCCCTGGCGACGTATCGCCGTCTCCTCGATCTGCTGCTCGAGCAACGCTGAAACCGCTTCAGAATTGCGACCAATCGCGCCACCGGCCTTTGCGATTGGTCGCAGCGGCATTGTGGTGATTAGAAAATTTCTTTAAAAAAATTTTTCGCCAAGAATTGCCGCCGAGCTTACAACAAATCGAAATAACACCAGATTTTATTGAAACATCGGTATATATACCTAGTTCAGATTACGTATTCCTCCCCATTTACCCGCTCCAGCCGATTCTCTATAGTGACCTCACATCTGATCACTTTTACTCTGGGGAGAGTTAATATGAACGACGATTTTGAACAAGGGTGGGAAGTGCTGCAACAGGCTACCCCGATCAATAAAAGCGGTGCCGTAACCACATCCTGCAAACCTTTCGATGGCAGGGAGCCCCTGTCTTTCATCATCACCAAAGGCAAGACCAATTCCTGGGTCGATGACCTCTACCTTTATGGCAGTCTCGAGCAGGTGCCTCCTGTGTACCACTGAACAGGAGTCATTCTCGCCGACGAACAGCATCCGCACGTCCTCGTAACCCAGCCTGCTCACCCAGGCATTGCAGAACAAGCAAAGCCCGGTGGGGATGATCTCCCCGCCGGGCTTTGTGTTCCTGGCGGGCCCAATCCCCACCAGGATGTTCATACCTGCACCAATCAGTCGGAACTGATCGAGGCGCTATTGGAGGTTGATCCGGAACCAATGGCGACGTTGGCCGACAACCCTACAGTACCAGAGTTGACCAGCCCACCGCCGACAGTGGAATCCTTCACCTGAATCGATCCCATGTTGGCGCTGGCATTCCTGCCCAGAGCCACGTTTGCGGCGGCGCCGATATTGGCCTGATTGACCAGCCCACCCTTGACCGAACCATCCTTGACCTGGATGGCGCCCATATTGGCATTACTGTTGCTGCCTATGGCCACGTTGGCCGCAGCGCCGACGTTGGCCTGGTTGACGGCTGCACCCTTCAGCGAGCTGTTTTTTATCTGAATCGCGCCGAGGTTGGCATCGCTGTTTTTGCCGATGGCCACGTTGGCGGCAGCACCGACATTGGCCTGGTTGACCACAGCGCCTTTGACCGAGCTGTTGGCGATCTGCACCGAGCTCATATTGGCACTGGTTCCTTTACCGATGGCCACGTTGGCGGCGCCGGCGGTGTTGCCGACATTGACCACGGCTCCTTTGACATCCGAGCCCTTGATCTGCGTCGAACCCATATTGGCGCTGCTGTCCTTGCCGATAGCCACGTTGGCCGCACCAGCGGTATTACCGACATTGACCACCGCTCCCTTGACGCTCGAGTCTTTGATTTGCGTGGAGCCCATATTGGCGTTGGCGTTCTGGCCAATGGCCACGTTGGCAGCGCCAGCGGTATTGCCGACATTGACCACTGCGCCCTTGATGTCCGAGCCCTTGAGCTGCGTCGAACCCATATTGGCGGTGCTGTCCTTGCCAATCGCCACGTTCGCTGCGCCGGCCGTGTTGCCAACATTGACTACCGCACCTTTGACGGTCGAATCCTTCAACTGCGTCGAACCCATGTTAGCGGTAGCGTTCTGGCCGATGGCCACGTTGGCCGCACCAGCAGTGTTGCCGACATTGACAACAGCGCCTTTGACATCCGAGCCCTTGAGCTGCGTCGAACCCATATTGGCGGTGCTGTCTTTGCCAATCGCCACGTTGGCCGCGCCAGCCGTGTTACCGACATTGACTACCGCACCTTTGACAGTCGAGCCTTTGATCTCGGTCGAACCGAGATTGGCGGTGGTGTTCTGGCCAATTGCCACGTTAGCCGATGCGGCGGTATTGCCGACATTGACCACCGCTCCCTGGACCTTGGAGTCCTTGAGCTGCGTCGAGCCAAGGTTGGCGGTATTGTCCTTGCCAATGGCCACGTTGGCCGATGCATAGGTATTGCCGACATTGACCACTGCGCCCTTGACCTCGGAATCCTTGAGTTGCGTCGAGCCGA
>CALGIJ010000035.1 GCA_937915545.1 uncultured Desulfobacterales bacterium
AGCCGATGATGGCGCTGAGGATATTGTTGAAATCGTGGGCGATGCCCCCGGCCAGGGTGCCGATGGCCTCCATCTTCTGCGCCTGCTGCAGCTGACTGGCGAGGACCTTCTTTTCCTCTTCGATGCGCTTCTGGCTGGAGATATCGTGGATGATGGAGTGCAGGCAGAGTTTGCCGCGGATATCGATGCTGCTAGTGTAGACCGCGACATCCTTGACCGTGCCATCGGCGATGCGGTGGTTGAACTCGAAATAGATGCGTTTCTGGCTGACCGCCTTGTCCATCTCCTGGCGAATCCGCTCCGGGGACAGGGTGTTGATATCGGCGATGCGCATCTCGCGGAGCCGTTCCACCGGCCAGCCGTAGAATCGCGCCGCCGCTTCATTGGCGTCGAGGATGCGGCCGTCATCCGGGTCGACGATGAGCTTGACCGCGGTGTGCTTGACGAAGATATCGCGAAACTTCTCTTCGCTCTGTCGCAGCTGCTCAGTCGCCTCCACCAGGGAGGTGACGACATCGGAAAAGAGGATGATGCCGCCGACGGCTCCCGGCTGGTCGTACCAGGGTTGGATCTCCCAGCGCACGTAGTCGACCTTGCCGTCGCTTCTCACGAAGGGATCATTGTCGCAGCGCTCCACCGCCCCGGTCAGGCAGCGCCGGTGAATCTCCCTCCACCGTTCGGGGATGTCGGGAAAGACCTCGTAGTGCGACCTGCCGATGACCTCCTGGTCGGCTATTCCGTAGTCCTCGAGATACCTCCTGCTGACGCTGAGATAGCGCATGTCGCGGTCGAACATGGCTATGGCCGATGGGGCGTAGCGGATGAACAGCTCCAGCGTGCGGCGGCTGCCGGCGGCCTGCTCCGTCGCCTGGCGGTGCGCGGTGATATCGGCGACGGCGCCCAGCCAGCGCAGGATATTGCCCTGGGCATCGAGCACCGGGACGGCCCGGGAAGAGATCCAGGCCACGCTGCCATCAGATCTCCGCACACGATGGTTCATCGTAAAGGGGGCCTTGTTGTTGATGGCCTCGCCGACGGCGTCACACAACATCGCCCTGTCTTCCTCGAGAATGAAGTCTTCCAGCCAGTTTGTCCGTGGCAGGGTCGCGGCGAACGGCGACCCCCAGCCTTCGAGCTGCTGCAGTTCGCTCCAGTCGGCGCTCATGGTATAGATAGCCTCGGAGCCGGCGAGGAGCAGCTGCCGCAGTCCGGCCTCATTCTCAGAAAGATGACAGCCCCGTGGTACATCTTCGCTCATGATCTCTCCCCGCTTGGCGGCCCGGCGAAAACGGGCATGCTGACTTGATCGATTGTCGAGACAGGCATTGCATGAATGAATCGTTCATTTATAGCAAATTTTCGCCGCGGGAGAAAAGGCGTTTTTCCTCGCCGCTGGCTGGAAAGGGTGCCAATACAGGCCTCTTTCATCCCTGGTGGTGGCGTTTTTTCTCGCCTTCACCCCGTAAAATGGTTCTCCGACCCGATATCCCTTTTCCTTCCGGCAACGATGCGATACACTCTGCCCTGACCATGGCCGGTTCCTTCCCCGCAGGGGGGGTGCAGGCTGCCATGGTCATTTCTTTTTGGGCCATGGCAGCGCCAGCCGCACCAGCGCGATTGGCACGACCCTTAACGAGGAGAGAAGATGTGACCCCGGAACAGCTTGAACGTTTTCGCAGGATGCTGGAAGAGCAGCAGCAGGAGATCCAGGCCATCAAGGAGACCGCCCGCCTCTCGACGAGGCCGGAAGACCTCGACCAGGCGGTCATCGGCCGCCTGTCGCGTATCGACGCCATGCAGATGCAGGCCATGACCCTCGAGCAGCAGCGCCGGCGCGACATCCAGCTGCAGCGCATCCGTGGTGCCCTCACCCGCATGCAGAATGGCGAATACGGCCTGTGCGTCGCCTGCGAAGAGGAGATCGCCCTGCGCCGCCTGGAGACCGATCCGGCCGCGCCCCTATGCATCGCCTGCGCCTCCCGCCAGGAACGGCAATGAGCCTCGGCGTGACGAGGACAGACGACCGTTCCCTCTCCCGGGCCCAAGGGCGTGAAGCCTTTGTGCCGACGGGGAGATGGTCTCGCCGCCACGGCGCCATGTCGTGGCCGATATAACGCAATGCCGGACCAGTCCCCCATGCCCGGCGCGGTGATCTCGCGCCTGGCGCCGACGCCCAGCGGCTACCTCCACCTCGGCAACGCCCTCAACTTCCTCATTACCTGGAGCTTTGTGCGCAGCCGCCGCGGGCACCTGATCCTGCGCATCGACGACGCCGACAGCACCCGGGCGCGGCCGCAGTATGTCGAGGATATCTTCCGCACCCTGGAGTGGCTGGGCATAGACTGGGACGAAGGGCCAACCGGGCCGGACGATTTCTACGCCCGCCACTCGCAGTGCGCCAGGACGGAGATGTACCGGGCGGCCATGGCCGGGCTGACCCGGGCCTATAACTGCGACTGCAGCCGCAGCCTCATCCGCGCCACCTTCGGCTCGACCATCTACGGCGGCACCTGCCGCAACAAGGGCTTGCCGTTCGCCAAGGGTGGAACGGCAAGGCGCATCCTCGTCGACCGACCGGTGCTGGTGGACGGCGAGGCCTTCGACCTTTTCCGGGCCATGGGCGACTTCGTCCTGTGGACCCGCGACGACACCCCCGCCTACCAGCTGGTCAGCCTGGTCGAGGACGAAACCAGTGGCGTCACCCATATCTTCCGCGGCGAAGACCTCTTCACCTCCACCGCCGCCCAGAAATACCTCGCCGAAGAGCTCTACTACGCCTCCTTCCTCGGCGCGGAGGTCTTCCATCACGAGCTGCTCTACGCCCCGGACGGCGGCAAGCTCGCCAAGTCGCAGGGCTCCACCCCGCTGACCGCGCTGCGCCGGAGTGGCGTCGACCGCAACGCCGTCATCGACCAGCTGCGCCCCTTCCTCGAACGCTTTTTCAAGACGGCAGCCTTGGCTTGGGGAGAGTTGCTTCCGCCGTTGCCCTGAGTTCTGTCCGCGCCATTATTTGCATTTGCTCAAAGACGTGCGATACATTCCCATCTAGGTATGGTATCATTTCTTGTATTGCTGAGGCGCCGTTCCTGGGGTGAACCCCGAAGGGCTGTCGGGCCGCAGGATGGTACAACGTAAAAACACGAAAGGGAGGGCGTATGAGAAAATTCCTTGTGCCGTTGTGCGTCGGAGTCGGGTTGGTCGCCATGGGCGGGGGAGGGAGCACATGGGCGGCAGATAATGTCCAGGCACAACTCGATCAGCTGAAACAGCGCATCAGCGAGCTCGAAGCAGTGCAGAAGAAGCTCGACGAGCTTAAGAAACAGGTCGCCGATCTCGAGAGCGAGCAAAAGAAGAAGCCCATCGAGGACCTCCAGCGGCAGATCACCGAGGTCAAGACCCATGATGCCAACGACAACATCAAGTGGAACATCGACTTCCGCACCGCCTACGAGAGAGTCGACCACAGCATGGGGTCGGGCATGCTGCCTACCGGCACCTATAACATGGCGATCCCCGCGGCCTATGGCTACGGCATGTTCGCCCCCGCCGGGGAGAGCGACAGCGACAATGCCCTGTGGACCAACAAGCTGATCCTCGGTATGTCGGCGCAACCCACCGATAATCTGGTCTTTCATGGCGCCTTGGGCGTCTATACCGTCTTTGGCCAGGACAATATGAACATGACCAGCATGTTCCAGGACTTCGACTGGTATGCCACCCAGAAACCGCAGCATGACGCGGTACTGCGACTCCGCGAGGCCTACTTCCTCTATATGGGCAATATGGGCCCCGTCCCTTACACCGCCAGCCTTGGCCGCCGTCCTTCGGTGGACGGCTTCACCACCAACCTGCGTGAGGACAATCCCTACCCCTCATCGCCCATTGGCCATAACATCAACATGGAGTTCGACGGCGGCAGCTTCAAGGCCGACCTGGAGAAGGTGACCTCCATCTCCGGCCTCTATGCCAAGCTCTGCCTGGGCAGAGGTTTTTCCAACACCCTCGGCATGTACTCGATGAGCAATCAGTATAATTTCAACGCCCCCTATGGCGATGACGGCCAGAACCCCGACATGGATCTGGTCGGCCTGTTGATGCAGTTCTACGACAACGGGCAGTACAAGGTGATGGGCAATATCTTCCAGGGCTGGAACATGATGGGCATGGGCCTCGACATCAACATGAGCGACCCTTCGGCGATGTCGGGCACCTACACCATGTCGCCCAACGGCTTTCATGACGTCGGCGATATGAGCGGGGTTGCGCTGTCGCTGCAGGTCAACGGCATTGGCAACAGCGTCAACGACTTCCTCGACGATTCCATCTTCTTCGTCTCCTTTGCCGGCAACCGCACTGACCCTACCAACACCACGGTCAATACCCTGAACGGCTCGACAGCCATGGCCAGCGGCTTTGGCTTCGGCGGCGAAGGCATGCTCGGCAGCACCGACAACGAAACCGGCTACTCAATATATACAGGGATCAACATGCCGGGTTTCTTTGCCGAGGACCGCATCGGCCTCGAATACAACTACGGCAGCAAGTACTGGCGCAGCTTCACCTACGGCGAAGACACCCTGGCCGGATCGAAGCTCGCCACCAGAGGCCACGCCTACGAGGCCTACTACACCTTCCCCATCGTCAAGAAGATCCTCTCCGGGGAGATCCGCTACGTCTACATGGATTACAACTATGCCGGCAGCGACACCTTCTTCGGGCAGACCGGCAACCCCGATGGTATGATGGATATGATGCCCTATGTCGAGTCGGCATCTGATATCCGTATCTCGATCCGTTACCGGTACTGAGCGCAGGCGAAAGAGATCACCGGCCACATCGGAAGCCGCGCTGCCGCCCGCTCTCACGGGCCGTAGCGCGGCTCTTTTTTTTACTGAAAACAAGAACGATGAACATAGAACATCAATTTCCAAAGGGCTTGAGCGAGAGCGAAGCGCAAAAGAACCTGCTACACCACGGCTACAATGAGCTGCCTTCCTCCAAACCGAGGAACCTCTGGGCGATCGCTCTAGGCGTGGTCCGGGAACCCATGTTCCTGCTCCTGGTGAGCTGCGGGGTACTCTACCTGCTGCTCGGCGACCTGCTGGAAGGGCTACTGCTACTGGGGTTTGTCTTCGTCATCATGGGTATAGAATTTTACCAGGAGAGAAAGACCGAAAAGGCGCTCGATGCCTTGCGGGACCTGGCCAGCCCGAGAGCGCTCGTCCTCCGCGACGGCAGGGAACGGAGAATCGCCGGCCGGGAAGTGGTGCCCGACGACATCATCATCCTCCAGGAGGGGGATCGAGTTCCTGCCGACGCTACAGTTCTCTCCTCCATCAGCCTGCTCGTCGATGAGTCGCTGCTGACTGGAGAGTCGGTTCCCGTGCGCAAGATCGATTGGGACAACCAGCAGGGGAAGGTCCAGCCAGGTGGCGACGACCTGCCTTTTGTCTATTCCGGCACCCTGGTGGTCCAGGGCAATGGCATGGCCTGGGTTACCGCCACCGGCATAAACACCGAGATAGGCAAGATCGGCAAGGCACTGGAAGTCGTGCCTGCCGAAGACATGAAGATGAAACGGGAAATGGGGACACTGATCAGGCGGCTCGCCATAATCGGCACCCTCCTCTGCCTGCTGGTGGTCGCCCTCTATACCCTTTCACGCGGGGATATGCTGAAAGGCTTTCTCGCCGGCCTGACGCTCGCCATGGCCTTGCTGCCGGAAGAGTTTCCCGTGGTGCTGGCGGTGTTTCTTGCCCTCGGCGCCTGGCGCATGGCAAAGAAGAGCGTCCTGACCAGGAGGCCGGCGGCGATCGAAGCCCTCGGCTCGGCCACGGTGCTCTGCTCCGACAAGACCGGAACCCTGACCCAGAACGAAATGACAGCAACCTGGCTCTACAACGGGGCCGAGTTTTTCTCCCTGGCCGCCAGCGGCGACTTTCCCGAGAACTTCCACGAGATTATCGAATACGGCATTCTCTCCAGCCAAACCAACCCCTTCGATCCCATGGAGAGAGCCATCCTGAGGCTCAGCGAGCGACACCTGGCCGGAACCGAGCATATCCACAGAGACTGGGAGATGTTGAAGGAATACCCGCTCTCCCGCGAGCTGCTCGCCATGTCGCGGGTCTTCAAACAGACCGGGACAGACGAAAAGATCATCGCTGTAAAAGGGGCCCCGGAAGCAATTTTCGATCTCTGCCACCTCGACGCAGGGCAACAGCACGAGTGGGCCAAGGCCGTCGAACACCTTGCCGGAAAAGGGCTGCGGGTTCTCGGCGTCGGCAAGGCCAGCGTCGGCACCTCCGACCTGCCAGAGATTCAGCATGATTTTGCCTTTCGCTTTGTCGGCCTCATCGGGCTGTCCGACCCTATTCGGCCCAATGTCCCCGAGGCAGTCGCCGAATGTCTCCGCGCTGGAGTACGGGTCATCATGATCACCGGAGATTATCCGGTTACGGCAATGAACATCGCCCGGGAAATCGGCCTGCCCAACTGCGACACCTGCATTTCCGGCCAGGAACTGCACGACATTTCCGAGGAGGAGCTGGCCGAGAAAATTCGCCAGGTAAATGTCTTTGCGCGGGTCGTTCCAGAACAGAAACTGAAAATCGTCAACGCTCTCAAGAAAAACCGCGAGATCGTCGCCATGACCGGGGATGGGGTCAACGATGCCCCGGCGCTGAAGGCCGCCCATATCGGCATCGCCATGGGCGAAAAGGGCACCGACGTGGCAAGGGAGGCTTCGTCGCTGGTATTGATGGATGACAATTTCGCCTCGATAGTCGGCGCCATCAAGATGGGCCGGCGCATCTGCGACAATCTTCAGAAAGCCCTTGGCTACATCTTCGCCATCCACGTCCCCATTGCCGGCCTCTCCCTGATTCCCGTATTTTTCGCCGATCTGCCGCTGATTCTCTGGCCGGTGCATATTGTCTTCCTGGAGCTGATCATCGACCCCGCCTGCTCCATCATTTTCGAGGCAGAACAAGCGGAAGCGACGGTGATGTCCAGGCCTCCGGCAAGCATGGATGAGCCGTTTTTCGGAACACGCAAAATTTTCCTCAGCTGCATGCAAGGGGTGGGCGTCCTGCTCGTCGTCCTGGCGGTATATGGGTTTGGCTTATCTTCCGGATACGCCGAGAAGGAGGTCAGGGCCTTCTCCTTCATTACCCTGATTGCTGCCAATATCGCCGTGATCCTCTCCAACCGATCATGGAGCAGAAATATCTTTCAGATCCTGGCCAGCCCCAATCCCACGGTGAAATGGGTGGTCGGCAGTGCGATACTTTTCCTGGCCCTGGTCCTGGAAGTCCCATTTCTCACCCAGGTCTTTCTCTTCCAGCAGGTCGATGGGCTGGAGATCGTACTCTGCGCCGCTGCAGGCGCTTCGAGCATCCTAGGATTTGAGCTGTTCAAGCTCGCCGGGAAGTTTTCCCCATCCATTTCTCGACACAGCTGAGGAGAGGATGATTGAGGAACAGAGATTTTCCCCACCAAAGATTGCTCGTCGATTCATCGGGGCACCAATCCATGTCTCGTTTTTTGTGAAGTGAGAAGTGCAGCAGACTTCGCCGGAGAACTGTAAGGGGAAGAATTAGACAAACGTTATCATAATTGTCAACGTTCTGGCGTGGGATACGAAATCGATTACTATAGCGACAAGGTACAGGGCGAAATTGCCGCTTTACCGAAAACCTCGCTATCACGATATCTTATACTCACCGATGGAATGATAATCTTTGGTCCCGATTTGGGCATACCGCATAACCGAGCCATGACGGGCGGCTTGTTTGACTTGCGGATCATGGGTGCGGAGGGCATAGCGAGAGTTTTTTACTGCACAGCCATTGGGCACCGAACTGTCATGCTACAGAGTTTTGTCATCAAGACCAACCGGACGCCAAACGCAGAACTTGCGATGGCCAGACGTCGCATGAAAGAGGTGAACCATGTTACGCCATGAATATTTTAAGAAAAAGCTTCTTTCTGACCCAGAGGTTAAGGAGGAATACGATCGCCTTGCGCCGGAATTCACCTTGCTCGATGAACTCTTGAAGGCTCGCGAGATCTCAGGCTTATCGCAAGCGGAAATCGCAAGACGTATGGGCACCAAACCATCTGTATTGTCACGCATGCTCGCCGGGATAGCGGGCAACAAACACTCTCCATCCATCGCGACGCTCCGCAAATACGCGGAGGCCTGCGGCATGAAGCTGCAAGTACGCTTGGTGACACGTTGAAACTGATGGAAGCCTTATAGAAGTGTCGTCCTGTCAGGAAAAGCCGACATGCCGTACCTCAGTGGTTTCGCAGGCGATCAACCTTGTCGAAGGCGGGGAACTGATTGGTAATTGATCTGATCTCAACCGAATAATTGCCAGAATCCCGATCTAATGTTGGCCTAACGGCGTCTAACCATAAGACAATCATTTAACAAAGGTCGTCATGAAAAATCGATTAGTTGTAGTGTTTCTCGCCATCCTCCTCCCACTTACAGCCAACGCCAAGGACAAATGCGACGCCATGGCCGAGGCGGAGCAACATCGCATCACGCGAGAGTTTTCCAGCCAAGCCCCATCAAAGAACGATCAGCAAGCATATCTCGCCTGGTCCAAGAACCTGCATGCCGCACTTGCCACGGCGTCCCAGCGGCATGAGGATTGCGTCCGATCCACCAGGGCGGCTTCTCGCCCGGCCAATACCGCTAAGCTGGATGAGTGCATTGCCGAGAGCAACCGCCATGCAGATGAACTCCAAGCGAAGTATCGAGGGCGAACCTTGACCGCCGAAGAGCAGGCGGCCTTGCGTGCCGAGGAAGAGCGCGTCATCGAGGAACGCATGGCCTGTACGAGAACTGGTAGAAAGTAGGGGTCGCTCTTGACTCTAAGCGCTGCAGCAGGTCAAACAGGCGGCCAGTGTCGGCCATCATCGCGTGACCATGCGCATTTCCAGGTTGGCGACATTTTCGTCCGAATATCCGGAAAACAATGATATTGTGACTCTGTCAACCTTGAACAACTGCACGACAAGAAGCTGGAATGATATGTTTTAACAAAAGCATCTCTCCATTGAGTTAGGTTGGCATTTTTTTTGCTTGGCAGCCGCAGTGCGGGGCTTGACCACAACTTTCCAACTGGGAGAAAAGACAAAATGAAAACAGCATCTTTGATCTGTGGCTGTGTAGTATTTTTAACGAGCACTGCCTACGCTGGTCCCATTTATTTCGAAGATAATTTCGATAATGAACACGGGGGATTGGGCGCTCTAAACTATACTGGGTTCTCCAAATGGACTGTCAGTGATGGCACCGTCGATCTTATAGGCAATGGGTATTTTGATTTCCAACCTGGCAATGGCCTCTATCTTGATATGGATGGCTCCACAAACAATGCTGGTAAAATTACGACTTCGTTCTATCTGGATGCCGGAAACTACCTGCTTGATTTTAAATTTGCCGGAAACCTGAGGAACAATGGCTACGATTCTATGACCATCAGCCTGGGGAGTTTTATCAATACCACCCTGACGGCAGGCCAATCCACGCCATTCACCTCATTTTACTCGACATTTCCTACGGTTGGGGCATTCACTGTGGCAACAGCTGGCTCGTATGAGCTAAGCTTCGAAGGTTTAGGACGAGATAACCAGGGACTCCTTCTTGATAGTGTCAGAGTCGAAAGGACAGACCCGGTTCCGGAACCAGCCACCATGCTCCTCTTCGGCACCGGCCTTGCAGGCCTCGCTGCAGCACGCAGGAGAAAGAAAACCTGCTGATGGACCTTCTCCCAAAATGATGCGTAACCGAAGGCAGAGTCATTCAATTGATTCTGCCTTTTTCTTTTTCGTCGCCTCCCGAGAAGAGCAAAGTGATGGAGAAGGTTACAAAGAAGCGATCCACCGTCTTCGAGTGCCCGTGACGGTAAAAAAGGCTGGCAAAGGTTCATTGTAAAACCTTGTTACCAGCCTTTTTCTTTCTCAATGGCAGGGAAGAGAGGATTTATACCTCCGCCCAGCGCCCCTGATGACACCAAAGAGTCTCCGCCGACGAATCGGGAAACCAATCCCGGTCTCGCTTCTCTCCGTGATCGAACCTACCGAACTTCACCGGTTATCGACCCCACCACCTTCACCCTATCGTCTCCATAGCTAGAAACGTCGATTAT
>CALGIJ010000036.1 GCA_937915545.1 uncultured Desulfobacterales bacterium
TAATCCACGAGCTACATGCCATGGATGAATTTGCAGAACTTGACGCACACAACTTCCATGATGGGATGAGCGGAGAAAGTGGCCTCGTCGTTGTGACGAGCAAAATTGGCGAGGGCGGGCCGCTGAGCCTGCCCACTCTGCAAGGTTGAGGAGAAGGCATGGAACGCAGGCAGGCGGGCAACCAAGGAAGAGCTGCCGGCTGGTGGCAGAAGGCGCGGGCGGCAGTGCTCGGCGGCAAGCCGCGATTGGATTGCCTGCAAGTCGAGGTCAGCTCGCGCTGCCCCGGACACTGCCGCTACTGCCCGCGCTCCCTGCCCGGGACCGGCACGGGCATGGATATGAGCATGGCGGTGTTTGCTCGCCTGGCACCTCTTTTCGCCTGCGCCCAGCGGGCGCACCTCCAGGGCTGGGGCGAGCCCTTCCTCAACCCCCACTTTTTCGCCATGGCGCGAATGGCCAGGGACGCCGGGTGCCGGGTATCGACCACCACCTGCGGTCTCGGCATGAGCGAGAGCCAGGCGGAGGCTATCGTCGATGCCGGACTCGATGTGGTCGCTTTCTCCCTGTCCGGCACGGACGAGGCCAGCAATGCGCGGCGACGAGGTGTTCCTTTCACGCGGACCTGCCAGGCCATATCCACCCTGGCCGAGATAAAGCGCCGCCGGGGTACATGCGAGCCGCAGCTGCATCTCGCCTACCTGCTCTTCCCGCAAGAGGTCGAGGCCCTGGCCGGACTACCAAAGCTGATGGCCGACCTCGGTATTACCGCAGCCGTGGTCTCGACCCTCGACTACCTGCCCGATCCCGCGTTGGGGGAAGAGACCTTCGCCACAGCCGACCCCATCCAGCTCGAGCGAACGACGGCCCTCCTGGCCCAAACCGCCGCTCAGGTCGAGCGGCTCGGCGGTCAGCTCCACTACCACTTCCCCCATGCACAGGGGGAAGGCCATGGCTGCCTCGAAAACATCGGCCACTCGCTCTTTATCGCCGCCGATGGCGCGGTGTCGCCCTGTGTCTTCACCAATGCCCCGGCGCTGCCGGGTGACCCACGCCGCCGGGTCTTCAGCAACATCAGCGAGGAACAGCCGCTTGCCATCTGGCATGACCCGCAATACAGGGCCTTCCGCCACGACCTGGTCGCCGGCCGCCCCCAAGGTCCCTGCTTGACCTGTCGCAAGCGTTTCGGTGAACCTTGCTGAGTCTCGCTTCGATGTTATGGGTTGACCTGCGCCTGAAGTTTACTACGCTTGGCGAAGTCAGGGAGCTCTCATGCTCGGCAGATGGAGGGAGAAAGAAGGATCAACCAGCCATCTTCACGACACTGCCCCAAACGATCAAGCGATGCGCAGCCTGCTCTCTCCTCGTCGAACGAGCCAAGAGTGTGCAAGCCAGATTCTCATTTGGGCATCGATCAAAGACGACCCTCTATTTTTTTTGAATTCCCCTCAGTGGGATGAATTTGGCCCTCGCCCAGCCGACAACAGGCATTTTTTTGATAGTCAGGGGCATGATTCGTCGCGACGCAGTGCCTTCCGATCGAAAAAATGGGCCGAGTGACGGATAGAGGGCGAATCCGAGGTGGAGAAGACAGCCGGAAGACATGATACACAGTGGTACTGTTCGATGAGAAAATATTGCAAGATTAGAGTGAAACAGCTACGTTGGCATCAAAATTGGGGCGACCTCAGACCACCCTTACGTTGCTGGTGGGAGCCCGCTTTGGACGTTTCCTGAAAAAGGGTTCCGAGGCTCACACTGCGTTGGGATTCGCGTTTAGGGTAATTACCGATGCCATGAGTCGAATGTTCATCGACCACTCGGGGAATGTTATCTGGGGAGGCCACTGAAATTGGCAGATAAGGCCTCCTCTCTGTCAGAGATCCGATGTTAAGGCCGGCGTAAGGAGAGTCAGTGGCTCACTTTACGCCGGCTTCTATTGTAGTACATCCCCTTATTCGCCCTCATGTGGGGGCAACAATTCCTCAAAGGAGAAAAGTATGAAGAAATGTTATGCAGCGGCTGCGGGTCTGATGCTTATCGGGATGGCAGCGACCACCGCTTCCGCCGCCCTCGAGAATGAGTTTGGCGGGTATTGGCGGAGTCGCTTTCTCTATATGGACAATTTCGACGGTACGGACAGCGACAGCGTTTTCTATGTCGATCAACGCACCCAAATTTTCTATACCGCCAAATTCAGCGAAAACTTCAAATTCGTCAACAAATTCGAATTCAACTCTGGATGGGGCGACACCACCAACAAGAACGCTGCCGCTGCCGGGCTTGGCGCTGGCGGCGACTTCGGCGCCGACGGCAAGGGCAACTTCCGGATCAAGAATACCTACGCCGATTTCAACGTTGGCGCGATGCTTAACGCCCGCATCGGTATCCAGGATTTTACCATTTCCCGAGGCTTTATCTTCGATGACGATGCCTCCGGCATCAGGCTGACCGGCAAGTTCGGCAACGTCACCGTGCCTCTGGTCTGGATGGTTCTCGATGACAATGACGTCGCCGGCTGGGACGTTGCCACCGCCTCCAATCAGAACCAGAACCTTCTCGCTGCTATGGCTGCGGTCAAGGTCAATGACGCAATGACCTTCACCCCCTTCTTCGTCTATCACATCATCAACGACAGTGAGCTGGTGCAGGATAGCAAGAACTGGTATCTCGGCGCCGATGCCGATCTCAAGTTCGGTGATGTCGCCGTATGGGGAACCGCGATCTATAACGGCGGCCAGATCGACGATATAGACAACAAAGCCTATCTCGGTGCCGTCGGTGTCGACGCCGGCCTGGTTCACGGTCAATTTTTCTATGCCAGCGGCGACGACGGCGATGATGCCAGCGAGAACACCGCCTTCACCCCGGCCCCAGGACGCTCCTACTACTGGGCGGAAATCATGGGACTTGGCGTTTTTGACGACTACGTCTCCAACGGCTCGCCCGGGGATGGCATCAGCAATGTCTGGGCCGCCAATGCCGGCGTCACCCTCAAGCCAATCGATAAAATGCAGATCGACGCCGACCTGTGGTATGCTGCCCTGGCTGAGGACAACACCGCCGGGGACAAGGAACTCGGCTGGGAGATCGATGGCAAGATCGGGTATAGCCTCTATGACAACCTGATGGCGGAAGCCATTGTCGCCTACCTGATATCCGGTGACGCGACCGGTGAGGAGAACATCATGGAAGCAGGCGTTCGGCTGTCCCTCAAGTTCTAAGCCTGGCTGACAAGACCACCACCAGGGTACGTCAGATCCTTCGGCAATGCCGAACGACGTACCCTGGTGAAAAGACAGAACTCAGGGCTGGACAAATGCCGTCCGATCAGCCAGCCAGCCCTGCCGCTCCGGGTCAGCCGGCCGTCGTCTTATGGCGACACTTGTCCCCGCTGATATCATCCCTGAAAAGCGAGAACCCCCGTTCCATGGCGCAGAAATCGCCGCACATGGTGCATGTTGCCTGGTTTTCCGGCTTACGGCTGTCGCGCACCTGGCGCATCTTTTCGGGGAACATCGATAACCTGAAATATTCCTCGAAGTCGCTGTCCCTGCGGGCCAAAGCGACCTGTTTTTCCAGCTCTCTCCGTTCTGGGTATTTGGCGATATCGCCGATCCGGGCAGCCAAGCGAGTCGCGCGCACCCCTTCCCGGACATCGTTTTCGTTGGGCAGGGCCAAGTGCTCAGCCGGGGTGATATAGCAGATGAGATCCGCTCCATGCCATGCCGACTGTGCCGCACCGATCGCGGCGGTGATATGATCGTACCCTGCTCCCGAGTCGGCGGGCAAGGGGCCCAGCACATAATAGGGGGCGCCACCGCTCATCCGCTTTTCCAGCATGATGTTGCCGGCGATCTCGTCGAGCGGCACATGGCCCGGGCCTTCCACCATCATCTGGCACCCCATCTCCCGCCCCAGTTCGGCGAGCTCGCAGTTGATGATCATTTCGGCCATCTGCGCCCGGTCATGGCTGTCGTGAATCGCGCCAGCGCGGATACCGTTGCCAAGTGACAGCACCGCGTCATACTTCTTCATCAGGGCGCAGACCCGGTCGAATTGCTCGTAGAGAGGATTTTCGCAGTGGTTATACTCCATCCACGAGACCATGAAGGTGCCGCCCTTGGAAACCAGGCCTCCATAGCGAAACCCCTGTTTGCGAAGACGCTCGATGGAAAAACGGTTGATGCCGCAATGAATGGCCATGAAGGACAGGCCGTCCGCGAGCTGGCGTTCAATCAGGTCAAAAAGATATTCCGCATCGAGTTTATTAGGGTTCCGATATTTTCTCGCGGCCTCGGCAAAGGCCTGATACAAAGGCACATTACCGACCGGCAGCGAACAGTGTTCAAGCACAGCCCGGCGAACGGCATCAAGATCTCCTCCTGTTGACAGTTCCATCAAAGTATCCGCCCCCTCTTCCTCGGCAATTCGCGCCTTGCGTATTTCCAGCGCGACGTCGGAGATGTCGGAAGAAGTACCTATGGAGGCATTGACCTTGGTCCGCAATCCCTTGCCTATCCCACAAACCCTCTGATTCCCACGGTGCGGATTGCATGGGATGACGATATGGCCGGCAGCTACCCCGCACCGTATCTCTTCAGGGGAAAAACCTTCATCTTTCGCCACGATCGCCATACTCTCCGTCACCGTTCCTTCCTTCGCCAATTCAAGCTGGGTTTTCATCGCTGCTGTTCCTCCATGCCGGTAATTCCTGTCGTGCGGGCAATAAAAAAGTCCGCGCCACGGGGTACGCCCCGCGACACGGACTTATACGGACAAGAAAGTCTTTGTTCCCCCGGGCAGGTCTTCTGACTCGCGGGTCATCCTCCGACTGCACCTTCCCGTTCCTCGAACAGGAACAGTGGTCATCACACAGTCATCGTCACCGCTTACAGCGCTGGCCCAACGTTACGGTTTTACACCGTATTCCCTTTTCACCGCCGTACGTTAAGAACGGCCGGCACCCGGAAGATATGGTTTCAGTTCGCGAGCGATGATACTCGATTGGCAAACAAAGGTAAATGCCCATCTCCTTTGCCAGGGGCCTTTTTACCGAGGCATCGGCTCCACTCGTGAAAATTATCCGCGAAATTCCCCATTATTAGCAACCACTTTTATTCATTGTTGTTTTAAGGTTTTTCACCCATGGCTTTGCAACGTACAAGACCAGATTTTTTTATTGTCACCACTTAGTTCATTATTATCGTTGAACGAATGCTTGTGTTTACGGCCAGTAGGCATAAGAATGGCCGATTCCGCTCCTGCCTCAAAA
>CALGIJ010000037.1 GCA_937915545.1 uncultured Desulfobacterales bacterium
GTTTTGCTCAACTTTCTTGCTCGAGGACGAACGTTTCAATTTTCAAGGTTCCCTTTATGTGAGAGGCCAGGACCGTCTGACAAAAAGATTATTTTGAATTTTTTACCAGACTTTTCGTAATATTTATTAGCCTTAGAAACTTTGTCTGCATTACCCCCAGTTCGATCATCTGATTGTGCACCACCGCGAGTAGAGTCATATCTTGCAAAGCCTACGGCAACTATCTGATTTTTATCGCTTTTATTTCTAATAATGAAATCACAAGGATATTCGTCAATAAAACCTTCTAAAATTGAATTAAGTTGGATATCTTTGCCTGCGCCCCTTGGACCTTCAATAGTGAATTCGGGATATGTATCTTCAAACCAAGTAAAAAACATATCTGTTAGTACATAACCTTGTTCGCCACGATTGTCGTATTCACCAAGCAGAACTGAGAGTGCAGCGTATTGAGAAGGGGTTAAATGGTCAAATTGTTCTTTTAACCTTTTAATGGATTTAAAGGTGTGCCCATAGTTATCTATGAAAACATCCGTTGAAATTTTCTGAATCTTTTTAGTGGCTTCTGTATCACAGACAAGAGAAACACAACGTCTAAATATTTTCAGAAATGACATCCGCTTATCTTTATCCATAGAAACCGTAGTGTTACGTATATATTTTAGGACCTGAGCCGAAGAGTCTGATTTAAGAACTATATCGCGAAATTCTTCTATGTAAGGGGTGTATTTTTCAAGCTTATCTTCTAAAAGTTCTGGAAATGTAGTACCGCTAGGAATAGCTGTTATTATTGTATTTGGATCATCTATAGAACTAAGATAGGATTTATTATTCATTATGATGCTACGCCAAAATGTAAGTGCAGAATTTATTAAAAAATATATAGCAGAACGCATACCTGGGCTTTGTGACCTTTTGGTGCAAGTGGATTTAGTCGAACCACTAGTACCAAAGCCTGTTACTGTGTTGACTGCTATTTCGCAGATTGTCATTGGTCAAATGCTGTCACGCAAGGCAGCCAAAACGATTATATCGAAAGCAACAAATTTAGCAATAAATAATGATATCATGGAGTTCGCTTTTCTGTCTGAAAATGATTTGCGCGCATGTGGGATCAGTGGGCGTAAGGTCAAGACAATACGGCAATTTGCAACCTACTATTCTGAAAATAAAGAAGAAGTTGAGAACTGGCGAAATCTTTCAGAGGCGGAGCTGTTTGAAACAGCAAGCAAACATTGGGGAATTTCAGAGTGGTCTGCGTCAATGCTTGGAATATTTTACTTTGGAAAGGAAAATATTTTTCCAACAAAAGATGGCAGTATCAATAAAGTATTGTCGATACTTGAATTGCGTGGAATATCAGTTGATACCAATGACGTTACACCATATAAATCTTACTTAGCATTATACCTATGGCTATTTCTTGATAGCAACTTGCTGAATTCATATCAAAACTAAAAACAGATAGCTGTTGTAATAAGAAAAAAAATTTGACTTTTTTTGGTAAGTCTTATTATAGCCGCATTGGTTGCTAAATTAATTACCTATAATTAGCTACTTATGATATGTCCATAGAAATATGGACAAATTTTGAATTGCAGCGTAACAATAATATCAACCAATCAATTCACTAAGGTAATCCTGTGCTTGGCTGTCGCCGCAATCGGCAGCCTTTTGCAGCCAGCGCCGGGCGGTTTCTAAATCCTGATCAAGAACGTCGTCAATGCCGTGATAGAAAAGGACGCCAAGGTTGAACATTGAAACGGAATGCCCTTGTTCGGCTGCACCTGAAATCAACTTTAAGGCTTCTTCATAATTGTCTGCATTATCATCCTGCAAAAGCATAATGCCCAAGTCGCCAGCAGCTGCACTGCTGCCAAGTTCTGCAGCCCTTCTGTAGTAGGCAATTGCTTTGCTTTCATTCTTTTCTACACCAAGCCCTTCACTGTAGATTGTAGCAAGGTTGAAGATTGCTTTGTCGTCGCCAAGAATGCCAGCTTGCATGAAAAATTCTACAGCTTTTTCTATGTCCTTGTCGACGAAATCACCAACCCAATATTTGTAGCCCAATTCGCAAAGACATCTTCTATCATTTTGGCTGGCTGCACGTTCGCACCAGTAAAGGCTTTTTTTGAAGTCCTTGATGGTGCCGTTGCCGATTTGGTAACGCCAGCCAATTTCAAACTGTGCTTCGGCGCCATTGTTTTCATTGGCATCTTTCCATAATTTCTTGATTTGCTTACGTTCTTCTTTGGACAATGTGTCTGCTGGCATATCGACATTCCTATGAATTTGTTGCAGCTTCGAACTGCTTCATTTACCCTTTAGAGAATGTTTTATACCTGCGATGTTACAGCGTGAATTTATATTGTAATATCGTTCTGCTGCGGCTTTTGTGTTCATAACTGCACAAACAGGAAATCGCGATTTGCCGTTATTTTGCCTGTATCCGACAAAGACTACTTACCTGCCATTGAAAATATGACGTCCGTTAATCTACGGCTTTCTTCTAGCGGTTTTTTGTAAACGGTTTTCAACTTAAACCTTGGGAGTAACCTGAAAACCGGCTTCTAAAACAACAGCTGAAATTTTCTGTTTCAAAACCAAAGGAATTCTACTGAAACCACCAATTCTGAAACCGGCGGGTTTCTGACAAGCAACAATACATTTTAACAAAGTAAAAAATGGCGCGCAGATATTCTGCTGCTTCATAGATAAGCTGAAGTGATGAGCAAGAAATGCTGTTGGGAGTAACAGCCGGTTTCTTTAGCTGAAAGAAGCAGTATTTCAACCTTCAGTACTGCAACTATTTCAAGCAAGGGAGTAAGAATTTTCAGGCTATCCTACGGTAGTATTACGAACCGCGAAAAACGGATTTTCCTGTTTTTAATGTATGTCGCACCGTCCAGTAGCAGCACTTCATTTATAAGCATCTGCAATACCTATGATTTCTGGTTGTTTTCTTGCCTTAAAGTAGTTAAAAAATAAATAATATCGGACTGTTGAATAATGCCAAAGACGAACTTCAATGACAAGAAAAGCGCCATTTATCAAAGACGAATGCTTCATACTTTTAGAAGAAATGGCAAACCAGGGTAAAGCACAGGCGATGAATGACTGCGCTGGCTTACTGCTGTTGAATGGCAATTTTGAAAAAGCTGTCAGCCTTTTTGAAAAGGCAGAAAAACAAGGCAACAAGATGGCTGGGAGCAATTTACGAAGAATAGAGAAGTTCAGGAAAAATCAGCTGAAATCATAAGTGGGGCAACGTTACTGGTTGCCCTATTTTTTTATGACGCTCAAACTGCATATAGTCTACCTACTTTTATTTGCAGTTTGAAAAATCAGGTACTTGCAAACTATCATCAACTGGTTGCTGATGACAACGAATTTGTTTTCAAACTGCAAAGAGTTGACCAAAACTAGGAGAAAACCGAATGAATGCTTCAGCCAAAATTATCGACTTGCCTATCAGGAAATCTACCAATAAGAAAAGCACATCAAAGAGAACACCGGCTTACCAGCCTGAATATGAAAGAATAAAATATTTCAGGAAATCTGAAATACAGGCATTGAGGAGAACTGTCAGAAATCAGGCAGAAGTAGCCCTTCAACGCCAGAATTGCACAGGTGTCAGAGATTGGGTTGTGACGGATATTTTGACGGCAACGGGATTGCGCTGTGCTGAGGTGGCGGACTTGAGAGTGGGTGATATACAAATTTCATACGGCAAGAGCAGCCTTATTGTTCGAAATGGCAAGGGCGGCAAGCGACGGGTTGTTGAAATACCGCTAAGCCTGAAGTTGCACTTGAAGCAGTACCTTCAGTGGAAAGCGCAACGATGTGAACCGATGGGTGATGATGAGCACCTTATTTTAGGGCAGCGCGGGGTAATGAAAAATCAGGGAGTGCAGCTATTGATTAAGAAATACCTAAAATTGTTGGGTTTGTATGAAAACGGAAAAAGTGTTCATGCACTTCGTCATTCATATGCGGTGCAGTTATATCGAACATGTAAGGATATCAGGATAGTGCAACGGCAACTGGGGCATGAAAGCCCAACAGTAACGGATATCTACGTACACATCTTGCAGGAGGACATTCAAAAGGAAATCAAAGGAATGTGGAGCAATTAATCTGCTACCTTCGACACTGTGCCACTACCTGCTGGTGGCACACCAGTAAAAGTTATAACTTTTAACACCTGCCAGTAATTTTTTTTCAAATAGAGAATACTATATGTTTTCAGTATCTTATCAAGTGGGACGACCTGCGAGAACTTAAATATTTCTTATAAAAAAGCAGATTTTTTTAAGATTTGCCAAAATAAACGTATGTTATATGCAGAGGAACGATACGCCTGTAGGCGACATATGATGTTCAACCAAAGTTCAATGAAACGAGGAAAGCGAAAAAGGAGAATCGGCAAACACACGGTGAAACGGAATTACTGATGGGCGGTGCGTATAATAATGTCAGGGTATTTAAACATTTTATAAGTTATCAGACTTAAATCATTGAAATTTTATATTCACCAATCAACGACAATTAACCTGAACACAAACACTGAAGAGCAATACTACAGACAATGGAATGAAATTACATGACAACACTACGACTTATCTTATTCATGATAAAAACAACAATAGACCGAATCAGCATTAGCATACCTATCGTACATGCTGAGCAATTGCTGGCAAGGATTGGCACTACCTGTACCTTAACCAATGAATACAATGATGATGAAGAAGGTTACTGGTATAAAAAGTACCTTAACCGTGACAACCGACTTACCATTAAAGGCAAATTATACGAGCCAGGAACAGAAAATAAGTACAGCAGATTATATTTATCGTTATACGACCCTGATCATAATATACAGAAATACCTGAAGTCTGTTCTATCATGGATTTATGGTAATAATTATAAAGGAAGAAATTCACCTACAGTTCAACAGGTTGAAGCTACCTTTGATTTTTTTGCTAATGATGAAGACGATCTTCAGGATATACAAGAATTCATAGAACATCATTGTTTTCTACGATATTCACGTTCTGACGCCTGTAACCAGATAGAATCTACTTTGTATACCGGTTGCAGGGGCGATATCAGGCAAGGTAGCAAAGGTATTCGATGTTATATCAAGAGAGAGCACGGTAATACCTTTTACCGGATGGAATTTCAACTTAACCGGTCTTTTTTATTGAAACACAACATTACCTTCAATTCTTTACCCTTGAACCCACTGCAATTTCAGCTGTTCGACTTCATTGATATTCTGGAAGATTTTTCAGAAACTGGCATTAAGAATATTGTTATAGCGATATTGAAGAAAAAGGGTATTACCGAATCGGGTACACCTGATTTCAACCTTCATTATCATAAGTTGGTAGCTGATATTCGCAGTACTGTAGTGGGTGCCGACAAAAGGAAGAAAAAGTACTCTGTACCTTCGCAGATTGCGGTGTTGAAGGATATCAGAAATGAACATACTATTACCTTCAACCATAAACGGTATTTTCAGTCAATGGATAGTACCAAGCAGTTGATTGTGTGTCATGCTGACATAGGCTGTGAAGAAGAAAATACCAGTAAACACCTGATGTTCTGTCAGGGAATTTAGGTATAAGCTAGTATTTCATTAAATTTCATAAATTTCAAAAAGGAGATGGAGCTTGAGGATAATAGTAAGATTGTAGTCTTCACACAGGAGCATGAAGTAAATTTCGGTAAGTAATTATTCACAGGAGAAAAACGATGAAAAAAGTAAAAAACCCACTGAAAAACCATCCCGTATATGGACACTTGTCTGGCAATCATCAGATTTTTGATGAAGCAGACTATGGGTCTGCAAGAGCTTGTTATGAAGAAGGCTGTATTTATGCTATACGGCATATGAAGGAAGGTTTTTTGGTTTCTTCAATGCTTAAAAAAGTTAGTGTACTTTATGAAAAAGGGTACAGTGTTTCTAAATTGAATGAGGTGTTCATGGAATCAAAATTTAAAGACGCATACTGGCAATGGAAATATTTTACATTTTTTGAGATAGCTGATGAAATCTGCGATTACATTGATGAGAATTTTCAACCAACTATAAAATTTGAGCAGGATAAATTTTTACCAGGGAAATTCAGTAATGCTGTAGATATTAAAGAAGAATTTATCAGTCAATTTCTTAGGGGGTATGTTACTACCTGCAGGAAGGAGTACATGCGGATAAAAAAGACTTCAGCCCATTGACAGATAGACGAGCCATGAAATTGTCAATATTATAACGTGTCAACCGTTAATGATTGCCCTTGATGTGAGAGAAATTGTTACGTTATTCAAGAGCAGTCAGCAATTGCAATTCCATAAAAATAGTGCCTGCCATCAACCAGCTATAAAATCAACGACAATCACTTCTGCTGCTGTTTTCATGCTGGATGTATACACTGGGTTGTCTGTTATGAATTTACAGAATAAACCTTTATTATATTCTACTATTTTTCAACAATATACGCAGTTTTGAAAATTTCAATTATGGTAGTCTTGTTACACGAACCGAATGATATCTTTTTCGGTGTTGCATTAGTTCAAAAAAAAGCTGAAAAGTGATTGATAATATTGAGCAGGATAATTTTATCCAGTTCCAAACTGCAAGACAGATAAAATAACCATATTTTATCTGCATTACCTTAAAAAATATTATTTTCTGAGGAAAGTTATGAAAAGCTACAGAAAAGAGCTTTGGTTTGAGGCACCTACAAGAAGAGGATTTATTAATATCACCCAAGATATTGAAAAGTGCTTACGTGAGAGTGGCGTAACTGATGGCTTATTGCTTTGTAACGCGATGCACATAACTGCTTCAGTTTTTATCAACGACGACGAATCTGGCCTGCATCACGACTTCGATGTTTGGCTAGAAAAGTTAGCACCACATGCACCTGTCGAACAGTATAAGCACAATGGCTATGAGGACAACGCAGACGCACATATGAAACGTCAGATTATGGGACGAGAAGTTATTGTTGCCATAACAGAAGGCAAACTTGATTTCGGTACGTGGGAGCAAATTTTTTATGGCGAGTTTGATGGACGCAGGAAAAAACGTGTTTTGGTTAAAATTATTGGGGAATAGAAAAGATATGGTGGAAACAATTCGATTTGCGCCTTTGATAAGGGTCAGCACAGAAAAGCAGGAAGAGCAGGGTTCATCTTTAGATACACAGAAAGAAGCAATCTTAAAGGCAATTGAAACAATTAAAGGTGGGTACGTTCCTGATCATTGCTGGAAATATTCTGGGCAAGAGCATGCAACACCGGATTTTGAGAGGCAAATGTTCAACCAATTACTTTCAGATGCGAAAAAAGATTTATTCGACGCTGTAATCGTATACGACCCTTCTAGGTGGTCCAGGGACAACCGGCTAAGTAAAGAAGGACTGAGTATCCTGAAAGAAAATGGAGTTCGATTTTTTTGTGGGACAACAGAATATAACCTTTTTCTTCCGCAGGCATCATTATTTATCGGCATGAGTACGGAAATGAACGAGTACGTTGCCTTGGAACAAACAAGAAAAAGCCTAATAAGTAGAATAGCAAGAGCGAAAAATAATATACCAAGTATAGGCAAACTTCCATTTGGCCGAATTTTCGATAAAAAATCAAAACAATGGAGTGTTGATCCAGATGGCCAAAAGAAAATAGTTTGGGCAGCTGAGCAGTACCTTCAGGGCAAATCTATGAGTGAAATCGCCGATACACTGGGCATGAACCATTCCAGTCTGTGGAATATTCTAAAGAATAGATCAGGAACAGAATGGGTAATAGATTTCAATAACAAACGATTGAATATTTCTGAAACTGTTACACTTGAAATTCCTTCATTATTGTCACAAAAAACTATCGACGCTATTTGGCAAAAATCTGAAAGTAACAAGACATTTGAACATGGTTTCATTAAAAATAAGTACCTTTTCAGCAGAATGATTTTTTGTGGTGAATGCGGTTATGCCATGTTTGGACAAACCAATCATAGTGGACGAAGGTATTATCGGCATGCAAGAAAACGTAAAAAAGAATGTAAGAATGGAGGGATATACGTTTCAGCTGATATTGTTGAGGAAGCAGTATTTGTCAAATTATTTGCATTGTGTGGAGATGCGCCGCGAATCGAACAAGCAGTAAAATCGTCATCTGAAAAATTCGGAGATCATAATAAATTACTTGATGAGCAGAAAATTCTTAACAAGGAATTAAGAGCTATAGCCAATCAAAAGTCGAACTTGATAAATGCTATCGCAAGAGGAGATATCAATAGTGATGATATTAAAGAAAAAATGAATTCATTGAAACAGCAGGAATCTAAGATAGATAAACTTATTGGGGTGAATAAAGAAAAGATACGGAACACACTATCACCAAAAGAAATTAAACAAAGAAGTGAATGGGTTAAAAAAGTCATCTTAAAAGCAGCGAAAAACACTTATGGCAGGGCAGAGCATTATCTGAAGATGACTTGGGAGGATAAGCGTAGGCTGTCCGAGTTAATATTTTCCGGTGTTGATTTCGACGGAAAAAGAGCAGGGGTTTATCTTACAAAGGATGAACAGGGCAACCTTTTGTATGAGGCGAATGGGATAATCAATGCTAAAATTGATGGAAATTTGCCAATTTCGAAGTTCGAAATTATGGATTTATTACAGATAGATTCCGATGACATGTCGTCGCAACAAGATTTGTTTAGCCAATGCCATGCATATCACCGCCTCGGTCTTCATCAACGACGATGAATCCGGACTGCACCGCGACTTTGAACGCTGGCTGGAGAAGCTGGCCCCCCATGCGCCCACCACCCAATACGCTCATAACGGCTATGAAGACAATGCCGACGCCCACCTCAAGCGCCAGGTCATGGGGCGCGAGGTAGTGGTCGCGGTCACCGCCGGCAAGCTGCACTTCGGCACCTGGGAACAGATCTTTTACGGCGAATTCGACGGCAGGCGCCAGAAAAGGGTGCTGGTGAAGATTATCGGAGAGTGAACTCTTCGCCCGGGATGGTCGGGTGTGAAAGGGTTTCGCCCGGCTCCAGCCAAGGAACCGCAACCGTTTGCCATGGATGTGCCCATTCGTGCTGAGGCGGTTCGACCACTTGCCAGCAACCTGGCGACATGAGGATGGCTCGCAGCAGGCCGAGGTGCTGGGTATGGCCCGCCCTGCGGGCGTGAACGTGACCGTGGAGGCGACAGCCGAGGAGGGTGAGGTCGCCAAGGAGGTCGAGCACCTTGTGGCGCACGAACTCGTCGCTGTAGCGTAGGCCGTCCTCGTTGAGCACCCTGTGGCGGTCCCAGTGAATGGCAACGACATTGGCCAGTGAAGAGCCCTGGGCCAGACCCTTGTCCCAGAGTTCCTCCACCTGCTCGACGTAGCCGAAGGTTCGTGCCGCGGCGAGTTCACTGGCGAAGTTCTCCGGGCTGTACTCGAAGCTGTAGGACTGCCGACCGATGAGGCAGTCGTCGAAGTCGATTTCGCCGGTCAGCTTGAGACCTTCATGGGGAAGGATGGTCAGCCGCACCTGGCCATCGTGATAGCTGATTGGCCGGGTGATGCGCAGGATGCGGCGCAGGCGGTGCTGCCTGCGGCGGCCGGCATTTTCGAGAAGATGCAGGAAGGGCCTGGCGCTGCCGTCCATGATCGGCACTTCTGGACCGTCAACCTCGATGCGGGCGTTGTCAATGCCATGCCCGTGGAGTGCGGCGAGAAGATGTTCGACGGTGGCGACGCGCACCTGCCCGATACCGAGAGTGGTGGCCAGGCGCGTGTCGATCACATGGTTCATGTGCGCCGGCAGCGGGGTACTGCCGGGAATGTCCCTGCGGTAGAAGACGAGGCCGCTGTCCGCCGGCAGGGGGGAAATGGTGAGATGAACCGCTTTTCCGGAGTGCAGGCCGATTCCTTGGCAGCTGATCCGACTGGCCAGGGTGTACTGGTACGGATGGAGTGAATACGCCATGTGTTTTCCTTGCGAAGAGAGAGTGTTCTCTCGTTCGCAAGATCCGTTCCGACTGAAGAGATTATGACCTTCTTCCTCGGCGAACGGCGTTTTTTACGGGATGGAGCTGTTTGCCGACCAGGTGAGGCGGCTGCTCTTTGTGGGAAAACTGACACTGTAGAAGGCAGAGTGTGGTGTTTTTTGCGTGACGACGTCGTCGTTACTGCGTGGCACCAAGGATGTCCTGCAGACGCTGACGCAGGAAAAGGTCGAATTGCGGCGACGAAGCCAGCGTTATGTCGATCACCCCCAGGGGCAGGCGGCAGGACAGGGCCTGCAGTTTGACGGCGTCTTTGGCGGTGGTCAACAGCCAGGTTGCCCCGCAGGCGGTTGCTCGGGCACAGATTTCGCTGAGCAGTTCGGTGCTGTAGTGGACATGATCGGGCAGGTTGAGCGTGCCGCGGGGGATCAGTCCCATGGAGCGGATGGTATCGCTGAACCGGTCAGGGTTGGCGATGCCGCAAAAGGCGAAGCAGGGGCCAGCTTGGTGGGCGGCGTCATTTGAGAGGCGCAGCGACGGCGCGGCCAGAGAGACGAAGAACACCGGCAGGGCGGGGTGCCGCTGGCGGACGAGGGCGGCGAAATCTTCGGCGCCGTCACGGTTTCTCGTGGTGACGCCGGTCAAGACGACGGCGTCGGCGCGGCAGAGGGCGGAGAAAGGCTCGCGCAGGATGCCGCCCGGGAAGACGCGGCCGTCGCCGGCCAGGGTCGAGGCGTCGAAGAGCACCAGGTCGAGGTCGCGCCGCACCGCCAGATGCTGGAAACCGTCGTCGAGGATCAGCACGGTGGCATGCAGCCTGTCGATGGCCAGGCGGCAGGGGTGGACACGGCGCCGGCCGATGACCACCGGCACTCCTGGCAGGGTTTGGGAGAGCATCGCCGGTTCATCGCCACCCTGCTGCGGCGAGAGGAGCAGGGTACGGCCGTCGGAGACGACCGCCGCCTGCTCCTTGATCGTTCCCCCGTAGCCGCGGCTGACGATGGCCGGGCGAAGGCCCATGGCAAGGAGGAGTTCCGTCAGGTGGCGTACCATCGGCGTCTTGCCGCTGCCGCCCAGCACCAGGTTGCCTACCGAAAGTACCGGTACCGGCAGGCGGTGGCGGGTGAGGACATCTGCCGAGTAGAGCGCTGCGCGCAGACGCATGGCGAGGTTGTAGAGCGGCCCCAGCGGGCGGCCGAGGAGAAAGAGGTGACGAAGGCAGGTCATGTCTCAGAAACCCTAAGAGAATTCGGGGATTCGGGGTTTTGTGGTGATTTTGCAAAATAAAACTTCATTCACTTTAGATTTTGCAAAATAAAACTTAACAGACTAATATCAACTCTCCAAAGGATTTGCTCGCCGTTTCACACGGCATCCGCGTGCATCCCATGGTATCAAGCAGTGCAATCATCAACTTGAAAAGGGAGGAAAAAATGAAGTTTACCGCAAGTGGAAGATTCTTTTCGGCAGCCGCCTGTGTCATGCTCGCCCTGTCGGCCCCGGCCCTCAGCTATGGTGCTGACACCATCAAATTCGGTATTGTCGGACCCCATACCGGCGACCTCGCTCCCTACGGCCTGCCCACCGTGGCCGCGGCGCAATTGGTCATCGACCAATATAACGCCAAGGGCGGCATCGCCGGCAAGAAGATCGAGATCCTCAAGGAAGACGACGTCTGCAAGCCGGAAGTGGCCACCAACAGCGCCACCAAGCTGGTTTCCAGCGGGGCCCAGATCGTCCTCGGCGGCATCTGCTCCGGCGCCACCATCGCCGCCATGCCGATCTACAAGAACGCCGGCATCCTCGCCATGTCCCCCTCCGCCACCAGCGACGAGCTGACCGCCAGCGGCAACTACCCCAATTTCTTCCGCACCATCGCCCCCAACGCCATGCAGTCCCCGGCGATGGTCGACTTTGCCGTCAACAAGCTTGGCGCCAAGAAGATCGCCGTCATCCATGACAAAGGCGATTACGGCAAGCCTCTCGCCGAGGCGGCCAAGGCGGAAGTGGAGAAGGGCGGCAAAGCCCAGGTCGTGCTCTTCGAGGGCATCACCCCCGGCGCCATGGACTATTCAGCCATCGTACAGAAGATCAAGGAATCGGATGCCGACACGGTCATCTATGGCGGCTACCACCCCGAGGCCTCGAAGATCGTCTCTATTATGAAGAAAAAGCGCGTCGGCGCCAAGTTCGTCTCTGACGACGGCGTTAACGGCGATGCCTTCATCAAGGTCGCTGGCGAGGATGCCGAGGGCGTCTACGCCGCCGGTCCCCAGGACAACGCCGACAACCCGCTGGCCAAGGCCGCCAAGGAAGCCCACAAGAAGGCCTTCAACAGCGATCCCGGCATGTTCTTCGAAAATGCCTACGCCGCTACCATGGTGATGCTCAACGCCGTCGAGAAGGCTGGCGGCTCCACCAAACTGGAAGACCTCAAGAAGGTCCTGCAGTCGGAGAAGGTCGACACCCCGGTGGGCAAGATCAGCTTCGACCAGAAGGGTGACGCCATCGGCGTCGGCTTCTCCATGTACGTGGTCGAGAAAGGCAAGTACGTCGTCGCCAAGTAAGCGAGCACTTCAATCTCTGATATCTGATGCAGGCCGGTGTGTGCCTGCATCAGATTTTTTTTGATCCGCATGGACTATTTCATCGAACTGCTCTTCAGCGGGCTGACACGGGGCTCCATCTATGCCCTCATCGCCCTCGGCTACACCATGGTGTACGGCATCATCGGGCTGATCAATTTCGCCCATGGCGAGATCTACATGATCGGCGCCTTCACCGCCTTCATCGTTGCCACGGTGCTGTCCATCTACGGCTTTCCGCTGTTGGCCATCGTCATCATCGCCGGGGTGGCGGCCGTCGTCTGGGCGGCCTCCTATGGCTATACCATCGAGAAGATCGCCTACAAGCCCCTTCGTCATGCCCCGCGACTTTCGCCGCTGATCAGCGCCATCGGCATGTCGATCTTCCTGCAGAATTACGTGCTGCTCGCCCAGACCAGCGACTTTCTGCCCTTTCCCCGGCTGATCCGCGACTTTCCCTTCATGGAGCCCATCGCCCATATCATCGGCTCCACCGATCTTGTCATCCTGGTGACCACGGTGGTGGTGATGGTCATTCTCACCCTCATCATCAAGTTCAGCATGATCGGTAAGGCGATGCGGGCTACCTCGCAGGACCGCACCATGGCCACTCTGGTGGGCATCAACGTCAACCGCGTCATCTCGATGACCTTCATCATCGGCTCGAGCCTCGCCGCCATCGGCGGTCTGCTGATCGCCTCCCATATCGGCCAGATCAACTTCTATATCGGCTTTCTGGCCGGCATCAAGGCCTTCACCGCTGCAGTTCTCGGCGGCATCGGATCAGTGCCAGGGGCGGTGTTGGGCAGCATGATCCTCGGTCTCACCGAGAGTTTTGCCACCGGGTACGTGTCCAGCGATTACGAGGACGTCTTCGCCTTCTCCCTGCTGGTGCTGATCCTCATCTTCAAACCTTCCGGCCTGCTCGGCAAGGCGACCAATCAGAAGGTATAAACGACTATGGCAGTTTTTCAGGAACTGAAAAAGGGGGTTTTGATCTCCCTGTGGTTCGTCTTCCTCACCTTCCCGGTGATGGTCATCAAGGTCGATCCTATCGCCCGCACCGTCACCTGGCGGTGGATGAACGCCCTCTACATGGCGGTCGGCACCTTCATCATTTATACGCTGGTGCAGTTCTTCATCAAGCGCCGAGGTCGATCAAAACCCGCCTCGACACAGAAAGAGGCCGGCTCCTCGGTAATCCATCGCCTCCTCGACAACCCCCGCAGGCGGGCCATGCTCTTCGTGGTGCTCGCCGTGGCCGCCATCGCCTTCCCGCAGTTGCTCTCCTCCTATCAGACCAATGTCATGACCACCGCCCTGATGTACGTGGTGCTCGGATTGGGGCTGAATATCGTTGTCGGTCTCGCCGGACTGCTCGATCTCGGCTTTGTCGCCTTCTATGCCGTTGGCGCCTATACCTACGCCCTGCTCAACCACCACTTCGGGCTCGGTTTCTGGACCATCCTGCCGGTAGGTGGCCTCCTCGCCGCCTGCTTTGGCATCCTCCTCGGTTTTCCGGTGCTGCGCCTGCGCGGTGACTACCTGGCCATCGTCACCCTTGGCTTCGGCGAGATCATCCGTCTCGTACTCGAGAACTGGGGCGAGTTTTCCAAGGGGCCGAGCGGTATCTCCAATATTGCCAGGCCTTCCTTGTTCGGCATGGAGCTCGATCTGCACGGCTCTATCGTCTTCAACTACTACCTCATGGTCCTCTTCGTCATTTTCACCATCTTCGTCGTCAACCGGCTGCAGAACTCGCGTCTCGGCCGGGCGTGGATCGCCCTGCGCGAGGATGAGATCGCCTGCCAGGCCATGGGCATCGACAAGCACCGAACCAAGCTGGTGGCCTTTTCCCTCGGGGCCTTCTGGGCCGGCCTCATGGGGGTGGTCTTCGCCGGCAAGACGACCTTCGTCAACCCTGCCAGTTTCACCTTCATGGAGTCGGCGATCATTCTCGCCATCGTTGTCCTTGGCGGCATGGGCTCCATCGTCGGGGTCATCCTCGGGGCGCTCATCCTCATCCTCATGCCCGAGTACCTGCGCGGCCTGTCGCAATACCGCATGCTCGCCTTTGGCGCCATCCTCGTCTGCATGATGATCTTCCGCCCGCAAGGTTTGATCGCCAACATCCGCCGCACTTACGTCTACAAGAAAACCCCCAACGACGCACAAGCCTCATGACTTCGCAACCGATACTCGAAGTGAGCGGATTGACTATGGACTTTGGCGGCATCCGCGCCCTCAACGCCCTCGACCTCGATGTCGCCAGCGGTGAGATCGTCGCCCTTATCGGGCCTAACGGCGCCGGCAAGACGACCTTTTTCAACTGCATCACCGGCATCTACACGCCGACCGAGGGCAATGTCTGGCTGACTCCGCCAGGCGGCAAGAAGGTCTCACTCAACGGTCTCAAGCCCAACAAGGTGACCGAGCGCGGCCTGGCCCGCACCTTCCAGAATATCAGGCTGTTCTCGAAGATGACTGTACTCGAGAACGTCATGATCGGCCGCCACTGCCGCACCAAGGCCTTCATCCTCGGCGCCATCCTCCGCGATCCCCGCACACGGCGCGAGGAGCAGGACATCCTTGAGACCAGCTACGCCATGCTGGAAAAGGTTGGTCTGGCAGAACACTGCGACGAGTTCGCCGAAAACCTCTCTTATGGTGCGCAGCGGCGGCTGGAAATCGCCAGGGCACTGGCCACCGAGCCGCTGCTGCTGCTTCTCGACGAGCCGGCGGCAGGGATGAACCCCCAGGAGACCATCGAACTCGAAGGCCTGATCAAAAAGATCTCCCGCGAAGGCCAGGCCATCCTCCTCATCGAACACGACATGAAACTCGTCATGAGCCTCTCCGACCGCATCTTCGTCATGGACTACGGCAGGAAGATCGCTCAGGGCACGCCCCGCGAGATCCGGGAAAACCCTGCGGTCATCAAGGCCTATCTCGGGGAGGAAGTCGATGCTTAGCGTAGAGAACATACAATCCGGGTACGGCAACAAGCTGGCCATCAAGGATGTCTCGGTTGAGATCGGCCGGGGGGAGATCATCACGCTCATCGGTGCCAACGGCGCCGGCAAAAGCACCACCCTGATGACCATCTGCGGCGTCGTCCCCTGTCGTGCCGGGCGAATACTCTTCGAAGGGCGGGAGATCCAGGCCCTGCCTCCGGAGGAGATCGTCAGGCTGGGAATCTGCCAGGTGCCGGAAGGGCGGCATATCTTCCCGCAGCTGACCGTCAAGGAAAATCTTGACATGGGGGCTTTCCTGCGCCGCGACAAGGCCGAGGTGAAGAAGGACATCGACTATGTCTTCTCGCTTTTTCCGATCCTTGCCGAGCGGCGCAATCAGGATGGCGGCAACCTCAGCGGCGGCGAGCAGCAGATGCTCGCCATGTCGCGCGCCCTGATGGCCAGGCCGCGAGTGCTGCTCCTCGACGAGCCGTCCATGGGGCTGGCGCCGCTGGTCATTCGTCAGATCTTCGAGATTATCAGACAGATCAACCGCGAGAACAACACCACCATCTTTCTCGTCGAGCAGAACGCCAACCAGGCCCTGCACATCGCCGATCGTGGCTATGTCATGGAGAACGGGAGGATCACCCTCACCGGCAAGGCCCAGGAGCTGCTCGACAACAAGGATATCCAGAAGGCATATCTGGGCATCTGAGCCACTGCCGACATGCGCTGACGCGAAGCATCCGCGGGGCGGTTGGACCGGGGCGGGAAGGGTATTCGTTAGGGAAGGGCACTATGAAGAACATCAGGGTTGGGGTGATCGGCGTCGGCTATCTGGGCAGGTTTCATGCCCACAAATATGCGGCCATCCCCGGGGTGACCATGGTCGGCGTCGCCGACCCCGATGAGAGCCAAGCCGCCAAGGTTGCCAAGGAGTGCGGCTGCCAGGCCTTGACCGACTACCATCAGCTGCTGCCCCTGATCGATGCGGTGTCCATCGCCGTGCCCACCTCGCTGCACTGCCAGGTGGCGGGGGAGTGCCTCGACCGCGGCATCGATGTGCTGCTCGAAAAGCCGATGACGGTTACTCTGGAAGAGGCCGATCTGCTGATCGACAAGGCCAGGGATGGCAATCTCATCCTGCAGATCGGCCACCTCGAGCGCTTCAACCCGGCCCTTCAGGCGATGGAGCCCTTCCTCACCACCCCGGTGTTCATCGAGAGCAACCGCATCGCCACCTTCAAGAACCGTGGCGTCGATGTCGACGTGGTCCTCGACCTGATGATCCACGATATCGATATCATCCTCAACATCGTCAAGTCGCCGCTGAAGACCATCCATACCGTGGGGGCGCCGGTGGTCACCGGCAGCACCGATATCGCCAACGCCCGGCTGATCTTCGAAAACGGCGCCACTGCCAACGTTACGGTTAGCCGCGTCTCGCGCACCAATGTCCGAAAGATGCGCATCTTCCAGCCGGGATCGTACATCACCGTCGATTTCGGCAACCGCCGCATCATGACCATCAAGCTCTCCCGTGAGCTGCGTGAAAACGGCATGCCGCGCCAGGAGGTCTCGTTGCAGAGCTTCGCCGACGGCGATGCCTTGAAGAGTGAAATCATCTCCTTTATCGACCATGTGCGGCAGCGGACCCAGCCGGCGGTTTCTGGCATCGAGGGGCGACGGGCCCTTGAGGTGGCTCTGCAGGTCATCGCCCAGAATAGGGAACTGCAGCAACTGGAACTCTTTCGCAAGGTGATGGACGGCGGGGCCCCATGAGCCCGCGCATCATGATCGTCACCGGCGAGGCCTCCGGTGACCTCCATGGCGCCAATCTGCTGCGCGCTATGCAAAGCCTCCGCCCCGATATGACAGCCTGCGGCATGGGCGGCAGGGAACTGGCCGCCTGCGGTATGGAGATCCTCTGCGACGCCGCCAAAGTCTCGGTGGTAGGCATCTTCGAGGTTCTCGCCCATCTCGGCGACATCGTCGCCGCGCAGAGGGCGCTGCGCCGCCGCCTGCGACAGGAGCCGCCCGACCTGCTCATCCTTATCGACCTGCCCGACTTCAACCTGATGCTTGCAAAGCAGGCCAAGCGCCTGGGGATTCCTGTCTTCTATTATATCAGCCCCCAGGTCTGGGCCTGGCGCTCGGGACGGATACGGCTGCTGCGCCAGCGAGTCGACAAGATCGGCGTCATCCTTCCCTTCGAGGAGGAATTCTTCCGTCGCCACGGGGTCGTTGCCGATTATGTCGGCCATCCCCTGCTCGATACGGTGGCGACCTCCATGGGAGGCGATGAGTTCTGCCTGCGGCATGGCATTGCCAGTGACGCCCTGTGTATCGGCTTGCTTCCCGGCAGCCGCAAACGCGAGATCTCCTCGCTGCTGCCGGACTTCCTCGCTGCTGCCGGTCTTCTGCAGGAGCGGCTCGGAAAGCGGCCGGTCTTTCTTCTGCCCCAGGCCTCAACCATTGAGGAGGCGGATCTTGATGCCGCCGGCCTCGCTGCGGCGCGGCAAATCCTCGACCTGCGCGTCATCCGCGAGGAACGTTACGACATGATGGCCGCCTGCCAGGCGGTCATGGCCGCCTCCGGCACGGTCACCCTGGAACTGGCTATCCTCGGGGTGCCGATGGTGGTTGCCTATCGTCTCTCCCCGGCGACCTATTTTCTTGCCAAGCTGCTGGTGCGCCTCGATGCCTTCTCCCTTCCCAACCTCATCGCCGGACGCATGGCCGTTCCCGAACTGCTGCAAAAGGAAGTGACCGCCGCCCGCCTCGCCAACGAAGTGGCTACCCTGCTTCAGGATGGGGCAAAGATGGCGGCGATGCGCCTCTCCCTCGACGAGGTGCGGCAGCGCCTGGGGCGCCCCGGCGCCTCACAACTGGCGGCGCAAAGCGCCCTGACCCTCCTTCGCCAGGGGTGAGCTGCAGCCTCCCGAGGCTGCGGCGAGCGTTTCGCATGCAGGTGCGGAGGATAGGTGTGCTATTTTTTTTATTAGTGTTTTTGCCGTTTCTGGCTGTTCTGTCGGCAGAAAAATACTTGTCAGTAGCGTTGCATTAATGCTACCTTTCATTTTTGTAGGAAGTCGGTCCAAGGATTCAAGCCACAGAGGCCTCCGGCAGCGACGGCGCTGCCCTGCATAACGGGGTGAATCATGAAATATTTTGCGATGTTCTGCGTTGTCGTGACCATTGCCGTCTTCGCCAATCTCGTCCATGAATCGAAAATGCTCTCCTATCTGTCGAGCGACCCCGAGGTGTGCATCACCTGTCATCCCATGAACGTCCACTACGAGACCTGGCTGCATAGTTCCCATCGCAGCAAGGCGACCTGCGTCGACTGCCATCTGCCCCACGATTCGGTTGTCAATAAGTATCTCGCCAAGGCCCGCGACGGCTACAACCACTCGGTGGCCATGACCTTCAAGACCTACGGCGCCAACCTTCGCGTCAGCGATGACGCCGCACGCAGAATTCAGGACAACTGCATCTCCTGCCACCGTGAAGCGGTGTCACAGATGCTCGCCAACAGCTCTCTTTACGAAAAACCGGGAAAAGACCCGGTGGCGACAGGGCGCACCTGCTGGCAGTGTCATCGCGGGGTGCCCCATGGCACCATGCGCAATCTCATGGCTACCCAGAATAATTTCACGATAAAGCCGCTGTAAGGATTTCAATCGGGAGGATGTCTATGAAAAAGTCATTGGTTGTTGCCTCTCTTTGCGTGCTGGTCACCGTGCCCATGGCGCTGCTGACCGTGTCGATCAAAGAGAACAAGGCCGAACAACAGGCCATCGGTGCGGTGCCAGCGATCAAGGATTTCGAGACCCGTTCCTCGGAGTGGGGCAAGCACTATCCGCGGCAGTACGATACCTACATGCAGACCAGAAAGAGTGACGATATCACCGACGTCGTCAAACAGAATCCTGAACTGGTGGTGATGTGGGCAGGGTATCCCTTCTCCAAGGATTATAACAAGCCGCGCGGCCATTACTACGCCCTCGAAGACAATATCAATACCCTGCGTACCGCCGCCCCAGTAGACAAGAACAGCGGTCCTCTGCCCACCGCCTGCTGGACCTGCAAGTCGCCGGACGTGCCTCGCCTGATCAAGCGAGACGGGGAGCTCGAGTATTTCACCGGCAAGTGGGCGAAGTATGGTGACGAAGTGGCCAACACCATCGGCTGCGGCGACTGCCACGACAACAAGACCATGAAGCTGGCCATCTCCCGTGACTACCTCAAACGGGCCCTGGACGCCGAAGGCAGCCTCAAGGCCGCCGATGCCACCCATCAGGATCTGCGCTCCCTGGTCTGTGCGCAGTGTCACGCCGAATACTATTTCCGCAAGACCGAGTGGGAAGACAAGGGCACCAAGAAGACAGCTGCGGTAGTGACCTTTCCGTGGAGCAAGGGCTTCTCCGCCGAGAGCATGGAAGCCTTCTACGACGAGTACAATTTCTCAGACTGGACCCACCAGCTGAGCAAGGCGCCGATGATCAAGGCGCAGCATCCCGATTACGAGACCTTCGTTACCGGGGTGCACAGCCGCAACGGGCTCGCCTGTGCCGACTGCCATATGCCCTATGTTCGCGAAGGCGGGGTGAAATACTCAAGCCATAAGGTTGGCAGCCCGCTGGACAACATCGCCAACACCTGCCTCAACTGCCACAAAGGCACCGAGAAGGAGTTCCGCGAGACTGTCGAGAAGAAGCTGAAGAGAAAGGATGAACTCGCCGCCATGGCCATGGACATTCTCGCCAGAGCCCACCTCGAAGCGGCCAAGGCCTGGGAACTGGGGGCTACTGCCGAGGAGATGAAAGCCGCGCTGCAGGATATCCGTCACGGCCAGTGGCGCTGGGACTATGCCGTCGCCGGTCATGGCGCATTCTTCCATGCCCCGGAAGAGACCCTGCGGGTTCTCGCCGGAGCGATCAACAAGGGGCAGGATGCGCGCCTCAAGCTGCGCATCGTGCTTGCCAAGTACAATGCCGCCGATTATGTCGCACCGGATTTTTCCACCAAAGAAAAGGGCCAGCAACTGGTGGGCATGGACTTCGCCAAACTCGTCGAGGAGAAGAAGACCTTCCTTGGCGGCTTGCGTCAGGAGTGGATCAAACAACAGGAAGCCAAAGGGATTTATGATCCCGAGTCGCGCAAGGATATGAAGCTGAAAACCTCGTACCTGCAGTAAGGGGCTCCTGTAATTACGACAAAACGGGCGGGTCCGGCTGGATGATCTCCAGCCGGACCCGCCCGTTTTGTGTTGCAGCAGGCGTGAAGAGTGCCTGGGATGGCTTTCGTGCTTGCCCTCTTCTGGCGGCGGATGCTCTATAGGGTGTCTGTCTGCCGTGTGGTTGGACGAGTGGCGGCTCTGCCATTTGCCTTGAGCAGTGACCTCCGGTAATTCCTTCCCCGGCGCAGCCATGAACCGGCAAAGGGGGGGCGCATCCCCTTGAGGCGATCGATTCTACTTGCCGAAATGGCAGGAGGGGTAGCGGCAGGTCGGACAGTTGCGGCACAGGCCGCCGTGGCCCATGTCGGCGAGCAGGCTGCGGTCGATCTTCTCGCCACAGAGGACCCTCGGCAGGACGAGGTCGAGCACCGTTATCTTGTGGAACATGCCGCAGGCGGGGACGCCGAGGATGGGCACACTGCCGATGCGTGCCGAGAGGAACATCGCACCCGGCAACACCGGAGTACCGTAGACCACCTCAGTGGCTCCGGCGAAGAGGATGCCCTCGCGGGTGACGTCGTCGGGGTCCACCGACATGCCGCCGCTGGTGATGATGAGATCGGCACCGCCATCGAGGGAGGCCCTGATTTCTGCGGCGATGCGCTCTTTGTCGTCGGGAGCGAAGCGCACTTCCCTGACCTCCGAGCCGAGACTCCTAGCCTTGTCACGCAACACCTCTTCGAACTTGTCCTTGATGCGACCGTAGAACACCTCGTTGCCGGTAATCACCAGGCCGATGCCGGCGCGGCGCAGGGGGGCGACCGACACCACCCCGCCGCCTTTGCCGGCGATCTGCGCCGCTTCAACCACCAGGGAGCGGCTACCCACCAGGGGGATGAGCCGCGTGGCGGCAACGGTCTCCCCGGCGGTTACCGGCGTCGCGTCGTGGAGGGTGGCGCACATCACCTCGCCAAGGAGGTTGAACTGCCTCAAGGCCTCCTTGTCGACGCGCAACAGTCCATCGACGGCTGCCTTGATGGCGATCTTGCCCTCCTCAGGGAGGTTGGCGAAGAGCACCCCGCGTCCCGCCAGCGAGGAGGCGAGAAGCATTGCCGCCTCGTCCTCGTGGATCTCATCGGGGCCAAGGGAAAGCACGTAGAGATGGTCCTTGCCAAGGCGTTTGAGGTGTTCGATGTCTTCCGTGCGGACAATATGCCCCTTCTTGAAGGCGGCGCCTTTTTTCACCCCCTTGACGATCTCGGTGATATCGTGGGCGAGCACCATGCCCACCGCTTCTTCCACCGCCACTGTATCCGCCATGACGCACCTGCTTTTTTGAAATTGCGGCTGAAAGCCACGTTTCGCTGCCGCCGTTTTCTGCCATTACAGCCCCAGGGGGCGGCAAGAGCGTTAGCTGCTACAGTCGCCCGTCCACCAAGTCCTTGGGGAAGAGGCCCTTGACGTCGTAGAGAACCGCTCTCTCGAGACACAAGTCGCGGATCTGCTCCACCCGCATGGCGGTGAATTGATGATGGGCCACCGCCACCACCACACCGCTGTAGGCCTGCTGCGGGAGTTGTCGCAGCAGATTGATGCCGTATTCACGCGCCGCTTCCTCAGGATCGACCCAGGGGTCGTAGACATCGACCGTTACCCCATAGTCCTGCAATTCGCGGATGATATCGATCACCCGGGTATTGCGCAGGTCGGGGCAGTTTTCTTTGAAGGTCAAGCCAAGGATGAGGATGCGGCTGCCGGCGACATCAATGCCCTTGCGCACCATCAGCTTGATCAGCGAAGAGGCGATATAGTGGCCCATATGGTCGTTGATACGCCGCCCGGCGAGAATCATTTCGGGATGGTAGCCAACCTCCTGGGCCTTGTGGGTGAGGTAATATGGGTCGACGCCGATGCAGTGTCCGCCGACCAGGCCGGGGCGGAAAGGGAGAAAATTCCACTTGGTGCCGGCCGCTGCCAGCACTTCGGCGGTGTCGATACCCAGACGATCGAAAATGAGGGCGAGTTCGTTGACCAGGGCGATGTTGACATCGCGCTGGGTGTTCTCGATGACCTTGGCCGCCTCCGCGACGCGGATGCTGCTGGCGGCAAAGGTGCCGGCGGTGATGATCGTCTTGTAGAGGCGGTCGACGGTGGCCGCGGTTTCGGGGGTGGAGCCGGAGGTGATCTTGACGATCGACGGCAGCCGGTGCTCCTTGTCGCCGGGGTTGATCCGTTCCGGGCTGTAGCCGCAGAAGAAATCGCGGTTGAAGGTCAGGCCCGATCCCTGTTCGAGCAGGGGGACGCACACCTCCTCGGTGGCCCCGGGATAGACGGTGGACTCGTAGATGACGATGTCACCGGGGGAAAGCACCTGCGCCACCGTACGCGAGGCGCCTTGCAAGGGACGGAAATCTGGGCGTTTGGCAGCGTCGATGGGCGTTGGCACGGCGACGATGTAGACGTTGCACTGGACGAGTTCGCCGCCTTCGGTGGTAAAGGAGAGGTGGCTGGCCGAGGCGAGCTCGTCGTCACCGACCTCGAGGGTGTTGTCATGGCCGCGCCGCAATTCTGCTACCCTGGTGGCGTTGAGGTCGAAGCCGACGGTGGGGAGGTGCTTGCCGAATTCCACAGCCAGGGGCAGACCGACATAGCCGAGACCGATGATGCCGAGACGAAATTCCCGCTCTTGTGACATGGTTTCATCCCTCCTGCGGGCGGAGGCCGCCGTAGTAGGTCAGGCCCTGGGTGTCGGTCTCGAGCACGGTGACGCTGTAGAGGGCATAGGTGTCGCTGGCCAGGCGGGGACGAAGCTCATCGAAGAGGAAGGCGGCGATATGCTCTGACGAGGGGTTTTGGTCCTGGAACCAGGGCAACGTATTGAGGTCGCGGTGATCGAGTTTGTCGATGGCCTCCTTGACGATTCGCTTCAGGACTTTGAAGTCGATGCCCATGCCGCAGCTGTCGACGCTGGTGGCGCGGACCGTCACCCTGACCTTCCAGTTATGGCCGTGGGGTTTTTCGCAATCTCCGGGGTAGTCGCGCAGGTGGTGGGCTCCGGCGAAGTGGGTATCGATGAAAATATCAAACATCCTGTTCTCCTTCGGGTCGAGTCGGCTCTTATGGCGGCGGCCGGCATGCAGATAGCGCAGGCAGATAGGCCGCTGTCGCTTTCGGCGGAATGTAATACCTTAACCGTGCTTCGTCACCCCTTTTTCCCAAAGATCAGAGGAGAAGCAAAGCCGCAAGAAGCTGCGGCGACTGGCTGAAAACCTTTGCCATTTTCGTTTACTTGACTAGACTGGCGCGGATACAGCGCGCCACGGAAGCAAGCGATGCCACCCCTCCCTGACTGTCTGCACGCATGACTCGCAGAGGACCGGCTGCGACCGCCGCGCTGACCATGTTCGGGCTTGCCCGAAGAAGCCGTGAGATGCGCGGAAGGGCAGTGAGACATCAGCAATCGCTGCCGATGGCGGTGTTGTCTGGTCAGTGAGCTTTCCACCATAGTTTGGCACTGCATGCGTTGCCAGCCGTCGAAAACGCCATGACCAAAGAATACAGCGAGCATCAGCCGACGAGTATCGACACCCTTTACGAGGGCGCCCTGAGCCTGCGTCAACACCTCCACGGCTACCGCTTCTCCATCGATGCGGTGCTCCTCGCCCATTTCGTCAGCTGCCCCTCTGGCGTGCGCCTTGTCGACCTGGGCACCGGCTGCGGGGTGGTGCTGCTCACCCTCCTCTACCGTTGGGGGGCGGCGGTGCAGGAGGCCGTCGGCATCGAGGCACAGTCCTCCCTGGCCGGTCTTGCCGCGGAAAACCTCGCCTTGAATGGTTTTGCCACTAAAGGTGTTATTCTTCATGCAGATTTCCGCCGGATCGACAAGCAACTGGCTGCCGAGTCCTTCGATCTGGCGGTATGCAACCCGCCCTTTTTCGCCCTCGGCAGTGGCCGCGCCAATCCCGGCGAAGAGGAGCGACTGGCACGTCACCAGGTGCTCGGCGGAATTGACGAGGTCTTTGCCGCAGCGGCCTTCCTGGTGCGCAATCGCGGTTCGGTGGCCATCATCTACCCGGCTGAGAAGCTTGGTGAGGCGATCGTTGCGGCGAGAAACCACCGCCTCGAGCTCAAGCGTCTTCGCCTGGTGTACAGCTATCCTCTGGGGGAGGCCCGGGCGCGACTGGCGCTCCTCGAGTATCGCAAGAACGGCGGTGGGGGTGTGGAGGTCTTGCCGCCGTTTTTCATATATCAGCAAAAAAATGGTGCATTTAGCGAAGAAATGGAGAACTTTTACCGAGCCAACCCTGCCTCTGTCCGCTAACCACCGAGATCGCATCGCCCCTCTGTCACCATGCTCGCCATCCTCTCCAGTTGCACCGTAATCGGCATCAATGGCTGGATCATCCAGGTGGAGGTCGATGTTTCCGGGGGGCTGCCGAGCTTTTCCACCGTGGGCCTTCCCGACAGCTCGGTGCGCGAGAGCAAGGACCGGGTCAAGGCCGCGATCAGCAACTGCGGCTATTCCTTTCCCAGCAAACGAGTCACCGTCAATCTTGCCCCGGCCGATCTCAAGAAGGAAGGGGCCGGCTTCGACCTGCCCATCGCTATCGGCATCCTCGAAGCCACCGCGATCCTGCAGCGGCAGCGCCCGGGACGCTACTGCGTGGTCGGCGAGCTGTCCCTCGATGGTGCGGTGCGTCGTGTCAACGGCATCTTGCCGATGATCCTCGCCGCCCGTGAACAGGGTTTCACTGGTATCCTCATCCCCGCCGAAAACCGTGAGGAGGCCGAGGTTTCGCCAACTGGAATCGATATCGTTCCCGTAGCATCTCTCTCCGAGACGGTGGAGTTTCTCGCCGGCGCTTTCGACCCCGGCGTGGTAGCGCGAAGGGAACTGCGCCGCCCTGACGCCACCTCCTACGACGTCGATTTCAACGACATCAGAGGCCAGCGCCAGGTGAAGAGGGCGCTGGAGATCGCCGCCTGCGGAGGGCACAATCTCCTTCTCGAGGGGCCGCCTGGCTCAGGAAAGACCATGTTGGCGCGGCGTTTTCCAACCATTCTATCCTAATCAGGACTTGTTTGCTTCTAGTAAATTTAGGTGTTTACAGTTGTTTGCCTGTTCAAACTAGTGCAAAAACCTCAGAACAAAAGGGCAGGGGTATTAAAGAGGAAGATAAACACTACACTTTTTCCTGCCCAACAAGCTGAGCCATGGTTTCAACTAATCGAAAATGGCGACTATCAAAACACTTGTCGAAACAAACCCACCACTCTGTAAAGATGATATCAGTTGACCGGCTTGTCTGAAGTTTAGCAGTATTTTGCCTTCTGATCATTTCACTTCCACCTCACAAAGCGTCAGAGCATCTCTGCAAATATCATCCAGCCTACTGATTCATTTTTTCTTGCGGGCTGCAGCGCACATCTTCAATTTAGAATCGCTCGATACTGACGCGCAAACAGGCAAACGTCCTTACGGTTTTACTGAGTACTCCCACTCAAAATAATCCAGGATCGTCTTGTCATGGCATCACTTAAATCTATCATTAATTTGCAAGCATGTTTTTGTATGTCATGTCAGTTATATGTTGTAATAACATGGTATTAAAGATTTTTTTTTAGTGAAAAATAGGAATTGCAGTTTGATCTTCCGCAATTTGCAAACCGGATTTTTTCCGCTAAAGTGAACTTGCTTTCCTTTTCCCAGGAAAATGATTGAAATTGAATATGACGAAACGCCCTCATATATTCATCATTTCAATGTCTTACTATGTTGAATGTCGTCGCGGCGTGAATTTTGCATAAAGATTTCCGCCTACACACAAGGTACGTTAATGTAATAGTTTTTCTTTTAGTTTCTTGAAAATGGGGAGAAGGAAAATGAAAAAGATTTTTTCTGCAGGCCTCGCAACAGGACTCTTTGTCGTGGGTTTATTTGGAGTTAGTCAAGCAGATACTATCTCTTTAACTGGGACAATTCGTGATTTTAAAGACAGTCATCCTGACATGGAAAGCACCCTTGGGGTTGATCCCGGCATCGTTCAAACAACTTTAGGTGCAGACGGAAAGCCTGTTTATGCAGGCTTGGCAGGTAATCCAACAACACATGGAGTCGATGCCTTCAACCAATGGTATAACGATACTCCAGGAATAAATCAGAGTGGTGATCTGGAAATTACTCTAAATGACATTGGCGGAGGTGTGTATAGCTATAGTAACAACTCTTTTTTCCCAATAGACGGCCAATATTTTGGTAACGAGGGCAGAATACACAATTATCATTTCACGTATGAAATTAATTCAGCTTTCACCTATCTGGGCAATGAATTTTTCACTTTCACTGGGGATGATGACTTGTGGGTTTTCATTAATGACCAACTGGTAATTGATCTTGGCGGAGTGCATGGTGCTATGTCGAAAAGTGTAAACCTTGACAGCCTTGGTTTAACATTAGGTGAAAAATATGCTTTCGATCTTTTCTTTGCTGAAAGACACACTGTAGCTTCTAATTTCCGTATCGACACCTCGATACAAATTGAACCAAACAACCCAGTTCCAGAGCCAGCTACCATGCTCCTTTTCGGTACAGGCTTGGCAGGCCTTGTAGGTACACGGTGTAGAAGAAAGAAAAAGTAACATTCCTCTATTCCGGAATACGTGGGCAGGGTCAGAAACGACCCTGCCTTTTTTTTCCTCACAAAAGACACTTCCAGATTATCAACCTATCGAGTTGTTCCAACAACCACCTCATTTGCATGACACTATTTTTTTTTGAGCACGGAGGACAGTCAAACATGCTGTTTGAGTGCCTGTTACTCTATGCGAAAAAGCTGAAGTATATAAACGGAATGTCAAAATGCGTCAATCGTCTGCGATTTTGACTATCATTACGGATAAAACCTTAGGTCGAAAATATTAATATTCTTTAATTGCAAGCAATTACCTCATGTCATGCTGGCTCTAGCATTTCCCACCATATTAACCTAATAAAATACATTTTTATTGCTATATATCCGGTTGGTTATCGTGACACAAAATCGTACGGCGATCATGGGTTGAGGGGAAGGGCAGGTGTAGCTGGGGACATGGATGTAGTCACCGCTACAGACCCTGAAGCACCAAGGAGACAGACGACAAATATTTTTCAGTCAGACTTGGCTCGGATAAAAGGCGCACAATGAAGTTCATGAATTTCAGCAGGACGCGGACCGTCATGGTTTGCTCGTAAAGCAGGAAGCGCAACAGTCCCAGGTTGTTGATGGCTGAAATCATATTGAGAGAGAACCGTTTCGCGTTGACGGCAACAACAGGCGTCTGACCACGTGGTGCATATCCTCGACTATGTTGACAATCATTGCGCACGCCCGTCTCATCGCCCCAGTAGATTTCTGCTCTCTGCCGCCGCACGACGCTTTATCTCCGGATACGCCGTATCAAGCCATTCCTGGACTGCTTTAGGGTTTTGCTCATACGCCTTCTTGATGGGCTTTTGAGGGGTAAATCCCCATCTTTTCAAATAGTCACCTATGGTACGGATGGCTACCCGCACACGCCACATCAGGTAGGCAACTGACTGGATCGCCTTACGCGTCCATAAAGCAAACGGCAGCTTGAGTTGTTTGGGGTTCTTGTCAACCAAGAGCTTCTGTAAATTTCGTTCCTGCTCGGCCGACAAAATGCACTGTTCACCTTTTCTGCGACCGCGTTTTCCAAGTTTGATCGCGTTGGCTTTGCGGTTTCCATTTTCCCAGGCGAGAATCCAGCGGCAGGCGACGCCATAATGGACACTGATGATTTCTGCGATCTCCTTGCGCTTTACTCCTTTCTGAAAAAGGCGAATGGCAAGATCTCTATTGTGTTGTTAGATTTCACTCGAGAGTGATCTGGAAACTGTATTTTTCGCTCCAACATCTTACACAATTTCCCCTATTTTGTCGCCATGTTAATATACACTGCGATAATTCCGAGCGCCTACCCCCTTAGTTTCCCGCAAGCGGAAGGAAATGTTTTTAAATCGAGGTGTAACCTTACATCGGCTGGGTTTTCTTGAACGGTCTGTTACCAGAAGGGGAGTGTCACAGAGCGAGCCCCCCCAAAAAAAGCTGGCTTACTTTTGTACGTAATCAGAAAATAATTTAGAATTTAAAAATCGATGTCTTCTTCAATTTAAACAAGATATCGATATATCTTTTTTCACTTCAGAGTCATACGATTTCGAGTTTTCGTTATAAAACTGTTAGAGTATTCCTCTAGTTTTTCAGGAATTTCAAATTCCCAAGTTAGTTTTGTATATTCGAATCTACTATGAGTTTCAGCTCGAAACATCGAAGTTTTAGGTAATTTTATTTGATTTGATTCTATTACACCTTTCACAAAGTAATTCTATGTTACGTAAGGTATTTGAGCCACCTCTAGAGATTGGGATTATGTGATCATACTCTAAATTTTCTCTACTTCCACACCTTACGCAACAGCCATTATCTCTTCGCCAAACAGCTATTTTAACCTCATCTAATATGCGTTCTCTTCTTGGTGAAAAGACTGTATAGTCTATTGGGTCGTTAAGACGATCTACCATTTCTGACAATAAAGCGTAAAACCTGTTCACACCTTGGCTGTTTCTAAAAAAACAACCAAGATTTTTTCCTTGTGTAAGATGAACTTCAATGGCCCAAGCAGAATAATCAGTATTATGCTCAGGAGTCTTAATTGCAATAACGTTCGATAGAGAAATAGCAGCAAGACCTTGCTGAACTTGAAGTATTGTTTCATTTGACGATTGACCTAAGGGCTCACAAATATTTAGACCAGACATGAAGATATGTACCATATTTGTCGAAGAAAATGGTAGAGAGATACCCCCACTTTTTTTTGGGGCTACGACACTTGTTGAAAACAACCTTTGAGTTGTTAATGCGAGTGATATTGAAAAGTGATTTCCATCATCTTGCCCAGCAAAAAAATAGGCATGTTCGTTTCGCTTTAATCTTAAAGGATTGAATTTATAATCTAAAGGCTGAACGCCAAATTTCTTTAGATTTTCTACCGCTTCATCTAAAGATCTTTTTTCTTCCTCTTGCCTTTCTGCTTTTGCTATAAAAATGCATTCCGAGCAACATCGTTTAGTTTGAATTAGAAGTTTCTCTACTCCTAGGTATGGAATTTCTTTTTTACAAAAATCGCAGTAATATTTGTCTTCCATTTTTTACTCAATCTAATTAATTTATTAACCTGAAATAATATTTGGTTATCCTCAATTATTTGTGAGACAGCAGTGGGCAAAAAATTATTATGCACCTGCCATAGGGACAGTTACGCCTTCAACTACGCAGATGGGATTGGCTGGAGGGCCTGAAAACACAGCGCAATTGAAAATACTTATTATTTTGCGATATCAGTTGATTAGCGATTGATTTCTCTGTTGATATGTAATTAGGATTGCAAATGAACAGTAAGAAAGGTCAGGGGATCGGATCAGGATACAAAGTTTAGCTGACCATTAATAATTACCATACATGTTAGGAACAATAATGCAAATGCGTGGATTTACAATAATTGTAATCGTGCTTGTGGGACTGATAGTAGCATCGTTTGTAAATTTTATAAAATCAGAAAATGAGACAAATAAGATAAAATCAGTTAGGGAGAAAGAGATAAACAAATTAAAATCTTCTGTTAGTGCCGTATGGGACAAAAATGAAGATATAGATCGAGACCAAGTAAAGTATTATCGTTTGTCACATGGAGGCATTCTTGTATTAAAATATTTGAACGCAAATATACAAAGTAAGAAGGCTTGCTTCAAACTTGATGCACATGTACCCGAAAATAGAAGTTTGTTAGGGCTGATGTCTGATATTTTGGCTACATCAAGAGTTAATCGTTCTATCGCGTTTAACACCTCTAAAATATTAAACGAAAATATAGATGATTGGTGTATAAATGTTGTTATAAAGGACGAAGAATGCCCAAACTTGAACGCAGATAAATGCTCCAAGATAAAAAACGAAAACATGTCAAAAGTTCCATCAAAAGAAATTGCAAGTACTGCCAACGCTAATAAACAGGATACAATTGTATCCGCAGAAACTGAAAAGTTTATTTATTTAAAAAATGGAAATACTTTCACTGGTAAAGTAGTTAAAAAAAATGAACAAGTTACTGTCGTTGAAGTAAATGGGAAAATGGTTAATATACAAACGAATTCAATTATGGCAATTATGCAACCAGAGAATGCGTCGGCATTTTTAATGACTATAGATAAAATGAAAAGAAAACAATAGATAATAACAAATAGGGAGATAGTTCCATTTTTCAAAAGGATTGAGATGTAGACTAAACCTATACAAGCATTTCTGTTGAAGATGCCATAATCTTACAATAATCTGCCAACTTGCCCAAGAACAAATTACCTGGTCACAAAGGACAATGGATTGTGGATGGGGTGTTGTTGTTTGAGGATTTTTTGCAAGAATTCAGATGAGTACTTCTCATCTCAGGAACAAACTCTACTGTGCGCTTTTTCTACTGTGGAGAAGATGTTCATGGATAATCTTTTCTCTCAAATCCGACTTTTGTTGCTAGGCTTCAAAAACTGAGGATCTTACAGGATACAGTAGTAGTTTAAAGTCTGGTAGATAATCAAATGATCAAAACTTCGTTTTGGCAATCTCAAAATAAAATTAAACGGCGCGCTTGGGAACTTGTAAATAATTATCCAAGTTTAATCGCGTCCGCTTGAATGACTTGTTGTGATAGAATTTTCTTTTATTCGCTTTCGTCAATAGTCACTTCCTTTTGCGGCTTCAAGTATCTCTCTAAACAGCATTCTCGCAATCTCTTCTACAGGAGAACCACCTATTTGAGTAGATTTGCTTCCATGCATGCTTTTAACAGTGACTATAACAGATTCGATTTTGTACTCAGCAGAATGTTTCTTCCCCTCAAACTAAACATCAAAGTTGAATCTAGACATGTTTTTCCTTTTCATTGTTACCCTTGGCAAATCTGTCACTGCGCTAATGACCTTATTGTTAGGATAGTCCAAACAGCCGAGATCGGCCAACCGATGAATGCAGAACTTGTTAATAGCTTTGTTCCTAATAATTTTTCTATGACCACAAAAATTGGAAAACCAATGAACACACCTACGAGCAATAACCCAAGAGGTAAATACCACGTAGTTACAATGAAATAATAAATTAAAATGCACAAACAGGAAATTGCTCCCAAATTAAATGAAAATTGGAAAAGCATTTTTCCGTGTGGAGGTGTTATGGGTGATGACATCTGTCGAAAGTGAGAATTTATAAACCCAAATAACAAAATCCAAGATACAATTAGTGTGATTGGCATCATGTTTGTCATAGGTACACCATTATATATCCATTTTCTTATTATTTCACCCTTTGTTGGTTGTCATGTTACAAGGCCGCAAGCATCTCAATTCACAACGTCTGGCTCACCGGACCAGCGCTGTTTGCCGGGTCCGGTGAAGCCTGTGGTAATCTTTATATAAATCTTACAAATACATTAAATTCATTCCACATCTTGTCCAGAATTTCTTTTTCTTTAGAGTTTTTTAGTGATTTTTCAATTTTTTTATCTTCACTTTGGTCGTGAAATAAATAATAAACATAGTGAAAATCTTCTGTCATGGTATGCATCATTGATTGTCCCATTCCCTGTTTTACAGTAGATCCATTTGGACTTTGTTTATATTCAATTGCCAATAAGTAAGGTTCAGTTATTATAAAATCTGGATAATTTCTAGAACCAAATGTTGTTGCTCTTTCATTACCATATTTACCTTCTTGCCCTTCCCAATAAAATGATTTATGTGCTTTAGCAACATAATCTTTTAATCCAATTTCTGAAAAATATTTTTCTAAAAAATTAATTATTATAGGCCTAATTTCTGCTTGAATTTGAGTTTCTGATTTTCCAATTGTTTTTTTTCGAAACTGTGGATGCTTAACAATATAACCGTGCAATGATTCTAAAAAATTAATAACCTTTGATGTCTTTTTCTTCATAGTTTAATCTCAATCAAAAGATAACGTTTAATAGGCCGGAGCGGCTTTTCGGGGGAATATAGGCTTCGAGAGCGGCCTTTTCATTCCAGATTGAAAAGCTTCCTCCTGTGGATGTGGGGGCTTTCACCTAAGAAACGATTCCTACGTTCTTCCTATTTAGAAGAAATTTAATGTTTTTCTTCGATGATAGACTAGGTTATCTGCTTTGACAAGAAAAATGCTATAGGACAACAAGGTGCGGCTTTTTGGGGTTATAGCCCTGTTAACCTACGCAGCATAGCTGGAAAGATTTTTGGGAAAAGTGCTTTGTTTTGTGAAGTAAGCGCCAGTAGTGATAGCCTTTCATACGTCTTTTCGGGAAAATATCGCCAGTTATGCCGCAGCGGCACTAAGTATTACATAGCTATATTTCAGGTGATTATTGTACGATTTCGTGTTGTTGCAGGATTAAGACGTAATTTGGCAATGCTCGCTCCATTAACATACCTTAGAGTTGAGCTTATTCCTGAGAGGGTGGAATCGCCCGTTTCATTGCAGTTGCTCCAAAATGGAACAACTGCAAGTAAGAAATTCCCAAAAAATCTTTTAACGGCAGGTACAACAGAGCCCCGACCAGAGACAGCTACTGAATACGCAACCACAAATTGCTCCTTGTTTTACTGTTGACCTTCCCACCCCTCCCCAATTCGATTCAACTGTTTGAAAATTAATAGTTTTGTTAAACTTCGGGCAGAAGACTTTGTTGACGTCTTATCATAAAGGTTATAAATTTATATAATTACAGACAGTTGTGCTTTCGCCGACACGCAATCTGAAGCATCTTATATCCAAAAAACCTGATCTCCAGAAGATCACCGTTATCAGTTCGTTATTCAATACCCACCATTTCCCGACCACATACTGATTCTCAAAATTTTTAGCGACCACGGTTTCCTATATAGGAAATCTCAACGCCACAAGTGCGCCAACATATTTAAGGAAAATCTGAAATGTGCGAACTCCTCGGCTTATGCTTCAACCGACCAGTAAGAGCTACATTCTCCTTTTCAGCGTTACTACATGGCAGTGACTTCAACGCCGATGGGTGGGGAATTGGTTTTCACCCAGATGGCAAAGGAGCGATGGTATGTAAAGAGGCATTGCCTGGCGACAATAGCGAACTGGCTGGGTACGTTGCTCACTACCCCTATGCCAAATCTCGAAACATAATAGCCCATATCCGAAAGGCATCGAAAGGGACAGTCTGTTACTCGAATACTCATCCATTCCTTCGCCATCACTTCAAAACCCAGATTATCTTTGCCCACAACGGCACCTTACGCAGTCGCCTTCCCTATCCACCAATTGATTTTTTGCCTAATGGCACCACGGACAGCGAGGCCGCATTTTGTCATCTTCTATGGAAAATGAATGAGAAGGATGTGTTCCCTATGAGTTTGGGTGAGCATTTTATCTATTCCCAGAAGCATATCGAAGAGATTTACAAAATTCTCAAAAGTATCAACCAGAAGGGGTCATTCAACTGTCTGTTTTCTGACGGAACTTTCTTGTTCGCCTACAGAGGCCACGACAGCAATACCTTGTTCGTGACTGAACGCAAGCATCCCTTCACGACATGCACCTTCCGGGATAATGAAATTGAAGTTGATTTGCGCCTGAGCAAACAGCAGGATGAGCGCGGCTACATCATCGCCACCGTACCGCTGACAGATGAAGAATGGCAACCATTCAAGCCAGGACAACTGACGGTATTTCGGGTTGGTACTATTGTTAAAACGTTAGCCTAGTACTGCCGCCAGGAGGCAAGAGAGTAATACTGCATTATTTAGGGTAAATTTTTCGATTTCGCAAATTTTACGTTTTTGAATGAGTTCTACACCCCTGCGATTTTTCCTGAAAATTAAGCCTTTTTGGGATGAGGCTTCGAATGGTGGACTTCATCATTGCAACCCCTGCTGCCGTATGCAGTCCAGCAACGAAGCAGAAGGGAGTAACACACGGTTTTCGGTGTCCAGAATACAGCCCATTCTCTCCCCTATTTTATATGTTGTCCGACAGAAGGGTGAAGAATTGCCAATATTGGGATGAAGACCGAGCGAAACGTACGAAAAACGGGTTTTCAGGCTTTTTGAATGAGGGTGGGGTAAGCCACTTCTGTATGAGCGCGCCGATAGGTCTGTAAGGAAATTCACGAAGTCTGTCTTTAAGCAATGAGGCGAGCAACAGTCCAGAGGAGAATCGGAATGTTAAAGAAAATCATATCGGGCGGACAGACAGGCGCTGACCAGGCTGGGTTGGACGTTGCCATCCAAAATAATATCCCACATGGCGGATGGATACCTAAAGGCAGGCTGACTGAAATTGGGCCGTTGAGCGACAAGTACCATCTCCATGAGATGCGTTCGGAAAGTTACCCTGAGCGTACTGAGAAGAACGTCTCAGATTCAAACGGTACCGTAATAATCACTCACGGTAAATTGTCGGGTGGCTGCCTCCTAACAAGAAACAAGGCTGTAGAGCACAACAAGCCGCTCCTGCACCTGGACATGGATATGTTGACGGTCGATGAAGGGGCTGAGCTGTTGAAGCGCTTCATCGAAGACAAGCAGATTGGCATACTAAATGTTGCAGGATCGAAGGCCAGTAAGGACTACAGAATTTATGGGGTAACCATTCTTGTTCTGGAGACCGCAATACAGGCACTTCGGTGGTGACGAAAATCAACCAAACTCCAAAGATATTAGCTTCTTTTCTTTGGAGTTCGACTGTCGCCTCCCTTCCAAAATGTTCAGCAATCGGTTGTCAGGAACAGCAAAACAAACCATCAAACTCCAAAGAAAAAAAATGAAAGGAGATTACGAATGAATAACACTTCTAAAATCATCCCGTTCCCCGCTACAACCCAGGATGAAAAAAAGAAAAACGATGCGAACACGCAAATTGTCCGATACGGAGAACCTTTTAAGTATTTTCGCAAAGAGGAAATCCAGGCCCTGAGACGCATTGCACGTGAGCAAGGTGAAGTTGCCTTGTTGAGAGGCAACGTGACCGGCGTAAGGGAATGGCTGGCGATTGATATCCTAACATCTACAGGAATCAGAGTGGCAGAGATTGCCGACCTGAGGTGTGGTGACCTGCAAGTCAAGAATGGACAGAGCAGCATCTTTATCCGTTGCGGCAAGGGGTATAAGAGCCGCTACGTCGAAATCCCGACGACAACCAAGCAGCACATCAAGCGGTACCTGAAATGGAAGGCCAGCAGAGGTGAGTCCGCTGAAAAGGACAATCACCTATTCCAAGGGCAGCGCGGACCGATGGAGTGCCAAGCCTTCCAACTGATGGTCAAGAAGTACCTGAAACAATTAGGAATATATGAAAAAGGCAAGAGTATCCATAGCTTACGCCACTCATACGCCACACAATTGTATCGGCAATGCAAGGATATACGGGTAGTTCAGCGACAGCTTGGGCATGAAAGTTCTAGAACTACAGAGATTTACGCAGCGATATTGTCGGAGGACGTCCAGAAGGAAATCCGTTGCCTGTGGAGTAATCCGTAAATTTGCTCTCGCATGCCGATATGTGAAGAAAGACCGTCATGGTGAGTATTTTCAGGAGAGGATGCAATATTCTGAAAAATTTTTTGTTTTGGTTAAATATTTTAGTATACCATTGTTAATTCGACGTTTTTCCCCAATCTCATTGATCATGCCCCGATGATTGTTTTCTATGGCACTTTACACCTTGTAGAGAAGTAAAAAATTGGTCTTCAGAGGCCAACAAGTGTCCTTGTAACACACTGGTTACACAAGACAATCCAAATTTTGGCAGTATTGACACCCAACATCTCATAATCTACTATTTAGTCAGCTGGCACAAGAGACACTCCGCCGCTTGTCCAGCAGACAGTTTCGAAAGCCTCTCTGTCTTGCTCGTTTGCACAAACGGGACCCTCCAGCTTTCCTCATAGGTGCCTTTGTTGGCGCTACTTCCAAATGTGATTTTTACCACAGTCGATTCCGTATTCGTGGGGCATGGCTTTGCCAGTCATGACCATTGTCGGTCGTAAACACGGTAAGTCAATCATGGAAGGTTTTGCTCTTTGACATCGCCGTGAGCACTTGCACTGCCATGGCCAAAATAAAAAAGTGGAGGTGATCCATTAAATTTCCTAACAACCAAAAAAGGAAGGGAGTGCTATGAACAATACGCACAAAACAATGTACAGGGTAGTCTATAAGTATCGAATACAAAAAAGATTTCCAACAGATCGGTGGAGGCCGAGATACAGATGGATGTATGAGACGATATTGGTCACTTGTCAGCAGCAGTACCAAGTGGAGGAATTGTTGCTAAAGCACCTTAATCAATTGAAAAAGGATCAAAACACAATGGAGATGAAGATATTGGAAATATCTAAAGTAAGCAGTATTAACAGAATGGAGGTGTAACAATCAATCATGAAAAAGCAATATATTATCAGCTACATAGAATATAGGATGCGAGATGGTGCTGGTAGCAGATTCAGACCAAAACTCAAGGAAACGCCTACCAAGTTTGATTTGCTATGGCATTACAGGCGAATCACCCCGATAGGGAAAACACGAGCGATGACTGTCATAGTTCGCGAGGGAGAATCTGTTGAAGAGGTTTTTCGACAACACAAACCTCGTGGGCTATTTGAATCGAGAATTGTTCGGGTAATCGTAGGAATTGAACCTTACGGTTGTCCAGATGGCACAAATCAAATGAAAAATCAGGAGGTTGTAGGATGAAGTACAGGAAGGGCAATGATGGGTCAAAAAATCTTTTCAAAACGAGAGAAGATCTTGAGTATATCAGGAAAACAATGTGGGGCAGCACCATTTCGCTGGAGCAGTTGCCAGCCTACCTCGAACACCTGATGCATGAGATACGGTTGCTGGATCAGGATTCCAGTGAAAACATACGAAAAACCGGAGAACTCCTTCAGTCGGCAAAGGACCTACTGAAACACGGGGACTTTACAAGATGGGTGACTGACCACCTGCCGTTCTCTCACCGAACAGCAAACAACATGATGGTTTATTACAGAGTTACTTTAGACCATCCTGAATTGATGTCACTTCGAAAGGCTATCATCTATATTCTAGGAACAAAAACTTTCACCAAGAAGTTTCTGAAACAATTAGCAGAAACTGGCGTTGGCTGTTTTGACATCAAGCTTAAAGACGTCATGGCTCTGAAAGTCGCTATCGAAAATGGCGAGGTTGCTCCGGACAGCGTAATCCTCGATGACTATTTCAAGAGGATACGAGCTGCGGACATCGTCGATATTCTGAGGGCTGAGGATGAGCGGATGGTAAAATCGCTTGAGCGAAAACGGAAAGAGTATGAAGATTTTATCGCCAGGCAGGTCGAGATTGCCGGTCCAAAATCGGAAAACTATTTTACCCGTCACGGGAAATTCATGATAACCGTTCTTAACGATGCCATAAAAAAAGTCAGGAAAGGCTCTGACAAAGCACAGCAATCTGTAAGTTCTGAAAGCAAAGACTATGCAGTGCCAGCCGCCGGAAAACCTCACCAGGTTAATGAGGCGACTACAGCAGTCGTGGTATCGCCTCGACTACCTCTGAGGAATAGCATTAAGGTTATTCGTGATCTTGAGCTTGCACCAGAAGATATACTAGTGGGAGAGGAAAGCGTACCCGACAGTGTCCTGGCAACCATTTATACGGAAATAAGTCTTTCAGATATCAAACCGGACTCGTGGATCGAAGATGGGCCTGGAATAGAAGATGCCGAGCAGGTTGAAATTTCAGAATACGTCACCAATGATAGCCTCCCTTGCCCAAATGGTAAATATTTCTGCCCGGAAGACCACGAAAGATATCTCAGGGATATCCTTTGTCCTGAAGATTTCATCAAGAAACCACAAGTTGGAGAATTACATGTATAAACATATGCTTATTGAAAAGATTGCCCAGGAACTGGCTATGGGAAAAGCGGTCAAGCAATCCGATGGATATTTGACCAGATGCCCATGTCATAACGACACGAAATTGTCACTACGGCTTAAACTGACAGCGCAAGGGGACTTGCGCGCGACATGTGAGGATGGTTGCAAAAACATCGATATCCGCAATAAATTGCGTGAATGGGGGGCGCCGTTCAGCGATCTGACTGCAAATGATGCACCGCTCGTACCGATGGTTCGTAATCGTTTTTATGACAGCACTTTGGTGGGGACTTATGCCATCACCTCTAGCCAGCTAGCAGCGATGGAGTTCGTCTCCTCCAGGTATTTTATTTCTCCATTCCTCTATGCTAAGTCCATTTCGATGGTCCACGCCCATCCGGGAGTTGGGAAAAGCATGGTGGTGCATGGAATCTGTTCAGCCTTGACTAGGGAGAATCCGGAAGGGCTGATGATAGGGCCATGGGAGATTATTAACGGTTGCGGCGTTCTTCTCGTGGACGGAGAACTTCCGATGTCGGACCTGAAAAAGAGGCTGTCCCTGATTTCAAAGGGACTTGGAGGAGAGCACCGCCGAAACAGGCTGCTAATTTTTGCAAGCGTCGATTTGCAGGCTAAAACGGGCGAACCGATCAATCTGACAATGGTCAGGTACCGGGAAGAGATAACCAACCATTTTCGCCGGCATCCTGAGTATCGAGTGCTTGTTCTGGATAACCTTACCAGTTTGACTGACGGGATGAATGAGAACACCAAGACAGCATGGGCTCCAATAAACAGATGGTTGTTGCAGTTGCGCAATATGGGCGTGGCAACCATCCTGGTGCATCACTCCAACAAAAGCGGCACAGACCGAGGCCACTCAAGCATAAGGGACAACTTAGATAATATCATTTCGCTGAAACGTGTTAAGGGCGCATCCGTAGACGACGTTCATATAACTGCTATTTTTGAGAAAGGCAGGAACCTTTTACCTGGTGAAGGGAAGGATGTCGAACTAAAGCTGATAAAGGACGAGCAAGGCGGGCTGAGATTGGTCTGTCCTCAAGCGTAATTTATACTTAAACCCCTGCCATGGCAGCTGGGTGTCATCATCTGGCGGCCATGGCTTTCCCTTTTGTTTACGAGCAGCAATGAAACCTGAAAAGAGAAAAGAATTTTTACAGCGGGTGCTGAGCAACGCTGCAAAACGCTACACCAAAATATCCGTCTACAACTGTCGGCACAGCAGCATCATGCTCAAAGAGCATATTCGGCCATCGAAGGAAACAGCGCTCATTATAGACGACTTTTTTGAGCGATATATCCTTCCAGCATATAGTCTCGATAAAAAACCATCAAAGATAAGCAACAAAAAGCAGCAGTTTCAAATCCTGGTTGCGCACCTTGCCCTTGCATCGACAAATCGTCCCCTAAAATTGTCGCTTAACAAGGAATCTTTCACTGGTTACAAAATATTGTCGTATTTCGTTGCCTTTGTTATCAGCTGGTTGCAAGAAACCGGAAGGATTGAGCTACTTCCTGGCAGAAACTTCAGCACCAAAGGTAGTGGATGGCTTACCTGCACATGCCCAACAGAAATATTTAAGGCAGAATTGTTGTCAAAAGTCATCGTCAGGGCTGATCCTGAAATAGACCCAGAGAGTAACCTGATAGTGCTGAAAGGCAAGCGGTTGATACCAGGCACAAAAAAAAAGAAACCTATAAAGTATTACGATGATAAGCACATTAAGTCTCTGAAAGAAACTCTTCGCAAATTCAACAGAGTAAATAGCCAATATAGGGTTGTCATAAACGACAATGGTAAAGAAGCACCTGTCGTAACGGATTTGCACGTCGTCTTCAACGAGCAATTGTTTAAATATAACGGAAGGATGTATACCGGCGTGTTCGGGTACCTGAGTATACCGAGAGAAGATAGACTGTGCCTGACAATCGATGGGGAAAAGACAGTAGAACTGGATTACTCAGCTTTGCACCCAAGGTTGCTCTATAGCCTTATAGGAATTCAGTACAATGACGACCCGTATAAAGCAGTTGTTCCGGGAAACGCAACCCGCGAAGTAATGAAAAAGTTACTCCTTGCTTTATTCAACGCTGATGAGATGACGGATGTCGTGGGGGTCGGAAACGAGTATTTGATGAAAAATTCTTCATTGAAGAAGGAGTTCGACGCCACAGGCTTTAGCGTTGCACAATTGGTTGACAGATTCATAAAAGTGCATGCCCCAATTGCCAAGTATTTTCTTTCAAATCAGGGGTTACAGCTTATGCGGTTGGATAGCCAAATTGCTTATGGAGTGGTTGAACATTTTGCGGACCAAGGAAAGCCATGCCTCCCAGTTCACGATAGTTTTATTGTTCGCGAATCGGATGAGAATGAGTTGAGGGAAGTAATGCTACTCCAATATGGTTGTATTACAGAAAAGTATTCACCAGATAACCGGAGATACACATGTATAATCGATAAAAAGTAAAAAACCAATTCTCCAAAAAAACTTTACTTTACCTGTAGAGTATAGAGGAAAAAGTTTGGGTAATAATGGAGGAAGGAAAGTTTTTTTTTATATATTAGTTATAGAATAATATTACAGTATATATACATTATTTAAATATTTATTTAAGATATACAGTACTGAAGTGTTGGGGATTTTTTTTCGGTCTTTTTTTCTGGTATAAAAAAGTAGTACTATTCCGTATCGCTTGTCATCGCCGCTTATCTTGTATAAAAGAAAATCATGCAATTTTGCAAATTTTTGCTAGTTTCTATAAAGAAAAACCAATCGCATGGAACATGTTGAATTCTATACTAAGAAAATATGCCGGAGAAGAGCGTAGATTAAACGAGACCGCTTGATTATCATTTTAAGAATATATTCCAGTGTCACATTATCTTCGTGCAGGAATAACGCTTCTATATAGTTTTGCTACTTACAGTGATCGCCGCAAATCATTTGAATGATTTTTGGATGATATCCCTTTTTGTCGAATATGCTGAGTTGCCATCACCATGCATTCTAATTAAACGCTTGAAGGATAATGCGCAAATGTTGTGTTTTTGAAAATATTTTCGAGTTTCGGGATACCTGTATCATTCTTCATTTAAAATGAATGAACTGCAACCAGCCTGAGAACACGGCAGAACAAGCGAGACCGCTTTCTGCCGTTTGGGTGTATACCTTCCATCGTTATCAGTAGTTCACATGGCAGACGTTAAAATGCCGCCGAAATTGCGGGAACAGTGACACCTTTATATACACTGCAGATATTTATCAGGTAGAAGAAAACACATATGATACGCCAACTATTGTTGTTCCTCGTTATTCTACTGGTGTTTTCACCTACAGCCCACTCAGAAGTACATGCCGTAATTACCGGAAAAGTCGTAAACGTTGCCGATGGCGACACTATCACCATCGTTGATAGAAACAAGTCTCAGCATATAATACGTCTTTACGGCATCGACACGCCTGAAAAAGGGCAGGCATTTGGTAATGCTGCGAAGAAATTCACATCAACTCTTGCATACAACAAGACAGCCGAAGTCACCGCCTATGATATAGACAAGTATGGCAGGACTGTTGGTGTTGTCATGGTAAATGGTATAAATATCAACCAAAGTATAATTGAATCTGGTTTTGCGTGGCAGTACCGGAAGTATTGCAAAGAATCGTTTTGTGATAATTGGCTGGGATTGGAGGAAAAGGCAAAGCGTGCCAGGATTGGACTATGGGGTGACAAATCGCCCATTCCGCCTTGGGATTGGCGGAATGGTAATCAAGGCAGTGCTGGCTCAAGCAATCTCAGCACTGCCGCAAAATCTGTCTCTGTTGGCAGCTACCATGGTAACGTCAAAAGTCATGTATTTCACAGAGCAGACTGTAAAGATTACGATTGCAAAAACTGAATCCAAAAGTTTGACAGCAAACAGTATGCGGTAGACGCAGGGTACCGACCTTGTGGGCGGTGTCAGCCGTGATATTATTTTGTCGCAGCTTGATTTCAGAAAACTTTGCTTTTTAGAAAATTTGTCATTTTTCAAAAATAGAGAAGAGATATCTTGACTTTGATACCTTTCAAATCACCAGTTCATCTGGTGCATTTGGTTGGCATTTTTTTGTCATAAATGAATACATAGTCCCTCTAATTACTTTTTTAAGTATTAATTAAATCAACAAGGTTTGGTATTTCATCAACCTTGATAAATTTTCTTTCTATTCTTCGTCTTATGGGAGTCTTTTTATCAGCATTTTTAATATTATATTTAAATATATCTAATGTCAATTCAACCATATAGTCATATATTGCCTTTTCCTGATTACTAGCGGTACGAACACCTCTAATATCACTAATAATTTTTGGCAAAATTTCCATGTAGGACATATCATTTGATTGATTCTCAACATACTTTATATAGCCCTCCAAAAAGTCTTTTGAATTAATGACATCAGTAGGAATCCAAGCTCCATTTTTGTTTTCAGATTCTTTCATCCTAACAATAGACCTGTAATATATATTTAAAATCGTGTTTGATAAATCCCTTGGAAGATCCGACAATGTTCCAAATTGATTTTTAATAATTATCTTTAATTTGTTCTCCATATCTTGATTTAAAACTGTATGACTCATAATCGCTCCCTTGTGGATAGTTGACTATAATCACATATTAAAACACAATTTCATTTCTTACATAACGTGCTGTGTTCACATTCGTGCAAATAACTAGTTAGATTATCCTTTATAAGGATCAAGAATTTTTCTTGTTTTTGCATACGAATCACTTTGGCAGAAAATCGCTAAAAGTTCACCTAATTGGAAATGGTCTATCTGGCGAAAAACACGTGAAACAAAACGTACCAGTCTGTAGGAGTAAAGAAAAGAATATGTCTGTTTGCATTCTATTCTGACAATGTTGTCAGCATAGTCAATCAAATTGGTAATTTCACCGCCATTTTCTCTTACGAAATTAACATTAGTTGGTTGCATTGCCAAGATACTATCGTGTAACTTGTGCAATTTGGCAGTCATGTGAAAGTGCCTTGACAGAATTTCTTTATTTACCTCATTTTCCCATCGGGCTAATGGTTCATTCTTTTGATATGATCCTCCTTGTAATATATCCAAATTGTAGTAACGATGAAATCTGGCAAAGTCGGAGAGGATATTTATAATATTTATCGTGAGTTGATCTTTGAATAATTCTTCATTTACAGGATTATCTAAAGTTGAATTTACTTTCCGAACTTCATCTAACAATTTACAGTGATTATGGCTTAACTTTCTCAGGTACTTATTGTTAGCGGGAAAGTTATTGTCGTTTGATCTATAGTAATCAAACAGCAGTATTAACTTTGCGATTCGTTCTAATCCAATAGTAAGTGAAAAGAGCCCTGAATAGAAATATCCAAATCCACCGAAGCTGTATTTTCTCAAAAAGGTCAGACCATCACCCACAATTTTGCTCGCGAGTTCAGTTTCCCTTCCGACTAATTCAATCTGATATGAAATATTAGTCATATTACAAAGAACGTGGAGTTCAGCGGGTCCGGCAAAACAACAAGTTGGGAAAATATATTTATTCAACGCCTAATATGGAACGAAAGCTTTCTTCTAATTTCTCTTTTAACTCTGTTATATCTGTTCTAAATTTTTCTCTTACATTCTCCCAGGTTTGTGTTCTTTCCCAATATAAACCTGGAACCGAATGTAACTCAGGGTCTCTTGGATCAACTGGGAGCGTTGTTAAATCTGTATACGCATCTCTCGATTCGAAACAAAGACGCTCCATTATTTCACACATTTCTTTGCTAAAAAATATTTTGTTTTTATAAACTGTAGAGATAAAGGCTTGATGAGCCTGTTTCATAGTTTTAGCTTTTTCTTCCATTTTAGGTTCTTCATTTCCCTGGAAATATTTCAATAATGAGATCATAGATTGATATAAGTCATCTAGCTCTACATAGAGTTGTTTTATTGTTTGTGCTCGCTCAAGATGTAATTATGAAAAGCGAATTTCATGCTCTTTTGTAATTCTTGCCAATTCTGCTTTTTCGTTTTCAAGAATTCTGTTTGCCCAGACTTTTCCAAGCCATGATGAAAGGCAAAATATTATTATTCCTGCTCCGCCTACAGAAGTAAGCATAGCTGTCACAATTTTGTATGTATCTTCCCAAGTCATTGTTATCTATTTCCAACAAGTTGTTCAACTGATCTGCATATCTATTCGTATTGGGATTTTATACAGAAAGATGATATCATTTTTGGTTCTATGGCGAGGTCCTTCTACGGTCAAGATATATCCAAAATCTCTGTACTCATCTTCACCCAAATTCCGTTTTTTGATGACGTAATAGCCCAACGATTGAAATCGTAATCGATCATGACAATCCATAACCTTTCCCCACCCATTTTCAGTTTCCAACCTTCCAGGCAAGTTCAGCAGTAACCGTACAAAAAATAGCTCATTGGTCACGAATGCTTACCTCAGAAAATGACACTTGTCAAGATGTGTGTTTTTATACTTAACGCTTTGGTTAGAATCGTAAGGGGGCAGTAAGACGCGTTCAACTACGAAAAAACGTTGTGTTTTTGCTGCTTTCAGCCGGATTTGGTTTCGTTCTCATGCCGAAATCTGCAAAATTTGCCAACCATATGACAGGGGAAAGAACAGCACCATTCTTGGCAGAAACAATGACCTTCAAATTTTCACTATTTCCATCAACGGACGACCAAACACCTTCAACACCTCCTAAACAAACAGCAGCGCCTAATCTCGCTTGTTCTCACCGCAATCCCTTGTTCCTGGTTTAACCCATCTCAACAGAATGTTATCATAGTAAACCTCATAAATTCAGACACATGAGGTGAACTATGTGGAACGAACCAAGCAAGGAACGTCTGTCCCGCATGCCAAGACTGTACGAGACAGAGCACATCCCAGCCCAGAACAAAATCATCCATCTACACTTCTTCATCGGTGGGTGCGATTGGTACGTAGCCGAGTATGATGGCGACGACCTGTTCTTCGGCTACGCCATCTTGAACGGTGACATGCAGAACGCCGAGTGGGGCTACATCTCCTACAGCGAACTGAAGTCCACAAGCATCACCAGCGTTGAGGTTGATTGCGAATTGGAAGAGTATTGGACACCGAAACCATTTTCAGAAGTCTCAAAACGTTGGGCATGGTGAGTGCCATGAAGCCACGATGCAAATTGATAGGAGAGAATGGTAACGTGTTCAACCTGATTGGGCTTACCCGGAAGGCGTTGAGGGAACATGGAGAGCAGTACTTGCTTGATTGCTTTGAAAAAGACATCAGAAAAATACAAAGGGATGGCGGCACGTATGACGATGTTTTAAGACTGATTATGGAGTACGTTGAGGTGGAGTAGGGGGCATGACCATCGATCTACGTCATCAACTATGTTTGAAATTCATATAGATATACTATTGCCAACTTCAATAGAGGGAGGTTTTAGGCGTGAAAAGAGCTGTTGGCTACATCAGGGTTTCAACAATGGTTCAAGCGAAAGAAGGGGAATCACTTGATACCCAGAAAAATCAGATAGCTGATTATTGTAAATTCAAGGGTTGGTCGTTAGAAAAAATATATGAAGATGCTGGAATTACTGGTGCAAAAGCAGACTCCCGGCATGGTTTTATGCAAATGATGGCAGACGCCAAAGCTGGACGTTTTGATATTGTAGTCTTCACAAAACTATCTAGATTTGCCAGAAACTCAAGGGATTACCACCACTATCAGTACGAACTTGAAAGATCAAATGTTTCCTTATCTAGCATAAAAGAGAATATCGACCCAACTTCAAATAATGGCCGATTAATGGCAGGAATATTTGCACTCTTGGCTGAATGGGAGCGCGAGATGATCCGCGAGCAAATGGCTGAGAACAAAATCGCTAAATGGCGAGATTTGCGAATGTTTAACGGGCATGCACCATACGGTTATGCCTGGAACAAGAAAATATGTAAATTTGAAGAAAATCAACAAGAAGCCGAGGTCCTAAAGTTGATTTTTTCATGGTACACGAAAGTAGGCCTTTCGATGCGCGAAATTATTCTGAACTTAAAAGGGGAAGGGTACAAGAGCAGGCGCGCTGATTGGACGAATGGCACTCTTGCCGGTATAATGCAAAACCCTTGCTATTCTTCATGTAAATTGCACACGAACACAAAAATTTACGTCGATGGGAAAAGAACACAAGATGCAAAACCAGAAGACGAATGGATCACATTTGATTTACCAAGAATTGTTCCCAAATCACTTTGTGACGAAGTGGCAAAACGACGTGAATTCAACATCTCCAAACAAAAACGAACGACATGGCAAAACAATCATTGGTTGCGAGGGACGTTAACCTGCGGAAGATGTGGAGCGCGTATGCGCGTTCTTAAGGGTAGCGACAGGATAGATGGTAGTTTCCCAACGTATTACGTATGCCACTGGTCATGCTGTTCAGCTAGAGACTTGGAAATTGATAAAAGAGATAGATGTCAGCAAGGGAATGTTCGCACTGACCAGTTAGAGGAATATGTTTGGGACCATTTGACTTTTGCTCTTACAGGACAACACCACAACCCAACCAAGGAAAGCGAACTGAAAATAGCCGCTGAGTCCTATTTTGATTACCTTGCAGGAGACAATATAAAAGAGCGCATCCAGATTGTTGAAGATAAAAAAAGGCGACTGGAGAACGAGTATAGCAAGAAAATACGTGCAAATGAACGTTTGTTCGAATTGTTGGAAGATGAAGATATAAACATCAACTCAGTCAGGATAAAATTACGGGATAACGAACAGATAATAGAAACTCTTAAAGAAAGCATTAAGGAGGCGGACAACGATTTGCTTGAGCTTGGGGTAATGTTGCACGATCAAGAGAATTTTCTTGCCAATAGAGATATTTTATTTGACATCTGGTCAAATTTACAGGATTTTTCCCCAGAAGATAAAAAGCGGATGTTTGAAAGTCTGGTTCCAGATGGAGTGAAGATAATAATTGAAACAAACCCCAATCCTGGAAAGCAGCATTTCAAAAAGCTGGGACCTACTAATGTTCTTTTTGATATTGTGTGGAATTCCTTTATATTTGAATGGTTTAAAGAGGCTGGAAAACTTCCTTCATTATGTCAGAATGGTTCCCACCATCCTGCCGGAGATGAGCGACGAAGAGATTCTCGAAACGACGCGCATCTATAGCGTCGCCGGCAAAACCGCTGAGAAATGGGGCGTTGTTGCCAGCCGGCCATTCCGCGCCCCGCATCATACCATTTCCGACGCCGGCCTGATCGGCGGCGGCGTCCTGCCACAGCCGGGGGAGGTATCCCTGGCCCACAATGGCGTCCTTTTTCTCGACGAACTGCCCGAGTTCAGAAAACATGTTCTCGAGGTCCTGCGACAGCCCCTCGAGGACGGCGAGGTGACCATCGCCAGGGCCAATATGACGCTGACCTTCCCCTCCCGTTTTACGCTCATCGCCGCCATGAACCCATGTCCTTGCGGGTTCTACGGCGACCGCCGCAACAGGTGTAACTGCAACGAGGCCGAGCGGCGACGCTACACCGGGAAGATCTCCGGGCCGCTCCTCGACCGCATCGATATGCGTCTCGAGGTACCGGCGCTGGATTTTACCGAGATGAGCGAGGTCACCGCGGGAGAGAGCTCGGCGGAGATCAAGCGCCGGGTCGACACCGCCCGCAGCGTGCAACGGCAGCGTTTTGCAGGTATCAAAGGTGTGCATAGCAACAGCCATATGACTGGCAGGCTGCAGGAGCGTTTCTGCCGCCTCGACCGCCCCTCGCTGGCCCTGCTGGAAAAGAGTGTTACGCGGCTCGGTTTGTCGGCTCGGGCCTATGGTCGGGTGCTCAGGGTTTCGCGCACCATCGCTGACATGGAGGGTGCGTCGGACATAAGTGTTGGCCATGTTGCCGAAGCGGTGCAGTTCTGCCGATCCGGCCATGGTGACGGTCTGCAGTCGTGGGGATGATGAACAAGATACCCTTCATCGACATATTCGCGCTGCTCTGCCTTGGCCTTGCCTGGCTGCTGGTGTTCTCCTACACGCCTCAAGGGGAGCGTGACCTGCTAGACTATGTCCCGGCGACGGCGATGATCTATGCGCAACAGCGAGAAGGTGGTGATGCCGTTGAGGAAAAAACTGTCTGGTCTTTGCCTCCGACTCTGCCGTGGCCTCTTGGAGATGACCAATCGTTCCATGCGGTCGGTGAAGTGCTGGGAACGATGGTCGGGATACAGCGGCTAGCCATGGAAGGACGTGCGCTTCTGGCGGAGGCTGGCGCTGAGGCAGAGACCCTGGCGGTGGCGCTGTTGCCTGCCGTATCACCGACTCCAGCGCTTCCTGAGTTCAGCGCATCGATCATCGATAACCTCGTCTTCTGGATCCGGGTAAACAAAACATCGCATGCTCGTGGCGATTTTTTCTCACGAATCTCCCGCAACCGCGGTGTGGAGTCGGTTTCCTCCAGCCAATATGGCAGACACCGTATCATGAGGGTCGCCGCCGGTAGCCGTCGTTTGGCGGTCGTATCGCTTGGCGAGGTGGTGGCCTTTGCCACGGATGAGCGTCAGCTGCGGCGGGCCATCGATGTCTTCGACATGGAAAAGCCTTCGCTGGTTGCCAACCACAGGCTAGCTGATCTCGTCCCGAGTGGGAAGCCGGCCCCATGGAGGCTTTTCTACGCCGATATTGCTGGCTGCATTTCTTTATGGCGGCAGATTGGGGAAGAGGTGGCGTTACCGATACCCGCCTCCTTTCCGGTGACGGAAGTCGTTTACCGCGAGAATCGCGGGGAAGGGCGCATCGGCAGTCTCTTCTTTCTGGGCGTTGACCCTGCGAAGGTCGGCAGGAAGCAGGCTCGCATTCTTGCCAGAGAAGCTGAAAGCCCCCAAGTTCTTTTTCCGGACATCGATGGCACGATGTTGTGGCTTTGGTCTAACTCGCTTTACTTCACGGCGCTCTTCGATGGCGAGGAAGAAGACCAGGATGATGAAAGTGTCCGGAGCAACCCTGGGTGCGAAGATCAGGGAAAACTGACGGGTCGCGACAACGAGAATAGCGATTTCATTGCCGTTCAAAGCGGCGAGGTGCGATGCGCAGACTCTCGCCGGGAGAAGGATGTAGCTGGTGGCGGTGTGCAGAAAGGCGTCGCCTCTTCTGCCCAAATTCATGATCGCGGGGAGCGAGAGGGGGCTTTTGGCGATGGCCAGGATCGCGATCGGGAGTCTTCCAGCGCCCAAGCGGAGAATACCCTTCATCCGGCGCTGGAATTGGCGGCGAAGGTGTCAGGTCTGTTCTCCAACGAGGCGCTGATTGTGGCCGATCAAGGAGAGACCGCCAGCAGACTGGCTCTCCCGGCGGTGCTTCTCACCACCAGAATTGCCGATGAACAGCAGGCCGAGAGCCTGCTCGGCGAACTGTTCTCACTGCTGCAGGTGCCGACGTCCGCTGCAACGGCCGGTGCTGCTGCCTATCGATATTGGAGTGACAGCCCCCAGGATGGTCTTTGCCCCCTGTATGGCTTTTTCGAAGGGCAGCTCTTCATCGGGAATAGTCGCAGCCTGGTGCAACGTCTGTTTGCCGGGAGCGGTGCAGGTCAAGTCGGACTGATCGAGGGGCAGCGGCGTTTCGCCGAGGCGGATGTGCCGTTCAACGGCCATGCGCTCCTGGTGGCAGACAACCGGAAATTCGTCGATGCGCTGCGTGGGGCGGTGGAGGTGTTCGTCACCCTAAGCGCCATAGAAGACCGCGAACGTGCCAGGAGGTATCGGACTCTCACAGACGCCCTGCTTTCCCCCTTGTTTCAGGGGCTGCAAAGCTTGCCAAAGAGCCTGGTACGCCTTGCTTTTGCCGCCGATGCGATTAAGGTGGAGGCGGTGTTTGCGATCGATTCGCAAGAGACAGGGAGTACATCCACCGCCCGATGAACACCTTTGCACGGGGGGCAATTACATCCGCAGAGGAATTCTTGCACCGGCTTTTACTGGTCCCCAGATAACAGGATGAAAGCGGAAGAAAAAGGATAACGAGATGAGAAAGATCGTCGCAGAGTTAAGGCAGTTGGTGACCTTCAAGAATACCACAGAGATTGGCGATATCGTGCTTATCGCCGCCAAGGAACCGCGCATGCTCTTTTACGCGCGGATAGACTCTATTGAGCGGGATGTGTCACGACGTGACGAGTGGTGGCATGTCGCCATGACCATTCTTGCCGTGCCTATGCAGAAAATTACCTGGACCTTGCGCACCGAGCAGATGACCGGCCAGGAAATCTTCACCATGGGAGGTGAGGAGCGGTTCGTGCAGGCTGTGCAATTTGGGGCTCTGCCCGAAAAACCTCAATCGGAAAAGTCCGAAAAAGTCGCCCCATTTCTCAAACGGATTAAATAGACGGCAGGGCGTATTCCAGGCGCTCACATCTCCCAGCAACACAAACAATCCCGACTCCCCGGCCTCGCCCTCGAGAAGAGGCCGCCCTCTGTGCTGAACTGCGGTCTAGATAGCTCTCCCGAAGATTCGCAAGAGTTCGTTTAAGATCCCAAATTACCGTACCTGCCTCAACCGGCGAAGCATTTTCCTGTGCCTGCAGGAACGTGTTCGTCCAGACACGCTCGCAAACCAGAACGAGAGCTTTCGGGATTTTGACCACGATCTTTCTGTATATCGCGTTCTCGCCCCTCTTGATCATCAACCCGCCAGCACCCCAGCCGTGAAGACAGCGGCGCTGCCCTTCTCGGCGAGATCTCTGGCCTAACCTTGAACCATTGCGGCCTCCGCTTTGTCATCTTGCACATCTGTAACGCAGCAGGTGTGGAATCCATAGCTCTATGGGCTTTATCGCGGTGACCATACACGGTTAGAGAATTCATGCTCCACCTCAAACAATGCACTTATAGCGTGTTAGCAAATATTATGATGTGGTTCGATGAACTCCGGCGATTTGCCGGTCGCCGTAAAGACATTTTCAACAGCGGCGTCATCACTATTTGTTGAATTTTTTTTCGGTTACTGCCGCATCGTGAAGAGTGCTGCGTGACAAGTATTTTTTCTGATGAAGCTGGCGATGGGGGACGATAACCTACATATTTCAGCGAAATAAGCCATTTACATGAAACGACAGGTTTGGTAAAGAGGTGAAATCCTTGGCTCCTGTCAGGGTGGTGGCGAACGTGTAAAGCTTATCTGCTGTCGGATTGAACGGTAAATGATGCTGCAACAAACGGTTTTGCGAAGATACTAAAAAGATGAGGATGATAGTTATGGCACGGCCAAATATATGTATTGTCTTTGCCTTCATAACGTTTTGTTGTGTGTCATCAGCTCTCGCTGACAGGGTTGTGTACTCTTATGATGAGTTTCAAAGGCTTCTCGCCGCCGAATACGAGAGCGGCGTCAAATTCACCTACACGTACGACAGCCTTGGAAACAGGTTGAGCGAAACTGTCGCCGGCCAATCAAGTGCCACCTACGAAGATGCCGAAGATGGCGACATCGTTGGTTGGGATATCTATGATAACGACCCCGCCGGGGCCGGCATCGCCAATGTCATCGATGATCGGCGGCCAGGACGGGTAATCCAGTTCACCGGCTCGGGCACGAGTAACGGCTACCGATTGCGTAACGCCAGCGGCACGTACTGGAACGATGCCCAGCACAAGGTCATCGAGTGGAGCTTGAGCTACGATGAGGACTTCGTTGTCTATATTGCCGCTCAGACGACGAAGGGGTTTCGCTATATCTATTATACCGCGGCCGAGAACAGCAACTTCGGCAACGCCACCTATATCCACCACGGACTGGGCGGTTCGAGCAAGGATGGAACCTGGCATACCTTTACCCGCGACCTGGCCTATGACCTCAAGCAGGCCCAGCCAGACAATGAACTGGTCGAAGTACTCGCCTTTCTCATCAGAGGCAGCGGCAAGGTCGACGATATCAGGACTCTCGCATCGCTTCCCGCCAGCCTCGATACGGATGGAGATGGTGTGACGGATATCGCGGAAATCACCGATTACCACACTTCACCCTATGCCGCCGATAGCGACCAGGATGGCATCGAGGACGGCGAGGAGCTGGCCTATTGGGGTAGAAACTGGCAGGCGGATAACGACAATGATGGCTTTGGCAACCTTGTCGATGCGGATGCGGACGGCGACGGCATTGCCGACGGGGTGGAGTTGCGACAAGGAACCAGTCCCGCTGATGGGGAGCACTATCCTCCCGAGATCGTTTATGAGAATGCCGAGAATGGCAAGATTCTTGGCTGGGATATCTACGACGATAATCCCGCCGGGGCAAGCATCGGCAATGTTACCGATGATCAGCGCCCGGGCCGGGTCATAGAGTTCTCTGGTGCCGGGACGGCGAATGGGTACCGTTTGCGCAATCATGACGGCACCTACTGGAATGACGATCAGTATCGGGTTCTGCGCTGGAGCATGCGCTATAGCGAGCCCTATGTCATCTATGTCGCGGTGCAGAGCAAGGATGGGTTCCGTTATCTCTATTACACTCCGCAAGACGTCGATCACCTGGGAGAGGAAACCTATATCCACCATGGCCTGGGTGGGCAGAGCAAGGATGGCAGCTGGCAGACGGTGACACGGGATTTGGCCTATGACCTCAAAGAGGCGCAACCAGACAACGAGCTGATAGCTGTGCTGGGGTTCCTTATAAGAGGCAGTGGCCGGGTGGATGACATCGCCACCCTAAAGGCAATTCCCGCTGACCAGGACTCTGACGGCGATGGACTTTCCGACCTTGCCGAGATGGGTGACTCTCTCACTCATCCTTACCGGGCTGACACGGATGACGACGGCCTCTTTGACGGGGACGAACGGATCTACTGGGGAGATTCGTGGAACGGTGATCTTGATGGTGATGGTCTTAACAATCTCCTCGATGCCGATGCCGATAACGATGGATTTAACGATGGTATAGAAGTCATTCAGAAGACCGATCCGGGCAATGAGGCATCCTACCCCTTGTCTCTGCTTTATGAAGACGCCGAAGATGGGGGTACCCTCGGCTGGGATATCTACGATATCGATCCGCCCGGGGGTGTAATCAGCAACGTCTTCGACCACAGCAAAGGAAGCCGGGTCATTGAGTTGCGCGGTGCAGGCACGGCAAACGGCTACCGCCTGCGCAGCGAGACATTGAACTACTGGAACGACACCTATTTCAAGACTATCGAGTGGAGCTTGCGGTATAGCGAGCCGTTCGTCATCTATATCGCCGTGCAGACCAAGAACGGCTTTCGCTATCTCTATTATACCCCGGCGGCCACAAGTAGCCTCGGTACCGGAACCTATATCCACCATGGGTTGGGCAACATTCACGATGGCACGTGGCGCAGCGTCACCAGAGATCTGGAAGCCGATCTCAAGGAAGCTGAGCAGGACAATGAACTGCAGGCAGTGCTTGGATTCCTCATCCGCGGCAGCGGCCGTGTGGATGATATCCGGACGGGCACTCTGCAACGTCAAAAATAACAAGGAAAAATCAGCGTTGCTGATCAGAAGGGTACCTTCATCAATGAGTCGAACGAACGTGAAATCCATGACGAGACTGTCCTGCGAAAATCCTCTCAGCCTTCTGCCGTATGCGCTGCTCGTGGCAGCAGCTACAGTGCTCTGGGCGCAGCAATCCATAGCTGCCTGTGGATGCCAGATCGGGGGCAACCAGATCTATATTGTCGGCCAGGAGTTACTCGCCACGTCATGCCCCCCGACCCCGCATTCCGATGCAACAAATTACACATATGTCATCAATGCCATCAACTGCGATGGGACGAAGTTATCGCAATATGCCCCATACGGGGATACCTCGGGAAGTCCTGCTACCATCACCTCCTTCTATGTCAGCCGAGGGTACCGGGTGATTCGCAACCCCAGTGGTACCCATTTCATCGTCGTACAAAGCGGAACCTATCCGTTTTCCGGAACAGTGTCCGGTGTGAGCATGGCAGGGAAACCGGCGGGGGTCTACTTTACCGACCCGCCTGAAAGCGCCAATGAGTTCTGCACCTACCAGCCCCTACCTGACAGGGATGGTGACCATTTTGCCGATTGCCTCGACTGCAGCGTCAGCGATCCAGGGCA
>CALGIJ010000038.1 GCA_937915545.1 uncultured Desulfobacterales bacterium
CCTGCTCCACCTTGCTCTGGTTGGTGACCTTGCCGTCGATGGTCGAAGCCGCCCAGACGGTGGAAACACCCATGGCCATAACCAGACTCAATGCACTCACTAACACTGTCTTTTTCATAGTCTTGCCCTCATTTCGTGTTTTTTGACTTCCCGTTTATCGGGAACTTCCCCCTCAAGGAACTCTCCTTTGCTCTTATGTCTCGGCCCATGACCGAAAAGTTCATTCTTTTTGTCGCACACTCTCAAAAAAAGTGTCAACTCGCGGCGCCGGGTAGTAACGATACCGGCAACGCCGGGGCGGTATGCCCAAAGCACCTCATGGAACACGTTGCAAAACTTACAGCTCTCGCGAGAAATCGGCCGGAGGAGAGGCGCCCGGCCCACCGTTGCGCAAGGACCTGGACTCTATAGAGACATGAAGAGAAACGGAGAAAAGACAACCTGCCGATCGCCGGGGTGGGTACTGCCTCGCTTTCTTGACAAGAACAGTACGGCATGGTGTCACCCCCCCTGATGCGATAAGGTGCCGTGGCGACAGAAAACCCACGTTCAACAGGTCGTGCGAAAAACTCTACAAAGAGTATAAACCAAAACCCCCTTTACAGCAAGGCGGGCCGAAAAAAAAGGGGCCTCCCGTACCCCCCTTCATTAACATTCGATTCCAATACGTTAGCGAAGTGTTAGCACTCCCTTGCTTCCCCCGGCCCGGCATGAGCAAGGGCAGTCCTCTCCAGAAGAGGCCCGGGCATATCCGTGTGAAATCGCCATGTCCTGGGCCTCCTCCTTCGGCTAACCGGGCAAGACCTGCTCCATCTTGAAGTTTCCAGGCAATCCTTGTATCTTTCGCCACCTCCGGACGGTCGGTATGGAGCGATGGTGCGCGACCGCCCTCCCCCTGCCGAGACCGACACCAATGAAGCAGCCCTCCCTCTTTACCTCCAACACCCCGTCCACGGAGGCGCCCCTGGCGGAAAAAGCGCGCCCCACGGACCTGGGCGCCATCCTCGGCCAGGCGCGGCTGCTCGCCGCCGACTCCCGTTTCCGCCGCATGCTCGACAGGGACGAATACGGCTCTTTCATCCTCTGGGGCCCACCGGGCACCGGCAAGACTACCCTGGCCAGGCTGATCGCCCAACGGACCCGCCACAGCTTCCGCCCCTGCAGCGCCGTGCACAGCAAGATCGCCGAAGTAAAGGCGCTGATGGAGCAGGCGGCACAGAGTCAGACCCGCGACGGCAGCAAAACCATCGTCTTCATCGACGAGATCCACCGCTTCAACAAGTCGCAGCAGGACGCGTTCCTGCCCTATGTCGAATCGGGGGCGATCATCCTCATCGGCGCCACCACCGAAAACCCCTCTTTCGAGGTGGTCCCGGCCCTGCTCTCGCGCTGCCACGTCTTCGTCCTCGAACCCCTGTCGCGGGAGGATCTCGAGGCCATCCTGCGCCGCGCCGCGCCGCTCACCGCCAAGCGGCTGGCCATAGCCGACGAGGTCTTCCGCACCTTGGCCGAGCAGGCCGGCGGCGATGCCCGCAAGGCACTCAACGACCTCGAGTTGCTCTGCCGCAGCGCCGAGATCGGCGACGACATCACTCTCGACACCCTGGGTAAAATGGGCGTCAGCCGCCCACTCTTCTACGACAAGGGCGGCGAGGAGCACTACAACCTCATCTCCGCCCTGCACAAGTCGGTGCGCGGCAGCGACCCGCAGGCCGCCCTCTACTGGCTGGCGCGGATGCTTGAGGCCGGGGAAGACCCGCTCTATCTCGCCAGGAGGCTGATGCGCATCGCCTCCGAGGATGTCGGCCTCGCCGACCCCCAGGCCCTGGTGCAGGCGGTGGCGGTCAAGGAGGCGGTGCACTTCCTCGGCATGCCCGAGGCTTCGGTGGCCCTCTGCCAGGCCGTCGTCTACCTGGCAACCGCCCCGAAGAGCAATGCCCTCGAGACGGCCTACCTCGAAGCGAGGGACGATGCCGTAAAGAGCAGCCACTGCAAGGTACCGCTGTCGATCCGCAATGCCCCGACGAAGTTGATGAAGAACCTCGGCTACCAGCAGGGCTACCGCTATTCCCACGACTACGACAACCACTACAGCTACCAGCGCTACTTCCCCGACGCCGTGCCGGAAAAGACCTACTATCGGCCATCTTCCTTTGGTTTCGAGAAGGACATAGCCAAGCGGCTAACCTGGTGGCAGCAGCTCAAGGAGCGCGACCTCGCCGCGAGGAAAGACAGCGGCGAGTGAACCTAAGCTCCGGCTCATACCAGCCACAAAGCACAGATGGCACATGATGCCAGACAAGACATCTGCCCCAGCCCGTCTCTGGGAGCAAGGGAGAGATGACATTTGGCGGTCGCCTTGCCGGACTTGCAAGCAGCCTCCCCGAAGGGCGCCCGGGGATTTGCCATCACAGGGGAACTGTGGTACAACCTGCCCCAGGGGCAGGCCGCCCCTCCTGCCCACCGACCCAATCAGCCAACCTTCGCCGCCCCCCGGCCGTCATGACCGCCTTCTACGACAAAATCACCTATCTCTTCGACCCGCTGCACCACCTCTGGGAACACGAACGCATGCACCGCAAGATTTCTGTGGCGCTGGTGCTGTTCTTCCTGCTCAGCCTGGTGACCATCGAGCTCAACCGCCGCCTGCTGCTGCCGCCGATGCTTGCCGCGGCGGTGCCGAACAATCACTTCTTCGCGGTGCAGGCCGCCTTCACCGTGGTGCTCATCCTCGAGGTGATCAGCCTCATCTTCACCCTGCCCTGCTCCTTCAGCCGGTCGGTGGGCAAACAGTTCGAGATCCTCGCCCTCATCCTGCTGCGCAACGCCTTCAAGGAGCTCTCCTATTTTCCCGAGCCGATCACCTTCGAAGGCAACCAGAAGGCCATCCTGCACATCCTCTCCGACGGCTTCGGAGCCCTGCTGATCTTCGCCCTGCTCGGCACCTACTACCTCATCCAGAGCCGCGGCAGCGAGGAGAAGATGCGCGCCGAGGTGCTCTACGCCTTCATCGCCGCCAAGAAGGGCATCGCCCTGGTGCTCCTCGTCGTTTTCGTCCTCATGGGCCTGCAGTACGGCTATAATGCCTTGACCGGCAAAGGCGAGGGCGAGTTCTTCCACGCCTTCTACACCCTGCTCATCCTCACCGACATTCTCGTCGTGCTCATCTCGCAGTGCTTCCAGCCCTCGTTCTACGCCATCTTCCGCAACTCGGGCTTCGCCCTGGCGACCCTCACCATCCGCCTCGCCCTGGCGGCGCCGCCCTTCTTCAACGTGCTCCTCGGCCTGGCGGCGGCTCTGTTCGCCATCCTCCTCACCCTGGTGAGCCGCTTCCTCTTCTCCGGCCAGAGCAGCAGCAGGTAAGCCGGATCATTGAGCCACTGGCGCGCGCTATTGCCATACCCCGGCAATGGCCGTGCCGCAGGCCGGGCAGCGTCCCCCGGCAAGGCGCAGCTCGCCGATGCGGTAGCCCTGGCGGGTAATCAGCACCAGGCCGCACTGCGGGCACAGGGTGTCCTCGCCGCCGCAGCCGGCACGGTTGCCGGTATAGACGTGATGCAGGCCACGCGCCAGGCCGATGTCCCGCGCCCGCACCAGGGTGGCCGCCGGCGTCGGCCCAGGCTGCTGCATGAGGTGGGCGGGGTGGTAGGCGGAGACGTGCCAGGGGATGCTGGCGTCGAGGGAGACCAGGAAGTCGGCGATGGCCGCCAGGTCACCGTCACCATCATTGACGCCGGGGATGAGCAGGGTGGTGACCTCCACCCAGATGCCACGCTCACGGCAGCGGGCGATGCTGTCGAGGACCGGCTGCAGGGAGCCGCCGCAGACCCGCTTATAGAAGGCGTCGTCCCAGGCCTTGAGGTCGATATTGATCGCCGTCAGCAGGGGCGCCAGGTGGTCGATGGTCTGCCCGGTCATATAGCCGTTGGAGACGAAGATGTTGCCCAGGCCGGCCTGCACTGCCAGGCGGCTGCAGTCATAGGCATACTCGAAAAACACCGTCGGCTCGACATAGGTGTAGCTGATGGAGCGGCAGCCACCGGCGACCGCGGCGGCGACGATTTCCCCCGGCTCGCGGGCGACCCCCGAATGCTGCACCGCCACCCCCTCTCCCACCTGGGAGATGGTGGCGTTCTGGCAGTGGCGGCAGGTGAAGTTGCAGCCGAGGGTGGCGATGGAGTAGGTGCGGCTGCCGGGCAGCACGTGGTAGAGGGGTTTTTTCTCGATGGGGTCGATATTGGCCGCCACCACCCGGCCATAGACGAGGCTCGTCACCTCCCCGGCGACGGCGCGCCGCACCCCGCAGCGGCCAACGCCGCCCTCCCGCAGCCGGCAGGTGTGATGGCAGAGCAGGCAACGCACCAGGCCGTCGCCCTCCTCCTGCCAGGTCTTTGGTGCACCGCTCCTTTCATTACCCATCATCCTGCCCTCCTCCCCCGCCTTTTCTTCGCCATACCGCGCCTTCGAGCACGTAGTGGGGCGTAAAGTTCTTCTTGTAGCTCATCGCCGCCACCGTGGGAATGTAATAGCCCAGGTAGAGGTACTCGATATCCCACTCGCGACACAGGTCGACCAGGCAGAGGATGTTATAGGTGCCGAGACTGCGCCGCCCCTCGTCGGGGTCGAAGAAGAAATAGACGGCGTTGAGCCAGTTGTAGCCGATATCGATGATGGCGTTGCCGATCAGCCGTCCCTTCAGCCGGTACTGCAGTTGGGCGCTGCTGACGATGCCGTTGTTGAAGAAGTCGCGGTAATAGCCGACGGCCGAGTTGTTTTCCCGGGGATAGCGGGTTCGCAGGAACTTCTCGCAGAGGAGGTAGTCTTCGGCGGTCGGCTGCAGCGGCGCCAGGCGGCGCTCGACATCGCCGTTGCGCGCCATCGCCCGCCGCTGGTTGCGGTTGGGAGAGAACTCCCCGGGGTGGAGGCGGATGGGGATGCAGAGGCGACAGCTGCGACAGTTCATCGCGTAGAGGCAGTTGCCGTTGCGACGGTAGCCGGCGGCGAGGAAGAGTTCCATAGCCCGCTCGCCCAGGGGGGCGAAGCTCGCCTGATGAAAGGTGGCAACCTGCGGCAGCCCGTAAGGGCAATCGATATCGATATCGAAAAAGAGATGGGCGACGCGGGCATGCAGGGCGAGGAACTCACGGCGGCAGCGCATGTCGTAGGGAGCGGTCATGGTCTCATTCATAGAAACCACCTATTTCGTCTGCGGCCTTTCACGAGCTCACCCGCCCACTTGCGCCGGGGTCGTCGGCCAGGTCCTCGGCAAAGGCCGCCACCGCCTCGCCACGGACCCCGTCGCACTTGAGCAGCAATGGCCGGTCGAGCACGAGGTGGCTGAGAAAGACGCCATCCTCGCGCCGCGCCCAGGAAGCGAGGCGCTGCCAGGAGAGGAAGGGCGTTGGCCGCCCCGGCTCTGCGGCGCCCTCGTCGAGGGTCAGATAGGGGATGCCCAGGGAGGTGATGTTCTGGAAAAAGTGCGTCCCCTGGGAGGGCTCGGCCTTGATGGCCGCATTGCGCACCTCGACGATGGCCGCCACCCCGGAGATATCGGCCCACTGCACGGGGATGCCGAGAAAGGGGTCGGCGGAGCCCCAGCGTCCCGGCCCGATGAGCAGGAAGGGGCGGCGCTCGCGGCGCAGACGGCGGTTGAGGACGCCGATCTCCTCCGCCACCTCGCGGGTCCTGGCAAGAGCGAAGCGGTCGGGCCGGACATAGACCACATCGGCGATGGTATCGATGATGCCATGGCCAAGGGCGGCATCGACAGAGCAGAAGGCCCGTTGCCGGTCTTCGGCGGTGACCGCCACCTCCCCCGGCCTGCCGCCGCCGACCATGGGGCGGATCTGCAGGACATAGAGCACCGAACGCTCCAACTCCTCGGCGAGATCGACGGCGAACTCGATCTCCACCTCCCCGCCCATGCCGGCCTTGCCCAGCTTGAGGAGCTCGCCGAGCAGCTCGGCCAGGGGGTACTGGCCATACTTGAGCACCGAGGCGAAGGTGATGATCTTCGGCCCGGGCAGAAAGGCGTCACGGACCCGCTCCTCCTCGGCGACATAGGTCGAGACGAGCTGCCGCACCGGCCATTCCTCCTCGGCATCGTGGAGGTTGCGGCGGGTGAGGTTGGAATCGTATCGGCTCAGGCAGGCGCCGGGGGAGCGGTCGAGGGCGTAGAACTCCTGCTGCCCGCTGTCGAGCATGGCGGCGACAGTGGCGAACTGCAGGGGTTTCGCCGCCGTGGAGGGGGAAAACCACAAGGATTTACCCCCTTCGACCACCGTCTTGCCGATGCCGAGGGCGATATGGACGATGCCCTCGTCGCCACGCATGCCGAGAACCGGGTAATAGTTGCGCGACTGGGCCACCCCGGAAATCGCCGGATACCAGTGGCCGCCCCAGTCTGCCCCGGCCAGCTGCTGGATGATGACCGCCATGGCGTCGTCGCGGCCATGCCCGGCACTGCGCGAATACGACAAGGGGTTCTCGAACCAGGTCGAGGCGTAGACCAGCTTGACGGCGCTCTCCAGCTGAGCCAGCCGCTCGTTGAAGTCGGCGTGGTTGTTGGCAAGGAAGTAGGTGGCATAGAGACCGGCGTAGGGCTTGAAGTGACCGTCTTCGAGCAGCGACGAGGAACGCACCGACAGCGGCCGCTCGCAGCGCTGCAGAAAGAGGCGCAGCTGCTGGCGAAGCCAGGACGGAAGGGGGGCGTCCAGGAAGATGTCGGCGATGCGCTCATCGCTCATGCCCTCCTCGAGGCGCAGCCCGTTCTCGGCGACGAAGGCGCTGAAGCCATCGGCGGTGATGACGCAGGTCTTGGGAATGGTCACCACATGCCTGGCGAGCTGCGAGCCGGGGCGGGCAGCCCCCTGCAGCAGGGCCCAGACGAAGGCCAGGCCGCGCGCCTTGCCGCCCATGGAGCCGTTGCCGATCTTGACGAAGTCCATCACTTCGATGTCGTAGTCCTCCGCCGGAAACCGCGCCACCACGCCACGCTGACGCAGCTTGCGCAGCGAGCGCACCTTGTGCACGAGGTCGTCGCGAAGCAGGCCGAGATCGTCCACGAGGGTAAAATTATCCATGTGCAGGCGTTGCGCGAGAATCACCTCGGCCCTCGCCATGACCCAGTTGGAGAAGTGGTTGCCCAGGGCGTGGTAACGCAGCGACTCCTCGGGGATCCGGCCGAGCTGGCGTTCAAACTCCTGCAGGTTGGCGGCGGAGGCGATGGCCCGGCCGTCGGGAAGGCGGAAGATGAAATCACCAAAGCCGAGATGGTCGAGGAAGAAGCGATGCACCTCGTCGCGCAGCAGCGGCGAGTTCTTGTGCAGGAAGATGGCGGGGATGGCCTCGGCGGGGCCGCGGTTGCCCTCTTCGCTGGAGACCAGCAGCAGCGGCAGGTCGGGGTCCTCGCCACGGACCTGGGAGAGGAAGTCGATGCCGGCGCCGCTGTCGAGCCGCCCCGCGCGGCGGTAGCGGGCATCGGAGATGACCGCGAAGACATAGGGTCGGTAGGCCTGGTAGAGGGCCATGGCCTCCTCGTAGGAAGTGGCCATGAGGATGCGCGGCCGCGCCCGCATGCGCAGGATGCGGTGGCGCTCGTTGAGGCTCTCGTCGAGCACCGACTGCGTCTGGCGCACCACCTCGCCGTAGATGAGCGGCAGAAAGAGGGCGCGGTACAAGGGCGAGTCCTCGACATAGATGATCACCCGCACCATGGCCCGGCGGGTGTCGGCGTCGACGTTGCGGTGATCCTCGACGTTCTTGACGATGGCCAGCAGCAGGTCGGCCTCGCAGCACCAGAGAAAGCTCTTGTCGATGACGCCGCTGTCGGCCATCTCCGGGAAGGTGGCGCGCAGGTTGTGGGCGACGAGGATCACCGGCAGCGCTGGCCACCGTTTCTTGATCTCCGTCGCCAGGGCACAGGCATCCATGCCCCCCAGATAGGGCATGGTGATCACCAGGTCGAACTTGCCGCTGTCGAGAAGGGCCAGGGCCTCCCCTGGCGAGCCGGCGCGGGTGATCTTTGGTGGCTTGCTGAGGTTGAGCCCGTGGTACTCGTGGATGAGGCGTGTCGCCAGGCTGCCGTCCTCCTCCATGATAAAGGCGTCGTAGAGGCTGGAGACGAGAAGAATCTCCTGTACCTTGAACGGCATCAGGTCGTGGAACACCTTGAAGTGCGGATCGAAATCCGCCATCACCGGCTCGGAGTGGTACATGGTCGCAGCCCTTTCGGCGAGAAGCCGTATTTTGAAGCCTGCCCCGTCCTTCTCGCGATATTGTAGCGATTTTTGGAGAAAAGGAAATGCCCACCGGCTGCTGCGGCTATTTCTTTCTTTGCAAGCCCCTTCTCTCCTGTGTTACTGTGTGGCACCTGACACCCGAAAGACGGTTCCGGCAAGGCAACGACGTACACGGAGGGGCTCCATGGACAAGGGAGAATTTCTCGACATTCGCAGGAAGCTGGCCAAGACCCAGAAGGAAGTGGCCCAGTTGCTCGGCATTTCCCTGAAGGCGGTGTGCAGCTACGAGCAGGGCTGGCGCACCATTCCCTCCCATGTCGAGCGCCAGCTCTTCTTTCTCCTCGCCAGAAAGCGCGGTGCCGTCGGGGATGCCCTCAACTGCTGGGAGCTGCGCAGCTGTCCCGAGGAAAAGCGCCGCAGCTGCCCGGCCTGGGAGTTTGCCTCGGGCCAGTTCTGCTGGTTTATCAGCGGCACCCTGTGCGACTGCTCGGCCTGCGACTCCTGGGAAGAAAAGATATCCCTGTGCCGCGGCTGCCCGGTGCTTAAGGGGCTTCTCGAGGGCTAGCAGGCTGGTCCTCGGCGAGAGCGCCAGCGAGCCTCGCCAGTTCCTCGGGAGTGTTGACATTGGCCCAGGCAAGGGCATGGTGAGCGGGGATTGGCGGATGGGCGATGCGCCTGTGGGAGGCTGCCGCGGAAAGACGCCACATGCCGCTGTGGACGAGTTCTTCGAAAAGCTGGGCGGCGCGAAAATCGTACCAGGCGCAGAGCGGCTCGAGACGGCCGTCACCCTCCGCCCGTGGCACCAGGCCCCAGCAGCCGGGCCGGCGGTCGGCAAGCAGCCACTGCACCGCCGCGGCGGAGAGCCGCGGCATGTCGCAGGCCACCACCAACCAGGAAACCAGGGGCTGCCAGCGCATCGCCGCGACGATCCCGGCCAGCGGCCCGGAGACGCCGGGGAGGTCGAGGAGTCGCGGGGTCTCCTGCAGGGCCGGAGGCAATATGCCGCCCCCGGACAGCACCAGCCCATCGACCAGCGGCCGCAGCACCGTGACGGTTCTCTCCAGCCAGGTGCGCCCGCCGCGGGCATCGAGGAGGTGCTTGGGGCGCCCCATGCGCGAACTCTTGCCGCCGATCAGCACGCAGGCCCACAAGGGGGTGCGCTCCATGCCCCGCCCGAGGGCCTCGAACAACGCGGTTACCCATCCGGCCCAACCCTCTTGCCCCGGTGGCAATGGCAGGGGCGGCAGCAGATCGTCGCCGGCCCAGCCGCGGGCGACAATCGCCCCCTCCGGGCCGTCGCCGCCATCGACCAGTACCAGATCATAGCGTGCGCTCAGCTGGGCCAGGTGGTGGTGGCTCGCCTCACCGCCGCCGGGAACGAAGACCCCGCCTACGCCGCGCTGCGCCAACTCGGCCAGCAGCCTGGTGGCGCACCCCTGGCGTGCTTGCCTGCCGCCTCCGCCGAGGGTGAACACGGGCAGGCGCTCCAGCCCGCCACCATTGAAGCCCTCCCCCGCCCGGCCACCGCCAAACCGCCCCGCCCCTGCCGACGCCGCCATCTCAGCCTCCCTGCGGCGGCAGGGCGCCGAGACGCACCGCCCGCTCGAGGAAGGTGTCGATGGCACGGCGGCCCTCTTCGCCATAGTCCCTGCTGAACTCGTTGACATAGAGGGAGATATGGCTGTTGACCACCTCCTCGGCCAGTTCCTGGCTGTGCTGGCGGATATAGCCGAGCGGCTCCTGCGGGTGGCGGAAGGCATAGTCCAGCGAAGCACCCACCGCCTCTTCCACCGCCCGCAGCGTCTCCTCGCCCAGGTCCCTGCGGGCGACGATGCAGCCCAGCGGCAAGGGCAGGCCACAGCTCTCCTCCCACCACTGGCCGAGGTCCCCGAGGCAGACGAGGCCTTGCTGGGCGTAGGTGAAGCGTGACTCGTGGATGATCACCCCGCCCTTGACCTCGCCCCCCGCCACCGCCTCGACGATACGGTCGAAGCGCATCTCCACCGTCTCCACCCCCTCGGGGAGATACATCTTGAGCAGCAGGGCGGCGGTGGTCAGGCTGCCGGGGATGGCCACCGGGCCACGGCGTACCTCTTCCAGCGTCATCCCCGGCCTGGCGACCAGGAGGGGGCCGCAGCCCCGGCCGAGGGCCCCGCCGCAGCCGAGGAGGTGATAGTCGCCGCGGACATGGCCGTAGGCGTGGAAGGACATCTTGGTCACCTGCAGCCGCCTCTCCAGGGCCCAGCGGTTGAGCTGCTCGACATCCTCGAGAACCGGCTCGGCAAACAGCCTCTCGCCGCCGAGCAGGCCATGCACCAGGGCATAGAAGATGAAGGTGTCATTGGGACAAGGGGAAAACCCCAAAGAGAGAAGACCGGGCATCACAATACTCCTTGCAGAACGGAGGCGGCCCCTTCGGCCGCCATTGCACAGGCCTCTGCCAGCCGCCAGCGTTGCAGGCAGCGGTCCTCGACCAGATTGGAGACGGCGCGCACCTCCACCAGGGGCACGGCATACTGACGGCAGGCGCGCAACACCGCGGCGCCTTCCATGTTCTCGCACAATGCACCCCAGCGCTGCTGCAGGGCCATGCCGCGCTGCAGGGTGGTGCTGGCGGCGGCGACGGAGACGAAGGTGCCGACGAAGAACGGCCGCCCCAGCCGGGCGAGGGCGCCGCGCCCGACTTCGAGCAGGGACTCGTCCAGCAGCTGGCAGGGCTCGCCGGCCAAGTACGGCGGAAAGGGCTCGGCGCCATCGGGGCTGGCCAGCCCGAAATCGCCGAAGACCTCGGCGGCGGCAAGGCAGAGGTCGAGAAGCTGCGGCTGCGGCACCCCGGCAGGCTGCACATAGGCTCCGGCGACGCCGAAGTCGATGACCGCCCGCACCTTCCCGCCGGCCTGGCCAAGGAAGGCGGCGACACGCACCGCCGACTCCAATGGCCCCACCCCGGTGACCAGGGTGCGGCAGGGCAGCCGGCGCGCAGCACAGTGCCGCAGAAAGGGCTGCATCTCTATTTCGGTTGCGGCCAGGGCAAGAATCATGGTATGGAAATCGCTCCTCTGACAGGGTGCCGCTGGACTGCGGCCAAGACGAACGCACACTCGTCGTGCAGGCTTTGACGCCACAGACATCAACATGGCGCCCTGCGGCACCATTGTAACGGATGCCCCCCATGGGCGCAAGGCCGGCCAAGACCTCGCGGCGCCCCTCCTTATATCGCACCGCCCCATGAACGACCTGCTGCTCAGCTCCTACTCCTATCACCTGCCGCCACACTCTATCGCCCAGAGCCCGGCCGACCGGCGCGACCACTCGCGCCTTCTCGTCCTCGACCGCGACGATGGTTCCATACGCCACCAGCGCTTTGCAGACATCACCGAGCTGTTCGCCGCCGGAGACATGCTGGTGGTCAACGACACCAAGGTCTTTCCGGCGCGGCTGCTGGGCAGCAAGGACAGCGGCGGCAAGGTGGAGGCATTTCTGCTGCGCTACCCGGAAGTGGTCGACGAGGCCCGCGGCGTGGCCGTCGCCGAGGCCCTCATCAAGGCCTCGAAGCGGCCCAAGGCGGGGACAAAGCTCATTCTCGGCGGTCTGCCGGCAGCGGAGGTGGAGGAGGTTCTGGGGGACGGCAAGGTGCGGCTGCGGCTAGAATTCTCCCCGGAAAAGGGCCTGACGGCAACCCTCGAGGAGGCGGGGCGGGTGCCGCTGCCGCCCTATATCGAGCGGCCCGACGGCTGCACCGCAACCGACCGGCAGCGCTATCAGACCGTCTATGCCGAGCACCCCGGCGCGGTGGCGGCGCCTACCGCCGGCCTGCACTTCACCGAGGAGTTGCTGCAGAGGATCGGCGAGAGAGGAGTGGCCATCGGCAGGATCACCCTCCATGTCGGCTACGGGACCTTTGCCCCGGTGCGCGAGGAGGACATCACCCGCCACCGGCTCCACGAGGAATACTGCGTGGTCGGAGAAGATACCGCGGCCTTGGTCAACAAAACGAAGCAGCAGGGCGGCCGGGTCTGGGCGGTGGGCACCACCTCGGTGCGCACCCTCGAGTTCGCCGCGCGCGGCGACGGGCACGTCAAGGCGGTTGCCGACTGGTGCGGCCTGTACATCTATCCGGGCTTCACCTTCCAGGTGGTCGACCATCTGGTCACCAACTTCCACCTGCCCGATTCGTCCTTGATGTTTCTCGTGGCGGCCCTGTGCGGCAGAGAAACTCTGCTTTCCTGCTACCGCACGGCCGTAAAGGAAGGGTACCGCTTCTTTTCCTACGGCGACGCCATGGCCATCATCGGCGGCCGCCGCAGGTAGTCGTCTGGAGGGGTGGTCGGTCGGCTCAGGCGCTGGCGCTGGCCGCCGCCGGGCAGCCGGCGCAGCTGCCGGAATTCGCGCAGGCCGGGGCGGATTCCTTGGCCGGCTCGCTCTTCTTGGCCGACGAGGCGCTGGAGTAGCCATCGGCGTACCAGCCGCCGCCACGCAGCTGGAAGGAGGACATCGACATCAGCTTGCGTACCGGCGCCTGACACTCGGGGCAGGTGGCCAGCGGCGCTTCGCTGATCTTCTGCTGTACTTCAAAGACCTTGTTGCATCCCTTGCATTCGTATTCGTATACAGGCATCGCTCTTCACCCATCAGATAGATAAGACCCGCTCCGCATCAGGACAGAGGCGCTGCGCCCCGCCCGCCGCAAAACTTTTCGTGCTGTCCGCATCGGACGTCGGCAACATAATGCCCGCCTTGCCCGCTGTCAACTGCCGTAACGTGCAAGGAAGAGAGGAGCCTGCCCGACGATGGTGGAGATCCATACTAACCCATTGCCACCATTATACAATGCGAAAATCTCCGACACCGCAGCCCAAAGCGGGGGAGTCACCGCCGGGCATTGCCGCCACCCTGCCCGAAAGGCGCCTGCCGGCTTGTCCTTCCCCCGCATATCTGGTATAACTGCCCCTTTGTCACACCTACCGCAATCACGCCCTGTGGCGCTTAACCCCCAGCTCTTTCGTGTTCAATGATCGGTATCTTCGACAGCGGCATCAGCGGCCTGCAGGTCGCCGCCGAAATCGAGCGGCGATGTCCCCACCTGCCGCTGGTCTATGCCAATGATACGGCGCGGGCCCCTCTGTCGACGAAGAGCTTCGCCACCATCGCCGATACCACCCGCCGCGGCCTGCAGTTCCTCGCCGATCAAGGCGCTACCCTCTTCGTCGTCGCCAGCGGCAGCGCCGCCTGTGCCGTACAGCAGGGGCTGGCCGGGCCGACGCCCCAGCCACTGCTGACACCCCTCGCCGCCACCGTCGAACGCGCCCTGGCCGCCTCCCCCAGCGGGCGCATCGGACTCATCGGCGGACCGGCGGTGGTCGCCGCCGGCTGTCACGACCGCCTCCTCCGCCAGCGCATGCCGTCAGCGAGGCTGTTCGCCGCCTCCTGCCCGTTGCTGGAGGCCCTGGTCGACTCAGGCTGGGCCAACAAACGCGAGACCAAGATGATTCTGCGCCGCTATCTCCACCCCTTGCGCGAAAATCAGGTCGACACCCTCATTCTCGCCTCCGGGCACCATGCCCTGCTCGCCCACCTCATCCAGCCGCGCATCGGCCGCAGGGTAAGGCTCGTCGACTCTTCGCTGGCCCTGGCCGAGGAGGTGCTGGCCCGCATCGCCGACAGCGCCACTGCCGACACCGGCCTTCCTGCCGACCGCCACGGCCGCTACTTTGTCAGCGACCGCAGCGCCACTTTCGCCAAGATGGCGACGCGCCTGCTGGCGCGTCCCGTCGAAATTCTCCCCTGGTGAGCCTCGCCATGCGCATTCCGCCCCTTCCGCAGCTCCTTCTTCTCGCCCTCTTGCTCTTTTCCTTGCCGAGCTTTGCCGAGGCCACTGAGGCGGTCGAGTATCCCGAGGATATCGCCACCCGGCTGCAGGCCCGCTACGACGCCATGCACAGTCTTTCGTTTTCGTTCTTCCAGGACATTCAGGGGGAAATGAGCGGCAGGCCGCGCCAAGGCTCGGGGCGGGCGCTGTTCGTCAAGAAAGATGGCAAGGCGCGCATGCGCTGGGACTACAGCACCCCGGAGCGGCAGGTGATCATCGGTGACGGCGAGACCCTGTCGATGTACTTCGCGCACCTCAACCAGCTCATCCAAAGCCCCGCCGCCGCCCTGGAAAACGACCTCACCTACGCCGTGTTCACCGGCCGCGGCCTGATCAAGAAAGACTTCTATATCCGCCCGGCCGACGAGGACGAGCAGGCCACCAGCGACGGCGACTACAAGGTGATCAAGATCATCCCCAAGACACAGCAGTCCCAGATGCAGGACATCCACCTCTACGTAACCGCCGACTCACTGATCCGCCGCCTCAAGCTGCGCGATCATTTCGGCACCGTCACCGTCCTCAACCTCACCGACATCGAGGTTGACGGAGTCGAAACCGGCAAGAGCGCCGCGGAGGTCGACGCCCTGTTCACCTTTACCCCGCCGCCGGGAACGGAGATCATCCGCCAGTAGCGGCACGACAAGGGCGACTTGCCCGCCGAGTAGCACCCAGACCCCAGTTCGAGGGCGTTGCAAGCGCCCTCCCCCCCTGGCCTCGCCCTTTGCAGCGATGCCGTAACCCGCAGCGACTCTCGACACAGCCATGAGCGACAGCAACTCCGACAGCTTTGCAGACCTCTTCAAAGCGGAAGCAACCAAGAAGATCAAGCACCTCACCCCCGGAACAAAAGTCCGTGCGACCATCGTCGGCATGAACGCCGAGTCGACCTTTCTCGATGTCGGCGGCAAGAGCGAAGGGGTGATCAACAGTTCCGAGCTCAAAGACCCCGAGGGCAACTTCCGTTTCCAGGTCGGCGACACCCTCGACGTCTATTTCCTGCGCGCCAAGGCTTCGGAACAGCTGTTCACCATTTCCCTCGGCGGCGGGCCCGGTGCCGCCCACCTCGAAGACGCCTTCGCCGCACAGATTCCCGTGGAAGGTCTCGTCAAGGGCGAGATCAAGGGCGGCTTCGAGATCACCCTCGGCGGCAACGTGCGCGCCTTCTGCCCCCATTCACAGATCGGTTTGCGTCGCCAGCCGGAAGGCGGCGCCGAACTCATCGGCAACCGCCTCAAGTTCCTGGTCACCCGCTTCGAGGAAGGCGGCCGCAACATCGTCGTCTCGGCACGGGCGGTGGAAGAGGCGGAACGGCGCGAAAAAAGAGAGCAACTCGTGCAGACCCTGCGCGAAGGAGAAACGGTGTCAGGAACAATCAGCTCGATCCGCGACTTCGGCGCCTTCGTCGACCTCGGTGGCGTGGACGGGCTGATCCCCATTTCCGAGATCGGCTGGACCCGGGTGGAACGCATCGACGAGTTCTTCACCCTCGGCCAGCAGGTGCAGGTGGTGATCAAGAAGCTCGACTGGGATAGCGACCGCATCTCGCTCAGCTACAAGGAAACCCTCGCCGATCCCTGGCAGGAAGGCATCACCCACTTCCCCGAGGGCTCGGTCCACCAAGGCAAGGTGGCGCGCCTCGCCCAGTTCGGCGCCTTCGTCACCCTGGCCCCCGGTATCGACGGCCTGCTGCACATCTCGAAACTGGGCGGCGGCCGCCGCCTGCACCACCCGCGCGAGGTTCTCGAGGTCGGCCAGGAGGTTGAAGTGCGCATCGAGGGCATCGACGAAAAAGAGCGGCGCATCGCCCTAGCCCCTGCGGACTATGTCGCGCCGGAACGGCGCGAGGAAGAGGACCGCGCCGAGTTCAAGGCCTACGTCAGCACCGGCAAGGCGAAGAAAAGTAGTGATGTAGGCAGCCTCGGGCTGCTGTTGCAGAAGAAAATCGCCGAGAAGAAGAAGTAGGCTGTTGTCGGCGCGCCCTCGCTGGGCGCGCCGATACCTGACGTGAAGTGCCGCCCTCAGGCGTGGTTGAGCAGCTTCAATTGCAGGGGGTGAGGGTCGAGGTAGTGCTGGTTGGCGAGGTACTCGTTGCGAAATTTCTTGACAAAGAAATTGAGCAAGGTAACCGGCACGATCAGCGGCACCAGGCCCTGGTGATAATGGTCGAGAATGTCGAGGATCTGCCGTTTCTCTTCCGGGCCGAGCAGCTGCTTGAAGTGGCCGAAGACATGGGTGAGCACGTTGACATGCTTGTTGACCGTGCTGCGCTTCTTGAGTGTTTCCATGAGCATCTTCTCGTAGCGGGAGAACAGCTCGTCGACGGGCAGCTCCTTGGCAAGCGCCACCAGGCGGCCCATCTCGCGGTACTCCTTTTCGCTGTGGGAGAGGAGCAGCAGCTTATGGGAGGTGTGAAAGGCCACCAGCCCGCCGCGCTTCCTGTTGGTCGCCAGCAGCTCCCGCCAGCGCTTGTGCACGAAGATGCGCTGGATGAAGTTTTCGCGCAGCACGGGGTCGTGCAGCCGCCCGTCCTCTTCCACCGGCAGCAATGGAAAGCGTTCCATGAAGGCCCTGGCGAAGATCCCCACGCCGCGGTTGCTGGGGATGCCGTTATCGCCATAGACCTTGACCCGCTCCATGCCGCTGCTCGGCGACATGCGCTTGAAGATGAACCCGTCCAACCCCTCCCCGGCCAGGTCCTCCAGGCGTCGCCCAGCCCACTGCTGCATCTGTTCGGTATAGTCGACACCGCTCTTTGAAGTCAGCAGCCGCGGGTTCTCCACCTCGCCGACAAGACGCAGGGTCTCGCGGGGGATGGGCAGGCCGCACTCGACCTCCGGGCAGACCGGGAGGTAGCGCACGTAGAGGCCGAGGGTGTCGGTGAGATAGCGATCGTGCTGATGGCCGCCATCATAGCGCACCTTGTTACCGAGGAGACAGGAGCTGATACCCAGTTTTATCGCGTCTTCCATGATCCATCGCAGCAGCTGAGAGGATACCGTCCCTTTTTGCCGACGGCAGGGGAAACGGCCTTGACATCTCCACAAGGCTTGAGTCTACTCCCGCAGACAGAGGGCGCCGAGGCCTGCTTCTTTTTGTAATGCGAACGGCCTGGCTTTGCAACCTTGATGAAGAGTCGCCAGCCTCCCACATGCCTCAGGTTTTCAGCGCCAAGAGCCGATTTCTCTATATCCCGCTGATCGTCGTGGTGGTTTGCGTGCTCACCGCCTGGGCCTACATTCACCAGGACAGGGCGCGCAGCCTCGACCACTTCAAGCTCCACGCCACCATCGTCGCCGACGACACCTGGGCCCTCAATCGCAACGGGGCGAGGGCCTACCTGACGCTGGCCACCACATCCGATGGCTACCAGTTCCTCGGCATCGCCATTCCCGGCGAAGACGACTTCCTGCATATCGCCGGCCCGCCTCTGCCTCCCTTCTCGCGAGTCCTGCACGCTATTGGGCTCATCGGCCTGCGCGACCTGAAAGAACCGATCACCCACGACGGCCAGCTCATCGGCACCCTCTACGGGCGGCAGTACGTGCGGGTCATCTTCCCCCTGCTCAACATCCTCTCCGCGCTGCTCCTGGCACTGTTGACCGCGTTGTTCGTCCTCGCGCTGTTCCTCAACCGGCGCGTCCTCGAACACCAGGTGGCCGAGCGCACCCGCAATCTCATGGAGAGCGAGCGCCGCTTCCACGACCTCGTCGACCTGCTGCCGGAAATGGTGCTCGAAACCGATCTCGGCGGCAATGTGCAGTACTGCAACCGCGCCGCCCGCGAGCGGCTCGAAATTGAAACATCGCAGCAGGAGACGCCGTTCTTTCTCTTCATCATCGCCGAGGAACGGGACCGGGCCGTAGGGCACTTCCGCAGGTCGCTCGAAGACGACAATGCCGGCCTGCAGGAGTTCCACGCCATAGACTCCGCCAACCGCACCTTCCCCATCCTGCTGCGGGCGGCGCCGATCCGCGAGGGCGCCCGGGCGGTGGGGGCGAGGATGATCGTCATCGACATCACCGAGCGCCATCGTCTCGAGGAACAGCTCCTGCGCGATCAGAAGATGAAGGCCATCGGCCTCATGGCCGGGGGGGGTGGCCCACGACCTCAACAACATCCTCTCCGGCATCATCAGCTATCCCGAGCTGCTCCTTCTCGAACTCCCCGAGACCCACCGCATGCGGCGACCGCTGGAGGCCATCCGCCGCGCCGGCCTCGACGCCGCCGATGTCGTTGCCGACCTGCTCACCGTGGCCAGGGGCATCGCCGCCACCAAAGAGGTGGTCGACGTCAACACTCTCGTCAGCGACTACCTGGCCTCCCCCGATTTCCAGCAGCTGCAGCGCCGCTACCCCCTGGTGATCGTCACCCGCGAACTGGCCGAGAACCTCAGGGCAATCTGCTGCTCACCCATCCATATCCGCAAATGCCTTATGAACCTGGTCACCAACGGCATGGAGGCCATCCAGGGCAAAGGGGTTCTGGCGATCAGGACCGAGAATTACCGCCATCTTTCCCCCGGCAGCGACGAACGTCTGGTCCTCGACGAGGGGCGCTACGTAAAGATCTCGGTGTGCGATTCGGGCTCGGGCATCGCCCCCCACGAAATCGACCGCATCTTCGAACCTTTCTATACCAAGAAAGTCATGGGCAGAAGCGGCACCGGCCTGGGCCTGGCGGTGGTGTGGAACACGGTCCGCGATCACGGTGGCGGAGTGGCGGTAACGAGTGGCCCGCAGGGGACGACCTTCGATATCTACCTGCCCTCGGTGGAGGAAAGAGCCTCGGTGACAGAGCCGATGGACTGGCGCCTGTACATGGGCGACGAGGAAACGGTGCTGGTCATCGACGACGAACAGCGGCAGCGGGAGATCGCCACACGGCTGCTGACCTCGCTCAACTACCGGGTAGAGACAGTCTCCAGCGGGGAAAAGGCGGTTGCCCTGCTTTCCCGGCGCAGCTTCGACATCATCGTCCTCGACATGATCATGACTCCCGGCCAGAACGGCCGCACCACCTACGAACAGATCCTCGTCCACCGTCCCGGACAACCGGCGGTGGTCGCCAGCGGCTATGCCGAGGACGAAGACGTCCGCCACTGCCTCGACCTCGGCGCCGGAGCCTATGTCGCCAAACCCTACACCCTGGAAAAAATCGGAGCGGCCATATACAAAACCCTCCACGGCTGTTAAAGTCCCACAATAGACTCCCATCCCAGAGGGACTCGCCACTGACCTCGCATCAACGACAGGAGGTATCCATTATGCCACTCTCCCGCCCGCTCATCGCCGCCCTGTTGCTGTTCAGTCTCCTCCTGCAGACTCGTCAAGTGCAATGCCAGGAACGCCTCGCCTGGATGGAGGCAGTGGCGCCGCCCTTCTTCATTCACGAGGGCCCGCTGAAAGGGCAGGGCTATCAGGATCTGCTCACCGAGATCATCAAGAGCCACCTTCCCGAGTACCAGCACAGCCATATGCAGGCCAATATCACCCGCCATCACCAGCAGTGGAAGCAGGGTGAGAACGTGTGCAGCGTCGGCATGTATAAGACGCCGGAACGCCTTCAGTTCACCTATTACTCCATCCCCAGCGTCTTTACTCTGCCGCCGGTGCTGATCATTATGAAGGAACGCTTCGCCGATTTTGGCGGAAAGAAGACGGTCAGCCTCGCCGGGCTGCTCAAGGAGGGCAGGATGGTCGTCGGTCGTTCCCCCAACCGCTCCTATGGGGTCGAGTTTGACAAGGCACTCAAGGAATGGAGCAACGAACGCAACACCTTCAGTTACGAGAGTCCGGAACTGTCCCTGAACCTCTTCAAGATGCTGCAGGCAGGGCGGATCGACGCCCTCCCCGGCTTGCCCGAGGAGGCCATGTACCTTGCCGAGACCATGGGCATCCGCGACGCCATCATGACCCTCAATGTCGAGGAGAACCAGGCCAACCCCGAGGCCTCGCTGAGCTATGTCGCCTGCTCCAAGACCGACTGGGGTAAGGAGGCCATCCAGCGCATCAATCGCGTCCTCAGGGAACAGCGGCCCACTGCGGAGTACCGCGCCGCCTACGAACGCTGGCTCGACCCGAGCAGCCTCGACGGCTACCGCAAGCTGTACGACGAGGTCTTTCTCAAGATCACCGAATGACGGGGCAGACCTCCCGCTCCGCATCGGCGGGGGCCGTGAGGATGACGGTGCCGATTCGGCTCAGCCCACCGCCGGCGACTTGCCGGGAGACCCCTTGGCCAGGTTTTGCCGCAGAGCCTCGAAGAGGATGACGGCGGCGGCCACCGAGCTGTTCAGGGAGTCGAGGGAAGTGTGCATGGGAATGGAGACAAGGAGGTCGCATTCGCGGCGCACCAGGGGACGCAGGCCCTTGCCTTCACTGCCAACCACCAGGCAGCAGGGCACGGTGAGGTCGGTGTCGTAGAGGGAGCGCGCCTCATCCTCCTTGACCGCCCCGAAAATCCAGAAACCGGCCTTTTTGAGCTCTTTGAGGGCCGAAACGAGATTGGTCACCTGGCACAGTGGCAGGTGGGCCATGGCCCCCGCCGAGGCCTTGGCGGCGGTGCCGCCTAGGGGGGCGGAGCGCTCCCTTGTGACCACCGCCCCGGCGGCGCCGGCGGCCAGAGCCGACCTGATGATCGCCCCGAGGTTGTGCGGGTCCTGCAACGAATCACAAATCACCAGCCGCACCGCCTCGCCGGCGGCGATACGCTGAGCGCACTGGTCCACCAATTGGGCAAATTCGGTAAGCGGTGCCCCGCTGACCCGTGCCGCCAGCCCCTGATGACGGGCCTGCTGGCTTCCCTCGCCGGTGAGGCGGAGGCTCTCGCAGAAGGTCACCTTGATATTGCGGGCTCGAGCCATTTCGACGATCTTTTCGACCTTGCCACCGCGCCGGTCCTTCTGCACCACCACCTCGACCACGATCTCCGGGGTCTTGTCGAGCGTCTCGAAGACGGGATGAACCCCCCAGAGCAAATCATCGCCAAGACGAAGCCGCTTCTCTCCCCCACCACCTTTGTCGTTACGGTCCACGTTCATCTCTCTGCGATGGCGCCGATGGCGCGTCCGTCGGGAAAGCGGTGGGCCCGGGCCCGTTCCGCGAGAATGATCGCCGTGAGCAGTTCGACGCTCTCTTCAACCTGGCGATTGACCAGCAGGTATTCATAGCTGGACATCGCCGCCAGCTCCATGCGGGCGTTGGCGAGGCGGGTGGCGATCATCTCTTCCGCCTCGGTGCCCCGGCCGCGCAGACGCCGCTCCAGTTCGGCCACGCTCGGTGGGGCGATGAAGATGTAGGCGGCATCGACCAGGCCGGCCTCCCGAAGGATCGCCGCGCCCTGCACATCGATATCGAGGACCACGTCAACGCCCTGCTGGCGCAATCGCTCCACCGCCATGCGGCTGGTGCCGTAGAGGTTATCGTGAACCCGGGCATATTCGAGAAAGGCCCCCTCACCCATCATCTTCTCGAACTCCTCCCTGGCGACGAAATGATAATCGACACCCTCGCGCTCCCCCGGCCGGGGGAGACGAGTAGTATGCGACACCGAAAAAGACAGGCCGGTGAGCCGCGGCATGACCCGTTTCAGCAGAGTGGTTTTGCCGGCGCCGGAGGGCGCGGAGATGACGAACAGCCGGCCAGTGCTCATGGCGCGTCCCCCGCTTCCGCCTTCGCCCTGCCATAGTACTCGGCGAGGTTATAGGCGGGGTTCATGGCCTGCAGCCGCTGGCCGATGGTATCCGGCTGCACCGAAGAGAGGATAATGTGGTTGGAGTCCATGACGAGAATGGAGCGGGTGCGCCGCCCTTCGGTGACATCAACCAGCTTGCCCTCCTTCTTGGCCGCCTCTTTCAGCTTGCGCGCTGGAGAGGAGCCGGTGTTGATCACGGCGATAATCCGCTCCACCATTACCGTGTTGCCAAATCCGATATTCAACAGCTGCATAACCTCTCCAAGGGGAAAAAGGACCAGGTACCACCGGGCTTATTCGATATTCTGCACCTGCTCGCGCATCTTTTCCAGCTCGCTCTTCAGGTCGACGGTGAGATGGGCGATGGCGGCGTCGTTGATCTTCGAGGCCAGGGTGTTGACCTCGCGCAGGAATTCCTGGAGGAGAAAGTCGAGTTTGCGGCCGACCCCACCGGGCTGGCCGAGAAACAGGGTAAACTGTTTAATGTGACTACGCAAGCGCACAACTTCCTCGGTGACGTCGGTCTTGTCGGCGAGGATCGCCACCTCCTGCGCCAGGCGTTGCGGGTCGAGTTGCACCCCGCCTAGAAGCTTTTCGAGGCGCTCGTTCAAGGCGATGCGTCGACTTTCGACGAGCTGCGGGATGGTGGCGGCGATACCGTCGATGGTACCGGCAAAGGCTTCGACCCGGGCGATGAGGTCTCTGGCCAGCGCCTCGCCCTCCTGGCGACGCATGAGGTCGAAGTTGGCCAGGGCCTCATCGACGGCTGCGGCCACATGCGGCCAGACCTTTTCCAGGTCATCGTCACGCTGCTCGCGAATGAACACCTCAGGATAGGAGGCAAGCAAAGAGGCGGCAACCGGCGTGGGAGGCAGCCCAAGCCCTTCCTCGAGTTGTTCCAGACCACGGCGATACGCCGCTGCCAGAGCCAGGTTGATGTTGACCTCCTGCTGGCTGGAGAAATCGCCGCTTACCGTCAGGCCGACATCAACCCGGCCGCGCTGACAGACAGCGGCCACCTTGCTGCGGATGCCCTCCTCGAGGGGGATGTAGCCCCGCGGCAATTTTATTTTGAGATCGAGGAAGCGGTTGTTGACTGAGCGCACCTCGACGTTCCATACCCGGACTCCATCGGAGCTCTCTCCCCGGCCAAAGCCGGTCATGCTGGCGATCGTCATATTTCCAGTCCCTTTTTCCGCCATCTGGGAGGGCAAGGATTTTCATCGTTCGTCGCCGCCTGCCGCAATGCACAAGCGTCGCGGCAAGGGCCACTCCAACCCACTCTCAAGCGGGACAAAAAAAAACGATGCGGAGGTATGCCCTCCGCATCGTTTACGCAAACATCGACAGAAGATACCGCGACCACCCTATTTGGCAGTCATGGACTCGTTCAGTTTCTTGACGATGGTGTCGGTGATGTCGATCGAGTCATCGAAGTATAATCCATTGCGCGCCTCGAGAATCGCCGAATACCCCTTTTCCTTGCCGAATTTTTCGACGACCTTTTCGAGAGCCTTGAGGATGGGTTCCACTTCCTTGTCCTGCAACTGCTTCATCTCGAACTTGGCATCGTCGGTCTTGACCTGCAGCTCACGACCATTTTTCTGGTACTCGCGCACCTTCTCGGCCTTCTTCTCCTCGCTCCAGGCAGAACTTTTCTTCTTGATCTCATCCTGCAGGGCTTTTAACGCCTCTTCTTCCTTCTTGAAGGATTCCTGCAGCTCCTTCATCTTGGCATCCACCTTTTCCTTGGCGACCTTTCCGGCGTCACAGGTAAGGAGGACTTTTTGGACGTTGATCACCCCGACCTTCAGTTCGGCGGCCACGGATTCCCGTACCACCAACCCGACAAAGACAAAAAGCACGGCAACCAGCACCGCCAATCTCTTATGCGACATCAGCATCTCCTGTCCGTGTCGTTATTACTGAACGACGACAAAGTCATCACGACGATTCTGGGCCCAGGAGGTCTCATCCTCGCCCTGTACCAGCAGTCTCTCCTCGCCATAGCTGACGGTGCTCAGCCTGGCTTCGCTGACGCCGAGGTTGACCAGATATTTTTTGGAGGCAAGTGCGCGACGCTCGCCAAGAGCCATATTGTATTCGTTGGTGCCGCGGGGATCGCAGTTGCCTTCGATACGGATTTCATACTTGGGATTCTTGTTGATGAAGTCGGCATTGACCTGAATGCGGGACACCTGATCCTTGCGGATGTCCGAGGAGTCAAAATCAAAATACACCGGCAGCATGCCAGCGGTGGTGCGGCCTTCGCTGATGCCGAGCGGCTTGGAATCCAGGGACTCTACCGGGCCGGCGGCAGCGGCTTTCGGCTCGACTTTCATCGCCTGATCGGTCTGCTTGTCGGAGCCGCAGCCAGTCAGGGCAATCATCGATACGGTCAACAACGCGGGTAACAGAAATCTCTCTTTTCTCACCATGGGGACCCTCCAGTTTTGTAACAATGAACGGAATAAAAAAGTGATGTGATGCTATGGACTTGCGGCGGGGGATTGCCTGTCGCAATACTATGACAAACCGGGCAATATATTACTATGAAGAAAAATATTCAAGCATTTTTTCGCCCTTATGCGAGAATCCAGGGCTTTTAGTTTTTCCCATCCTGAAGAAAAAGTCAAGTCATTGCCAGGGAAAAGCCGTTTTTTCCGCAAACACCGCGTTTTCCTTTCCTCTCTTCGCCCCTTGCGGTGCTCCCCGCCACCGTCCCGAAGCTTGCTCCCCCCTCCCATCCCTCCATCGAGGGCAGGGCTGTTTCGCTCCAGCCGGGGAAAAATTGGCTAGTGCTTCCCACTTTTTCCGATTATAAAGCTGGGGTAAGCGAATGACCCACTTCCGCCACACGCCACAATGGCGTAATGCATACCGGAGATTTTAATGGCCAAGGCAAATATCAGCCCCAATCGGGCTACCGACCGCACGATCCGCTCCATAGATCGCAAAAGGGAACAGGAACGGAGGAAAATGTTTCTCAGGGCCAAGGATCACGCCCAGGAGTTTGCCGTAAAGCTCGCCCAGCGACTTATCGACCGCGAAATCATCGAAACCAATTCCGCTACCGCCGTGCAGGAAGCATTCGAGGCGCAGTTGCACAAGCTCGCTTATCTCGAAGAATTCGAACTGCAGATGAAGATCGCCCCGGTGCGCACCATCGCCCAGGATCCCAACGTCGTCAGTCTCTACTTCACCCAGTTCATCGTCGAGGACCTCATCAGCAACCCGGCAATCCAGGACATCTTTGGCGACGACCTCGACGTGTACCGGGCCGTCGATTCGGTGTTCCGGGTACTCAGAGAGTAGATGCGCCGGCCCGACACTCTTCCCTCTCTCCTCTTTGCCGACCATAACGGAAAAATTCTCGACCTCCCCGATCTGGAAATGGCGGGGATGAGCAACGGAGGTTTCTTTCGCCTCACCCCCGATGACATCATCCCCCTGCCCCAGGGCTCGCAGCTCTTTACCCTGCCCGGCCGCATGCCCATCGGCTGGGACAGGGAACAGAACGAGCCGGTAGTGCTCGAAGAACATCCCTTTGAAGACGGTGCACCCATCCAGGCAGTGGCAGCCTTCATGGCCCCCGCCCATACCGCCATCTACTCGGCGGCCTACCGTGGCGGCGACGAAGCTCCGCCCCTGCCGCTCTTCGCCTATACGGCTGTTGGCTGGCATGACGGCCGCTTCTGGGTGGCCGGGTTTCGCAGCGACCGTGATAAACGCCAGGACGCCGACCAGTACCGCCAGGAGCAGGTCGAGGCCAAAACAGCCAAAAAACTCCGGCAGTTTCCCCATAACCGCCTTGTTCAGCACCTCGGTAAGTGCTGTCTCGCCTATGGCTGCCCGGCCGCCCGCAACTACTTCCTCGACCGCTGGGAGGCCCCTCTCCCCACCTCGCCAAGTTGCAACGCCCGCTGCCTGGGCTGCATTTCGCTGCAGGCTTCCGGCTGTTGCCGCAGCACCCAGGAGCGCATCGCCTTCGTGCCAACGGTGGAGGAGCTCTGCGAGGTGGCTGTTCCCCATCTCGACCATGCCGCCAACCCCATCGTCAGCTTCGGCCAGGGCTGCGAGGGCGAACCCTTACTGCAGGCGGAGGTGATTGCCGCCGCCATCGCCGCCATGCGCAGCCGCACCGACAAAGGTACCATCAACCTCAACTCCAACTCCAGCCTCCCCGACAAGATCGCCCTGCTGGTCTCCGCCGGCCTCGACAGCCTCCGCGTCAGCCTCAATTCCGCCCAGGAAGCCTACTACACCCGCTACTACCGGCCAATGCACTACCGTTTTGCCGATGTCCTCCGGTCCATCGACGTCATGAAGACTAACGGTCGCTTCGTCTCCCTCAATTACTTCATCCAGCCCGGGTTCACCGACAGCGACCCCGAGTACAGAGCGCTTGCCCGACTGCTGGCGCAGCATCGCCCCGACTTTCTGCAGCTGCGCAACCTCAACATCGACCCACTGTGGTATCTGCGGCAGCTCGAGGTTCCCGCCACCCTGCCGGCGGTGGGAGTCCGCGGCTGGCTGACGCGCCTCAAGAGTGACTTCCCCTGGTTGCGTTTCGGATATTTCAACCCGCAAGTGCCACGGCACCATGCTTCAGCCACCGACCTAGCTGGCCGCAAAAAGCCGAAAAGCGCTCCGAGGAGGAAGTTTGGTCACTGATTTAACATGCTAGGGGCTTAATTCTCCTTTCCTTTTTTGCACAAACAGGATATTATGCCAGCTAATAAAGCTTATCATTGACAACTTTCTGGAGCATAGCGCCATGAACAACTTGCCCAACATGCGCCTCACCACGCAACGGCAAATCATCCTCGAGGAACTGGGAAAGGTCACCTCCCACCCGACCGCCAACGAAGTGTACGACATGGTGCGCCGGCGCCTGCCGCGCATCGGCCTGGGCACCGTCTACCGCAATCTCGAGTTGATGGCCGACAGTGGCATCATCCTGAAACTCGAGGTCGGCGGCACCCAGAAGCGCTTCGACGCCACCACCGAGCCGCACTACCATATCCGTTGCACCTCCTGCGGCCGTGTCGACGACATCGCCATGGAGGTGCAGGAGCATATCAACAAGGCGGCGGAGAAAGCGAGCAACTACGTCATTCTCGGCCACCATGTCGAGTTTTCCGGCATCTGCCGCGCCTGCGCCGAGAGAAGGAACAGCAACCCGCTGCACTGATTTCGTCTTCGTGCACCAACGCCAGAAGGGGAGAGTGGGCCATGCCCGCTCTCCCCTTCTGTCATTTTCTCCACATGGTACCGCATTCTCCGCAGCAGGCCAAAGGCCCCGCGGCAACGCCGCCGTCTCCAGGTGACCGCCAACCGCTCTTTACCGGACGAAGACCACCTTGCAGAAACGGCGCTTGCCGACCTTGAAGAGGATTTCCCCCGCCGGCGGCACCAGCAGTCCTACCTCATCTGCCCTCGCGCCATCCATGGTTACCGCCCCCTGGGCGATCATCCGCCGCCCCTCGGAAGTGCTGCTGACCAGACCGGCCTCGAGCAGCAGCTGTGGCAGCGGCACGGCCTCGGCCGCCGGGCAGCGGTAGACGGCGAGGTCGTCGGGCACTCCACCCTTCTGGAAGACCTTCTCAAAGTTAGCCTCCGCCGCCAGGGCCGCCTCCTGACCATGAAAACGTGCGGTCAGCTCGCGGGCCAGTTGCATCTTGACCTCCTTGGGATGGAGGCCGCCATCGGCGACGCGGGCCTGCAGGTCGGCAATGGCGCGGCTGCTGAGGTCGCTGAGCAGGGAATAGTAGCGGAACATCAAGGTGTCGGAGATCGACAGCACCTTGCCGTAGATATTGTCAGCAGACTCGCTGATGCCGATATAATTGCCCAGGGACTTGCTCATCTTGTTGACCCCGTCGAGACCCTCGAGCAACGGCATGGTCAACACTACCTGCGGCTCCATGCCACGCGAACGCTGCAAATCCCGCCCCATGAGGACGTTGAAGAGCTGATCGGTGCCGCCGAGCTCGACGTCGGCCTGCATGGCCACCGAATCGTAGCCCTGAATGAGGGGGTAGAGGAACTCGTGGATGGAGATGGGCCGCCCGGTATCGAAGCGATTGCGGAAGTCCTCCCGCTCCAGCATCCTGGCGACGGTCAGCTCCGAGGCCAGCTTGATCATGTCGATGGAGGTCAGCTTGCCCAGCCAGGCGCTGTTGAACATTACCTTGGTGCGCTCCGGGTCGAGGATCTTGAAGACCTGCTGCTTGTAGGTCTCGGCATTGGCCGCCACCTGCTCGACAGTCAGCGCCTTGCGCGTCTCCGATTTACCGGTGGGATCACCGATCATGCCGGTGAAGTCACCGATGAGGAAGCAGACATCGTGCCCAAGATCCTGGAAGTGCTTGAGTTTCTGGATCAGGACGGTATGGCCGAGGTGAAGGTCGGGCGCCGTCGGATCGAAACCGGCCTTGACCTTGAGCGGTACGCCGGTGGCCGCCGCGCGCTCGAGTTTTTTGATCAGTTCGTCGCGGGCGATGAGGTCCACCGCCCCGCGTTCAATCAATTCCAGCTGTTCGTCAATGGGAAGCATGTATTCTCTCTTTGCTGATACGGTCGGCGGCCTTTAACGGGCGTACTCGACGGCGCGGGTCTCACGGATGACGGTGACGCGAATCTGCCCGGGGTAGGTCAACTTGCTCTCGATGGCCCGGGCTATATCCTGGCTGAGTACCAGCGCCTCCTCGTCCTTGACCCGGTTGGAGTCGACGATGATGCGCAGGTCGCGGCCCGCCTGGATGGCGTAGGATTTATCCACTCCCTTGAAATCGTTGGCGATGGCCTCGAGATCCTCGAGCCGCTTGACGTAGCTCTGCAGCATCTCGCGGCGCGCCCCCGGCCGCGCCCCGGAGAGGGCGTCGGCGGACTGCACGAGGATGTCGATGACGCTCTGCGGCGGCTGCTCCTCGTGGTGGGCACCGATGGCATAGACCACCTCGTCCGGCTCGCCGTACTTCTTGGCGAGGTCGCGGCCGATGATGGCGTGGGAACCCTCGACCTCGTGGTCGACCGCCTTGCCGATATCGTGCAGCAGGCCGGCGCGCTTGGCCATCTTGACATCGACGCCGAGCTCCGAGGCCATGATGCCGCACAGGAAGGAGACCTCGAGGGAGTGCTGCAGGACGTTCTGCCCGTAACTGGTGCGGTACTTGAGGCGGCCGAGGAGGTTGATGATCTCGACGTGGACGCCATGGGCGCCGACGTCGAAGGTGGCCTGTTCGCCGGCCTCGCGCATGGTGATCTCCAGGTCCTTGGTGACCTTTTCGACCACCTCTTCGATGCGCCCGGGGTGGATGCGCCCGTCGTTGATGAGTTGCAGCAGAGCCTGGCGGGCGACCTCGCGCCGCACCGGGTTGAACCCGGAGAGGATGACCGCCTCAGGGGTGTCATCGATGATGATATCGATGCCAGTGGCCGCCTCGATAGCCCTGATGTTGCGGCCCTCGCGGCCGATGATCCTGCCTTTCATCTCATCGTTGGGCAGGGGCACCATGGAGACGGTGCGGTCGGCGACATAATCGCCGGCGTATCTGGAGATGGCCAGGGCAAGGATATTCTTGCCCTTGCGATCGGCCTCGACACGCAGCTCGTTTTCGATCTTGGCCAGCCGCTTGGCGGCATCCATGCGCGCCTCGCTCTCCATGGAGTCCATGAGCATCTTCTTGGCCTCTTCCGGTGTGATGCCGGCCAGCTTGGCCAACTCGTAGCGCCTGGCGTTGGTGAGCTCATCGACGGCGCGGTGCTTTTCCTGCCACTCAAGCTCCATCTGCCCGAGCTTGCGCTCCATCTGCAGAATTTCGTTCTGCTTGCGGTCGAAGCTGTCCCATTCCCGCTTGAGGCTGTCGCGGCGCTTTTTCAGCTGCCGCTGTTCGTCCTTGAGTTCCTCGCGCTCGGCACGCAGTTCTTCCTCCAGGGCCTGCTTGACCTGGAAGGCGGCCTCCTTGCTCTGCAGCAGGGCCTCTTTTTTAAGCTGTTCCGCCTCGGTAATGGCGTTTTCGATGATCTGCTTGCTCTGCAGCTTGATGTTGTTCTCGTTGGTTTCGGCCACCCGCTTGCGCAGATAGAAACCAACCAGCAGGCCGAGGAGGGCTCCCCCTCCGCCATAGAGAAAAGTATACGTCAATGGGGACATAGAGATATCCTATCGTAACGAAGATTGACAGGACAGGGGGGCGGTACGGCAGCAGGAGGGGAGGGAGACCAGGAGACGGGCCGGCGGCGGCAACGACTTCCGCCGCCATGGCGGTCATTCTCAGACGGGAAACGGCAAGCGCCTGGTGCACCCACCCTTTCTCCCGCTGCGGGAGTGGCGCGGGCCATCTCGGCGACTACCGTTCCTTTCAGGGCTTCCTGCCAGGGGACTGGCTACGGAGGGAGGGTCTCAGGCCATCTCCCATCCTATCCTGCCGCGCCCCGCCAAGGCCGGGAAACCATGCCTGTTCGAGAAGAACACCGCAGAGGCGGTGACGGCCGGCGCCGCCCGCTTCCCTCCGCCCGGACATCCTGCGGAGAGCGCATGCCCGCACAGCCGTTACCGTCGCTCCTGGCCATCATCTCGAAATATCTTAAAAAGCACTGACGCTTTCCTGGGTTCTCATGTGCCCTGCGGCACCTTTCCGCTACAATCAATCTTCTCTTTATGTTGACCGGCCGGAGGCGTCGTCCTCATTTCCTGCCACACGCCCCGCTCCGGGAAATAAACCGTCGCCGACATCAGTATCTTCACAGCCCCTTGTCACCGGCTGGACTCGTTGATACCCACCGGGTGTCATTCGGCGGCGGTTCCTCCGTACAAACGGGAAAACTTCCCGTCCCGCAAAAAGATCTACCCCACACTGCCGTGTCGCCAGGAAAGTTAAACCTAATGAATTAGGTGGGTACCCCATAAAGACTGCAGCGAATTCGCCATGGCGATTTCCCATTGACCTCCAGCGGGGGCACCCTTTTTTTGGGAGTTGGCTCAACACACACTGAGGATCACCAACAGTGCAGGGAGAATTTTCTACCGACTCGATTGCCTTTTCGAGTGCTTCGGTGGCATCGGCCGCTGACCGCTGCCATTCTCTGTACCATAGAACAACTGACCGGGAAGCGGAAGAACCCCGCGACGATTTCCCACATCACCGCGGACCTGTATCCCGGGAACACCTTGAAAATACGAACAACGTCAACTCTTCACAAACTATAGCCCGACTTTGCGGCAAACGAAAGCAAAATTTCTCGGCGCCCTCAGTCGACAAGGAGCTTGGCGCGGATCTCCTCGCTCATGCGCATCATGCGCTGTTCCGTATCCCAGCGATAGTCGTCAAAATCCTGTTTCAGCTTGACGTATTGCGAGGCGATGTTGAGGCAGGCGAGGATGGCCAGTCGTCCCACCGGCAGTGTCCCGGTGGCCTGGGCCGAGTTGTTTTCCACCAACTGTCGGACCAGGGAAAGGATCGATTTCAGCTCCTCCTCCGAGGCGGCGGTATAAAACTTGTACTCCTGCCCGAGGAGGTCGAATTTGACCAGCCGTTCGCTATTCGTCATATCACCCACTTGGCGGCGCGAATCCAGACCGCGGAACCGTCGCCGGCGTCCCGCGAAAGACTAACGACCGGCGGCTCCGAGGGAAAAGAGATTATGCTGGACGCGCCCCTCTTCTTCGGCACGCGGTTCGACGGCGGCCTGCTTCGGCGGCGGCTCCTCCAAGGCGGCGGAGTCATCGTCCTCGGTGACGTCGGCGCCGACCCCAGACAGCCCGGCTTCCCATTCCTCGATCTGTTCCACTATCCTGCCGACGCGGTCGCTGATCTCGCTGCGCTCTTCCTCCCTGGCCGCCAGGGAGGCACGGAGGTCGGCGATCTCCCCTTCCCTCGTGGCCAGCAGTTCTTCCAGTTGCGCCTTCTCGGCGCGCAGATCGTTGAAACGCGCCAGCAGCTTTTCGACAAACTGCTCCAGGCGACGAAGCTCGTTATCCTGACTCATCTCCAAGACTCCTCGATGTTTTTGTAGTTGCTGAGAATTGCCGCCCCCGTCGCCGGAGCAGGTCCTGAGCGGGCACGGAGGCGGTATCGCCACGCGAGGTTCGCGTGGTGTTGGAATATACCATGCGCCATGGGACCTGCAAGCCCTATCACATCCGCGAAAAGCTCCACGACAGGGGCCTGGCGTTGTCGTAGGGCATGAAGCCGTGAAAGATACGAGGGTCGTCGTCAAAGACCATGGGGAGAAAATATCTGTCGCCCTCCCACATCGGCAGCTTCATGATGTCGGCGACATCGACCCAGACAAGGTCGCCCTCCTCATTCGCCTGGCGTGGCGTGCCCTGAAAAGACTCGACACGGAAGATGAAGCCGAACCAATTCTCGCCATTGGGCCCGAAACCGGTCCAGTTGATGGTGCCGCGAAGTATCGTATGCAGGCAGACTATGCCGGCCTCTTCCTCGATTTCCCGCGCCAGGCAGCGATAGCAGTCTTCGTCGGGCCGCATTTTGCCGCCCAGACCGTTGTATTTCCCGAGATGCTGGTCCTGCGGGCGCCGGTTGCGATGCACCAGCAGGGTGCGCCGCCGGTCCGGCGAGAGAATGTAGCCAAGAGTCGCCACGATCGGTGTATACATGTCATCCTCCCCAAAAAGGCTGTAGCCGACGCCGGTCTCGGCACGATACCTGTTCCGCTGCAGCCGCCGGTATGCTATAAAGAAGAAATTCCCCTATCGTCGCCGCTGGCGGCGGTCGCCGAAGCTTACCTCAACAATTCCGCCATGTCCCTTTATCGCCGTTCACACATCGCCGCGTTTCTGCTCGTCATTACGCTGCCTCTGCTGCTTGCGGCGGCGACCGCCAGGGCGGCCGCCGCCGACTTCCCGCTGTACCCGGTCATCACCGACAATGTCCGTTTCTGGGAGAAGATCTATGGCGTCTATTCCCACCGGCAGGCAGTTATACATGACGCGGAAGATTTATCAAAGGTTTACGAGGTGGTCCTGCTGATCGACCCCGAGGAGCCTGGAGCGCGACCGCGCAACGCCGCTCTCCAGAAGGCGGCCTGCGAGAAATACCGCAGAATGCTTGCCAGACTGGCCCAGCAGTCACCCGCCACCAGGGAGGAACAAGGTATCGCCGCCATGTTCCCCGGTAAGAACGGGCGGCGGGCCATGGCCGAGGCGGCGCAGAACGTGCGCAGCCAGACGGGGCTCAAGGAGCGCTTCTACCAGGGCGTCGTCACCTCGCGCCAGTACCTTGCCGAGATCAGAGAGATCTTCCGCCAGTACGGCCTCCCCGAAGAGCTCGCCCACCTCCCCCATGTCGAGTCTTCCTTCAACGTCAAGGCCTATTCTCGCGTCGGCGCGGCCGGTCTGTGGCAGTTCACCCGCGAGACCGGCAAACAGTATCTGACCATCGACTCTTCCGTCGACCTGCGGCTCGACCCCATCGCCGCCACCCAAGCCGCCGCCCAGTACCTCAAAAAAAGCCACCAGGCCCTGAACAACTGGCCGCTGGCGCTGACCTCCTATAACTACGGCCTCGCCGGGATGATGCGCGCCGTGGCCGATGAAGGCAGCTACGAAGGCGTCTTCAGCCGCTACCGTAAGGGGTACTTCAAGTTCGCCGCGCGCAATTTCTATGCCGAGTTCCTCGCCGCGCGCAATGTCGCCATCGAACACGAAAAGGCGCTGCGCTTCGACCGCCCCATGCCCGCGCCGCACCGCTACCAGACCCTCAAGGGAAGCATCTCGCTGCGCGAGCTGGCCCGGCATTTCTCCCTCTCCACCGAGACCCTCGCCGACCTCAACCCTGCCCTGCGACCGCCGGTGCTGCGCGGCGAAAAACGCGTTCCCGGCGGCTATGTTCTGCGGTTGCCGGCCACTGCCGGCCGTGGCCAGAACGTCGCCGCCACCCCGGCCCCGGCTCCCGCTCCATCCACGGCAAAGGACAAGGAGAAGGCGACGCTGACCCATGTCGTGCAACGTGGCGACACTGCCCATGGCATCGCCCGCCGGCACCGCATTTCCCTGCAGAGCCTGATCGAAGCCAACAAGCTCGACTCCCGCGCCACCATCCGCCTCGGCCAGAGCCTGCTCATCCCCGGCAGGAGCGAAGCTGCCGACGGCAAGAAGGCCGCCGGCGACAAGCGCATGACCAGCCGCGCTGCCCGCCAGGGGGCCGAAACCAGAGCGGGACGGGACGCCTAGAGCGGCCTCTCGCGCCACACACAACTATCCGGAGAACCGCCAGCCATGGATATCACCGCGACCATCGCCGCCCTGAAAAAACGCCCCGATTTCGCCGCCAATGTCGGCATGATGCTCATCCACAACGGCGTCGTCCGCGGCTGGTCGCGCCACGACCACGCCACGGTCACCGCCGTCGAGGTGACCCCCGACCGCGCCAGGATCGAGGAGATCCGCCAGGAGTTCCTCACCTCGCCGGGCATCTACGAGATCATCGTCGAGGCCAACGAAGGCCGCCTCGAGCCGGGTGACGACCTCCTCTTCATCCTCGTCGCCGGCGATATCCGCGAACACATCAAGCCGGTACTCGCCGAGCTGCTCGACCGCATCAAGGCCGAGGCGGTGAGCAAGAAGGAGCTGTCCTCGTAACCGCAGGCCACCCAGGAGATCCTCCCATGCGCGAAGCCGAGAGCTTCATCGCCGCCTACACCGACGTGCAGCCGCTGCCGCACATCGTCGCCACCGTATCGAAGCTCATCGCCGACCAGGAGTCGACGATGAAGGACTTCGAGGAGGTCATCAAGATGGACCCGGTGCTGGTGGCCAGGCTGCTGCAGCTGATCAACAGCCCCTACTACGGGCTGGCCCAGGCGGTCACCTCCATCGGCCGGGCCGTCGCCTATCTGGGCATGAAGAACCTCCACAACCTCATCGTCGTCGATGCCATGAAGGCCATCTTCGTCGCCCGCGAGTCCCAGGGGACCTTCTCGAGAAAGCGGCTGTGGATGCACAGCGCCGCGGTGTCGATCTGTGCCAAGATGGTCGCCGAGCGGATCTTCGCCATCAACGGCGACGACGCCTTCCTCTGCGGCATCCTCCACGATTTCGGCCTGGTCGTCGAGGAGCAGGTGGCCGGAGAGGCGTTCCAGAGCCTCTGCCTCGCCTGCAGTTCCTCGGCCGACCTCCTCCGCCTCGAGCGCGAGAAGCTCGGCACCGACCACGCCGAGATCGGTTACCTGCTCACCGGCAAGTGGACGATGGGCACGGCCGTCCGCGAGGCCATCCGCGACCACCACCTGCTCGACGCGGCGATCCGTCCACAGAGCCTCACCGGCATCCTGCAGCTCGCCGAGTACCTCGCCTGCCGCCTCGGCCACGGCGTGCTGCCCAAGGTCGCCCCGAACATCTCCGCCGCCCTCCTCGACCACATGCGCGACAACCTCGACGAATACGAGGTGCTCATCGACGACCTCCCCGAGGAGATGGCCAAGGCAGAAGCCATCTACGGCTAGGAGCGGGCCCATGACCGACCTCTTCGCTGCCGCTGACACGGCCCATGCGCAAACCCTCCGCCTGCTCGCCGCCGTACACCACGACCTTCCCGGCCTTGCGGTGGCGGCCTTGGGCGACGACGGCCGCCGGCTGCCGGCGGACGGCACCGGCCCACTCCTCGACCCTCTCGCCGGCGCCAGCCTGCTCCCCCCAGCGGGGGCCGATGTGGCGGGGCCGTTCTTTGCCGACGGCGACCGCCTCCTCATCCACCCCCTGCCGCGGCTGCAAACCACCCTGGTGGCCGAAGGCCGCTACCGCGACTTTTCCCCCGCCGCCCTGGCCCTGGCCGTCGCTCTCTCGGTGCGTCTCTTCTTCGAGCGCTGCGAGGTGGAGCAGCTGACCAAGAAGCTCGCCATCCAGAAGAACCAGTTCACCCGCAAGTACCAGGTGCTGGAGGAGAAGCACCAGGAGATGCTCGAGGAGGCCCAGAACAGCTATCGCATCATCCAGGAACAGCAGGAGAACTACTCGCGCACCCTGCAGTCGGAGATCACCAAGCAGACCCAGGAGCTGCGCCGCTCCAAGGCCGAAGCGGAGGCCGCCAACGTCGCCAAGAGCCAGTTCCTCGCCTCGATGAGCCACGAGATCCGCACGCCGATGAACGGGGTCATCGGCTTCACCGACATGCTGCTCGCCACCGACCTCGACGAGGAGCAGCGCGACTTCTCCCTGACCATCAAGCGCTCCGGTGAATCGCTGCTCGGCCTGATCAACGACATCCTCGACTTCTCCAAGGTCGAGGCCGGGCAGATGGCCCTCGAGTACATCGACTTCGACCCGGAGATCACCGCCCACGACGTCTGCGAGCTCATCCGCCCGCGGGTCGCCGGCAAGCCCATCGAGGTGCTGTGCCGCATCGACGACCTGCTGCCCGCCAACGTCAAGGGCGACCCCGGCCGCTTTCGCCAGGTGCTGGTCAACCTGCTCGGCAACGCCGCCAAGTTCACCGAAAAGGGCGAGCTCGAGCTGAGCATCGAGCCCGGCGAGGAGAGCGAGGAGACCATCACCCTGGTGGCCAAGATCCGCGATACCGGCATCGGCATCCCCGCGGACAAATTCGCCACCATCTTCGAGGCCTTCAAGCAGGCTGACGGCACCACGACGAGAAAATACGGCGGCACCGGCCTCGGCCTGTCGATCTGCAAGCGCATCGCCCTGCTCATGGGCGGCGACGTCTGGGTGGAGTCGACGGTCGGCGTCGGCACCACGTTCTTCTTCTCGGCGCTGATGAAGAAGTCGACCATGGCCCAGTCGCCCCCGCCGGCGGCGCAGAACCTGAGAGGCAAGAGGGTGCTGGTCGTCGACGACAACCGCGTCAACAATGAGATCGTCCACGGCATCCTCCGCAAGGGGGGCATGGAGGTCACCACCCTGCTCGACTCCACCGGGGCCATCGCCCATCTCAGGGCTGCCGAGCAGGCAGGCACGCCATACGATGTCGCCATCCTCGACCTGCAGATGCCCCTGCTCTCGGGCTTCGAGCTCGCCGCGCAGGTCCGCGCCCTGGCCACGGCCTCGGCCACCATCCCGCTGCTCGCCTATACCTCCTCCACCGAGCGGGTGGCGCAGCGCTGCAAGGAGGTCGGCTTCACCGCCTTCCTCACCAAGCCGGCGCGGCGCAACATCCTCCTGCGCACCCTGTCGCGCATCCTCGGGGCCAAGGAAGAGATCGAGGACACCCAGGCGGAGAAGAAGCTGGTCACCCAGTACTCGTTGCGCGAGGAGCTCAAGCAGTCGGTGCGCATCCTCCTCGCCGAGGACAACCCGGTCAACCAGAAGCTGGCGATGATGATGCTCAGCAAGGCCGGCTACAAGGTGACCGTCGTCGCCAACGGCCGCCTGGCGGTGGAGACCTTCGTCGCCGCCCCGGAGGACTTCGACACCATCCTCATGGACATTCAGATGCCGGAAATGGACGGCTACGAGGCGACGCGGCAGATCCGCAGCCGCGGCTACGCCGACATCCCCATCATTGCCATGACCGCCAACGCCATGAAGGGCGACAAGGAGCTGTGCCTCGAAGCGGGCATGAACGACTACCTCAGCAAGCCGATCAAGCGGGAGCTGGTCTTCCAGATCCTCGAACGCTGGCTGAGCCTCGAGACATGAGGGGGGTGTCATGAGCGAGTCCACCACGGCGCGGTCCCCCGAGCAGGGCTCCGCCCTCGCCCGCTGGGCCGATCGCCCGGCGGGCGGGGACTCGTGGGCCCTCTTTCGCCTGCGCCGTCTCGTCCACCTCATCCTCTTCGCCACCGGGGAGTTCATCGGCAACGCCTTGTCCCTGCGCGCCGCCGCCCTGACCTACACCGTCCTCCTCGCCATGGTGCCGATCCTCGCCATGAGCACCGCCCTGGTCAAGGGCCTCGGCGGCGACGACCACCTCCGCCAGGCGGCCTACGGCTACCTGCAGACCCTGGGCATCGAGGAGGCGGCGGACCTGCCCGGCCCTGGCGAAACCAACCAGGTCGGGCACCCCGTGCCGCCCGACCTCGGCGGCCACCTGCGCACCGCCGTCGACCAGCTCTTCGCCTACGTCGACCAGACCGATTTCGCCACCCTCGGCTCCTTTGGCGTCGCCGGCATCCTGCTCAGCGTCATCCTCGTCCTCGGCAACATCGAGGAGGCGATGAACGCCATCTGGAAGGTGGGCGGCGGCCGGCCGCCGCTGCGCCGCCTCGCCGACTACCTGACCATCCTCGTGCTGCTGCCGATCTCGGTCAACCTGACCTTCGCCGCCGGCGCCCTGCTGCAGAACCCGGCCCTGCTGTCGCGGCTGGAGGGGGCGTTCTCGGTGGCGGCGCTGCAGCCGTACCTGCTCAAGCTGGTGCCGCTCGGCCTGACCACCCTGACCTTCTTCGTCATGTACGTCTTCTTCCCCAACACCCGCGTCAAGAAGCTGCCGGCGCTGCTCGGTGCCCTCCTCGCTGCGAGCCTGTGGAGCCTCGCCCAGAACGTCTACCTGTCGCTGCAGCTCGGCGTCGCCAACTACAACACCATCTACGGCTCCTTCGCCACCCTGCCCCTGTTCCTCGTCTGGCTCTATCTCGGCTGGCTGTTCATCCTCGGCGGGGCGCAGGTCGCCTACGCCTGGCAGCACCAGGACGCGCACCGCCTCACCGCCGGCCCCGCCGAGCCGGCGCAGAAGCTGGCCACGGCCTTCGCCATCCACGACGCCGTCGCCGCCGCTTACCAGGAGGGCCGCCGGCTGGCAGCCGAAGACCTCGCCGCCGTTCTGCCCGAGGGCCAGCACGAGCTGGCAGCCGAAGCGGCGGCAACGCTGCTGCGGGCGGGGGTCATCCACCGCTCCAGCGGCGACGGCCGCCTGCTGCCCGGCAGCAACGATACCGCCCTCTGCTACCAGGCGGCGGCCCTGGCCATCCTCGGCAAGGTCGAGGCCGGGGCGGCGGGGGAGGAACAAAGCCGGCAGATCCTCGACGCCGCCCTGGCGGCAAGCGCCAACCTCGGCCGGAAAGGACCCGACGCCTCTCCCTGACGGGCCGCGGAGCGGATGAGGCAATGAAATAATCATTGCTGCCGCCCACGTTTTTAGGTATTTCGAACCTGCCGCCAGATGGCGGCGCCTCTTTTGCCCACCGTCAACCAGCACCCCGGAATCGCCATGAAACACCTCCTCGCCGTGGCCCTCGTCCTCTTCGCCGCACTGCCCGCCTGGGGGCAAGAACCCTTGCGCATCGGGGTCTTGCCCATCGAGGACTCCGCGCCCCTCCATGTCGCCCTCGAACAGGGCTTTTACAAGGCGGAAGGAATTGCCGTCGAGCTGGTCCCCTTCCAGAGCGCGCTCGAACGCGACAGCGCCCTCGCCGCCGGGGCCATCGACGGGGCCGTCGACGACCCCATCGGCGCCATCCTCTTCGACAAGGGCCAGGGCCGCCTCAAGATCGCTTCGCTGTGCCTCGGGGCGAACCCCGGGGAAGGAGTCTTCGCCATCCTCGCCGCCCCCGAGGCCAAACTCTCCTCCGTCAACGACCTTAAAGGGGTGGAGATCGCCGTGTCGTCGGCGACGATCATCGAATACGTCACCGACCGCCTCCTCGCCGGCCACGGCTTCAAGGACGGGGATATCAAGAAGATCGAGGTGGTGAAGATGCCGATCCGCATGCAGATGCTGCTCTCCGGGGCAGTCAAGGCGGCCACCCTGCCCGAGCCGCTGGCATCCATCGCCGTCTCCCGCGGCGCCACCGTGCTGGCCAGCGACGGCAGCGGCGCGGAGAGCCTCTCGCAAACCGTGCTCGTCTTCCGCGACCAGGCCATCGCCCACCGCAAGGCCGACATCCAGGCCTTCTTCCGCGCCTACCGCCAGGCGGTGCGGGCTATCGGCGCCGACCCCGAACGTTTCCGCGCCCTGATCATCGACACCGGGCGTATCCCCCCCAACCTCGCCAAAGACTACGTCATTCCCCGTTTTCCCGAGCCGCAGCCCTTTCCGCAAGCCTTCTACACGCCGATCATCTCCTGGCTGACAGCCAAGGGGCTGGTTACCGACATCCCCTACCGGGCGATGGTCGCCGACGACGTCCTGCCCTGAACTGTGCCCATGATCACGGTCGACTCGGCCTGCCTTGGCTTCAGCCACGGCGGAACCACCCTGCCGGTGCTGCGCGATATCTCCTTTACCGTCGAGGAATGCGACAGCTGCGCCGTCATCGGCCCCTCCGGCTGCGGCAAGACCTCGCTGCTCTTTCTCCTCGCCGGCCTGCTGCGCCCCGACCAGGGCGTGGTGGAGGTGGCCGGCCAGGCGCAGAGCGGCATGATCCTGCAGAACTATGGGCTCTTCCCGTGGAAGACGGTGGCCGAGAACGTCGGCCTGGGGCTGGTGCTGCGCGGGACGGCCAGGAAGACCGTCCTCGCGACGGTGGAGCGGCTCCTCGGCGAGATGGGCCTGAGCGGCTTCGGCGGCCACTTCCCGGGGCAACTTTCCGGCGGCATGCAGCAGCGCGTGGCCATGGCCCGGGCCCTGGCGGTCGAGCCGCGCATCCTCTTCATGGACGAGCCCCTGTCATCGCTGGATGCCCTGACCCGCGAGCGGCTGCAGAATCTTATCGCCGAGGTGTGGCTGAGCAAGCGCATCACCATGGTGCTGGTCACCCACTCCATCGAGGAGGCGGTCTTTCTCGGGCGACGCATCGTCGTCCTCGGCGGCCGCCCGGGGCGGGTGCTGCGACTCGTCGACAACCCCGAGGCCGGCGGCGGCGACTATCGCGACAGCGACGTCTTCTTCCGTCGCTGCGTGCTGCTGCGGCAGATCCTCAAAGGAGAGGGCGATGGGCCGGAAGCGTGATATCGCCCTGGCCGCCGTTGTCCTCCTCGTGCTGTGGGAGGCGGCCGCCCTCGCCCTGGACTCCATGGCCCTGCCCCAGCCATGGCAGGTGGCGCTCGACACCGCCCGCCGCCTCGCCGACGGCAGCCTGCTCGACGACCTGGCCATTTCCACTCTGCGCGCCCTGGCGGGCATCGCCCTCGCCCTGGCCACCGCCGTGCCCCTGGGGCTGATGGTCGGCGCCGAGGAAGGCCTGCGCCGGCGGCTGTCGCCCTATATCTACCTGCTCTACCCGGTGCCCCATGTGGTGCTGCTGCCGCTGATCATCATCCTCTTCGGCATTGGCGAGTTCTCGAAGATCTTTCTCATCGCCCTGATCGTCTTCTTCCAGATCCTCGTCACCACCCGCGATGCCGCCAAGAACATCCACCGCAACTACTACCTGGCCATCGAGACCCTGGGCGCCTCGCGGCTGCAGGTCTACCGCCATGTCATCCTCCCCGCCACCCTGCCGAAGATCCTCACCGCGATGCGCATCTCCATCGGTACCGCGGTGGCCATCCTCTTCTTCGTCGAGTCCTTCGCCACCACCCGCGGGCTGGGCTATATCATCATGGATTCCTGGGGCAGGTCCGACTACGTCGCCCTCTACAGCGGCATCTCCTCCATGGCCGCGCTCGGCTTCTCGCTCTACCTACTGCTCGACCGCCTCGAACGCCGCCTCTGCCTGTGGACGCAGAGCCACTGACGACCGCCCCGGTGAAAGCGGAGCAAAATGGCGCCGCGGGAAAATAGCTTTGCAAAAAGGCCGGCGACGGCGTAGCCTGAAACAAACCGCCCCCGCCAACGTCGCGGGAGACTCGCGCCAGCAGGCGGCCGTGCGGCCGTGGGCCATACCCGCCAGCCTGGCACCCCATCACTCAGGAACCCGATTATGAGCACCATTGTCTTGACCGTAAGCGGCCCCGACCGGGTCGGCATCGTCGACGAAATCACCAGCACCCTGCTTGAAGTGGGGGCCAATATCGAAACCAGCCGCATGGCCCGGCTGGGAGGGGAGTTCGCCATCCTCATGCTGCTCAGCCTTCCCGAGGGCCGCGACGGCCAGCTGCAGGATACGGTGCAGCGGCTCATCGGCCGCGGCTACAAGGTCACCACCGCCCCGACCAGGCGGGAAGGCCCGCTGCAGCACAGCGGCCGGCCCTACCACCTCGAGGTGCAGGGCGCCGATCACGAGGGCATCGTCGCCTCCATCGCCCGCACCCTGGCCGCCAAAGGCATCAGCATCGAGACCATGGACACCGGCAACACCCCGGCGCCCAACAGCGGCATCCCCCTCTTCACCATGAAGGCGACCATCCTTGTGCCCACCGCGCTGGAGCAGAGCAGCTGGCGGGAGGACCTGGAGAACGCCGCCGCCGAGCAGCACGTCGACCTCGCCCTCAGCGCCGCCTGATCCAGGGAAGTACGGGGTGCCCGCGCTGGCACCCCGCCCTGCCTCGGCATCGACACCATCAATAGAACAGGAAAACGGGTTTTGAGGAGTGGCCCTGCGCCCTTGCTGCAGGCAGGGCAAGCCTCAGACATCCACCCTCTGCAGAAGGGGCTGCGCGATGCAGCAGCCGTGCGTTTAGAAGATATAGGCGAGGATGAAGATGCCAACCATGGCGAAGGCCAGCATCAGCTTGGCGGCCATGCCGAGGACGAAGCCGATCCAGGCGCCGACGCCCACCACCCCGGCCCGGCCGAGGTCGCGGCGCACCAGGTACTCGCCAAAGACCGCCCCGATGAAGGGCCCGATAAAGACCCCGACCACACCGAAGAAGAGGCCGATTACGGCGCCGACGGCAGCGCCGATCACCGCCTCGCGGCTGGCCCCGGTCTTCTTGGCACCGATGCTGCCGGAAACCAGGTCGACAATGAGGGCCAGGCCGGTGAGCAGGCCGAGGAAGACCATGGTCCACCCCGAGACGTAGGCGAAGCCGTCGCCCCAGGCGGCAAGCAGCAGGCCGGCGTAAATGAGCGGCGTGCCGGGCAGGGCGGGCAGCACGGTCCCGACCAGGCCGACCAGTATCAGCGACAGGCTGACTATCCATAACAGCGGCGTCATTGCGGCATTCTCCTTGTTCTCTTTCCTCTCCACATCACTGCGGCCGGCGAATGCGTGAAGAATACGTGCGCCACGCTGACCGCCACGAAATTTCCATGGCCGAGCGGCGCCACGCGCTCATCGCTACGGCTGCCGGCATGGCCATTATAGGCTCGATCCGCCAAATGGCAAGACAGTCGGTCAACGCCCGCGGCAAGGCCGTTTTTTCATAACCCTTTCCTCACACGTTTTTAGCAGACAGCTCATATTGCCGGCCTACAGTTGGCGGCATGAACGCCCTGCACACCTCCCCCGAGCCTGTCCCCCTGTCCGCGGACGCCACCTTTGAGCTGCATCGCCGGCAGTTCTTTGACGCCGTCGGCGACGCCGCCACCTTCCCTTTCTGCGGAACGGACGGCAGCGTCGGCATGGAGTACGAAGTGCAGGTGGCGGTGCAGGGCGAGCCCGGCGATGTCGACCTGCCGCTGTCCATCGCCCAGTCGGCCTATGCGCGCAACCTCGCCCGGCGCGTGGCCCGCGGCGACCTGCCGCCGGCTGCCCTGGCGGAGTTCGAGGAGGTACTGCGCCACAACCAGGACAAGGTCTGGGAAAACAGCTGGGTGCGCTTCGACGCCGAGCGCCTCTGCCCCCTGGCGCAGCGCGTCCTCGCTACCGACCTGCGCGCCGACCGAGGCGACCCACAGTCGCGACCGCGCAGCGACGCGCACCGCTTCCGCATCGCCGGCCAGGGCCGGGAACTGCTGCGCCTGCCGGTCAGTTACCTTCTCAAACTGGCCCTGGCCGACGCCATCGGCAGCGACTCACTGCTGCCGGCGCCCCTCGCCGCCACCGCCACCAAGCTTCTCGACCATCTCCTGAGCGACAACACCTCCCCGGAGATTCTCAGCTTCTCCATCCCGGTGGGGGGCGAGCGCTCCCTCGGCGACCTCGCCGCCGAGGAGAGCGCCCGCACCGGCCTGCTCTGCCAGTTGCTCGTGCAGTACGCCAACAGCCGCTTCGGGCTGGTCGAGTCAGGGCAGCGCTGCCTGCTCTATGCCGCGCCCCACGCCCCGCGGCGCCAGAAGGTGCTCAACTCGCTCCTGCCGGACAGCTACTATCGCCACCTCTTCATCTCCCCCTGCCTCTCCGGCTGGAAGCGGGGCGAAGAGAAATTCCGCTATATGGAGCTCTGCCACCGCACCCTATCGCGCAGCCAGCTCAACACCATCGCCAAGCTCAAGGACGCGGGCATCCTCACCAACAACCTCATGGTCCTGCCCAACACCTCCACCACCTGCCTGGCCAACAACGGCATCCATGTCTCCCTCGGCAGCCGCAGCCTCTCCGCTATGGCGAGAGACCCCGGCTCACCGCTCTCGGCCGAAGTGGAGAAGCATGTCGGCGACCTGGTGACCAAGATCGTCGAGCACTTCCTGCCCCTCTTCGTCACCACCTACAGCGCCGCCCCCTTCCGCCTCGACTTCGCCGACTTCCACCCGGAGCGGGTACTGGGCTTTCTGCCCCACGAACTCGACTACACCCACCTGCGCATGCTGTGGCGGCGCTGGCGGAAAAAGGCCGGCCTCACCGTCTTCGGCCGCAGCATCACCCCGTTCGGCCCGCGCCGCCTCGACCGCCTCGTCGCCGCGATCTTTGGCCTCAAAGGCGATCTCGTCCCCGACTTCCGCCTCATCGACTACCTGGTCACCCTGCTCTCCACCGAGAGCAGCCCGGGCCTGAACGGCACCGTCGGCAACCACGAGCGGCTCAAGGAAGAATTGGGCGAACTGGGGGTCTTCGACCCGCGCATGTCGATGTACCTGCCCTATCGCCAGCGGCTCTGCGCCTCCTCGGGCTATGTCGGCTTCGAAGGGCGCTGCTACTCCCTCTTCCACTCCCTGCGCGACGACATGGCCCAGGCGGTCGACCTGCAGCACCTCGTCACCACCCTCGCCTACCGCTACGTGGTGGAAGGCCGGGTGCTGCACCACGACATCCCCGACCAGCCATCCATCGAGAGCGAGCGCCGCCAAATCTTCTTCGGCCGCGCCATCGGCCTGCCGACCTTCTTCGTTCGCGCCGATACCGCCAACCGCTTCCTGCGCAAGATCCTCACCGGCGTGACGAGACAGCGCCACAGCAAGCGCTACAAGGGCTACCTGCGCATCGACCACGACGACTACAGCCTCTCCCTGCTACGCCTGCTCGCCAGGGACGGCGCCGACCTCATCGAGCGCCATGGGCTCGGCGGACGGCTCCAGTCCCTCGAGGCCCGCCTGCGCGGCGAGGAGCCCAGCGCCCTTGCCAAGATCGTTGCCGGCATAGGCACCGAGCTGCCGAAAAAGGCCCAGCCCCTCGATGTCCCCGCCGAAGAATACAACGCGGCCATGGAACGGTATTACCGCACCACCTTGAGAAATGCCCACCTGCGCGAAGCCCTTGAGCTGGTGGGCGAGGATTGCGCGCGGCTGGAGGCGGCGGGCGATCCGCTGCTCATAAACGTCATGGCGACGACTGGCGAAGAGACCTCGGCCGCCACCTTCCTGCAGCGCCACGGAGAGGAGATCGTCGCCGAAACCGCCGGGCCGGAGTTGCTGAAAAAGCTCCTGCGCATCGCCCTGGCCATTATCCACCATCACCGGAACAGAACATGAATACCGCCATCGGCCAGCCCTTCCCCCACCAGTTCATCGAGCGCGGCTCGCGTCGCATCGTCACCGAGCGGCCGGTGGGCGACCGCTTCGTCCACTTCCTCTACCACCGCCTGCGCGAGGACGCGCCGACCATGTTCCGCCTGCTCACCTCACGGCGGGTCTCCTCGCTGCTCGCCTTCTGCCGCTACGACCTGCCCAGCAACAGCCGGCGCTGCGGCCGCTATCTCTTCGAGGGCATCGGCGCCGACTGGCGCGAGTGCTGCCAGCCGCTCTCCTTTTTCGACTCGCACCGCAAGGTCTTCGAGCGGCAGATCCGCTACTGGGAGACCCGGCCGATGGAGGTCGACGAGAGGGCGGTGCTCTCCCCCTGCGATGCCCGCCTGCTGCTGGGCAGCCTGACGCGGGGCTCGTCGCTGTTCATCAAGGAGAAGTTTTTTTCCACCACCGAGCTCTTCGGCCACGGCACGCCCTGGTCGAACCGCTTCGTCGACGGCGACTTCGCCATCTTCCGCCTCACCCCGGACAAGTACCACTACACCCACCTGCCGGTGTCGGGGAGGGTGGTCGACATCTACGGCGTCGATGGCCGCTACCACTCCTGCAACCCCGCGGCGCTGATCGTCATGGCCTCGCTCTACTGCAAGAACCGCCGCCTGGTGACAGTCATCGACACCGACGTCCCCGGCGGCAGCCAGGTCGGCCTGGTGGCCATGGTGGAGATCGTCGCGCTGATGATCGGCGACCTCGCCGAGGCTTACAGCGACCAGCGCTACGATCGGCCCCGCCAGCTGCGCCCGGGAGTGACGGTGCGCCGCGGCAGCCCGAGGAGCCTCTTCAAGCCGGGCAGTTCCACCGTGGTCCTCTTCTTCGAGCCGGGCCGCATCCGCTTCGCCGACGACCTGGTCGACAACGCCGGCCGTCGCGACGTCTTCAGCCGTTACAGCCACCGTTTCGGTCGCCCCCTGGTGGAGACCGATGTCCGGGTCCGTTCGACCATCGCCTGCCGCAAGGCCGCGGCGGCACCCCACCCTATCCTCGGAGGAACCATATGACCGACATCCTCTTCGTCGCCGCCCTCGGCATCGTCCTCGCCCTGCTGCTCTCCTGGGCCTTTCGCCGCCTGCCGGACGAACGCTGGCAGATGCTGGCGGTGGTCCCCACCCTGAAGACCTGCGACAACGACTGGCAGGGCACCAACCTCACCTACTACGGCTTCTTCATCGCCACCAGCCAGCTGCTCGCCCTGGCCCTGCTGGTGGTGCTACTGCGCTCGATGCACGTCTCGCTCTTCGCCCTGATGCTGGTGGTGCTGATCATCCTCTCGCTCTGCCTGCCGGCGGCACGGCTGGTGGCACGGCTGGTCGAGAAGAAGCGCCATACCTTCACCATCGGCGGGGCCTCGTGCATCGGCATGCTCATCGCCCCGTGGACGGTCATCAGTGTGCAGCACCTGCTCCTCGATCAGGGCGCCTTCCTGCCCACCATGCCGGTGCTGGCGGCGCTGTCGATTGCCTACACTCTCGGCGAGGGGCTGGGCCGGCTTGGCTGCATCAGCTTCGGCTGCTGCTACGGCAAGCCGCTGGAAGAGTGTCACCCGCTGGTCAAGCGGCTCTTTCGCCGCTACCACTTCGTCTTCCACGGCGAGACCAAGAAGGCCGCCTACGAGGGGCGGCTGGGCGGCGAACAGCTGGTGCCGATCCAGGCCATCACCTGCGTGATCTACTGCCTGGGCGCCCTGGCCGGCTCACTGCTCTTCCTCCATGGCCATTTCACCGCCGCCCTGCTGCTGACAGTCGTCCTCACCCAGCTGTGGCGCATCCTCTCCGAGACCCTGCGCGCCGACTTCCGCGGCTTCGGCCGCGTCACCGCCTACCAGAAGATGGGCATGGTCAGCGTCGCCGCCATGCTGCTGGTCACCTCCTTGCTGCCCGCCAGCGACTATATCGACCCCGAGATCGCCGTCGGCCTGGCGGCCCTGTGGGACCCGAGCCTGATCCTCGCCATGCAGATGCTGTGGCTGGTGTTTTTCCTCTACTTCGGCCGCTCGACGGTGACCACCGCCACCGTCACCTTCGGCCTGGTGCGCAAGCATATCTGAGAAAGGAGGCGGCGAGGGCTGCCTGCCACTCGCCGCAGGGCTGCCGGTTGGGCAGGGCCCCGCTCAGGCCCAGTGGTTATCCTGCCAGCGGCGGCGGAAGTCGAGGAGGAATGGCGGGGTCATCAGCTGCATCACCCCCTGCAGGTCGGTGAAGAGCTGCACCGTATAGCCGGCGGCGGCGAGCTGGCCCTGGGGGTTGCGGATGGTGTAGACGAAATTGAGGCGGGCGGTCTCCGCCCAGTGCAGAGAGGTCTCGATGGTGATGCGGTCGTCGAAGCGCAGGGGCGACTTGTAGTCGAGGTGCATCTGCACCACCGGGGCCATCACCTGGTTGTCGACATAGGTGAAATAGGTCAGGCCATAGCGGTCGCCGAAGGCGATGCGGCCATCCTCGAAGAAGCTCGGGTAGCGGCCGTGCCAGACCATGCCCAGCACGTCGACCTCCTCGAAGCGCACGCGTCGCTCGCAGACGGCGGTGAGCGGCGGCGGGTCGCCCTCCTGGCGGGGAAAGTAGTTCTTGTTGAATGCCAACTCGTTACCTCCTTATGCATGTTATCGCAAGAGACGAAGTCTCCCCGAAGAGAGTATCCCGCCATCGGCCCCCCTGGCGGTGAAATCGACCACCAGGGTCCCCCGCTCCTCGCTTGCGGCGAGGGCGAAGGAGACGGGATCGCCGGGGCGGATCATCCCCTTGAACTTGACCTTCTCCCAGCAAAGCGGCGAACCTTCCATGCCAAGCAGACGCCCGGCACCATGGCGGACCGCCGCCAGTTGCAGCACCGCCGGCAGGAGGGGATTGCCGGGAAAGTGGCCGACAAAGCCGGGGAAAGCAGCGGGGAAGAGATAGTCGATCCGCCCGCGGCGCAGGCCCCCTCCGGACTCTTCCTCCTGCCAGCCCTGGCAGCACTGGGCAAGGGCCTCCGCCAGGCCAGGTGTCGTCGTGAAGTTGTCCCCCTGGAGCCCACAGTCGGCCATATCCCTCTCTTTATCGGCCTCGCTCGGCCCCTGCGAGGGCAGATCCCCCCCCTCTTCCCAGACCTTGACGTCACCGACGGCGAGCAGCGTTCCTCCATGGTCCTCGACGGTCTCGCTGCTTTCGTTGCCCCGATCGGCCCTCTCGTCAGGCTGGAGGCGGACCTCGCCACGCACCACCTTCATCGGCCCAAAGACAGTGGTGACCTCGGTGCTCACCAATACCCGCCTCCCGGCGAGGGCCCGACCCGGCCAGGTGAAGCCGTCGACGCCGACGATCATCCCGCGCCCGGGACCGGCTCCGGCCAAGGCGCGGTCGTAGGAATTGCCGAGGGCGGCGGTCTGTGCCACCAGCTCGATAGAGTACTCGGCGAGCACCCCATCCCCTTCGGCAAAGAGGCCGTTCACGGGCAACACCGCCTCAGCGACGGCGCATTGCCCAGAGCGGGCCACCAGGCGCTGCACGAGCAGGAGCGGCGGGCGGTGCGGCAAGAGGGCCAGGGCAGGCCAGGGCAGGTGCGGGTTTGGGCGGGTTTCGGCGCCGGGGTTCACTCTTTCTTCTCCGTTTCTTGTCTCGGTGGCAGGGCCAGGGGCGTTTCGCCGATATCTACCGGATGTGCGGCGGCCTGGTCAAGGGGCATCTCGCCATCTGCCATAAAAGCGCCTCTTGCCTGCAAATGTGCTTGAGAAGTGCAGCGCTATTGATTTTATTTGGGGGCGGCGCATGGGGCGCCGGCAGACGCGTTTTCGACACCTTTCAGGCGAGGGCCCATGGAACGGCGACGAGTGGTGGTCAGCGGGATGGGCACGGTCAACGCCGCGGCATGCGGCTGCGTCGACTTCGCCCAGGCCCTGCGCCAGGGCAGGAGCGGCATTGGCCCGGTGTCGGTCTTCGACACCGCCCTCTACCGCACCCATCTCGGCGGCGAGGTGCGCAACTTCCGCCCCGGGGAGCTGCTGCCGCGCGGCATCCCCCGCCGCCACATGTCGCGCTGCGACCTCATGGCCATGGTCGCCGCCTGCGAAGCCCTGGGCGACGCCGGTCTCGACCCGCTGCCGCAAGCACTGCGGCAGGCCATGGGGGTGGTCATCGGCGGCGGCGCCGGTGGCATGCTGGAGTGCGAAGAGGTCTACCGCCGCTGGCTCGAGGGCGGCCCCCGGCCCTCCTTCGCCCCCTTCGCCTCCTTCGGCTGCGCCGCCACCGCCGACCACCTCGCCGCCACCCTCGGCCTGATGGGCCCCAAGACGACCTTCATGACCGCCTGCTCCTCCGGAGCCACCGCCATCGGCTACGCCTGCGACCTGGTGCGCGACGGCTTCGCCGAGGTAATGCTGGCCGGTGGCGCCGAGCCCCTGTGCCGCATTACCTACTCGGCCTTTAACGCCCTGCAGGCCGTCGATGCCGAGCCATGCCGCCCCTTCGACAAGAACCGCCAGGGCCTCAACCTCGGCGAGGGCGCCGCCGTCCTCGTCCTCGAAGAGGCCGGCCACGCCCTGCGCCGCGGGGCGACCATCTATGGCGAAGTGCTAGGCTGCGGGGTGAGCTGCGACGCCCACCACATGACCGCCCCCGACCCCGAGGGCGGCGGGGCGATCCTCGCCATGAGCCGCGCCCTCGCCGACGGTGGCCTGTCCCCCCGGCAGGTCGACTATATCAACGCCCACGGCACCGCCACCCCCACCAACGACCCCATCGAGACCAAGGCCATCAAGGCCCTCTTCGGCGCCTATGCCCATCGCCTGGCGGTGAGCTCCACCAAGGCCATCACCGGCCATACCCTGGGGGCGGCCGGGGCCATCGAGGCGGTGGTCAGCCTGCTCGCCATCCACCACCGCTTCATCCCACCGACCCTGCGCCACGAGGAGCCCGACCCGCTCTGCGACCTCGACTACGTCAGCGAGGGGGCGCGGCACAGGGAGGTCGATATCGTCCTCTCCAACTCCTTCGCCTTCGGCGGCAACAACACCGCCCTGCTCTTCGGGCGCTACCGGGAAGGGGGGCACCGCGATGTCTGATCCCATCGCCATCAGCGGCATCGGCATCGTCTCGCCGCTCGGCATCGGCCTTGAGGCCTTTGCCCCGCGCCTCTTCGCCGGGGACTGCGGCATCGCCCCGCTGACCATTTTTGCGCCGAACGAAGGCGGCCCGCGGCTGGCGGCCCAGGTCGACGGCTTCCGGCCCCAGGACTATCTCCGCCCGGCGACGGCGCGACGCATGGACCGCCTCTCGCAGATGGTGGCGTCGGCAGCGCGCATGGCCCAGGACGACGCCGGCCTGCCCATCGACGCCGGCAGCCGCGACCACATCGGCGTCACCGTCGGCACCTGCTTCGGCGGCACCGACGTCGCCGCCACCTTCGGCAAGGTGCTGTTCGGCGAGGGGCCGCGCCGCGTCAACCCCATCCTCGTGCCCAACACGGTGATGAACGCCCCCGCCGGCCACCTCGCCATCGAGCTTGGCGTGCGCGGCGTCAACACCACCGTCAATCACCGCGAGGTGTCGGCGGAGACCGCCATCGGCCACGCCGCCGCCCTGCTGGCTCGCGGCCGTGCCACCGCCATCTTCTCCGGGGGCGGCGACATCCTCTCCCCCTTCGCCATGACCGTCTTCGCCCGCTTTGCCGCCCTTTCGCCAGGCGACGGCAAAGAGGAGGGCGCCTTCCCCTTCGACAAACGCGCCAACGGCCTGATCCTCGGCGAAGGGGCGGCCATGCTCTGCCTCGAGCCGCTGTCGCGGGCCCTGGCCCGGGGCGTGCGCCCCTACTGCCTGCTGGCCGGCTGCGGCATGGCCTCCTCCCCGGCCCCGCCCACCGGCTGGCCGGCCTCCCCCGAGGGCAGCGTCCTCGCCATGGAGCGGGCCCTGGCGGCGGCGGGCATAGAGGCCGCCCAGGTCGACGTGGTCTGCGCCTCGGCCAGCGGCGCCCCGGCCCTGGACAGGCTCGAGGCCCAGGCCATCGCCCAGGTCTTCGCCGGCAGTCGCCCGCGGGTGGTGGCCGAGAAGGGCGCCCTCGGCGAGGGGTTGTCGTCGGGTGCGGCCAGGGCGGCGGCCATGGCCCTGTCCCTACGCGAGCAGCGCCTGGCCCCGGTGGTCGGCCTCAAGGAGCCCATCGCCGACCTCGACTTCGTCCGCAAGGGCGATGCGGAGAAGCGGCCGCTGCGCTATGGCCTCCTCAACGGCATCGCCGCCGGCGGCACCTTCGTCGCCCTGGTCTTCAAGGCCTTGGAGGAGGGCGAGGGGCGATGAACCTCGGCCATTGGCCCGACAAGCGGGCCCTACTCCATCCGCGGCGACCCTTTCTCTCCTGCCAGGGGAGGGACTACGACAACCAGGCGTTCGCCGCGCTCATCGGCCATGCCGCCCAGGGCCTGCTCGACGCCGGCCTCACCAGGGGCGACCGCGTCGCCCTGCTCATGGGCAACAGCCCGGCCTTTCTGCAGCTGTTCTTCGCCTGCGCCCGCATCGGGGCGGTGCTGGTACCGCTCAACCCTGGGCTGGCCGCCCCCGAGCTGGCCCAGGTCATCAGGCACTGCCGCCCCCGCCTGGTGATACACTCGCCGGCCTTCGCGGCCGCCCTCGAGGAGATCGAGCGCCACCTTCCCCTGCCCTGCCCGCGCCTGCAGCATGGCGACCACGCCATCCCCGACGCCTTTGCCGCCTCCCAGGAAGAGCTCTCGCCGCCGCCATGGCCGGTGGAGGAGAACGACCCGCTGCTGCTCATCTACACCTCCGGCAGCAGCGGCCGGCAGAAAGGGGCGCTGCTCACCCATCGCAACCTCCTCTTCGGGGCGGTGCACAACCTGCTCAGCTACCACTTCAGCCCCGCCACCCGCTCCCTGGTGGTGGCGCCACTCTTTCATATCGGTGCCCTGGGGGCCTCGGTCCTGCCGGTGCTCTATGCCGGCGGCTCACTGGTGCTGAGGAGTTTCGACAACCCCTCGGAGATCCTCCACCTCATTGCCAGGGAGGGCATCACCTTCCTCTTCGCCGTGCCGGCGATGTTCAAGATGCTCACCAAGGCCCCGGCCTGGGCGGAGGCCGACTTCTCGCGGGTGGCCTTCTTCATGTCGGGGGGTGCGCCGCTGCCCGAGGAGCTCATTCGCACCTACCAGGAAGAGAAAGGGGTGGCCTTCGCCCAGGGCTATGGCATGACCGAGACCCAGCGCCTCACCGCCCTCGATCTCCACGACACAAGGCGCAAGGCAGGCTCCATCGGCAAGGAGGTCTTCCACACCACGCTGCGCCTGGTAGACGAGCGGGGCGAGGAGGTGGCGCCGGGGGCGGTGGGCGAAGTCGTCGCCTGCGGGCCGACCGTGTTCAGCGGCTACTGGGACGACCCCCTCGCCACCGCCCAGGCCCTGCGCGACGGCTGGTTCCACACCGGCGACCTCGGCCGCCGCGACGAGGAAGGCTTCCTCTACCTCGTCGGCCGCACCTCCGACCTGATCATCAGCAGTGGCGAGAATATCTCCGCCAGGGAGGTCGAGCTGGCCCTGGAGGCCCTGCCCGAGGTGGCCGAAGCCGCGGTGGTGGGCATCCCCGACGCGGTGCGCGGCGAGGCGGTGGTTGCCCTGGTGGCCCTGCGGCCGGAAGCGATGCTGTCGGCAGAGGACATCCTCGCCAGGCTCAAGACGCGCCTCGCCCCCTACAAGCTTCCCAGACGGGTCCGCTTCGCCGCCATGCTGCCGCGCACCGGCAGCGGCAAGGTGGCCAAGGAAGATATCAAGAAGATCTTTGCCGGCCACATTGCCGCGGCCGAGGAGAACAGCGACCATGGATCATGAGCAGCAACACGGCCATCCGGCCCCCGCCCCGCTGACCATCGATGACGGCATGGTCTCCCTGGACGACCTCCTGGCGGTGGCCGCACAGCGCCGCCAGGTGCGCCTCTCCAGCCAGCCGGCCTACCTCGCCATGCTGCAGCAGGGGCGGACCATCATCGAAAACTCACTCTCCAGCGGCCACAAGATCTACGGGGTGTCCACCGGCGTCGGCTACAGCTCCGGCACCACCATCGACCCCGACCATACGGCGGAGTTCGCCTACCAGATCATCCGCCAACACGGCTGCGGCCTGGGCGAGATGCTGACTGCCGAGCAGGCCCGGGCGGTGGTCTTCGCCCGCCTGGTCAGCCTGGCCAAGGGCTACTCGGCGGTGCGGCCGGAGCTGCTGCAGGCCTTGTGCGACCTCCTCAACCATGACATCGTCCCCCTCATCCCCTCCTTGGGCTCGGTGGGCGCCTCCGGCGACCTCACCCCGCTCTCCTACGTGGCCGCCGTGCTGGCCGGGGAGCGCGAGGTCCTCTACCGGGGTGCCGTCTGTCCGGCAAGCGAGGCCTTGCAGGCGGAAGGGCTTGCCGTCCACCACTTCGTGCCCAAGGAATCGCTGGCGATCATGAACGGCACGGCGATGATGACCGCCTTAGGCGCCCTGGTCACCCGCCGCCTCGACACCACCCTGGCCCTCTGCGAGCGGGCCACCGCCCTGGCCGCCGAGGTGCTCCACGGCCGCTCCCAGGCCTACGCCCCCCTCGCCCACCAGCTCAAGCACCACCCCGGGCAGATCCGCAGCGGGGCGGCCATCCGCGCCGCCCTCGCGGGCAGCCTGATGATCGACAGCGGCAAGGAGGAAGGCCGCATAATTCAGGACCCCTATTCCCTGCGCTGCGCCCCCCATGTCCTCGGCGCCGCCCGCGACGCTCTCGCCTGGACGGAGGAAGTCCTGACACGGGAGCTGAACAGCGTCAACGACAACCCCCTGGTCGACCCACAGCGCGGGGAGATGCTCTTTGCCGGTAACTTCTACGGCGGCCATATCGCCCTGACCATGGACCTCCTCAAGATCGCCGCGGCCTCGGTGAGCGACCTCGCCGACCGCCAGTACGCCCTCCTCGTCGACGCCCGCCTCAATGTCGGCCTGCCCGAGACCCTGGTTGGCTATCACGGCTGCGGCGTCAAGGCCCTGCAGCTGACCAGCAGCGCCCTGGCCGCCCTGGCGGTGCAGCGCTCGGCCGCCGACACCACCCTGTCGCGGCCCACCGAGGCCAACAACCAGGACAAGGTGAGCATGGGCGCCAACGCGGCCCTCAACTGCGGCGAGGTAATCACCCTGCTGCAGCAGGTGCTGGCGGCCCTGCTCATCGCCCTCTCCAACGCCGCCACCCTGCGCGACGAGAGCCGCTTCGCCCCCGCCGGCCAGGGGCTGCTGCGGGCCATCCGCCGCCACTCGCCGCCGCTCACCGCCGACCGCCGCCTCGACCACGACCTGCGCCGGCTGGCCGTGGCCATCGACCGCGACGAGCTCTTCGAGACGACCACCGCGGCAACTGCCGTCTAACCCGCCACCAGCGAGGACAACGTGATCAACCGCAGCCTGGCCCCCCTCATCCTTTTCCTGGCCCTCTTCGCCCCCCTCCTCGCCAGCCCCCGCGGCGAGGCCAGGGAGCTCAAGCTCGCCCACTTCATGCCGCCGGTGCACACCCTGCACGAGAAGGTCTTCGTCCCCCTTGCCGAGGACCTCGCCAGGGAGAGCGGCGGCGAGCTGACCCTGGCCATCCACCCCGCCGGAGCCCTCGGCAAGGGTCCGGTACAGCAGTACAAGCGGGCGGTGGAGGGGGTGGCCGACATCACCTTCTGTCTCCATAACTACACCCCCGAACTCTTTCCCCGCAGCCAGCTGCTCACCCTCCCCGGGATGTACCGCGACGCCGTCGAGGGCACCGACAAGCTGTGGGCCGCGCTCGACCCCTATCTCAAGGAAGAATACAAGGATATCAAGGTGCTCGGCCTGTGGGCGATGTCGCCGACGGTGCTCATCACCCGTGAGCGGCCGGTGGCGCGGCTGGCCGACATGAAGGGCCTCAAGGTGCGCACCGGCTCCCCCGGCGAGGTCGAGGCGGTGCATGCCTGGGGTGGAGTGGCGGTGACCATGCCGATCACCGAGAGCTACAACGCCCTCAACACCGGCATCGTCGATGCCGTACTCATCCAGGCCAGCGCCCTCTTCCAGCCCTGGAACCTGGCCGAGCCGGGCAAATACGTCACCGACCTCTTGCCGAGCCCGTCGACCATCGTCCTCCTCGCCATGAACAAGGCCAGCTGGGAGAGCCTCGACCCACCCCACAAGGCCATCCTCGACCGGTTGACCGGCCACCAGTTCAGCCGCCGCGCCGCCGCCATCTGGGCGGAGATGGACGTCGTCGCCCTGCGCCGCGCCGACAGCGACAAGGACATCAGCCGCATCGCCCTCCCTGCGGAAGAGCAGGCGGCCTTTGCCGCGGCGGTGGCGCCACTGATCGCCGGCGAACTGGCCAGGCTGGAAAAGAAGGGGATCGACGGTGCCGCCGTCTACAAGGCAGTCAAGCCCTGAAGGGGCCGTCGGGGGGCGGTGGCTGGCGGGCTTTGATCGCCTGGTGCGCCGGGTCGCCCTGTGGGGTGGCGGGCTGACTCTGCTGGCGCTGATCGTTCTCATCGTCGGCGACGTCGTCCTGCGCTATGTCTGCAACGCGCCTATCTTTGGCGCCCGTGACCTCGGCAAGCTCCTCCTGACCTCGATGATCGCCCTGGCCACCGCCTATAGCGCCCGCAGTGGCGGCCAGGTGGCCATCGAGGCCTTCAGCCGCTTTCTCGGCAAATCCGGGCTGCGCCGGCTGGAGATCGCCGTGCGCCTTGGCGCCGCCCTGATGCTGGCGGTACTCTCCTGGCGCCTCCTCCTCGCCGGCTTTTCCGCCGGCCGCTATGGCGAGGCCTCGCTGTCCCTGGGTATCCCCCACGCCCCCTTCTACTGGCTGCTGGCGGCAGGCATGGTCCTCTACGGCCTGGTGCTGGTGGTGGAGATCGCCCTGCTGCTGGGTGGCGCCGACATCGACCCGCGGTTCATCGACCGGAGGGAGCGATGAGCCCGCTGGCCATCGGCACGGCCGGTTTGGCGGCCTTCTTCCTGCTCATGGCCCTGCGCATGCCCATCGCCATGTGCATGCTCATCGTCGGCTTTGCGGGCATCGCCCTGATCAACGGCCCGGCCGCCGCCCTGGCCACGCTGAGCGGCGAGACCTTCGAACTCGCCGGCTACATCGACCTGGCAGTCATCCCCCTCTTCGTCTTCATGGGCAATATGGCCGCCACCTCGGGGATGAGCCGCGACCTCTACGACGCCGCCTATGCCTGGGTCGGCCACCGTCGCGGCGGCCTGGCGGCGACCACCATCGTCGGCTGCGCCGGCTTCGCCGCCCTGAGCGGCTCGTCCTTCGCCTCGGCAGTAACCATGGGCCGGGTGGCCCTGCCGGAGATGAAGCGCCACCACTACGACGACAGCCTGGCCACCGGCTGCGTGGCCGCCGGCGGCACTCTCGGCTACCTCATCCCGCCCTCCTCGGGCTTCGTCATCTACGCGGTGCTCACCGAGCAGTCCATCGCCAGGCTGTTCATCGCCGGCATCATCCCCGGCCTGCTGCTCACCGGTCTCTTTCTGCTCACCATCGCCCTGTGGACACGGCTTTACCCGGCGGCGGGCCCGGCGGGAACAGTCAGCGACCAGGCACGTCGCTGGGCGAGCCTGCGGCGCACCTCGGTCTTCGCCCTCGTGGTCCTCGTCACCATCGGCGGCATCTATGGCGGCATCATGACTCCCGAGGAGGCCGCCGGGGTCGGCGCCTTCCTCACCCTGCTGGTGGCGCTGCTGCGCCGCAGCCTTGACCGTGCGCGGCTGGAAGCGGCCATCCTCCACACCCTGCGCACCACCTCGCTGACCTTCATGATCCTCATCGGCGCCCATGTCTTCATTCCTTTCATGGCCCTGTCGACCATCCCCGGCAAGCTGGCGACGCTGGTCACCGGCCTGCCTCTCGGCCCCGGCGGCATCCTCTTTGTGGTGCTCGCCGCCTATGTGGTACTCGGCACCTTCCTCGAAGGCATCGCCATGCTGGTGCTCACCCTGCCGGTGGTCTTCCCGGTGATGCTGCAACTGGGCTACGACCCGATATGGTTCGGGGTGATGATCGTCATCGTTCTCGAGATGGGGCTGATCAGCCCGCCGGTGGGGGTTAACGTCTTCGTCGTCAAGGGGGTGGCGGGGGAGGTGCCGCTCGGCACCATCTTCCGCGGCATCTGGCCCTTCTGGTTCGCCATGCTGCTCTGTCTGGCCATCCTCGCCCTGTTCCCGCAACTGGCCCTGCTGCTTCCCCAGGCGATGCTCGGCTGACGTCGACTCCCGCCCAGCTGTCAGCGGCCGCTGGCCTCGCTGGCGATACTTGCCGCAGGGTCTTGTGGAAAAGGGCCCGGCGCCCCCAGCCCTTTGCTCCCGGTTAACCGGCGGGTGCGGCTTCGCTGGCGGCCTCGGCGAAGAGCCTGAGGTTGCGGTCGATGAGCTCGCGGTGGAAGGCGACGTGGCGGATGAAGTGATCAAGCGCCTCGTGCAGGGTAAAGCCGCTGCCGTCAGGGAAGAGATAGCGGTAGCGGCTCCAGTCGTCGGCGGCGATGCGGCGCAGGTGGTCGGCCATCAGCCGGCGCACCGCCTTGATGGCCTCGACGGCCAGGGCCAGGTCGCCGTGCTGGTAGTCAAGGCGCGAGGTCCACAGGCTATCGAAGGAGAGCACGGTTGTCCCGGGGGAGACGATGCCCCAGCGGTAGCGGTGGAAGTTGGCGATATCGAAATCGGCGCAGTGCATGACCTGTTCGACGATCGACCAGGCGTCGGCGAATGGCCGGTAGAGCACGACCTCTTCGTGCAGCAGGAGGGTATCGTCATAGGCCGCGCCGAGCGCGACGAACTCGTCGATACGTGAGAGCTTGTCAGCAGCAGTCATCTGGCACCGTCCGGGAAGGGGTGAAGGCTCGCAGCCCAGGGCGCTCAGTCGCCCGTCGCGTGAAAGCCGGGATGGAAGGCGACCTCGCCCTGCGGCATGGGCCCGGCCAAGGACAAAGCGAAGAACACCTCCGGCGGGACCCCGGGGAGAGAGAGCCCGGCCACGTTGGCGAAACCGAAGCGCCGATAGTACTCGGGATGTCCCACCAGGCAGCAGCCCTTGCCACCCATGGCCCTAAGGCGCCGCAGGGACTCGCGCAGCAGGGCCGCGCCGATGCCCTGGCGCTGCAGGGGCGGAGCCACCGAGAGCGGCCCCAGGCCATACCAGCCACTTGTACCGTCGGAGAGTGTCAGCGGCGAGAGGGCGATATGGCCGACGACTTCCCCGTCCCGCTCGGCCACCAGGGAGAGGGTCAGCGCCCCGGCACGGCGCAGCGCTGCGATGATATGGTGCTCGGTATGGCTGCTGACCGCCAGGTCCCTGAAGGCCTCGACGGTCAACCGGGCGATGGCCGGGATGTCGGCGGCGGTTTCCTCGCGCAGGATGAGGGATTCTGCTGATTCCTTGTGCATGATGTCTTTCCTTTGCCTCTTGCGGGCGGCTGCCGCCGATCGAGCGGAAGGGCGGCGCAAAGCGGCCCCTTACGGGACCTGTCCCCTGCCTCTCCGGCGGGCCTTGCCGCTAGCGCCGCATGTTTTTCTTGACGTTCTTGATGAGTTTGCCGAAGTCGCGCTCTTTGCGGCGCCGCTCGGCCTGGGTCATGCTGTAAAACTGGGCTTCGCTGCGCAGTTTCAGGTAGTTGTCCCACTGCTCGCGGCTCAGCTCGCCCGACGTGAGCGCCAGGGCGATGGCGCAGCCCGGTTCGCCGTTATGGCCGCAGTCGCGGTAGCGGCAGGCGGCGGCCAGCCGCCCGATATCGGCGAAGCCGGCCTCGATACTTTCTTCGGCGGCGACAATGCCGAACTCGCGCATGCCGGGATTGTCGATGACCATGGCGCCGCTGTCGAGCATGACCAGCTCGCGGCGCACCGTGGTGTGCCGCCCCTCGCCGCTGGCGCTGACCGCGGCCGTGTCGAGCCTGGCCCGGCCAAGGAGGCGGTTGACCAGGGTACTCTTGCCGACCCCCGAGGAGCCGACGAAGCAATAGGTCTGCCCCTCCAGCAGAGAACTCTCCAGCCTGGCGATGCCCTCGCCGGTGACGCTGCTCACCGTCTGCGGCGAGGCGGCCAGGCCCAGGCGATCGAGCTCGGCGAGCTGTTCGGCGAGGGTCTCCGCCGACACCAGGTCGGTCTTGGTCAGCACCACCCGGGCCTCCGCCCCGCCGTCGGCGACCATGACCACATAGCGCTGCAGCCGCTTGGGGTTGAAGTCGAAGTGGCAGGACTGGACGATGAAGACGCAGTCGATATTGGCGGCGATGAGCTGCTCTTCCCCCGTCACGCCCACCGCCCTGCGCCGTAAGGCGGTTTTGCGCTGCAGCAGCCCCTGCACCATGGCGAAGTCATCGCCTGGCTGCCGCTCGACGGAGACCCAGTCGCCGACACAGGGCAGGTCACGGCCCTCGCTCTGGTACAGATAGCTTCCCGAGAGCTTGGCGCGATAGGTTCCCGTCGCATCGACGAGGAGCAGCTGCTGACGATCAACCGCCGCCACCCGGGCGAAAGTTGATGAAGAGTACTGACTGGCCTGCTGGGTGAACCAGCGGCTCCAGCCAAACTGTCCCAGGTCGGTGAAATTTCCTGTCATTGTTTTTCGAGAAGGTGGAATGATGCCATTGATCCGCCCCGCACCGGTCACCGGGGCGGAGACGATGCTAACGGATTTTCTACAAATTGCCCATGAAAATTCGGTGGATTGGCGGTCAACGAGTGCAGCAGGCCACCTCCTTGAGCCACCACTCTCCCCCGTGAGGCCAACAGGCAGGGTCCCTGCCATGCTTTGCCGCCGCGGCCACCGCGACCCTGGTTCACCGTCCTCGACAACCCTTGCGAAAACCACATTTCTGTAAACTTTTCCAGCAAAATGGGCAGTTCCAGGTTTACGGCCGGGCCGCGATTGGCTACATTCGGCATTGTTGGACGAAGATTTCACCCGCGAACGGCACAACGAAGCCGTCGACAACACCACCTGTAAGGAACGAGACCAATGGCTTGGGCACTGGCCGTGGCGTTCGGCACCCTCACCCTGCTCCTGCCCGCTCTCTGGAACGGCTTCGCCCTGGTATTCTTCGATACCGGCGGCTATATCGATCGAGCCGTCGAGATGTCCCTCTATCCGGGGCGATCCGTCTTCTATGGTCTTTTCCTGTGGCTCACTTCCCTCGGCTGGTGGTTTTTCTGGGGGCCGATCATATGCAAATCCATCCTCTGCCTGTGGGTCATCCATCTCATCCTGCGCTGCCACCATCTGCCATCCGGGCCGATGAGCACCACCCTCGCCTGCATCGCGCTGAGCCTGGCCACCGGCATCTCCTGGTACACCAGCCAGCTGATGCCGGACATCCTGGTGGCGGTGGCGGTACTGGCCTTGTGGCTGCTCTTCTCCTCGTGGACCCTCTTAGGTCGCTGGGAGCGCAGCGGACTGATGGCCGCGACCCTGCTCGCCCTGGTCTCCCATAATTCCTGCCTGGCCCTGGCCATCGGGCTGCTGCTGGTCATGGCCTTGCTTAAACTCGTCATGCTCCGTCTCAAGCGCAGGGTCTCCCTGCACTTGTTGTCGCCGGCCGCGCTCGTCGCTGCCGCCCTGCTCATCATCCCAGCGGGCAACTGGGCGGTTTCCGGCAAGCTCACCTACTCCTCGGGGGGAGAGGCCTTTTTGTTCGCGCGACTGGTGCAGGCCGGCATCGCCCAGCGCTGGCTGGCCGAGAACTGTCCAGTGGCGCATGTCAAGCTCTGCTCACTGCAGAAGAACATCCCCACGACCTCCGATGAATTCCTCTGGTCCCGTACGTCCCCGTTTCAGGCCCTGGGCGACTGGACCGGGAGAGCAGCCAGGGAAGAACTGGGCTTTCTCGTCGAGGAAACGGTGAAGGAGTATCCCGGCTGGGTACTCTGGAGCTCGCTGGAGGCGACGGTTGATCAGTTCCTGATGCTTGAAACCGGCGATGGCCTAGACAACTATCAGGATTACACGCGCAAGGTGTTTAGCAGACTCTCTCCGCAGATAGCGGAGGACTTCAACGCCGCCGACCAGCAGCGCCGAGGGATAACGCAAAGCCTTTTCGACCGGCTCAATCGGGTGCATCTGCCCATCGCCTATGGCTCCCTGCTCGGCCTTTTCCTGGTGACGGTGGCGGGCATTCGCCACAGGCAGTATGAGATGGCGGCGCTGGCCGGCTATGTGCTCATCGCCCTGTGGGGCAACGCCTTTATCTGCGGGGCGCTGTCCAGCCCCTTCGACCGCTACCAGAGCCGGCTGGTCTGGCTGGCGACGCTGGTGGTGGGCATGGCGGTGGCCACCTGGTGGCGACAATATCGGCGTGAGGGGGTAACTCCGCTGCTCTCGCCGTCCTCCCCTGCCCCGGGCTGACGCCCGTTCCGGGAGAGGCCCCAGCCAGACAAGGCCGCGGCGCTGATATGGCACCGCAATCCGCCGGCAAGCTCACCCCCGGTTGTCCGCTCGCTCCTTCTCTGACTGAGACGAAGACATGCCGATCTCTGGCAGGGCAGCCCGATCAACAAAGGCGTACCAGCCCCTGGGAACGCTGAAAATCCTCAATCCCAGCACCATGGAAGGCCCACTGCCGCGCTCCCATCGGGGAATGGCTCTCACCTGATACTCCTCGCCTTGCGCGGTGATGGTAAGATCAAGCGCTTTCCCTCGGCGAACCAACCCCGTCGGCACGTCACTGACCAGCAATCCGCTATAGGACACATTGCCGATCGATCCCTGAAAAACACTCTCCCCGTCGGAAATTTTCACCGCCGTGTTGGCGATGGGCGTTCTTGCTCGATGTCGTTTGTTCACGGCTCGTCCTCCTCCCAACTGACTGCATTCAGCATGGATACGCACACAGCAACTCGTGACAAGACCACTCGCGTCGTTTGACACAAAGCCGTCGTGGAATTTGCCGAGTCATTTCACCCTTGGTGGGAAACTGTACCTGGTCATTATTATAAAATGATGAGGTTTCGCTTAAGGAACCAGCATATCCACCAACAATTCTAGCAGAACAAAGGCGGTGACGTCAAAAGTGGAGCCTCCGCCGCAACTCTCGCAGGGCTACTGCCTGGCTAGCGGAAAATTGCCTGGGTCGGACAGCGGCTGCCGACCATCCCGACTCTTGGCGACGCGAATCTCTCCCAGGGTCGGGAAGAGGGTCTTGACGAATTCCAGGTAGAGTTTTTCACGATGCGCGGCGGGGTTTTGGCTGTAGCCGTCAAACTGCGCGAGAAACCGCGACGCCTCCCCCACGGCGGCAATGATGTTCTCACCTTTGTAGGCCGGCACTTCCTCGACCAGCTTGTCGGCCGTCAAGGCGGCCGACTTGCTGGCAGTAGCTATGCCCTGTTCAAAGCGATAGAGAAAAAAAACCAAAGGAAAGGCCGATGAAGACGGCAGAGGGCCAGCAAGGGTTGGCCATGATCAACTCCTAAGCGAAATCTAACCGGCTCCTGACGCGTTGTACGTACCTTCTGGCCAACATGTCATGCGTTCCTCAATGCGGGATCGTACTTGCTGGACAACAACCTCATGCCAAAGGAGAAAATCACGGTACGTAAACTCACCGTGCTGGCCCTTGCCACCGGCACGTGCTGCCTCTCGGCAGGCGCCGCCCAGGCCGCCGACGACCTGCTCTTTGCCCTCAACGACCCGATGGCAGCGTTTCTCGAGACCCGCGCCTACGCGAAAAAGATGGGCGCCACCGCCGAGTTCAACAAGATGGAGGGGGTGGCCTACGACAAGAAAAACAACAAGATCTACATTGCCATGAGTTCCATCGAGAAATCGATGAGTGACGGCCAGGGTGATATCAAGGTTGCCGAGAACCCCTGTGGCATCGTCTACGAGGCAAAGCTCGACGCGGGCTTCAACATCACCAACCTCAAACCGGTGGTGACCGGCGGCCCCTATGACAAGGGCGCCAAATCAAGTGTGGTCTCAGGCTTCAAGGATCGCTGCGACGTCAACAACATCGCCAACCCCGACGGGCTCTTCGCCGATCAGCACGGCAACCTGTGGATCTCCGAGGATACCAGCAACCACACCAACAACGCCCTGTGGCGCTGGGACGGCAAGAAGCTGGAGCGTTTTGCCACCGTCCCCACCGGTGCCGAGATCACCGGCATCATCGTCACCCCGAACGACGATGTGATGTTCAACATCCAGCACCCCACCGCCATGAGCAAGTTCCCCTATAACCGCGGCACGGTGGGCATCGTCAACGGCTTCAAGTCCAGCGACAAGTTCAGCGAGGTCGGGGTGCCAAAGGGCGATGACATCTACGACACCAAAGTCGCCAAAGGCTCCTACCAGATTCTCGCCAGGGTCGGCGAACCCATCCCCAACGATCTCTACGGCCAGCGCTTCGGCCAGGTCAACCGTATCGACGGCACCCTGATGGAGATGTGCAACCATCCCGACGGCAACATGTTCCTGCCGATCACCGCCAAAGGCGACGAGGCCTACCTCTACACCAACTACGAATGCCGACCCGGCAATGTCGGCAAGATCTACATGAAGCGCAGCGGCGACAAGTGGGATGTCCTCGATGGCGAGAATGTCAACTTCGCCTCGATCAAAGGCACCTGGAACAACTGCAACGCCAGCGTCACCCCCTGGAACACCGGCCTGACCAGCGAAGAGTATGAGCCGGTGTCCGCCAAATCGGGATGGCAGAAGAACGTCGCCAATATGAGCGACTACCTCGGCAAGCAGGCCAGCCCCTACGATTACGGCTACCCGATCGAACTGATCCCCGACCCCAAGGGAGAGTCCGCCAGGACCCTGGTGGTCAAGCACTATGCCATGGGCCGGCTCAGCTATGAGATGAGCGTGGTGATGAACGACAAGAAGACCGTCTACAGCGGCGACGACGGCAGCGATGTCGTCCTCGCCAAGTTCGTTGCCGACAAGGAGGGCGACCTCAGTGCCGGTACGCTCTACGCCGGAAAAATCGCGCAAAAGGCCGACGCCAGCTTCGTTATCACCTGGATCGAACTCGGCCGCAGCAACAATGGCGACATCTACGAGGCCGTCAAGGCGGTGGCGCTGAAGTAGGCGCCGCCACCGTTTACGGCTGAGGGAAAGGCCCGGGAATCTCCCCCCGGGCCTTTCCTTTTTCAACAGCAGGGAGAGCCAGCAGCGGCGTCCGCCCCGCATGCTCATGGCTGGGGGCGCCGTTGCCACTCCACCACAAACGCCACCACATCATCGATATCCTTGGGCGAGAATGTTCCACCGGAAGCCCTCTCCCAGCTCTTCATCAAGGTTCCCGCGACACCATTCTTGATGATCGCCTTGCTCAAGAGGTCAGGCCGCAGGGTCGATTTTGTCTCGCGTAGGGCGGGGCCGAGATAGCCTTCCCCATCGCTGCCATGGCAGCCGGCGCAACGCAGACGATAGAGCGTCCTGCCGACGGAGATATCCCCGCCGATGGGCTTGAAGCGGGTCAGCCGCAAGGGTTTGAAGTCGTTTTCATCGAGGGCCGGAGGGGTCATCAGCTGACCGGCAATGGCCAGTTCCTCCCCGGCCTTCTCCCAGGTGGTGATATAGGTGGCGATCGCCTTGATCTCGCTGTTTTTCAACTCCCCGCCACGCATCTGGCTGAAGGGCCTCATCTGGGTGGTGGTTTTGCCCTCGCCGATAACGCGCTGCACGTTGTCGGCGGTGAGCCCCTTGCCCATGCGTCCCTGCCCGTAGGTGAGATGGCAACGGTAACAGTTGCGGGTATAGAGCCAGCCGCCGTGGGCGACCTGATTGCTCTCCACCAGTTGCCGCAATTCCGCTGACAAGGCCCCCTCCCCCGCCCCGGGCTGGGGAGCCTCGACTCTCTCCCTGGCAACCTTGACAGGCCTGGCCGAATCCTCGACCGCCTCGCCGGGTGGCGGTGGCAAGGGCGGCAAGGGCGGCGGCCCGCCCCCTTCCTCCCAGGTGTTGACGTAGGCAACCAGGGCATCGATCTCTCTCGCTCCGAAAGGCCCCCCGTGCCTGCGCGCCCACGACACTTTACAGCCGCCGCCTTCGATCGCCTCGGCCAGCTCCTTGCCGCCGTCGTAGTCGCGGCCGAAACGATCCCTGCCGTACTCGCCATGGCAGCCAAGGCATTTCCACTGGTAGAGCCAGGCCCCCCGGGCGACGGGCTCCTCCGGGCCGTCGTCAGCGCCTCCCGCGGCAAGCCCCGCCATCCCGACCCCGCCGGCCAGCCAGCCGCAGGCCAGCGCTATGGTCAACCCTCTGCGTATCGCCATCGGTGGCCTATCTGCTGAGGAAGGCGATGACCGCCGCGAGCTCGCTCTCGGTCAGCACCGCCCCGCAGTCCTGTCCCTTGTCGGGCGCGGCGTAGCCCTCGCGACGATATGCGGCCGGAATGAGGATTGACTCGCGGATGTAATCCTGAGCGGTCATCCCTTCCCGGCGCCCGTTGGCCAGGGTGGCGATGTTCGCCAGCGGCGGCCCGGCGAGAGCGCTGGCGCCACCCTTGGCAGCTTCATGGCACCGCAGGCAGTGCTTTTTGAAAACCTGCTCGCCACGAGCGATGGTTCTCGGGTCCTGGGGGTTCTGTTCCGGCAGTGCCAGCCTCTTCAGCTCGAGCTGGCCGGTGGCGGTGGCCTGCCAATTGAGAACGAAGTCGGCTATAGCGGCGATCTCGTCGGACCGCAGCATCCCACCCTGCTCTTCGTACCAGGGTGGCATGACCGCAGTGGCACCGTTGCCGGCGTAGATCGGCCGGGTGCCCATCAGCCGCCCGTGAGTGGTGGTCGAGACCACATATTCGCGCAACGTCGACTGCCAGCCCACCTCCTGCAATCTTTTGGTGAAGAACTGGCCATCGCCAAGAGCCGGACCGAGCTGGCCGACGCCCTCGCCCCTGCTGCCATGACAGGTTCGGCAATGCAGGCCATAGAGCGTGGCACCCCGCTCGATGACCGCCCCCGCCCGACTCGCCGCATCCCTCTGCAGACGCTCCGCCTCACCCGAGACGACATGAAGAAGACTCGCCACGAGCAGCGCGGCGCTGGCGACGGCGGCCAGCATCGCTCGCTGTATCATGCCCCACCCTCCTTGCCGGGTACGACCGGCTCGGCGGTGTCGCGGTGCAGGTAGATGACCTTTTCCGCACTGGCCGGCCGCCGCTCTTCGCTGCCATCCAGCCAGTGCATTCTCACCGTGATCCGCTTGAGCTCCGCCTGCCAGTCCTCCACCACGACGACAGAGCGCGGCTCGAGGTAACCGTGCGCCCCCAGCCCGGCGGTGGCCTGTCCAAGGCCATGAAGCCACCAGGCGAAATCGTCGTCGCGTTGTGCCCTGAACGTGCCATCAATCTCATAGACCCCCTGGCGGAGCGTATCGAACCGCAAGCTGTGCAGTGCCGATCGGCCCTCCTCCGGCGCCACCTCTTCGAGGAGGGCTGCCACCGGGTTGACAGCGACCCCATAGCGCGGCAGCCCGAGAACACTGAGACCGATAAAGAGCAGCACGCCCCCGACCAAGAGCGGCAGCGCCAGCGGACGCTGCCGGAGGGGCCGGCGCGGCAGGCGGTCGACATAGGGCAGGGCAAGCAGGCCAAGGAGACAGAAGAGGGGGAACAGCACCCCCATGGAAAAGCTGTCGCCAAGCTTCAGCGCCCCCTGCAGCCACAGAAAGAACCACGGGGCACGGGTATGGGCCGGGGTATGTCGCGGGTCGGCATGGTGTTCGAGCGGTGCGTCGTAGAAAGTGGTGACAACCACAACGAGCACCGCCAGTGCCGACATGGAAAGGGTCAGGTCGAGGAGCAGCCTGTCGGGGAAGAGTCGTCGTTTCGCCTTTTCCTGATCGGTGGGCCCTCTTGGCGAGAGCGGCGGAGCGATGCCATGCAGCCGCGCCACCCGGTAGTAATGGACGGCGAGCAGCAGCAGCGCGACCAGCGGCAGGACGGCGATATGCAGCAGGTAAAAGCGGAGCAGGCCGTCCGCGCCGAATTCGACACCGCCGCGCAACAGAACACCCAGGTCCACGCCGATTCCGGGAATGGTGTCGACCATGCTGGTGCCGATGGTTACCGCCCAGTAGGCCAGCTGGTCCCAGGGCAGCAGATAGCCGCTGAACGCGAGGCCAAGGGTGCAGACCAGCAGCAAGACCCCGGTGACCCAGGTGAAGGCAAACGGCCCGCGGTAGGAGCCGGAGGAAAAGACGCGCAGCATGTGCAGCAGCAGCACGACGATCATGCCCTCTCCGCCAAGCCGGTGAAGATCACGGATCATTGCCCCGAAGGCCACCTCGGTACCGAGACGCACGATGGACTCGTAGGCGGCCTCGGGGGTCGGCACGTAATAGACCATCAGCACGGCGCCGGTAACGCATTCCAGGACCAGAAAAAAGACCGAGAAAAAGCCCAGGTAATAGGTATTGAGAAAGGCAGCCGATTCCGCAGCGAAGCTCTGCGGGCGTATGTGGAGAAGAAAGCTCTGGTGGGGCTTCATGGCAGGGTTTTCAAGTTCTGCCGCTTTTTGGGGCGGCGATGACCGATCAGCTCGTGCGCTCTTGCCCGGCGATGCGGCGCCCGGTGTCCACCTGGATGACAAAAATCCTGGCGGGGGCCGGTTGCGGCCCAGCCTGCCCCTCCCCCTCTTCGACCTTGAGCATGTCGGCCACCGGCATTGACGCCTGCCCCAGCGACTGACGGATGATGTTGCCCCGGTCGTCGACGAGCTGCACCGGGAAGCGATCGAGATCCCGCGTAGCCGGCCCTTTCAGCACTTTCCCGTCCCGGGAGAATTCCGAGCCATGGCAGGGGCAGATGAAGAGCTGCTTTTCATCGTCCCAGCCAAAGAGGCAGCGCAAATGGGTGCAGCAATTGTAGACCGCATGGAGTCCGGCATCATTGTGGACCAGCCAGAAACGGCCCTGCGGCACCAGTCTTGGCGAGGCTCCCGGCTCGGGAATCGCACTCAGTGCCCCGGCGTTGATCATGCTGCCGAAGGTGTCTTTTTTGTGGGGCGGTGTGAGAAAGGCCAGGGACATACCGGCAATTCTGGAGACCACCGCGCCGCAGACAACCAGCAAGCCACAGCCCAGCAGCCAGCGGCGAAGAAGATGGGGTTGTTGAGACGTTTCCATGGGCTAAAGTGAACAATGATGAGTGAGGGAAAATACAATGATGAGAGACCTAGTCACCGGGGACCGCCAACGACAATGGCCGCAACGACATCGCCTTCTCCGGAACTTCCCCCGAGCAGGACGAGGAGCAGGACCAGGGCCACCACCAGGCCGACACCGTACAGGACACCGCGACGCTGCCCGAGCGGGCGGCGCTGACGGCGCTCGATCCAGGGCAGCGAGAAGAGCAGCACGATGCTTGCCGCAGCAAAGAATACGCTCCACAGGGGGTGAGGGCAGAGGGCCAGGGCACCACGCAGCCAGAGGACGAACCACGCGGTGGAGCTTTCCGCCACTGCCGCATCGCCACTCACCGTCTCCACGGGGGCGTCGTAGACAAAGACCGCCGCCAGGAAGATGGCGGCGACGAAATACAGGGCCAGGCGCAGTTCCCTTCGCGCCAGTGTCGGCCAGAAAGGCACCGGGCGGCGATCCTCGAGACTGCGACGCGCGGTGGCGCACACCGGCAGGGAGATGCCGTGGAGCCAATGGACCCGGTAGTGATGGATGGCGACGAGGGTGGCCGCAGCCAGCGGCAGGATGGCGACATGAAGGAGATAAGAGGAACCGAGGGCTGCCGGGGCGGAGAAACCGATGACTGAGCCGAAGGACGCCAGAACCGCCAGGGCTCCCTCTCCCCCAGGCAGGACCATCCCGCTGCCCCACAGGCCAATGATAACGAGAAAGAGCCCGAGGCCACCGACCCAGGTAAATCGCCGTGGCCCCTTATAGGCCGCAGCAAGCACCACCCGGAGGAGATGCAGCAGGCATGAGGTCACCAGCAGGTCGGCGGTGAGCCGGTGGAGGTCGCGCACCCAGGCCAGGGCTGGATGTTGCGCCAGCTGCCATACCGAGAGTTGGGCGAACTCGGGGCGCGAGTCGTAGGGCAGGAGCAGCACCAAGCCGGAGAACACGAGGCTGGCCAGCAGCAGCATCGAGAAAAAGCCGAGATAGCAGGTGTTGGCGAACGCGACGCTGGCGGCGGGGTAAGAGTGCGGTCGCAAGCGAAGGAGCAGGGACAATGGCCAGCGGACAGCCCCCGGGGTATCAGGGGAAGACGGGCTGCCCATAATCGAGGCGGAAAGAGAATGTTCGGCATGCATGGACACCTCCTGGCTGAGGGGACTGGACAAGGTGGCAAGGACGGACCTCGCTCGGCGCGGAAGACCCGTTTCAGTCTTGTTAGCCTCTCAACATTAGAAAACCATAAGGAATCGGCAGGGAATTGTTTAGCGCGCCGCGCCGGAGGCGGCAGCTATGGGCTAACTAATCGATTTGTTACCAATCACTGACCGCAGCGAAACATTTACCCTCCATGGTGGGGCAAACAACGGCGCCGGAGCAAGTACCAGGTGAACTCCGGCCAAACCCCAGCATTGGAGATTGCCATGGATCATCTGCGCTCGCCAGGGAGACGACAATTCCTCGGGCAGTGTCTCTCCGCGTCCCTTGTCTTGGCGGCAGCCGGGATAACGCCCGGCCTGACCCTGGGGCAGCCCTTCTCCCGTCATGCGGAAGCAGACGGGACCCAGCGAATCGACTTCGTGCACGTCGCCGACATGCATGCCGCCTACAATCCCGACAAGGTCGGCAGTTGCCCGATGGCCCGGGTGCGCGGTTATCTTCAGGCGACGCGGCAGGCCAACCCCTTCACCCTGTTCACCAACAGCGGCGACGATTATGAAAAAGGCTCGCTGGCCGAGCAGCTCAGCCAGGGCGCAACCACCCGCCAGGTCGTCCAGGCCCTGGGCTATGACGTGCGCACCCTCGGCAACCACGACTTCGCCTGGGGCCTCGAGGAACTGCGCCGCTTCTGCGATGACAGGCGGGCAGCGGTGCTCTGCGCCAATGCGCGATTGCCGCGGGGGGACGGTGCGATGCCAGGGCCGGCCGATTTCGTAACGCGCCGTGTCGGCAGGCTGACCATCGGCTTCTTCGGCCTGACCACCCGCCCCTACGGCTGCAACAACCGCCAGCACGACGGCCCCATCTATGCCGAACACCCCGAACTGGTCATGGATTTCGACCACCTCGCCATCGCCCGGCGCATCATTGCCCGCCATCGCCATGAGGTCGACCTGCTGGTCCTCGTCAGCCACCTCGGCATCACCGACGACGAGATCATCGCCAGGAAGACCGAGGGCATCGACATCATTCTTGGCGGCCACAGCCATACGGTGCTGGTCGAACCGCTGCGCGTGAAAAACACCACCATCATCCATGCCGGCAGCAATGGCGAGAGTTTCGGCCACCTCAGCATCACCTGCGAGGTGAAGAGCGGCGCCATTCGCGCCACCTCCTTCCGCCTCGTCGACAATCGGCCGGAGGCGGCCCATCTCTCGGGCCTGCCTGCAGCCGACCCGGCGGTCGCGCAGGACATCGCCGCCATCCTCGGCCCCTACATGAACGAAATGGAAGAAGTCGTCGGCATGGTCAGCCAGGCGCAGAGCCGTTTCGATATGGCGTCTCTTGCCGCCCGGGCGGCGGTGGCGGTGACCAGGGCCGATGCCGCCCTGATCGACCCGCATACGGTGTGGCAGGAGTGGCCAGCGGGCCACCAGCTCAGCCGCCAGGACATCCTCGATGCCTTCCAGGTCGAGCGGGAGCCGGTCAACACCCCCGGCACCAGCAGCCTCTTTCTGGTGCGGCTGACGGGAACCGAACTCCTCGCGGCACGCCGCGAACTGGCCGACTGCGCCTATTGCGGCCCGACAAGAATCGAGCCCCAGAGTTCCTATCTCCTCGCCATGCAGAAGAACCGCCTCGTCGGCCGTCCCGATCTCTTCTACAGCGCCCCGTTTTCAGCGCCGCAGCCTGCAGCGGAGCTGTGGCAGGTGGTTTCCCGCCACGCCGAGGATCAGTGGCGACGCAACCTCGCCCTCGACCAGCGACACGCCGACGGCGGCATGGTCGCCCTCTCCAGCCCCCGGGCAAATGACCACCCGGCGCTGTAAAGACCGGGCACGTGTCGACAGCCCTTGCCAGCAACCTTAACCCATGACAGGTACATGACCCACTTCGCCACACCCCTCGCTTCCACCCTGATCCGTCCGAGCCGCCTGGCGCAACTGCCGGCCTGGAGCGCGGCCCTCCTCGTCTCCCTGGGACTGCTGCTCGCCCCGGCTTTGTGGAACGGCTTTCCGATCATTTTCCACGATACCGGCGGCTATATCGCCCGGGTCCTCGAAGGCAACCTCGGCCCCGGCCGTTCCTACTTCTACGGGGCCTTCCTCTACGCGACCTCTTGCGGCTGGCAGTGGTTCCTCGGACCGGTGGTCGTGCAGAGCCTCCTCGTGCTGCGCCTCGTCTACCTGCTCCTGCGCTGCCACGACCTGCCCAGCGGCCCGCTGCCCCTGACCATGGTGGCGGCGGCGCTGGCCCTGCTGACCGGCGTCTCCTGGTTTACGGCGCAGCTGATGCCCGATGTGTTCGTCCCCCTGACGGTCATCGCCCTGTGGCTGCTCGCCTTCCGCGGCAGCCGCCTGCATCCCGCGGAGAAAAGTGAGCTCTGCGGAGTTGCCATGCTCGGCATGCTCAGCCACATGTCGAGTATGGCCTTGGCCATCGGCCTCGCCGCCGTCATTCTCCTCGCCGCGTATGTGACGCGCCACTGGCGGCTGGGGGAACGCGTCACCCCAAGGCTGCCGGTGAGCCTCGTCGCTGGCGCGGTGGTGCTCATGCCGACCCTGCACTGGCTGCTCTTCGGCCACCTCGGCTTCACCCCCGGCGGGCCGGCCTTTCTCTACGGCCGACTGGTCCAGGACGGCGTCGCCCAGCGCTGGCTGGCCGAAAACTGCCCGGTACCTGGCGTCAAGCTCTGCCAGCTGCAGCACCGTCTGCCAGGCACCGCCGATGACTTTCTCTGGAACGGCGGTTCGCCCTTCGTCGATATCGGCAGCTGGAACGAAGAGGCGGCGCGGGAACTGGGCTTTCTCGTCAAGCGAGCCGTTCTCGACCTGCCTGGCGCAACTCTCGCCACGGGCATACAGTCTGCCGCCAGGCAGCTATTCATGACCGCCACCGGCGACGGCCTGGATGAATTCCATGGCGCCGCCCGCGGCACCTTCTCCAACGACCTCGGCGCCGAGGTCTCGAGGGACTTCAATGCCGCACGCCAGCAGGAGGAACGCTTTTCAAAAGAGCTCTTCGCCCCCTTCAACCTGCTGCACCAGCCGCTGGCTATCGCCTCCACCCTGGCCCTGCTGGTGGTAATCGGCTGGGGCGTCTATAAGGGCCGTGGCGACCTCGCCACCCTGGCCCTGTTCGTTTTTGTGGCGTTGTGCGGCAACGCCGTCATCTGCGGGGCGCTGTCCAACCCCCACGACCGCTACCAGAGTCGCATCGTGTGGCTGGCGACCCTGGTGCTGCTCATGGCCGTTGCCGCCACATCGGGGCGGCGACGCTATTCCTGACAGGCGTAACCGCCAGGTCCGCAGGTGTCGAGGGTGGCCGGGGTGCCGAGGTAGCGCATGCGCTTCATTTCGCTGCGCCCCCGCGACACCGTGTCGAGGATAAGGCCGCAGGCGACGTTGAGAAAGGCGATGACCATCATGCTCATCGACAGCACCGCGGTGGGCAGCCGAGGCACCAGTCCGGTTTCGAGGAACTCGGCGATAATCGGCAGCATCAGCGCCACCGAGGAGAGGGCGAAGAACAGGGCGACCGCAGAGAAGAAGGCCATGGGCTTTTCCTCTTTGATGAACACCACGATCTTCCACAGGATGCGGAACCCGTCGCGAAAGGTGGACAGCTTGCTCGCCGATCCGTGCGGCCGCTCGCGGTATGCCGTTGCCACTTCGGCGATAGGCATGCGCAGATGGAGGGCGTGCACGGTCAGCTCGGTCTCGATCTCGAAACCGACCGCCAGCGAGGGGAAGCTCTTCACATAGCGACGGGAGAAGACGCGATAGCCGGAGAGCATGTCCTTGAGACGATTGCCAAAGGTGCAGGCGACGATGGAGGTCAGCAGGCGGTTGCCAAAGCGGTGGCCGGGCCGGTAAGCCTCCCTGATATCGGTGACCCGGGCGCCATTGACCATGTCGAGCTGATTGTCGAGCAAGAGACGGATCATGCCCGGCGCCGCCGCGGCGTCGTAGGTGGCGTCGCCGTCGACGAGGACATAGACCTCGGCCTCGATATCGGCAAACATACGCCGTACCACGTTGCCCTTGCCCTGCAGGGACTCGGTGCGGACGATGGCCCCGGCCGCCCTGGCCACGGCCACGGTGCGATCGCTGGAGTTGTTGTCATAGACATAGATCTGCGCCTCCGGAAGGCTGGCGCGGAACGCTTCGACCACACTGGCGACGGTGGTCTCTTCGTTATAACAGGGGACGAGGACGGCGGTTTTCGGGAATGGCGGCATGGGCGTTCTTTCACCTTGTTGACGTTTCTCTGCGTGGCGTTGCCGGGAGGGCGGTCCATCCTGTTCAAGGTAAGAAGGCCGTGTGAGGAATCGGTTACGACTCGGTTCCGAAATCAACAGCCGGCCCGCCCAGCCCCTCACCCGGCTATTTCGCCGAAACCGGACTGGCCAGAAAAAATCTCCTCGCCTGCCCCAACCTCCAGGAAACTCCTCTTTTGCGCCCGCATGACCGCATCAGCGGTCACGGGCCTGTTTGCCTGCTCGCCCCCCATCCTCTTCGCCGCATGACCTGCTCCCTGAACATGCCAGAAAAAGTGAATGCCGATCCCCTCCTGCACCACTGCGATAGCAGTCCCCTGATTCACCGGGCTAACGATATAGCGTAATTGCACGATATATCGCATCACATCCCTCTTCGGCCGGCGACAACAAGCCTCCAGATGCATGTAATAATTACTTTTTTCCTCGTGTGCGCGACTGGCATGTCTATTGCTCGAAGAGGGACATCGCGCAGGATGACCAGGGAGGCCAGCCACAGGTAAGGCAGGGGATTGCGGCAGACTCCATAGCACTCCAGCAGGCCCACGTACTGCATGGCTGCCGAAAGTGAAAAACCGCAGGCCCCGTTCAAGCCAAGACGTCTCCATAAGCACGTGGTGATGAGCGGGTTGGCTGAGCCACCCGCCTTCGACACGCATCTCGGCTGGAGAGATAACTGGCACCAGACCACCTCATCTCCCCTCTGCTCGACCTCGCCAACAGGCAAAAGGAGATAAAAGTCGCCGTCCTGCCAGCAGAAGGTTACATGTACCGTCCCCACGAGGGGGCGAAGGATATGGTCGGTGGCTCACCGGAAATCCGCCTGAGCCGCCAAATGCGACACTTACCAGAAGCAGCGCTTGAACTGGCGATTTTTCTGGACACGTGTCGCGCCCGGTCCCAGGGTTGGGGAAAACGTTTCATACGAGAGGAAGAGCATGAAATTTTTGGCAACATCGGCGTGTGTCGGGGTACTTCTCTCCGCTCTGTCGGCTTCGGCGGCAGAGGATCTCAAAGGAGCTTTCGCGGAGGGCACCCTCAAGGGAGAAATTCGCACCTTCTATTTTTCCAGGGACTTCGAGGAAAATACCCCTGATCGAGCCGATCTTGCTCTCGGCACCTTGATGTATTATCGCACCGCCCCGCTTTTCGGGCTGACGGCCGGGCTCGCCACGGCCACCGCCAGTGACATCGGCAGCGATGACGACAAAGCGGTCTATGGACTTCTCGCCAGGGACGCCTCAGGGGATCATGAGAGCTTTACACGGCTGCAGGAATATTTCCTCCAGGGGAACTGGTTCAATACCACCCTCAAACTGGGCGCCCAGGAGATTGAATCCCCCTTCCTCAACGGTCATGATATCCGCCTGCTGCCCAAGACCTACCGCGGTCTCACCGTCGAAAACACCAGCGTCGAAAATCTCACCGTCAAGGCCTATTACCTGACCGATTTCATGGGCTGGACCGATGACGATTTCGTGGACATCTCCTCCGTTGCCAAAGGGGCGGACGATGAAGCCCTGCTCGCCGGCAGCGTCAGATACAAGGTGCCGCTGAACACCATCCTGCTCGACAGCGAATTGTGGGACTATCGCATGGAGGACGTCTTTAACTCGACCTACCTCAAGGCCACTCTAAGCAAGAAATTCGAGACCTTCAGCCTGAGCTTCACTCCCTCCTTCCTCAAGCAGGACTCCATCGGCGATGACCTGGGGGGACAGTTCGACACCCTGCAGTATGGGTTCAACACCTCGTTGAAAATTGCCGGTTTCGATGTCACCGCCTTCTATGCCAAGACCGGCGACGACGACCTCTTCGTACCCTGGGGCGACGGCAAGGTGCTTATCCAGCAGATCAACGCCTCAGGCAGGGCCGACGAAAACGCCTACGCCCTCAAGCTCGGCTATGATTTCGGCACCCTCGGCCTCAAGGGCTTGAGCGCCTATGTCTTCCAGGGGCTCTATGACACCCCGGACTCAGGAACGCATGCAGCAAGCGACATCAATGAGACGAACCTCAGTGCCCAGTACGCCTTCGCCGGCAGCCTCGATGGCCTGAGCCTGCGGGTCCGTTATGCCTGGGTCGATTATGACAGTGACGCGGCCGATGATTTCGGCGACTTCAGGATCTACCTGAAGTACACTTTCTCCTTCGGCGGCAAGAGCTGAGCGGCACTCTCCCTGGCAGGGCAAGAGACTTCTCTCGCCCCGCCCCATTATTCGAGACGTGATTGTCGGCCATCGCCGCGGCGAGACAGAGGGCGGTGCATCCTCGCGATGCACCGCCCTCTTTTTTTATCCCCCAGGCGACAATGCGCCTGCCACCTACCTGCACCGCCTCCTTGCCCCTGTGCCAGCCGGCGGGGATAAATCGTTGCCCACACAGCCCCCCTGCCCTTCTCAACGCCTGCTCGCGGCGTGTTCAGCCGACAGGGTTTGGCGCAATTTCTGCGCCAACTCCTGTCGCGAAAAGGGCTTTTGCAGGAAATGGAGGCCACGCTCGATGACGCCATGATGGGCGATGACGTTGGCGGTATAACCGGACATGTAGAGTACTCTCAACGACGGCAGGAACAGGACGAGTTTTTCCGCCAGCTCGCGGCCGTTCATCTCCGGCATGATGACATCGGTAAGCAGCAGGTCGAAGCGCTCCCTGCCATCGCGAACACATCGCAAGGCTTCTTCCGGGGATGAGGTCGCGCGCACCGTGAAGCCAAACCCTCGCAGAATCCGCTCGTCGAGGAACAGCAGGTCGCGGGCATCCTCGACGAGGAGCACGGCTTTGCCCTGGCCGAAGGCAAGGGGCTCGGCGGGTGTCTCGCCTATATCCTCCTCGTCGCCCCTGGCCCGTGGCAGGTAGATGGAAAAGGACGTCCCACGCCCCACTTCGCTTTGCGCAACGATGCAGCCGAGGTTCTGCCGTACGATGCCATACACCGTCGACAGGCCAAGACCGGTGCCCGCCCCCACCTCCTTGGTGGTAAAAAAGGGTTCGAAGACCTTGTCCAGGGTCTCCTTGTCCATGCCCCGCCCGTTGTCACGCACCACCAGTTGCACATACTCGCCCGGGCAGCAGTCGACATGGTCGGCGCAGAAGGCCTCGTCGAGCACAGCATTGCGTGACTCGATGGATATGCTCCCCCCGGCGGTGACGGCGTCCTTGGCGTTGACACAGAGATTGACGAGGATCTGGTCGACCTGCGAGGGATCTATACGCACCTTCCAGGGGATGGGGGCCGGAACCCAGGTGAGGCTGATGTCTTCGCCGATGAGGCGGCGGATCATCTTCAGCAAGGTCTCCACCAGATGGTCTATGACGATGACCTTCGGCGCGACGGTCTGCTTGCGGGCGAAGGCCAGCAGCTGCCGGGTGAGGTCCGCGGAGTGGCTGGCGGCTTTTTTGATCTCGGCGACATCGTCGCGCAAGGGGCTGTCCTCGTCGAGCCCTTCTTCGAGGAACTCGGCGAAGCCGAGAATGACGCTGAGCTGATTGTTGAAGTCATGGGCCACCCCACCGGCGAGGCGCCCTACCGACTCCATCTTCTGCGCCTGCAACAGTTGTTCGGTGAGCCGCTGCCGATCTTCCTCGGCCTGCCTGCGCCGGGTGATATCCCGATAGATGCTCTGATTCATGACGCCGCCGGCCACTTCGACACGCGTGCCGGTGGCCTCCACCCAGCGAACTTCGCCGTCCTTGCGAACAATGCGGAAGTCGTATCGGGTCGACTGGACGCCGTTCTCCATCCGCTGGCGCAGGCTCTCCTCGACCAGGCGGACATCATCGGGATGAACCAGCCGCCAGATCTCCGCGCCCCTCATCTGAGCAAGTTCCTCCATGGTGTAGCCGAAGAGATCGACGAAAGCCGGATTGACGAGACGAAAGCGGGGCGGCATCTGGTCCATGATGGCGATGGCGTCCATGGACTGCGTAAAGAGCAGCCGATAGCGCAGCTCGGAATCGCGGATGGAGTCCTCAAGGCGTTTCTGCTCGGTGATATCACGTGAAATGCCAAAGACCCCGGTGACCACGCCCTGGCGATCGCGAATCGGTCCTTTGACTACTGTCACGACCCGGCGGCGCCCATCCAGCGTCTCTATTTCCTCGGTAAGGTGGCAGGTGACCGCGCCGTCGATGACCTCGCGGTCTTTCGCCGCCAGCCTGGCCGCCACCGGGGCAGGAAAGTTGCCGCTGTCATCGTTGCCGAGGATCTCCGCCACCGGCCGGCCGATGTAGCCGGCGGCCCCGCCGTTGCAGAGCAGATAGCGGCCCTGACGGTCTTTGATGTAGATGGCGTCCGGGGTCGACTCGATCAGTGTCTCGAGCAGGCGTTCCTGCTCGGCCTGCCTGGCCTCGATGCGCGACAGCCGCAGCAGAAAGACGAGCGCAGCGGCAAGGGCGAGAAACCACAGCCCGACTCCGACCATGAGGCGCGTCTGCTGCGAGGCAATCATCGCCGCCAGGTCGGCGCCGAGCAGGGTCTCCACTTCGGCGGCGAGTTGCTCGCCCTCGTAGAGCTTCTGCAGCTGGGCGATGCGCAGTTGCTCACTGTCGCCTTCGAGCCGCGCACGCACCGTCATGTCGAGCTGCGCCAGCGTCTCGCCGTATCGCCGCAGCAGGAGGAGAATCTCCTCACGAGGTGGCTCACCGGGGATGCCCACCAGGGTGCTTCGCCCCGAGATGCAATCGGCGACACCAAGGGCGGCATTGTCGAGAGCCGCGAACGCCGCCTCCACGCCCATCGCCTCGCCGGAGAGGATCTTTTCCTGTAGGATGACGGCCTTGGTGGCCGAGCGCCTCGCCTGCTGCAGGTTGTCGGTGAGGACGATATAGCCGGGAAAGGCGGAACGGTAGAGGTGATTGGCCCACCACAGCATGAGGGTGGAGATGAGGGCCATGAGACCAATGAGAAGCATGGCCCGGTCGCTCCTCAACCAGCGCTGGGGGGAAGAGTCGGCTCGGGGCGAGGAGAAGGACGGCATGGGCGCTCAGTGACCGACGGAAGAAATGGCGGAAGACGGCAGGTCCTCGCCGGTGAAGCCAAAAGGTTCCACCAGAGCGAGATGCGGCTCGCTTCCCAGAAAGGAGCGGAGAGTTTTGTCGAAGCGATCGCACAGCTGCTTATCCTCGCGGCGAAAGGCGAAGGCGGGCAGACCGACGCTCCCCTCCCGCCCGGTGAACGGGAAGGCCTTCTCCAGACCGGCATGGAGGCGGGCGAGTTGCTGCACGCTGGGCGCGGAGAGTGCCAACCCGTCGACACCGCCGCCATGGAAGGCGCGTATCGCGGTCTCCGGGTCAGGGAAGGGGAGGATGCGTTCGGCGGGAATTCCCGCCCGGCGGGCGTCCTCCCCCTCGACGGCGCCAGCGAGGATTGCCAGTCTACCTTCCGCCCGCGCCGCGATATCCTCGAGACAGTGCAGACCGAGAGGGTTGCCGGCTTTCACCAGCAGACCCGGCCTGATAGTGGCCGTGGGCGAGGTGAACAGCACCAGCCGCTGCCGCTCCGGGCGGATGAACATTCCGGCGGCGATCATATCGATCCGGCCGGCCCGCAGCTGGGCGATGAGCGAGGCGAACTCGCCATGATGCCACTCGATGTTGGCGACACCGAGCCGCTGCCACACAGCCCTGGCCACCTCCGGCGCTTCGCCGCTGACGCGCCCGCCACGGTCACGAAAGGCGAACGGCGGCTCCTCGGCATACCCGATGCGTATCGCCCCGCCGCGGGAAAGGCGCTGGGCGGTGCTTTCCGACAGCCTGCCCAGCCCGAGGAAGGCGATGACCAGCGACAGGGCAAGCAGGAGAAAGGCCAGGGCGAGGACGACCTGGGAAGGAGGCCGGCAAACGCCTCGCCACAGCCCCGTCCTGCAGAGGAAACACCCGCTCCCTATCCTCGTCCCGCCCGCCATCGGCAATCGACCTCCTTGGACTGTCTATATATACGCTGCGCCCATATTCCTCTCTCTTTTCTTTGTCGCGTGAAGGCGGAAGCGATGTCAAGGCCTTTCTGTGCAAAACCGGCATTGGGCCATCGCGGGGCAAGCGGCCGTGCCACGGCCCGCTTCCTTGGCGGCCCTCACCGTTTCCTGACAGGAGAGAAACACGTTCCAAACGCGGCACTGGTACAAATCTCTCAACACGTGGGTCCGGCGGCGTCGGCAGCGTCGGCCTCTCTCCCGGCGGCGCCACAGTCGCGACAACCAGAGCCAAGAGGAGCCAGCCATGTTCACCGTCGACCAGATCGTCGCCGACCATTTCCCGACCGCCAGCCGCAGCCAGGTCGGCCTGCCCCTGCTCAAGGGGGTGCTGCGGCGCCTCCTGCACGAACGCGATTTCCAGGACTTCGCCGAGCGTTTCCCCCATCTGCGGGGCATCGAGTTCATCGAACAGGCGCTGGAGACCCTGCGCTTCAGCTACGCCGTCGCCGACAGCGAGCGCGAGAACATCCCCGCCTCCGGCCGGGTGCTGATCGTCGCCAACCACCCCATCGGCTCCCTCGACGGCCTCGCCCTGCTCAAACTGGTCCATGAGGTGCGCTGCGACGTGCGCATCGTCGCCAACGACCTGCTCACCGCCATCGCCCCGCTGCGCCCCCTGCTGCTGTCGGTGCGCAATATGAGCGGCACCAGCCGCAAGGGCCATATCAACGCCATCATCGATGCCCTGGCGCGGGAGCAGGCGGTGATCATCTTCCCCGCCGGCGAGGTCAGCCGTCTCGGCCCCCGGGGGATCAGGGACGGCAGATGGCAGCGCGGCTTCCTCAAGGTCGCCGAGCAGACCAGGGCGCCGATCCTGCCCATCCACATCGCCGGCCGCAACAGCGCGCGCTTTTATCTCACCTCCCTGGTGGCGCGACCGCTGTCGACGCTGATGCTGGTGGGCGAGATGTTCCGCCAGGAAAGAAAACGCCTGCGCCTCACCGTCGGCGAGCTCATCCCCTACAGCACCTATGGCGGCCTGGGGCTAGGTCGCGGCGACAAGGCCAGGCTCTTTCAGCGTCACCTCTACCGCATCGGCCAGGGCAAGAAGCCACTCCTCGCCGGCGAGTCGGCCATCGCCCGCGCTGAGCGCAAGGTCGACCTGAAAAAGGCCATTCTCCAGGGGGAACGGCTCGGGGTGACCCCGGACGGCAAGGCCATCTACCTCTTTGCCAACCTTGACTCTTCGCCGGTGATGCGCGAGATCGGGCGCCTGCGCGAGCAGACCTTCCGCGCCGTCGGCGAGGGCAGCGGCAACCGCCGCGACCTCGACCGCTTCGACCGCCACTACCGCCACCTCATCCTCTGGGACGAGGACGACCTGGAGATCGCTGGCGCCTACCGCTTCGCCGACGCCGCGGCGACTATCGCACATCAGGGCCTGGAAGGGCTCTACTCCGCCGGGCTCTTCCAGTTCGACACCGAAAACAGCTTCTTTCTCCACAATGGCCTCGAACTCGGGCGCAGCTTCGTGCAGCAGCGCTACTGGGGCAAGCGCAGCCTCGACTACCTGTGGTACGGCATCGGCGCCTTCCTCCGCGACAAGACCCACTATCGCTACCTCTTCGGGGCGGTGAGCATCAGCGCCGCCATGCCGGCCCTGGCCCGCGACCTGCTGGTATACTTCTACAAGCGCTATTTCCCCGGCGACCCGCGCCTGTCACGCTCGCGCACCCCCTTCACCTACTCGCGCCCTGAAGAGGAACTGGCCAAGGAGTTCGCCGGCGACGACTACCGCGGCGATCTGCGCCGCCTCAAGACCCTGCTCGGCAACCTCGGCACCGCCATCCCGCCCCTCTACAAGCAGTACGCCGAGCTGTGCGAGCCGGGCGGGGTGACCTTTCTCGATTTCAACATCGACCCGGCCTTCGGCCACTGCGTCGACGGCATGGTCATCGTCGATCTGCAAAAACTCAAAGACAGCAAACGCGGCCGCTACATCGACGGCTCCATCCTCACCTAACCCACAGGCGCCAAGGAATCCATGCACAAAAGGAAAAAGATCTTCATCCTCGACACCAACGTCATCCTCCACGACAGTTCCTGCATCTACAACTTCGACGAGCACGACATCATCGTCCCCATTCCGGTGCTGGAAGAGCTCGACCAGTTCAAGAAGGGCAGCCAGAGCATCAACCACCATGCCCGCGAATTCGTCCGCGAACTCGACCGGCTCAGCGCCGGCAAGCTGTTCAACGGCCATATGGCCCTCGGCGACGGCAAGGGCACCCTGGCCATCCGCCTCGACAAGGAGATGCACGAGGACCTGCAGCTCATCTTCCCCGACGGCGAGAAAAAGGACCACCGCATCCTCAACATCGCCTACCATATCTCCCAGAAGCACAAGAACCACGGGGTGATCCTGGTCAGCAAGGACGTCAACCTGCGCATGAAGGCGCGCTCGGTGCGCCTGCAGGCGGAGGATTACACCACCGACCATGTCCGCGACCCCAACAGCCTCTACCCCGGCTTCCGCCTCTGCGAGAACCTCCCCGGCGAGATGCTCGACAAGCTGTGCGCACCCGGCGGCAGCCTGCAGGGCGACGACTTCGCCCCGGAATCGCCCTTGTGCACCAACGAATACCTGGTGCTGCGCAACGGCAAGAAATCGGCCCTGGCCATCTTCGCCCCCGATGACAAGAACCAGGCCGGCAGCATCAGGAGGGTGGAGAAGGCCAGTGTCTATGGCATCAGCCCGCGCAACGCCGAGCAGATCTTCGCCGTCGACGCCCTGCTCGACGGCCGCATCAAGCTGGTCACCCTGACCGGCAAGGCCGGCACCGGCAAGACCCTGCTCGCCCTGGCGGCGGCGCTGGAGACTCGCAGCCTCTACCGGCAGATCCTCCTCACCCGGCCGCTGGTGTCGCTTTCCAACAAGGACATCGGCTTCCTCCCCGGGGACATCACCGCCAAGATCCGCCCCTCGATGCAGCCGCTCTACGACAACCTGGCGGTGATCAGCGCCCAGTTCCCGGAAAAGAGCGAGATGGCGCAACGACTGCGCGCCATGCTGGACAGCGACAAGCTGGCCATCGAGCCGCTGGCCTATATCCGCGGCCGCAGCCTGGTGAAGATGTTCATGATCGTCGACGAGGCGCAGAACCTGACCCCCCACGAGGTGAAGACCATCATCACCCGCGCCGGGGAGGGCACCAAGATCGTCTTCACCGGCGACATCAACCAGATCGACCACCCCTACCTCGGCATCCACTCCAACGGCCTGCGCACCCTCATCGACAAGATGCAGGGACAGAAGATCTACGCCCATGTCGACCTGCGCAAGGGGGAGCGGTCCGAGCTGGCCGACCTGGCCAGCAACATCCTCTAGCCAGCCCTCATGCCCTGGCGCCGTGCCTGGCACGACCGGCCGCCTCCACCGTACCGCCACCCCGGGCCGCCCTGCCGGCCCGGGGCAGGGCAAGGGAATCCTTACCATATCCTTACCCGTCGGTAACATCGGCCGGCTAAACATTGCAGACACGGCTTCCCAGCCCTCTCTCCCCTGGAGGCGGTCCCTGCCATGACGGCGAGGAGGCCACCCCAGGCAGGGGCGGCGGGGATCCGGTCCTGACTCCGTCCCTGAGGTGCCGTCGCCACCGCCCTGCGGTGGGGCGAGGCCACCTGTCGGCGGCGGGGTAGCCCCCCCGGTCGGGGCCGCCTGGCGAAACCGGCCGGACCACTGACACAACAGAGGAGCGTGGCATATGAAAGGGTATCGCGACACCCGGCATAACGAGGAGTGCAGCGCAAACGGGGAAGGCGTGTTGAACGCGGAACAGCTGGCCGCTTTCGCCGCGGAGCTGCGGCGGCGGCGCCAGGAACTGGTGGGCGTGGCAACCATGGTCAGGAACGACCTCAAGGAGACGCCCATCGGCGCCCCCGACCTCTACGACGTCGCCTCGACGCAGACCGAGATCAACATCGAACTCGAGGGACTGAAGCGCCACCGCGGGCAGATCGCCATGATCGATCGCGCCCTGGCGCGGATCAACGACGGCACCTATGGCTACTGCGAGATGACCGGCGAGCCGATCGGCTTCAAGCGCCTGGCGATCCACCCCACCGCAACCCTCTGCGTCGAAGCGCAGGAGTTGCTCGAGCGGGCGCAGCGCAGTTCGCGCTGCGCCCAGCAGCCGGCCCCCTGGTGCTGAGCTGAGGCCGAGGGCTGCTCAGGGCAGCCCGGTGCTGCCTGGGCTGGTGACCGCGGGAGGATCGCCGTCGGGGAGACCGAGAAAGGTCATGTCTTCCGGCAGCGGGGCCGTCCAGGTCAGCGGCGTGCCGGAACGGGGATGAGCAAGGGACAGCCGCCACGAGTGCAGGCACTGGCGGGGAAATGTCCGCCCGTTCAGTTCGAGCGGCCCGCCATAGTGGCGATCACCGGCCAGAGGGTGCCCGGCCTCGGCGAAGTGGGCGCGGATCTGGTGGGTGCGGCCGGTATGGATGACCACATGCACCAGGCTCAGCCCGCCGTCGCTGGCGAGCACCCGGTAATCGGTGATCGCCTCCTGGCCGCCCTCGGCGCAGGACTGCACCCGGCCGCTGCGCCGATCGCGGCGCAGCATGCTGTGGAAACGCCCCCCCTCCTCGCGCGGACAGCCGCTGACGATTGCCAGATACTCCTTGCGGGCGAGGCGCTCGGCCATCTGCCGGGTCAGCTCGCCATGAGCCAGGGGGTGAATGGAAAAGACGATGACGCCGCTGGTGTCGCGGTCGAGGCGCTGCGCCATGCCGATTTCGAGACGCCGCCCGAGGCGCTTGTCGCGCTGCAGCCAGACCTGCAGCGCCTCGTAGAGGGTGCCGCGATAGCGCGCCGGGGTCGGCTGGGTGTCGATGCCCGGCGGCTTGGCGAGAGCGATGAGGTGGTCGTCCTGAAAGAGGATATGCCCCTCGGCAAGCCGGAAGGGCTCGAGCGGGCCGCCGTCGAGGTGCACCTCGACTGTGGCGCCGACGGCGACCTCCGCCCCGCACTTGAGGCAGCGCCTCCCGGAGAGATGCACCCCGCCCAGCTCGATGACCCTGCGCAAGGCGCCGCGGCTGAGGTCGCCCACCTTGCCATGGAGAAAGCGGTCGAGCCGCGACTCCGCATCGTCTTGCTGTCGTGTCAGTCTATAGAGCATGGGTATGTTACCGTCCTCTGGCCAGACCAGGCTGGGCGACGGCCGCTAATCCGCCGAATCCAGGATTTTTTCCGGGGTAATGCCGATGCACAGGGCGCCCCAGTGCCTGCCGGCGATAACGATGGGGAAGGAAATATCGTTGAGCACCTCCCCGGTATCGCGCTGATAGGTCTGCATAAGCATCGGCTTGTTGCTGGTGACGCGGCGTTTCTCGGTGGATGAAGTGAAAAAAAAGCGGCGATTCCGGCTGTTGAGGAAGTCTTCGTCGAATTTGCCGCTCATCGGCCGGGAAAATGCGGCATGGTGGGTGGGTAGATAGCCGTTGACATCGAGGATGACGCTGTAGATGACGCCATCGAAGCTCTTCTTGAAACCGTCGAAGTGCTCCTGCAGGGTTCGGTCAAAGGCCTGGACATAGTCGGTCTCGAATTTTTCCGGTTTGGTGCCCTTCACCGGACGGTAGTTGCGGTCGAAGACATTGACGCCGCTTTTCTGCAGCGCGACGATCTTTTCCTGCACGAAATCACGCAGGGTCCTGGCGCCAATGATGATCTCATCGAGCCGGCCCACGCCGGTACGGTATTCCGAGGCCATCTCCTGCATGTTCTCGGTGAGCGTGCTCAGATCTTCCACCTTGCGCCCCGACTCCTCCATGCTGGTGAAGATTTCCTTGGCCAGCCAGTCGATATGCGATACCTGCTGCTCCACCTCGCTGTTGCTGAGGGTGAGTTCCTCGATAGCCGCGGCAATCTTGATGAGCTGTTCGCTGGTCTCCTCGAAATCCTCCACCATGCTCTGAAAGCTGTCCGAGGTATGGCGCAGGCCGCTGTTGGCGGCACTGCTGTCTTCGACGAGGACGTCCATCTCCTGAAGGGTCTTCCCCACCGTCCCTTCCATGCGCTCCACCTTCTCCCTGATCTGTTCGGTGAGCGGCTTGACCCGCTGTGACAGGTTGCGCACTTCTTCTGCGACCACGCCGAAGCCGCGGCCATGCTCGCCGGCCCGGGCTGCCTCGATGGTCGCATTGAGGGAGAGGAGCTTGGTCTGATCGGAAATCATGTCGATGAACTTGACCACCTCGAGAATCTCCGCCGAGTTTCGTCGCAACTCTTCGGTAATCTGGCGGAAGGAGCCGATCCGCTCGTCGATTTCCCGCACCTGGCCGGACACGCCGTACAGCGTGGTCAGCGATTCCTTGGCCTGCCTGAGGTTGCCCTGGGTCCTCTCCGATATACGATGCACATTGCCCGAGATCTCGCCGATGGCCTCTTTGGACTCGCTGCTGGCGGCGGCAATGAGGCCGGACAACTCTTTCTGATTGGTGGATTTCTCCACCGTTTCGTGCAGGTATTTCTTCACCCTGGTGCTGTTGACGGCGATGCGCATGCCGGTTGCGCGAATCTTCTCGATGATCTCGCGGAGAGAGTCGAGAAACACGTTCATGTTGTCGACCACCTCCCTGACTTCCTCGTAGGCAACCGTCGCGGCCCCGCGCGACAGGTCCTTTTCCTTGCTGTTCAAGTCGACAAAGGTCTCATTGATGGTCGCCACGGCGAGGTGCAGCGCCCGGCATATGAGATGCTGGGTAAGGCGTGCCAGGATCAGCCCGGCCACCAGCACTCCCAGCCCGAGGGGCACGCTCCAGCGGAGGGACTGCGCGGCCCCCGGCATCAGCAGCCAGAAGAGCGCCAGAAAGACAAAAAAGAGGACGGGAAAGAGATACACCAGGCGGGCCACGTTATGCAGGCGGTCGGCGTAGACCCACCGCTCGGCAAAAGCATCGATCTTGTCTTTCAGCATAGTCCCCCTTGCTGCCAGCAACTGGCGTATATGGCGTGAACGGTATCGGGAAATGTCGGTGTCGGGAAAGGACGGCGAGTGGCCCGCGAAGATACCGCCCCCGGTGGTCGAGCGAGATGATTTTACCCCAACATGGCCATGTTATTGACCGTGCGCAACGATACATTGTCTCCCGGCACTCTTCAAGACAATCGAAGATCGGCAGGCGGAATATTTCCCTGCGCCGCCTGAAACGAATATCGAGGCGGCACAGGTCGTCCACCACCTGCTGCCGTGTCGGTCTGTGCCATTTCACTCTCCTTGCGATAGGCAAGGGAATGAGGCAAGGGGGAAGCTGCGGCAACGCGCCAGGCCCTCGCCTTCCACCCCATGCGCCACGGCAATGACAGGGATTGTCGGACTGCCCATTGCCTTTCCACCAGACAACGGTATGATGGGAGAGGACGTTGTTGCAGGTAACCTACGACACGGAGGAAGGCATGGGCAAGAATCTGGTAATTCTCGGAGCGGGCTGCGCCGGCACGATGGTGGCCAACAAGCTGCGCAAGCGGCTGCATCGTGACGAATGGACGATCACCATCATCGACAAGGACGACAGGCATGTCTACCAGCCGGGCCTGCTCTTCATTCCCTTCGGCATCTACCAGCCGGAAGAGATCGTGCGCAGCCGCAGCGAGTTCCTCGCCAGGGATATCCGCTTCGTCGTCGACGAGATCAACCACGTCGATACCGAGAAGCAGCGGGTGGAAACCATGGCCGGCAGCTACCCCTACGACCAGCTCATCGTCGCCACCGGGGTGGAGCTCGCCCCCGACGAGATCCCCGGCCTCATGGAGGGCTGGCAGAAGGTGGCCTTCGATTTCTACACCCTGCCCGGAGCCATCAACCTGCACAAGGCCATGCGCAACTTCAAGGGTGGCAAGCTGGTGCTCAATATCGCCGAGTTCCCCTTCAAGTGCCCGGTGGCGCCGCTCGAGTTCGTCTACATGGCCGACGCCTACTTCACCGAACGGGGCATGCGCGACCTCGTGGAGATCCACTTCGTCACGCCCCTGCCGGGCGCCTTCACCAAACCCAAGGCGAGCGCATTCTTCTCCAAGCTGATCGCCGAGAAGGACATCAGGATCACCGCCAGCTTCGACCTCGCCGAGGTGGACTGCGCCGGCAAAAAGATCATCTCCGCCGGCGGGCAGAGCATGGATTTCGACCTCCTGGTGGTGGTGCCGCCCAATGTCGGCGCCCGCTACCTGGTGCGCTCCAACATTGCCATGGACGAGATCGGCTACGTCAAGACCAACAAGCACACCCTCGAGGCGGAACAGCACCAGAACATGTGGGTGCTCGGCGACGCCACCACCCTGCCGACCTCGAAGGCCGGCTCGGTGGCCCATTTTTCCGCCGAGATCATGGTGGAGAATTTCATGCGCGTCCTCCATGGCGAGGCCGTGCGGCCCGACTTCGACGGCCACTCCAACTGCTTCATCGAAACCGGCTTCGGCAAGGCGGCGCTCATCGACTTTAACTACGACTACGAGCCCCTGCCGGGCAAATTCCCCCTGCCGGGGCTCGGCCCGTTCTCCCTGCTTGGCGAATCCAAAGCCAACCACTGGGGCAAGATGATGTTCAAGTGGGTCTACTGGAACAAGCTGGTCAGCGGCGAGGAGCTGCCCCTCGAGGCCCAGATGTCCCTGGCCGGTAAAATTCAGGACTGAGGAGGGGGACGATATGACCAACGAAGAAAAGATTCTCGCCCGCCTCGAGGAACTGAGCGAGGAACTGCGCCAGACCAGGCAACTCATCCAACCCTGCGTGGAGTTGCAGCGGGATATGGAACCGCTCCTGCGCGACATACTGCACACCGCCAAGGCCAGGCCGGCGGGCCTCGACACGCGCCGTCCCGGCGAGGCCCTGGGCGACATACTCGGCCAGACCGTGGCCAGCGCCGATAGTATCAGCGAAGGGCTGCGCATGCTCAACCGCTTCGTCGAGTTCAAGAAGGACTTCGAGCCCTACTCCAAGGACATCTTCCACGAAACGGTCATCTTCCTCCAGGAGACCAGCAGAGGCTTCGAGCCGCAGGCGCTGAGCCGCCTGCTGCAGGAATTTGTCAGCAATATCGGCAATCTCGCCGATGCCTTGAAAATGCTCGGCTCGTTCATGGAGTTCAAACACGATGCCGCGACCCTGGCCAAACCGGCCTTCGACGAGGCCGTCGCCCGCCTCGAGGAGCTGAAACGCAAGGGGGTCTTCGCCGCCTTCGAGCAGGTCCTCGCCATCACCGAGCGGATCGGCACGCGGCTTGGCTCCGTCGACCTCGCCACGGCCCAGCCGGTACGCGGCGTGTTCGGGATGATGGCCGCCCTGCGGCGCCCCGAGGTGCAGGAGGGCCTGGGCGTGCTGGTGGAACTGGCGACGGTCATGGCCGCCCTCAAGGAGCCGCCCCGCGCCGCTCCTGCCGGGTGACGAGGCAGGGCTCGCCGCTCTGCCGAACCCCGGCCGAACGTCCTCCCTCTGCCGCCATAACCTCCATTTCATCGAGACGGGCCGGGTGGTGTTTGCCTGGCGGCAGAGGCAAAAAAATCTTCCTCAGCACCCTGATGCTCACCTTGCCAGGCCGCTCACCAGTCGATAGAGCGACGCACGGCGAGCAGCAGCCGCTCGATATCCCCCCGCCCGACGTCGCCGATGGTGCCGATGCGAAAGGTGTCATGATCGGAAACCTTGCCCGGGTAGATGACGAAGCCCTGCTCCTTGAGGCGCTCGTAGAAGAGCTTGAAGCTGTAGCCGGCACTGCTCGGGCTGTGGAAGGCGGTGATGATCGGCGACTGCAGGTGCTCCGGCAGCAGCGGCGAGAAGCCGAGCTCAACCATTCCTCGGACGAGGAGGCTGTGGTTCTCCCGATAGCGGCGGTGCCTGGCCGCCACGCCCCCTTCCTCCTCCAGTTCCACCAGGGCCTGGGCAAAGGCGCGCACCACGTGCGTCGGCGAGGTGAAGCGCCACTTTCCCTCGTGATGCTCCATGGTCTGCCATTGATCGTGCAGGTCGAGACTGAGCGACCTCGCCTGGCCGGCCGTCTCCGCCAGCACCTCCTCCCGGGCAAGCACGAAGCCGAAGCCGGGCACTCCCTGGATGCACTTGTTGGCACTGCTCACCAGGTAATCGGCGCCGATGGCCGCCATATCGAAGGGAATGCCGCCAAAGCTGCTCATGGCATCGACGAGATAGAGGCGGCCGGCCTTCTTGACCACCGTGCCGATGGCCTCCACCGGGTTGAGCATGCCGGTGGTCGTTTCGCAGTGGACCACGGCGACATGGCTGACAGCGCTGTCGGCGGCAAGGATGGCGGCCACCCCCTCGGGGTCCGGCGCGACCTGTTCCCCATACTCCTCGATTCGACAGGGAATGCGGCAGCGGCTGGCAATGAGCGCCATGCGTCGTCCGTAGGCGCCATTGGCCAGTACCAGGAGCTTGCCTGACTCGGACATCATGGTGGTGATCGCCGCCTCGACGGCGAAGGTGCCGCTGCCCTGGATGAGCACCGCGGTGTAGCCGGGCGCGGCGGTGGCCAGGGTCGTCAATCGCCTGCGGATGCCCTGGACGATGTCGTTGTAGTCCCTGTCCCAGGTGCACCAGTCTTGCAGCATGGCCGCCTTGACGCTCTTGGTTGTAGACAGCGGGCCAGGGGTGAGCAGCACATAGTGGTTATCCGGCAGGATATCGAGCAATGGGTTCATGGCACTCTCTCTTCAAGGTGTTGGCTGGTTGGTCAAGGCCAGGGCGAGGATACCGAGGGCCCGGTCCAGTTCGCTCTCGCCAATGGTCAGCGGCGGGGTCAGGGTAAGGACACCGCCATGGGAGACCTTGAAGCTGAGGCCGGCGGCGAGACAATGATAGAGAACGCGGTCGGCGAGGTCGACGGCCGGCTCCTTGCCGGCCCGGTCGACTACCAGGTCGGCGGCGAAGAGCAGCCCGCGCCCGCGGACATCACCGATGCGGGGCTCCCCTTCCGCCAGTCGCCGCAGAAAGGTCAGCGCATGCTCGCCCAGCACCTTGGCCCGGGTGCACAGCCCTTCGTCGAGTATGACCTCGACAGTCGCCAGGGCGGCGGCGCAGGCCACCGGGCTCTTTTCATGGGTGTAGTGGCCGAGGGCGCGATCCGGGGCGATGTCGAGACCGCCGCGGGCGAGGATCGCCGCCAGGGGGAAGATGCCGCCGCCAAGGCCCTTGCCGAGCACGAGAATATCCGGCTCGACCCCTTCCTGCTGACAGGCGAACATGGTCCCGGTGCGCCCCAGGCAGACGGCGGTCTCATCGAAGATGAGCAGGGTCCCGTGGCGGTCGCAGGCCCGCCTGACCCGCATCCAGTAGCCGGGTGGGGCGGCGGTGACGCTGGTGCAGCGCAGCGGCTCGGCGACCACCGCGGCGACATCGCCCTCCTGCTCGAGAGCGTATTCGAGATAGCGCGCGCAACGGCCATCGCAGTCATCGCAGCTGCCCCCGGGATTCCACAGGCAGCGGTAGGGGTCGGCGGGCGGAACGTGCTCGGTGCCCGGCAGGAGCGGCCCGATATTCTGGCGGAAGAGGGCCTCGCCGCCCAGCGAGATGGCATCGAGCGAGGCCCCGTGGAAGGCCCCCCACATGGAGAGAGTCTTGAAGCGGCCGGTGGCCATGCGCGCCAGCTTGAGGGCCATGCCGACGGCACCGGTACCCCCTGGGCAGAGGAGGATCTTCGTCCCCGCCATGGGGGAGAGGGCGGCGAGGCGCTCCCCCAGCTCTATCGCCGGGCGATTGGTGTAGCGACGCGGGCAGAAGGGCAGGCGCTGCAATTGCTCGACCACCGCCTCCACCACCCGCGGGTGGCCGTAGCCGACCTGATGGGCGCTGTTGCCATGAAAATCGAGAAATGTTCGCCCCTCGAGGTCGGTCAGGGAAGAACCGGCGGCCCCGGCCAGTACGTCGATGCAGGGGGTCGACAGGCTCTGGCGGAGAAAAACGCCTTCGTCGCGATCAAGCAGCATGCGGGTGGCCATATCGAGATGCCGCTCCTGCCACTGCCGGCGACCGGGGCTCTGGTTGCTCTCCCCCTCGCTGGGGCATGGCGGGCGGGGTGGAGGTTGCGCGGTCATCGCCACGAGTCCTCCGGCCGCGTCCCGGCCTGCAGGCGCCGCTCGATGTCGTCGAGGATGGGCAGACAGTCCCAGATGCCGGCGGCGACATAGTGCACCCCATGGCGACGGTAAAGCTCCTCGATCCCCGCGATGCGCGCGCGCAATTCGCTCGGCGCCAGGGCCTCGCTCTCCCTCCTGGTCAGGCCCAGCTCGTTGCCGCAGCGGGTCAGGCCGATGGTCCACATCCCGGCGTTCCGGCCCTCCTCGATGTCGCTCACCGTATCGCCGATCTTGACCATCGCCGACAGTGGGTAGACCTGCAGCCGCAGGGCGTTTTCGTAGCACATATAGGGGTGGGGGCGGCCGGCCGGCACGTCCGAGGAACAGACCACCGCATCGGGGCGGTAGCCCTGGGCGGCGGCCCGGGGCACCACCACCTCCATCATTTTCGCCGTATAGCCGGTGCTCGAACCGATCCTGATGCCCCGCTCGCGCATTGCCGCGACGAACTCGAGCAGCCCGTCGATGAGGCCGCAGTGGCTGGCGATCGCCTCGATCATCAGGGGTTCGGTGGCGGCGTAGACGAGGTCGACGTCGCCCTCGCCGACCTCGCGGCCTTGGCGCTCACGCCACTGGGAGGCGAGCTCCGGCAGGCCGAGCATGGCGCGGATGTGATCCTTCTTCTCCAGCCCCATATAGCGGCGGGCCTGCGCCACACTGGCGGTAACGCCGAAGCGGGCGAAGGCCTCGAGAAACACCGCAGCCGGGCCGACACAGCCATAATCGATGGCGGTACCGGCCCAGTCAAGGATAACGGCCCGCACTGCGGGGGCCGTGGCTTCGGCACGATTGTCATTCATTGTGATACTCTCCTCTGTGGGTTAACGGGTAAGCCAGGCCTGACTGCGCCTGCGGATGCCGGAGGTCGATGCGCCGTACATGAGGCGGATGAGGATGTTGGCGGCGACGATGAGCATCGACATGGCGCAGGCGTTGGCGGTATCGCCGGCATCGTCCATATTGGCCACCGCCACCGATGCAAGCGGCAGGTCGGCCGAATAGAGAAAGATGACCGCCGATACGGTGGCCATGGAGTTGACGAAGTAATACATGCCGATCTCGAGGATCGCCGGCAGGCAGACCGGCACGGTCACCCGCACCAAGGTCTTGGTGAAGGGGACGCCCATCGAGGCGGAGACGGTCTCGAACTCCCGGTCCATCTGCTTGAGGGCGGTGGTGGCGGTGAGAAAGCTCACCGAAAAGAAGTGCACGATATTGCATAGCACGAGGATGGCCATGGTCGCATAGAGCCAGTTGAAGGGATTGGCGACGAAGACCCCGGCGATGTCCCAGCCCCGCGCGTTGAAAAAGAAGATATAGGCCAGGCCGATGACCATTCCCGGCAGGGCCAGCGGAGCGAGGGAGAGGAAATAGGCGAGCTGGCGCAGGCCATGGAGCTGCCTGGTCTTTTCGATGAGATAGGCGGCGAGGAAAGTGATCGCCGTACCCCACAAGGCGGAGTGGGCGCTCATGCGCAGGCTGTTCCAGAAGGCGCCGTAGCCGCCCCCGCCGGTACCGGAAAAATGGTAATGCCACAGACCGAGTTCGAGCTGATAGGGCCATACCTTGACCAGTGAAGCGAAGAGGGCGGTGAGGTAGAAGATGCCGATCACCCCACCGATAAGCCAGCAATAGGCGAGGAAGAAGGCGTCGCGACGGGGGTTGGGCCGAGGTACCAACGGCACCGATCTGGCGGCGAAGGCCGCCACCTGACGGCGCTGCACGAGCCGGTCGGCGATGAAGGCAAGCAGTGCCGGAATGAGCAGGACGACGCTGACCACCGCCCCCATGCTGAAGTTCTGCTGGCCGATGACCTGCTTGTAGATATCGGTGGCCAGTACCGAGTAGTTGCCGCCAATCACCTTTGGTGCGCCGAAATCGGTGAATGACAGGATGAAGCAGACGAAGACGGCGCTCATCAGACCGAAGCGGACCCCGGGCAGGGTGACGGTGAAGAAGATGCGCAAGGGTGAGGCGCCGAGGGACTGGGCGGCCTCGTAGAGGCGGGCATCGGTCATTTTCAGGGCGATGACGAGAATCAGCACCGCCTGGGGAAAGGCGTAGAGGGTCTCGGCGATAACGATGCCCACCGGCCCATAGATGCCGATATCAACCCCCGGCAACAGGCCGAACATCCCGGTGGTCACCAGCCCCTTGCGGCCGAAGAGGTAGATCAGGGCGATGCCGTTGAGCAGGGTCGGCGCGAAGAGCGGCATCATGGCGATGCCCTTGAGCAGTCCCCGGCCGAAGAGGGTGGTCCTGGCCAGGGCATAGGCATAGCCGAAGCCCAGTCCCACCGACAGCAGAGTGGTGAGCACCGCTACCACCAGGCTGTTGCGCAACGAGACGAAGAGGTTGGGGCTGTTGAAGTATTTGGCGTAGTGAGCCAGCCCGACGAAGCCCCCCTGGTCGTCGGCGAGGCTCTTGACCAGCAGCTGCAGCACCGGCAGCACGAGAACCACCACCAGCCACAGGCAGAGGGCGACGATGAGCAGGCGTTTTACCCAACGCTCGCCATCGACCCTGGCCCAGAAGCCGCCGTGCGCGTTTGCCGCGGCAGGGGCCGTCGACGCCTCCGTGGCCAACCCACCCTCAGGCATGCGCCTCCCCGGCGCCGTAGACGCGCAGCCGATTGAGGGGGAGCTGTACCGGGAGGTCCATCTCCGGGCAGATCTGCAGGCGGCGCACCTTTTCCGCGGCGACGTCGGCATCGAGCCTCAGCCCGCTGCGCTCGCCGCCATGGACGATGAGACTGAGGCGGAACTGGGCGCCCCGGTATTCCATGGCCGAGACCGTCGTTGGGACGATGTTCGCCGAGTCGTGCTCCCTCCCGATGAGGACGTCCTCGGGGCGAATGGCGATGGTCACCCTGCTGCCCGGCGGCAGCAGGGCCGAACCGTTTTCCGTACCCACCCGGACGTGATGACCGTTGAGACCGTAGACGCCGTCCTGCACCTTGACCGCATCGGGGATGAAGTTCATCGCCCCGATGAACGAGGCGACGAAGGGGGTTGCCGGGCGGTCGTAGACGTCATGGGGGGTGCCATCCTGAACGAGGCGCCCCTTCTCGATGACGAGGATGCGGTCGGCCATGGTCAGCGCCTCCTCCTGGTCATGGGTGACCATTACCGTGGTGATGCCCAGCCTCTTCTGCAGCTGGCGGATTTCGCCGCGCAGCAGCAGGCGTACTTTGGCATCGAGGGCGGAGAGCGGCTCGTCGAGGAGCAGCAGGCCGGGCGACACCGCCAGGGAGCGGGCCAGAGCCACCCGCTGCTGCTGCCCGCCGGAGAGCTGGGCGGGGTACTTGCGCCCCATGCCGCGCATGCCGACCAGGTCGAGGAGCTCATCGACCCGCGCGTCGATCTCCTCTCGGCTCGCCCCCCTGCTCTTCAGACCGTAGGCGATGTTGTTGCGGGCCGAGAGGTTGGGAAAAAGGGCGTAGGACTGGAAGACGATGCCGACGTTGCGCTTTGACACCGGCGCCCCCGAAACATCGCGGCCATCGATGATTACCCGCCCCTCGCTGTGCGATTCCAGCCCGGCGATGAGGCGCAAGAGGGTGGTCTTGCCGCAGCCGCTCGGCCCGAGGATGGAAAGGAACTCGCCACGGCGGGCGCAAAAGGAGACGTCGCGCAGGGCGGCGAACGTACCGTAACTCTTGCCGACCTTTTCGACGACAAGAGAGGTGTCGGAGGTAGTCATGGGCCTTCCCCTTGAGTTGGGGGGACGGGCGGCATCGTCCGCCCCCCGGTGTACATCACTTCTTGGCTTCGCTCTTGCCGTCGTAGCGTCTGCTCCACTCGTCGAGAATGCGGGCGCGGTTGGAGGCCGCCCAGGAGAAGTCGTTCTTGATCAGCTGTTTCTCCGGCTCGGCCGGATAGCCCTCGGGGACTGGGGCGCCGGTGGCGTAGGCGGTCACCGGGTAGACTTTGGCGTAGGCGGCCATCACCTCGGCACCGATCGCCCAGTCGAGGAAGGTCTTGGCCGACTCCTTGACCTTGGCTTTCTTGATCAGAGCATTGGCTTCCACATCCCAGCCGGAGCCCTCGCTCGGGAAGACCGTGACCACCGGTTCCCCCTTCTTCTTCTGCATGAACCCGCGATAGGCGAAGGAGATGCCGATTTCGGTCTCGCCGGCCCCTGCCATCTTGCAGGGTTTGGAACCGGAATGGGTATAGCTCGACATATTGCCATGAAGCTTGTCGAGATAGGCCCAACCCTTCTCCTCGCCCATCAGCTGGAGGATGGCCGAGACGGTGAGGTAGCCGGTCCCGGAGGAGGCCGGGTTGGGCATCACCAGGTGGCCTTTGTAGACCGGGTTTACGAGGTCGGCGTAGCTCTTCGGCACCGGCAGCTTCTTGGCCTCCATCTCGACGGTATTGACGCAGAAGCCGGTCTCCCAGGCCTTGATGCCCACCCAATGCGGCACCGCGTTGCCGTCACGCATGAAGGGACGAACCTTGTCAAGGCCCTTTGGCGCATAGGGCTCGATCATCCCCGCCTGGTCGAAGAGCATCAGCGAGGTGGCGGCGGTGCCCCAGACGACATCCGCCTGGGGATTGTCTTTTTCGGCCAGGAGCTTGGCGGTGATAATGCCGGTGGAGTCCCTGACGATCTTGACCTCGATACCGGCATGGCTCTTCTTGAACAGCTCCATGTATCCGGGAATCTCGTCATCTTCGAGGGCGGTGTAGACCAGCAGTTCTTCTGCCCGGACGGGAAACGCCGCCAGCAGCAGCAGTGGAGTGAGCATCAGCTTCCTGGTGGTTCGCAGCCATCTTCGCGTCATCGGTGTTCTCCTTTGGTGGGATGTGGTGAGGAAAAAAAGTTACGCTCGGTCGAGGGAGCAAAACTCCCCCGGCAATCGGACTCTCCATTCTTATTCGTGGAACATTTGGGCAGTGTTAGAAAATGATCATGCGACCATTACCGTCACGGCCGGCAAGGCTTCCTCTCGCATGGCGCGCTGTCTTTCCTGCGGCCATTGCCTTTTCGGCGGATATCGGTATCATGGAGGAAGGGTGATCAAGGGGGGATTCGGTCTGGAGAAACGATGATGCCGCAAAGATCAGTGACTGTTCTTGGATATGCAATGCTGCCGGCCCTGTGGTCCATGGCCGCACCGTCCACCGTGGCAGCTGCCGCCCAGGGCGGGGCGACGGCGCTGATGCCCACCCTGTCCCTGGCGACCTTGCTCGTCATCGTCGCCGCCCTGGCCCTGACGGTGGCGCTGATTCTCCACCGCCGCTGGCGCGCGGCTCAGGCCCAATACCGTGAAAAGACACTGGCGTTGGAGATGGAACGGCTCCTCCGTCAGCGGGTCGAAGGAGAACTGCGCTCCCAACTGGAAGGCCTCAGGAGTCAGCTCGAGGAGCAGCGGCTGCAGATCAGCGTCATCGAACAGACCGAAGACAACGTCCTCATCACCGACAACCACCGCAACATCATCTATATCAACCCCGCCTTCGAACGCTCCTGCGGCTACAGCTGCGCCGAGCTGAAGAACCAGCCCCTGCGCCGCCTGCGCAGCGATCAGCACGACTCCTCCTTCTACCGCAACATGAAGGAAACCCTGGACAGCGGCCAGGAATGGATGGGGGTCATCGTCAACCGCGGCAAGAAGGGCATCGACTTCGAAATCGAGGGCACCATTTCGCCGATCCGCGACGAGGTCGGCGCGGTGACCCACTACGTCGCCGTCGGCCGCAACATGAGCCGCTTCCGCAAGCTCGAACGCGAGCTGCACCGCATGCAGAAAATGGACGCCCTGGGCACCCTCGCCGGTGGCATCGCCCACGATTTCAACAACATCCTCGCGGCGATCATGGGCTTTCTCGAGCTGGAGGCCCATGACGCCGACCCCGGCAGCCGCACCCGCCAGCGCATGGAGCAGGCCCTCAACGCCTGCAACCGCGCCCGCGACCTGGTCAAGCAGATCCTCACCTTCAGCCGCCAGGGCGAGCAGCGGCGCAAGCCCCTGCGCCTCGGGCCGATCGTCACTGATGGTCTGCAGATGCTGCGCGCCACCCTGCCAACCACCATCACCATCGAGGCCGACCTCAGCGGCGATGGCACCATCCTCGCCGACGCCATCCAGATGCACCAGGTCCTGGTCAACCTGTGCACCAACGGCGCCCACGCCATGCGCGGCCACGGCGGGGTGCTGCGGGTCTCACTGCATGAAGAGACGGTCGACGAGGCAGGTTTCGACAAACACCCCGAGGTGCGGCCCGGCCAGTATATCTGTCTACGGGTGGAGGATAACGGCGAGGGTATCGACCCGGCGGTGCGCGAGCGGATCTTCGAGCCCTTCTTCACCACCAAGCAGGTCGGTGAAGGGGTCGGCGTCGGCCTCTCGGTGGTGCATGGCATCGTCCTCAGCCATGGCGGCACCATCCGTGTGGAAAGCGAAAAGGGCAAGGGCACCACCTTCTCCCTCTTCTTCCCGAAGAGCGAAGAGGAGGAAGAAAGCGCCGAGCAGGTACAGGTCCAGGAACTGCGCGGCAAGGAGGCCATCCTCCTCGTCGACGACGAGCTCCTGGTGCTGTCGGTGGCGACCGAAATGCTCCAGCTGCTCGGCTACGAGGTCACCGCCGTCGCCGACAGCCGCGAGGCCCTGGAGACCTTTCGCCGTACCCCGGAGGGCTTCGACTTGCTGGTCACCGACCTTACCATGCCCGGCCTCACCGGCCTGGAACTGGCCCTCGAGGTTCTCGCCCTGCGTCGCAGCCTGCCGGTCATCCTCAGCACCGGCTTTGCCGACGAGGGGGTGCAGCAGCGGGCCACGGCCATCGGCATCAGGAAGATCGTCCACAAGCCCTTCAACCTCGAAGAGCTGGGCGGCCTGGTGCGCGACGCCCTGGACGGCGGCTGAGTCTCACCCCTCCCCCAGCGCTTCCCTGACCTTTTTGCCAAGCTCGGCCATGGAGAATGGCTTCTGGATGAAGTGGACGCCCTCGTCAAGCACCCCGTGGTGGGCGATGACATTGGCGGTATAGCCGGACATAAAGAGCCGCTTGAGGTCGGGGTAGAGCGACAGCAGGGTCTTGGCGAGATCGCGGCCGTTCATCTCCGGCATGATCACGTCGGTCATCAGCAGGTGGATGTCGCCTTGGTGCTCGCGGGCCAGGGCGACCGCCTCGCCAGGGGTGGCGGCGGCGAGGACCTTGTAGCCATGCGTCTGCAGCATGGTCCTGGCGATGCCGAGGATCATCGGCTCGTCCTCCACCAGCAGGATGGTCTCCTCTCCCCCCGGCGCCGCTGGCCGCGCTTCCCCGAGCGGGGCCACCGCCCGCGCGGCGTGGCGCGGGAAATAGATCCTGAAGGTGCTGCCCAGGCCCGGCTCGCTGTAGACATTGATGAAGCCGTCGTTCTGCTTGACGATGCCATAGACCATGGCCAGTCCCAGGCCGGTGCCCTTGCCGACCTCCTTGGTGGTGAAGAAGGGCTCGAAGAGATGGGAGCGCATCTCGGCATCCATGCCGCAGCCGCTGTCGCTCACCGTCAGCACCGTATACTCGCCGGGGACGAAGCCGACATGAGCGGCGCAGTAGGCCTTGTCGAGCACGGCGCCGCCGGTCTCGATGGTGATGGTGCCAGTATCGCTGATGGCGTCGCGGGCGTTGATGCAAAGATTGGCGAGGATCTGGTCGATCTGCGAAGGGTCGATGGTGATCGCCCCGCAGTCCTGCCCCGGCAGCCAGCGCAGCTCGACGTCCTCGCCGATCAGCCGCCGCAGCATGGTCAGCATGCCCGCCACCGTCTGGTTGAGGTCGAGCACTTTGGGGGTGACTGTCTGCTTGCGAGCGAAGGCAAGGAGCTGGCGGGTGAGGTCGGCGGAGCGCTGGGCCGCCTTGCGGATCTCGCGCAATCCGGCCTCGAGGGGGTGGCCGGCCGCGACGCGGAACATGGCCAGTTCGACATGACCGAGGATGACGCCAAGCATATTGTTGAAATCGTGGGCAATCCCCCCCGCCAGCCGCCCCACCGACTCCATCTTCTGGGCCTGCACCAGCTGCGCCTGCAGCCGCTCCCGTTCGGCTTCGTGGCTTTTGCTCTCGGAGATATCGCGGAACTCGACACAGCGCACCTGCCGCCCCCGGAAGGGAATATTCCGCCCCTCGATACGCAAGGGGAACTGCTCGCCATTCTTGCGTACCCCCATGGCCTCGTAAGGTCGCTCGTCGCCGGCGACGATCTTGCCCATGACCATGTCGCGGCTCTCGGGGGCGATGAGCAGGAGGCCGTTCATGCCGATCAGTTCGTCCACCGCATAGCCGGTCATCTCGGCCAGCCCCTGGTTGCACTCGAGGATCAACCCCTTGTCGTGGATACCGATGCCGCCGAACGAGGCGTTGTGCAGGGCCTTGAAGCGCTCTTCGCTTTCCCGCAACGACTGCTCGACCTGCTTGCGCCTGGTGATCTCGTTGAACAGCACCGCCGCCTTGCCGGCCGACATCTGGAACACCGACACCTCGAAGGCCCCGGCGATCTTGCCGTCGCTGTAGACGATGTGCTCGGTCTGCCACCGCTCGCCATCCCTGGCGGCGCGGCGATAGCGCAGGGGAACTTCGGTGCCCTGCAGGCCGGGGAAGGCCTCTTCCAGGGTCTTGCCGACAAAGTCCCGGTTGTCCACGCCGAGGAGGCGGTCGGCGGCCGGGTTGGCGCCGATGAAAATCAGCCTGTCATCTCCGTCGAGGCGGTACATATGGATGCCCATCGGCGAGGCCTGGACAATGTTGCGGAAGGTCTCTTCGCTCTGGCGCAGCACCTCCTCGGCCTGGCGGCGGTCGGTGACGTCGCGGGCGACGGCGTAGATGCGGTCGCCGCTGGGGGCCCTCGAGCGCCACTCGATCCAGCGATAGCTGCCGTCCTTGCAGCGGTAGCGGTTCTGGAAGTTCTCGGAATTCTCACGCTCGGCAAGGCGGGTCATCTCGCCAAGGGTCGCGGCGACATCGTCGGGGTGCACCAGGTCGAGGAACTTCCTGCCGACCAGTTCCTCCGACCGGTAGCCTAAGGTCTTCTGCCACTGGGGGTTGACCTTGACAAACTCCCCGTCGAGATTGGCGATGCACAGCAGGTCGAGGCTCAAGTCGAAATAGCGGTCCAGTTCCGCGTTCTTTTCTTCCAGGGCCCGCCGCAACTCCTTCTGCGCGGTGATGTCCTGGCCGACGCAGAGGATGTCGATCAGGGCGCCGTCGTCGTCGTAGCACGGCGTATTGGCCCAGGAAACCCATACCCGACTGCCGTCGCGGCGCATGTTCTCGTTCTCGCTGAGGGGGTAGCGTTCCGACGTCGCGCCGAGACCGGCGATCATTCCCTGCAGGTCGAAGCCAGCGGAGTCGCTGCAGGGGACGATGGTGCCGACGGCATTCCTGCCGAGCAACTCGTCACGGCTGTAGCCGAAAAAGCGCAGGGCGAACTCGTTGCAGAAGAGGATATTGCCTTGGTTGTCGATACTCATGACGATGCTGTTGGCGTTCTCGACCATGCCGCGGTAGAGCCTCTCCCGGTCGCGCAGCCTCTCCACCACCCTCCTGCCCTCGCCGTCGGCGATGAGGGCCAGGACGCGGGAGAGATCATCTTCGTCAGGCGTGGCTGGCGGCACCGCTCTGCCTGGGGTTCTGCCGTTTTCGTCCATAGGCCCTCACCGAGAGAGAAGATCGCCCCGCCAGCCGTAGAAGCCTCAGAAGAGCGGGGAATGCACCTGCCATCAGCGATGAGTATAACAGAAGAGGAAGAAGGCGGTACAGTGCGGAGATGGTTTATGCGGAGATTCTCCGTGCGGCGAGCCGCAGAGGTATCGAGACGACGAAAGGTGATGAGGAGAACGCGGGGGAGATTGGCCCGGCCACTCCGGCAAAGAGAGGCCCGGCCCAATTGACACTGATCGCCCTCGGCAAGGGCACGTGCCGGAATGGATGGGGCGCGATGATCGCCGATCGTGCCGGGTGCCGTCCCGAGGCTCCGCGCAGCAGGTGGGAGCCGCGCAGGGCGGACTGAGGACGGCTGGGCAGTGAAGGGCTCACGCCGCCCCGCCTCGTACCGGGCGGCGTGAGCCTTGAGACTTACTGGCCTTGCAAAGCGAAGATCACCGCATCCGGGCCGTCGACCTTCTGTGGTTTAACCAGCATGACCGGAGAACCTTCGCCAAACCTCTCGCCATTCTTCAGCTCAAGCAGACCGAAGATCGACCCGCTGACGCCGGGGAACTCGACCTGAACCACCACCTTCTCTTTTGCCAGCAGGTGGCCCTGGCGGTCCTCGTAGACGACGGTGAAGGAGCGGATCAGGCCGGAGCCGGGATTGACGGCTCGGGCGTCCTTCTCCGGGTCGAGCAGCGACAGCGTCACTTCATCGAACATCGCCGGCGGCAGCAACACCTCGTCGCGCGCAGCGCAATAGGTGCCGCTGATCTTGCCCCGGGCGAGGTCGCTGTAGTACCTGGCTCCCCCGACACCAGCGGTATAGCGATAGGACAAGGGAATCTTGCCTGGTGTCTGCGACATGGTCAGTGCGTTGACCTCTACCGGCTTGACCTGCGTGATATCGAGACGAGTTTTCTTGTTGCCCAGCGGCGCGAAATAGGCAATATCGAGAATGCTGCCGGTCCGTTTCGACTCAGGCTTCCAGACCGCCTTGACAGGCATGCCGATCTTGACATCCTTGGGGTCGACTTCGCCGAGCTTGTGCACCAAGCCCATATCGTCATCGATGCCATCGAGAGCAATGACCACGAAAATGTTGACCTTGCCTTCGGGCAGCGGCGAGCTGTCCCAGTTGACGTGGGAGATGGTAAAGGTCTTGACCACCCCCGAATCGGGCAGGTTGTAATAGCCGGTCACCGGCGCCAGATCGGCGATCTCCGAGAAGGCCCGCGCCGGCACCATCATGCGGTTGGTGCGCGTGTCGAGGCTGCCGCGGATCTTGCCTTTCTTGAGACCGTCGAGGTAGGTCGAGATGGCAAAGCCGTTATCCCAGGCGTAGCGCAAATCGGGGGCATCGGAGGTATGGGGCACCTCGTCGACGGTCTTGATCGGTGTGCCGGGCAGATCCTCCCGCTTCATGGTGTTCCAGCGCGACGAGGTTACCGGCGACGCCCCGTCAGCCCCCATGACGACCACGGTGCCGGCCTGCATGAGATCGCCCCAGGCCTGGGCGACGCCACGGCGCAGGGTCCGCTGGATCTGGCGCTTGCCGGCCTGACCGCTCAATTGAAAATAAAGCTCGGCGATCTTCATCAGCCCGGTGGCGGCGATGGGGTTGCCGACGCCCAGCGCGCCGCCCGAGGGGCACATCGGGTGGCTGCCCTCCCGGGTCAGATTGCCCGATTCGAAGAGGTTCTTCACCGTCCGCCCGGTCTTGTCGAGCAGCAGCGCATTGAGGTGATGCAGGGCCTTGTAGTCGAAGGGATCGTAGGGCTCGAAGAAGTCGATATCGCGCGCCGGATTGACGACCCCCGCCATCCTGTAGGCATCCCTGGCCGCCATCGCCACGTAGTCGGGGTAACAGAGGTCCCGCGCGCACCAGTAGGCGGTCTCGAGACGGAAGCCGACGCCCTCGATGAAGACCGGCGCCTTTTTCAGGGTGCGGGCGATGCGCTCGTTGACCATGACAATGGCCACCGCGGCGTCGGAGGTCGGGCTGATATCGAAGCGCTTCACCGGCCAGGAAAGCACCGGCGAGTTGAGGATATCGTCGGGGCTGAGGTCCATGGCGATCTGCGCCGCCGGGTGATGGAGCGCGTTGCGCTTGATCATGGCCGAGACTTCCGCCAGGTCGCGCTCGCTGTAGCCGTAGACGTGCATGAACCGCGCCATCTCCAGGGCGAAGATATGGATCAGCGTCAGCTCGAGGGGCTGCTCGGTAACGCGGTCGAAGATGGTCAGGAAGGCCCCGGCCGGGTGCGGCGAGCAGGGCGACATCTTCTCTTCGGCGACCACCATGCAGCTGTTGTACTTGCCGGAGGCGACGTGCATCCAGCCATGAATGGGGCTCATCACCCCGGTGGCGCCACCGATGAAATGGCGCATATACGGCTTGTTGGCACCCCCGGTTCCGGCGATGAGGTGCTCGCCCTTCATGTGAATGCCGTCGAAAGCATCAGGGGCGGTGCCCAAGGTTACCGCCTCGATGTCGTCGAGATCGAGGCCGGCGTCTTCAAGGGCCATGCGCACGGCCTCAGCCGCCAGTTCCCCTGGCGCTTCCTTGGCCCGACGCATGAATTTGGTCATGCCCACACCAATAACTGCGACGCGATTGCTCATTGTGCCCTCCTTTCCTTGTCTACGATGGCCACGACGCAGGAATCGGTGGGGACTCCCCGCCAGGCGTGCACCAGGGCCCGCTCGGCCTTGACCTGACATCTGCCCGCCTCCCCTCGCAACTGCGCCAGCGCTTCGTAAAGGCGCACGCCGCCGGTCGCCTCGAAGAGATCGCCGCCGCCCAGGGCACCGCCGTTGGGATTGATGGTGCGGGGGTCGGTACCGCTGACGCGCAAGGCTTCCAGGTGCATGAGCTGCCGATGGGCGTAGCTGTCCGAGACGAAGAAGGCATCGATTTCCTGCGACGGGCTGGCAATGCCCGCCTCCTTATAGGCGCGTTCGGCGGCTATGGCCGTGCCCATCGACAGGCTGTGGTCGCGGCGCTCGAGGATGGAGTTGCCCGACCCCCAGCCGATGCCGGAGAAAAACACCGGATTCTTGGCGTACTTGCGGGCGGCCTCATCAGTACCCAACACAGCGATGACCGCGCCATCGGCATGCTGCGCGAACATCAGCTCGGTCAGCGGCGCGGCCACCGGACGAGCGCCCAGGACATCGTCGATAGTGAAATTGTCGCCGTAGGGGGCGCTTGCATTGGCGACAGCGGCGGCGCGGTTGCGCACCACGACTTCCGCCACCTCTTCGAGGGTATAAGGCGATTCCCTGAGAAACGCATTGAGCTCCAGCCCCGCCAGCCAGTGCGGCGACAGGCCGAAGCGGTTGAAGACCGGGTCGTAGGCGAAGCGAACCATCTCATCCTTGGTTAGCATGTTCGAGGCCTTGCTGTACGACTCGACGACCAGGACATCGAAACGCCCGGTCTCGATCTGCATTGCCGCCGAGGCCACGGCATGGAGGAAATCGCCGGGGATGGTGTACACTGGCTTGCGCACCATGCCCAGCTGGTCGGGGACATACTCGTCGGCGATCGAGTAGCCGGAGGGGAAGTCTTCTTCGGCAGATACGGCGCCGTCGACCTGATCTATGGTGACGCCCGCATCCCTGTACGCCATTTTGGCAGCCTTGGCGATCATCTCACGATACGACAGACCCGTCGATGTGGGAGTGAAGCCGCAGATGCCCATGCCTAACAATGCAACGCCCATGGCACCATCCTCTCATTCCGGAAATTGCCAATATCATCATACCCGGAAAGTTCCCCTCCCGAGTACAGCGCCCCGGAAAAGCAGCTCTAGGACGTATTGGTTTGAAGATCTTGCGTGAGCAGAGAAGGAGGACAAAAATATTCTACATCGGTTAATATTAACTTATACCGATATTTTTTCCGTGTCAAATCAATTTTATGCGGAAAGAGTGGTGCATGAGGCGGCAGCAGGCGAAGGCCATGGCCTGAGTCCACGAACAGGCCAGGGATCTTGCCAGAATCACCATAAAAAGGCGCAAGTGGGCGGCAGCCGCCAAGGGCCGGTGGCCTGAGAGAGGCGATCGCGGCCCGTCGGGCAGGAGGTTCCGCGAAAGATGCAAAAAGATTGTCAGGGGAACTCGGCGGAGTTCTCGGCGAAGCAAGGCGACACGACCCTGGCTTTGCCAGGACCGAGGGTAGCCGAGGGGAGCGCAAAGAAACACGCGCGGCTCAACATGACAAACGCACCAAGGACTGCGCCGGCCTCTCGGCCGCCACCCCCACTGGGGTTTTAGCTCAGATCGTCCCCACCCACAGGGCAAAGCTGGTGGTCGTGCCGATATTGGCAATTTTCTGGTTATCGAGGCTCGACCAGAAATGCACGGAATCTCCTTCACCCAGAGTCCAGGTGTCGGGGCCAACGGTGAGTTCGACCTCGCCCTTGAGGATGGAGAGGATCTCCTGGGCATTCTTGATGTTCTTGCGCACCGGAATCGATTTCCCAGGTTCTATGACCAGAATGGCCGAGTCGATGACGGTGCGAAAATCGGGAGGGAAAAAGCGGCGGGTGACGAAGCCGGTGTGGGAAAGCTCGATGTCATCCCAGTCCGAGCGGCGGATAATCTCCACCTTGGTCTGTCTGCTGGCCTGGGAGATCAACTCACCGGCATCGACCCCGATGGCATGGCAGATGCGCACCAGGGTCTCGACGGACGGGGAGTTGACATCGTTTTCAACCTGACTAAGGAATCCCTCCGACACCGAGGCCTTCTCCGCCACATTTTTCAACGTTAACTTGCGCTCTTTACGACGTTTTCTCAACAAAGTTCCGATATTCATTCGACAAGCTGCAGACAGATTGAGATGGATCAGACTTCCGAGACAGTTAAGCCTTGACTAATACTAAAAATGAATGGCGTGTCAAGGGCAATTATTTTTCTTTCTCCCGCTGTTCACACTATCATTTGGACGGCAAGGAACTGTATCATCAAACGAGGATCAGCTGATACCAAGAGTGGCGCGGGACGGCCAGCAGCATATCCCTTGCGATCGACTGCCCCTGCTCGGCATTGCCGCCAGACAACCCGCATATTCGACAACAAAGGACACCATGACGCTGAGCAAAGAGGAATTGATCGCGCTGGCCGAGACGGTCAGCCCGCCCTCGCCAGCATGCGGCGACCGGATGATGGAACAGCTCAGCACGCTCGCCGACTCTTTGAACCGGCGCATGGCGGCGCGCCAGGACCTCATCGCCCTGATCGGCGCCGGCAATGCGGAACTGATGGAAGTCAACCATAGCAATCACTACCAGTACATCGCCTCGCTCGCCTCGCTGTATGACGCGAGAACCATGGTCGAAACCGTCATCTGGGTGATCCGCACCTATACCGCCCATGGCTTCTCCCTGCGATATTGGGATATCATGATGCCCGAGGCAAGCCAGGTCCTCGTGCAGCACCTGTCGCCGGAGGAGTTTCAACAAGTTCGGGTCATCTACGATTTCATCTCCGGGCATTTCGCGGATTTCTCTAGTATCGCCGCCGGCTCCGCCTCATTTTTCGAGGAGATATCGCAGTTCAACGACCTGCTCGACAGATGAGGGCGCGACGAGGATGACGACCAGCAAACATCACGCCCTGGCCAGGACCTACCTCAACCTCCTGCTCAAGGGGGACCGCAACCAGGCCATCGCCACCATCCTGGCGGAAGTGAACGCCGGCATGCCCTTGCAGGATGTCTACCTCGGTGTGCTGCAGCCCACCATGTACGAGGTGGGCCGGCTATGGCAGATCAACGAGATCGACATCGTCGTCGAACACTATTGCACCGCGGCGACCCAACTGCTGATGGCCCAACTCTTTCACTACGTGCTGAACAGTCAGCACAACGGCTGGCGTATGGCAGGCTGCTGCCTGGGCAGCGAGCTCCATGAGATGGGCATGAGGATGCTCTGCGACCTGTTCGAGCTGGACGGCTGGGACACCTCGTTCATCGGCGCCATCACCCCCGGCAAGGCCCTGCAGAAAGCCCTTGAAGAGCAGCGGCCCGATCTCGTCTGCCTCTCCAGCACCATGCAGTTTGGTGTTGGCCAGATCCGCGACGTAATTGCCAGCATCCGTGCCAACAGCACCCTTGCCGGAACCAAGATCATGGTCGGGGGACTGGCCTTCAACCTCAACCCAGGCCTGGTATCGCGGGTGGGGGCCGACGCCACCGCCACCGACGCCAGAGAGGCGGTGCAGGTGGCAAGAGGGCTGATGATATGAAGAGCGTGGGCGGCAAACACGAACGTATCCCATCGCTGAAACTGTCCTGTGGAAAAAACGGCGAGATCATCGACATCCTCGCCGACGACGGCGCTTTTTTCGCCGATCACAGCCGGCCGCCGCAGCCTCAGGAGATGATGACGGTGGCGGCGTTGGCCGAGTACTACTCCTTCATGAATGATGTGGTGAGCAACGGCTTCGCCTTCTGCTCCGAGGTGCAGTGGGAGAAGCACGACGGCGAAAAATGCACCTTCTCCCTGTTCGGGGTACTCAAGGAAGATCTTATCTCCCTCTTCGCCGTCCGCTTCCCCACGCACATCTTCGCCATGTTCGAAGACTTCACCCGGATGATCAACGAGCAGGCGCGGCTGCTGCGGCAGGCCCAGAAGAACACCGCACCGGTCGAAGGCAGCAGCTGGAAGACCATCGATCTCTACACCAGGCTCAACAACGATCTCCTCAAGACCCAGAGAAACCTCGAGAAAAAGCAGCACCAGCTGGAGCAAGCCTACAGGGAGATCGAGGCCCTCAGCAAAACCGACGCGCTGACCGGCATCGGCAACCGCCGCTACTTTATCGAGTCGGCCGAGAAGGAGCTCTACCGCTGCAGCCGCTACGGTATGGAGGCCTGCCTTCTTTATATGGATATCGACCATTTCAAGCGCATCAACGACAGCCATGGTCATAATGCCGGAGACGAGGTACTGAGGCACTTTGCCGCAGTCTGCCGGGCCCAGCTGCGCGAAAGTGATATCTTCGGGCGCCTCGGCGGCGAGGAGTTCTGCGTGCTGCTCCCGCATACGCCACTTGGCGAAGCAATGTCCACCGCCGAGCGGATCAGAATGAAGGTGGCCGACTCCCCCGCCACCTGGGAAGACCAGACGATAGCGATGACCGTCTCCATCGGCTTGGCGCTCTACCAGGATGACAAGAAATTCAGCGAGTTCCTGAAAAGAGCTGATGGCGCGCTCTATGCTGCCAAAAACAGCGGCAGGAACCGCGTCGAGGCAGGATAGGTGGTGGTTTGGGCGTGATTAGGGATATTCTTCTAGAGATTCCGCATAAGCGTTTAGGGAAAGGAGGCCGGCATGCGGCTGGTATTCCGAACAAGGTCATGGGCGGAGTTGTTCAGCTGATTGCCCGGCGAGGCAATAACCAACCTCCGCTATCTTGAAAACACAACAGCCGGGAGTTGAGCAATCCCAACTCCCGGCTGTCGGCTTTGCAAGATTGGCAATCAGCTATTTATTGCGCTTCCTTCTGATTCCGGCAAGTCCGGCCAGTCCAGCACCAAAGAGCAGCATGGTGGCGGGTTCAGGAACCGGGGTGAATCCGGCGACCATATTGTCAGCCTCAAACGCGACTCCTGTGGTGGTAAAACGAAAAGAAGTAAACACCGGGTCATTGGCATCAAAAAAGAGATTGACGTACACATTGGAGCCCGGAGCGGTCCAACTGCCCGAAGGGGTGCCTGGTGAAAGCTGGAGAATCTCCGATCCCGTGAGAATACCATCAGACAAGAAACCAGTTCCTTGTATCAACGAGTCACCGCTATAAAATTGCAAGTTATTATAGGTGTCTATAGAGCCATAATAAAGACCAAGATAAGAAATGCGAACGCCGTAATCCGCAAGGAATTGAGTATAATCAATCTCGATATTTACAGGGAGCGTGCCGCCAGGCTCTGGAGCAAAGGCAAAGAATGTTGAGTCATTAGCAGGAGCAGCGGCAACCCCTGTTGTGGAGTTTTTCTGGATTGCAAAGCTCCCTTGGTGAATGATTATGTCCTGACTTGGAATCAGTGAGTTAAAGCCAGCTCCAGCAGGTACATAGACTTGTTGAAATCCTCCACCCTCCAATTTAACATTCGCATAATATCCACTCAGATTTGTTGGATCATCAAATGTTTCAATTGCATAGCCAGGCAGGGGGTTATTGTCTGCATCCACGCCTATCGAACTGGTCAAGCCCGACCCATCTGTGGGCACCTGCCCTCCATACGTTATCGAGAAAGCATGTGACTGCCCAGCCGAAACGGCAAGTACCAATGCCGATGCCAAAAGAATCTTTTTCATAAAACGAACCTCCCCATTTTTTGCTTTCCGCGTGATAGAGCGATAACTTTCTCAGAATTGGCAAGAATAGGGCCTTCCCCAACCTGCCCGTCTTACCGGAGCTAACAAAGCAAATATCACGCCACCCTCGACAGTTAAATTCCAATATAAGTAACCGTCTAATTCTAATTAGGATTAGAAAATTTTCGTTGACTTGTGCATTTTTTTTCGCCGTAGCGTTACCGTTTTTCCGGAATAAATTCATCTTTACGGAATATGTGCGGATTATTCAGCCAACTTGGTCGTTCTCTTTTCCCAGAACGCACTCCCCTCTCGATCGTAAAGCGACGTAGGGAAATGGGGGTAACCGCAAAGGATTCCACATAATTCCCAGGAGAATCCAACCGTGAATATAGTTATGTCGAAGAAAGGCTTCTGATGAGACGAAGCGCCCCGCGTTATAAAAGGGCCCCTTAGGGAGTGAGGAGGAAGAGCGATTGCCAATGATCGCCAACACAAAGAAACTCTAGAGAAAAGGGATAAAAAAAGGCAGGGCCATTACGCCCTGCCTGGAAATGCGGAGTATTGCAACCGTAGATCAGCCTTTCTTTCTCCTGGCCATACCCGCCAAGCCAGCGATACCGGCCCCGAAGAGGAGCATGGTCGCCGGTTCGGGTACCGGATTCATGCTGACGGCATCAAGGTAACCGCCCAGAGAATCGTTGGTTCCTGCAGCACGGAAGACAAGAGAATCCAAACCAGTGCCAACGACAGTATAATTCTTGATAGACCACTGCGTCTGGGCTGCGCCAACCCCCGTAAAGGAGCCTATCGTGACATTATTCCACAGCACTTCGAGCCAGTTGGTATGGGCAGGCTGGTTTATGCGCGGAGAGTAGGCGAAACTCAGCAAATAACTATATCCCGGAGTAGTGGTTACAAGCTGTTGCATCGCACTGTTGTTATAGCTATCGAGTTCAACAAGCTGGGACCCATCGAAGGCTGCTCCCGCCGCATTATCTTGAACTTCGATACCCCTGCCTGAGATAGTTGTCCATCCAGGAATCGTCTGGTATACCGCCCAGCCCCCCGTGGCAACGTTGAACTCCTCAAAGCTCCCATTGACGATCATATTCGCGTTTGCAGCAGTGGAAACTCCAAGAAAAATTAAGCCCGTTGCCAACCCTGCCATTACCGTTTTTTTCACGTCACACCCCTTGTAGATCTCTTTGGTCGGATGAGTACTCCTCAGTCCAGAAAAGCGGATTATGCCATTGCTCATGCGACTGCAAAAATAGGACCATCACGGAAATGCTCCCGACAATTCTTTTCAACGACCTAAAGAAACGTTGTTTTTACCAATAACGAATTTCTGAAAAACGAACGTCCCTCCCAGTCAAATCCGCATTTCCGGTCTTTCCTCCACAGAGAAAAATCGCTTTTCAGGAAATAGGAACAAAACTGCTATAACTCTGCGGCCCTCACCTCCTCAACTAAACCCGGCAAGGGACGTCAGGCGGGGCCTGCGGACCTCACCTCCGGTTTTCCATAAACTGCGGCAACTCCACGGCACAACACGACGTCAGTGAATGTCACCTCAGTCCTCAGATAATGGTTGCGGTGCAAAAATAATTGTCAAAGATAGAGGGTGAAGGTAGTTTTGCGCTGCAAATTCTATCTACTTCCCCGGCAGGGTATTTGCCCGACTCATTGCAGTTGCCCCAAGGTGGTTACCAGCCGCTGCAATACCGTGGGCGAGAACTGGTCGCCAATATTGATGGCAAAACGGCCAAGCACCACACGAAGGCCGCAATTTGCATGATCGCTCGTCTCGTTGTCCATCCCGGTGGCAACGACCAGCGGATAAGAGCGAGGTTTCGACGATTCGTTGCGCTTCAGTTTGCGACGCCAATACCCGAAACTGGCTCCCGCGATACCGCACCGGCGGCAATACTCCTTCTGGCTCAGGCCAGACTGCAACCATTCATCAACATGCTGCTGCCAGTTGGTTCATCGTTCCATGGATGCCTCCTTGTTGGGTTTCGGCACAATGGAACATGTCTCATCACGTTTGAACAGATGGGGTAATTTGACGGTTACTATTGTTCAATGATATCAGTGTAGCTGCTTGCTGAAGAGAAGATGTCGATTGTTTCGAGACACTCAGGAAGGTTTCGAGGCAAACGCTTTGTTTCTCAACTTGATTGAAACCTCTAAGACCTATCGTCTTGTACCCTATGCCTGCCTGTACCACATCTTTTGACATCCTCCGACTGGGATCGAAACTGACCTATGTTTAAGATTGTCCATTATCGGTGCTTGTATGGACCAAAGGGAGGTCGGGAGTATTTCCAGATAAGCGAACACTTTTTCCGGAATGTATCCTCATCAGGCTGACAGAAAAAACGATAAATTCCTCTGTGTTCATGCGGAACAGGCTCGTCAAGAAAAAGCATTACTGTGTGGCAGGAATATTGCAAACCATCTTCGTTTTCAGAAAGCTGTTGGTTAAGAAGGTTGATCCCATTACGATTGGAGAAAAGAAGATGAAGAAATCTTTATCGGGTTTGGTTGCTGGCTTGTGTCTCGTTGGCCTTGCAAATTTTTCAAACGCGGCTACCGTGCAACTTACCTACACTGCAGACAACTTTGTGGGAGCCTGGTGGGTAAACGGCATGGCCCAAGAACTTGGGACAAACGCCAGTGACTGGACCAAGCAAGACACAATTTCCCTCAGCTTGGTTGACGGTACTGATTATAGCATTGTTTGGTTCCTCGGTAATGCCAACGGGAAAACTCCAAGTCAAAATGGCACTGTTCCAGGTGCTGACCCTGCCGCTTTTTTGGCCAAGATCACAGGCGACATCGTTGGCGGAAATATCTACACAAATGATGATGGAGACTGGTCGGCTGTATTGGCTCCCCCACCCGACAATATTGACCCGCAAGATTTTCCCAACTGGACATGGGATAATATTTATGTAACGTCATTTGGCTCCTATGGGGTTAGCCCTTGGTCTACTAAAGCTGGCCTGAGTGGCTTTGATGCAAACTCTGAATGGATTTGGAAGTCTGGCAAGGACGCATCCATTTATCTAATGACCAGCTTCAAGACCACGGGCACAAGTCCAGTCCCCGAACCGGCTACCATGATCCTCTTCGGCACTGGCCTTGCTGGCCTTGCAGCTGCACGGAGGAAGAAGAAAGCCTTTTTGATTTAATTTTCTGCTCCATCCAATTAACCGGACACAAGAAGGCAGAATCAGTTAAGGGCTGACTCTGCCTTCTTGTGTCCGGTTAATCCGAAAGTTCGCTCAACTGGCCGGGCGCTACCTGACGGGTGTACCAAGCAGACCTAACGTCGCCCCCACCTTCCGCTTTCCTTGTAATACAAGTAGGCGACAATAGCAGGAGCAAGGATATCTTCCAGCATCCGGTGGTGGTTCTCGCCAGAGGAAGTCTTGTTTTCCCCCGAATTCTCGGCACAGGACGAGGATATCAGTTTCCCATGGTGCCAGAGTATCGGGAATGTCCGCAAACTTGCCCATCCAATGCACGCAATTTTGGCAACTCTCACGAGTCGATGGCAAGGCAGAAACAAGTTCTATCGTATCCCTCAAGGGGCAAGCCAAGATACCGCGCACGGATGTGGGATGCTGGGCATAAAAAAAGGCACTCGACGATCTCTCGCCAAGTGCCTGAATGTGCTTGTGGAGCGGGATATGGGATTCGAACCCACGGCCTTCAGCTTGGGAAGCTGACACTCTACCACTGAGTTAATCCCGCTGGAAACGGTGTCACTATAAAGAGCGGTCGGGCGTTTGTCAAAGGCTTTTCGCGACTTGGCGTGGCGCAGGGGGCCGGCGGCGTTCGCCGCGCTAAGCCACCTTCCGCCCCTTGATGGTGAGCACGAACTCCGAACCCTTGCCCTCAATGCTGTCGGCGGTGATCGAGCCCTCGTGGGCCTCGGCGATATGCTTGACGATGGCCAGCCCCAGGCCGCTGCCACCCTGGGCGCGGCTGCGCGCCTTGTCGCTGCGGTAGAAGCGCTCGAAGAGTCGCGGCAGGTGCTCGCGGGCGATGCCGATTCCGTCATCGCGGACAACGATCTTCACCTTGCCCTCTTCGCCTTCTCCGCCAGAGGCGGCGCTCAGGCTGACCCGGCCACCGGGCCGGTTGTAGGTGATGCCGTTGACGAGCAGATTGACCAGGGCCTGCTCGAGCAGGGTGGCGTTCATCTCCACCTCGAGGCCCTGGGGGCAGTCGATATCCAGGGTGATGCCGGCCTGCTCGGCCTGCAGCAGGCAGGTCTGTGCCGCTGCCTCGACCACCGGCAGCAAGGGCCCCGCCGCCAGGGGGATGGCGCCGCGCCGGGTACGGTCCTCGATCTTCGACAAGGCGAGGAGATCGTCGATGATCGTCGCCAACCGCTCCGACTGGTGGAGGACGATCTCCAGGAAGCGCACCGCGTCCTCGCGGATGTCGAGGGCGCCATCGAGCAGGGTCTCGACATAGCCGCGGATGGAGGTGATCGGCGTGCGCAGCTCGTGGGAAACATTGGCGACAAAGTCGCGCCGCACGTTTTCCAGGCGCCTGATGCGCGTCACATCGTTCATCACCACCAGCACGCCAACGCTCTCCCCAGCACCGTTGCCAAGCAGGACCACCGTCGTCTGCAGGTAGCGCTCGCCACCCTCGCCCTGAAGGACAATCTCATCGACCACCGATTCCCGCGCCGCCAGGGTGCGGCTGATATGCTGCTGCAGCTGCACGTTGCGCACCACCTGCTGCACGATCCTGCCGGTGGCAGCGCCGCGCTCCACCCCGAAGAGCTCGGCGGCGGCCTGGTTGAGGCTGATCACCCGCTCCTCGGTGTCGATGGCCACCACCGCTTCTACCATGCTGGAGAAGACCGTTTCCAGCTGGTTACGCTGGCTGACGATGGCGGCGATCTTCTCATCGAGCAGCTCGGCCATGCGGTCCATGGCCGCCGCCAGGGTGGCCACTTCCACTGAGGCGCGGCGCTTGACCTTGGGCAGCATGCGTACGCTGAAGTCGCTGGCGGCAAAGCGCTCGGCGATGCCAGTCATCTGCTCCAGGGGCCGCGTGATATTGCGCGAGATAAAGAGGTTGACCAGGCCGGCCAGCACCAGCACCGCCACCGAGCCAAAGAAGAGGCGAGTCTTGATGCGCTGCATGGCCGCATCGAGGGCGGCCACCGACACCGAGACGCGCAGCACCGCATCGGCGCGCTTGTCCGCCAGGCCGCGGTCGCGCTCGATGCCGATGCCGGTTAAGGGCAGGGCGACATAGACGAGATTCTCCTGCAGGGTTTTACTGTACCTCCTCGAGACGCCGACATTTCCCTGAAACGCCTCGGCAATCTCCTGCCGCTGCCGGTGGTTCTCCATGGTACCCGGGTCCTCGTTGGAATCGGCGACCACCGCGCCGTCCGGGGCGATGACGGTGATGCGCGTCCCCGAGCTGCGTCCGGCCTGGATGCAGTACTCCTTGAGCTCGCTGTGGCGGTGGTCGCGGAGGAACTCGCGGATACGCGGCGCGGCCAGTTGCGCCCGCGCCTCGAGATCGCTCTCGGTGTCGTGGAGATAGAACTCCTGCAGGGCGACGACACCGTACCAGCTGAGGGCGATGGTCACCAGGAAGAGGGTGAGGACATTGGCGGGGAAGATCTGCCAGATCAGCTTTCTCGGGTTCATGGTCGTTTATCCCTTCTCTTCCAGGGTGGAGCGGAAGCGGTAGCCGATGCCGCGCACCGTCTCGATCATCCGCCCGTATTCGCCAAGCTTCTTGCGCAGGCCGAAGATCTGCACATCCACCGCCCGCGGGGTGATGAGAAAGTCGTAGCCACGCACATGGTCGATGATCTGCTGACGGGTGAAGACCCAGCCGGTCTTTTCGGCGAGCAGCGAGAGGATGCCGAACTCGGTGGTAGTCAACTGCACCGGGAGGCCGCCGAGACGCACCTCGTGGCGGCCCTTGTCGATCTCCAGGCCGTCGACGACGATGACCGTCTTACGCTCCTCGACGCTCGCTCCCCGGTCAGCCACCGCCCTCTTGACCACCGCCTTGATGCGGGCGATGAGCACCTTGGGGCTGAAGGGCTTGGTGATGTAGTCATCGGCGCCGCAATCGAGGCCGGCGACGATATCCTCTTCCTCGCCCTTGGCGGTGAGCATGATCACCGGAATGGCGCGCATCGGGTTGCTCTCGCCACGGCGCATGACGGCGCAGACCTCGCTGCCGCTCATACCGGGCAGCATCAGGTCGAGGAGGACGCAGTCGATCTTCTCGGCCTTGAGCCGCGCCAGGGCCTCTTCGCCGGAGTCGGCGCAGGTGACGTTAAGGCCGGCCCGGATCAGGTTGTAGCTGACCAGCTGCTGAATCTCGGCCTCATCCTCGACCACCAGGACAGTGATTTTTGCCATACCTTCTCTTGAGCGGTAATTCTGCGGCAGCGTGCCTCAAACAAACGCCGCCACACGGTTCAGGCCGTATCCCGTCCCCGACCGCCTGGCAGGCAGTGTGGGGCGCAACGGCCGGGTCAACTCCGAAACACCCCTATCCTGTACCATTTTCGACCAGGCCGCAAGCCCCCTCCCCCGCTTCTAACACTCTTGTAACAATCCCCTAACGGAAGGCAAACAGAGCTCCTCTACCTTGTCCAGCAACATCGCCAGCCGTGCATAGTCCGGCACTCTCCCCGCCACTGCCCTCCCGGAGATTATCTATCCCATGGAACACCATTTCACCTTTCACCACGAGCTGACCAGCCTCAACAAGAAACTGCTGATGATGAGCGCCATGGTCGAGGAGCGGGTCCGCAAGGCCGCCCAGGCCATCACCAGCCGGGACCGCACCCTCATCGAGGAGATCATCCGCTCCGACTACGAGGTCGACGACCTGGAGATCGACATCGAAGAGGACTGCCTGAAGATCCTCGCCCTGCATCAGCCGGTGGCCAAGGACCTGCGCTTCCTCGTCACCGTCATCAAGATCAACAGCGAGATGGAGCAGATCGCCGACATCGCCGTCTCCATCGCCAAGCGGGTGCAGAACATCTCCAAGTTCAAACACGCCTCGGCGGTGCCGTACGACTTTTCGCTGATGAGCGAGAAGGCGGTGCTGATGCTCAAGAAGAGTATCGACGCCCTGGTGGCCGGCGACGTCGCCCTGGCCAGATCGCTCTTTCTCGACGACGACGAGGTCGATCAGCTCAAGGACCGCTGCTACCAGGACATCAAGGAGCGGATCAGAAACGACCCGGAGCACCCTGGCTACCACATCAATACCTATCTCCTCGGCCGCCACCTGGAGCGCATCGCCGACCGGGCGGTGAATATCGCCGAGGAGATCATCTACCTGGTGGAAGGCACCATCACCCGGGCCCACTGATCCCTACAGGCGCGCCATGCTCTATACCTCACTTCTGCCCACCATCCTCCTCCTCGCCGTCGCCGCCTACTTCCTCGGCCAGCGCCGTGCCGAAAGGGTGGCCAGCGCCGCCGGCGGCCTGCGCCAGCTGCACTCGCTGCCCAGCCATTACGGGGTGTTCGTCGCCCTGTGCTGCGCCCTGCCGGGCCTTGCCGTGTTCCTGGTGTGGATGGCCTGCGAAGAGCAGGTCATCACCGCCATGGTCGCCGCCGGGCTGCCGGAAGCGCTGCGCAACCTTCCGGCCAACGAGCTGTCGCTGGTCATCAACGAGATCAAGAACGTCGCCTTCGGCGGCTTCACCGCCAGTGGCGGCAACCCGGCGGTGGAGGCGGCGGCAGGGAGCTACCTCAGCCACTTGCACGGGGTGCGCAACCTGGTGGTGGCGATCGCGCTACTCACCTGTCTGCTGCCCGGCTGGTGGGCGCTGGGCCGCATCGACAAGGACCTGCGCGCCAGGAACCTGGTGGAGGGTATGGCGCGGGTGGTGCTGTTCGGCTGCGCCACCGTCGCCGTGCTGACCACCATCGGCATCGTCCTCTCGATAGTCTTCGAGGCCTTGCGTTTTTTCCAGTCGGTATCGCCGAGCGACTTCCTCTTCGGCCTGCAGTGGAGCCCGCAGATCGCCATGCGCGCCGACCAGGTGGGGTCGTCCGGGGCCTTCGGGGCGGTGCCGGTCTTCGTCGGCACCTTTCTCATCGCCTCCATCGCCATGGCGGTGGCCATCCCCGTCGGCCTGCTCTCGGCCATCTACCTCTCGGAATACGCCGCCTCGACCCTGCGCAGCTGGGCCAAGCCGGCCCTGGAGATCCTCGCCGGCATCCCCACCGTGGTCTACGGCTTCTTCGCAGCGCTTACCGTCGCCCCGGCGATCCGCGACCTCGGCGCCATGCTTGGCCTGTCGGTGGCCTCGGAAAGCGCCCTGGCCGCAGGTCTGATCATGGGGGTTATGATCATCCCCTTCGTTTCCTCGCTCTCCGACGACGTCATCCACGCCGTGCCGCAGTCGCTGCGCGACGGTTCGCTGGCCATGGGGGCAACGCGCTTCGAGACCATCCGCCACGTGGTGGTGCCGGCGGCCCTGCCCGGCATCGTCGGCTCCATCCTGCTCGCCATCTCGCGGGCGGTGGGCGAGACGATGATCGTCGTCATGGCCGCCGGGCTGTCCGCCAACCTCTCGGTTAACCCCCTGGCGGCGGTGACTACGGTGACCGTACAGATCGTCACCCTGCTGGTCGGCGACCAGGAGTTCGACAGCCCCAAGACCCTGGCCGCCTTCGCCCTCGGCCTGCTGCTGTTCTTCTTCACCCTGATCCTCAACTTCATCGCCCTGCGCGTCGTGCGCCGCTACCGCGAACACTATGAATGACAACGGAACCAACACTGCCATGAACGCCAGTCCAAATCTGCTCGCCCCGGCCAGCGACCTCAAGCGGCGCTACCGCACCGACAAGTGGTTCCAGCGCATCGGCCTGGGGGCCATTGCCTTGTCGCTGGCCTTTATCGCCCTGCTTTTCTTCCATATCGTCCGTGAGGGGCACAGCGCCTTCGTACGGGCCAACATCATGCTCGACATCGACTTCGCCGAAAAGCACTTCGTCAAGGAGAACCTCGCCGCCGCCGACTACACCGCCCTGGTCAAGCAGGCCCTGACGGAGGCCTTCCCCGAGGTCGTCGACCGCCGCGACAAGAGGCAGCTCTTTTCCCTGCTCAGCAGCGGAGCCGCCTACCAGCTGCGCGACATGGTCCTCGCCAACCCCAGGCTGATCGGCACCAGGCAGCAGGTGTGGCTGCCCGCCGACGACGATGTCGACATGCTGCAAAAAGGCAAAATCGACCGCAACCTCCCCGAGGAAAACCGCCGCATCAACGACCGGCAGCTCTCCTGGCTCGACACCCTCGCCTCCCAGGGCCGCCTGGAGACGCAGTTCAATACCGCCTTCTTCACCGGCGGCGACTCGCGCGAGCCGGAGCTGGCCGGCGTCCTCGGCGCCGTCAAGGGCACCATGCTCACCCTGGCCATCACGCTGATGCTGTCGTTTCCGGTCGGCGTCGCCGCCGCCATCTACCTCGAGGAGTTCGCCCCGCAGAACAGGTGGACCGATCTCATCGAGGTCAACATCAACAACCTGGCGGCGGTGCCATCCATCATCTTCGGCCTGCTCGGTCTGGCGGTATTCATCAACTTCTTCGGCCTGCCGCGCTCGACCCCCATCGTCGGCGGCTTGGTTCTGGCCCTGCTCACCCTGCCGACGATCATCATCGCCGGCCGCGCCGCGCTCAAGTCGGTGCCGCCGTCGATTCGCGAGGCAGCCCTTGGCATCGGCGCGTCGAAGATGCAGACGGTGGTGCACCACGTCTTGCCGCTGGCCCTGCCCGGCATGCTCACCGGCACCATCATCGGCATGGCCCACGCCCTGGGCGAGACGGCGCCGCTGTTGATGATCGGCATGGTAGCCTTCATCGCCGACGTCCCCGGCTCGATCGGCGACCCGGCGGCGGTATTGCCGGTGCAGATCTACCTCTGGGCCGACAGCCCGGAGCGCGGCTTCACCGAAAAGACCTCGGCGGCGATCATCATCCTGCTCGCCTTCCTCATGACCATGAACAGCCTTGCCATCTACCTTCGTAAGCGATTCGAAATAAAATGGTAACCGAACGCTAACACAGGGTGATTCTAATACGGGCATACCATTAACGCCCAAAGGGCATTAACCCCACCATTTCAAAAAGGAGCAGCAATGAACGTTTCTCACCTTGTAGCAGCAGCTGGACTGACGATTCTCATGGCCGGCCCCGCCATGGCGGCGCGGGACTATATCTCCATCGTCGGGTCTTCCACCGTCTACCCCTTCGCCACCGTGGTCGCCGAGCAGTATGGCAAATCGAGCGGCGCCAAGACCCCGAAGATCGAATCCACCGGTACCGGCGGTGGCTTCAAGCTGTTCTGCGGCGGCGTCGGTGTGGACCACCCCGATATCTCCAATGCCTCGCGGGCCATCAAGGAGTCGGAAATGAAGGCCTGCGCCGACAACGGCGTCAAGGAGATCGTCGAAGTCAAGATCGGCTATGACGGCATCGTCCTCGCCAACGCCAAGGCCGCGCCGGAGTTCAAGGTGAGCCGTAAGGACATCTTCCTCGCCCTGGCCAAGGAAGTACCCGACCCCAAGGATCCCGCCAAGCTCATCGCCAACCCCTACAAGACCTGGAAAGAAATCAACGCCGAGTTGCCCGACAGCAAGATCGAGGTGCTCGGCCCGCCGCCGACCTCCGGCACCCGCGACGCCTTCGTCGAGCTGGTCATGGAAGTGGGCGCTGAAAAGATCGACAGCCTCAAGGCGATGAAGAAAGCCGATGCCAAGGCCTTCGCCAAGGTCTTCCAGACCATCCGCGAGGATGGCGCCTATGTCGAGGCTGGCGAGAACGACAACCTCATCGTGCAGAAGCTGCAGGCCAACCCCAAAGCCATGGGCATCTTTGGCTTCTCCTTCCTTGACCAGAACGCCGACGTCATCAAAGGCTCGGTAATCGACGGCAAAGGCCCCAGCTACGAGGCCATCGCCGACGGCTCCTACCCGGTGTCGCGGCCGCTGTTCTTCTACGTCAAGAAAGCCCACGTCGAAGTCATTCCCGGCATCAAGGGCTTCCTCGCCGAGTTCACCAATGACAAGGCCTGGGGCAAGGACGGCTACCTGGCCGACAAGGGCCTCATCGCCATGCCCGACGCCGAGCGCAAGCAGATGGCGGAAGTCGTATCCAAGCTCACCCCGATGGCTATGAAATAACCGAGGCAAGCAGTACCGATACCGCCCCGCTGGCGAGGTGGGGACAAGTCCCCTCGCCACCGGGGCGCCACCGTTGACAGAGAGTACAGGTGAAGAGACCATGGAAGCAGGAGTGTACCGGATGACCGAACAAACCTTTCCCCTTTACGGCGGCAAAGCCGCAAGCCTGCAGGAGAGGCTCGGCGACGCCAGTCCGCAGGAGCGGAAGACCGTCGGCACCCCATTTGTCGAGGAGCCACGCATGACCTGCCGCGACGTCGACGTTTTTTACGGCGGCAAGCAGGCGATCAGCAAGGTCAGCATCGATATCGGCCGCAACCAGGTACTGGCGATGATCGGCCCCTCGGGCTGCGGCAAGTCCACCTTCCTGCGCTGTCTCAACCGCATGAACGACACTGTCGGCGCCTGCCGCGTCGAAGGCGAGATCCGCCTCGATGGCATCGATATCTACGACCCGTCAGTGGACGTGGTGCCCCTGCGGGCCAGGGTAGGCATGGTATTCCAGAAACCGAATCCCTTCCCAAAATCCATTTACGATAACGTAGCCTACGGACCAAGAATTCATGGTCTGACCAAAGACAAGAACGAGTTGGACGAGATCGTCGAGACCTCGCTGCACAAGGCCGGGCTATGGGAGGAGGTCAAGGACCGCCTGCGCGAACCGGGCACCGGGCTGTCCGGCGGGCAGCAGCAGCGACTCTGCATCGCCCGGGCCATCGCCGTCAGCCCGGAGGTCATCCTCATGGACGAGCCCTGCTCGGCCCTCGACCCCATCGCCACCGCCAAGGTGGAGGAGCTCATTGCCGAGTTGCGCACCCAGTACTCCATCGTCATCGTCACCCACGCCATGCAGCAGGCCTCGCGGGTATCGCAGCGCACCGCCTATTTCCATCTCGGCGACCTCATCGAGGTCGGCCCCACCGAGCGCATTTTCACCAACCCCCGCCACAAGCTCACCGAAGACTATATCACCGGCCGCTTTGGCTGAGCCGGCGAGGTGTTACGGCAACCACATCACCAACGACAAGGGGGGAGAAGGCGGTATCGCCCCTCCCCCCTTTCGGCATTGTTCAGTTCCTCTCTGCTATTTCGCCCGTCCCTTCTCGGCCTGAGCCCTCTCGAGGCGCTGATGGCCGCGCACCCCGATGTGGCAGGTGGTGCAGCGGGTGTTGGCGTTGTAGGCAGTCGAGCCGTCATGGCAGGAGCCGCAGTATTTCCCCTGGTAGATGGCGGCCATGGTGAAGTCGTCCTTCTCGGCGACCTCGCCGCTGCTCATCTCGAAGAGGTCGTCATGACAGGAAGCGCAGTCGAGCCCGGCATCCATGGTGTGCACGCGGTGCTCGAAGATAACGCTTCTCACCGGCTTCACCCAGACAACAGGCGCCTCCGGCCCGTAGGTGTCTTCGTCGTAGGGCTCGGCAGCCTTCCCCCCACCCTTGTCGGCCGCGTTCGACAAGGGATGGATCAGCAGCGCCACAGCCAGTGTCCACACTCCCAACCAGATCCTCATCGTTTTCTCCCCCATTATGGTTCGCGGTGCGACGCGGCCCTGCCGCGCCATGTTGCGCCGCACGCCGCCTCAGGTGTTGACATAGAAGACATTGGGCACCGCCCCGGTTTCCGGGCGCAACACCCAGATCAGCGTCTCCGGGGCATGCAGCAGCCGGTAGACCCGGTCCCCGTGGTCGGCGAGGTTGCCGAAGACGCGCACATCGGCTGGGCAGGCGGCGGCGCAGGCGGTGGTCTTCTCGCCTTTACTGAGGCGCGAGGCGAAGCAGAAATCGCACTTGTCGATGGCCCGCCTCTCCTCGTTGAAATAGCGGGCGTTATAGGGGCAGGCGGTCATGCAGGTCTTGCAGCCGATGCACAGCGAGGGCCGATAAATGCCGACGATGCCCGTGGTCTTGTCTTTCCAGGTGGCGGTGGTCGGGCAGACGCGTACGCAGGGTGGGTTGTTGCAGTGGTTGCACAACACCGGCATAAAGGTGGTTTCGAATTTGCCTTCTTCCAGGGCGCGACGCTTCTCGAGGATGGTGGTGCGATAGCCGTAGGCCGGCACCCCATTGGTCTTGACGCAGGCCTCCTTGCAGAGCTCGCAGTCGATGCAGTGCCGCTCGCGTATAACCATGGTGTAGTGGGGGTTGTAAGGATACCCGCCGATGACCGGGGCACCGGCCGCATCCGCCTTCCGCACCGACACCAGAGAGAGAACCGAGCCGCCGAGAAAGACACCGCTGATGGCAAAGCCGAGCTTGAGCAGGGCCCTTCTCTCGAGCGAGCTTATCTCCTGCCGCCGATCCGGCCCGAGTTCTTCGCGTCGCTGCACATCCTTGTCATTCATGAACACCTCCCTGGTTGCCTTGGGCGGCCGGGCGAGGGGGTGCAGCCCCTACGCCATCTCGCCGCATGCTCAGTGCGAATCGACGAGATGCCCGCGGAAAAAGCGCTCGCCGAGCAGGAAGAACAGGCCGCAGAAGGCGGCGCCGCCGACCACCACCAGCTGCTCGTGCAGGGTCGGCGAATAGGAGTAGAACTCGGGGTAGTCGACCAGCCCCATGCCATGGTAAGGCGGCACCAGCTGTCCGAGGATCACCAGGTCGTAGCGCATGAAGAACATGCCGACCATGGCGATGAGCGTGGCGACGAAGAGCACGTTGATATTACGCCCTCTCGTGGCGAGCAGCAGCACCAGCGGCAGCACCAGGCCAAGCAGCACCTCGCCGGCCCAGAAGTTGAACCGGTAGGGGCCGTTGAGCAGGGCGAGCAGGGCTTCGTGCCTGCCGGGGGCGCTGCCGGTGACCCCGGCCACGGTCCGCCAGAAGGTAAAGAAGACGATGATCGCCAGCATCAGCACCGCCAGCCTGGCGACACTGCCCAGCGACTGTTTCATCGCCTCGCTCATCTGCCAGCCGTTGACCTTGTAGGCGAGCACCGTATAGAAGATGATCGCCACCGCGCCGGAGGTCGCCGCCGAGGTAACGAAATAGATGGGCATATAGGGACCTTGCCAGAACCACTGCCCGTTGAGCAGGCCGAAGACCGCGCCAAGGTTGGAGTTTGCGGCGATGCCGGTCAGCAATACGGCCAGACCGCAGGCGGAGGCGAGCCCGTGCCGCCCCTTCTGCAGCATGACGAACTCGACCACCATGAGCACCAGGTAGAAGCCGTAGAGGGTGCCCATCCACCAGATGTTCGAGGTCAGGTTGGCGCCGACGACATTGCCCACCACCATGCGCCACGAGCTCTCGATCTCGAAGGCGATGACCAGAAAGCCTGTGGAGATATTGACGATGGACAGGAACACCGCCCGCTTGGCGATGGGCATGAACTCCTTGAAGCCGAAGACATGGCCGATGGAGGAGACGATGCACAGGCCGGTAGAGATGACCACGAAGAAGACGTAGGTGGCGATGAGGATGCCCCAGGGCACGCCGCGGCTGACGCCGAAGGTGTGTTCATGCCCCGCCACCAGGGAGTGGATGCCGGCGACGATGCCGGCGACGGCAAGCAGGGCGAGCAGCGCCATGGTCAGGGTCAGCGTCGTCGACCTTCTCGCCTCGAGGCCCCCGGAACGGGGGAAGATTCCAGCCAGGTGCGTGTTCATCGGCCCGTGCTCCTTCTCTATGCTGAGGTTAGCTGACGTGGCAACGCATCGATGGAACTGTCGGGCAAAGGCGGCTTGCCGCATGCCGTCGGCCGCGTGCGGTTCGGCGGGCAACCGTCTTCCCCAAGCGAGGCCGGGGCAAGACGTGCGGCCGAAAGGCAGCCACGGCACCTTGGCCGGGCTATGGCGCAGTAGGGCCGAGGCAGACGACCCCAGTCCAAAAGGACTGTAATCCGCCGCCATGCCGAGTATCACCCTCTATATACCGTACTTTGAAAAAAAAAGAAGCGTCTTGCCGTCGCCAATGTCACGAAATATCTTTAGAGGACAACTCGGGGCGGAGCGATTCGCGCTGTATCAGCCAGGGACCGCGAAAGGAGAGGAATATGTCGAGAATCGAATGGACCGAAGACCTCAGTGTCGGCCACCGCGAACTGGATGAGCAGCACCGGCTGCTGCTGCACCACTACAATCTGCTGCACGAGTCGCTGCTGCACGACACCCCGGAAGTCACCGGGCAGACCAGGAAGCGGGTCCTCGCCGCCCTGCTCGCCTACACCCTTGAGCACTTCGACGCCGAGGAACACTACCTGGAACTGCTTGACTATCCGGATCTCGAGCGGCACCGCCAGGAGCACCACATCTTCCGCGAGAAGATCTCCGCCATCACCCGCGACGTGCAGGAGGACCGCGTCGTACTCTCCACCTCGCTGATGAAGATCATGCGCAACTGGATAACCGAGCACCTTGCCGGCTTTGACCAGGAATACAGCCGCTTTGCCAGGGAGGTACGGGGGCGCGGCCGGGCCGGCGACGACCCCGCCGCCCCTAACGGATGACCACTCCTGGTGAGCCGGCGACGAGCTCGCCAATCAGCGAGGCGCGGCCGATGCCGATACCGTGCAGGTCGGCCAGCAGCCGCCTCGCCTGATCGGAGGGCAGGGCGAGCAGCAGCCCGCCCGAGGTCTGCGGGTCGTAGAGGAGTTCTTCCTCGCTCTTCCGGAGCTCCCGCTCGACCAGCATGGGGTAGCGGGCCACCAGCTGGCGGTTGGCCTGGTTGCTGCCGGTGGTCTGGCCGCGCTCGTACATCGACAGCGCCCCCTCGTAAAATGGCAGGGCGGTATAGTCCACCACCGCCTGTACCCCCGAGCCGACCGCCATCTCGAGCAGGTGGCCGAGCAGGCCGAATCCGGTGATGTCGGTGCAGGCGTGCAGGTCGTAAGCCAGGGCCTTGTCCATGGCCGAGCCGTTTAAGGCGGCGAGCACCGGCAATACCGAGCGCTCCAACTCGCGGGGGCTGAACTTGCCGGCGCGGGTGGCGTTGAACAGCACCCCCGAACCGAGCGGCTTGGTGAGCACCAGCGAATCGCCCGGCTTGGCCCCGGCGTTGGTGATGATATGCTGCGGGTGGACGACGCCGCTGACGCACAGCCCGTACTTGGGCTCGTTGTCATCCACCGAGTGCCCCCCGGCGAGGCTGGCCCCGGCCTCGATCACCTTGTCATTGCCACCGCGCAGGATGTCGCGGAGGATGCCCATGTCGAGCTTCTTGGCCGGGAACATGACGAGGTTCAGGGCGGTCAACGGCTTGCCGCCCATGGAATAGACGTCGGAGATGGAGTTGGCGGCGGAGATCTGCCCGAACCAGTAGGGGTCGTCCACCGGCGGGGTGATGAAGTCGACGGTGTTGATCATCGCCACCTCGTCGCTGATGCGGTAGACGGCGGCGTCGTCGGAGGTCTCGATACCGACGAGGAGGTTGGCGTTACGCTTGAAATCGAGGCCCTTGAGTGCGTCCGACAGAGCCGCCGGACCGATCTTGGCCGCTCAGCCACAGGTCCTGGCCAGGGAGGTCAGGGTCTTCTTTTTGAACCATCGCATTGACGTTCTCCACCAAAAAGATGCGGCGCCAATGGCGCCGGTGACAGTTGTGCCAGCTCCTCGCCACAGGCTTTGACTCCCCGGCCCCGGCGCGGTCATGGTGGGTAAGATAAGCAAGAGCGGCAGCCCGGCAAGCAAAAAATCCACTTTCCCCGGACCGTTTGGCCCATTCCAGGCACATTGACAAAGCCCCCGCCGACGGGTAAAGCTAGCCCTTCCTGCGGCGTGCTGCTGGCGGCGCGCCTCATTACCGGCAACCTCCTCTTCAGCGAAACGCCCATGAACATCCTTTTCTACGGTGCCGGGGCCCTCGGTCAGGCCCTCGGCGCCATGCTCGCCGCGGCCGGCCACCAGGTCGATCTCCTGCTCCGTCCCCGCTTTCTCGAGCCCATCCGCACCTCCGGTCTGCGCGTCACCGGCATCTTTGGCGACTTCACCGCCCCGCCGGCAAACTGCCACCCCCTGGCCAGCCTTGGCGAGAGCCGCGGCCCGTACGATTACGTGCTGCTCACCACCAAGGCCTACGACACCGAGGCCGCGGTGGCCGATATCGCCACCCTTGGCGAGAGGGCTGGAGTGGTGGTGTCGATGCAGAACGGCTGCGGCAATGTCGAGCGCGTCGTGGCCGCCTTCGGCCCCGAACGAAGCCTCGGGGCGCGGGTCATCACCGGCTTTGCCCTGTCCGCCCCGGGGGTGGCCAACATCACCGTCTGCGCCGACGCCATCCATGTCGGGCCGAGCGGGGGCACAGTCATCCCCGCGACCGCCGCCCGCCTCGCCGAAGCCCTGGCCGCCGCCGGCCACCCCACTGTGGCGGTGCCCGACATCAACCCCTCGCTGTTCGCCAAGCTCCTCTACAACTGCGCCCTCAACCCCCTGGGCGCCATCCTCGGGGTGCATTACGGGCTTCTCGGGGAGCGGGAGGAGACGCGACGCATCATGGACAAAGTGATGGACGAGACCTTCGCCGTCATCGACGCCCTCGGCGGCCGCACCCCCTGGGCCAGCGCCGCCGCCTACCGGGAGGTCTTCTACACCACCCTGCTGCCCGTTACCTACAACCACCGCGCCTCCATGCTCCAGGACGTGGAGAACGGCAAACCCACCGAGGTCGACGCCCTGGTCGGCTATGTCGTCAGCCAGGGCAGGAGGCTGGGCGTGGCCACCCCGACCTGCGAGCTGCTCACCGAGCTGGTGCGCTTCAAGGAGGCCCAGGGCCTGGCGGCATAAGACCGGCCAGTTTCAAAGGCCGGGAAGAACCTCCGGCTCTCCGGAGGGGTAGACGAAGGGGCGCGGCAGGGTAAGGGCGAGTTCGAGGTCGTCGTTGAAGCGGCCGCGGTCATGGTCGCGGGAGCGGATGGTGAGGCGCGACGAGCCTTCGTGAAAGATCAGCAGACGCGACTCGCTGGCCCCGAAGAGGCCGGCATCGATGGCGCTGACGTTGATGAAGCAGGTGCCGCCGAGCTCTTCGCGGCAGGCGAAGGTCCCCGGCAGGTGGTGCGGCAGGTGCGAATGGCCGGAAGCCCACAGGCTCACCGGCCGCTGCCGCAAGACCTCTTCGAATCGGTCGGAATCGACGATCACCCGGCTGGCGAACATCGACCCGAGCAGGCCGCTGCCCTGCAGCTGGCCGTGGCTGACGGTAAGGAGGATGCTGTCAACATTTTCAAGCACCATGCGCCGCCACCACTGAAAAGAGGAGTCGGCGATCTCCGTCGCCGAGCTGGGCTGGGTGTCGGAGAGAAGCAGCATGAGGACGTTGCCGAAACGGACGCCATAGGCTTGCGGCCGGGCGAAATACTTGTCGAAGTTTGCCGCCGAGCGGCGATCGTGGTTGCCGGCGATCTCGTACCAGTGGGCCACCGGGGCCGCGGCACGGGTGGCGAGAAACCAGGCGAAGGCCTCGTCGCCGCTGCGCGCCTTGAGGAGGTCGCCGGCGATCACCGCCATGTCGATGCGTATGCCCAGGCCCTTGACATCGGCGATGGCGCGCTCAAAGCGGATACGCTCTTCCCTGGTTGGCGGCTGGATATCGGAGAGCATCCATACCGTATAGGTCCGCCCCCCCGGTGCCGGCCCCCCACCTGCGGCAGGATGCGGCGATGGCGCGCAACCAGCGAGAAAAAGCAGCGCGAAGCCGCAGAATAGCAGGAAAAGCCTCGTCAGGTGGCCAAGAAGCACCCCCGCCTACCCCTTGCGGAAGAGGTTGCGCTTGCCGTGGTCTTCGACCTTGGCATCCTTGTTGGGGTAGATGATGACGTTGTCGTCGCCGCTGACCACGATGCGCTTGACCCCGTCACGCAACTCCACCTTGTTGTGGCTGCCTTCGACAGTCAGGGTCAGTACCGGCCCGGCGCCGTTCAAGGTATTGTGGTCGCCGCGCACAAGAAGGTTCTGGCTGGAGACAGCGGTGTTGATGTTGCCGCCGTCGGCGGTGATGACAACGTCGCCGTCGCCATTGCCTCCCGGCTCGATGGACACCCCGGGCACGGAAATCGTCGCCCCCGAGGACGCCCCCTTCCCTTCGCCGCCGGCGGCCTTGCCCTTGCCTATGGAAACGCCCGGAGCGGACACCTCGCCACTGGGGCCGATCTCCACCCCCGGGGCGGAGATGGAGCCGTCGGCGCGTATCTCCACGCCCGGCACGCTGATCACCGCATTGTTCGCCGCCATGGCGGCGCATGCCGCCGCCAGAGTCATGGCCGCACCGGCCAATAGCACTGTCTTCATGGTTTCTCCCCCTGATCTGTGAGGTCGCTGGCGCCGCGTCGGGAGCCCGCACCATCCAGGTCGCGGGGCCAGTCGGCGGCAGGCGGTCTAAAGCCACCACCGCTGCCAGTACTGTACGTCCTCGCCGCACTTTTCTCAAGGGCTGCGGCTATCGGTGCCGCCTCGGCGGCTTGGGCAAAGAGGTTTTTTCCCCTGAAAATTTGCACTCCCCGCCCTGATGACCTATCTTTACCCCCATAGAGCGGAGGCAAGCAGGCGGCCGGCCGCAAGCCCTCGCCAACCTCCTCCGCCACTTCGGGCAGGCACACCATGGACGACAACGGGTCGAACTCGATCATCGCACAGCTGGAAGCCTTGCCGCCCCTGCCGCAGACGGTAGCCGAGGTGCTCAGGGTCACCAACGACGGGGAGAGTTCCGCCAACGACCTGGTCAAGGCGATCCTTCCCGACCAGGCGATGTGCATCGCCGTGCTCAAGATCGCCAACTCGGCCTTTTACGGCCGGCCAAAGGCAGTCAGTTCCCTGGAAACGGCAGTGATGGTGCTGGGCTTCAGCGAAGTGCAGAACATCGTCCTCGCCAAGGCGGCGGTGCAGGTCTTCCAGCCGACCCTGCAGGCCTATCGCCACGACCTCGACCCTTTCTGGGACCATTCCTTCACCACCGGCCTGGCGGCGCGCATCATCGGCGAACATATCAATCTGCCCTCGGGACGATTCTTCGTCGCCGGTCTCCTCCACGATATCGGCAAGCTGGCGATGCTGCTCGCCCATGGCGAGGCCTACAATCCGAAAATCTGGCTGAACGGCATCACCAGCCCCGCCAGGCGCGAGGAGGAGCGCCGATTGTTCAAGGTCGACCATGGGCTGGTCGGCAGTCGCCTGCTGCAGCGCTGGCAGTTCCCCGACACCCTCGTCACCGCCCTGCAATACCATCATCACCCGCTGCCGGGGGACAGACTGCAGGGCTATCCCCTGGTCGTCCAGCTGGCCGACTTCCTCGCCCATATGCTCGTTCTGCCGCAGCGCCCTGACGAACAGACCCTCAAGGCCGCCCTGAGCGACCACCTCCCCGAGTTCGAGCGCCAGTGGCAGGCGGTCGGCCTGCCCTGGGAGGATGTCACCCTCGAGTCGTGGTTCGCCTGGCTTAAGGTCGATCGCGACAACGGCAGCGCCATCCTCGATATCCTCGCCCTGTAGGCGAAGGCTCAGCCGACGGCGATCTCCGGCGTTTTCACCTTTTTGATCAGCGTCACCAGCGGAATGGCGAGGAGCGGCGCCATGGCCAGCACCCAGAAGGTGGCATCCAGACCGATGTGATCGGCGAGGTAGCCCGACAAGGCGGCGCCCAGGCCGCCGGTGCCAAAGCCGAGGCCGAGGATGAGCCCCGATGCCAGGCCGAGGTTGTCGGGGAGCAGTTCCTGGGCGAGGACGATGGTCACCGAGAAGGAAGCGAGCAGGGCGGCGCCGGCCGCGGCGGCGAACAGCCACAGCCAGGGCCCATGGGATAGAAGCAGAGCGGCGGCGAGAAGCGGGAAGAGCAGCGAACTGCCGACGATGACGATCTTCCGTCCGAACCTGTCGGAGAGGTCGCCGCCGAAGAGGCCGGCGATGGCCCCGGCGGCGAGGAACATGGTGAGGATGAGGCTTCCCGAGGTAAGCTCGATGCCGCGATCCTTGAAGAGCAGCGGCAGGTAGGCGATGGTGCTCATATAGACCCAGGAGCGCAGGGTGACGATGAGACAGACGGCGGTCAGCGCCACCCACGGCACCGGGAGGCGGCGTCCATCCTCGAGACGGCGCGAGGCACTGCGGCGGGCGCTGCCGCGCCGCAGGTAGTCGCCTGGCGAGAAGACGATGGCGGCGAAGAGCAGGACGCCAGCCGGGATGAGGCTGACCGTGGCGTGGAGGCCGTAGCCGAGCACGAGGAGGCTGCCGACCACCGGCCCGAGGGCGAAGCCGAGATTGCCGCCGGTGGAGAAGATGGCCGCGCCCAGGCCGCGCCGCTCACCGCTGACCAGGTAGACGGCCATCATCGCCCGCGGGTGGAAGGCGGCAGTGCCAAGGCCGGCCAGCCCCACCAGGGCCACCACCAGGGGATAGCTCGGGGCGAGCCCGACCAGGCCCATGGCCACCGCCGTCCACAGCACCCCCACCGGCACGAACCAGCCGGTGCGATAGCGGTCGGAGATGATGCCGAAGATGGGCTGTATGACCGAGGAGGTGACATTGAGCAGCATCACCGCCAGTCCCACCTGAAAATAATTGAGCTCGAAGACTTCCTTGAGCCTGGCCAGGACCACCGGCAGGGTGCCCTGGCAGGTATCGACCGCCACATGGCCGAGAAAGAGCAGGAGGAGGGGGAGTTTTTCCATGACGCAATCGTGTTGGGGAAAAGAGGCTGGCCGCGGCAGACGAGGCCGGTGAACGGGCACGGTGGCGGGGACGGTGACGGCGACGATCAGCCGTCCCGCTCGATATCGCGGTGAAAGGCGGTGATCTCCACCCCTGGCATAGCGAGGAGGCCGGCGAGGCGCTCCACCAGGGCCACCGAGCGGTGGCGGCCGCCCGTGCAGCCGATGGCGAAACGGACGTTCCTTTTCCCGGTGGCAAGGCTCTCTTCGAGAGCACAGCGCAGCGCGGGCAGCAGCAGTTCCAGGAAGCGGGCGCCGGCCTCGCTCTCGAGGACATAGGCGCCGACCTCGGGCAACAGGCCGGTTTTGGGGCGCAGCTCCTCTACCCAGTAGGGGTTGGGGAGAAAGCGCACATCGAGGAGCAGATTGATGTCCACCGGGGGGCCGTATTTGAAGCCGAAGGAAAACAGCACCAGCCGCAGGCGGGGTGTGGTCTGCATGGCATCTCCTTGCCTCCCGCCGGCCGGTGAAGGGGGAGAAGCCATTTCTCCCTCTCGCAGCCGCACGGGAACCGTTCTCTTTATACCGCATCTGCCGTGGCATGCAAGGGTTGCGCGAGGGCCTGGAGCATCTCGCCAGGGCCGTTCCCCTGCCCCGCAACGCATGCCGCGTTACGGTGACGAATCTCTCAGCCGAGCCGCTGCTCCACCGCCAGCCGCACAACCCGTGGGCTCACCTTCCGCCGCGCCGCCGGGCGGGCGAAGCGGATGGCCGGGTAGCCGAGGGCGATGACCGCATGGACATCCTCTCCGCCGGGGAGCTGCAGGCTGGCACGTATCTTCGGGCTATGGCGGATGGCCTCGGTGGCAAAGCCGATGAGGCATGAGCCCAGCCCCATGGCCTCGGCGGAAAGGATGATGTTGGCGGTGGCCAGCATGGCGTCTTCGCCAGGGCAGCTGCTGTCGCGGCGGGCGGCAACGAGAATGGCGGCCGCCGCCCCGTGGAAGAGCAGATCGCGGCCATCGCGGTCCCACTGCTCCAGCGCCTCGGCCACTGACTGGCGGTGGTTGCGGTGGTAGCGGCCCAGGGCGTCGCCGTAAAAGAGGCGCGACCACAGGCGCAGCGGCGGTGAGGCCGCCAGGGTGTTGAGGCGGCGGAAAAAGTCGGCGCAGAGACTGCCGAAGTGGAGGAGATCGGCGCGTTCGGGGAGGATGATAAAACTCCACCCCTGGCAGTTGGTGCCGGAGGGGGCGGTGGTGCCGATGCGCACCAGGTCCTCGAGGATGGCCAGCGGCAGCGGCTCGGGGCGATAGCTGCGGCAGGAGCGGCGCTGCCGCATCAAGGCCACCAGCTCCTCGGCCAGAGCTGGCCGGGGAAGGCATCCCCGCTCGCTTTCGGCGACGGTCTGCAGACCGAGGCGTGAAGCATGCCCTTCGATGGCGATGGCCCCGGCCGGGCAGACGGCACGGCAGTGATCGCAGAGAAAACAGGCCCGGCCATCATGGCGCGGCAGGCCGTCCTCGCCAAGGGCAAAGACCCCGTAGGGACAGACGGCGACGCACAGGCCGCAGCCGCTGCACTGTGCCCTGTCGATGGCAATGGCGGCGCAACAATCCATATCACTCCTTTTCCTCTTGAGAAGAACCCGTATCCCCGGTAGGTTTGGCGCCACCGTCATCACGGCGGCATCCTTTCCCTCTTTTTCGTGTTGTGCTCGTCATGGTACCATCGTTTCTCCGCCGCAGCCCCCCCGGTCTCGACCGCGACGTGCTGCGCGTCTGTCTCCCCTTGGTGATCAGCCTCTCGGCCACCACGGCCATGGAATTCACCGACCGCGTCTTTCTCGCCAACTACAGCATCGAGGCGATCTCGGCGGCACTGCCCGCCGGCATCACTTCCTACCTGTTCATCGCCTTCTTCGGCGGGGTGGCCGGCTATGTCGGGGTATTCATCGCCCAGTACACCGGCCGCGGCGAGGAAAAACGCATCGGCCTGGTGCTGTGGCAAGGCATCTTCTTCACCCTCCTCTCCGGGGTGCTGCTGGCCATGCTCGGGGCCTGGGCGAGCGAGCCGCTCTTCAGGCTGGCCGGCCATGCCGCGGAGGTGCGGCGCCAGGAGGAGATCTACTTTGCCATCCTCTGCTACGGCTCGGTGCTGCATGTGGCCATGGCGTCACTGGCGACCTTCTTCACCGGACGCGGCATCACCCGCCCGGTGATGCTCATCACCGCCTTCGCCGTCGCCCTCAACATCCCCCTCGACTACCTGCTCATCTACGGGCGCTGCGGCCTGCCCGAACTGGGCATCGCCGGGGCGGCGCTGGCCACCGTCTCCGCCTGGGGGGTCAACGTGCTGCTGCTCGCCCTGCTCATCTTCACCGCCAACAACGAGCGGCGCTTCGCGGTGTGGCGGGGCTGCCGCCTCGACCGGGCGCTCTTTCTACGCCTGCTGCGTTTCGGGGTGCCCGGCTCGCTGCAGTTCACCATGGACATCCTCGCCTTTACCCTCTTCATCCTCCTCGTCGGCCGTATCTCCACCCCGGCGCTGGCGGCCACCAATATCGTCCTCTCCATCAATGCCCTGGCCTTCATGCCCTCCATGGGGGTCTCCCAGGGGGTCAGCGTGCTCGTCGGCCAGGCCCTCGGCGGGGGCAAACCACGGCTCGCCGGGCAATACGTCGTCGTCGCCTGCCGCCTGCTGCTCCTCTATATCCTCGCCGTCGACCTGCTCTTCGTACTTGCCCCCGATGTGGTGCTCTCCCCCTTTCTCGGCAGCGGCGACGACTCCGCGACAAGCGAGGTGCTGGCCCTCTGCCGACCCTTGCTCTCCATTGTCGCCGCCTACCTCTTTTTCGACGCCCTCTATATGGTCTTGAGCGGCGCCCTGCGCGGCGCCGGCGACACGCGCTTCATGATGCTCGCCATCGCCCTGGTGTCACCCTTCTGCCTGGTGCTGCCGGTCTATGTCGGCATCGAGCACCTGCACCTCTCGGTACAGGGGGCCTGGCTGTTCGTCCTGCTCTTTGTCTTCACCCTCTTCGTCCTCTCCCTGCTGCGCTATCGCTTTGGCGCCTGGAAGAAGATGCTGGTCATCGAAGAAGAGGGAACCGACTAGTCGCCGCTGGCGGTGTTGAGACGGCGCACGAGGAGGAAGGCCACGGCGATCATCATCAGCAGCTGACCGAGAAAACCAGCCCAGCCATAGCGGTGATAGACCGCCCCCGGCAGGAACGAGCCGAGGGTGCCGCCGGTATAGTAAAAGCACATGTAGAGCCCGTTGGCGATGCCCTTGTTGTCGCGGGCCATGGTGTTGACAAGGCCGGAGAGCAGGGCGTGGGCGGTGAACATTCCGGCGCAGAAGACGAACATCGAGGCAAACATCAACAGATAGTGCTCGGCGAGAAAGCACAGCGTGCCGAGGGCAAACACGGTGATGCCGAGGGCGATGGCCCTGGTCTCGCCACCGCAGAGGCGGACGATGCGGCGGCTGTTGAGAGAGACGACGATGCCCATGCCATAGCCGAGATAGAGCAGGCCGATGCCGCTCTCGCGAAAGCCGGGATCGAGCCGCTTGAGCTCAAAAGGCAGGAAGTTCATCACCCCGACGAAGACGAAAAAGAGGCAGAAGATGGCGGTGTAGGCACGGATGAAGGTCGGCTTGGCCAACAGCGCGACGATGTCGCCCGCCCTCGGTCGCTGGTACTGCAGCTTGACATCGCGCGCCATGCCGCGCAGGAGAAGACAGCAGAGCAGCAGGAGGATGCCGAGGGCAAAGAAAAAGACCCGCCAGCCGAAGAGGTCGGTACAGACCCCGCAGAGAAAGCGGCCGAGAAAGCCGCCGACGATGGTGGCGGCGATATAGACGGCGATATTGCCGCCAACCCGTTCTCGCGGCGAGGAGTAGCTGATATAGGTGACGATCGAGGTGAGGATGGCCGGGATCATCAACCCCTGCAGGCCGCGCAGGGCGAGCAGGGTGAGGTAGTCCCCGGCCATGGCAAAAAGGAGCTCGAGGATGCCCAGCACGGCGAGGGCGAGGCGCAGCAGCACCTTGACCGAGTGGGATTCGAGCAGATAGCCGTAGAGCAGCGGGGCGATGCCCAGCGGGGCCATCATCAGGGTGGTAAAGAGAATCGCCTGCAGATGGCTGAGTTGAAACTGGCCGGCGAGCAGCGGTTGGATCGGCTGGGCGCCGTACAGCGAGCAGTAGGTGAGGATGGTGACCACATGCAGCAGGCCGGGTGTGGCGGGAATGATGGCAGCGATGGCGACGGTCTCCTGCGGCGAAGGGGGAATGCCCGGTGCCCGTCCGGACCCACCCCGCCTCTGCCCCTTGGTGAAAAAAGTACAAAGCCCAGGCTGACGCCAGAGGCTGCCTCCCTGTGTGTCATGGACTGTACCGAGAAGATGGGGGCTGAGTCAAGATGCGCGTGCAGGCCAGGGCCAGGCGCAGACTCGAGGGTGAAAAGGGAAGTTCGGGAAGAAATCTCTTCAGCTGCACCACGGCCTCGCCGCAGGCCGGGAAGACAAGGGGAGACGTGCCGTTGCCGCAGTACCCGGGCGGCAGCCGCCGTCCGGGCCGCGGCCTGGCTGTTTTAACAGGGCCTGGCCCACGGGGGAAAGCACCGAAGGTTTCTTGCCGCCCCTGGGATCGCTGAAAGACTTAGAAGTATCTACGTGGAAACATCTGAACAGCGGCAGCGCATTTCATCTGCTGTGCCCGCTGTTCACCACGGCGCTACTTGTTTTCCAGCTTCAGCACTTCCCAGTTGACCCGGGACAGCTGCAGCATGAGCTGCCAGAGGAGCTTATACCGTCTGCTCATCTCCAGGGCTGTCGGCACGATATCTTTGCGCACGTAAAAGGTGACCGTCTTGCCGTCCACCTTGGTGGTCAGGTTATGCCCCGACATCGAAGGCGGCTTAGCCACGGTACCGATAAGAAAGCTGTCGAGCATGCTGCAGATATCGTCCTTGAGAATCGTTTGCTGCGATTTGAGGATCTCCTTCCGGCTCAATTCCGGTCCTTCCTGAGTGGTAGTAGTATCGTTTCCCATGTCTGCTATCCGAATAACTGTTGTATTTCGTATTGTTGCAGATAATTGCAGCTTGACATGGCAAGGCCAGGCCCTCTGCAAAACCTCTCCCCTGAACCGCCAACCGAACGCCTTCCCCGGCTCTTTCGAGCAAAAAGCGCCGAGACCGAAGGGCATCAGGGATGCAATTGCGACGAACAGTGACTTCGCTAGAGATGAACCATCAACGGGAACTCTTCTCCCTCCGCACTGCCGTCAACCCAAGCAGACCAGCGCCAAGGAGAACCATGGTCGCCGGCTCAGGCACGGGACTCAAAGAGGAATGATCGATCTTGATGAACGCCCCACCCGACCCATGGGGGCTGAGTTCGACGAGGAGATTGATATTGCCGTAGTATCCGGCGGAGAGAGGAAATTCGCCGCGACTGAAAAGACCCGAGTCATATGCCACTTGGGGGTCTTCATATCCGCCGACCCCCGTCGGCACATAACTGGTCAGCCCGAGCGGAACGCCGTCGTTATAGACTGCGAACTGATCGCCGGAGAGGAAGGCATCGGTGACATAGAGCGAGTACCCTGCGGGAAGGTCGAACTCCCAGGTCTCTTCCACCGCCGTACCGGCGCCATAAAAATAAAATTCATCCCAGACAGCCGGGGACAGGACGGTAGCGGCAGAGGAGAAAGTTCCTCCGCCAAGCACCGTGCCAGCCAAGGCCATTGCCGTAAGTAATTTTTTCATATCCCCCCTCACCAAGAAATTTCTTTTACCCACCTACTCAACAACCACAACACTGACATCAACCCCAAGAGATACTGCAATAATGACAATAAATATTCTTCGATGGCGACACCACCCTTGCAAATTCTGACCTCACCACTAAAACATACTTATATCTATATTTCCATATATTTACATGCATTACATGCGAGAAGAAACATGAAGATACTACCAATACTAGAAATTTTTCATATCAATTTTTTACCCCCAGGTATTCCCGTCACAATATGGCGATCTACCCTGATTCAATAGCACACTTATATATCATGTTCAATCTGAGTAGTTGCTCTTACGTTAACAGTTACCTGGATGAAAAAAGAGATCGTCCCCCTCTTCTCGTGGCGAGAGGGGGAGGTGAAGAAGAGAGGGAAAGGGCGTGCCTGGAGGCCATCGCTGGCCGTGGCTGGGACATGGCGAAACACCTGCGGCAACCTTGCGCCGGTGCCGGCCAGGCAAAAAAAGGCGGATGAATGCAGGAGCCGCATCGACAGATACGGAGTGACTGTTGGGAAACGTTGGCGTAGCCCCCTGCCAGGAGGTGGCTGGGGCTAGAGGACCTCGAGGAGACGCTGCACCGTAGCCATATCGAAAGGTTTGTCGATGGCGCCGACAAAGCCGTAACGCCGGTGCTCGACCATGATCGGATCCCCGGCAAAACCACTGGAGACGAAGATTTTCGCGGTCGGATCGAGGGCAAGGATCTGCACCGCGGCTTCACTGCCCCCCATACCCTGGGGCACGGTAAGGTCGACGATGACCGCCGCATAGGCGCAGCCTGCTTCCAGCTGGCGCTGGTACTCGGCCACGGCGACGCCACCCTCCGCCACCCAGACGCCCTCGAAGCCGAGAAATTGCAGCATGTGGCAGGCGATTTCCCCCACCATCTCTTCATCGTCCATGATGAGGATCTTCTTTTTTTCAGCAGCCATACACGTACACTCCGCCTTTTGCCGGGTCATCTCCACAAACCCCGTCACTCAACTCAGTATGCCAAATGCTTCGGCGGACAGTCAAGCCCGGCAGGGGGGATACCCCCTTCGCCACCAGGCTCCTCATGGCCCTATAGGGCTTATAACAGACCGTTTTGAAAGGCTACCTGGGTGAGATCGACCACCGAACGGCAACCCAACTTTTTCAGCAGATTGCGGCGGTGGGTGTCGACGGTATGGGGACTGATGAAGAGCCGCGCGGCAATCTCCCGGCTGGTCCTGCCGATGGCCACCTGGCGAAGAATCTCGAGTTCCCTGCCAGTCAGCCGGTGTTCCTCGCGCAGCGGCGAATAGACCTTACTGAAAACGAGCTCGGCCGCATCGGCCTTGCGAAGCCGTTTGATCGCCAGGCGCACGGGGAGGACTTCCTCGCTCTGCAGCATGATGACATTGCCGAGAACCAGCCCGGGCCGCCCCGCTTCATCGAGCGCCAATACATTGACATTTTCGAGGAGGTTGACGAACACTCCGTTTTTACGTCGAAAACGGTAGTTATATTGGATGAGCACCTGCGTTCTCTCCCCCTTATCGAGGCTGGCCACAAAAGAGGTGATATCGGGATAGACATGGTTGAGGACGATATCCACCTCATCGGGATGGATATTCTCAAGAAAAAAGCTCACCCCCCGTCGCAGGAACTCTTCGTTGGAATAGCCCGAGACCGCTTCCTGCTGCCTGCCGAGAAAGTTGTATTGCCCGTCGGGGAACTTGACCACATAGAAAAACGACGCCGTATCAGGCAAATGTTTGTCGATGAGCAGATGATACTCGATCTGCTTCTGCAGAGACTCCTCGAGAACATACCCCGCCTGCCACACATCCTGATAGGCCTTGAGATAGTTGCGCATCGTCGCCCCCCACAATGACTGTAAAAATACTCAACGTTGAGGATATGAACCTTTCCCGGACAGGGGTATGGTGATTTTGACGATGGACCGGCTGAAGCTCCCTGCAGCCCCCTAGGTCATCGTTGCTCTCCCTTGCCACCCGATCATGCGCGCCAGCCGCTGACAGCGGCCTCCGGCCTGTGTCACTACCGCTGCCAGGCCATACTCATCGCTTATGGAGGGAAAGGTCATGGAACACTCGCAAATTCTCGTCGCTATCCTTCTCGTCCCCGTCATCCTGCAAATCCTCTTCCCCCTCGCCCTGCTCGCCGCGACGGTGGTCATCCGGCTCTGCCGGCACCTCCTCGCTTCACTCTCAACCAGACCGGAGGGCGTCGCCCTGCCGGAGAGGCTCGTTATCGAAAAGGCATGACCTCGATGGCGCAATGGGTAAACACTCTCGCAGGAGACGAACGATGACCAACCGCGACCCCCTCTCCGCATCGGTGCTGTGGAAGAAATGGGAAATGTACTCGGCGCAGCAGAAAGAGGCGATCCTCGAAGAATTCCGCCGCAAGCTTCCCGACGACCATTTCGACAAGAGATTGCTGGCACGCTTCCTCTGCGAAAAACATCTGCAGCAGCCGCTCTGAGCATTGCCGGGAGGCCGAAACGCAAGACATTCAGCGGAGCGGCCACAGTCGCCATCACGCCGGTGACCGAGGTGCGAAACGGACCTCCCGGAGACGGGGCGGCCTGCCAGAGACCGGGCATGGTTCATCGCGCGAGCTGCCGGACATGGTTGACAGGGACACCCATGGCGCAATCGCGCCCGCTGGCACAGGGATTGACCGGATGGCCCCGCGGAGTAACACAACAAAAACCACACATACTCATGGCGATAGAATGACCGCACACTTCATGACAGGACAACAGCCTATCCCGTGAAGCCTCTTTCGGCAAGGGGAAAGAGGGGAGAGTGCTCACCTGTTATCCATGAATTCTCCTTTGTGTGAAGAGGAGCCGAGGAAATCATCATCGATTCTCGGCTGTTGACGGTAAACAGTGGTTATCATGACGTAGCCCCCAGCGGCGGATCACCTGCACAAAAAGATGCTTCGCCGCCTGCCCCCATCCGCCGGCATGACCGGCGTGAAGTTCACCCCCGCCATTGTCCGGCAGCCCCCGCCACCTCAGAGGCGAGAAGAACCACCCCTGCTGCCCCCATCCCGCCCCCCTCGAAACACTCAGCTCTTGACTGAGGGTGGAAAAAAGGTCATTGGAGAAAGGCGGCCCGCCATCACCCCTGACCAGGAGAGAACAGGGTGCAGCAGACCGCGGATACCGCAAAGGACCTTCCCGCCCCCCTTGTGCAAGAGATGTCGCCCCCGGCAGGCGCCCCTGCACGCAGAGGTCGCCCCCCGGCACGGGGCGACCAGCAGCGGAGGCGGGACCTTCGACGACACGCTCGTCCCGTTTCCCAGGCAGAAATGGCCAACACCCCCGGCACCCTCGTCCACAAGGAACACCATGAGATGCGCATCGAGGTCCGCGACAACGGTGAGCTGCGCAGCCTCTACTTCGCCGACGGCCAGTTGCAGAGTCGCATCAACCTGTCGCGGCCCTGGGACCTGACGCTGGCCTATACCCGCTATATGGCCGCGGCCCTGCTGCTGGTCCCCGAACCGCGGCGGATCGCCATGATCGGCCTCGGCGCCGGGTCCTTGGCGCAGTTTTTCCTCTACCACTTCCCACAATGCCGCCTCACCTGCGTCGAACCCTCGCAGCGCGTCGTCGCCCTCGCCCGCGCCTTTTTTCGCCTGCCGGAGAGCGAGCGGCTGGAGATCTTTTCCGGGGACGGTCGAGACTTCGTAGAGAAGGCTGAGGGAGTCTACGATCTCCTCTTCGTCGACGCCTTCGACGACATTGGCATGGCCCCCTCCATCTACGACGAGACCTTTCTCGGCAACTGCACCGCGCTGCTCGGCGAAGACGGGGTGGCTGTCTGCAACCTGTGGAGCGGCAACCGCCCCAGACTGCGCCACATCGAACATATCCTCGCTGACAGTTTTACGACCGTGTGGTATCTGCCAGTACCGGAACGGGGCAATATCGTCGCCTGGGCCACCCGGCAGGCTGCTCCATGGGAACGCCTGCCGCAGAAACGCAAGCGCCTCGCCCTGCTGGCACAGCAATATGGCATCGACCTCCCGGCGGTGGTCGCCACGGCGCGGAGCAACAACCTCAGCCTCGCCCAGCGCCTGCTCCTCCTGCTGCGTTGAGGCTCAGAGCTCGTTGCCCGACGGTGGCCCGCCGCCAAGGATGCGCTGCTCCTGGTCGCGCAGGTCGTCGATCTCGCGACGCCAGTAGTGCCAGTCACCGAAGCCGTCGATGGCCCTGGTCATGCCGTCCGCCTCGACCTGCCGGGCGCACCAGGCCATGTAGTGGATATAGCGCATCGCCCGCAGCGGCTCGATGAGCTTGAGCGTCCGGCGGTCGAAGGGGTGGAAGGTCTCGTAACCCTCGAGGAGCAGTTCGAGTTCGTAGGCGGCCTCGCCCGGGGTGCCGGGCAGGAGCAGCCACAGATCCTGCACCGCCGGGCCCATGGCCATATCGTCGAAATCGATGAGAAAGAACCCCTCGCCGGGGCGTTCGAGGATGTTGGAGAAGTGGCAATCGCCGTGGATGCGCTGGTTCTTCACCGCGGCAAAGAGCGGGGTGATGGTGGCGAGGATGGACTCGATGGTCCGCCGCAGTTCTTCACGCAGGTCTTCGGGGACAGACGGGCAGAGGCGGAGGTACTCGAGCTGCTCGCGGCTCGAGGCCCCCGGCCCGATCACCGTGCGTTTTGCGGCGCGACTACGTGAGCCGACGGCATGGATGCGGCCGAGCAGGCGCCCCAACTGCAGCCAGCCCTCCTCGTCGAACTCGTCGCGGCTGCGGCCGCCGCACTTGGGAAAGAGGGCATAGAGCAGGTCGCCGTCCTCGGCCAGGGTCTTGCCCCCCGCCAGGGTCAGCGGCGCAACCACCGGAATCTCCTCGTCGGCCAGCTGGCGCAGAAAGCGGTGCTCGTCGCCGATGGCCGCCGCCGTCCAGCGGCCTGGGCGATAAAACTTGGCGATGAGGCGCTGCCCGTCCCTGGTCTCGACCTCGAAGACCCGGTTGATGTAGCTGTTCAGCGGGCGGAAAAGGTTGCTGCACTCCCGCCCCAGCCCCCGCTCCACCAGATGAAGCACCCGATCCGGCCCAAGTTCGCCGAAGCCACCGTATTTTTTGCCATCGCCCTTTGTCATCCGTTCCTCCGGCCTCCCTCCTGCAGCACGCACCCCCCATGGGTCCGCTGCAGTCGATAGTACCACGCTGTCCCGCTTTGCAAAAGGCGTTGTTGGCCGCCATGCCGACAAAGGCGTGGCCATGGGCGGCCGCTGGGTGTATCCTGCCGGCGATGACACCAACCCTGCAGACATTGATGAACCCGTCCCCCCTCCCCTTCCCCGCCGACAGCGATGATCCCCTCGCCGGCTGCGCTGGCTACTGCCGACACTGCCGGCGGGAACACCGGCTCGGCCCCGGCGACAGCCGTGCCGCCGCCTTGCGGCTCATGGAACTCCTGCGCCGTGAAGGCACGGTCGACCTCTTTCGCGAGCAGCCCCGGCGCGACCCGGCCCTCGCCACCAAGGTCCTCTTCGGCCCGGCGCGGGGCAAGATGTTCGGAGTGCTCCAGTGCCGTTCGGCAGAAGGCGAGACCCGTCACCTCTACGCCTTCTCCGGGCAGTACGAGGGCCGCTGGCTGGTACCCGGCTGGGTGCCGCCGGTCTTCGACCCCGAGGATTTCGCCCGCGTCCACGACCCTCTCGAACGGCGCATCAAGGAGATGGGGCGCGCCCTCGACAACAAGGCCACCTCGGCAGAGCAATGCCTCCACTTGCGCCGCCAGCGGCGCCTGCTGTCGCGACGGCTGATGCTCGACCTGCACGGGCTCTACCGGCTGCCCAACCCGCGCGGCGAAGAGCTGCCCATGGCCGAGGCATATCTCGGCGCCGGCAACATGCCCACCGGCACCGGCGACTGCTGCGCCCCCAAGCTCCTTGCCGCCGCCTGCCGCCTCGGCCTGCATCCGCTGGGTCTGAGCGAATTCTACTGGGGCCGCGAGAACCGCTCCGGCACCCGCCATCATGGCCGCTTCAGTCCACCTTGCGAGGAAAAATGCGCACCGATCCTCGGTTTCATGCTCTGCGGACTGGACGAGGAGGGAAGGTAATGGACATTCTCTACCAGGACGGGCAGCTGGTGGTGGTGGTCAAGCCGGGGGGACTGCTCGCCGTTCCCGGCCGCGGCCCGCACAAGCTCGACTCCGTGGCTACCCGGCTGCGCCAGGAGGTGCCGGAGATGATAGCCCAGCCGGCGGTGCATCGCCTCGACATGTACACCTCGGGGCTGATGGTCTTCGCGGTCACCGGCACGGCGCACCGCCAGCTCTCCATGGACTTCGCCGCCGGGCGGGTGGAGAAGGGCTATACCGCCCTCGTGGAGGGCGAACTCGAGGAGGAGGAAGGCGAGATCCGCCTGCACTTCCGCCTCGACCCGCAGCGCCGCCCCCTGCAGGTCTACGACCCGCAGCAGGGCAAGCTCGGTATCACCCGCTGGCGCAGGCTGGGCCGCGAAGGCGGCCTGACGCGGGTCCACTTCACCCCGCTCACCGGCCGCACCCACCAGCTCCGCCTCCACGCCGCTCACCCCCTCGGCCTGGCGGCACCGATCAAGGGCGATAGCCTCTACGGCCTCGGTGACGAGGGTGAGGCGATGTGCCTGCACGCCAGCTCCCTCGCCTTCCGCCACCCCGAAGGCGGCCAGCGGCTCGAGTTTCACTCCCCACCACCCTTCTGAACCTGGTGATCGGCTGGCTTCAGCCGCCCCGCGCCTCCCGCTGCCGGTCAGGCGGCTCATCGAGCACACAGAGCCACAGGTCGCCCTCGACCCACTGCCCCTTCTCCTTGCGCAGGCCCTGACGCGCGTGGCCGAGCACCCGCCAGCCGCCCGCGCCGGCCATGGCCCGCACATAATCGGCGCCATGGGCGAAGCGCCCCGAGGGCAGCAGGTGATGCCCCTCGCCGGTCCAGCTCTCGGAGGAGAAGGCGAACAGCCCCCCGGGCCGCATGCGCCTGGCGAGGAGGGAAAAGAGCGAGTGCAGGTCGCCGATATAGGCGAGAACATCGGCGGCCAGGGCGAAGTCATACGTCTCCGTGCAGTCGACCAGGCAGGCGTCGATCGACGCCGCATGGAGGCGACGGTAGAGCGTTTTTTCCGCCGCCACCTGCAGCATCTTCGGCGACAGGTCGACACCGTCGAAGACCTCCACCAGGTCGGCGAACGCCTTGGCGCCAAGGCCGGTACCGCAGCCGAGGTCGAGCCCGTGGCGAAAACGGGCCTCGGGCCGCACCTCGACGAGGAGCCGGCGCAGGGTTGTCGGCACGCAGTACTCCAACTCGTCGAGGAGGCTATGCTCGTAGTGGTCGCTGTATTGCTCGAAGACGCCGCGTATATAGGCGTCAGAGCTGGCATCGGGCTCCTCGCCGGTTAGCGCCGCAAGCATATGCCGGGCGGCGGCATGGTCGGGCTGCACCGCCAGCACCCGGCGGTAGTGGTGCACTGCCAGGTCAATCTCCCCTTGGCGGTGACAGAGGAAGGCGAGGTTGGAATTCGCGGCGGCGTGATCCGGGTCAAGGCGCAGCACCCTGCGGTACAGCTCCATGGCCTCTTCCTGGCGGCCACTGTCCTTGCAACAACCGCCGAGATTATAGAGGGCGTCGACACAGTCCGGCTGCTGCTTCAGCAGTTGCCGGTAATGGTCAATAGCCCGACCAAGGTTGCCGATCTTTTTTTCTGTCAGGGCAAGGTTAAAGCGGCTGTCGCCGTCCTCGGGCGCCAACTCCACCGCCCGGGCAAAGGAGTGCTGTGCCTGGACGAAGTCCTCAGCCTGAAAGTATACCAGGCCAAGGTTATAGTGGAGCAGCGGCAAATCGGGGCAGTAGCGCAGCAGCTCGCGGTAGACCCGCTCGGCGACGTACAATTCGCCGGCCCGGTGGGCATTGCCCGCCTTGGCAAAGAGGTCGGTGAGTTCCTGATGGGTGGGATGAAAGAAGGTGCTCATGGGATGGTAATGGCTGGGCAAGGCGACTTGCAGTTACGGCGTGCTTCCTCGGGGGCGCCGGGACGGTTGTTGACGAGGCACAGATATTCGGCGCCATCCTAGTGCATTTTGGGCCGGGAAACAACGGCAAATCGGCAAGGCACCGCGCGGTCTTATCCATCAGAAGCCGATGACGCCGGCGACGACGCGATTGCGCCCCCCTTCCTTGGCCAGGTAGAGGTTTTTGTCGGCGCCGCCGATGAAAGCCTGGGGAGTGATGTCGCCGTTGATGCGGGTGGTGACCAGGCCAATGCTGACCGTCACATGGGGTGCTGCAGAGGAGTGCTGATGGGGGATGTTCAAGGCCGCCACCGCCTTCAGGGCCCGCTCGGCCACCGCCTTGGCGGCGAAGGCGTCGGTCTCGGGCAGGAGCATGATGAACTCCTCGCCGCCGTAGCGGGCGATGAGATCGGCGGGGCGGAGCAGGGCATGGTCGAGGGCCTTGGCAATGCGCTGCAGGGTACGGTCGCCCATGGCGTGGCCATAGTGGTCGTTATAGGGCTTGAAGAAATCGACATCGACCATGGCCAGGGAGAAGGGGGTGCCGTTGCGGGCCGAACGGGCCCACTCGCGCTGGAAATACTCCTCGAAGCGACGGCGGTTGGAGATCTCGGTGAGGCCGTCGAGGTAGGCGAGCTGGTCGAGGAGCTTGTACTGGTGGACGATGCGCAGATGGTTGTGCACGCGGATCTTGACGATCGGCGGCGAGAAGGGCTTGGTGATATAGTCCACCGCGCCGAGCTTGAGCCCGTATTCCTCGTCGACCACCGAGTCGAGGGAGGTGACGAAGATCACCGGGATGTTCTTGGTGCGATCGTTCTCCTTGAGCCGCTTGATCACCTCGTAGCCGCCGAGCTGCGGCATGATGACGTCGAGGAGGATGAGGTCGGGCGGCGCGTCGCCGAAGGCGTGCTGCAGGGCCTGCTCGCCGTCGCGGGCGAGCACCGGGCGGTATTCCTCGCGCAGCAGGTCGGCCAGCACCTTGAGGTTCATCTTCTCGTCGTCGACGATGAGGATGCGCGGTTTTTCCCTATGTTCCATCGCCATATCCCGCAGTCTGCCGCAGGAGGTCGAGCAGCTCCCTGGCCGCCTCAACCGCCCGCTCGTACTCGATATCCTCGACCAACCCGGCCAACTCGCGCAAGGGCTCGGCAAACCTGGTGTTCTCGAGCAATCCGGCTACCGTCTCAAGCCGCTCCTCCGCCGCCAGCTCGCCGCGCTGCAGCAGGACGATCATCTCGCGCAGCGCCTCCTCGACCTCTTCGAGCCTGATGATCGTCGCCTCGGCGCCCAGCGGCGCGGCAGCCTGGTCCTCGCGGCGCACCGGCAGGGCCGACAGCGAGGAGAGAATCTGGTCGAGTACATGGATGAAGACCGTCAGGCACTCCCCGGCCCCCTCGCGCTCGTCGTTGCGCACCATGTTCTCCAGGCGCTCGGCGCTGCGCTGCAGCTCGACGGAGCCGATATAGCCGGAGACCCCCTTGACGGTATGCGCCCGCTTGCCGATCTCCTCCCACTCGCCGGCCGCCGCCCACTGACGCAGCATGGTCGGCAGGGTACCGAAATTCTTACGGAAGTCGTAGAGCATCTTGACAAACAGGTCGCCCTTGTTGTTGAGCACGCGCAAGGCCTCGATCCGGTCGATCCCCGGCAGCTCGGGCAGGCCGGCGAGGTCGCCCTCATCCGCGGCCGGGACTGCGGCAGCAGCTGCCGGCGACAGCTTGACGCGGTGGCGCAGCCAGCGCTTGAGCACCTTGTAGAGGGCGGCGGTGTCGATGGGCTTGGTGATATGGTCGTTCATGCCGGCGGCGAGGCTCTTTTCGCGGTCGCCGGTCATGGCATGAGCGGTCATGGCGATGATCGGCAACTCGGCATAGGCGGCCTGGGCGCGGATGCGCCGCGTCGCCTCGAGGCCGTCCATGACCGGCATCTGGATATCCATGAACACCAGATCGAAACTCCCCCCGGCGAGGGCGTCGAGGCATTCCTGGCCATTGGCGGCAATCACCACCTCCATGCCGACGTCGGTGAGAAATTCCCTCGCCACTTCCTGGTTGATGAGGTTGTCGTCGACGAGGAGGATGCGCGCCCCGGCGACCTCGACGAGGCGCGGGTCGACGGCCAGCTCGCCGACCAGGGTCGGGGTGACCACCGTCTCCACGCCGAGGATGTCGAGCAGGGACTCGTACATCACCGAGGCGTAGACCGGCTTGAGGAGGAAGCCGTCGAGGCCGACCTTCTCCGCCTCGATATAGGCCTCCTCGCGGCCGTTGGCGGTGACCATGAGCATCGCCGGCACCTTGGCGAGGCGGGCGTTGCCCTTGATGCGCCGCGCCGTCTCGATGCCGTCGATGCCCGGCATGATCCAGTCGAGCAGCACTAGGTCGTAGGGCTGACCCTCCTCCACCGCCTCCTCGAGACGGGCGATGGCCGAGAAGCCGTCGATGGCGGTATCGACGGAGATGCGCAGCGACGAGAGCATCGCCGACAGCACCTCGCGGGCGGCGCCATTGTCGTCGACCACCAGGGCGCGAATGCCAGAGAGGGCGCTCTCCTCCCCGTCCAGGGCGACCGTCCCCTTATGGGCGAGGCGCAGGACGACGGTGAAGACGAACTCGGTCCCCTGGCCGGGCTCGCTGGTCACCCAGATACGCCCGCCCATCAGCTCGGTGAGCTGGCGGCAGATGGCCAGGCCGAGGCCGGTGCCGCCGTATTTACGGGTGATCGAGTCGTCGGCCTGGCTGAAGGCGGAGAAGAGGCGGGCGATCTGCCCCTGCTGCAAACCGATGCCGGTATCGCGCACCGCAAAACGCAGGACCACCTCGTTCTCGCGCACCTCCTCGGCGGCGACGCTGATCACCACCTCACCCTTTTCGGTAAACTTGACGGCATTGCCAGCCAGGTTCATGAGGATCTGGCCAAGGCGCAGGGGGTCGCCGATGAGATTCTGCGGCACCCCGCCGTCGATGCGGAAGAGGAACTCCAGCCCCTTCTTCTCGGCCTGCATGCCGACGACGTTGGCGATGTTGCCGAGGATCTCCTCGAGGTTGAAGGGCGTCGCCTCGAGCTGCAGCTTGCCGGCGTCGATCTTCGAAAAGTCGAGGATGTCGTTAATCAGCCCGAGCAGTGTGTTGGCGGAGCTGAGCGCCTTCTCGACGTAGTTGAGCTGCTTGGCATCGAGGCCGGTCTTCTTGAGCAGCGTCGCCATACCGATGATGCCATTCATCGGCGTGCGGATCTCGTGGCTCATGCGGGCGAGAAAGTCGCCGCGCGAGGCGTTGGCCGCCTCGGCCTGCTCCTTGGCGTCGATGAGCTCCCGCTCCATCTGCTTCTGCAGGGTGAGGTCCATGGCGGTGAACAGATAGCCAACGACCCGGCCGACCGAGCTGAAGAGGCTGGTCACCGACAGGCTCACCGGCAGATGCGAGCCGTCGCGGCAGACGTAGGTCCATTCCTGGGCGCGGCTCTGGCGGCGCTTGACGAACTGGTCGAAGACCTCCATGTCGCGCAGACGGGTGCCGGGGACGCCGCTGACCATCTCGCCATAATGGTCGAGCTGCTCGGGCAGGTGCAGGGAGAGGATGTTGCGCTTGTTGATCATCTCCGCCGGGCGGTAGCCAAGCAGGGTCGAGGCGCCTTCGCTGAACAGCTGGATGGTGCCGTCGAGGTAGGTGGCGATGATCGACAGCTGGGTCGCCCCGTCGAGCACCGCCTGGCGCTCGGCGTTGGCGCTCTGGAAGCGGTGCAGCATCTGCTCGGTCTGCTCGAACTGCTTGACGACGAAATCGGAGGTGATCTCCGCCGCCTCGCGTGCCACCTTGATCTCGCGGCGCAGCATGTCGATCTCCTGCTGCAGTTCCTCGCGCGTCTTTTCCCTTAGCCGCTGCATGGGCCCCCACCTTCGGCAATGGCCAGACTGGTGGCCGCGGCCCGGGCGATGGTCTGCGCCGAGCAGCGCCCCTCGAGACCGACCAGGGTCACTTCTTCGGCCATCTCCCCCTCGCAGACCCGTGGCAGCACGGCCATCAGGTAGGGCAGCCCCGCTTCGTGCCCGTAGTGGCCGGAACCAACGGCGGCGACGATCTCCTCGCGGTCGATGACGACCATCTCATCCTCGCCGGCGAAGCCGCGCACCTGATCGACGAAGACCACCCGGCCGCCCCGCTCCAGCAGGGGCAGCAGGTCGAGCCCGGCCAGGCCGCCCTCGACCAGTTCCAGTCCTTCGGGAAGCGCCTGGGCGCGCAGCAGGTCATAGACCTCCAGCGCGGCGCAGTCTTCGGCGACCAGGCGATTGCCAATGCAGACAATGGCCCGCCTCACCATAATCGCCTCCTGGCGGACCCGCCACCCCCCCTGGTCAGGCAGTGCACGGCACAGACCAGGCAGGGGTCGAAGGAGCGGATGACATGGCCGGCCTGCACCGGGTTGTCGAGATCGGGCAGCGGCGTGCCGATCAGCGCCTCCTCCCAGGCGCCGCGGCGCCCCTTCTCGTCACGGGGCGAGCCGTTCCAGGCGGTGGGGGTGATGATCTGGTAGGAGACGATCTTCTCGTCCTGCACCGTCACCCAGTGACCGAGGGCGCCCCGCGCCGCCTGGATCAGGCCGGCGCCGGAGCCATCGGGAATGCCGCTCACCGAGCGGTAGAAACTGTCGCCGGCATGGCTGGCGGTCTCCTCCAGCCAGCGCGCCATCGGCGCCAGCAGCGAGGCCGGCCGCACCAGACGGGCCAGCTGCCGCACCATGACGTTGGGGCCGCCGTTCTCGACCAGGCTGACGAAGAGTGGGTCGCCGGCCACCACCCTCTCCGCCAGGGGGCCGGTCTCCACCACTTCGCCGCCATAGCGCGGCGCCTTGACCCAGGAGTAGAGGCGGCCGCTCTGCCCCGAGGCGTAGGGCTTGGTAGCGCCGACATAGGGGTGCCGCGGGCCGCCGCCCTGCTCATACCAGGAATGGGAGACGTCCTCGGTGATCTGCTGCGGGTCGAACGGCAGCACGGTGGTGGCCACGGCGTAGCCGGCCGGCAGCAGCCGCCCGTCGACACCCTGCACCGCGGTTTCCTCGGGCAGGGGCAGGTTGCCATAGGAGAGGTAGCGGTTGGGGCCGCGGCCAAGGCGGTCGAGGCCGGCCTCGCGGCAGAAACGGAGGAAGAAGCCCACCGTCGACTCCTGGTGCCGCTCGCTCTCGGCAAGCCAGGCGTCGAGGTCGGCAAGGCTCGCTATCTCCTGCCAGCGCTCGATGCTGCAGCCGAGAATGGCGCTCTCGTACCAGGAGCGGAAGTTCTCGACGATGATGCGCGACTGGAGCAGCTTGGCAACGTCGGGGATGGCGGTGACCCCGCCGGGAACCATGAACGAGGTGTGCGGCCACTGCCCGCCGATGATGGCGATGACCTGCACCAGCCGCTTGCTCTCGCGGATGACCTCCACCGCCAGCCGCCCCTCGAGGGGTTGAAAGCGGGCCATCGCCTCGGCGGCCAGCGGGTGATCCCCATAGGCGCAGTTGGCGAAATCGGCCATGAACATGAGTACCGACTGCCGCACGTCGCTCTGCACCGTCTCCGCCATCAAGGCAAGGTTGCGCAGCCGGCAGGCGTTGTCAGGCGGGGTCACCCCGGCGATGCGGTCGAGGGCCTCCGCGGCGGCGTTGAGGTGGGTGATGGAGCAGATGCCGCAGACGCGCGGGGTCATGACCAGGCCGTCGAGGGCGCCGCGCCCCTGCATCATCGCCTCGAACCCGCGGTACAGGGTGCCGACGCTCCACGCCTCGCCTACCACCCCCTCGTCCACCTCGACGTTGACCTCGAGGTCACCCTCGGCGCGATTGATCGGGATGTTGATTTCCTTGATTCCTCTCACCATGCCACCATGTTTGCCGTGCCACCCCTCTCCTGCCGGGGCGGCGATGCATCTTCGCCACCGCCTCTTGCCGCGCAGCGACCTTACACCTTGGAGCGCCGCTTGCGCAAGTGCTCGGGGGCTGCGGCCGCCGCCATTCCCTTGTAGACCATGTAGTGGGCGCGATTGACCCCCATGGGCAGCGCCAGGGGGATGCCCTCGATATTCGGCGTCTGGAAGAAGGGGTTGGGCCGGGGGAACTCGGGGTCGGTGCAGCCGAAGCAGGGCACCCCCATGCGCGTCTTCGAGGACTGCTGGTTCCACAAGGACTTGTTGCATGGCCCCGGCACCAGCGGCCCGGCACAGCCCATATGGAAGAAGAGACAGCCCATCTCGCCGAAATCGGATTCCTCGACGCGGTATTCGTGGTATTCGTTACGGGTGCAGCCCTGATGGACGGTAGTGCCGTACCACTCCAGCGGGCGCTGGTACTTGTCGAGTTCCAGAGGTATCCCCGCCGCCACCGCCATGAGGGCGCCGGCGACGACATCGTGGTGGCAGGGGCAGCCGGCGAGGTTGATCACCGGCTGGCCGGAGGCGGCGACGAAGTCCGGGCCGAGGAATCCGCCGCGCCGCTTCTTGAGGAACTGCAGGCCGGTGGATTCGACCACGTCGTCGACGCCGAATCCGCCGAAGCAGGCGCAGGTGCCCACAGCGAGCACCGTTGCCGCCCGCGAGGCGAGGGCGTAGATGCGTTCCTTCCTGGGGTGGCCGTCGCTGGTGTGGAACATGCCGGTGCCGGCCGGCCCGCAGATCACCGAGCCCTCGAGGACGAGGATGTCGAGGGGCCGCTCCCCGGAGAGGATTCCCTGGCAGAGCGCTTCGTGTTCACCCGGGGAGATGTTCGACAGAGAAGGGTGCCAGAGCAGGGAAATGTCCAGAGAGTGCAGCAGACCGAGAAAATCTGGGCTCTCGCCGCTGAGCAGGGAATAGGTGTCGCCACCGCAGCCACCCCCCTGGAACCAGTAGAGTGTTTTCACTGAACCACCTTTATGCGTTATGCCTTATGCGTTGTGCCCGGTCGCGAGCTTTACGCGCCGTCTCGTACCATCTTTTGCTAGTATCGGGGATGACATCGGCAAAGTCAACCGCGACCAGCCTCGTGAGAGTTGCTTTTTTATGCAATGATCGACCATTATTGATAAATTTGCCCATTGGTCAAGGGACGCCGGCGTTTTTTTTGCCCCCGTTCCCCTGTAAGCCGCAAAGGACATGCCATGACCGCCGCCCGTAAGGATTTTCAGATCTTCGCCAAGCCGATCGGCTGGCACTGCAACCTGCGCTGCCGGTACTGCTACTATCTCGGCACCAGGCAGGTCTTTTCCGCCGCGCAACCGGCGGCCATGAGCGATGCTCTGCTGCGCCGCTATATCGAGCACCACCTGCTCGCCCACCCCGGGGAGGTGGTGCGCTTCTCCTGGCATGGCGGGGAGCCGACCCTGCTCGGCCTGGACTTCTTCGAACGTGTCGTCCAGTTGCAAGGCCGCTTCTGCCCACGGGGCAAGACGGTCGCCAACGGCATCCAGACCAACGGCACCCTCATCGACGAGGCCTGGGCGGCCTTTCTCGCCAGGCACCACTTTACCGTCGGCCTGAGCCTTGACGGCCCGCAGCCGCTGCACGACCGCTACCGCTGCGGCCCGGGCGGCGAGGGCAGCTTTGCGCGCGCTCTCGCCGGCTACCAGCAACTGCGGCATCACGGGGTGGCAGTCGAGGCCCTGTGCGTGGTCAATGACGATAACGTCATGTACCCCCTGCAGGTCTACGAGTTTTTCCGGGAGATCGATGTACGCGCGGTGAGCTTTCTGCCCCTGGTGGAACGGGGAGCGGAGGGGGTGGGCGACGCCTCGGTAGAGCCCGAGGCCTTCGGCGCCTTTCTCTGCACTATCTTCGACCGCTGGCTGGCGCAAGACATCGGCAGCATTGCCGTGCAGATCTTCGAGGAAGCCTTGCGCACCGCCTTCGGGGAGGAGCACGCCCTGTGCCTCTTCCGCCCGACCTGCGGCGATATCCCCACGGTGGAGCATAACGGCGACGTCTTCCCCTGCGACCATTACGTCCGGAAGGAGTACCGCCTCGGCAATATCGCCGGCACGCCCCTTTTCGAAATCCTCCGCTCGCCGCGGGTGGCCGCCTTCGGCAACGACAAGCGGCGCACCCTGCCCCAGGCCTGCCGGACCTGTCAGGTCCTCGATATGTGCGCCGGAGAATGCCCGAGGAACCGCTTCGTCGACCTGCCCGGCGAAACGATGAAGGGTAATTACCTCTGCGCCGGCTACAAGATGTTCTTCACCCACTGCCGGCCCTTCGTCGACGAGGTGGCACGGCAGTGGCGCAGCCGGCCGCGGTAACGGGGGCCTCGCCAATCCATGATTTTTTTTTGCGATCGGGCGGCAATTCCGCCCATCGGTAACCTATCGGTAAGTGCCTCGCGGTAGAGTGAGCCCAGCGCGCAGCGGGCAGATCCGAGTCCCGCCCCCAGCCTTGGGGGCGTCGTCGTCACACTCTTTCCCGGATGGAGGCAGCACCATGGAACACTTGCAGATGGTTATCGGCATCCTCTTCGTCCCCGTGCTCCTGCAGATCCTTCTCCCCCTCGTTTTGCTCCTCGGTTTTTTCCTCCGCCGCCTGACGGCCCCCATCTTCCCCGGGCCATGGCGCAGCAGCGCGGCTGCCGGGGCGCCCTGCGCCACCTCGTCACCACAGGCCTGAGCCTGGTTATGATGCCCACGCCACCCCACACTCTCTCAGCAGCTATCGATCAAAGAAGGAAGATTATGCGCCACCGCGACCACAATGCCATCTGGCGACGCTGGGAGCTCTACCCGGAACGGCAGAAGGAAGCCATCCTCGAGGAGTTCCGCCGCCGGCTCCCCGACGACCACTACAACAAGGAGTTCCTCCTCGAGTTTCTCAAGGAGAAGTTCGAGCGCCAGGACGGCTGACCCCGCCGCGAGGGGCGGCGGGGATGCCAACCGGCGTCGAGGAGGGCTGGGGGCGCCGGCTCAGCCGCCGAGCCTGCGCCTGAGAAAGTCGATGGTGCGCCGCCACGCCAGTTCCGCCGCCTCCTTGTTGTAGCGGGCGGGGTTGGTGTCGTTGTTGAAGGCGTGCTGCGCCCCCTCGTACATATGCATCTCGTAGTCGACGCGGTGTTTGTCCAGCGCCTCTTTGAGGGCGGGGATGCCCTTGTTGATGCGTTCGTCCAGCTCGGCATAATGAAGAAGCAGGGATGCCTTGATGCGCACCACCTCCTCGCTGGCCGGCTGCATGCCATAGTAGGGGACGGCGGCGACGATATCCGCGGAATGTACCGCCAGGCTGTTGGCGATGGCTCCGCCCCAGCAGAAACCAACCACCCCGACCTTGCCGGTGCTGTGCGGGTGGGTCTTGAGGTAGGCCGCCGCAGCGGCGAAATGGCCTATGGTCTGCTTCATGTCGAGGCCTTTGATCATGGCGATGGCCTTTTCCTCGTCGGGCGGCGTGCCCCCTTGGGCCGACAGGGCGTCTGGGGCGAGGGCGAGGAAGCCCTCCAGGGCAAGGCGGCGCGCCACATCCTCGATATGCCGGTTAAGGCCGCGATTCTCATGAACGACGAGGACGGCGGGCAGACGCGCCCCCTCCCTTGGCCGGGCCTCGTAGCCGCTCATCTTCCCTTCCGGTACGGCAAACTGCACCGAGCCCACCTGCAGCCGGCTGTCGTCGGCGGCGGTCAGGGCCGCCAGCGCCTCGCCCTTCTCGAGCAGTGGCAGGAGGGCGTAGGCGGCCGCCACCCCACCGGCAAGAACGGTCAATTTCTCGAGAAATCGACGCCGGTCGATGGCCTTGGCAAGGTACTGCGCGTACAGCTGAACGGCTTCTTCTTTCATGGCTTCCTCCTCCTGATGCTGGGTGGGTGGATGAGACTCCGCGATGAGCAGGCGACCTCAGCGAGGGGCCGATCTCTGCAGCATGGCGGAGTGTAGACCGTGGAGAGAGACGAAGTCAAGTGAAGAGGCTCCGCCCGGCACCGTCCCCATAGTGATCGACACGGGAAAGGCTACCTCCATCACCTTGAAATCACCGGGCATCGCTGTCGCCGCACTCAGCCTCAGGTCATTCGCGACACACTCTGAGCCCATCGGATTCACTGCCTTTCTTCCCCCGGACAACTACTTCGCGGTTGACATTCCCCCGGTGATCGTCTATTTCCTATGCCACGTGCTTGTGCACCACCACCATGCGCCAATGGTGTTCTGTGCCTAGTCGAACGTTTTGCACAACGCCACAATCAGCCAATTTTGGGGGCAAAGATCGCTGCACCCCAGGAGGATCAGCGCGGCGGAAGGAACAGGTTCTGTCCCGCGCCAGTTTCGAGAAAACTGAACAATCATTACCATGACGAGAGGATAATGCAGAAACAAATCCGCCCCGATCTGATAAAGAAAAGGCTCATTTGTTGTCTTTGCAGTGCCGCCATCGCCATCACTGCTTCCGGGGCTCTGGCCACGGAGAGTCATTCAGGGTCATCACTGTCGTCGTTCTCCTTCAGTGAACGACGGTTCGCCGACGAGGTCAAAGAGTATCTCGGCATCCCTTACCGAAGGGGCGGCTCCACCAAAAAAGGCATGGATTGCTCCGGCTTTGCCCGCACCGTCTACGACCGGCTGCTGGGCATCAACCTGCCGTCGAGTTCCGCCGACCAGTTCCACTCCCAGGAACTGCAGAAGATCGATACCCGCGAACTGCAGACCGGCGATCTGGTCTTCTTCGGCAGCAGCAAGAAAAAGCGCATCAGCCACGTCGGCATCTACCTCTCCGACGGCCAGTTCATCCACGCCAGCAGCAGCGAGGGGGTCATCGTCTCGAGCCTCAGCGACAGATACTGGAAGAAACGCTATGTCGGCTCCAAGCGGCATACCGCCCTCGGCTCCCTCGACGACCTTGGCGAGAGCCGTTCCGAAAACCTCGTGCAGACCCAGGTGGAGGAGAGCAGCCTGCTCAGCGTCTATGCCTCGAGCAGTCAGCCCTTCTCTTCCCCCACCAGCACCGCCTTCGCCCTCTCCGCCGCCTTATACGACCCCTTCGCCGACAGCACTGGCAGTCACTACCAGGAAATGGCCTTCACCCACAACCTCTCGCAGAGCTTCGACCTCAGCCTGAGCGCCTTCAACCATTACACCACCAGTGGCTACGCCCGTGCCGGGCTTGCCGACGAAGGCGGCGCCTATGGCCTGGGCGAGACGCAGGTGGGCGCCAGCCGCCAGGGCATCACTCTTTCCGGTGATTTCCGGGCCAATGATTGGCTGAGCTTCAGCCCCTCCATTTCCTACTTCGATGACGACAACGAAGGCGAACCGCTCGACTTTCAGCCGCGGCGCAGCCTGGGACTCGCCACGCAGCTGTGCTCCCTCGACAACAGCTGGTCACTGTCGATGCTGATGCACTACAACCATGGCGACAGCCGCGACAACGCCACGCTCTTCGACAGCGGCGTCAATTCCTTCGATCTCGCCTTCAAACTCGGCATCGCCTTGAGCGACAACATGCAACTGTCGATAATGAGCAAGTACGACAAGCGGCCAAACGGCCTGAGCGCCCTCGACGAGGCCAGCCTCGACAACAAGGGCGGCGATTTCGCCATGGTCTTCGACTTCAACTATTGACGTCCGCCCGCCCCCGTGGCGACGCCGCTTTCTCCCCTGCGCCCGCCCCCTCGTCGCTGCCCAGCAGCTGGTCGAGGCGGCGGGCGAGTTGTTGTGGCGGTTCTTCGCTGCACAGGGTAAAAAACGTGCCTTCGGACAGTTCCGTCGGCGCCTCGAAACACTCCCGCTGGCGGAGGTAGACCCGCCAGTCGCCGTCCGAGACCGCGTCCGGGTCAATTGCCCTGATGGCGAGACGGGCCTTTACCGCGGCCTCGCCGCAGTGGCAGAGCACGAAGAGCACCGTCGCCTGGCTCGACAGGGCCTGACGCAGGCGGTCGCGTTCCTCACGGCGGTGATAGCTGCCATCGAGCACCACCGTTGGCGACCACGCCAGCTGTGCGACGGCAAAGCCGGCGAGGGCGTCATAGGTGCGGCGGGTAAATTCGGCCGAGTAGATGCCCTCCCCCAGCCCCAGCCCCCTGGTCGCCCCGGGCGAGCCGGCCAGCCCCTTACGCACGACGTCGCTATTGGCATAGGGAAAGCCGTGCCTGTCCGCCCACAGCTTCGCCAGGGTGCTCTTGCCCGAGGCCACCAGCCCGAAAAAGACCACCACCCGCTTGACCGCCGCCACAGCGCCGCCGTGTCCCTCCCTCGATCCCGTCGTTTCCGTCATAACCTTCTTCTCCGCCTCCTCCCCACCTCCGCCGGCGGTGGCCCGTCTGCGCCACGCCGTTTCAGAGGCCCCGCGCATATTCCTCGGCAAGCAGGAAATATCGTGCCGCCGCCTCGCGGGCGGCCGCCGCCTGGTCGGCCGGCATGGCCGGGTCGACGGCGGAAAGCAGCCCGACCTTGCCGCGCACGCAGGCGCGGTAGCACTTGTAGAACTCCAGCAGCCGCAGCAGGCCGACATCCCCCGACTGCGCCACGAATCGCCTGACAAAAAAGTCGCTCAGCGCCGCCAGACCATGGTATTCGAGGTCCATGGCGAGAAAGGCGATATCGGCACAGACATCGATATGACGCAGCCCGTCGTTGAACTCGAGGCAGTCGAAGATATGAATCCTGCCCCCTTCGCCAAGGCAGATATTATGGGAATAGAGATCGCCATGGCAGTCACGGATGCGGTTCTTGCGGCGCCGCTCGGCAAAGAGCTCGTCATGGGCGAGGACGCGGTCGGTGGCCGCGCAGATGCGGGTGAAGCGCTCCTCGGGCAGGGCTTCGCCCCCGACGAAGGGCCGGCTCTGCTGGTAGTTGTTGGCCAGGGTGCGGGCGATAGCCGCCACCCGGCCGTTGTTGCGCACACGGCGACCGTGCTGCGCCCGGCGATAGAAGGGCACGAGGATATCGACGATGCCCTGCAGATGGTCGGGTCCCAGCCCACCGGCGGCGATGACCCGGTCGAGCATGCCTTCCTCGGGCATGCGCCGCATCATCACCCCGTATTCCACCACCTCGCCGTCGCCCCCCAGGGCGAAACCGTCGCCGCAGCGGGTGGCGGCGACGACGCCGAGATAGATGTCCGGGCAGAGGCGGCGGTTGAGCTCGACCTCGCGGTGGCAGTAGAACTCGCGCTTGGCGAGGGTGGAGAAATCGACGAAGCCGAAGTTGACCGGCTTCTTCCACTTGTAGACATGGTCCCCGGCGACAATGACCAGGGAGATATGGGTCTGCACCAGCCGCACCGTCGCCACCGGCGGCGAGTAGCACCCCGGGTCGAGCAGCGCGCGGATAAAATCCGGCAGGCGGGGGCTATGACGAAGGTCTGCCTCGGCCATCCTTCAGCCCTCCGCGCAAGTGTTTTCTAACCCTTTCCTCATCATTTACTAACATCCGCCAGCTATCGTTGCCGCCATACGGGAAGAGGGCAGCCAGCGTGGCTCCTCTCTCCATGGTCTGATGATATCGCCTTTTGGCGGCAATGTACACCATCCACCCTCCTTACCGTGGATCAGCGATGTTCTTTATGAACCTCTTCGACCCCTCGCACCACGCCTCCATGCCGAGTGACACCGAAACAAGCGGGGAGGCGGCAGTGGCGCGGCGGGCGATAGCCGACATGCTGTCCGGCAGGCGCCTCACCTGCCATTTCCAGCCCATTGTCCAGGCCAGCCGTGGCAGGATCTTCGCCTACGAGGCCCTGTGCCGAACGCTGGACCGCAATCCCTTCGACTCCATCGAGGAGCTCTTCTGCCAGGCGGGTCGCTGCGGCATGGTGCTGCCACTCGACATGCACTGCCGCGAGAACGCCATGAGACTGGCCTCCGCCCAGGGCCTGGCGGACAAGAACGGCCTGCTCTTCCTCAACATCTGCCCGACCAGTCTGCTCCACCCGGACCACAGCGCCGGCTCGACCGGCCTGCTCGCCAGCCGCTACGAGTTGCAGAGGCAGAACATCGTCCTCGAGATCACCGAGAACGAGGCGGTCTCCAACTACAACCTCTTTCGCAAGGCCATCGACCACTACCGCAGCAAGGGCTTCCGCATCGCCATCGACGACTTCGGCGCCGGCTACGGCGGGCTGAAGATGCTCTCGGTACTGGAGCCGGACTTCGTCAAGATCGACCGCCATTTCTTCAAGGACAGTCCGAAAAGCAGTATCAACTTCAACCTCATCGACGCCATCGCCACCGCCTGCCACCGCATCGGCATCGAGGTCATCGCCGAAGGCATCGAGACCGAGAAGGACCTGCAGATCTGCCGCGATATCGGAATCGACCTCGTCCAGGGCTACCTCCTCGCCCGACCGGCGGCGGCCCTGGCCGAGGACGCCGACCTGCAGCTGCCGCCGGCGACGCCACCGCGCCCCTCGCCTACCAACCTCTTCGATGAAGTGATCTGCGTCGGCGACATCGCCACCTACGTCGTTCCCCTCTCCGTCGACGACCGCATCCCCGAAGCGCTCGATCGCTTCAACGCCTCTCCCGACCTGCTCTGCCTGCCGGTGCTCGACCGCGGCCAGATCCGCGGCCTGATCAGCCGCCACCGCTTCATGGAGACCCATATGGTCGGCCGCTTCGGCTATGGGCTGAGCCTCAATTACTACAAGAAGATCGCCGAGATCCTCGAGGAGGACTATCTCGAGGTGGTGCACTCCTTGTCCGTCGAGGACGTGGCGCGCAAGATCCGCGAGCGCAACCGCCTGTCGATCTACGACGATATCTGCGTCACCCGCAGCGGCAAGTATATCGGCACCGTCGCGGTCAGCGCCATCCTCGACGCGGTGACCGAGAACAGCATGATGCTGGCCCGCGGCGCCAACCCCCTCACCGGCCTGCCCGGCAACGAGTTCATCCAGCGCAAGATCGCCAAGATGCTCTCGCAGTCGCTGCACTTCGACGTCTGCTACATCGACCTCGACAGCTTCAAGCCCTTCAACGACCGCCACGGTTTCGAGATGGGCGACCGGGTCATCAAGACCGTGGCCGAGCTGATGACCGCCGCCCTGGAACGCTGCGAGGGGCAGAGCTTCGCCTTCGCCGGGCACATCGGCGGCGACGACTTCATCATGGTCACCCGGCCCAAGAACTCGGTGGCCGTGTGCCGCGAGCTCATCGACCGCTTCACCGAAAAGCTGCCGCTCTTCCATTCCGCCGAGGAGATGCGCGACGCCTCCTACATCAGCCTCGACCGCCAGGGCACACAGCGTCGCTTCGACCTGCTCTCCTTGTCCATCGGCATCGTCAGCACCGAGATCCACCGCATCACCTCTTTCGCCGAGGTCTCCTCCATCGCCACCGACCTCAAGAAGCGCGCCAAGGAAATTCCCGGTTCGGTTATCGTCCGCGACCGCCGCAGCGCGACGGGAGACCGGGACCAAGAGAAGGGCCGCTGAGCGACCATTTCCCCCATTCCTTTACTGCACAGACACCCGCAATGACACCCACCCCCACCACCCGCCCAGGCCAACCGCCGGGCCTCGGCATCGGCGTCAAGATCCTCACCGGCGTCGCCCTGGTCTCGAACCTCTTCATCGCCCTGCTCCTCTACAGCCATGTGCAAAGCGGCGACACCCTGGCACGGCGGGTCGACGAGGTGCTGCTGGTCAAGGAGCAGCTCAACGACAACCTCCGCCAGAGCGTCGCCGGGCTGCAGGGCAACCTCCTCGACATCTCAAGTTTTTTCAAGGCCGACGACGGCAGCCGCCTCCTCGCCCGCATCGAGGAATCTTTCACCGTTCTCGGCCGCCGCAGCCTCGAGGGCCGCGAAGCCTATGGCCCCCACTTCGACCGCAGCCAGCGGCGCGACCTCGCCAAGGGCACTCCAGTGGCGGGAAGGGACGGCACGACCCTCACCCTGGCCGTGCCGGTCATGGACGGTAAAGGCCATTTCACCGAGGCGGTGAATCTGCTCTCGCTAAAGAGCCGCAACGACGCGGTGGACGACATGGCGGAGTTGCAGGGCCTGCTTGCTGCGGTGGGAGGGCAGGAAGACGAGGCGACCCTGCGCCAGCGGGTCGACCAGGCGGTGGCCGCCATGGGCGAGGCGGCCATGGCGGCGGAAAACGGCCGCACCGAGATCCTTTCCCATATCGAGAAGATTCGCGCTCAGGAAAGCCAGCTCGTCGAGATGCGCGCCCAGCAGCGCCGGCTCTCGCTGATCATGGGCGGCGTGGTGGCGGTGGCCAACCTGCTGGCCCTGCTGGTGCTCGTCCGCACCGTGGTCGAGCGGCCGCTGCGCCGCCTCACCACGGCGGTGGCTGACCTTGACGGAAAGAAAGCGGCAGACATCCCCTACACCCACCGCCGCGACCAGATCGGCGTCCTCGCCGGGGCGCTGCACAATTTCCACGGCGCCCTGCAACGGCTCGAAGAGGAGGGGGCGCGTCAGCAGCGTGATAAAGAGGCTATGGAGGAGATGCTCGCCTCGCTCACCCAGGTGGTCGACACCCTCGACGCCCGTGCCACCGACCTGGCCGACAACGCCCTGGCTTTGCGGCAGTCCGCCCTGACCACCCAGAAGGAAGCCGAGGAAGTAGGCCGGCAGGCAGAGGAAACGGCACGACACAACCACCAGGTGGCTGACGGCGCCGCCCTGCTGCAGAAAGCGGTCTCGGCCATCGACGGTCGGGTAGCCCTGCAGAACGGCATCGCCACCTCCCTGCTGGCCGACAACACCCAGGGCTTGCAGCACCTCACCGCCCTCGACGCCTCCCTCGCCGACATGGTCACCATCCTCAGCACCCTCGAGGAGATCAACGACCAGACCAAGCTGCTCTCGCTGAACGCCACCATCGAGGCGGCCAGGGCCGGGACGGCGGGGAAAGGCTTCGCCGTGGTCGCCGGGGAGATCAGGGCGCTGTCGCAGATGACCGCCCAGGCCACCAGAGAGGCCCGCGAGCGCCTGGAGGCGATCGAGGGGTCGCGCTCCATCCTCACCGGCCACCTCCACAAGGTTCACGGACAGATACAATGCCAGGAGGAGCATAGCCGCGACATCGGCATGGCGGTAACCGAGCAGCGCCGCGTCAGCATCGATATCGCCCGCCTCGCCGAGGAGAGCGCCGCCATCAGCGGCCAGGTCTCGGAGAGCATCGCCGCTGTGGCCAGCGACGCCGCCGCCGGCCTGAAGCTCGCCGCCGCAGTGCACGACGCCGCCGGAGACATCTCCCGCCGCCTCGGCGAGCTCCTCGAAGATGGCCGCAGCCGTCTCGGCCGGCTCATGACCGGGAATACGGCAGGCGAAGCGGCGGAGGGAGTCGGCCAGCCAGCTGAGAAACTCTGCGTCGAGACCTCCGGGCCGACGGCACCGGGGACCAGCGCCATCGACGCCCTCCGCCCTGCCGAGGGAAAGCCGCCCCGAAAAAAAGACGCCGCCGCTGCCCTCGCCGGCCCTGGTGCCGTGCCCTGCCCGGCCCGCTGAGGAGAAGCTGTGGGCTCGCCTCAGCCGCCTGCCCGCCTCGGTGACATGCCCGTTTGGCGTCGCTATGTATTCGGCCCCACCCCCATCCCGGCCTGCGAGGTCGCGCCAGTCCCCGGACCTCGCTCGGCCTGCACTCCATGAGGTGATGGCCGGCTGCGCCGGGGATCTTTTTCCTGGCGCCCCCGGCGCAAGGGGGGTAAGGTGGCGCCCATCCCTTCCCCCCAACCGATCCAGGCAGGCGATGCGCTTTTCCTCACGACTCCCGCGAAACCTTCAGCCCAGCGACTTTTCCCGGCTGCAGAGCGAGCTTGCCGCCACCGGCGACCTCTGCGACCTCACCCAGTCGAACCCGACCCTGGCCGGCTTCACCGTCGACGCCCTGGCTGGTATCGACCTCCTCGCCGCCGACCGGGGCTACCACCCCTCGCCGCGCGGCGACCTCGCCGCCCGCCAGGCCATCGCCGGCTATTACCAGGCCAGCGGCCACGGCGAAATCGATGCCGAAGACCTCCTCCTCACCGCCTCGACCAGCGAGGCCTATGGCTTTCTCCTCAAGCTGCTCACCGAGCCGGGTGACGAGATCCTCGTCCCCGCCCCCAGCTACCCCTTGTTCGACTTTCTCGCCGCCATGGAGAAGGTCCATGTCGAGAGGTACCCCTTGCGCCCCGACCCCGGCGGCGGCTGGAGTATCGACTTTGCCCTCCTCGAGGAGCGCATCTCCTCGGTGACCCGGGCCATCGTCGTCGTCAACCCCAACAACCCCACCGGCTCCTATCTATGCGAGCGGGAGGCGGCGGCCCTGGCGAAGATCTGCACGAAGCACCGCCTGGCACTGTTAGTCGACGAGGTCTTTCTCGACTACCGCAACCCGCGGCACGCTGCCACCACCCGCTCGGCGGTGGGCGAGCGGGCGGCGCCGACCTTCGTCATGAGCGGCTTTTCCAAGATCCTCGCCCTGCCCCAGGTGAAACTCGGCTGGATCCACATCGCCGGCCCGGAGCCGTTCAAGGAGGAAGCCAGGCAACGCCTCGATTTCATCGCCGACACCTACCTCTCGGTGAACGCCATGGTGCAGCGGGCGGCTCCAGCCCTGCTGTCCCGGCAAGGGCCGGTGCAGGAGGAGATTCTCGCCCGCATCGCCGTTAACGAGGCGGCCCTGGCCGCCCTCGGGGTGACCGCCATGGGCCGCCAGGGGGGCTGGTACGCCGTCCTTCCCCTGCCGCCGGGAGCAGGCGATGAACGCTGCTGCCAGCAGTTGCTGACCGAACACCGCGTGCTCGTCCATCCCGGTTACTTCTACGATTTCCCGGAATCCGACCGCCTGGTGGTCAGCCTGATCACCCCCCCGGAGCAGTTCGCGCTCGGCGTCGCCTGCCTTGCCAACGCCCTGCGCCGGGGCTAAAGGCGCGCCGGAGCAGCTCTGCCCTGCGACCCAGGCAGCCGTCGGCAAATGTCCGCGTCAGCCGGCCGGCGCCACGCCCGACGGTCTGCCGCCCCCATCTCAGTCCTCCTCACCATCTTTTCCCCGCCGACCCCTCTCGGCCAGGGCGGTGACCAGCGCGGCCTTCAGCTGCTCCAGCACGAAAGGCTTGGCCACCGTGGCGTCAAAACCATGCTGCCGATACGAGGCCATGACCGGGTCGGTGCTGTAGCCGCTGGCGACGATCACCGGCAGCCCGGGCTCGACCTGGCGCAGCAGGGGGAGCGCCTCGCGGCCGCCCATGCCGCCGGGTATGGTCAGATCGACGATGGCCACGTCGACCGGCATCCCCTCGCCACGGCATTTCTCCACCAGAGTCACCGCCTCACGCCCGTCGACGGCGGCGACTGCCTGGTGTCCGAGGGAGCGCAGCATGGCCGAGACCACCTCGCGCACCATCTTCTCGTCGTCCATGACCAGCACCCGCAGGGCGGGCAGCGCCGCCTCGCTGGCGGCCGGCAGCACCGCGAGGGCGGGCTCGTCGGCGGCGGGCAGGTAGACGACGAACTCGGTGCCCTGGCCGGGGGTGGAATCGACGAGGATATGGCCGTGGTGCTTGTTGACGATGGACAGGGTGATGGCCAGGCCGAGGCCGCTGCCCTCCTGCTTGGTGGTGAAGTAGGGGTCGAAGATCTTGTCGAGGAGCTGGCGCGGGATGCCGATGCCATTGTCGCGGATGGCGATGCGCACATAGCGTCGCCCGGGGTCGAGCACCTGGCCACCCTCGCCGCCGGCGGCGACGTTGCTGCAGCGGATGGTCACCGTGCCCCCTCCGGGCATGGCATGCCGGGCATTGAGGACGATGTTCTGGATAACCTGGCTGATCTGGCCGCGGTCGATATGGGCCGGCCACAGCTGCCCCGGAATCTCCACCCGGCAGGAGACGTTGCTGCCGCTGAGGACGAAGCCGGCCGAGTCCTCGATGAGCTCGGCGAGAGAGGTCGACTGGCGGATGGGCTCGCCCCCCTTGGCGAAGGTGAGCAGTTGCTGGGTGAGGTCGCGGGCGCGCAGGGAGGCCTTTTCGGCCGCCGCCAGCAGGCCGCGGCTGCTCTCCGCCAGGGCCGGGTCGTGCAGGGCCAGGTTGAGGCTGCCGAGAATGGCGGTGAGGATGTTGTTGAAGTCGTGGGCGATGCCCCCGGCGAGGACGCCGGTCGACTCGAGCTTCTTCTGCTTGATGGCCTCCTCCTCGGCACGGAGTCGCTCGCGGGCGTCCTGCACCAGGGAGAGCGCGCCGACCACCCGGCCGGCTCCGTCGCTGATCGGGGTATCGACCCAGTCGCAGGGAATCGCCTCGCCGTCCTTGCGCAGGTTGCGGGTGCTGCTGCGCACCCCCTGCGGCGTGGCCAGCAACGTGCGGCGGATCTCCGCGAAGTCCCCCCGGCGCTCGGCAGGCAGCAGGACCTCGGCCGACATACCGAAGGCCTCGCTGGCGGAGTAGAGGAAGATGCGCTCCGCCATCCTGTTCCAGCGCACCACGCGCAGGTCGTTATCCCAGACGATTACCCCCAAGGGCGACTGCTCGATGATCATGCGCAGCCGCTCCTCGTTGACGCGCAGCAACTGCTCGGCCTCGCGGCGCTGCTCGATTTCGCGCAGCAGGTCGGTGGTGCGCCGCGCCACCTCCTCCTCGAGGTGGTCGCGATAGCGGAGGATATCGGCAAAGCTGTCGCGCAGGCGGGCGGTCATCTCGTTGAAGATGCGGCCGAGGGCGCCGATCTCGTCGGTCGAGGAAATGACCACGGCGGTGTCGAGGTTGCCGGCGACGATCTCCTCGGCGGAATGCCGCAGCTGGGCGATGGGCCGGGTGATGCGCGCGGCGAGAAAGAGGGCGGCGGCGATGGCCAGCAGCAGGGCAACGAGGGAGGCGAGGACGGCCCTGTTGCGCAGCGCGACGATGTCCGCGGCGACAACCTGGTTCTCGCCGTCGACGAAGTGGTGCAGTTGCTCGGTGAGCTGTCGGCCACTGGAGAAGAGGAGTTCGTAGCCTCTGGCAAACTGCTGCCGCTGCTGCTGGTAGTCGGCAAACACCTGGCGATAGGTGGCGGCGGCCCGGGCGATGCGGAAGAGGCGCAGCTGCCGTGCCTCCTCGACCTCATGCTGCACGGCATCGGTGACCTGCCGCTCAAGGGCGGCCGCCCTGTCGGCCACCTCGCCGGCCCTGCCTTCATCCTGGCTGAGCAGGTAGTCCTTCTCCGCCTGCAAGAGGCGCCCGACCTCGTGAAAAAAGGCCTGGCAGTCATCGCCTTCACCCCGGGGCAGCTCCCCGCTGGCCGCCAGCAGGCGCGTCCCCTCGAGACCCAGACGGCTCTTCAAGGTCTCCAAGGCCACCATGTCGACGGAGAAACGGGAAAACTTCTCCTGATACTCGTCGAGGCCGATGGCCGGCCGGCCATCCCCGTCGCCGCCGCGAGCGGCGAAGCTCCGGCCGGCCTCGGCGAGGCGGGTGGTCAGCATTTCGAGAAGCGCGGAAGTGGCGACGGCATGCTGCATCTTCTGGGTGGAGATGAACAGATGCTGCTGGTGCTCCATATCATAGAGCGCGGTATAGACATCGAGACTGAAGGAGGCGATGGCCGCCTGCCGGCTCAGGGCGGTTTCCAGGCTCCACCAGACGACGAGGAGGATGCTGGCCATGATGGCCACCACGGTGGCGAAGGCGATGCCGAGCCGATTGCGAAAGGACATGCCGACTCCGCTTTCAGGGGTGATGCCACAGGGCACCGGTTTCCTGACGCAGATGACGCAGGATCTCCCGGTACTGGGCTGGGAAGGCGAGCAGCTCGGTGAAGCTGTCGAGGCCTTTCTCGGCCACCGCCGGCCTGGTAGCGAGGTCGTAGTTGAAGGCCCACTCCTCGGCGGTGGCCATCTCCTTCTGGATGCGCCTCTTGAGCGGCGAGTAGATGTCCCCGGGCACCCCCTTGTTGGCGGCGAAGGCCCCGGAACCAAGGCTGAAGCGCATCTGCGGCTCGACCTCGGCGAAATAGCCGAGCAGCGTCTCGGCAAGGGGGTGCTGCGCCGCCGCCGTGGAGAGGACAATGCCATCCACCGGCCCCAGAGCGACCTTGGGCAGGGCCGGGTCCATTACCGGAAAGGGGAAGAAATCGAAGCCGCTCTCCTCCTCGAGGCCGCAGGTGGCCGAGGAGAGCAGAGGCATGGCCCAGGTGCCCATGAGGGTCATCGCCGCCTTCCCGGAACAGACGCGATGGATGGCCTCCGACCAGTCGACATCGTTGCCGTCCTCATTGAAGAAGCCTTTGGACAGCAGTTCGGCCCACAAGGCGTACACCCTCTCCACCTCGGGGTCGCCATAGGAGGCCTCGCCGGCCATGAGGCGCTGGCGGTAGTCGCCACCGGCAAGACGGAGCAGCAGGTAGTCGAACCAGAACTGCGCCGGCCAGCGCTCCTTGGCCCCGAGGGCGAAGGGCGTCACCCCCTGTTCCTTGAGAGTGGCGGCAAGTTGCAGCAGTTCCTCCCAGGTGGCCGGCGCCGTCAGACCATGGCGGGCGAAGAGCTTGGCGTTATAGAAAAAACCCACGAAGTGCTGGGTGATCGGCAAGAGGTAGCGCCTGCCATTGTAGAGGCTGGCGCGATCGGCGACGGCGGTGGCGAAGCCCCCAGCCAGGCCTGGTCGGCGCCACAGGTCGTCGAGAGGCAGCAGATGCCCCTCGTCAACCAGTTGCTGGGTCTTGGCCCCGGCCCAGTAGCTGAACATCTCCGGCGGGTTGCCGCGCGCCACGAGGGCGCGGATCATAGTTTTGAAGGCCTCGTGGTCGAGGCCCTGGGCGAGCACCTGGGCATCTGTGCGGCCACGGTTGACGGTGGCCACCATCTCCTCCACCCCACCGCTCAGAGCACCGGAGAAATAATGGAAGAAGGTGATCTTCGCCGGCTGCGCCGACAAGGCCGCCCCGGGAGAGAACAGCAACCACAAGAGAACGGTTAGCAGCGACGAGACGAGCTTCATTGGCGAACTTCCCCGACAGCAGGGCGGCACAGCCACCCGGATCATATCGGCCAGGGGCGGGATGCCCGCAGCCTGAGGCTTTTATGGTAGCAAAAAACCGCTGGCGAAAAAAGGTCACCGAAATTTTTTCCCGAGACGACGAACGTTTTCGATCTGCCAGGCCATCTGCTGCCAACGGCCCCTCGGCCGCTGATCATGGCGGGAAGCGCCGCCGGCACGCTCACTGCTCGCTGACGCGGCAGTGCGATTCGCGGGTGAAAAACAGCATGACCACCGCCAGGGCGGTGCTCACCACAAACCACAGGAAGGCCGCCTGGTACGCGGCGGCGTCATAGATGCGCACCCCGTTGTCGAGGGTGCCCTGCCAGTGGCGGTCGAGGATGAAACCGAGCATCGGCTGCATGATAGCGGCAAAGCCCAGCACCGACATGTTGACCACTCCGCCGGTGGCGCCCGAGGCGCCGGGGTGATTGACCTCGCGGGCGAAGGCAAAGCCAATGATCACCGCCCCGGAAAAAAAACCGAGCAGGGCCAGCAGCGGATAGAGCAGAGTCACCGACAGGCCGCCCCAGAGGAAGATCGCCCACAAGGTCGCCGACACCGTCACCGCCAGCAGATAGGGCAGGCGGCGCAGGCGCAGGCGGTCGGAGAGGGCGCCGAGGCAGGGGCCGCCGATGGCCCAGGCGATGAGCATCACCGAGGTCATGGTCGCCGCCTCGCTGCGCGCCAGGCCATGGACCTGGGTCAGATAGGGCACCCCCCACAGGCCGGCGAAGACCAGCACCGGGGCGATGGAAAAGCCGCCGGCGAAGAAGAGCAGCCAGGTGGCGGGGCGACTGGCCACCGATTTCAAGGCCGCCATGGCCGGCAGGCCCCCGTTCTTACGGGCCGAGGCATGGGCGTGGCTGCGGTAGCCGCAGTCGCCCGGGTCGTCGCGCACCACCAGCCAGATGATGGCGGCGCAGAGCAGGGTCAGACCACCGCTGACCGCCATGGCGACGCGCCAGCCCACCGAGGCCACCGCCGCCGCCAGGGGCACCCCGGCGAGCACCCCGCCGAGGTTGCCGTAAACCAGGGAGACGCCGGTCACCGTGGCGAACATGGTCGCCGGAAACCAGTGGCCGGCGAGCTTCATGCAGGTGACGAAGGCCACCGCCACCGAGGCTCCGACGAGCAGCCGCCCGATATAGGCCACTTCCAGGGTCGGTGCCCAGGCGAAAATAAGCTGGCCGGTGGCGAAAACCAGGCAGGCGATGGTCGCCAGCAGACGCGGGCCGATGCGGTCGGCGAGAAGCCCGGAAGGGATCTGCATCGCCGCGTAGGTGTAGAAGTAGGTGGCCGAGAGGTTGCCCATGACCGCCCCGGTGATGGCGAAGTCACGCATCAGCTCGCCAACCATCACCGCCGGGGCCATGCGCTGAAAAAATCCGAGGAGATAGAACAGGGCGACCAGGCCCCACATCAGCCATCCCAGTTTCTGCGAGGGGTATGCGCTCTGTGTATCGTCTGCCGTCTTCATGGGTCGTATGTCTCCACCGCAGGGCAAAAGGGCTCGAGGGTTGTGGACCGTTAGTACTACCCGAAAAGCTCCGGCGACGAAAGCATTTGTTGGCGGATGGCCCTGGTGGCCGACTGCTCAGCCGGCGGGAATGCGATAGGGACCGCCGACGATGCGCGCCCGCGCCGCCTTGGCCATCTGCCGCAGCATGGCAGGAAAGACCAGGGCATGGGAAGGGGCGATCAGCCACCAGTAGAGCCTGCCCCAGCGCCCGCGGGGACGGAAGCTGGGGATCATCCGCAGCTCGCTGCTTCCATCGGCGAGGTCCCTGATGCGGAACTCCAGGTAGGCGTCGCCGGGGGCGAGCATCTCGGCGCGCAGCAGCAGATGGTGAGGCTCCTCCACCGCCACCACCCGCCAGAAGTCGAGATGGTCGCCGAGCATGACGTGGTCGACACGGCGCCGCCCCCGCGACAGGCCCGGCCCGCCGAGGAGCTCGTCGAGCAGGCCGCGCATCTGCCACAGGAAGGTGCCGAAATACCACCCATTGTCGCCGCCGATGCGCTTGACCACGTTCCAGGCGAACTCGGGCGGCCCCTCCAGGGTGATGGAGAAAATGTCGCGGAGGAAGGGCGTCTCCGCCTCCGACTGGCTGCCCGCCCACTCCGGCAGGTGCGTCGAACCGGCGTCGTGGCAGCTCGACGCCACCTGCTCCAGGAAGGTCTCGCTCAAGGCCTGGACAATGGCGTCACGGCTGCTCAGCAGTCGCTGCGGCACGATGTCGCGGATGCGGTTATCGCGGCACAGCACCTCGTCGCGCATGCGCTCGATGAGCGGGCGGATGAGCGCCACCGACACCGGGGTGACGAGATTCATCCACCAGATGGAGATGCGGTGGATGCGCAGGGGCAGTACCAGCACCAGGCGCCGCGGCAGGCCAGCCTCCTCGGCATAGATATGGAAGAGCTCCCGCCAGCTGAGGACATCGGGGCCGCCGATTTCATAGACCTCGCCCGCAGTCTCCGGCTTCTCGGCGCAGGCGGCGAGGTATTCGACGACGTTAGCGATGGCGATGGGCTGGCACTTGGCGTCCATCCAGCGCGGGGCGAACATCACCCGCAGATAGCCGCAGAAGGCGCGGATCATTTCAAAGCTCGCCCCACCCGAGCCGAGCACCAGGGGGGCGCGCAGCTGGGTCACCCTGGCCCCGCCGAGGGCGAGGATTTCCCCCACCTCGTAGCGCGCCCGCAGCTGCGCCGAGAGGTGCGTGGGGTTGCCGAGGCCGGTGAAATGGATGATACGCTCCACCCCCGCCGTCCGCGCCGCGTGCACCGCGCTGTAGGCGAGCTGGCGGTCGAGGGTGGCGAAGTCCTGTTCGCCGGGACGCAGGGAGTGGATGAGGTAGAACACCGTCGTGCAGCCGCTCATTGCCCTGGTCAGGGCTTCGCTGTCGAGGGCGTCGGCAACGACGATCTCCACGTTGGCGTGGTGGGCCCAGGGGCGGGCGGCGAGCTTGCCCGCCGAGCGGCCGGCGACGCGAACCTTGAAGCCGCGCTGCAGGAGGAGCGGCACCAGGCGGCCGCCGACGTAGCCGGTGGCCCCGAGGACGAGGAGCGGCGCATCGTGGGGAGTCATGGGAAAGCCTCTGGGAAGATAGGGGAGTGGCCGGTTTCGTGACAGAGCGGCCCGTGAAGCCCTCTTACCTACTCTCTTCCCCGCCGTTCGGCAAGTCTTCCCTGGGCTGAAGGCGAAAAAACCTGCGGGCCCCCTCCTGCAAGACAGCGCCGCAGCGCACCCTCCTCGCTGCGGCAGCTACGCCACCGGGCTGGGGCTGCCACGCCGAGGGTGCAGGACGCCGGGCATGACCGCCACTGCACCATGCCATCGCCGGGAGGGTGGGGACCCGCGGCGACGATGCTGACTGCGATCGCCGCGGGCAAGAGGCATGAGCGGCCACCGCCTATGGCGGCGGCCCCGGCTCTCAGAGGTCGATGTTCTCCGCAGGGATGGCCTTCTTGTCGCCGGTATGCGAGATATAGAGCTTGCCCCAGCCGCCGCCGAGCAGCACGCGCTGATGGAAGGTGACGCGGCGGTAGAAGTAGCTGCCGTCGTTGTCCTTGGCCGCCACCGCCGCCTCGATATGGCGCGACTCCACCGGGCTGTCGCCCCCGGAGACACGGTCCAGCCACCAGTCCTTGTCGACGATGACCAGGCGACGCACCGCCGGCCAGCCGGCGTCACGCAGCAGGGCCATCATCTCCTTTTCCAGACCAAGGTCGCTCATCCCCGGCCGAGGCATCTTCTGCTGCTTGTCGCCGCCCTTCTTGATGTCGGCGAGGAGGGTTCCATAGGCGGCGAAGCTGTTGCCGGTGATGGTGAATTCCCCGGCGGCATAGACATCGCCATAGGCCTTGACCTCGAGGCGGAAGGTATGGCTCCCTGGGCCGAGCTCGCTGAGAAACTTGGTGAACATCTCCGGGCCGAAGCGCAGCCCGTCCTTTTCCGGAAAGACGATGTCGCGGTCGCTGTAGTTGGTCATCGCCGCCGGATCGGGGGCGATATCGATGATGAAGTAATCGAGGGCGAGCAGATCGGGCCGGTTGAGGTTGACCATGCGGTAGATCTTCTGCTGGCCGTCGATGATGACGTAGATGATCAGGTAGTTGCTCGAGCCGAGCAGCGCCTTCCACGGCTTGGCGGCCTTGAGCATGCCATAGATGCGGTCCCCGGCGGCGAAGGACGACACCCCGGCGGGCGGCGCGGCCGGGTTGATCGGCTCCTTGGAAAAGATGGTGCCGCCTTTCTTGCTCCCCCCTGCCGCGGCGGCAGCCACCGCCGGAGCCGCGACCGCCGCTGGCGCCGCCACGGCGGCCGCCTGACGGACCGTCCCCCCACCGCCGGCCGGGGCCTCGTCGGCCGCGGGAGCGGCGGCCACGCTCTTGGCGGCCGGGGTGGTCTTCTTGACGGGGGCCGGGGCCGCTTCCTCTTCGTCGAAGAGCGATTTCTTGGCGGTGCCCTTCTGGGCCGGAGCAGCGGTCTTCTTCACCGCTTTCTCCTGCGCCGGACCGCGCTCCTCGGCGGCAGCCCGCTTCTCTTCCTCGCCGGGGACGACCTTGCGCACCCCTTCCTCCACCGCCGCCGCCCCGCTCTTCACCGCCCGGCCGACATCGTCGACCACCGCGCCGAAATCGAAGGCCAGCGCCGTCGCCGGCAGAAGGAGCCCCAGCATCACCGTCACTACGCAAAGGTTTTTCACTCTTTTCGTGCTCTTGCCCATAACCGCCCCCCGTGTTCAGCGTTCATCGGTGACCGGGCAGCCCCGCCACCCGGCCGAATTTTTAAGGCAACATACGGGCAATGGTACCAGAAAGTCCAGCCGCAGGCAAACCTTCCCTGACCACGGCAAGACGATGAAGGGCTTGTTACGACTACGTGATAACGGGGAGCTGAGGGTAAGAGGCGTCTCGTCCGCGGCTCCACCGCAAGGAGACGGGAGGGCGCCGGCCACACCTCAGAGCGAGGGTCGGGCGACCGGCGGAACGTGCTCTTCCTGGACGCCTCCTCCTCGGCAAGGCGGTCGCCACGAAAGCAGGTCGGCGGCAACGGGCTGCGGTGGCGGGGCCAGCCCGATACGGGCCAGCCCCGGCAAGGGGTGTCAGGCCCCTTTCGGGGGACGGAAGAGCCGCAGGAACGAGGGGGGAATGGCGGTCTCGAACCGGCACAGCTGGCCGCTGCGCGGGTGGTGGAAGGCAAGCACCCGGGCATGGAGGCAGAGGCGGCGCAGCGGGTTGGCGGTGGCGCCGTACTTGCTGTCGCCCACCACCGGATGTCCGAGGACCTGCATATGGACGCGGATCTGGTGTTTGCGGCCGGTGTCGAGGTTGAGCTCGAGCAGGGAGTAATTGCCGTTGCTGCGCAGGCGGCGGTAGTGGGTGACGCTCTTGCGGCCGTGTTTGGGGTTCGGCGAGGAGTAGACGACGAGGGCGCTGCTCTCGGTGAGGTACGAGGTGACGGTGCCCTTCTCCGCCAGCACCTCCCCCTGCACCACCGCCACGTAGCTGCGCTCGGCGACGGTGCTCTCCCAGGTCTCCTGGATGCGGCGCTTGATCTCCTCGCTCTTGGCAAAGAGCAGCAGGCCGGAGGTCTCGCGATCGAGGCGGTGGACGATGAAGATCTTCGCCTCCGGGTTGGCGCTCTTCAGGTAGTCGCTGAGCATGGCGTAGGCGGTGCGGCGCTTCTCGCGGTCGGTGGCCACGGTGAGCAGGCCGCCGGGCTTATCGATGACGATGAGGTCGTCGTCCTCGTGGACGACGGTCAGCCCGGGGGCGGCGGCCGCCAGGGCCGGGCCATGCCAGCACACCTCCACCACCTGGCCGGGGGCGAGGGGGTGGTCGAAGCGGGTCACCACCCGCCCGGCGACGGTGATGCCCTGGCCGCGCAGGGCGGCCTTGATGTCGTTGCGGCTTCGCTTGGGCAAGGAGGCGATGACGAAGGCCAGCAGGGTATCCTCGCGGTCGACGAGCAGCTTCTCGCCCTGGGTGGCGGCGCCCGCCGGAGGGCGGATCGGGGGTCGTTTCATGATGGCATTTCTCGTTGTGCAGTGGCGGCCTCGGGGCCGCGGCAGGGGGAGGTGTCGTTTCGACGGCAATCTACCCTCTTTGTGGAGAGAAGTCCTCAACATTTCTCCCCGCCCGCCATCGCCGCGACGGTGAATAGTCCTTGACCTTCGTCCAGCGATCCTGAACAATGGCAACTGCGCCACCTGACGCTTCCGTCAGCGTCAGGGCCAGCAACAGGCCGCCCCCCATCCACCCCAATGTCACGAAGTCTGTCATGAAGGATGTGATAAACAGCGCGGCAAGAGTTTCGGCTTCGCCACCCCTTGCGACGACGCCGGGGTTTCCGTGGCCTGTGCCCTGGGAATGATGTACACTGAGGAAACACCCGAGAACGGAACGGTAGCCGCCATCAACCTCCTCCCGTGGAATCAGCCATGAACAAGATCAAAATCGACACCAATGCCTTTCTCTACCCGATGCCCATGGCCCTGGTCGGGACAATGGTCGACGGCCGCGCCAATTTCCTCGCGGTCGGCTGGATCGCCAGGGTCAATTTTCGTCCACCGATGATCGCCATCTCCCTCGGGCCGCACCACAGCAACCGAGGCATCGAGGCGGAGAAAGCCTTCAGCGTCAATATTCCCGATGCCTCGCTGCTTGAGAAAACCGACTACTGCGGCCTCGTTTCCGGTAAAAATACCGATAAGTCACAACTCTTCGAAGTCCATTATGGCCAGCTGGCGGCGGCCCCGCTGATCGGCGAGTGTCCACTCTCCATGGGCTGTCGCCTTGTCGAGCAGGTCAAACTGCCCTCCAACACCCTTTATATAGGGGAGATCATCGAGGCCTTCTCGGAAGCGCGCTATCTCACCGACGGCAAACCCGATATTACCAAGATCAAGCCCTTCACCCTGACTATGCCCGACAATGGCTACTGGGCGGTGGGCGAGCGCCTGGGCAGTGCCTGGTCGGTTGGCAAGAAGCTTAAGCAACAAGGGTAGCTAACGTCGCTTCCAACCTCTTTTGACCGCGGGCGATATCTGCAACCATGTCGGTATCGCCCGGATTTTTGTCGTTTCCGCCTCTTGGCAAATGCCGTCCACCAGGCTACTCGCTGCCACACGACACGGCAAATCACCTTCAGGAGGGGCTATGAAACAATCGACCTGGCATAAGACCGGGTGTGTGCTCTGCGCGCAGAATTGCGGGCTTGAGGTGTGGCTCAAAGACAACCGGATCACCCGCGTCCGCCCGGACAAGGACAACCCGCGCAGCCGCGGCTACGCCTGCCGCAAGGGCATGAGCATTGCCCACTACCAGCACCATGGCGAGCGACTGACCACCCCCCTCAAGAAGACCGCGAGCGGCTTCGTGCCGATCAGCTGGGAGCAAGCCTGCACGGAGATCGGGGCACGGCTCAAGGCCATCGTCGCACACCATGGCCCGCGCAGCTTCGCCTATATGGGCGGCGGCGGCCAGGGCTGCCACTTCGAGGCGGCGTTCGGCCTCTCCCTGCTGCGCGGCCTGGGCTCGCACTACCACTACAACGCCCTGGCCCAGGAGCTGACCGGATATTTCTGGGTCTGCGGCAGGATGCTGGGGCGGCAGAACCGCTTCCCCATCGCCGACGAAGGGAATGCCGAGATGCTCCTCGCCGTCGGCTGGAACGGCATGGTCAGCCACCAGATGGCGCGGGCCCCCCTGGTGCTCAAGGAGTTCGCCAGCAACCCCGCCAAGAAGCTGGTGGTGGTCGACCCCCGCCGCTCGGAGACGGCGGCCATCGCCAACCTCCATCTTCCCGTGCGCCCGGGCTGCGACGCCCTGCTGTGGCGCACGGTCATCGCCCTGCTGCTGGCGCGAGGACTGGTCGACGAAGAAGGGGTGCGGAAGTCCTGCACCGGCTTCGACGAGATCAGGCCATGGTTCACCGGCATCGATGTCGATGCCGCCCTGGCAACCTGCCAGCTGGAGCGCCCGGCGGTCGACACCCTGGTCGAGGATCTGGCGACGCGCCGCTGGTGCCTGCACTTCGACCTCGGCATCCATATGAACCGGCACTCCACCCTCGCCGCCTATCTGCTCATGCTGCTCGCCACCCTCTGCGGCCGCATCGGCGTCGCCGGCGGACAGGTCGTCCCCGGGGCGCTGATGCCCCTCGGCTCGCACAGTGACGAACGCAAGGCCGAGACCTGGCGCACGGTGGCCAGCGACTTCTTTCCCATCTGCGGCGTCTTTCCCCCCAACGTCATGCCCGAGGAGATCGACAGCGATGCCCCGCAGCGGCTGCGCGCGGTGCTCTGCTCGGCAGCCAACCCGCTGCGCAGCTATGCCGACAGCGGTGCCTACGAGCGGGCCTTCGCCAAACTCGACCTGCTGGTGGTCATCGAGCTGGCGATGAGCGAAACCGCGCGCCTCGCCGATTATGTCCTGCCGGCCCGCTCCGGCTACGAGTGCCATAACGGCACCTTCTTTTCCTGGACCTGGCCGGAGATCTATTTCCAGATCCGCCGCCCCCTGCTGCGGCCACAGGGCGAGGCCAGGGAGGGCAGCGAGATCATCACCGCCATCGCCAAGGCGGCCGGCCTGCTGCCGAGGCTGCCGCAGTCGCTCTATCGCGCGGCGCGGCGCGGCCTGGCCCATTACGAAGCCGCCCTCGTCGCCTATCTCGCCGCCAACCGCAAGAGCGGCCGGCTCCTGCCGCTGATCCTCGCCGAGACCCTCGGCCCAGCCCTCGGCTCGAGCAATCTCGCCGCCCTGTGGGGACTGGTCTTCGCCATGCCGGAGGAGAACCGCCTGGCGGCGGCGCGTGCCGGCTTCGAGCGGCCGGGGCGGCTCAAGGCCCTGTTCGGCAGGCACACCCTGCCCGCCTTGGAGGCAGTCCTCGCCCAGCAGAGCCGCGCCCCGCTGCTGCTGCTCAGTCCCGGGGCGGCGCAGAGCCGCGCCCTCTTTCAGGCCATTCTCGACCATCCCCAGGGGCTGATCCTCGGCCGGGCCGACGAAAGCCTCCCCGGCGGCCACATCCGCCATGGCGGTGGCAAGGTCAGCCTTTATATCGAAGAGCTCGCCTCATGGATGGCGGAGATCACGCCCCAGGCCGAGGAAGCGCGGCTGGCCCTGCCGGAGGATTTCCCCCTGGTCCTTCAGGCCGGCCAGCACACCAGGGAGAACGCCAACACCCTGATGCGCGACCCCGCCTGGAACCAGGGCCGCAGAGACTGCACCCTGCGCATCAACCCAGGCGATGCCGAGGCGCTGGGCATCGCCGACGGCGACCTCGTCCTGGTAACCACCGCCAGCGGCAAAGTGAGCGTGGAGGCGGAACTCACCGAGTACACCCGCCCCGGCCAGGTGCTGCTGCCGCATGGTTTCGGCCTCCTCCACCAGGGCAGGGTCCACGGGGCCAATGTCAACCTCTTGACCAGCGCCGGCTGGCGCGACCGACTGGCGGCCACCCCCTACCATAAATACGTGCCCTGCCGGGTGGAGAAAGCCCCGTGAGCCACCTGGCGGCAGATCAGGGAAACGGTGCCTCCCCCAGCGAGAAGACGCCGGCCAGTCCCCTGCACCCCAACCTGCTCGGCCTGCCCGGCGCGAGGCAATCGCGGCCGCCGCCTTGACAACAAAGAGCTCGTGATTCCGCAAGTCCCAGCTTTTCCCTGTCCTTTGCCTGTTTTCTTGTGCTATCATCCCTTGCACAGGAGAGAGGGCCCTGGCCCGCACAGGTCACCGCCCGGTAACACCCCGCACCACGAGAGGAGAAGAGGAAGACCATGTCTGGCAGCGACACCGCCACCCCCCCGACAGCGCCGGCCAAAGGCAGGCCCCGCTATGGCATCCGCGAAAAGCTGGTCGCCATCTTCATCGCCATCAAGGTCCTCCCCCTCATCGCCCTGGCGCTGCTCGCCGCCCACCAGATGGGCTTTCTCGGCGACACGGTCAAGGACAGAGCGAAGGAGATGGTGCACGACTCCAGCCAGCTGGTCATGCAGATCGGCAGACTGGCCTCCGACAGCTCCATTCGCGCCCTCGACCTCAAGTCGCGGGAGACCATCGAGCGGCTGACCACCGATACCGCCGCAAATGTCGCCGCCTTTCTCCACGAGCGTGATGGCGATATCCGCCTCGCCGCCGAATTCGAACCCTCGGCGGAGCTCTACCACCGTTTCCTGGCCGGCAAGAAAAAGGATGTCGTCTTCCATCGCCCATGGGAACTGAACGAAGACGGCAGCGAGTGGCGACCCGTCCCCGAAGAAGCGCCCCCGGAGATGGCGGTGCGGGCCACGGTGCCCGACAACGAGAAGGACCACCACTACCGCCCGCCACGGCACGGCGGCGAAACGCGCCCCCTGCCCCTCTACCATGAGATGACCTTCATCGACCTCAACGGTCGCGAACAGATCAAGGCCCGGGCCACCGACCTCCTCCCCGCGGAGCTCCTCGATGTCTCGCAGCGCGAAAACACCTGGTGCAGGGCCGAGACCTATTTCCCCGAGCTGGCCGCCCTCGGCCGGGGCGAAATCTACGTCTCCAGGGTCATCGGCCCCTATGTGCCGTCGCCGATCATCGGCCCCTACACCCCGCAGGAGGCGAAAAAACGCAACATCCCCTTCGAGCCGGAGAAGGCCGGCTACGGCGGCAAGGAGAACCCGGTCGGCAAACGCTTCCAAGCCCTGGTTCGCTGGGTGACCCCGGTCTACCGGGGAGAGACGCGCATCGGCTATGTCTCACTGGCCCTCGACCACACCCACCTCATGGAGTACACCGACCATCTCATGCCCACCGACGAGCGCTATTCGGACATTTCCGACCCGGCCTCGGGCAACTACGCCTTCATGTGGGACTTCGAGGGACGCAACATCTCCCATCCCCGGGACTACTTCATCGTCGGCTTCGACCCGCAGCGCGGCGAGCAGCAGGTACCCTGGCTCTCCGCCGAGCTCTACGACACCTGGCTAGCCTCGGGAGAGGACTTCGCCCGCTTCGAGCGCATCGCCCCGCGCTTTCTCGAGCAGTCGCTGCAGAAGACCCCGGCGAAACAGCTCACCGAGAGGGGTCTGGTGGGCCTCGACTGCCGCTACCTCAACTTCGCCCCGCAGTGCATCGGCTGGCACAACCTCACCCAGCACGGCGGCTCGGGCAGCTTCGGCATCTTCTGGTCCAACCTGTGGAAGCTGACCACCGCCGCCGCCATCCCCTACCATACCGGGATGTACAAGGACTCCCCACGGGGCTTCGGCTTCATCACCATCGGCGCCAACGTCGAGGAGTTCCACAGCTCCGCCACCGAGACAGCGGCGGCCATCGAGACCATTACCCACGAGTACGAGAGCAGCCTCGAGCGCAAGAGCCGTGAGGTGAGGACGCTCATCGACCACATCGCCAACAACACCATCCGCCAGCTCTCCTACAGCACCGCGGTGATGATCATCATCGTCATCTTCATCGCCGTCCTCATGGCCTCGACCCTGACCCGCAAACTGACGACGATCATCGACGGCATCAAGCGCTTCCAGGCCGGCGACTACCAGAGCCGCCTCGAGGTGGCCAGCGGCGACGAGCTCGGCCAGCTCACCGCCGCCTTCAACTCGATGTCCGACGATATCGCCCAGTCGGTGGGGGAAATCCGCCAGGCCAAGGAGCGCGCCGAGGAGTCCGACAAGGCCAAGAGCCTGTTCCTCGCCAATATGTCCCACGAGATCAGGACGCCGATGAACGCCATCATCGGCATGAGCCGGCTGGCCCTCGACGCCAGCGAGAATCCCGAGCAGAAAAAGCTGCTCGAGGCGGTCAAGACCTCGGCCGACTCCCTCCTCTCGGTGGTCAACGACATCCTCGATTTTTCCAAGATCGAGGCCGGTCAGCTCGACCTGGAGCACCGCCCCTTCTCCCTCACCGAGCTCATCCAGTCGACCATCAGGTCGGTGGAGATCATCCTCGCCGACAAGGACATCACCCTCGGCTACGCCATCGCCGACACGGTGCCGGAGACTGTCTGCGGCGATCAGATGCGCCTCAGGCAGATCCTCCTCAACCTCCTCGGCAACGCCGTCAAGTTCACCCGGCGCGGCGTCATCTCCCTCGAGGTGACCGTTCGCGAGGACCGCGACGACACGGTCATGCTGAGCTGCGCGGTGCGCGACAGCGGCATCGGCATCGCCGCCGATCACCTCGAGATGATCTTCGACAGTTTCTCGCAGAGCGACCTGTCGCTGTCGCGCAAGCATCAGGGGGCCGGCCTTGGCCTGGCCATCAGCCGCCAGCTGTGCCGTCTCATGGGCGGTGACATCGAGGTGGCCAGCGAGCTCGGGGTGGGCAGCACCTTCACCTTCACCGTCGTCGTCGAGAAGTGCCGGCTGCCACGCCCGGACCAGGGTCAGGCACCAGAGGCCAGGGCCGAGGCGACTCCCCCCCTGCGTATCCTCCTCGTGGAGGACAACGAGACCAACCGGGAACTGGCGCGGCTCGTCCTCGAGCAGGGCGGCCATAGCGTAGCCGCCGCCGAGAGCGGCATGGGAGCGCTGCAGCTGCTCGGCAAAGAGGACTTCGACATTGTCCTCATGGATATCCAGATGCCCGAGCTCGACGGCTTCACCACCACCAGGATCATCCGCGACTGCGAGAAGGGGCGCGACGGCGGCTGGGAGATCGCCGCCGACATCGAGAGCCCCTTGCGCCAGCGCCTCTTCGGCAGGCACCAGCCGATCGTCATCCTCACCGCCCATGCCATGCGCGGTGACAAGGAGAAATGCATCGCCGCCGGCGCCGACGACTACCTCACCAAACCCTTTGTCCCCGACCAGGTGGTGGCGGTGCTCGATGAACTGGTCGCCAAAAACCAGCAGGGGACGCTGGGCGAAGTGCCGTCAACGGCCTCGGATGCCTTGCAACGACAACAAAAGCGGGCAAGGCTGCGCGATGGCCTGGCGGCCTGCTTCAATCTGCCGACGGACCGGGTGGAAGAGCTGTTGCGTATCGCGGAGCGCAACATCGACAGCGACCTGCTCCTGCTGCAACATGCGACCAGCGACGGCGACGCCGTCCGGCTGCGCAACGCCGCCCACTCGCTCAAGGGGCTGTTGCTCAACCTGCGGCTGAACGAGGCCGCCGAACTGGCCAAGAAGCTGCAGGATGCCGCCGATGACGGGGCGCTGGAGGAAGCCGGCCTCCTCCTGGCACAGTTGCAGCAGGCCCTGGCCGAGTCCTTCCCGCCCGGCTGAGACGGGGCATGGATCGGCGTGGCCCTGCTGGCAGGGCAACAAAGCTACGGCCTGCCCAGGCCGCCTCTCATGGCGCCATCGTTGCCTGCAAAGGTTGCCCGCTCGCGTGTTTCCCTGAACCGCCCTAGCGGCGCCACAGGCCCTGCAGAAGACGGGCGCGGTCGAGGAGGCCGCGCAGCGGATCGGCGACGCGGGTCAGCGAAGGGCCCTGGTTGCGGAAGATCTCCTCGAGGGAGAGATGGGGGTCGCGCTGCGGGCTGCGCAGATAGCGGCGCAAGGCGGCGAGGCGGTTTCTGATCTCTTTCTCGGCGCGCACCCTGAGCTGCTCTTTATGGCGGAGGATGTCCGCCTTCATCTCTTCATCGGCCTTCTGCCGGCTGTATTTGTCAATCTTATAGCGGATGCGCAGGCTGATGAGGCTCTGCAGCAGGCGCTCATGCTCCTCGTCGAGATAGATCACCTCCGGCACCAGGTCCCCGAAATGGGTGACGCCGAGCACATCCTTATCCTGACTCCAGTAGTTGGCAAGGAACTCGCGTTCCAGATCCTGGTAGTTCTTAAGCGGCATATACATGCGCCGCAGGTGGCTGAGCACCTTTTCGGTCTTGCGGCGCTGGCCGCCGATGATCACCGAGCCGCCGACCTCGCCACGCTTGACCCCTTTGGTCCACGGCGCCCCGGTGATGCCGAAATCGTGGTATACCGGGATATTGAGCAGGGCCGAGAGGGTGTTGATGGCCAGGGCGTAGCCCGCCGACGGCCCGCCGACGGTGTAGGAGGCCGAAAGCAGCTGGTGGTGGATGGTGTACTTGTCGAGAAACTCGCCGAGGAGGCGTGCGGCGCTGACCTTGGGTTCCATCTCCTGGAGATAATTCTCGACCATGGTCAGCGCCTCATGGGCGCTCTGCTGGGTCATCTGCACCGCCATCTCCATCTGCGCCCCGGCCGAGGAGGATGAGACCGCGCCGGTGACCATGACCTTTTCCGAAGACAGGCCGTAGGTGAGGCTGGTGGCGATGGGCAGCAGCACCCCGGTGACTTCGCTGGCGCCGACGCCGATGATGAAGCCGATCTGCGGCTCCTGGCTGAGCTCGGTCTCGAGGAACTCATCGAGCTCGACCTTGCCCTTTTTGGTCGGGCTCTCGGCGATCTCGTGGCGCGCCGAGCGGAGGTGGCTGGGCATCAGCGGGTAGTCGTCGGCAGAGAGGATGGGGGTAAGCAGGGCGAGAATCTCCTCATAGCGCTCGTAGAAGCGCTCCGGCGTCGGGTGAACCATGCCCTTGAAGGGGTGCTCGCCCCCCAGGGCGTCGAGGATACCCAGCAAGGTCTTGAAGTTGAACTTGATGAAGTTCTCCTTGGCCTTGCGCGAGCCATGGCGGATGCGCCGCAGCAGCATGGCCACCTCGAACTCGGTGTTGCGCAGGGAACGCGCCTTCTCGACAAAGGCGGCATAGTCGGCCGGAGTGTTGCAGAGGCCCTTGGCGAGGTCGACGATGGCCGCCGCAGTCACCTCGGCGGCGCGCGGGATGCCCTCGAGCAGACCGTCGACGATCTGCACGATGTCGACATTCTTGAGCATGCCCTTGATTTCCAGCACCTTGAGGCGCTTGGAGCGGATCAGCGCCGGGTCGAGGATATCGAGGCGGTTGGTGGTGAGGACGGTGAACACCTTGTGCATCGGCGTCTCGCCGTCGATAATGCTGAGGAATTTGTTGGTCACCTTGTCGGTGGGGTGGCCGCCGGTGTCGCTGCGCCGCGGGGCGAGGGCATCCCCCTCGTCGAAAAAGACCATGGTCGGGGCGATCATCTTGGCGATATCGTAGACCTTCTCGAGGTTCTCGGCGGCGCCGTCGATGGGGTTGCCCTGGTCGTGGAGATCGCTGGCGCCGACGGCGATGTCGTGGATGTCGCCGTTCTCGCTCAGCCAGGTGCGCACCAGGAAGGTCTTGCCGCTGCCGGGCGGGCCGTTGAGGACCACGCCCTTCTCCTCGTTGACGTTATAGTAGAGGCAGTTGTTGGCCATCTCCGAGAAGGTGTCCTTGATATTGCCGGCATAGGACTCCCAGGCGATATCGCGGTCGAGGCGGCCGACCACCTTCTTGTAGAGATCGCCATAGGAGTTGCGCGCCACCAGCTCGAAGGCGTGGCGCACCAGCATCGGGTCATCGAGGTAGGCCGGGGAAAAATCGCTCTTGATCTCGATGATCGAGTGGAGGAGCTTACGCACATAGGAGGGGATGACCTTGAGGGTGCGCTCGCGGAAGAGCACGTAGAGCTTGTCCACCGTCTCCGCCAATTGGTCGGCCGGCGGCCTCTCCCCGTGTTCTCCTTCTGCCTCCCCGTCGAGGTGGATGTCGCTACGGAGCAGCTCGAGACGCACCACCTCGCGGAGATTGCGCGGGTTGTTCCAGTAATCGGCGATGTTGATCACCACCCCCTTCTCGACGAAGCGCCGGTAGATGGCGGCGTCGAAACGCTCCGGCTGGTCGGTGGTAGCAATCAGCAGGCAGTCGCGCTTGCCGTTGATAATCTCGTCGATGACGATATTGGCGGTGTCGACCAGGGTGCGCTGCTGCCCGGCCAGGCCGGACTCGCGCCCGCTGGCCTTGCCGAAGGCGCTGTGTGCCTCCTCGACATGGCGGATCGAGGTACGGCGCGCGTCGCCCAGGGCGCGCTTGAAATAGTTGCCGGGCTCGCCGGCCAGGGCCGTCTGGTAGTCGTTGGGGGTGATCATCGAATAGTCGACCCAGATACCCTGCTCCTCGAGGGTCGCCAGGGTCTGGCCGATCCTCTTCTTCAGCGCCCAGCGCAGCAGGGGAATCCTCGCCATGCGCTTGTAGAACTTGACCTTCTTGCGACGGGCGATCTCCATGGCCAGGGTCGGGTCGATCTCCTCGATGGTCTTGTAGAAGGGTTCATCGGCGAGGAGTTCCTCGCGCTTCTGGCCGAGATCGACCTCGGCCTGGACCTCGCGGCCGAAGATGAGCTGCTCGATGGCCTGGGTGACCGTCGAGGTCTTGCCGCTGCCCGACGGCCCGACAAAGAGCATCAGGGGGGCCTTGGGCACCGAGGGATCGGTGATGTACTCCTTGCGCAGGTGGGCGCGGTAGACCTTTTCGAAGAGTTCGCCGAACTCCACCGGGATGTGGACGTCGACCAGGTGGCGGTCGAGGAGGCCGAGCAGGTACTGGTAGTCCCGCGCCGAGACCTCCTTTTCGAGGATACGGTTCCACGCCTCGAGGGGGTTGGTCTCGCCGGAAAGGGTGAAGCGGCGTTGCCAGTCGGTGAGGATATCGGGGTCCTTGAGCACCTGAAAGCTCTTCTCCGGGGTCTCCATGAACAGCGACAAGAGGCTCTCGAGGAGGGAGTTGAAGAGACCCGACGAGGGGCGGTACTGGTTGAGCCGGGCGCGCATGAAGGCCTTGGTCTCCTGCGGCCAGGCATCGACGAGATCATGGATCTCGGCGATGCGCCGCTCCGGCAGGCGGACGAAGATCTTTTCGCGCGTCAGTCTACTGGCCATTGGCGCCTTCCTTTGCCGGCACCGCAACGGGAGTGGCCCCCTCTCTGTCGACGCCGGCGGCGCCAGCGGCAGCCTTGGCGGAGTTCGCCGGTCCCCGTGTTTGCTCGAGGCCGCGGAAAGGCGGCAGGGCCACCGCCGGCCCCTGGCCCTGGGTATTGTGGATGACCACGGTGTTCTGCCCCTGGGCCTGTTTTTCGTAGGCGGTGGCCCATTTCTGCTGGGTGAGGAAGTCGAGCAGGCTGATGTCGGAGAAGCCGTCCTTCTTGCCGAGAGAGAGTTGGATACTGCGGATGCTTTCGAGATAGGCACTGTAGAGCTTGCGGATACGGCTCGCCTCCTGGTCGGCGGCGTAGTTCTCCGCCTCGGCGATCAGCTCCCGGCGCTTTTTCTCCTCCGAGGCTTCGACGAGCTTGTCGCCGAAGCGGGTGTCCTTGAGAACGAAGCTGACCACCTCGATGCCGTATTTCTTCTCCAGGGTCGGTCCATCGACGTTGATCGGCCGCGATTTCAGGGCGGTGTAGATTGACTCTTTGATGGCCTCGCGGTCGCTGATCAGCTGATCGACCTGATGGGACTGGAGGATGTCCTTGGCAATGCCGTCGTAATCGCCCTGGAGCAGATCGAGCGGGGCGAAGTTCTCGATGGCCCAGGTGTCGAGGTCGCGAATGCGGTAGGTGAGCAGACCCGAGGTCCACAGGGCGACATTGCCCTTGGAGATGATTTTCATCGGTTCTGGAGCGCCGCCGAGGTAAAGGGTCTGGTTCATCAGCGGCACTTCCTGCTCGATGCGGGTGAAAAAGGGCAGGCGCGCGTGCCAGCCGACCTCGGTAACCGCCTGGCGGTCGCCCCCGAACCGCTCCAGCACCACAGCATAGTTCATCTTGACCTTGAAAATGACCCGGGCGGCGTAAATGCCGGCCATCATCCCGTAAAACAGGCCAACCACGGTGACCGTGGCGATGCAGCGGCGCAGGATCTTCTTGATGAAGGCACGGCGCAGAAAGGTGGCGGGGGAAGGGGTGGCCATAGACACTCCTCTGACGTTGAGGGGGCGCCGGCGGAGGCTGGCCGGCGCAAGAGCGGGTATCGTCGCTGCGCTTTCCGGACAAGGAAGGCCGGCGCGGAGAGGTTCGCCGCCGGCGCACTCTCCATTCAATCACGAAAGATGAACGGATTCAAGCGCAAATGGCCAGGATCTGCGGCGATGGCGCGGGGTGAAAACTCCCCTCCCCGCTGCTTTTCGCCGCGGACGACTTAGAGTAGCAGGACGCAATGAGCAAAGAGCGAACCACGGGGAGAAAAGATATGCAGAAGACGAGTACCGACGATGAGCGCCGCGCCGAAAAGGCGCGCGGATCCGGCAGCAGCGACAAAACAACCTGCAGCGACGACAGTCGCTTTTTCGTGGCGGCGGGGATAGTCGATGGCAGTGGCGCCGCCTTGCGGCGCGATGTCGTCGTCGAAGTGCGCCACGGCCTCATCGCCGCTATACGGACGGCGACCAGACCGCCGCAGGGGGCCATGGTCGAGGACTTCTCCCACTGCCTGCTGCTGCCGGCGGTAATCGACGCCAGCGTCCTGCTGGCCCGCTCCCCATCCCTGGGCCAGCACGGGGATAACGCGGTTCCGGCCGAACCCGGGCGGAGGGCGACCCTGATCGAGCGGCATCTCAGCTATTGCCATGGGCACGGGGTGCTCGGCCTGGCGGTGGGGGACGACCCGGCCCTGCTGCCGCCGGATTTCGCACAGCGCGCCACATCCAGGGGGCTCCTGGAAGTGCGCCTCTCCCTTCCACCATGCGAAGATGCCGGCACCACCCTCGCCAGGGATTCGGCTAAAGGGTTTCTGAGGGTCTTCTACAGCGCCGATATCGACGACGATAGAGGCGCCGCGGGAGCCTGGCAGCCTATGGACGAGGCACAGCGGCGCGCCCTGCTGCGCAACCGCGGCAAGCGCAAGGTGGTAGCGGTGGCCAACGGCGAGGAGGCAGTGGCCGCTGCCCTGGCCGAGGGTTGCGACGCCATCGAGCAGGGCTACTTCATGGGCGAGGACAACCTGCGCCTCATGGCCGCCGGCGGCGTATTGTGGATTCCCAGCCTGGTCCGCGCCAAGAACGGCCTCGACGGATCGGGCGAGGGCGGCGACATCGCCTGTCGCTTCTCGCAGCGCTACCTGGCCCCCGGCAAGGCGGCCCCCGGCGCCGCCGATCTCTGGAAGAAAACCCTGGCCGAGCAGATGGGCCGCCTCGCCCTTGCCCGTTCCCTGGGGGTGCGGACGGCTCTCGGCAGCGGTGCCGGCAACAGCGGCCTGCTCCATGGCGAGGCGCTGGTCGAGGAGATGAAGCTCTTCCAGAAAGCCGGCTATCCCTTGGGCGAGATCTTCCAGGCCGCCGCCGAGAACGCGGCCCGCTTCTTCGCCATGGAGAGGCTCGGCATGCTCGCCCCCGGCCGACCGGCAACCTTTCTCGTCACCCGGGGCACGGCGCAGCAGCTGCCGCGCAAGCTCTATTTCCTGCAGGCGATAGTCGTCGACGGCAGGCCCTGCCCGGTCTACCGCAGGGACCCGGTCAAGGTGGTGGCCAGGAGCCGATCCGGCGGCTGAGCGGCGATCTGCCGCAACGATGCGCGGCAATGCGCGGCGAAAACCGCCACCCCGTCGATTCCCCTGCAAGCAGACAGCTCTCGCGAGGCTGTCTGACGGCATGGTGGCGACGCGCTCACCATAGGGACGATACGCCGCAAATCAGCGGCGCTCGCCACCATGGCCAGCTGGTGGATTACTGGCGATCATCGCCCCGCCGGAGGCAACCGCCGCTGGCGCTGGCTGTCAGAAGGAGATCCCCGGGGTGTCGCGGTCGACGAGATAGGCCTCGCTGCGTCCGCCGAAACGCTCGACCACCATGGTTTCGACCTTGGCCATGGCCCTCTCCAGCCGCTGCCTCTGCTCTCCGCCGAAACCGACCAGCTGAAAGAAGACATCCTTGCTGGCAGCGGTCATCTTGCCGAGCTCGCTCTGGCGCCAGAGCCACTGCCTGGTCTGGACAATCTCACCGCTGACGAAGACCAGCTCGCCCTCGCCGAGGGCCTCGTATGCGGTGGCGGCAAAGGGCAGGTAACGGTCCTCCTGGCGCGACCGCCTCACCCAGAGATCGGCGTCTATCGCCGCCAGGTCGTGACCGCCGAGGGAGACGATCTCCTCCAGCGAGATGGCATTGCAGAGATCGACCAGGGCGTTGATCGACGGCAGTGCCTGGCCTTTGGTGACCCTCTTGGTCATGCCTTCCACCGAGTTGGTGAACTTGTTGGGGTTGATGCCGACGTTCTGCAGGGCGGCACGATAGCGGCGGATATACTCCTCCTCCCTGGGGTCGCTGTCGCCAAGGCGAGTCCGCACCTCACTCTCCGCCTGACGCAGTCGGCTGATATCCTCCGCGCCGCTCTCGCCGTTACTCAGTCCCCTGCCGACGACGACGCCAAAGCAGACGTCGGGATTCTTCTCGAAAACGAATGGTTCAATGGAATAGTTCATCTCTCTTCTTCAGATAGGTGTGAACGGTGCCGGCGATGAGGTCGCCGGGTTCAGGTGAAGGTTGAGGCCCGCAGCGACTCCGCCAGGCGGTGGTCCTCGTCGTCGGGCAGCGACAGGGTCATGGCGCGGTCGAAGCACTCCCGCGCCTGCCGCTTGCGGCCAAAACCGTTGAGGAGGATTTCCCCGCGCAGGTTATGGGCCCGGGCGAAAGACGGCGCCCGGCGCAGGAGCCGGTCGACCTTCTTCATCGCCTCCTGGTAATTTTCCAGACCCATGAGCATGGCGATTTCCTGCAGGTCGTTATGGTACTGGATGTGCGGACTGAGCCTCACCCCCCCGCCGAGCCCGACGAGGGAAAGGAGGGAGTCGAGGTCGTGGGTGGTGACGACGACGATCAGGGCGATGCCGACGGCATAGACCAGAGGGTTGACGAGCAGCGCCATCAGCGAGAAGCCGTCGACCAGGCAGAGCACCAGGCCGATGACGAAGAACAGGGCGAACAACATGCCGCTATAGCGCAACAAATCCCCGACGATGGTCAAGTCACGCTGCGTCATACCGCTCCTCCTTCGCCGCGCGCGATTTTCTCCACAGCACCGGGCGGCAGCCTGTTCTACCCGCGGCCGCCCCACCTCTCCCACGTGGCTCCAAGGGGATCGTCCATCTGGACCATCGCCGATAACCCTGTCGTGTGCCAGCGCCCGAAAGACGTTGAGCAACCCAGACGCATCAAATATACCACAAAGAATGGGGCGAGCCCTCACCAATTTCGACTGCACCCATCTCGAGACGGGCCGGCAAGGGTGTCATATAGACAAGAAGGCGCCAATGCTGCGCCGGCACCTTCTTGTGGAGGAATGCTCAGGATTTTTTCCGACTTCGCGTTTCATCGACCACGACCATATCCCCGTCCTTGGCGTGGGACTGATGATAGCGGCCGTAGGGAAGGGTATAGAGGGCGATCCCATTGACCTGCCTGGCTACCGGCACATACTCGGTGGTCGCGGTTTTTATCGCCGTGGCAATGAGCTTGATACCCAGACCGACAAGGCCACCGCCCCCCGAGTTATCACTCGTGTCCACCACCACCCGTCCGTCATAGCGCCACAGCTCTTCGCCGCTATCGGTCGATTTCAGGACGAACTCGGTCGAAACGGTGACATTGCCGCCGATGACGTAATAGTTGGTATCCCATTCCCGTATGGTACTGTACAGGACCGCGTCGGCGCCAAAATGTTCCTTGAATTTTTGCAGGGGAATGGCCGCCATTGCCTCCGTATCATGGAAGCCTTCGGCGGCGAGAACCTCACTGGTGACCTCGAGGGGGAAGACATAATAGCCGCACATGGAGAGTGGTTCGGCGATAGTCGTCGCATAGTAATCCCGGGCCTCGGCGGCGGTGGATTGGTTGATCGGCGGCAGGGCGAGTATGGCCAGCGGCTTTTCTTTGTACATCTCGGGAAAGGCTTCATGCTTGGCGAGAAGCTTGTGCCCGCATCCCGACAGCAGAACGACCGCCAGCAGGGCCATCAACAGGGGGTATGGTGCTCTCATAAGGTTTCCTCACTGGTTGCAAGAGCCTTTTTCTTCAATGCGGCAACGAGCTGGGCCGATTCAGGGAAGGCCGTCTGCTCCATCTCGAAATACTTCACCGCCTCTTCTTTTTTGCCAATGCCGAGATAGTGGAAACCCAGCTCACAGCATACGCCCGGAGGAGGCTTCACCCCCTTGGCATCGGCCTTGGCGATTATCGCCAGCAGAGTCTTTTCATGTTCGAGGCGCGCTTCCGGCGTGCCGTTCTTTTTCACGTTATAGAGTGAATTCGAATAATTCTCCCAATAGTACATCGAGGTTCGCTCCACACAGCCGCTGACCATGACGACCATCACAACCAGCAACAAGAGTCTTTCTTTCATGGTATCTGCACCTCCCGGGTCACCTGATTTTCTAGGATGAGAATCCTCTCCACAATCACCTCATCGGCTCTGGAAATCTTGATCCTGTGCTTACCGGGGGAGATGCGGTGGACAATGTTCTGCCCGACGCCACGTTCAGACAACGAGAACGGTGCAAGATCGTCGATTTTCACCATCACGTTGTGCAGATCCCCGGAAAACTTGAGATAACTTCTCTCTGCAGGCTGTTCTACTCCTTCACCGTACCCGCCGCAGCCAGCAAAGAAGCAGCAGCACAAGGCGACGACTACCCACCGTTTCATCGTGCCCCCCCTTTTCCCCATCCTTCGGCTTCCTGAACGATGAGTTCGTCGAGATTCTCTATAGGAACCATCCCGCTTTCGACGACGCACAGCGCCAGTTCATCGTTGACGTTTTTGCCAAGGAGCCCGACAACACGGATCGTCCCCAGTCTTTCTCCGGGAAGTTCCACAAGCATGCCGGTTTGCGGGTTCTGCACCTGTTTCCCTCTGCGTGCCACCTCGAAGATGTCACCTGCGACAATGCCTTGAGAGGCGCCCCCAGCCATGACATACTGTCCATTGTCATAGGAAAGCAGCGAGGACCTCCAGGGTTTATCGAGCAGGTTTTCCACGAGCCTGTTGACCAGCTTGCTGATGGCGGCAGAAATGGCCCGGTCGTCCAAACTGGAATCATAGGCCGCCTTCGCCCCTAGCCCCAGCACCGTGCCAGCCTCGGAAAAGGCTTCTCCGCTGGCCTCCTCGGCATAGACAATCTGCCCAGTGCGGACATCGACCAGTCTGACATTCACCGCAGCGACGGCCCGTTGTTCCTTCGTCCGACTGAAGACGCCGACATCGCTGACCGTTTTCCGCCCAAACTCGGATACCGAGCCAACGATCAGCTGATCGGAAGCGATGTTGAGCCGGGAAACGCTCCCCCTCGCCAGCTCGGCGTCGATCTTGCCGATATCCGCCCGCTCCAGCATGATGAACTTTTCCGTCGCGGCAAGCTTCGCCGAGAGGATGTCCATGGCCTGCTTGCCGATCCTGTCATCGTTTCTGTCCACGAGGAAGCTCTGCCCATGCTTCGTCTCGTTGGAAAATCGGGCAATGGCCACTTTCCGTTTCAGAAACCTCCCCTGCTGCTGCATCACCGCCTTTGCGACCTGAGGCGCCTCCTCAGGAACCTCCCTGATTCGTGGTTTGTCGACCCTGGCGCAGGATGCCATCAGAACTCCGGCACCAAGCAACACCACCCACACTCCCCTGCTCTTCACCAGAACCTCCTTGTTGTTCATTGGTGCTCTTTCGACCCACAGCGGCAGGCCACCCAGGCTCGAGGCAACCCCGCCCCACTCCATCTCGACAAAATGAAGGCGAGAATAATTCATATCCATCATGTCGACGCTCACTGTAACACAATCATCTTCCCATCCTTCATAATGCACCACTCATGTCAAGGGGCTATTATCCACACATCACCTCCTTTATGTCCATTAATCTTTCGTCAATCACTGCAATTTATGTAATTTTTACAAATTATTCCTTAGTTATGAATGTTCTCAACAAAACTCCATAGCGCATTAACCTATCAATAGGAGCCGACTGTATCTTACGATACCTGATTTGACAACAAATACTTGATGTTAATCTATATTTTAAGGAAAAACACGTAAAGTCCAGAAAAACACTGCTACATCTCTATGAGCAATGTTTAACATCTCAATATACCATTTTAATTAAGTGTATTTTGCAATACTCGCCGAGAAAAACCCCTGCAAAACGAGCTCATTCCTGACATTCACCAAACAGGTTCAATCTGCCGCATCAACCCTGTCGGCACACCTGGCCTGGCAGGTCGGGGCTGACCTACCCTGCCCGCCCGGTCAAGGTGTCGACACCGCCCTGTTCGAACTGGAGGCGACTCCTCGCGTCCCTGGCGTTTCATTTCCGCAAGCGGAGCGGTCAAGCGGGGAAAAGGCATGGCCCCTCGCACCCATCAAGCGGAGGGCGCCGAAACACTCAATTTTCTTTTAGAGTTGTGGTGTTTTTTATGCTACACTGGAGAGGCGATCACGTTCGGAAACTGCGAGCCGCCACGAAGGAAGACGAAGACGCCATCACGCTCGACACCACCGCGACAGGCACTGCATGAGCACAGAAACAGACCCCGCCCCCGCCATCGAAGCCCTCAAGGAACGTGTCGCCTTACTGGAAAGGGCGCTGGCAGAACGGCAAAGCACCGCATCCCCTCCCTTGCCTCTCAACAGGCACCACGACCTGATCTACCAGGAATTGGACGGCGACGGTCGCCTCAGCCAGGTCAGCCACGCCTGGCTGAGGCTCCTCGGCTACGGGGAAGAAGAGGTTCTCGGCCGCTCCCTGGCGGATTTTCTCCCCGAGGAGCAAGACCAGCACTTTCGGCAATTTTTCCCCAGGATGAAGAGCGTCGGCGAGGTCCTCGGCGAGGTCTTTGTCATGCGCAGGAAAGATGGCGGGGAGCGCGTCGTCTCCCTCTATGGTTGGATCGAGCGCGACAGCGAGGGCAACTTCCTCAGCTCACATTGCATCCTGCAGGATGTCACCCGCGTCAGGAGACTGGAGAAAAAAAGGGAGTGGGAACGACAGCTGCTCGGCATCTGCCATCAGGCACCGGACCTGCGCACGCTGATGGAAAGCCTCACCCTCTTCTTTCAGACACTCACCGGCTGCGAGGCGGTGGGCATCCGCCTCAGGCATGACGGCGACTACCCCTACTACCAGGCGGTGGGCTTCCCGGCCGCCTTCATCAAGGCCGAGAACTCCCTCTGTTCCCGTGACGAGAGGGGCTCGATCATCATCGATTATACCGGCAACCCGGCCCTCGACTGCATGTGCGGCAACGTCATCCGCGGCCGCTTCGATGCCAGCCTGCCTTTCTTCACCGCCAGGGGTAGCTTCTGGACCAACAGCACCACCCAACTGCTCGCCTCGACGAGCCCCGAGGAACGGCAGAGCAACACCCGCAACCGCTGCAACGGCGTAGGCTACGAGTCAGTAGCGCTCATCCCCATCAAGGACCGCAAGACCACCTACGGGCTCTTCCAGTTCAACGACCGGAGACCGAATCGCTTCACCACTGACCGTATCGAGCAGTACGAACAGCTGATCTCCTACGTCTCCCTCACCCTGGCCAAGCATCTCGCCGACCATGATCTGCGCATCTCCGAAAAAAAGCACCGCACGGTGGTCGAGAACGCCCAGGAGGCCATTGCCATTGTGCAGTGGGAGAAGGTGGTCCTCGCCAACAGGGCGGCGGCTCAGCTCACCGGCCGCAGCGTGGAGCAACTCGAGGCAGGCTCCTTCCTCGACCTCGTCCACCATGACGACCGGGACAGCATGGCAACACTGCAGGATCTGCAGCTGAAAGGCTCCACAGTACCGCAATCGATGACCTTCAGGATCGTCCGCAGCGACGGCGAGACGCGCTGGGTGGAACGCCACGGCACCCTCATCGAGTGGAACGGCAGGCCGGCCAGCCTGCACTTTCTCACCGACATCACCGCCAAGCGCCAGGCCGAACTCGCTCGCCAGGAGCACGAACAGAACCTGCAAGCCATCCTCAACGCCGCCCCTGAGTCGATCCAGCTCTTCGACCTGGAAGGACGAACCCTCCTCGCCAACGAGGCCACCGCGAGGCGCCTCAAGACCACCCTCGAGGAGTTGAGGGGCAAGATCATCTATGATTTTTTCCCCGCGGACATCGCGGCCTCGCGCAAGACGCTCATCGAGCGCGTCATCGCCAGCGGCGAGCCGCAGCTCTGCCGCGACGTGCGCAACGGCATCGTCTTCGATGCCCATATCTGGCCGGTCTTCGACCACGAGGGCAGGGTCTGCCGCCTCGCCGTGTTCGCCGTCGACAGCTCCGAACGCGAGCTGGCGGCCAAACGCCTCGAGGAGAGCCACCAGCTGCTGCGCAACCTGGCCAACATGGTCCCCGGCGTTGTCTACCAGTACCGCCTCTACCCCGACGGGCGCTCCGCCTTCCCCTATGCGAGTCCGGGCATGTACGCCATCTACGAGGTCACCCCCGAGGAGGTCCGCGAGGATGCGACTCCGGTCTTTGGCCGCCTGCACCCCGAGGACCACGACCGGGTGTCCGCCGACATCTTCCGTTCAGCCCGCACCCTCTCCACCTTCCTGTGCGAGTTTCGTGTCATCCTCCCCACGCAGGGGCTGCGCTGGCGCTGGTCCCAGGCGCAGCCGCAGGCCATGGAGGATGGCTCAATCCTCTGGCACGGCATCATCTCCGATGTCACCGACCGCAAGCTCGCCGAGGAGAAACTGCGCGAGAGCAATGCCTACCTGGAAAACCTCATCAACTATGCCAATGTGCCGATCATCGTCTGGGACATGCAGTTCCGGGTGACGCGCTTCAACCATGCCTTCGAGGAACTGACGGGCCGACGCGCCGGGGATGTCCTCGGCCAGTCGATCAGCCTGCTCTTCCCCCCCGCCGAGATCGAGGAGAGCATGAAGCGCATCAGGCAGACCGTCGAGGGCGTGCGCTGGAAAAATATCGGCATCAACATCCAGCACGCCAGCGGCGAGATACGCAGCGTGCTGTGGAACTCCGCGCTCATCCTTGGTGCCGACGGCAAGACGCCCGCCGCAGTCATCGCCCAGGGCCACGACGTCAGCGAACAGCGCAAGGCCGAGGAAGAGAAGAACCGGCTCTCCCTGCAACTGCAGCAGGCCCACAAGATGGAGGCCATCGGCACTCTCGCCGGGGACATCGCCCACGACTTCAACAACATCCTCGGCGGGATCATCGGCTACGCCGAGATGGTCCACGATGACTGCCCGCCGCACCTCCCCATGGCCCAGGATGTCGCCCAGATCCTCAAAGCCGCCAACCGGGCTAAGGAACTGGTCAAGCAGATCCTCGCCTTCAGCCGCCAGGCGCGGATGGACCGCATCCCCGTCCAGCCGGCGCCGATATTCAAGGAGGCGGTCAAGCTGCTGCGCGCCTCGCTGCCTTCGACAATCAGCATCGTCCAGGATATCGAGGCGGATTGCGGCATGGTGCTTGCCGACCCGACGCAACTGCATCAGATCCTCGTCAACCTTGCCACCAACGCCCTGCACGCTATGGAGGCCAGCGGCGGCACCCTCACCGTGACGCTGCGGCGCCTGGCGGCCGCGGACCCCGACGGACAGCCCCCAGCCGACCAGGACGCCCCGGGGTGGCTGCAGCTCACCGTCGCCGACACCGGCTGCGGTATTGCCGAGGAGGTGATGAGCCGCATCTTCGACCCCTATTTTACTACCAAGGAGGTCGGCAAGGGCACCGGCATGGGCTTGGCCATGGTTCATGGCATCGTCAAGAGCTACAACGGCTCGATACGCTGCGAGAGCAAGGTGGGAGAGGGCACGACCTTCCGCGTCACGCTGCCGGCGACGAGGGATACAGAGCGGGAAAACACCGAGGAGAACGGGACCCTGCCCCGCGGCAACGAGCGTATCCTCCTCGTCGATGACGAGAGGATCCTGGTCGAAATGGGCAGGACCATGCTCGTCCGCCTCGGCTACCGGGTCACCGCGCTGGAGAGCAGTCTCGAGGCGCTGGCCACCTTCCAGGAGCGGCCGGACGATTTCGATCTGGTCATCACCGACCAGACCATGCCCGGCATGACCGGCATCGACCTGGCGCGGCGGCTCTTGCAGCTCCGCCCGGGATTGCCGATCATCCTCTGTACCGGCTTCAGCAACATCATCTCCGAAGAGACGGCCGCCCATTACGGCATTCGCGGCTACTGCCTCAAACCGCTGACAAGAGTGGAGCTGTCCCGCAAGATTCGCAGCCTGCTCGATCGCTGATTGCCAGGTCGGCGGGGATCAGAAGGGGACGGTCAGGGGGGACGAGCATGGCGCGGACGAGGGTGGCCGCGGCCTGAAGCGGTGCTGCGCCCAGCCCTCAGCGCGGCGCCAGCGCGTGGGCGACGATGTAGAGGCCGAGCGCGAGGAGCGCAATAAAGAAGACCATGCGGAAGCGCTGCTCGGAGAGGTGGCGGCGTACCGCCTGGCCGGCGACCATGCCGACCACCGCCGGCAATGCCGCCCCGGCCGAGAGAATCGCCTCGCCGGGGCCGAGCAGGTGCGCCTGCTGCAGCGACAGGCCAAGCGCCACGGTCGAAACGGTGAAGAGCATGCCCATGGCCTGGATGAGCTGGTCACGGGGCAGGCCGATGGCCTGCAGGAACATCACCCCTGGCACGACGAACGACCCGGTCATGCCGGTAAGGACCCCGTTGACCGTGCCCAGCAGGGGCCCCAGCCAGGCCTCTCGAGGCCGTGAAATCGCCGGCCGGAAACCGATGAGGTTGACGAGGGCGTAAAGAACGAGCAGGAGGCCGAGGAGCCCCTTGAGCAAGGACGGCTCGAGGCGCGTCAACGCCTGGGCGCCCAGCCACACGGTGACGGTGGCCATGGTGAGAAACGGCCACAGGCGACAGAGGATGGCGCGGCCGTTACCGCCGACCAGCGCCTGCCAGCAGTTGGTGACGAACGATGGCACCAGCAACAGGGCCATTGCCGTGGCCAGGTCGAAGGCTACGGTGAGCAGGGCCAGGCTGACCGTCGGCAGGCCGAGGCCGACCACCCCCTTGACCGCGCCGGCGACAACAAAGACGGCGGCCACGACGATGAGGGTTGAGAGATCACCGACCATCGCTGCCTCGGCCGGTTCGGCCCGGACCGGCGCTCGCTGCGACAAGAGCGAGCACCGCCTCGGCAAACTCCCGCGGTGCCTCCTGGGGAAGATTATGGCCGACACCGGGGAGGGCGCGCAGCTCGTACTGGCCGGTGAACATGGGGCGATGACCGGCCGAGCCCTCCGTGGGCAGGACGCCGTCGTCGAGGCCGTCGAAGGCGATGGTTGGCACGGAGATTTTTGGCAGCTGGGCGAGGCGTCGTTCAGTCTCTTCGACCTTCGGGTCACCGTCCACCAGCCCATAGCGGTGGCGATAGGAGTGGATGACCACCTCGACGAAATCGGGATTGTCGAAAGAAGCGGCGGTCCGTGCGAATTCGTCGTCGTCAAAGTCCCAGGTTGGCGACCACAGGCGCCACAGCAGACGGCACAGCTGGCGGCGGTTTTCCGTCAGCCCGGCCCGCCCCCGCTCGCCGTGGAAATAGTATTGATACCAGTAGCGGTACTCGTTCTCCGGGCTGCCTGGCCTGATCGAGCCGGGAATGTCCTGAATGTTATAGCCACCTACCGTCACCAGACCCGTCACCCGCTGCGGCCACAGCGCGGCGACGATGCAGGCGGCGCGCCCGCCCCAGTCATGCCCGGCAAGAACCGCCCGGTCGAGGTGCAGGGCATCCAGCAGGGCGAGGAGGTCGTGGGCCAACGCCGCCTGCTGGCCGGAGCGTGGTGTTTGCGGCGACAGGAACCGCGTCGGCCCGTACCCGCGCAGGTAGGGAATGAAGACCCGGCAGCCTTGGGCGGCAAGCAGTGCACCGACCTCATCATAGGCGTGGACATCGTAGGGAAAGCCGTGAAGGAGCATTACCGGCGGACCATCGCCCGGGCCGAGTTCGAGATAGGCAACATCGAGATCGCCTGCGTTGATAGACTGCATCGTCGTGTTCTCCTTGTGCAACATTGCGCTTGCTGGGGAATCGGCCATGTTTGCCGATGTGTCCGCCCCTGCAAAGCTATTCGCCAAGCCGGCCACGCGACCGGCCCGCCGCCGCGGTCCGCTGCCCCCTTCGCGCCGCGCCGGCCTCCCTCGAGGCCATCGCCCCTCGCCTCCCTGTCCTACCACAACGCCTCTCAGAGGTCGTACGATCAATCGCCCATCGACAGGGTCATGAAGAGGCTGTAGGGATCGGGTTTATAGTCAGCAAAGGGCTCGCAGGGCACAAAGCCAAAGCTCTCGTAGAGGCGCTGCGCTGCGGCGAAGGTGACCATGGAGCCGGTTTCGAGGCTCAGCCGCCGATAACCGCGCCTCCGCGCCTCGGCGACGAGGTGTGCCAGCACCGCCCGTCCCGCGCCGCGACGCCGCAGGAGGCTTGGGGTACGCATCGACTTGATCTCCCCATGGGTCGGGTCCAGTTCCTTGAGCGCACCGCAGCCGAGGAGAAGGTCGCCGTCGCGCACCGTCCAGAAGGTGAGGCCTGGGCCCTTCAGCCCGCCAACATCAAGGGCATGGACGCTCTCCGCCGGGGAAAGCGCATACATATCGCGCAGGTGCTCGTCGAGCAAGGCGCGCACATCGGGTCGGGCGGGGTCGTCGATCTCGATACGCATGACTGGTACTGGTTGACGGAAAATTATTCGCCCCACCGCCCATACCGAGCGGGAAAGGCGCGAGCCCCGGGCCAACTGCCCGGCAAAAGGCGATCAGGTCTTCATCGCCGGCTCGCTCTTTCTACCACCGGGGGACACCTCCGGGCAAGGGTCAGGACCAGGCTATCCCTGTCCGGGATGAGGTCACGACCTGCTCGGGATTACCTCCTGCCCAGCTTCCTCGGCTCCCCCACCGCAGCCCCGGCCCTAGCCTGTCTGACGCTGTTGCCTAATCGCGAAGCATCTTGTCAGGACTGATCAGGCGCTCGATGCGCGCGATGGTCCTCGGGGCGCTTCCCTCGAAGTGGTTGTTGACATAGAGGAAGGTTTCCACCCCTCTCCTGCCGAGGTCGCCCAGCATGTCGACCAGGTGATGCAGCTCCGCATCGCGTGGGGTGACGATGCGGCTCCAGTCGTCTCCGACCTTGGCCTCGATCTCCTCTCGCCCCGAGCCATGCAGGCGGATCACCGTCCTTCCCTGCACCTTTGGGCCGAACCTGCTGTACACCTCGAAAATCGAGGGCATATAGTATCCCTGCAGGAACACATGGCTGATCCCCTTCTCCGCGAGAACATCGAAATATCGCTGATGGAGAAAGTTTGGGTTACGGGTCTCAAGGCAATAGGTAAAGCCGCCCGGCAGCTGCTCGACGAAGCCGCCGAAACGGTCGAGAAACTCCGCTAGACCAGAAATCTTTTGCTTATTGAGATATTCGAACTGGAAGTTCAGCGGTCCTATAGCCTTGCCGAGGGGAGAAATGCTCTCGAGAAACCTCAGCATGAGATCAACTGACAGGAAATACGGATTGGCACTCAGGGGGTCGGTTTTCCCCTTTCGGTAGTGGTGGGTCAGGGTGATGCTGTTCGGCACCTTTATGCCGAACAGAAAACCCTCCGGCACCGACGCCGCATATTCGCGGACTACAGAGGCTTTTGGCAGGACGACCTTGTTCCCGGCAAAAAGGCTCCAGAACCACTGATCGACTTCGACGGTGGGAAAGTGCTCGGCGTATTCCTCGAGGAAGGGGCGCCTATGTTCCTCGGAATAGACAATGCCCGCCCAAGAATCGTACTTCCACGAGCAGGTGCCGATACGTAGAGGGAGGGTTTTTCTCATAGCCTGGTCACCGTGGGGAAAGAGGCCGGGGCCATGGGATGGCCAAGCGCAGTCGATTGTTCAATAGCCGCCCGAGGCTCCACCCCCGCCGAACTGCCCCCCCTTGCCGCCAGCGCTGCTGGACGAGGAGGAACTGTTCCTGTTCGAGGAACCACCAAGTGCGGCGTCGATCACCACCTCGGCGGCCGCAACGGCGGCAGCCTGCGCGAGGTCCTTGGCGAGATCGGCGGCAATCTCCGTTGCCGATCTCCTGGCTATGATCCCTCGCATGATTTTATCGACCGCCAGCCAGACAAGGACGGATATGAGAACTGCAAAGATGCTGGAAAAGAAATAGGGATCAGTACTCCCTCCTGCCTGTAGCGGAAATTGACCGCCCGAGAGTCGAAAGAGCAGAAAAAAGGTCAGCGCCGCCAAGGGCACCATCAGCAGAGTGGAAGAGATTCTCCACAGCAATGGCACCCCCACTCTCTGTTGCAGTCGACCCCGTTTCATCGCTCTCTCACCATCATCGTGCACTGAAAATCCCCGGAAAAGCCGATCTCGATTCGGCAGGATACGCCAAAAACCGTCTTCACCGTTACACAAGGTGCGGCAAAACCCTCGCTTCGTTCATCGAGTGCTCTGAGGGAAACCCCAGCACTCTCGCCAGACCTGCTAAAAATAAGGCCCGTGGACGAAGAGATAGAGGGTAAGCACAACACCCAACGCAGCCACCAGCAGAGTCGTGAAACTCCCCAGGTTGGTACGATAGTTTACTGGAATTTGAACAGGTTTAAGACTGGAAACGACCTTGTTGTACTGGATAACTGCGGCACTTGCTGAAAATGCCCCCAGGACAATAAAGGCAAGCCCAATCCAAAATGACGCGCTTCGCTGCAGAGGCTGCCCCTGACCGGAAGACAACATATGGACAAAGAGGCCAAAACGCTCGATGACAAAGCCAAACGCCATGAACGTCAGGCTCGTCCTGTTCCACGCCAGAAGCGTGCGCTCTGCCGCAAAGAAAACCCTGGGGTCGTTCAGGTCTGTCATATACGTTTTCCCCTCCCGCTGAACTGGGCTCATTTCAGATCGTATTGCACATAGTAACAACTCCATCGCGCTACGGCAGAGATAACCTTCGTGGCTTCCGGATGGATACTGGTCTTGACCGGCATGATAAGAAGCCTCTGCCCACCGACAGTAGCCAACCTAAACAGGGAACGAGTGGTTTACAAGAAAATTGGCAGAATTGACTAGATCCGAACCTGCTTCGGGTGAACTGCGTGTTTCTAGATGTCAAGGAAATAATCGTGACCCTAAGGAGTTCCGCTGCGATTGGATAAAAGTTGGTGGCCGGGTTATCTCAATTGCTAGTAGCCGGGATTAGCCATAGCAGACTCGACATAGGGACTAAAAAGGGAATGAGCCTGATGACTCAACCCCTATACTTTTTGGAAGTAACGCCGAGTTCCTCTCGAAGCTCTCGCTCAAGGCATTCTTTTTAGTCTCGCCTTCTTCTACCTTTCCGCCCGGGAACTCCCATTAGCCGGCGAGTTTGCTTTTGGGGCCTCTTCGTGCCAGGAGTGTTGGCCGTTCTGTATTATTACTGCTGCGGCGATTTCCTTCATGTTTCTCTTTATGGCGAACGTGGAATTAACCGGCGAACTTCAGCGAGTCCGCGTTGAATAATTTGTTGGCCGATATCAATATGTTATATCATCAATATATGAGCTTGGAACTTCTGGAACCGGGAAATACAAATACATATGTTTGCTTTTGATATCAAACATCACTCTTTCAATTTTTTTCTTTTCCTCTTCATACGCATCAATATCAACACTGCCGTGCATCTCTTTCAACCTTGTAGACAATATGTTTTCAATCGATGAAATAATTGCTTTGGGATAAGTGTAGTGAACCTTGAACACATTATACGTAATCGGCCCAAACAGAAGCAATAATATGGGAATAGAGAACAGGGGCCAAAAATTTAGAGATTGCAACAATCCAGATAAAACTAATAGCAGAAATGAAATAACAGTGTTTACTACTCCAAATAATTTTAATATTTGCGTCTCTAAATAATATTTTACAGGAAACCATTTGTTGATAGCGTTTGCATAAGACCAGCCGCCAATTTCTTCTTTTGTCTCAGAAAAATGGTAACCTAATTCTTCTTTTCCAATATCGAGAATCTTATACAATCGTTTTTCTTGATATTTCAGGTAGTCAAAAAATATAAATGTCGCGTTTACTGCAAAACTAACTTCAAATAAACTGTTAAAGTCAGACAAAGTTGCCATTATTTAATCTACCGATATTTTAATTTCGCGTTTTTGAAGCCTAACGTGGAATTCTGCGGAAGCCCCGTCTTTTGCGGTTTCCGTAAAAACGTTTTGTTAGAGATTATTTTGGTTTTTTCCGTTGATGATACTCTATTGGTTCTTTGATAGGAGAAAAGATTGTGTGAAAATCACTTTGAATATTTGAAGCAATTTTATGTAAAATATCGATTGTTTTATTTGCAGAAGCTTGTGTTTCTCTGACAACCTGTTTGAGACGAACAGTTATATCTCCGCTATCTTCGAGATACTTTGAGTCCGCTTCCCCACCATTATGCTCGTAAATATGTCGTCGATGGAACATCAGTGTTACAAAGTCAATGTCTTCCTTTTTAGTTTTTCTTAATGGCTTTATATCGAAGACTTGCTCAAAATCGTTTGAACTGTTTATTAAATTATGAAATAATTTTCGGCTCCACTCCTTATTTCTTTGTGGTGTCTTAGGGATATTTTCCACCAAGAGTTTAGCTATTTGTCTGCAGAAGGAGTCATAAGCAGATATGGCATCTTTTACACATGCTTCGTGTGGCCCTTCATCATTGGCTTTTTTTCTGATTCTATCAAGCTCTTTTCTTAATTCTGTTAGGCCATTATGTGTGCCACAGGTGGAGCAAAATGCATATTTGCCCAGAACGTCGTTTACGTCTCCACAAGCGTCACATTTATACTAATTTTGCTGACTTTCTTCAGCATAGTAAAAATCAGGTTTCTTATGTTCAATGCCTATTGCATCAGCCACTTCATCCATGTTGATGGTATACTCTCCATCTTCGTCTGAGTACATTGCATTTTGTATCCGTTCACAACACGCTTGAATATATTTTTTTTGTCCTTCAGTTCGAAAGTAATAAGCTGATGCTCTAATTCCACAATAAGCGCATGTCATTTCCCATCTTGAAGGAGCACCTACAGACCTCCAATACCCTCCACAATTTGGGCATTGATGCCCAAACATACCATGACTATCAGAAGCAACGAAAATTGTGAGACAATCACTAGTTGGTGGTGGATTAAAAGGAGTACCTATACCGCCTAATTGAATAGTCCCTACAGGAATACCCTGAGGAAGCGCGTAAAAAGCAATGATCGAAGGAGGAGTTGGCCTAGAGTGACTCCAGCCGAGTTGAATACAACGCTTCCCTTCCTCATCAGTACGAACATTTATATTAAATTGTCCACCACAGTGTGCTATTTCTTTGAATTATTCTGGCTGGTTTGGCATTATTTTATATTTCTCTAACGTTCCGCCTCACCGGACCCGCGCTGTTTGCGGGGTCCGAGTGTAGGCGGTGGTTATGCTATTATTTTTCTTCTTCATCCCAGAGAAAGCCTATTCTTTTAGGCTTCTCTTTAAGCTTTTTCATTGCAATTAGCAAGACACTTAGTTGAGAAATGTTTTGAATTAATTGTACCCGCTCCCCATTGGAATTAATTCCATCGAAGCTTATTATGTCCGGGCCGTAATAGCCGACATTTTCAATATGAAAAGTAAGGGCTTGCCCAAATGAAACCAACCTAGCCCCAATTTCATGTTCATCGTCTAAATCTTTTTCAAAATCTCTTATATATTCGCCAAGTCTTTTGTGAGTCCATTTTGCTGGATTTGTCGCACTATCTGGTAGAATAGGAATTTGAGGTAGTACAGGTCTTGGAATAGAGATTTGGTGTAATACTGCATTTTTCAGATCATCAATCGACATTTTTTACCTCAATTTTTCTTATGCATAACGCTCCGGCTCACGGGGTAAGGGCCGCTTATTGGCTCGAATCCCTGTGAAGCCGGTTGTTGTGCTTTTTGTCAGTGAAATATGCTTTTGAGGTGGTTGACAATGCTTCTAATTTCATCTGAATTTTCTTCCGTCAGGTAATCAACTACCATTTCAATAACTTCAGCCCTATCTTTTCCTCTTTCCCTTAACTCAGAGTCAATTAACTTATATAATTTCTTGCCATTCTTATCATTCGATACATCGTATGTGGTTTTGTATTGATCAATAATTTGTGTCAAACTTAATTGATGAAAGATGAAATCATTAAGATGTCGAAAAAGTTTGTGATCAACTGAATCATGCAACCTAGATTTTAAGAATTTTTCTAAACTTTCTACTGGGAGATAAGTTATTGGAATATTGTTGGCAATTCCGTGCCTGGCAATATAACTAGATGCCTCTAGTTTAACATCACCATCTAATATAATTGATATACTAGATGTTTTGCCAACCAGATTACTATTTACAACCTCTTTTGCTAAATCAATTACATTGGTGTAGCCACCACAAGGTAAAATATGGACAAGTTTATTCGACAGAAGAGCATTCTTTCGCAACAATCTTTTTACAACTTCTTTTGCCAGGTCATCTTCAACTAAAATTATATAATCATAACCTGAATGGTCATAAAGAATCCTAGTTGCATAGGCTGGATAACATGGGTTTAACACTTCTACTGAATCATCACTATGCCTTTCAAGAAAAAATATATTTTCTGGTTTTATCGAACCGATGAGTTCTATAGAATGTGTTGAGAAGTATATTGCATAGTTATACTGGGATGACATCTCTTTTTAAAAGGCTACCAAGCGTTTAAGGGAAGATGGATGTAATGCCAGTTCTATTTCATCCAAAAATAGCAGACATGGCTTGTTTAAGTTTGCTCTATCACTATTTCTTGAGTTAATAGAGTTTAATACGGTTATAAGAAGATTCTCTCCAGTAGACATGTGAAACTGGCTGACCCTTTTGCCATTTTTCTCATAATAGTAGATGTTACCACTGAAAGAAACATCACCGTCCACATCATTATTATTTACCTTGAATACTTTCTCGTAAAATTCCGAATTATTATGCAATATTTTTCCCAAATTACTTCTTATGAATTCAGAAGCTGGAGTTAACAATACATTATCTATCCTATCGAGTTTTCTTAATGTTTGATAATTTGTATTTCTGAATCTATTTCCAAAAATTATGCTACCTTCGTAGAATCCTTTAATTGACATTGAACCTGCTGATTCTCTTCTCCAAGTTCCGTTGATTTTTACCCAACCTCTTGTTGCACTACCTAGGGAAAATTTAATACTTGAATCATCTTCAGTGTCTCCAAAATAGTCTTTCATAGGAATATTGTAAAATACAGTTGAAGCGCAAGTCACAACAGTACTCTTTCCAGAACCATTTTGCCCTGTTATCGCGTAAAGTCCTTTCTTAATTGGCAGATCAATTTCCAAAGCCTTAATTGATTTGATTTTTTTGATTACCATATTAAGTTTCATGAAATACCTCTTCTGATTACGCACAACGTTTCGGGTAACCTGACCGCGCCAATGACCTTTCCGCGTAGCGCCGCCGAGCTTCTCGCGGTCAGGTTTACCCGATTGTTCGCATTTTTCATCTTTTCAATAAAACTTTTTCTATGTTCTTGAGACCTTCAAACACAACTCGAAAACGTGTATTTGTTACAGAGGGGGAATCAATAATCATTGTTGTGCCTCTTATGTATTGATGTGCTAATTGATCCCGAGAAGCCTTAAGAGATGCAAGCGCAGCTACAAATGGACTCACAATAGCGTTATCCACTTTCGAATTCATTTCTTCAATACCATGACGGCCAATAATGGCTTCGATCATGGGAAGGAAATGCCGTTCATAATCAAAACCATACGTACGCTTGACAACTTCTTTTTGAATGTACTTGATGTGGCTATGCTGCTTCAGACGGCGGGCAGCCAAGCGTAAAACGATATCATCCATGGACATCTCAATCCATCCCACTGCTGTCTCACAAATAATTGAGGAAAACCCAATAAATAAAGGCTCGGAGAGC
>CALGIJ010000039.1 GCA_937915545.1 uncultured Desulfobacterales bacterium
TGGCCAGTAAGGGTTTCAGCCGATTTGCAAACTTACTGGCCGCAAACGCAAGGAAGAGCATTGGGCCGAGTTTGCCAGGGGCATCGAATGCCGGCTGAGAGGGGGGGAGCGGATCGATCACTGCGAGATCTCGCGAATGCTCTGCCGCGGTGCAGGTGAACTCCTGTGTTACGGGGAGGGGAAGAGTCGTTCTATCCACGGACAAGAGGAGGGGGATGGTGACGGAGATTGAGAGGCTGCAGCAGCGCATCGAAGCGCTGCAGGAACAACTGGCGCAACAAAAGAAAACCTCGGAACTCCTCAAGAAACGGGCGGTTCAGGCGATCCTCAATGGCCGCAGTGCCGAGCGCGAGCGCGAGGATCACAGGGAATGCGAAGCCGGCAGGGCCCGTGCCGAGCTGGCCAACCGGGTGAAGAGCGTCTTCCTCGAGAACGTCAGCCACGAGATCCGGTCCTCGATGAACGGCATCGTCGGTATGACCAATCTCGTCCTCGAGACCGAGTTGACGCCAGAACAGCGCCTTTACCTCGAAATGGTCAACAGCTCGGTAGACCGGCTGCTGGTGGTGGTCAACGAGGTCATCGACTTCTCGCGCATCGAAACCGGGGAGCTGGCCATCGAAAACGAGGACTTCAACCTCAAGGAATGCCTCGACCACGATCTCTACCTGCTCTCCAGGGAGGCCCAGAAAAAGCGGCTCGCGTTTTCCTGCACCATCGCCCCCGAGGTACCGGCCCATATCCATGGCGATCCAGGCCGTCTCCTGCAGGTGCTCACCAACCTGGTACACAACGCCATCAAGTACACCGAGAACGGCGCCGTCGCCATCCGCATCGACAACTGCGGTTACGACGGGGCGGACAGGTTTCGCCTGCGCTTTACCGTAACTGATACCGGCTGCGGTATCGCACCCGAAAAACTCGAGCTGATCAACCACTATTTCCGCCGCCAGGGCCCGCCCAATGTCTCCCTGCCCCTTTCGGTGGGGACCACCGGGTTGGGCCTGACCGTGGCCTCGCAACTGGTCAAGCTCATGGGGGGCGATATCCGTGTCGAGAGCGGGCCGAGCGGCTCCCTGTTCCTCTTCGAGCTGCCCTTCGCCGAGGTGGCTGACATCGACAGCCTCGAACAATCGACCACCGCCACCCTGGAGAACATCACCGAGAGTTTTGCCTACGCCCTCAAGGGCGCCAAAGTGCTGCTCGCCGAGGATGAGCATATCAACCGCACCCTGATCGAGACCATCCTCGGTCAATACGGAGTTGCCGTGACTTCCGTCGACAACGGCCGTGATGCGGTGCGCGAGGCCTGCTCTGGCAACTATCAGGCGGTCCTCATGGATGTGCAGATGGAAGGCATGGACGGTCTCGAGGCAACGCGGGCCATCAGAAAACACGAACGCAAGACTGGCGCTCACGTCGATGTCGTCGCCCTGACCGCCCAGGCCATGCCCGGAGATCGGGAGAAATGCCTGCAGGCGGGCATGGACGACTATCTCGCCAAGCCCCTCGACAAGACCCAGCTTCTCGAAGTTCTCGGTAAAATCGTCACCCGCCGGGCCCTGGTGGTGGACGGCGACGGGCAGAGCCAGCATCAGCTCCTCCGCCTGCTCGTCGAGGCCGGCTGGCAGGTGGTGTTCGCCGAGACGCGGCGGTCGGCGATGTACGAAGCCACCCTGTCGCACTTCGACCTTATCGTCCTCGATGTCTCCTCGCCGCAGCTGGAAAGCCTCAAGGTAGCCAAACTGATCCGGCAGCTCGAGGAATACTCCGGTCGCCAGGCAGTCATTCTCGCCATCGGTGAGGGCGGAGAGCGGGGGCGTGGAACGAGGGAAGAGGGCTTCGACGGCTTTCTCGAGCGCCCGCCCAGCAAGCAGCAGCTTCTCGACCTCTACCCTGGATTCGAAAAACCCTGATCTCCACCCCAAGACCACAGGATTCCACCGGGGAACGGCCGCGGCAGCCCTTCGGCCTTCCCCTTCTTTTTTGATACGATGCGCTATTCCCACGTTTGTCTCGATACCGTCGCCTACGAGCTCCCCCCGCGGGTCATCAGCTCGGAGGAGATCGAACGCCGGCTCACCCCCCTCTACGAGCGGCTGCGCCTCCCCTATGGCCGATTGCAGCTGATGAGCGGCATCCGTGAGCGCCGCCTGTGGCCGGAAGGCACCCGGCCGAGCCAGGCTGCGGCGCTCGCTGGCAGCAAGGCGCTCAGGGCGGCCGGAGTCGATCCCGGGTCGGTGCAGTGCCTGCTCTTTACCTCGGTCAGCCGCGACATGATGGAGCCGGCCACCGCCACCTTCGTGCACAGCCTGCTCGGCCTGTCGCCGACGGCGCTGGTGTTCGACATCTCCAACGCCTGCCTTGGCTTTCTCGACGGCATGGTGACCCTGGCCAACATGATCGAGCTCGGTCAGGTCGACAACGGCCTGGTGGTCTCGGGGGAAACCGCAGAGACGCTGCTCGGCTCAACGCTTGACGCGCTGGTCAACGATACGACGCTGACCCGTAAAACGGTCAAGCCGGCCTTCGCCTCCCTGACCATCGGCTCGGGGGCGGTGGCCCTCTACATGCGCCGCGCCCGGGCCGAGGAAGACCGTCCCATGCTGCGCTGCGGGGCCTGGCGGGCCAACACCGCCCATGCCGGCCTCTGCCAGGGGGGGCAGCAGGGGGGGGATGCGATCCTTATGGCCACCGACTCGGAAGAGCTCCTGCACCGCGGGGTCGAGACGGCGCAGGCGGTGTGGCAGGACTTCACCAGGGTCAGCGGCTGGGCCGCGGCCGATATCGACCGCTTCTTCTGTCATCAGGTGGGTTCGGCCCATGCCCGTCTCCTTTTTCAAACGCTGGGCCTGTCGCCGCAGAAAAACTTCGAGACCCTCTCTTTTCTCGGCAACGTCGGCTCGGTTTCCGCCCCGATCACCATGGCCATGGCCATGGAAGAGGGCCTCTTCTCCCGTGGTGAGCGGGGAGCGCTGCTCGGCATCGGCAGCGGCATCAACTGCATGATGCTGGGCGTGGAGTGGCGATGATGGAAAAACGATTGAGCGAAGAGCAGGGCAGGGCCCTGGTGATGCTGGCACGGGCGACGTTGCGGCATCGCCTGCTGGGCGCGGATGAACCGCAGCCGCCGCAGGATCCGGCCCTGGGAAAGGAGGCGGCGACCTTTGTCACCTTGAAAAAGGCTGGCCAGCTGCGCGGCTGCATCGGCAATCTCCAGCCGGTGGGCGCCATCTGGCGCGGGGTGCGCGACAATGCCCTCAATGCCGCCTTCAACGACCCAAGGTTCACGCCCCTCCGCGCCGATGAAGTGGAGCGGGTCGAGCTGCATGTCTCGGTGCTGTCCGCGTCGCGCCCGCTTCCCTATGGCTCGGCGGAGGAGCTGCTCGCTCTGCTGCGGCCGGGGGTCGATGGGGTGATCCTCCGCCAGGGGGGACGCAGTGCCACCTTTCTGCCGCAGGTGTGGGAGCAGCTCCCCGATCCGCGGCAGTTCCTCGACCACCTCTGCCGTAAGGCCGGCCTGGCCGACGGGTGCTGGGGCACGGGACGGGCGGAAATCTTCGTCTACGAGGTGCAGGGGTTCGCGGAGGAACGGGGATGAGCGAACTGCGCTTTACTGAAGGGCAACTGCGCCGGCTGGAGGAGATCTACCAGGGACTGGAAGAGGAGTACCGCAGGGTTGCCGCTGGACTGCAGTTTTCCTGCCAGGGCTGCCCCGACAACTGCTGCGACTCCTATTTTCTCCACCATACCTACAGCGAGTGGCTCTACCTCTTTGCCGGCTTTGTCGCTCTGCCCGAGGAGCGGCGGGGGGAGATCCTGCGCCGCTCCGAAGAGTACCGCGAAGCCTGTCGTCTGGCCGAGGCGGAAGGGCGTCGCCCTCAGGCGATGTGCCCCTTGAACGAAGGCGGTTTGTGCATTCTCTACCGCCACCGCCTCCTCGTCTGCCGCACCCATGGCGTCCCCGCCCGGCTGGTTCGCCCCGACGGGCAGGCCTTGGAGTTTCCCGGCTGCTTTCGCTGCCAGGAGATCGTCAGCCGCCGGCCACAGGGGGAGAAGCCAGCGCGGGTCGAGCGAACCCCGTGGCTGCAGAAGCTGGCCCAGCTCGAAGCGGAGCTGTTGCAGGGCAAGCGGCACCTGCTGCCGAAGATGCGCAAGACCATTGCCGAGATGCTCCTCCAGGGTCCCCCGGCCCTGCCGACGCCCTTCTGCCGTCGCCATGAGGCTCTGGGCGGAGAGGATATCAACAGAAAGAATATGGGGTAATCATGCGTATCGCGGTAACTGGCAAGCAGCCGAACTCGCGGATGTGTTTCGTCTGCGGCCTCGACAACACCTTTGGCCTGCACAGCAGGTTTTACGAGCTGGCTGACGGACGGCTGGCGGCGCTCTTCCGTGCCGTGGAGCAGCATCAGGGGTATCCTGGGCGACTGCATGGCGGCATCGCCGCCACAATTCTCGATGAGACCATCGGCCGTGCCATCATGGGCCTGCACCGCGACGCCGTCTGGGGGGTGACCGTCGACTTCTCGATGAAGTTGCGCAAACCGGTGCCCCTGGCCGAGGAGATCCTGGTGGTGGCGCGGATCGTCAGCGAAGGCCGGCGATCCTTTCAGGGTGAAGGCTGCATTCTGTTGCCCGACGGCCAGGTGGCGGTGGAGGGCCAGGGCCGCTACCTCAAGATGGATATCGACAAGATCGTCGATTTTGACCACCAGGGCGAAGCCTGGAAGGTGGTGCCCTCTCCCCTCGACCCCGAGGCTATCGACATACCCGTACAGGGCTGAAATTACAGCAGGCGGGAAAGGAAACGCGCCACCGTTGCGGCGCCGTTTTCACGGCATGGTCGCGGCGGCGGGGTCGCCAGGAGGCGGGGCAGCAGCGCGAGCCACTGGCCGGAGAGAAAGGCTGTGGCGGAGATGGCCGTACCGCCGAGGTGCTCTGCAACGTAGCCTTGCACTATCGCCGACTCGGCAAAATCCTCTCGGCCGATGCACAGGGTGCGCACCCCGGCCTGACAGCACTCGGCGATGGTCGAATAACCGCTCTTGCATACCACCAGGTCGGCGGCGGCGATCAGGTCGGGGTGGTAGATGGCCTCGTCCCGGCCGAGGTGGAAGACATTGTCCGTCACCTGCCGAGTGCGTTCCTGCCCGGAGAAGACGAAGAGGATGTCCGGGTGACGGTGGAAGGGCTGCGGCGCCAGCTCCTGAGGAACGCCGCCGAGGGTGATGACGACGACGGCACGCCCTTTTCCGGGCAACTGGCTGCGGGTGAGGGCGCGACCGGCGCGCAGGCGGCGGAAGATCGGCCCACAGGCCAGGGCGCAGGGGTGGGCGTGGCAGCGGGGCTCGGTGGCGATGCGGTACGTCGCTCGACCGGCCACGGAACCTAGGTAGGCACCGTGGACCGCAAGTTTGGGCGGGGCCTGTGCCGCCCCCTCGTAGATGAAGTCCCAGGTGAAGTTTTCCACCAGCACCGAGGGGACGCCAAGACATTCGGCAACCTCCACCGCCCAGGGGGCGATATCGCCGAGGATGAGCGAGCAGCCCCGGCAGAGGTCGGCCAGGGCTGCGGTCCGCGCCGGGCGATAGGGCAGCAGGGCGTCCAGCCTATCGATGGTGGCCGGGTAATCGACGGCCAGCGCCGAGCTCTGCACCAGCCCGACATCGACGTTCACCTGATGGAAGGTGAAGGAGGGCAGGGTGTCGGCGAAGATTTGGCGCGGCGCCTGGGTGATGATGCGGATATCGAGGTCCGGCGAGAGGTCGCGGAGATACTCGAGCACCGCCGCGGTGCGGGTGGCGTGGCCGAAGCCGTGGGCGGTGACCAGGCAGGCGATGGCGGCCATCGCCCGCGCTCAGACCTTGAAGCGGATATTGAGGATGTCGCCGTCGCCGACGATATAGTCCTTGCCCTGCAGATACATCTTGCCCGCCTTCTTCAGCTCCGCTTCACTGCCATGGGCGATGAGCTCGTCGGACTTCATCACCTCGGCGCGGATGAAGCCGCGCTGCAGGTCGGAGTGGATGACTCCCGCCGCCACCGGGGCCGGGGAGTGGCGACGCACCAGCCACTGGCGCACCTCGTCCTTGCCGACGGTGAAGAAGGAAATCAAGCCGAGTGATTTCAGGCAGAGGCGGGTGAGCACGTCGAGCGCCGGCTCGGCGATGCCGAGGTCGCTCAGGAACTCGGCCCGCTCGGCGGCGTTGTCGAGCAGGGCGATCTCCGACTCCACCTGGGCGGAGACGAGCATCGCCGTCAGGCCGGTGGCTCCGAACCGCGCCGCCGTCTCGGTGAGCAGGCTGTCGTCGGCCAGCTGCGCCTCGGCGACGTTGTAGGCGACGACCATCTCCTTGCGGGTGATGAGCGGGTAGCTGCGGATCAGCGCCTCCTCTTCCTCGCCCAGGGTCATCAGCCGTAAGGGCTTCTCCTCTTCGAGCATGGCCTGCATGAGGCGCATCAGCTCCAGCTCCTTGAGCTGTTTGTCGTCCTTGATCTTTTTCAGGGCGAGCTCGATGCGTTCGATGCGTTTTTCGACGAAGATCTGGTCGTGCATGAGCAGCTCGCCGTTGATCGACTCGACATCACGCAGGGGGTCGACCGAGCCGGCCGAGTGGTAGATGGCTTCGTCGGCGAAGGCGCGGACGACGTGGCAGATGGCGTCGACGTCGGCTATCTCCTTGAAGATGTCGCCCTTGACGATGCTCTCCTGCTCGATTCGCGGCAAGAGCGCCAGGTCGATCCTCGCCCGCACCTGCTTGTTGGGCTGATACATGGCCGCCAGGGCGTCGAAGCGGGGGTCGCCGATTTCGGCGGTGCCCGGCAGGGCCTTGGCGGGGCCGGCCTGTTCACGCAGGCGGGTGCCGGTCAACACCTGGAAGAGGGTCTTCTTGCCGGTTTGCGGCAGGCCGATAATGCCTACTTTCATGGCTCTTTGCTACCTCGAAAAAAAGGGGGAGATCCGCGTCGCGGCAGGGGCGGGGAAGACGGATCGGGGATGGTTGCGCTTGTGGCAGAGAGATACCACACAAGGCGCGGTGTCGGCAAGGTAATAGCTCCGCGCCCGGGTGGCCGTCGTGCTCGGGGGATCCGGGTGCGAAGTGCCGTACCGAGAACCGGAAGTGGCCAGACCAGTCACTGTGGTGCGCTGATCGCCGCGCCGAGAAGAGTGATGGTAGGATTGCCGATTCTCTGCTGGAGGCGAGCCAGGCGAGGAGGCACCTGGAAAAAACACCGGTGGCAGTGCTGCCGATGAAGGCGTGGTTGCCGGTGGAGCAGGAGGTCGAAGGGGGTGTGCAGTGTGGGGCGGTCGCGTAAAACACGAACTGCAGCTGCCACGGGCCACGACTGGATATGGCGGCCAGCCGTGGGTGACACCTGCAGTTCGTGCTCTCTGTCATACGATTGTCAACTGTGTATTACCAAACCGGTGTGCTTGAGTCAAGCACTTTCACCAGAAAAATTAAAAAGTGTTAAATGGTGCTGCATGAAAGAACATGAGCCTGGACTGAACGAGTTGCCGTCGGTGGATGCGGCGGGGGAGGTGTGCCTGGCGGTCATCGGCATCGTGCGCTCCTGTTTCACCGAGCGCTTTGGCATCCCGCGGCAGCCTGGCCTGGTGCGTGCCGCCACCGCCCGCCTCGAACTTCTCCCGCCCTACAACCGCGAGGAGATGGTGCGTGGCCTGGAAGAGTTCTCCCATGTCTGGGTGCAGTTTCTCTTTCATCGCACCGTGGCGGAGGGCTGGAAGCCGACGGTGAGGCCGCCGCGTCTCGGCGGCAGGCGGCGGGTGGGAGTCTTCGCCTGCCGCAGCCCGCACCGGCCCAACCACCTCGGGTTGTCGGTAGTGAAGCTGGAGAAGGTGATCGCCAAGGGGGGCGAGGTTGCCCTGCTGCTCTCTGGGGTCGACCTGCTCGACGGCACGCCAGTTCTCGACATCAAGCCCTATGTCCCCTACTGCGACAGTCCGGCCGGGGCCAGCGGCGGCTTTGCCATGGAGTCGCCGCAGAGCGTCGATATCGTCTTTGCGGAGGCGGCGGCCAGGTTTTGCCGGGAGTATGGCGAGGCGACGGGGAGGGACCTCGAAGTGCTGATCCGTCAGGTCATCGGCAACGACCCGCGCCCGGCCAGCCAGAAAGGGCGCAAGAACGGCTTTGCCGCCGCGCTCTGGGACGTCGACGTGTGCTGGACGGTGGGGGCCGGAGGGGAGGTGGTGGTAAAGGAGTGCCGGCGGCTCACGGCTCGATGAAGCCGCTGATCAGGCACTTGACGCGCTTGTCGAGGAGATAGGTCTTGCTGGCGATGTCGTAGGTGAAGCTGCCGCCGACGATCTCGGCGTTCTCGCTCACCAGCCTGGTGGTGCCGGGACAGTTGACGCTGCGCTTTTCGCTGTCGTAGACGAGAAGGTCGGTATAGAGCTTCTGCTTGTCCTCGACCTTGTCGAGAACGACGTCCTTGGTGAGGGTCAGGGTCTTGCCGGCGAGGTTGTACTGGCCGCTCTGCGAGATGATCTTGGTGATGCGCCCGGCGTCGTCGAAGACGTCGGCGTTAACATGCTCGAGGACGACGATATCGAGGTCCTCCGGGTCGGTGCGCGCCTTTTCGGCGCGGATGATGGCGGTGTTCTTGCCCTGCTGGTTCTGCAGGATGGTCACCGTCTGCATGGAGAAGTTGTGGTGGTCGTTGCTCTCCTTGTTGATATCGGGGTCGAAACCGCCGCGAGGGGTGAGGAAGTTCCCCACCGGCACGCTCCACAGGGGGAAGGTGACGAGAAAGAAGAGAGGGACGAGCCAGAGGAGGTTGCGCCGCGTGGTCATGAGGAGCTGTAGCGCTGCAGGAGTTCGGCGGTGAGGTTGCGGGAGGCGAGGAGGAGGTCGCAGGCCTCGCGCACCGCCCCGTGGCCTCCCTGACGCTCGGTGACGAGGTGCGCCACCCGCTTCACCTCGGCCACGGCGTTGGCCGGGGCCACGGCCAGGCCAACCTGCTGCAGCAGCACCAGGTCGAGCCAGTCGTCGCCCATATAGGCGACCTCGTAGGGGCGCAGGCCGGAGAGGCGGAGGATCTCCTTGAAGGCCTCGCGTTTCCCGGGGACGCCCTGGTAGATATAGCGCATCTTCAGCTCTTCAGCTCTTCGGCCGACCACCGCCGAGCTGCGCGCGGTGATGACGCCGACGTCGATGCCCGCCTCGCGGAGCAGGCGGATGCCGAACCCGTCCTGGGTATGGAACGCCTTGCCCTCTTCGCCTTGCCCGCTGTAGAGCAGGGTGCCGTCGGTGAGAACGCCGTCGACGTCGAGAAGGAGCAGGCGGATGGCCGCCGCCCTGGCAAAAAGGGCCTGCCGGGCGGGTTCGGTGTTTTCCTCCTTGCGCTGGCGGGCCAGGGTGCGCAGCCCTTCGGTGACCTCGCAGTCGGAGGGGTAGGGGGTGGGGGAGGTGGGGCAGCTGTCGCTCATGACTCCTCGACGGCGAGGCGCACTTTGAGGAGTTGCCGCAGCAGCCCCTCGACTTCGTCCAGCGGCAGGGAGTTGGGGCCGTCGCACAGGGCCTGGTCGGGGTTGGGGTGAACCTCCATGAAGAGGCCGTCGATGCCCGCCGCCATCGCCGCCCTGGCGAGGGGGGCGATGAACTGGCGCTGGCCGGAGGAACAGCCCCCGGAACCGCCGGGCAGCTGCACCGAATGGGTGGCGTCGAAGATCACCGGGCAGCCGAAGGAGCGCATCACCGGCAGCGAGCGCAGATCGACCACCAGGTTGTTGTAGCCGAAGCTCGCCCCCCGTTCGACCAGCATGAGCCGCTTGCCGCCCGCCCCGCGCACCTTGGCGACGACGTTTTCCATGTCCCAGGGGGAGACGAACTGCCCCTTCTTGACATTGACCGGCTTGCCGCTGCCTGCCGCGGCCACCAGCAGATCGGTCTGCCGACAGAGGAATGCGGGGATCTGCAGCACGTCGAGCACCTCGGCGGCAGCCGCCACCTGGGTGATATCATGCACGTCGGAAAGCACCGGCACCGCGAGGTCGCGGCGGATGGCGGCGAGGATCGCCAGCCCTTCCTTCAGCCCCGGCCCACGGTAAGAGGAGATGGATGTGCGGTTGGCCTTGTCGTAGGAGGCCTTGAAGACGTAGGAGATGCCGAGGCGGGCGCAGATGTCCTGCATGGTGGTGGCGACGGTTCGCGCCAGGTCTTCCGATTCCAGGGCGCAGGGCCCGGCGATGAGCAGCAGCGGCTGGCCGCTGCCGACGGCAATCGGGGTGCCGCCGGGGGTGTCGATGGTAACCTGGGGCATGACTGCTCAGCCCTTGTCCTGGTGAGCCAGGGCGGCGGCAATAAAGTCGCGGAAGAGGGGATGCGGGTTCATCGGCTTCGACTTGAACTCGGGGTGGAACTGACAGCCGAGGAACCAGGGATGGTCGGCGATTTCGACGATCTCCACCAGGTGGTTGTCGGGCGAGGTGCCGGAGACTGTCAGGCCCGCCTGCTCCAGCCTCTCGCGATAGTCGTTGTTGAACTCGAAACGATGCCGGTGGCGCTCGGAGATCTCGCGCTGGCCGTAGGCGCGGTAGGCGTTGCTGTCCTCGGCGAGGACGCAGGGGTAGGCGCCGAGCCGCAGGGTGCCGCCCAGGTCCGACTGGCTGTTACGCACTTGCTTGGTGTTGGTGCGGTAGTCGAACCATTCCTTCATCATATAGATGACCGCATCGGGGGTCTGCTCGTCGAGCTCGGTGGAGTTGGCAAGCGCCAGGTTGAGCACGTCGCGGGAGAACTCTACCACCGCCAGCTGCATGCCGAGGCAGATGCCGAAGAAGGGCACCCGGTTCTTGCGGGCATAGTTGATTGCCTTGATCTTGCCCTCGACGCCGCGCTTGCCGAAACCGCCGGGGACGAGGATGCCGTCGCAACCCTCAAGCAGCGCGGCGACGTTCTTCGACTCGAGGTCCTCGGCGCTGATATATTCGAGGCGGACCTTGGCGGAATTGGCGATGCCGCCGTGTACCAGGGCCTCGTGCAGGCTCTTGTAGGACTCGGTGAGGTCGACGTACTTGCCGGTGATGGCGATGACCACCTCGCGTTTGGGGTTGCGGATGGCGTGCACCAGGTCTTCCCAAGGCTTGATGTTCGGCTGGCCGGTCCAGATGTTGAGCAGCTCGAGGATCTTGGCGTCGAGGCCCTCGCGGTGCAGGTGCAGCGGCAGCTCGTAGATGGTGGCGACGTCGATGGCGGTGATGACCGCGTCCTGGTCGACGTTGCAGAAGAGGCTGATCTTGCCCTTGAGGCTGTTGTCGAGGGGCACCTCGGTGCGGCAGACGAGGATGTCCGGCTGGATGCCATCGGCGCGCAGCTCGCGCACCGAGTGCTGTGTCGGCTTGGTCTTCACCTCGCCGGCGGTCTTGATGTAGGGCACCAGGGTGAGGTGGATGAAGAGGGTGTATTCCCGGCCCAGCTCGCTGCGCAGCTGGCGGATGGCCTCGATGAAGGGCAGGCCCTCGATGTCGCCGACGGTGCCGCCGATCTCGATGATGGCGACGTCGGCACTGTTATCCAGCTGGAGGATGGCCGCCTTGATTTCGTCGGTGATATGGGGAATGACCTGCACGGTGCCGCCGAGGTACTCGCCGCGCCGCTCCTTGGTGATCACCGAATAGTAGATGCGCCCCGAAGTGTAGTTGTTCTTCTGGGCCATGACGGTGGAGGTGAAGCGCTCGTAGTGCCCCATGTCGAGGTCGGTCTCGGCGCCGTCGTCGGTGACGTAGACCTCCCCGTGCTGGAAGGGGTTCATGGTGCCCGGATCGACGTTGATATACGGATCGAGCTTCTGAAAGGTTACCGTTAGCCCCCGGCTCTCGAGAAGGGCGCCGATGGCCGCCGAGGCCAGCCCTTTCCCCAGGGAAGAAAGCACCCCGCCGGTGACGAAAATGAACTTGGTCCGTTTGTTGGTCTTTGGCTTTTTCATGGCCTGCACTATAGCAAGCACCCCCTCTTTTTGAAACAGAAAAGTGGGGGAATGGACCTCCCCGGGCCGGCCTCCGGGGGGCTTATCATATCACATTGGTGTAGCGTTGACTGGATGGCGATACGGCCGCGGCGGCCTGTCCTTGGCGGGAAGACCGCTGCCGCGTCAGCGGCCATCGAGGATGTCGCCCAGCCTCTTGCCGTCGACCTCGGCGGAAAAGAGGCGATGGAGGATTTCCTCGACCCGGCCCTCTTCGTCTTCGGGGATGAGAAAGCCGGGCAGCGGTTTGGCGGGGAGGGTGCGGAGGCGGGCCTGGATGGTCAGGATGGGGTCGAGGTGGCAGGCGATGGGGGCAAAGCGGCTGATGTCGAGCAGTGCGAGGAGGACGTCCTCGAGCCGTCCCCAGTACTCCTTCTGGCCGAGGTGCTCGACGACCTGGGTGAGGGCGGTGACGGCATCGAAGTACCACGGAGGCACCTCCGCCGGCCGCTGGGGATGGCAGGGCTCGGTGGAGGCGAAGAGGCGGCAGGCGAGAGGCCGCGCCGGGTAGATGCGGCAACGGCCGTTGTGCAGGAACAGGCAGGGGCGGGCGGCTGACGGGAGATCCTCGGCGAGTTCACGGCCTTCGAGGCAGGCGGCGGCGAAGTCGTTCAGGGTGTGGGGCGGCGGCTGAGGGGCCGGGCGGGCGGCGAGCCTTTCGCCCAGCCAGCGCTGCAGGCCGTGCTCCAGACAATAAACAAGGATTTTTTCACCTTCGGCGGCGGTGATGGTGACCAGATCGGTGCAGCAGGTGCAGCAACCCGGGGCGCAGGCGAAGGGCAGCGTCGCGGTCCAGGCGTCGACCACCCCGTAGATGGTGTCGAGAATGAGGCTCTTGTTCATCTATATTCCTCCTCCGCCGGGCACCATCAGTGCCAGAGCGGTATAGCGGGAAGTTTTGCCGAGCAGCACCGGCAGGGTGAAGAGGGTGAAGTCGACCTTGAAGACCCCCGCCAGCAGGCAGAGGGGGTCACCAATGATCGGCAGCCAGCTGAGCAGCAGCGACCATACCCCGTAGCGGCTGTAGAGGGTTCTCGCTCGCTGCAGCTGCGTGTCGTTGATGCCTAGCAGGCGGCGGGTGAGAAGCTCAGAACCGCAACGCCCGATGAGGTAGGTGGTGGAGGCGCCGAGAAAATTGCCAAGGCTGGCGGTGGCCACCAGCGCCAGCGGGGAATGTCCCTGGACGAGGAGCACCAGCAGCAGCCACTCCGAGCCGATGGGCAGCAGTGTCGCGGCGAGAAAGCTCAGGAGAAAGAGGGTCGGCAGGGCGGCGTGTTCGGCGAGGGCCGAGAAGGGTTCCATGGGCCCCGAGGGTATTCCAAAACATGGCGTTTGGCAATCGCCAAAACCGTTGTCGTCCCTGCTGGGAGGGGTGCCGGGGCCTATTTGACTGGGAAAAGCGGCGCATTTCTGCTAAAGAGAGGCTTTCCACGAGGTCGCTGGCCGCTATCCGGCCGACGGTGAAAGAGGGTTTTCGACGAGAGGGGAGTTCGATGGTGGTGTTCAAGGTGGTGGCGGCAGTGGCGATGATGATGTGTGGCGTTCTGACCTCGGCGGGGGAGGGTCGGGCGGCCGATGCCAAGTTTATGCGGTGGCTGGAGGAATTTTCCGCCACGGCGGGTAGCGAGGGCATCAAAAAATCCACCTGGGACACCGCCTTCGTCGGTGTGACCGAGCCAGACCCGCAGGTTCTCGAGAAGGCCGCCTATCAGCCGGAGTTCACCACCGAAATCTGGGACTATCTCGATACCCGTGTCAATCCGCTGGCCATCACCAAAGGGAAGAAGATGGCAGAGCTCCATGCCGACACCCTGGCGGCGGTGGAGAAGCGCTTCGCCGTGGAATCCTCCCTGCTGCTTGCCATCTGGTCGATCGAGTCGAACTACGGGTCGATCCTCCAGCAGCCCGAGCGGCTCTTCTACGTCCCCTCGGCCCTGGCCACCCTCGCCTATGGCGACGCCAAGCGCCAGAAGTTCGCGCGCACCCAGCTCACCGCCGCCCTGAAGATTCTGCAGAGCGGCGAGGTCGGCCGCGCCCATCTCATGGGTTCCTGGGCCGGGGCCATGGGCCATACCCAGTTCATCCCCACCAGCTATCTCGCCTATGGCGTCGACATGGACAACAACGGCCGCCGCGATATCTGGAATTCCATCCCCGACGCCCTGGCCACCGCCGCCAACCTGCTGCGCGAGAACGGCTGGCGCCATGGTCTCCCCTGGGGCTACGAGGTCGTCGTCCCCGCTGGGGGCGAGCGTCTGCAGCAGGAGAGCAGGACGGTGGGCGAGTGGGCCAGACAGGGCTTTCGCCGCGCTGACGGCAAGCCCTTCCCCTCCCCGGGCGACAAGGCGGTGCTCAAGGTGCCCGGGGGGGCGGGCGGGCCGGCCTTCCTCATGCTGCATAACTTTTCGGTGATCAAACGCTACAACAACTCCGACTCCTATGCCCTGGCGGTGGCCCTGCTTGCCGAACGCATCGCCGGGCGCGGCGGTGTCCTCGTTCAGCCCTGGCCGCGCCCGGCCGGCTCGCTCAGCGCCGAGGAGAAGCTGGAACTGCAGGAGCGCCTGCAGCAGCGTGGGCTCTATATCGGCGAGGTCGACGGCCACCTCGGCCCGGCCACGCAACAGGCCATCCGCAGTTTTCAGCAGCAGGCCGGTCTCGCCGAGGACGGTCTCGCCTCGCAGACGGTGCTCCGCGCCCTGCGTCGCTAGGCCTCGCGGCACGCGGCAGGAGCGTCGCACTGTCCGGAAATACCTTGCCGCGCCGCGGGAAAAGAGAGTATCATACTCTTCGGCGTCATCGCTGCCGATGTGGCGATGACGCTGTGATTTTCACCCTTACCCGCCCTTCCCCCGCAAAGATCCCGCCCCTTCCCGCCGGCCCGTCGCGGGAGCAGACCTTCGAGCCACTATGACGAGAGTAAACGTTCTCATCGGCATCGCCATTGCCGTGGTATCCATCAGCTTCTGGGCGCTGCTTAACCGGCAGGAGACCGAGCCTCCCTGGCCCAAGCGCATCCAGGGCTTTTCCTTCTCGCCGATGCAGGCCTGGAACAACCAGATCGAGCACAATCTGCCGACGGCGGAGGAGATCGAGTCAGACCTCAAGCTGGTCTCCGACAAGACCTACGCCATCCGCCTCTATACCACCGAGGGCGTGCTGGCGGAGATACCCGCCATGGCCGCGAAATACGGCCTCAACGTCAGTCTCGGGGCGTGGATCGACAAGAATCTCGAGGAGAACGAGCGCCAGGTCGAGACGGTCATCCGTCTGGCGCGGGAAAACCATCGCAATGTCATCCGCGTCATCGTCGGCAACGAGTCGATGCTGCGCGGCGAAACCACGGTCAAGGAGATCGGCGCCTATCTCGACCGGGTGCGCGCGGCGGTGGACGTGCCGGTGAGCACCGCCGAGCCCTGGCATATCTGGGTCAAGCATCCCGAGCTGGCCGATCATGTCGACTTTGTCGCCACCCATATGCTGCCCTACTGGGAGGGCATCCACCTCGACAAGGCGGTCGACTATATCGTCGAGCACATGGAGATGCTGCAGAAGACCTTCCCGCAGCTGCCGGTGGTGATCACCGAGGTCGGCTGGCCGAGCAACGGCCGCACCCGCAAGGCGGCGGTGGCTTCACCCTTCAACGAGGCGACCTTCCTGCGCCGCTTCATCAAGCGGGCCGAGGAACTGAGCTACACCTACTACATCATGGAGGCCTTCGACCAGCCCTGGAAGCGCACCAGCGAGGGCTCGGTCGGCGCCTACTGGGGGGTCTACGACGCCGACCGCAAGGCCAAGTTCCCCTTCACCTCGCCCATCGTCGAGGTGCCGAACTGGCGCACCCTGGCCGGCATCTCGCTGGGCATCGCCATCATCACCTTCGCCCTGCTGCTCATCGACTCCACCACCCTGCGCAAGCGCGGGCGCGGCTTCCTCGCCTCCATCGCCTTCGTCGCCTCCACCGGGGCGGTGTGGATCGTCTACAGCTATACACAGCAGTATCTGACCTTGTCGATGATCGTCGTCGGCCTGCTCATGCTCATCGGCATCATCGGCGTGGTCATCGTCCTGCTCGCCGAGGCCCATGAGTGGGCGGAGGCCATCTGGGCCGACGGGCGGCGCCGCAACCTGCTCCCCATCGAGGCCAGCGACGATCAGCTGCCCATGGTCTCGGTGCACGTCCCGGCCTACAACGAGCCGCCGGCGATGCTTATCGAGACCCTCGACGCCCTGGCCAGGTTGGACTACCCCCGTTACGAGGTGGTGGTGGTCGATAACAACACCAAGGACCCCGAGGTGTGGAAGCCGGTGGAGGCGCACTGTCTGCGGCTCGGGCCACGTTTCAAGTTCTATCACGAGGGGCAACTGGCCGGCTTCAAGGCCGGGGCGCTCAACTACGCCCTGGCCAAGACCTCCCCGGAGGCCGAGGTGGTGGCGGTGATCGACAGCGACTATCAGGTTACCCCCACCTGGCTGCGCGATCTGGTGCCGCAGTTTCTGCGTCCGGAGGTGGCCATCATCCAGGCGCCGCAGGATTACCGCGACGAGGGCGAGAACCTCTTCAAAGCGATGTGCTACGCCGAGTACCGCGGCTTTTTCTATATCGGCATGGTGACCCGCAACGAGCGCAACGCCATCATCCAGCACGGCACCATGACCATGGTGCGCAAGGCGGTGCTCGAGGAGGTCGGGCGGTGGGCCGAGTGGTGCATTACCGAGGACGCCGAGCTCGGCCTGCGCATCTTCGAAAAGGGCTACGAGGCCCTCTACATCGCCAGGACCTACGGCCGCGGCCTCATGCCCGACACCTTCATCGACTTCAAGAAGCAGCGCTTCCGCTGGGCCTACGGCGCGGTGCAGATCATCCGCCACCACGCCAAGGCGCTGCAGTGGCGCAACCAGAGCCGGCTCACCTACGGCCAGCGCTACCACTTCATCGCCGGCTGGCTGCCGTGGATCGCCGACAGCATCAACCTCATCTTCACCATGGCGGCGCTTGGCTGGAGTATCGGCATGCTCCACTTTCCACGCCATGTCGACCCGCCGATGATCATCCTCTCGGCGGTGCCCCTGGCCTTCTTCGTCTTCAAGATGGCCAAAATGTTCTATCTCTACCGCAGCCGCGTCAAGGCGACCCTCTCCCAGACCCTGGCCTCGGCCCTGGCCGGGCTGGCCCTGTCGCACACCATCTCCAAGGCGATCCTCTTCGGCATGGTCACCAGGAGCCTGCCCTTCTTCCGCACTCCGAAAAAGGTCGAGGGGCGCGCCTTCTGGTACGCGCTGCAGTCGGCGCGGGAAGAGGGAATGATCGCCCTGGCCCTGATTCTCGGGGCCATCGTCCTCGCCAGGGCGCAGGATGTCGATCCGCCCCCGGACACCATCGTGTGGATTGTCGTGCTGCTGGTGCAGTCGATCCCCTACCTGGCGGCGGTGGCCATGGCCATTATCAGCGCCTTCCCGCATATGCCGGGCCGGCTGATCAGCACCATTACCGCGCCCCCCGCCAAGGGGGCCGGCAAAGGTGGGGACAAGGAAACCGCGGCGGCGGTGGCCGCCGGGGAGTAGGTGGGCGAGCTGCGCTAACGCCGTTCACCGATGGCGAAGAAACCCGCCCCGGTAAGTGTGGCGAGGTCGGCCGGGCGTAGCTCGAGGTCGAGGCCGCGTTTGCCGGCGCTGACGAAGATGGTGGGGAAGTGCTCGGCACTGCTGTCGATGACTGTCGCCAGACGCCGTTTCTGGCCCAGCGGGCTGACACCGCCGAGGACATAGCCGGTGACCCGTTCCACCGCCGCCTTGTCGGCCATTTCCGCCCGTTTCGCACCCAAGGCCCTGGCAAGCTGCTTGAGGTTGAGGGTCGTCGCCACCGGTACCACCGCTACCACCAGCCTCTTGTCGTCGGTCTGCGCCACCAGGGTCTTGAACACCCGCTGCGGGTCGATGCCCAGTTTCTGCGCCGCCTCCTCGCCATAGGAGGTGGCGGTTGGGTCGTGGTCGTAGCTGTGTACCGTATAGGGGATCTTTGCCTTCTTGGCGCTGTTGATCGCCGGGGTCATCGTTTGTCGTCTCCGCGGGGTGGGGAAGAGGCGGCCGGCGCCTCCGTCTCGGGCGTGGCCGGTGTTGGGGTGGGAGCGGCTGGCTCGGGGGCCTCTTCAAGGCCCAGACCGGTACCACAGCACTCCGCACACTCCTCCCAGGTGAGCAGGAAGCGGCTCTCGCCCTGAAAGAAGGAAGTCTGTCCCGAGCCGCCGCATGCCGGGCAGGGGGTGGTGGCGGTTTTCATGAGCGGTGCCGTTGGTGGAGGTCGTGAGGGCTGTATAGGCTGTACTGTCGACATATACCACGAGCCGAGATCTGGCGCCAGGGGCGGCCGAGGACGGTGAAAAAGGACTTGCCGTCGCCACCCCGCCGCACTAGGATGGGCGGCCGGCGCCGACCGCGAACGGTCGGCGGAGACAGGGTTTTGACGTAGCGAGGGAGAAGCGGTGGCGGAGCAATTTTATTCTTTTTCCAGTCCTGAAGGTCAGGGTGGCGAGGCGCCGGCGGAGGTGCCGGCGCGGTGGGGCAAGCCGGAGATCACCGTCAAGTTCATGCACCGCGGCCTGCGCCGCGGCCGGTCGGCCGCCGCCTTCCTGCGCCAGTTTCCCGGCTCGCTGCCGCAGTGGGGGAACTGCCTCTTCACCTTCGATGTCGACTGCCGTGAGTACGACTGGCTGGTGGTCTACCAGGACCTCCCCCGCGGCGACTCCTTCCTCACCGAGGAGCGGCTCGCCTGCCCGCGCCAGCGCACCCTGCTGATCACCGGCGAGCCCTCGACGATCACCGTCTTCGGCAGGGATTATCTGCGCCAGTTCGGCTGGGTGCTGACTTTTCAGGAGCCGTGGGCGATGCGTCACCCGGGGGCGATCTTTCACCACCCCGGGTTGATGTGGCATTACGGCCTGCCATTTTCGGGGGGGGAGTTCATTACCTGGGACCAGCTGGCGGCCACCGCGCCGCTCCCTAAGTCGAGGTCCATCTCCACCGTCTGCTCGCAGCGTACCGGCAGGGTCACCCTCCATTCCGCCCGGGTCGACTTCACCGGCCGCCTGCAGGAGGATTTCCCCGAGCTCGATGTCTATGGCCACGGCGTCAAGCCGATGAACGACAAGGCCGAGGCCCTCGATCCCTACCGCTACCACGTCGCCGTGGAGAACCACGTCTACGATCATCACCTCACCGAGAAGCTGCCCGACGCCTTCCTCGGCTACACCCTGCCCTTCTACCACGGGGCTCCCAATGCCGACCGCTACTTTCCACAGGAAAGCTTCGTCGCCATCGACATCAACGACTACCGGCGCACGCGGGAGATCATCGCCTCCACCTTGGCCGGCAACGAATACCAGGATCGGCTGCCGTATATCGTCCAGGCGCGGCGGCTGGTGCTGGAACAGGAAAACCTCTTCGCCATCGTCAGCCGCGAGATCACCGCGCGTCACCAGCTGCCGGCGGGCAGCGCCCGCGGCCAGGTGATCCGCAACCGTCCCACCATGCGACTCAAGAACCCCCTCGCCGGACTACGCAGCCTCGGCGAAAAGATGGCCATCAAGACCTATCACCGCCTCACCTACAGCCGCCGCAACAAGAGCCGCGGCCTGTGACAAGCCTTCTCCCCATCGATCATTCGGCGCGCAAGAGGGGAAAGTCTCGGCCATAGGGGAAGAACAGCGGCACTTGGCTGACCCCGGTGGCTTCGCGCAGGGTGGCGCTGGTCTCCAGGGTACGCTGCACCAGATCCTCGACCCCGGCTACCGATCCGCCCATGCCGTTGAGCAGGGCGTGGGCGAAGAGGCCGTTTTTTCCATGGCCGTCGAGCGCTTCTTGCACCGAGCCGGCGGCGGTGAGGAGGTGCACCCCCATCTTGCGCGCCAAGACCCCGAGGCGCGCCTCGTAGAGGCTGCCGACAATATCGTCGGTGCCACCGGCATGGCAGGAGTCGATGATGATGAACTGCCGCAGCGCCTTGATCTTTTTGGAAATATCCACCAGCTCGTTGGAGCTCAGCAGGGTGCTCTCGGCCAGGGTGCCGTCGTAGTCGTGGGTGAGCAGGTAGTACTGGTCCTGGAGGAGAACGCCGTGGCCGGCGAAGTAGAGGACGAAGCTGTCGTGGGGATTGACGATCCTCGACAGCTCGTTGATCTTCTTGATAATCGCCGCCTTGCCGGCGCGTTCGTTGTCGAGGGTTTCCTGATGGATGGCGGCAGGAGGGAACAGCCCCGTCGCCCTCTCGGCGAGGCGGGCGCGCACGCTGGCGGCGTCTTTGGCGGCGAAGCGCAGGTTGACCGCCCGCTCGCGGTACTTGTTGATGCCGATGGTGAGGATATAGAGGTGGGGGGCAGGGGCCTTGGCGGCATAAAAACGCGTGGTCACCGCCGGGCTCTGCAGGGTGTTGCCCTTGTTGAAGGCGGCCAGCGAGAGCTCATTCTCCCCGGCCACCGGGTCGATCTCCTTGCAATCGCTGAAGTGGTTGCCCTTTTCATGGCTGACCAGGGGCATCGGGTTGCCGGTGGTGTTGCTCCACACCTGGCTCATCCGCTCGTGGATGGCCGAGCCGTTCATGGCCATGAGGGGGATGTTGATCGGCGGGGTCTTGACGATGTCGCGATAGTAGCCGTCGGAGACGATGAGCTTGCCGTTGTGGTAAAGCCGCACCTCGCCGATGCCGCCAGGGCCGCTGGCCTGGTAGCAGACTTTCACCGGGGTGCCGTCGGAGTCGGCGGGAACGGTGGTGAAGGTTACCACCGGCGGCGGGCTGGAGACCGCTTCGGCGAGGGTCAGCGGCGCGATGGGGCGCGTCTCTTCCCCGCGCAGGGCGGCAATGACGATGTCGGGGCGGAAGAAGGGGTCAAAGAGCCGCTCCAAAGCCAGGTGCATAGGGCCGGACTCGACGGCGAGGTCCCGCGGCCCCCGCGGTGAGCCGTTGAAGTAGCCGTCGGCGGTGATCGCCAGCCATTCGCCATCGTCGAAGGAGGTCAATGTCGCTCTCTCCCTGCCCGTGACGGTGTCGTAGACCTTGATTCCCGACCCGGCGACGGGGACAAAGAGCGATTTGCCGCTGCGGTCGAAAATGCCGGTGACCGCTGGCGAGGCCGTTTTTCCGGCACCGCCTGCCGGGCCGCCGGAAAGGCGCGCCACGAGTTTGCCGGATTGGAGGTCATAGATGGTTGGGGTGGCGGAGAGGACGAAGCCGAGGCGGTCGTCGGGGGAGAGGGCGGTTCCCCATACCCCCTGCCAGAGGTTCCCGCTGCCGGGATAGGTGGCGAGGACCTGGCCGTCGGCGACGTTCCAGCGACGCACCGTGTCGTCGCCGGCGGAGCTGGTGAAGATGAAAGAGCTGTTCGAGGAGACGGCGATGCCGGTGATGCCCCCCTGCAGGCTGCGCGTGTGGCCGGCCCAGTGCTGCACCTTGGCGGTGGTGTTGATATCCCACATCTTCACCGTGGCGTCGGGGCCGCCGCTGACGATATAATTGCCGTCGGGGGTGAACACGGCGTGGATCACCTTGGGTTGTCCCGGCAAGGACGAGGTATGGCCGGTGTCGAACTGGCGGAGGAACTCGCCGCTGGCCGCGTCGAAGAGGTAGATATAGGTGCCGTGGCCGGCCATCAGGGTATGGCCGTCAGGGGAAAAGGCGACGGTGGTCAGCTCCTTGTCGAGGTTGGGGAAGCTGCGTATCCTCTTCCCTTGGTCGAGGCTCCACAGCTCGAGGCTCGATTCCCCCTTTTTGGCTTTGCCGCCGACCAGGGCCGTGGTGCCGTCCGGGGAGATGGCGACCGTGGCTGATGCGGCCAGGCCGTCGACGGGAATGGCCCGCAGGCGCCGTCCCAGGCCAAGGTCCCAGAGGTGCAGGGTACCGGCGCCTCTGGCGGTGGTAACAGAACCGTCCCCCGCGATGGCCGGACCGCTCAGGGCGAGCAGCCGGTCGCCCTGCTGCGCCAGGGCCATGGCGACGATCTCCTCCGCCGGTCGTTGTAGGGTCAGCGCCACCCCGGAGAGCCGCAGGGTCGGTGTCTGTGGCAGAGGGGCGCAGGAACAGAGCAAAAGGAACCAGCAGGTCAGTATCGTGTTGTAGGCAAGGTGCATCGCCGCCTCGTCGAGGGCTTGGGGTGGTGGGGCTGGAGGCCGGGGGGCCGGGCCGCTGCAGCCTCCTCAATAGCCGATCTCCCGCGAGGTTGCAAAGGGCTTTTCACCGCCTCGCCGGAGAAGCTCTCGCAGAGCTTGCGCTTCGCCGGAGAAGGCGATACCCTTGCCGCTTCCGCACCCTCTTTTGCGGGCCGCAGCCGTCAGGCCGCGCAGGGTGCACGTGAACTCAGCGACTCTCGCCATGGCCAAAGCAGGTTCCGACCCACCCGCCAAAAATCGCCCCACCGGCACCAGAGCTCCACGAACTCCATCCTCCGCCGGCAGGGGCAAGGCGGGGGGCGGCAAAAAGGCCGTGCTCCCGCCAGCCGCGCCCCCCCTTTCGCCGGCGCGGCGGCTGATGCTGGCGGTGGTGGAGGTGGCTGGGGTGACGAGTATCGGCGGGGTGGCGGTGGTGGTGCTGCTTGGCCTCTTCGCCCAGCGCTTTTCCGGACGCGACCTCCTCGGCAGCCTGCTCCCCTTCGCCGCCGCGGTGCTGGCGGTAATCCTCGTCGGCGGCGTCTGTCTCTTTCTCTGGCATAAGCTGCGGCGGCGCCTGCTGAAGGTCTCGCCGCTCCTGCCGCCGCTGCTGGTCATCGCCCTTGGCTGCCTGCTGGCCGCCACCCTGCCTCGGGAGAGGCTGTACCGGGCTTTCGTCTCCTATCGTCTCCTCGTCGGCGGCCGCGAAGAGGCGGAGCGCCAGACCCTGGCCCATCAAGTGTACGCCGCTTATCGACGCCATGATATTGGTCAGTTGCAGCGGATGATCGATCGCGCGCAGCCCTACGCCGAGATTATCGGCGAGGCGGCGCGCAGTTTCGCCCTCGACGCCGACCTCCTTAAGGGTTTGGTCGCGACCGAGTCGTCCTTCTTGCCACGGGAGAGCAGCGACGGCGGCCAGGGCCTGTTCCAGATCACCCGCGTCCCCGACCAGGCGCTGGCTGCCGCCAGCCACCACTTCCCCTCATCGCGGCGCAAGCTCGACGATCCCCGCTACAACGCCTATGTCGGCGCGGCCACCCTGCGCCACTATCTCGGCGAGATGAAGGACGACCTCTTCCTCGGCCTGCTCGCCTACAACATCGGCCCGGCCAACGGCGGCCTGCGCTTTATCATGGGTCAGTACGGAGCCACCGATTTCGTCACCATCCAGCCTTACCTGATGCAGCTGCCCCGCGACTATCCCATACGGGTGCTGTCCTATGCCCTGGCTTTTCGCCTGGCGCGCCTTGAGGGGCGGCTGCCCCCCTACGAGGAGGGCAAGAACGCCGTGACCATCCAGCGCATCGGTATCCCGGGGATGTGACGGCGGCGGGGCGACGGCCTCGGCCGTATGTGGTTCGTTGTTCTGGCGGCAGCGGCCAGTTCAGCACGGGCCGGGAGCCGCCTTGATTACCCCCGTCCGCACTGGATGGTAGTGGACGAAGACGCGGCGCATGAGATCGATTTCCTCCAGCAGCACCTCCTCGACGCGGGTGGCGATACGGTCCCCCTCGGCGACGGTCAGCTCGGGGGCGATGCCGATGGTGAGGTTGACTACGAGATAGACGCCGAAGCGATGACCGTGGACTTCCTCGACGTCGAGAACCTCGTCCATCCCCGCCAGGACGTGGCGGATCTCTTCGGTGAGCTTCTTGCCGGGCAGGGTGGTCATGAGATCGGCGGTCGATTCGCGGATGATCTCCACCCCGGTAAGGAGGATGATGATGGCCACCACGGCCCCGGCGAGCGGGTCGACGAAGGGGAAGCCGAAGTGGCCGGCGGCGATGCCGATGGTGGCCGCCAGGGCCGAGAAGATGTCGTTGCGGTGGTCGGCGGCCAGGGCGAGGAGGACGTTGTTGCGGGTCTCGCGGCCGACTTTGCCGGTCCACAGGGTCAACCAGACCTTCACAGCGATGGTCGCCAGGGCGATGACCAGCGCCAGCGACGATGGGCCGACTCCCTCGCCGGGCACGGTGAGCAGATCGTAGACATTGCCGATGGACGACCAGAAGATGGAGATGGCGGTGGAGATGACGAAGGCACCCACCACTACCGCGGCGATGGACTCGAGCCGGTCGTGGCCGTAAGGATGCTCCTTGTCGGCGGGCTTGCTCGACAGCCCCATGAAGATGCGCACCACGATGCCGTAGGCGACGTCGGAGGTGGAGTTGATGCCGTCGGCGAGCAGCGCCGGGCTGTGGCCGATGATGCCGACGGTGGTCTTGAGCACCGCCAGCAGGGCGTTGGCGGCCAGGCCGACGTTGATGGCGAGAAGGCCCCGCGCGTGCCGCTGTTCGTTGTCGATCATGGGCGGTGGCTCCCGCCGTCCTCTTCCAGGCGCCAGCTCTCGCGCAGGTAGGCGATGCCGGCGTGGTTGGTGAGGTCGAGGTGGATGGGGGTGATGGAGACCAGGCCGCTGGCTAGGGCGTGGACATCGGTATCCTCGCCCTGGTCGGGCACCGGGGTGCCGCCGCCGATCCAGTAATGGGTGGTGCCTCGTGGATCGAGGGCCTCGTGGATCGAGTTCTCCCACAGGCGCCGGCCTTGGCGGGTGACGCGCAGGCGACAGGGCCGGCCGGTGCTGGGGACGTTGATGTTGAGCAGGGTGTCGGCCGGCAGAGGACTGGCCAGCGTTCTCGCCGCCATGAGGAGGGCAACGCGCATCGCCTCGCGATAGTCGTGGGGCGGGCCGCCGGCCACCGACAGGGCCAGGGAAGGCACGCCGTACATGGTGCCTTCGATGGCCGCCGAGACCGTACCCGAATAGGAGATGTCATCGCCGAGGTTGGGGCCGGCGTTGATCCCCGAGACGAGCAAGTCGGGCGGGCTGGCGAGGATCTTCTTGAGGCCGACGGCGACGCAGTCGGTGGGCGTGCCGTCGATGGTGTAGCGGTCATCGCCGAGGGGGGTCACCTTGAGCGGGCGGTTCATGGTCAGTGAGTGGGAGACCGCCGAGTTGTCGCGATCGGGGGCGATGACGACGATGCGCCCGAGGGGGGCCAGGGCCTCCTGCAGCCTGGCCAGGCCGGGGCTGTGGATGCCGTCGTCGTTGGTGAGCAGAATGGTCGGTGGCGGGTTCATGGCTGGCTGGCTGCGGCCTCCTCTTCGACGATCTCCCAGAAGGCGCGCACCACCGGGTTGCGCTGGCTCTTGGCCAGGGTGCAGACGCCGACGGTGAACGGGGTCAGTGGAGGCCGGGGCTGGAGCACCTGCACCTCCTCCCTGAGGCTGTTTTTCTCCAGCACCAGCTGCGGCACGATGCCGACGCCGCAGCCCATGCCGACCAGGGCGATGATCGCCTCGTTGCCGGACACCTGGGCGTAGACATGGGGCGTGACCCCCTTGTCGGCGAACCACCTCTCGCCGCGGAGTCGACCGAGTCCCTCGCTGGGGAGGATGACCGGGGTCTTCTCCCAGTCGATGGCGCCACGGGAGTAGGCCACGGTCTCCGGCGACTTCTTCGGCAGGATGAAGACCAGCTCGGTCTTGGCCAGGGTGACGAAGTCGATGTTCTCCGGCAGGTGATCGGGGAGGGCGGCCACGGCGATATCGACCTCCTTGCCCTGCAGCCTGGGCAGGGCGCGGGCGGCATCGCCGGTCTGCATGCGCAGCGTCACCCGCGGGTGGGCCTTGCGGAACCTGGCGAAGAGGCGCGGCAGGATGGAGAAGACCGCCGTCACCGAGCAGTAGATGGCCAGCTCGCCGCGCAGGGCGGTATCGTTCTGCAGGCTGTTCTGCAGCGTTGCCCAGCGGCTGATGGTCTCCTCGCAGTACTCCTTGAAGAGCCTGCCGGCCGGGGTCAGGCTGACGCTGCGGTTGTTGCGGAAGAACAGCGGCTCGCCGACCTCGCTCTCCAGCCGCTGGATGGTACGGGTCAGGCCGGAGGCGGTGATGTTGCACTCGACGCTGGTACGGGCGAAGTGCAGGGTGGAGGCAAGATGGCGAAAGAGTTCCAGTTCCCTGATATTCATGGTCAAAGGGCGGCGGCGGGAAAGGGCCTGTCCCGGCCCGGGAAGAGGAGTCGGAGCAGGCCAATAGTGAAAATATTGCAATGACGGCAACACAATATCACGAACAAATCACTTGACGCAACAGAACTTTCCCAATATATCGGGGAAAGGTTGGACTACTGGTCGAAAGATCGATGAAACATTCTACAGATACGGAGAAAACACATGGGTGCCAATTATTTCAACAGCCTGCCGCTGCGTCGGCAGATCGAGGAGTTGTCGAAGTGCCGTTTCATGGATGCCGCCGAGTTCGACGGCGTCGAGTACCTTAAAGGCAAGAAGGTGGTCATCGTCGGTTGCGGCGCCCAGGGGCTCAACCAGGGGCTCAACCTCCGTGACAGCGGGCTCGACGTTTCCTACGCCCTGCGCGCCGAGGCCATCGCCGAGAAGCGGCAGTCGTGGAAGAACGCCACCGACAACGACTTCCTCGTCGGTACCTACGAGGAGCTCATCCCCAGCGCCGACCTGGTGATCAATCTCACCCCGGACAAGCAGCACAGCAAGGTGGTGTCGGCGGTCATGCCGCTGATGAAGAAAGGGGCCTGTCTCTCCTATTCCCACGGCTTCAACATCGTCGAGGTGGGCATGAAGGTGCGAGAGGACCTGACGGTCATCATGGTCGCCCCCAAGGCCCCCGGCACCGAGGTGCGCCAGGAATACAAGCGCGGCTTCGGCGTGCCGACGCTGATCGCCGTACACGGCGAGAACGACCCCAACGGCGAGGGCTGGGACATCGCCAAGGCCTACTGCTGCGCCACCGGCGGCGACAAGGCCGGGGTACTGGAGTCTTCCTTTATCGCCGAGGTCAAGTCTGACCTCATGGGCGAGCAGACCATCCTCTGCGGCATGCTGCAGACCGGTTCTCTGCTCTGCTTTGACAAGATGGTGGAGAAGGGCATCGATCCCGGCTATGCCGCCAAGCTGGTGCAGAACGGCTGGGAGGTGATCACCGAATCGCTCAAGCTCGGCGGCATCACGGCGATGATGGATCGCCTCTCCAACCCCGCCAAGATCAAGGCCTATATCCTTTCCGAGGAGTTGAAGAACATCCTCCGCCCCCTCTTCGAGAAGCATATGGATGACATCGCTTCCGGGAAGTTCTCGGAGACGATGATGGCCGACTGGGCCAACGACGACGCCGATCTGCTGCGCTGGCGCAAGGCGACCAGGGCATCCGCCTTCGAGCAGGCCCCGTCCACCGATGTCGAGATCCGCGAGCAGGAATACTATGACAAGGGCATCCTCATGGTCGCCATGGTCAAGGCTGGCGTCGAGCTGGCCTTCGACGTCATGGTCGACTGCGGCATCAAGGAGGAGTCGGCCTACTACGAGTCCCTGCACGAGGTGCCGCTGATCGCCAACACCATCGCCCGCAAGAAGCTTTACGAGATGAACGTGGTCATCTCCGATACCGCCGAATACGGCAACTACCTCTTCGCCAACGCCGCCGTGCCCCTGCTCGGCGATTTCATGAACACCATCGACACCGACGTCATCGGCCGCGGCCTCGAACTGGAAGACACCGGCGTCGACAACCTCGACCTCATCCAGGTCAACGATGGCATCCGCTATACCGCCATCGAGGCGGTGGGCGAGGAGCTGCGCTCGCATATGAAGGCGATGAAGCCGATCTTCTAAGCCGTCTCCTTGCTGCGGCGGTCGCAACCGTTGCAGAGGAGGTGGCGCCATGATGCGCATTGACGGGGAACCACGGGCCTGATCGCCCGGGTTCCCCGTTTTTTTTGGGCGGGGGAGGGAAAAATTTTTCCACGGGCTGGGCGCGGTGGGAAAAATGTCAGAGACCGCCGGTAAGGTGCTGGAATCACTGCCGCAGGTAGCGATGGCGAAAGGCCCTTCCAAGGTGAACGCCGCCCGTGAGCTGCTGTGGCTTCATTCCACAACCCTTTTTAATGGAGGTAGTATGAAGAACGTACGTGCACTGCTGCTGGTTGTTGTTGGCGCTATCCTCTTCGCGATGACGCCCGTTTCGGGGATGGCTGCGGCCGCCGAGAAAAAGGAGGCGCCCAAGGAGGCGACGGCCGCCGTTGCTCCGGCGGGCAAGGCGGCTGCTCAGGGGCAGGCGGCGGTCGCTCCCGAGGCCCTGGGAGCAGTGGGAAGTGTCAATATCAACACCGCCAGCGCAGGGCAGCTCACCGCCCTGCCGGGCATCGGCCCGAAGCTCGCCGATGCGATCATCGCCTATCGCCAGGAGAACGGCGACTTCAAAAGCGTCGACGAGTTGACCAAGGTCAAGGGGATCGGCGACAAGCTCCTCGCCCGGCTCAGGCCGCACCTGCAGCAGTTGTAGGATGGAGGACAAGGGGATGCCGGCCATGGCGCAGATCATCAGGCACACAGATGGGGTCCGACTCCCCCGCAAAACTGGTGGCGATCATGGCAACAGGGCCGGCAGCTCTCGAGTAGTATGAGGAGGATCGGGCCGGGACGTGGCAAGTTTCACACCGGGGGTCCCGGCCTGGTTCCCCGGATGGCGCTTTGGCGCGGCCCAGCGGGCAGGTCCCTGTCGCGGGTGCCCGAAAAGAAGGAATGTTTTTTGCCACGGTAGCGAAGGAAAGCCTTGTCACCGCCTTTTCTGTTGCCCTCGACGGCCCTCTATGGTTTCACTTCTCTGCCATGCCGCGGAGGCAGAGCAGCCGCGGCCACAACCGCCAGCGAAGAGGAACTGCGAAGAGGAACTCATGAGTCAACCATTTCTTGCGCCCTATACGGTGACCATAGGGGATATCAACTACGGCAGGCATCTCGGCAATGATCGCCCGCTGCTCATCTTTCAGGATGCGCGCATCCGGTTTCTGCGCAGCCTCGGCTACACCGAGGGCGATATCGGCGAGGGTCGGTCGATTGTCGTCGTCGAGAGCGGCTGCCGCTACCTGCGTCAGGTCTTTCTCCACGAAGAGCTGCAGGTGGCGGTGGTGGTTGGGGAGTTGCAGGGCAAGAAATGTCGGCTGGAGTACAGCGCCACGCGGCTTGGTGATGGGCAGAAGGTGTTCGAGGGCTTTACCCTGCTGCTTGCCTATGACCCGCACACCAAGCGGGCGGCGGCCCTGCCGGAGCAGTTCGTCACCCTGTGCAGTGCATATCTTGGTGAGGAAGGGTGACCGGCTTCACCATGCGGCGGCCCATGGCAGAGACGCCGAGGGGAAAAACCTCATAAACGACACGGGGCAGGCGGGAACCTCTGCGGTTCCCGTCCGCCCCGTCATCTTGCCGGCGTACAATGGCCTCACCCGGCGGGTTGCTGCCGGAGTTGCCACCGCGCTGTCAGTCGATACACTCCATATCGCGGCCACAGCACAGGGGTACCGGGTCGCCGCCCTTGACGTTCATATATTTGTTGCAGGTGGCGCAGTAGTAGGTGTCGTCCTGGGGGGCCTTCTTGTCCGGGGAATAGACGGTCGGACCACCCTTGATGCCTTCGATGTTGAAGCGGGCCAGGGTGTCGACGCCGGGGACGAACTGCCCCATCGGCACCAGCTTCTTGTTGTTGCCGTAGCAGTCAATGATCACTTTCCACAGGGTGTCGAGGCTGGCCTCTTCCTGCTTCGATTCCGGGCTGATTTCGACGACGTTTCTATCGACCGATATTTTCATGTCCGTTCTCCTTGATGAGGTGAGAGGGGGTTCGCTGATCAGGAATGCTTCCAGAAATCTTCTTTTGCCGCACCGCATTTCGGGCAGACCCAGTCGGCCGGGACGTCCTCCCAGGCCGTGCCCGGTTCGACGCCGTGTTCATAGTCTCCCTCTGCCGGATCGTAAATATAGCCACACGGACATTCCCATTTCTGCATAGTCGCCTCCTCTTGCGGTGGTTGAGTGGGTGGGGTGCTGTAAGGAATAGAACTGACATTAATAGGAATGATTGTCATTGTCAAGAACTATTCTCCACCGCTCGAGTGGAGTTTCAGCCAGAATCTGCCGATTTCCCTGTCGCCATACGTGGCTTCGATGGGATAGCGCTGCCCTTTGCGGTCTTCAGAAAACCTTGTCCACAGATCGTGTTCGGGGAGGAAGGGGAAATTGATGTCATTGCCGAGGTTCTGGTTCTTCTCGGGGGAAAAGCCTTTGAGATTGACGGCGATTTTTTTGTCGAGACGACTGATGTTGGAACGGACGCCCTTGATGACCATCAACTTGTCCCTGGGTACCTCGAGTTCCTCGCCATCACCGATGGTCACCAGTTTGCCGTCGACGTTGACCAGCAATCGCTCGGCGCGCAGCTCGGCAAGCGGTGGTTCTGTTTTCGTCGCGGGCGGCACTTTTTCCTTGGTTCCCTCTCTGTCCGCCTGTGTCGATTTCGCCGTCCTCACCCCGGAGGGGGGAGCCATGCCGGTGAGGATGGTGATATGGCCGCAGACCTCGGCATCCTTGCGTATCACTACCCTGGTTGGCTCGGCGATACGAAATGGCAACCTGGTATCGTTATGGCTGCCCATGTCGAGAAAATCGGCGGTCAGGCCACGGTCGAGATTGGCGAGGATGTCGGTGACCATCACCTCGTCCCCCGTATTGACGCGAAGTTCACCGCCGTTGGCGATGGCGTAGGGGTGGCCGTCGTTGACCTTGACCAGCACGTAATCGAGCCGGACTTCCTCCACATGCAGCCCTGGAGTCTCGGCGACAATGCCGAACTCCTCCATGAAGGCGTTGATGACCAGCTTCTGCAGGGCGACCTTGGCGGTGTTGGAGCGGATCGATTTCGAGGTTTCGACGCCGAAGGCGGGAATGTTCTCCTCGGTGAGGGCGTAATAGGTCGCCGACTTGCGCTGTTCGAGGAAGCGTGAGCTATCCGAGACCGTGTCATGGTTGTTGGGGCGGAAATGGTGGCGGGGGTTGTCGATCTGGCGATTGACCCTGTCCACCACCGTGGCGGCCATCTCGGCCAGAGCGAGGGTGTGCTGCCGCTTGTGGCCCTGGAAGCTGGCGGCGTCGTAGATGATCGACTGGCCGAAACGTTCCGGGTTTTCTTCGTCGCTCTTCCACTGCTCACTGAAGAAGCCGGAGCCTTCGTGGAGGTTGAGGAGGCAGTCGGCCTCGCCAATCAGCTTCTTGAGGATGGAGACGATCTCCTGCTCCATGTTGCGTTCTTCCTGGGAGGCAGAGGAGAACTTGCGGTTCATGTCGCCGGTCATGCCGTCGCGCTGATTGAGGAGAATGGAGTAGAAGTTGGCGCGGGGGACGACGATGAGGTTGCCCTTGCGCAGGGTTATGTCGGCGTAAAGATCGGCGGTGAGATAGCCGCCCGGCTCATCGCCCTGGATGCCGCCGATGAGCATCATCGTCTTGCCGGGTTCCTTGCCGTAGATGCGGTAGATATGGAGCTCGTGCTCGGTATTCGCCAGGTAGACGTCGTGCAGGCTCTGGTGACGTGGCGGCTCTGCGGCGGTGCCCTGCGCTGGGGCGGCGAGGCAGGCGATGAGCATGACGAGCGCGAGGAGGGTGCGAACCATGATCGTTTTTGGCATGGTGGGCTTCCGGTCAGAGAAGGATCGGTTCACATCGCTTCACGTTCTATGAACCAGCGGTTTTTGCGGTTGACCAGCTGCAGGGTTTTGCGCCCGCTGGTCTGCAGTTGATCGGAGCGGTAAGTCTGGTGGAAGGAGACCGTGGCCCCGGTGGACGACGGCACCACTTTGACCTCGGTGAGCTTGACCTTGATGAACTTGTACTTGTCGTTGAGGAAGGCCTTTCGCGTCCGCCACCCCGCCTTGTCGAGGTTGTCGCTGGTGAAACTGGGGCTATAGCAGCCCATGTACGTCTCGAGGTCCTTGGCAGCCCAGGAGGAGCGCCATTTTTCGACGAAGGCCAGCACCTCGTTGACCCTGTCGTCGGCCGGCGGGCTAGCCGCTTTAGCGGCTTTTTCCTTCGCCTTGTCCTTCTCCCGGCCCTTGGCGACGGCCACAGAGGCGCGGCTGTCGTCGGCGGGGGCTGCGGCGGTGCGGGCGGCAGCTGGCGGTGCGGTCGTGACGGGTGGGAGGCTGCCGGCGTCAGCGGCTGAGGAGTCGATGGTGGAGCCGTGGCTCTGTCCGGGGATGAACAGTTGCGCAGCCATGGCCGCCTCGACGATGGCTATGTCGCGAATCTTGACGACATTGTTGTTCTTGAGCGGTTTCTGTGCGAGGAGGGTGGGGCCGGAATCCTGACTGAACACACTGTGCAGGGGGCGCCACCACCCTCCGGCGGTGCGGCTCAGATAGGCCCGCCGTCGCTCCCCGTAGCGGGTGCTCCGGTCCGGGAAGATGGAGTAACCGAGGGAGACCACCAGGTGATCGCCGAACTGCACGGCGAACAAGCTGTCGATAGCCTCGCCGGCGATGGCGGCCGCGTTGAGGGAGAGCTTTTCGAGCAGGAGCTGCGTCACTCCGTCGTCTTTGCGCAGGGGTACCGCATCCGTTAGGCTGGCATCGCTGGAGGCGTCGAGGACGATGACTGGTACACTGCCTACCGCCAGGTAGGGGGCAAGTTCGTCGAGATCGCGGTTGTCGAGGGTTATGCAGCCGTTGGTGCTGTTGGGGGTCAGCTTCTTGTTGGTGCCGTGGATGAAGATGCCGTCACCCTGACGTCCGGCATGGCTGTCGAAGACGTTGGGGTAGTCGAGGTGAAAGGCGCGGCTGCCGAAAACGGTGATCTTCTTATCTTCGTACACCTCGGTGATGAAGTAGATGCCCTCGGGGGTGCGCGAGTCGCCGCTGCTCCGTTTGTTGCCGATGTTTTCACCGGTGGCGCAGGCGAACTCTTTGAGCGGGCGCAGTGTCCCTTGCAGCTCGAAGAGTGTCAGCTTCTGGCGCTTTTTCTCCACGAGGAGGAGGTGGGAGGGCTTTTCCGAGGGGTGGAAAAAAAGGCGCAGAGTCTTTTCGTCACCGGCGAGGGGATCGGCGGCAAAGGTCGCCCCGGGGGGGAAAAAGCCGTGGACGAGGAGGAGGAGGACGAGAAGGGCGAAAGGCGAGTTCATTGAAGGGATGCGGGACAAAGTAAGGTTCGAAGGGCGCTGCCCGGGATGCCATATGCGGAGAAGCGATCAAAGTATCGTATTTCTCCCGTTTTGCCAATCGCTGTCGGCAGGGTGGCCGGTAATCGTCACTCCATGGTTTGCCGTGTTCACGGGCTGCGGATCATATCCACATGGGGGATTCCGTCCTCGAGATAGGGCGGCGAGGTGGCGCAAAATCCGAAACGTTCGTAAAAGGTGAGCAGATACTGTTGCGCTGAAATGGTGATGGGCCGCCCCGGAAAGGACTTCTCGAGTCGTTCGATGGCCAGCCGCAGCATGTCGCCTGCCACCCCGCGCTGGCGGATGTCGGGGTGGGTGAGCAGACGGCCGATACGCACCGGAAGGCCGTTGCCACCCGGTGGCAGCACCCGCAGGTAGGCCAGTGGGCGCCGCGTGCGGCCGTGGATGCTCCACCCGATGAGGTGCAGGGCCTCCTGGTCGCGGCCGTCGCAGTCGAGGTAGGCGCAGCGCTGCTCGACCACGAAGACCTCCTGGCGCAGGGTGAGAATGGCGTAGAGGTCGTCGACGCCCAGGGCGGCAAAGGGGAGCCATTGCCAGTGGATGCTTTTTGCCATGTCCATATCGATCGGTCTTTTTTTAATGTTACCGGGGGGATGGGTGATGGCCGTCGCTCCCCGGTCGCGGGCCGGAAAACGAACCCCTGGCTCCCGGCGAGGCCTCTTCGCAGTTGCGGTTCAGTCGGGAATTGTCTTTAATGGGTGACAAAATTCCGTAAAACGATCCGTTACAGCCCTGACCCCTGGTCATTGGCCGCCCCGCCGCCGGTTTGGTCGGCGGGGCGGCCAGACTCTGTCGGGGCGACTCTTCTGGGACTGCCATGATCCGTGCAAGCATCGCTCTCCTCGCCGCCGCGCTGACGGCGGTTCAGGTCTCTCTCATCGCCAGCGGCAAGGAGGCCATCTGTCTCAACGACGGTTGCGCCGTGGTCGACAGCCTTACCAGGGTTCCGCCGCTGTGGTTCAACGTCGCCGGCATGGGCTTTTTCCTCATCCTCGCCTGGCTCTTTTTCAAAGGGCGGCAGCGGCGGGAGCATCTGCTCAAGTTCGCCCGACTGCTGCTCCTTGCCGCCCTGGCCGCCGAGGCGGTTCTCGTCTTTTTCCAGTATGCCGTGGCCAGGGTGTTCTGCTCTTACTGCCTGATTGTCTTTTCCGCCATCGTTTTGCTCAATCTCTGCTGCGGCCTGCGCCAGATGATCCGCGGCGCTGCGGTCTTTACGGCGGTGATGGCGGCCTGCCTGAGTCTGCAGTTCACCTCTTCGCCGGGGGAGAGGAAGGAGATCCTCACGGCGGGAAGCATGGCCGAGCTGCCCGGCGCGGGCGATGCCGCAACCCTCTACCTGTTTTTCTCCGCTTCCTGCGGACACTGCGAGAAGGTCATCGCCAGCCTTGGCGAGGGGACGCGGTGCACCCTGCGCTTCAACCCCATCGAGACCATCGATTCCTTCTCCGTCAAGGGGATACGGCGCTTCCCCGATTACCAGCCGGAGGGCAATCGCCTCTTCCTGCAGAGTCTGTCGATACGCGAGGTGCCTCTCTTGCTTGTCGATGAGGGCGAGGAACTCCGCTTCATCAAAGGCGAGCGGCGCATCATCGAGTATTTGCAGCAAACCTGTGGCCCGGCGCCATCGGCGCCTTCCGGGAACTCCTCGGTCTCCCGTGACCCCTCCCTGGCTGCCCCCCCCATCATTGGCCTGCCTGCTGCCCCGCAGCAGGACGCCTGTTCGGTGCAAAGCGACTGCCCCCCGGAGAGCGAGGCTCCTCCCCAGGGACGCTGAATCTCTCCGCGCGGTCTGCGCGGGTGGATGGTCAGCGGAGGAGATCGGCAAGCTCTTCCCGGGTGAGCAGGGAACGCAATGCGGCGTTGCGTCGATTGCCCCGCCGCTGGTCGGGATTCTTGCGGCGATCCACCCCGAGGCGCCTTCTGGTGAGGGCGCGCAGCCAGGCGAAGAGCCCGCGCGGTGTAACCATGCCCTCAGTGCGCGGGTCGTGGCGTCGTTCGTGGTTGCTGCGGCGATCGGCGACGCGACGGCAGCTGTTCGGCTGCCGCCGCTCGCTGCCATCCCAGCTGAAATGAGCCGGCGCGTTCATGGTGGTGCTATCCCTTTTTGGCTGAAACGGTTGAAAAGACTATTGTCACTGCTATAACCATGCGAAAGTATGGCAACAATATAACAGGGGCGGCAGGATTTGGCAAGTTTTGCCTGTCCGCTGGTCCCCGTCGAAGGTGAAGCGGCGCGGTTGACGGCGTCCAGGGTAAAAAATGAGCAATCATTCATTGCCTGTCGCTCAACATAGCGATTTCATGGTCGATAAAGACTGTTGAAAAAAGCGCCTGGTTTGGTAAATATACGGCCCTGGTGCGGGTGTCGCACCAGGGCTGGCGCCGTTCCCGAATCGCGAGGACGGTGCCAATGAGCAGGGTGTCCGCAGGCGGGGAGGTTTCCGCCGTCTCCTGGGCGCCAATATCCTGCGCTGCCTGGCAGGAAACATCTATCGGATCGTAAACGGAACGAATCATGACAATCGAGATGACAGCCAAGACGCCGTCGCTGCCGGCGATCGCCAGGCTGAAGGAACTGAGCGGCGAGAGCGTCAAGCTCTGCATGCAGTGCGCCACCTGCACCGGCATGTGCCCCATGGCAGAGGAGATGGACATCAGTCCGCGCCGGGTCATGCATCTGGCCCAGTTCGGCCTGCTCGACCGCCTCTCCGGGGTCAACAGCTACTGGAAATGCGCCTCCTGTCACGCCTGTTCGGTGAAATGCCCGCGCGGCATCGATATCGCCAGGGTCATGGAAGCCCTGCGCCAGCAGGTGCTGCGCAAGAGCCGCAACCATATCGAACCGTCCGCGCTGCCCCGGGAGACCGTTGCGGAAATGCCGCAGATCGCCCTGGTGGCCGGATTCAGAAAATTCACCAGTTAAGGAGAGCGATGAAGATCAGTTACTATCCGGGCTGCACTCTGAAAACCAAGGCCAAGAATCTCGACCGGGCCGCTGTCGCCGCCCTCGAGGCCCTGGGGGTCGAGGTGCGGGAGATCGACAGGTGGAATTGCTGCGGCGCCGTGCATTCGCTCACCGCCGACGACCTCATCCACCAGGTGGGGCCGGTGCGCAACCTGGTGCGCGCCAAGGAGCAGGGGGCCAGCCAATTGGTGACCCTGTGCTCGATGTGCTACAACACCCTGGCCAGGGCCAACCTGATGATGAAGACCGATCCGGTCAGGCGCGACACCATCAACCGCTTCATGGATGAGGAGATCGACTACGCCGGCGAGGTCGAGGTGGTGCATTACCTCACCTTTCTCAAGGAGACGGTCGGCTGGGACAAGGTGCGCGACAAGGTCGCGGTTCCCCTCAGCGGCCTGCGCGTCGCCCCCTACTACGGCTGCACCCTGCAGCGCCCGGCCGAGGTGGGTATCGAGCCCTTCGGCAGTTTCACCCTGATGAGCGAGCTGCTCGAGGCCCTCGGCGCCACCGTGCAACCCTTCGCCGCCGCCGACAAGTGCTGCGGCTCCTATCAGGTGCTGGCCTCTCCCGCGGGCAACAACAGCGCCGCGGCCAACATCCTCAACCAGGCCTCCGCCGCCGGCATCGAGGCGCTGGCCACCAGCTGCCCCTTGTGCGAGTACAACCTCGGCAGGCAGCAGGGGCGGCTGCTGGCGACATCGGCCATCGCCTCGCCCTTGCCGACCTTCTATTTCACCCAGCTGCTGGCGCTGGCCCTGGGGGTCGACACGGCCACCTGCCACTTCGAGATGAACGAGGCGGTCGGGGTCGACCTGCTGCGCGAAAAAGCCTGCCTGGCTGCGGCCTAGACCCTGGAGTCGACGGCCTCTGCAAACATCCCAGCACTCTTTGGAGATATAAAACCATGTGTAACGCCAACGAAAGCAAGAAGACCACCCCCAGGGTGGCCACCGGAGACCGGGCCATCCTGCCCGAGGGCGCCAAGGCCATCCCCGTCTATATCATGGGCAAGAAGTACGAGGTGCCCGAGACCCTGACCATCATGAAGGCCATGGAGTTCGCCGGCTTCAAGTTCCTGCGCGGCGCCGGCTGCCGCGGCGGCATCTGCGGCGCCTGCCCCACCGTCTACCGCATGGCGGGGGATTACAAGCTGCACTTCGGCCTGGCCTGCCAGACGGTGGTCGAGGCCAACATGTACCTGGCGCAGATCCCCTTCTACCCGGCCAATCGCGCTTCCTACGATATCAACGCCATCGGTGGCCTGGCAGAGGCCATCCACGCCCTCTACCCCGAGGTGTTCCGCTGTGTCGCCTGCAACCAGTGCACCAAGGCCTGCCCCATGGACGTCGACGTCCTTGGCTATATCTCCGCCATCAAGCAGGGCGACATCGCCAGGGCGGCGAAGATCTCCTTCGACTGCATCCAGTGCGGGCTCTGCGCCAGCCGCTGTCTCGGCGAGATCCCCCAGTACCATGTCGCTCAGCTCGCCCGCCGCGTCTACGGCAAATATATCCTGCCCCAGGCGGAGCACTTGCAGAAGCGCGTCTCCGAGATCGAGTCCGGCAAGTACCAGACCATGCTCGGCGACCTTGCCGAAATGAGCAAGGAGGAACTCGAAAAACGCTACGTACAGCGCGAGCGTGAACCGGATTTCTGCGAAGGCGGCAAGTGGATGCCGAAAGAGACCCAATACCTATAACATCGACGTACCAGATCGAGATCAAGGAGAGAGATCATGGCATATACTCCGGAATTGAAGGAACTCATCAAGCGGGTCGAGGCCACTCGCCCCGAGCGGGTGGCGATGGCCAAACGCAACGAAAACTATCCGGCCCTGACCATGGCCGAGCGCGCCGAGGTGCTGGCCAAGTACCATCCCGACTACCAGGAAAGCGGCAAGCGTCAGGTGGCGGTGGGCCCCAACAAGGGCGATGTCTATCAGGAGGGCGTAGCCCGGCTGCTGGAATCGAAGTCGCTGGTGCGGCCGGACAAGGTCGATCTGAGCAAGATCGACTATGACACCGACGTGCTGGTCATCGGCGGCGGCGGCGCCGGCACCTCGGCGGCGATCATGGCCGCCCAGGGCGGCTGCAAGGTGATCATCTCCACCAAGCTGCGCCACGGCGACTCCAACACCATCATGGCCGAGGGCGGCATCCAGGCCGCCACCCATGAGTGCGACTCCCCCTACTACCACTTCATGGATACCATCGGCGGCGGCCACTTCGCCAACCAGCGCGACCTGGTGGCGGCCCTGGCCAATGACGCCCCCCTGTCCATCGCCTGGCTGGAGAGCCTGGGGATGATGTTCAACAAGCACGAGGACGGCCGCACCGTCGTCCGCCACTGCGGCGGCTCGTCGCGCAAGCGCCTGCAGTCTTCCGGCGACATGACCGGCGCCGAGATCATGCGCGTGGTCCGCGACGAGGTGCGCAACCGCGCCGAGCAGATCACCACCCTGGAATTCAGCCCGGCGGTGGAGCTGCTCCTCGACGAAGACGGCAAGTGCGGCGGGGCCATCCTCTACAACATGGAGACCAAGGAGTTCTCGGTGGTTCGCGCCAAGGCGGTGATCATCGCCACCGGTGGTTTCGGGCGCCTCCATATCAAGGGCTTCGCCACCACCAACCACTATGGCGCCACCATGGACGGCGTGGTCATGGCCTACCGTGCCGGCGTCGGCAACAAGGACCTCCACTCCACCCAGTACCATCCCACCGGCGTCTCCTACCCCGAGCAGAACGTTGGCCTGCTGATCACCGAGAAGGTGCGCGGCCTTGGCGCCCACGTGCTCAATATCGACGGCGAGCAGTTCTGCTTCCCGCTCGAGCCGCGCGATGTCGAGTCGGCGGAGCTGATCCGCGAGGCGCTGGAGAAAGGCAAGGGTATCATGACCCCCACCGGCCGCGTCGGCCTGTGGCTCGATTCGCCGATGATCGAGGAACTGCACGGCCCGGGCTCGGTGAGAAAGGAGCTGCCCGCCAAGTTCATCCAGTTCGAGCGCCATGGCATCGATATCTCCAAGGAGCCGATGCTCGTCTTCCCGACCCTGCACTACCAGAACGGCGGTATCAACGTCAACGGCAACACCGAGACGGTGGTGCCCGGGCTCTATGCCGCCGGCGAGGCCATCGGCGGTGTCCATGGCGAGAACCGCCTCATGGGCAACAGCCTGCAGGACATCATCACCTTCGGTCGTCGCGCCGGCAAGAATGCCGCCCAGTATGTCGCTTCCGGGGTGGAGCTGAAGAAGCTGACCCTCGACCATGTGGTCAAGTTCGAGAAGGAACTTGCCGCGGCCGGCATCACCGAGCCGGCGGTGGCGCCGATCCTCTTGCCCGACTACTCCACCGACGAGGTCAGCGAGCGCCGCTGGCCGGAAGCGCGGCGGGAAATGGCGTAAAGGTCGCAGTCGTCTCCCCCCGGCCTGCCGGGGGGCTCATATGCCGCCGTCGCCCTTTGGGGCGATGGCGGTTTTCATTTTTGGGGGGGTGCGATCAACGCTGCCTGTGGCGTCGCTCAGGCAGCGTGCAGATGAGGGGTGCTGGGCTATCCGGGACGTCGCCGTCACGCCCGAGGCCTGCCCGGCGACCTCGGGACCGCGAGAGTGAGGTTATTCCTCGCAGAGGGCGCGGTGCAGGGCGCGCTGCGCGGCGACGAAATGGCTGCGCTCCATGGTGAACTGCATGTTGGTCTGCCGGGTGGTCTGGGAGACGGAGAGGATGTTGATCTTCTCGTCGGCCAGGGCGCGGGCGGCCTTGGCGAGGATGCCCGGCTTGGCGATGTTCGAGCCGATGGCGCAGACGATGGCAACATCGTAGGTGGTGACCACCTCGAAGCGCGCCTCCATCGCCGCCACCAGGGCCGGGGTGCAGTCCTTTTCGGCGATGAGCACGTCGATGGTATTGGCGTTGGTGGCCTTGTTGATATAGCTGACGTTGAACTTCTGCAGCACCTGCATGATACGCATGTCGAAGCCGACCTCGCCGACCATGCGCGTGTCGTGGATCTCCAGGCAGGTGACGGCATTCGAGCCGGTGATCACCTCGGTCTTCGATTCCGGGCAGATATAGTCCTTGGTGATCAGGGTGCCGCTGTGGCTGGGGTCGAAGGCGTTCATGACGCGGATGGCGATGCCGGCGGTCTCCAGTGGTTTCGAGGCCTTGGGGTGGATGGCCTCCATGCCGACGTCGGCCAGCTGGTCGGCGACGTCGAAGTTGGTGTTGCACACCGGGTGAACGCGGCCTTCGCCGATGATGATCGGGTCGCCGGAGCAGAGGTGGTATTCCTTGTGAATGACCGCCTCGGCGGCGTTGAGGATCACGGCGATCTTCGAGAAGGTGACCTCGGAGTAGCCGCGGTCGAACTCGCGCATGATGCCCTCGGTGCCCTTGGTGTAGCCGGTGGCGACGCAGATGGTGCGGCTCGGGTCGAGCTTGGCGAAGGAGTGGCGGATGCGCTCGTCGATGGTCCGTTCCTTGCGGTCCTGCCAGCCGCTGAGGTCGACGAAGGTGGCGTCGTAGCCAAGGTTCTGCAGGATGTTGGCGCTGTTGAAGGCGCTGTGCATCTCGCCGATGGAGGCGAGCAGCTCGCGGGCGGCGAGCAGCACCTCGTGGCGGTTGACGTAGCCCGAGGAGATGACGTTGTCCATGCTCTTGAGGATATTGACGGCGAAGGTGATGCGCTCGCAGATGAACTGGTCGGCGACGGCGACATCGAGGCCGATTCCGGCAAAGCTGGCATTGATCTCGCACAGCCGCTGCTGCAGGCTGATCATCGCCGGTTCGTACTCGTGGTTCTGTTCGAAGCTCTGGTAAATACCCGGTTGGCCGGTCTTCTTGTGCTCGAGCAGCTCGTTGGTGATGCCGGAGTAGGCGGAGACCACGTAGATACGGTTGTAGATGTCGTTGCTGTCCTTGAGGATGACGTTCTTGAGGACCTCGCCGAAACGGGACATGGTGGTCCCGCCGATTTTTTCGATTCGCAGCCTGTTCGTGTTCATGGTGTCACCGAGTCGGTCAGAGGCGGAGGGTGTCTTCCGCCGGGAGGGGTCGCGGGTCTTCAGGGGCCAACGGCAAAACGCCCCGGGCCTGCTCTCGCGGGACGCAAGCAACCGGGATAAATGGCGAAAGGGCCTGAAGGGGGAACCGCCGTGGGCAGAGGCCGTGGCGGGAAGGTCCCAATCCTATCGCAAAGAGTTGCCCGTGGCAACTATTTCCTGTCTTGCCAGCGAACCCTTGTCGGTCTCCTCTGGCGAAAAAAATGCCGTTTGCGGGGCTGCCCCTAAACTTCCCCGGCCAGGCGGCCGATACGAGAGCTAGCGACCTCTCGTCGGCGCTCGAGTCAGGGACGATTCGGGACGGGGAGGCGATCCGCAGCACCTGCGGCCAGGGAGGGCCACCACCATGAAAATAGCCGATTCCAGCATTCAGCTCGCTTCCCTCCATCACTACCAGGAGCGTCATCTCCAGCGCGAGTCACTGACCATGTGGCGTGGCGGTGAACAGCCCCGTGTCGCCGCGGACGAGCGCAGCCCGGGCGAGAGGTCGGACTCCATCCGCCGGCTGCGCCAGGCTCTGGCTGACCGGGTCGAGCTATCCGCCGCCGCCGCGAAGGTCAAGCAGCGCAGCGTGCAGCCCGCCCAGGTCGAGGCCGGCGAAGAGGAGGAGATGCTCGGCGACCTCAATATGCGGCTCTTGCGGGAGATGTTCGAGCGCCTCACCGGGCGTCGCTTCCGGGTCATCGACCCGCTGCGGCTCAGCCAGGGGGAAGCGGCGGCGGCCCCGGCCGCGGAGGCCGGCGAGACCCAGTCCGCCGACCAGGGCGGTGGCGGTTTCGGCCTCGTCTATCAGTATAACGAGTCGCACTACGAGCGGGAGCGGCTCGACTTCGCCGCCAGCGGCTCCATCACCACCAGCGACGGCCAGGCCATCGATTTTTCGCTGTCGCTGTCGATGAGCCGCGAATTCTATCAGGAGCAGAAGGTCGAGCTCCGCGCCGGCGAGGCCTTGAAGGATCCGCTGGTGATCAATTTTTCCGGGACCGCGGCCCAGCTCACCCAGCGCAGCTTCAGCTTCGATATCGATGCCGACGGCAGCGCCGACCAGATCGCCTTCGTCTCGCCGGAGAGCGGCTTTCTCGCCCTCGATGGCAATAACGACGGGATCATCAATGACGGCAGCGAGCTGTTCGGAGCACTCTCCGGCAACGGTTTTGCCGACCTGCGCCAGTACGATCTCGACGCTAACGGCTGGATAGACGAAAATGACGCCGTCTATGACCGCCTGCGCATCTGGACCAAGGACGGCGAAGGGCGGGATCAGCTGCTCTCCCTCGGCATGGCCGGCGTCGGCGCCTTCTACCTCGGTGCCATCGAGACCGCCTTTGCCTTCAAGGACGAGGCGAACAATCAGCTTGGTCAGTTGCGCCAGACCGGTCTGGCGGTGATGGAAAGCGGCCGGGTGACCACCATGCAGCAGATCGACCTGGTTGCCTGAGAGACGGCCCGGGCTGATGAGTTTCTGATGACTAGCGTCTGGCTGTGATCGTGCGCTCTGTCGCCGTGCAGGGCAGGCCGGCCGCTTCGATCTCGCGGCACTGGCGCAAGGCGCCTTCCCGGGTGTAGAAGGCCCCGACGAAGAGATGAGCGGGGACGCCGTCGGCCCCGAGCGAATAAGCGGCGAGGCCGGCGGCCGCGGCCTTGCGCTTTGCCTCTTCTAAAGCCTGGGCCTGGTCGAAGACGCCGATATGCGCGGTGAACGGGGTGCGTTTGGCCATTTTCCCAGACAAGCGGTAGTGGGCGATTACCGCCCGCGCCTCCTCGGCGGAGGCGAAGCTGCCGGCGAAGAGGCGGTGCTTGATGCCGTCTCCCCCCAGGTCGACGCGCACGGCGAAGGCCTGAAGCCCCCTGTCCTGGTAGAAAGCCATGCCTTTACGGGCATTTTCGGCGTTGTCGTAGGTTTCCAGGAGAATGGAATAGGGCAGGGCGCCGGCCTTGGCCGTTTCCTGCCGCTTCGGTTCCCGGGAAACTGGGGGCGCGGCCGTTTTTTTGGTCCTGGCGGTGGGCCTGACCATGGCCGCGTTGGGGTCGAGGACGCGATTGGCCTCGGTCTCGCCGGTATCGGTGAGCAGCCCCATGCCGGGCAAAGGGGCCTCCGCCGTGGGCCCGCCGACCGTACCTTCGGGTTGTTTTAGATCCTCGGCGGCCGGGCCGGGCATTGCTGGGGCCGATGTGGCGGCGGCGCCGGCGTCTACCGGCGGTGTTTCGCCCTCTTCGGCTGTGGGCGGCGGCGGGGCCGCTGTCGACTGTGTCGCTAGGGGTGGCGGCTGCTGCGCGAGGGATGGCGTCTCTCGCGCAAGGGGCGCTTCGTGGCCATCCGGGGAGGATGCCGGAGGCAGTGAAGGTGCGGCGTGAGGGGGTGCTGACGGGGGATCCGGGGTTGTCGCGAGGTCCACTGCCGCTGGTGCTGCGGGGGCAGCGGGCGGCATGGCGGGGCGGTCGTCGCCTGCCGGCAGGCCTGGAGAGTGGCTCTCTGGCGTGGCGCGTTCCGTTGCGGCCGGCGGTGCGGCGGGGGGCTGGTCGCCGAACAATCCCCCTCTCATGAAGAGGGCGAGGAGGAGGGCGACTCCCCCGCTGGCGACCAGCAATGCGGCAACGATCCTGTTCATCGGCAATGTTCTCTCGGCAGGGTGGGGCTGAGGCGACGGTGTTCGAGGCTCTCTTTACCACGGGCAAAAAGGAAGGGCAAGGAGGCGGGGGATAGGGGTCCGCCCCTCTTCCCTGTTGACAGCCTTTCATCCGAGCCGGTATGCTCTGAGGTCGCCTATGCCGCATAGGCAGCGGTGCACAGGGCTGCCGCCTTGGCAGCGAATTCTCTGGAGGGGCTTCTCCCCCTTGCGGAAGCCGTCATACCCATACCAACAACATGGAGGAAGAACATATGTGGCAGAATGTCGTGGCGGCCCCCGCCGATTCGATTCTCGGCCTGACCGACGCCTTTCGCGCCGACACCAATCCGCACAAGGTCAATCTCGGCGTAGGGGTGTATAAGGACGAGGCGGGCAAGACACCGATCCTGCACTGCGTCAAGGCCGCGGAAAAGCTCCTGCTCGAAGGGGAAAGCAGCAAGACCTACCTGCCGATCTCCGGCGATCCGCGCTTCTCCGCCCTGGTGCAGGAGCTGCTCTTCGGCGAGGGCAGTGAGGTCATCGCCAGCGGCCGGGCGGCCACCGCCCATGCCCCCGGCGGCACCGGCGCCCTGCGCGTCGGCGGTGACCTGCTCAAGAAGTTCCGCCCCGAGGCGCGGGTGTGGATAAGCCGGCCGACCTGGGCCAACCATAAGGGCGTGTTCACCACCGCCGGGTTCCCCCTGGGGGAATACGCCTACTATGACCCCGCCTCGCGGGGGCTCGATTTTACCGGCATGGTCGCCGACCTCGAGAAGGTTCCGGCCGGGGACATCGTCCTCCTCCATGCCTGCTGCCATAACCCGAGCGGCGTCGACCTCAACCCAGAGCAGTGGCGGCAGGTGGCGAAAATCGCCGCCGACAGGGGCTGGATGGCCTTTCTCGATTTCGCCTACCAGGGTTTCGGCGAGGGGGTCGAGGAGGATCGCGCCGGAATCGTCGCCTTCGCCGAAGCCGGGCTCGATTTCTTCGTCGCCAGCTCTTTCTCCAAGAACTTCGGGCTCTATAACGAGCGTACCGGGGCCATTACCGTGGTCAGCCCCAGCGCCGCCGAGACGGCGGTGGCGATGAGCCACCTCAAGAGCACCATCCGTGTCATCTACTCCAACCCGCCGGCCCATGGCGGGCTGGTGGTGACCACGGTCCTCGCCGACAAGGGGCTGCGCGCCCAGTGGCTGGAAGAGCTGGCGGCGATGCGCGAGCGCATCAAGGCGATGCGCACCCTCCTCGTCGAAGGCCTGGCCAAGCGCGGCGTGCCTGGGGACTTCTCCTTCATCACCAGCCAGCGCGGCATGTTTTCCTTCAGCGGCCTCTCTGACGAGGCGGTGCAGTGGCTGCGCCGTGAGAAGAGCATCTACGTGGTGGCGGGCGGGCGCATCAACCTCGCCGGGCTGACCCGCGGCAACATCGATTATGTCTGCGAGGCCATCGCCCAGGCCCTTCGGGGATAATCGCCTCGTTTTGCCGAAAACAGCGGGCCGCGGGGACAATCCCTGCGGCCCGTCGTCGTTTCTTGGTACACAACGGGAGCGCGAAATGGTACATAAGGCGGAGAAACGGCGCCAGAGCCCTCACTTTTCCTCCCCGTCAACCCCCCATGGAGAGCACCCATGAACGTCGTCATGCTCCTCGGCAGTCCACGAAAAAACGGCAACAGCGAAACCCTGGCGCGGCGTGTCGGCGACACGGTGGAGCAGGGTGGCGGCAGCGTTGGCTACATCCGCCTCAACGACCTCGACATTCGCCCCTGCCAGGGTTGCGGCGGCTGTGAGAAGACCGGCAACTGCGTCATCAAGGACGCCATGGGCGACATCTACCGCCAGGTCGACGAAGCCGACCGCATCCTGCTGGTCAGCCCGGTCTACTTCTACGCCCTCTCCGCCCAGGCCAAGATCTGCGGCGACCGCTTCCAGGCGCGCTGGTCGCGCAAGTACCTGCTCAAGGAGCGCTTCCGCCAGGGCGAGGGGCGCAAGGGTTACCTCTTGTCTACCGCTGCCACCAAGGGGCCGAAGATCTTCGACTGCAGCATCCTCTCGGCGCGCTATATCTTCGACGCCATGGATGTCCAGTACGGCGGCGAGTTCCTCGTCAAGGGCGTCGACAAGCGCAAGGCGGTGCTGGGCCTGCCCGACGAGATGGCCAAGGCCGAGCAGTTTGGCCGCGACATGCTGGCGGGCAAGGCCTGAAAAGGCGCCCCACCCCTTGGCAAGGAACGGTTTTGGCCTTATAGTCACGGCTTTTCCTCGATGAAACGGCCGTCTCCGGCCAGATGTTCCCTCAACCGCACCCCCTCCCGCGATGCGTAAAGATTTAGATCGACTGCACAATGTCCCCTTCGACGTGGTCATCGTCGGCGGCGGCATCCATGGCGCCGCCCTGGCGGCGGCCGCCGCCACCGCCGGCTGGAGCGTCGCCCTGCTCGAAAAGAGCGATTTTGCCGCGGCCACCTCCGCCAATAGCCTGAAGATCGTTCATGGCGGTATCCGCTACCTGCAGCATGGCGACTTCAAGCGCATGCGCGAGTCCATCGTCTCGCGGCGCAGCATGATGCGGCTGGCTCCCCACCTCGTCAAGCCCCTGCGCTGCCTCATGCCCACCTACGGCCATGGCATCAAGGGGCGCGAGACCATGCGCCTCGCCTTCGCCCTTTACGACCTCATCGCCTGGGACCGCAACCATGGCCTGCACCCGGCGGGACGCCTGCCCTGCGGCACCGCCCTGACCCGCGAGGAGGTGGGCTGGCTGGTGCCCGGCATCGCCAGCGAAAACCTCAGCGGCGGGGCGGTGTGGTACGATGCCATCACCCTCGACAGTGAGCGTCTGGTGCTGGAGTATATCAAGGAAGCGGTGCGCTACGGGGCCGAGGTCGCCAACTATGTACAGGCCACCGAACTGATCCTGCGCCGCGGCCGAGTCGAAGGGGTGGTCGCCCGCGACCTTGCCAGCGGCCGTGAATTGCAAATTCCCTGCCGGGCGGTGGTCAACGCCGCCGGCCCCTGGCTGCAGAGGCTCGGCGCGGAAGGTGGTGGCGGCAGGCAGCGCTGGGCCCTGGCGATGAACCTCGTCGTGCGCAGAAAACTCTTTGACGGCGTCGCCGTCGGCCTCGAGGGCTATACCGACTTCACCGACCAGGACGCCTTGATCAAGCGCGGCAAGCGCCTCTTCTTCTTCGTGCCCTGGCAGGAACGCTACACGATGATCGGCACCACCTATACCCCCCATGGCGGAGGCGAAGGGGAGATCCTCCTCGACAGCACCTTGGTGCGCTCGATGGTCGACGACATCAACGCCATCTACCCTCCGGCCTCCCTGTCACCGCAGGATGTGACCTTCTGCCATGCCGGACTCCTGCCGATGAAGGGCGAGGCCGGCAGCGGCGACACGGTGCAGCTCGACAAGAGCTCGACCGTCATCGACCACGGCCGGCTCGATGGCCGCCAGGGGCTGCTCTCCATCAAGGGGGTCAAGTACACCACCGCCCCGGACATCGCCGCGCGGGTGGTGCGCCTGCTCGCTGAAGGGCGCTGGCTCGGCGCCCCGGCAGCACCGCGCTACCGTCCGGAGGCGCCGCAGTACCTCGATTTCGGCCCGACCATCTCTCGTCTCGGCGAGGGTTACCAGCCTATCCGTGACCACCTTGGCAAACAGTACGGCGCCGAATGGCGCCAGGTATTCGCCCTGCTCACCGACGAGGAGGGCGAGGGATACGACCCGTGGCTGCTGCGCGAGCCGCCGCTGCTCAAGGCCGAGCTACGCTATTTCGTGCTGCACGAGATGGCGGTTACCCTGGCCGACGTGGTCTTTCGCCGCACCAATATCGCCGCCGCCGAGTGCCCGGCCGGCGAGGTTCTCACCCATATCGCCCGGGCCATGGCGACGATGCTCTGCTGGGACGACAGCGAGATCGGGCGTCAGGTGGCCCTGGTGAAGGAGGTCTTCGCCCCGCTGAGGCGATGAGGAGCGCCATGTATCTCGAAACAGCCGACATAGAGACCGCCTCGGAGGACTACGCGACGCGCTTTTCCGGCCCGGCCGGGGCGTTTTTCCTGGAGAGGCAGGCCGCCATCACCCTGGATCTTCTTGGCAGTCTGCCCGGAGGTACGGTGCTCGACGTCGGCGGCGGCCACGCCCAGCTCGCTGAGCCCCTGGTCAAGCATGGTTACCGGGTGACGGTCACCGGCAGCGACCCCTGCTGCCGGAGACGCCTCGACCGCCTGCTGCCCGCCGGGTCCTTCTCCTACGAAACCTGCGACAGCCTGGCCCTGCCCTATGCCGACCGCTCCTTCGACGTGGTCATGGCCTTTCGCCTCTTGCCCCACGCCGAGCGCTGGCGGCAGCTGCTCGCCGAGATGTGCCGCGTCGCCGCCCGCTGCGTGGTGGTCGACTACCCCGACCGACGCTCCAGCAATGTTCTCTACGAGCTGCTCTTCGCCGCCAAGAAGCGCATGGAGGGCAACACCCGCACCTTCACCCTCTTCTCCCGCGCCGAGGTCGGCGGCGAGCTGCGACGGCTGGGCTTTTCCCCGGCAACTTTTCGCCCCGAGTTCTTCCTGCCCATGGTGCTGCACCGCAAACTCAACCACCGCGGGCTCTCAACCCTGCTCGAGGGCGGCAGCCGACTCTGCGGCCTGACGGCACTGTTCGGCTCGCCGATCATCGTCCGCGCCGACCGCCCTGCCGACGGGGGGAGGCCGGCATGAGCGGCGAGGTGGCCCGGAGGACCATCCTCCTCCTCGCGCCGCAACCGTTCTTCCAGAATCGCGGCACCCCCATCGCCGTGCGCCTGCTCGCCGAGGAGCTGGCCCGGCTCGGTCACGACATCCACCTCCTCGTCTTCCACGAGGGGGAAAACGTGGCCCTGCCCGGGGTCACCCTGCACCGCATCCCGGCCCTGCCTGGCATAAGGGATATCCCGCCCTCGCTGTCGGCCAAAAAGGTCGTCTGCGACGTGGCCATGCTCTTTTCCGCCATCCGCCTCATGCGCCGTCACCACTTCGACCTCGTCCACGCGGTGGAGGAGGCGGCCTTTCTCGCCATGGCGCTGCGCCTCATGTTCACCGTGCCTTACGTTTATGACATGGACTCCTCGCTGGCGCGGCAGGTGGTGGAGAAGGTCCCCGCCCTCAAGTTCCTCGGGCCAGTGCTGCGCTTCTGCGAGAAGCGGGCGGTGGCGGCGAGCTGCGGGGTGGTGGCAGTCTGCCAGGCACTGGAGGACATCGCCCGGGCCTGCGCCCCCGGCAAGCCGGTGCTGCGCCTCGAGGACATCAGCCTGCTCGAGGGCTGTCCCGAAGGGGGCGAGGACCTGCGCCGCGAGCTGCGCCTCGAGGGGCCGATGATGCTCTATGTCGGCAACCTCGAGCGCTACCAGGGCATCGACCTGCTGCTCGATGGCTTTCATCTCGCCAGGCAGCGCGGCTGCCAGGGTCATGTGGTGCTCATCGGCGGTACCCCCGCGGCCATCGCCTTCTACCGCAGGCGCAGCGTCGAGCTGGGCCTCTCCGATGTCGTCCATTTCTGCGGGCCGCGCCCGGTGGAACTGCTCGGCCACTACCTGCGCCAGGCCGATATCCTCCTCTCGCCGCGCATTTCCGGCAACAATACGCCGATGAAACTCTATTCCTATCTCGACTCGGGCAAGGCGGTGCTGGCCACCGACCTGCCCACCCACACCCAGGTGCTGAGCGCCGACTTCGCCCGCCTTGCCCCGGCCACCGCCGAAGGCATGGCCGAGGCCATGGCCGACCTTCTCGGCGACCGGCAGAAATGCCTCGAACTCGGCCGCCGCGGGCGCCAGGTGGCGCGGGACAACTACTCCCTGGACGCCTATCGCCAGAAGCTGCACGGCTTCTACGGCCACCTCGTCGCCACCCTGCCCCCGTCAACCCCCTCATCCGCAAAGGCACGATCATGAACGTACTCGTCACCGGAGGCACCGGCTTCACCGGACACAACCTCAGCGCCACCCTGCTCGCCCAAGGCGTCGGTGTCAGACTGCTGGTGCGCAGCCGCAGGCGGGTGACCCTGCCGGCGCATCCCGGCCTGGAGGTGCTGGAAGGCGATATCCGCGATCCGCGGGCGGTGGATGGCGCCGTCGCCGGGGTCGACAAGGTCTTCAATATCGCCGCCATGTACCGCTCCGCCTCTTCCGTCGACCAAGACTACCACGATATCCACGTCGGCGGCACCCGCCATCTCCTCGAGGCCGCATTGCGCCACGGGGTGAAACGCTTCGTGCACTGCAGCACCGTCGGCGTCCATGGCGACGTCAAAAATCCTCCGGCCAACGAGGAATCGCCCTACGCCCCGGCCGACATCTACCAGCGCACCAAGCTCGAGGGCGAGCTGTTCGCCCGCGAGTTCGCCGCCAAAAATGGCCTGGCCCTGGCGGTGATTCGCCCCACCGCCATCTACGGGCCGGGCGACATGCGCCTGCTCAAGCTCTTTCGCATCGCCGCCAAGCCGGTCTCGCCGGTGCTCGGCGACGGCAGGATCTTCTACCACATGGTCTATATCGACGACCTGGTGCAGGGCTTTCTGCTCGCCTCGGAGAGAGAGGAGGCGGCGGGCGAGGTGTTCATCATCGGCGGCAGCGAGAACATGATGCTCAATGACCTGCTCGCCACCATCTCCACCATCCTCGGCAAGGCCGACCGCACCATCCACCTGCCGGCGTGGCCCTTTCAGCTGGCCGGGTCCCTGTGCGAGAAGATCTGCATCCCCCTCGGCGTGGAGCCGCCCATCTACCGCCGCCGCGTCGATTTCTTCACCAAGAGCCGCTCGTTCGATATCTCCAAGGCGGTTCGCCTGCTCGGCTACACACCGCAGTTCGACCTGCGGCGGGGTCTCGAAGCCACCGCCCGCTGGTACCAGCAGGAAGGTCTCCTCTAACCCCTTCCTGGCCGTGGCCGGGAACAGGCAGGACAGGGAAAAAAGCGTTGCCGCCCTTGTTTCCCCCTCAGGCTGTTGTGTATACTTGGACAAAGGTTGTGGTAACAGTTCTCATTTTTTAAACGGGGGAGCCCCAGATGGATGCCTTTGTGGCGCGGCAGCCGATCTTTCATAAAAACAAGAAGCTGTACGCCTACGAGTTGCTTTTTCGCACCGGCATGTCCAATGCCTTTCCCGGCGTCGATGGCGAAACCGCCACCTCGAGCCTCTTGTCGTCGTCGTTCTTCACCGTCGGCATCGAGCGTATCTCCGGCGGCCGGCAGGTGTTCATCAACTTCACCGAAGACTTGCTGCTGCGCCGGGTGCCGACGCTGTTTGCCAAGAACGAGGTGGTGGTGGAGATCCTCGAGGATGTGCGTCCCACCGAGGAGGTCGTCGCCGCCTGCCGCGAGCTGGCCAAGAAGGGGTATACGCTGGCCCTCGACGATTTTGTCTTCCGCGACAACCTGCAGCCGCTGATCGACCTGGCGAAGATCATCAAGATCGACTTCCGTCTCACCCCTTTGCCGGAAATCGCCGCCATGATCAAGCGGCTCAAGGGGGGGCGCTGTCATTTTCTCGCCGAGAAGATCGAGACCCACGAGGAGTTCGTCGCTGCCCGGGATCTCGGCTTCCACTATTTCCAGGGCTATTTTTTCTCCAAGCCGGAGATCCTCAAGAATCGCGAGGTGTCTCCCGGGCAGCTTACCGCGGCACGGCTGATCTGCGAGGTCAACCGCCACGACATGGAGTTCCGCCAGCTGGAGGAGCTCATCAACCAGGATGCGGCCATCTCCTTCAAGCTGGTCAACTACCTCAACTCCGCCTATTTCGGGCGGGTGCACCCGGTTTCGTCGATTCGCCAGGCGGTGGCCTTCCTCGGCGAGCGCGGAATACGCATGTTCGTCTCGCTGATTGTCGCCGGCCGCCTGGCGGAGCAGAAGCCGGACGAGTTGATGCGCCTCTCGGCGATTCGCGGCAAGTTTCTCGCCCAGGTGGCGGGGGAGGTGGGTGGCAACGAGGGGGAAATGTTCATGCTTGGCCTCTTCTCCCTGCTCGACGCCATGCTCGACACCCCCATGGAGAGCCTGGTGGGGCGCCTGCCGCTGTCCGCCGAGGTGCACGACGCCTTGGTAGGCAGGAGCGGGGCTCTGGCCCCCTACCTGCAGCTGGTGGAGGACTACGAGCGCTGCCAGTGGGCGGAAGTCGACCACAGACTTGCCGAGCTGTGCCTTGACCCCGAAAAAGTGCAGACCTACTATCTTGATGCGGTGCGGTTGGCCGACATCCTCTGATCAGGCCGCTGTCGGCCCCGCCATCCTTTTCCCCATTCCCCCGGCAGGAACGTTGCCGGGGACATGCAAGCCGAAAAACTTTCTTGAGTCCATGAAACCCTTGTCTTACCTGCCGCTGCTCCTGACTGCGGCATCTCTGTCGCTTGTGGCCGGCCCCTCCTCTGCCGGCGAAGCGGGGGCCGGCGCCGGGCTGCAGGCGCTCGGCAATACCGCTATCGCCAGATACGAGCTGCTCTATCGTTCCTCGCTGCCCTACTCCGCCCGCTTCAACAAGGGCAGGTCGGTGACCTCCGCCATCGAGATCTCGCTGGGAATGGTGCATGAATACGACGCTGCCGACGCCACGCTGGGCGAAGTGGCCGTCATTCCCGAGCTGGTACTGCATTTCCACCCCCGCCTCGAGTTCCTCGCCGGGCTCGGTTTCGGTCTGATGAGCGAAAACGGCAGCTTCACCAAGCACGATCTTGGCGGCCCGTTCTTCTTCGCTTCGAAAGTGGGGCTGCGCCTGCCGGTGTCTTCCTCCTGGGGTGTCGAGTTGATCTACTACCACCAGTCCAACGGCGGCCTCTACGAGCATAACGCCAGCCTCAACATGCCGTCGGCAGGCGTCTATTTTTCGCTGTAGATCGTGAAGCGGGCTCAGGCCCTTTCGGCAAAGATGTGTTGCGCCGCAAGGGCCTCCATGCCGGGTTGCGGCTGGCGCCGCCGGTAGCTGCCGTCAGGCTGCATGTCCCAGGAGAAGGAATTGTCCCGTTCGTAGACCTGGAGGATCCCCTCCAACTCGCGGCACAGGGCCGGGCTGTGCACCGGCATCACCGTTTCCACCCGCGACTCGAGGTTGCGCTTCATCCAGTCGGCGGAGCCGATGAAGAAGAGCGGTTCGCCACCGTTCTCGAAGCGGTAGATGCGGCTGTGTTCGAGAAAGCGGCCGACGATGCTGTAGACGCGGATGCTCTCCGACAACCCCGGGGCCCCGGCCCGCAGGCTGCACAGGCCGCGCACGTTGAGGGAAATCTCCACTCCCGCCTGGGCGGCGAGATACAGCTCGCGGATGATCTGCCGGTCCTGGAGCTGGTTCATCTTGCAGCGGATGGAGGCGGCCTTGCCGGCGCGGCGATTGTCGGCCTCGCGGCGGATCAGCTCGATGAAGCGCTGCCGCATGTTGTGCGGTGCCACCAGCAGCAGGTGGTAGTCCTGGTTGGGAATGGCCCCGGTGAGCTCGTTGAAGAGGCGGCTGACATCCTCGCCCAGTTCGGCGCGGCAGCTGAGTATGCCGAGGTCGCCATAGAGCCGGGCGGTGCCGGTGTGGTAGTTGCCGGTGCCGATATGCACGTAGCGCCGGATGCCATCGCCCTCCTCGCGCACCACCATGGCCAGCTTGACGTGGGTCTTGAGGCGCTCGACGCCATAGACAACGTGGGCTCCGGCCTGTTCGAGGATCTTGCCCCAGGCGATGTTTGGCGCCTCATCGAAGCGGGCGGTGATCTCCACCAGCACCGCCACCTGCTTGCCGCGCTGCACCGCTTCCATCAAGGCCTTGACGATGGGTGACTGGGTCGAGGTGCGGTAGATGGTCAGTTTGATGGCCAGCACCCGGGGGTCGATGGCGGCATGCTGCAGCAGGCGCAGCACCGAGGTGTCGAAATCGTCGTAGGGCAGGTGGATGAGGAGGTCGTCGTGCTTGATTTCCTCGAAGAAGGCGTTGTGGTCGTCGGGCGGCAGCGGGCGCAGGCGGGGGTGGGTCTTCGGCTGATGAGGCGGATGACGCAGCTCGGCGCGTCCTTCGAGCTTGAGGTCGAGGAGGTCGCGGAAGGCGAGGAGGCCGCGGATGGCCATGCACTGCGAGGGGTCGATGCACAGCTGCTCGATGAGCCAGTCACACAGTTCCGTCGGAGTGTCCTCGCTCACCTCGAGGCGGATGATGCCGGCGAATTTGCGGTACTTGAGTTCGGCGGTGACCATGCCGATGATCGAGCCCGGCTCGAGGTCGTCGCTGCCGAGGTCGTCGAGCCGGGCTCGGTCCCAGGGGTTGTCCTTAGCAGCCCGGGTGACCCGGAAGTAATAGGCCTCGAAGGATAGCGACTGCGGAAAGAGCAGGGCGAGGTTATGGGCGATGATCTCCTCGAGGGGGACGTAGCCGCGGTTGTCCGGCAGGGCCACCCAGCGATTACGGTTGGCCGGGACTTTGAGGCGCACGAAGTGGCTGCGCTCGTCTTCCTGGGTGACGACGATGGCCAGGTTGAAGCTGAGGTTGCTGATGAAGGGGAAAGGGTGGGAGGCGTCTACTGCCAGCGGGGTGAGGATGGGCAGCACCGACTCCTGAAAATGTCTGGAAAGAAAATCCCTGTCGTTCCCGCTCAGCTCGTCGTAGGCTGGGAAGAGAATTCCTTCGGCGGTAAGCGCCGGCTTGAGGCGGTCCTCGAAGAGGTTGTCGAGGGTCTTTACCTGGCGCTGCAACTCGGCCCAGCAGAGGGTCATCTCGTCTCGCGCCTTGAGCCCGTCGTAGCTGATCTTGTCGGGACGGGTGCGGTGCTTCTGGTGCAATCCGCCCATGCGTTTCATGACGAACTCGTCGAGGATCATGCCCATGATGCCGCTGAACTTAACCCGCTCGAGGAGGGGCTGGGTCTCGTCCTCGGCCAGTTCGAGAACCCGGCTGGCAAAGGACAGCCAGCTCAGTTCCCTGTTGATATAGGCATCGTGGGCGTCGACGTCGCGGAGCGGTGTGGGGTTCATGGCGCTTTTGTGGAGCAGGTGGAGGAATTGCCGAATCGGCGTAAACGAGAAACTATCACTGCATGGTAGCGCACTCTGCCCCCCGGACGCAACAGGAACAGGGAGCGGCGATCTTCGTCTGTGAAGTTGGCAATACGGCGGAGTGGCTTTTCGGAGCGAAGGGAGGGTGGCAGTGGGTCAGGAGCTTCCCTGTCCGTCGAAATAGACACGATACAGGTGGCTTGCCCTCCCCGGGGTGCATGCCAGCCGGCGAGCGATGAAAAAGGTCTTGCCAAATGCGTCGCCAGCAGCTAGCGTCTCAGCGGCCTCTGGCGTTGGAGGGCCATATTTTCCCCCTGTTTTGACGACATATTTGCTTGGAGCCCTGCAAAATGGCACGAACTCTGCGATATCGCCAGGTTGTCTTCTGGTCGCTTTCCCTTGCCGTCGCCATGGCGGCGCTGCTCTCTCCGGTGTGGTGGAACGGCTTTCCCCTGGTCTTTTTCGATACCGGGGGCTATGTGCGTCGGGTCCTGACCATGGAACTTCTCGCCGGGCGTTCCATCTTCTACGGGCTGTACCTCTATGCCGCTTCTCTTGGCTGGCGTTTCTGGCTCGGACCGGTGCTTGCCCAGGGCCTGGTTTGCCTGTGGCTGCTGCGGCTGTTGCTGCGAGTCGAGGGGCTGCCTCACGGGCCCCTGCCGGTGGCGGCGGTGACCGTCGTCCTCGGCCTTGCCACGGGAATTGCCTGGACCATCGGGCAGCTCATGCCCGACGCCTGGGTGGCGCTGGCGGTAGTCGCCCTCTTTCTGCTCGGCTATCGCTATAGCGGACTGGGGGGCGGCGAGCGCTGTCTGCTCATGCTGGTGATCCTTATCGCCCTGCTGTCGCACATGTCGGCTCTGGCCCTGGCCATCGGCCTGGTGGCGGTGACCCTCGGCCTGCGCCTCTTGCGCTGGCGGCATCACTGGCCCCATGAAGTGCGGCTGCTGCCGCCCCTGGCGGCTGTAGCCGCCGCCCTGGTGCTCATGCCGCTGCTCCACTTGCTGCTGGTCGGCAAGGCGGTCTACACTCCCGGCGGGCCGGTCTATGTCTTCGGCCGCCTGGTGCAGGCGGGCATCGCCCAGCGCTGGCTGCAGGAACACTGCCCGGTGCCGGGCATCAAGCTGTGCAGCCTGCAGGCGCGCATCCCCCGCAATGGCGACCAGTTCCTCTGGGGCAAGGATTCCGCCTTTCGCGACCTCGGCGAGTGGAGCGGCCGCGCCGATGCCGAGCTTGGCTATCTGGTCCGCGCCAGCATCGTCGCCTATCCCGGCCTGGCCCTGTCGACGGCAATTCAGGCCACCATCCATCAGGCGCTGATGGTCAAGACCGCCGATCAGCTGGGCGAGATCCATAACGACACCCGCAACGTCTTCACCAACATCCTCCCCAGGGCGACGGCGCGGGCCTTCAATGCGGCGCGCCAGCAGCGCGGGGAGATCACCCCGGCCCTGACTGCAGCTCTCAATGCCGTCCATGTGCCGGTGGCCTGGCTCTCCTGCCTCGGCCTACCGCTGATCTTCCTGTGGGCCTTGCGCAAAAGGCGTTACGGGCTGGCAACCCTGGCCCTGTTCGTTTTTTTCGCCCTGCTGGGCAATGCCTTCATCTGCGGGGCGCTCTCCAATCCCCATGATCGCTATCAGAGCCGCCTGGTGTGGCTGGCTTCGCTGGTGGTGGTCATGGCGGTGATGGCGCAGCGCCAGGCGCCCGGCTACCCTGCTGCGGCGGGCTACTTCTACAGGCGCAGGGCCAGCTGAGTGGCGATAAAGGAGAGCGCGTTCGGGCGGGTAGCGAAGGAGTTCGCCGCGAGAGCATGATGGCATAGTAACTGGCGCAGCAGGGCAGCGGGGCACTCGCCGGTGCAGCTGCCCACGAGGCTGGCGCCACAGGAGCCGACGCGCCGCTCCTCGCCGGGCAGGGGCAGCGGGTCGCTGCCCGGCAGCAGGGCGATGCCGCGTTCCGCCGCCTGAGCAAAAATCCGGGAAGCCGGCCACAGACGGGGGCGGCCGCCGATGTCGCCGACAAAGAGGCCCTGTGCTGGTGCCTCGGCGAGAAAGGTGGCAACTGTCCGTCCGCGAATTCCCAGCCATTTCCCCACCCCCCAGGGGAGGACTGCCAGTCCTCCCCGTTCTTTCACCAGAGCCACGGTATCCCCCAGGGGCTGGCCGTCAGGTATGGCGGCGGTCGAGGCCAGGGAGAGCACCTCGATGTTCTCGCCGGTGACGATCTGCCGCCCGGCAAGGAGGACGAGCCGCTCTTCAGGCCGATTCGGGTCGAGGGCGAGTAGCGACTCGTCCTCCTCGGTAGGCATGAGGAGGAAATTTCCCGCACGTTCCCCCCTGTCGGCCATGGCACGGAGCAGGGCGAAGCCTTCGGCCCTGGCGGTGTCGGCCAGAAAGAGCGCCATAGTTGGCGGGCTGGAGGGGGAGGTTGACAGATGGTGGAGAAAATTGTCCCTGGCTGCCTGAAGCAGTCTGTCGGCAGCGAAGGCCGGCCAGAGGTGGACATGGGCGTCGAAGAGAATCATCACAGCCTCCATCGCCGGGGGTTGGGGGAGTGGGAAAGGGTTGTGGGCCGGGTGGCCACGTCTGCTACGAACCACAAGCAATAGGACGTGACGGCGGTCACGGCAAGGAATTTCTGCTGAGAGGGGACGTTTGCTCGTTTCATCACAGGATACGTTCTCGGAGCCTCTCCCGTCGCGGCTCGCTCTGCTCAGGCACCCTGTTTTTCGCCAGGGGGAGGCAGCGGGCGGATATAGATGTTGTCGTACTGGTCGCTGTCGACGACCCTGAAGCCGTTGGCGAGATAGAAGCGGTTGGCCCTGCTTTCCTTGAGGGCGAGAAGCCGGATGGGGCGCCCCTCCCCTGTCGCCTCGGCGAAGACCCGGGACAAAATCAGGGTGCCGATGCCACGCTGCTGGAAGCGGGGGTGGACGTAGAGGTGCTTGAGCCTCAGCTCCTGTCCCTCGCGGGCGGTGACGACAAAGGCGACGATGGCCCCCTGGTGGAGGTAGCAGGTGGTACGCTGCGGGCTGAAGTCCCGCGTGAGGCGCTCCCGGGCGCGGGTCTCGTCGAAGCGGCCCACCCGTTCGAGGCTGTCGCGCATCGCCGCGATGCGCAGCGTCACCAGTTCCTCGAGGTCGCCTTCGTCTGCCTGGCGCATGGTCAGGCCGGCGGCCTGGAGGAGGGCATCTTCATCCATGATCGCCTAGCGGGCCTCTGCCCTGAGGAGGCGGGTCATCTGGCGGAGGTCGCCGAGGTCTTCCACGGCGAGCGCCATGTCCTGCAGTGTGGCGACCGTCGCCGCGGGCAGCGTGCGCCCTGCCAGAGCCTCGAACTTGGCGACGATGCGCTGCGCTGGCAGGGGGTTTTGCGGGGCGCCGCTGGCGAAGTCGACATGGCCTTCATAGCTCCGCCCGGCAGTGGTCATGATGCGCACATAGGGCTCGCTGTCGAAGGGCAGCTCGGGGCTCTCTACCAGCTGCACCAGGGTGGCGAGGCGTCGTACCTCCTGGTGGTCAAGCCAGGGCGGCTCGTATTCGCCGACGAAGGCGCGGCCGGTGACCAGGGCCACGGCGACGCTGTAGGGCAGGTTGAGCTGGGCCTCGATGCGTGTCGCGGGGAAGTCCCTGGCGCCGATCATCTGCATCATCTCGGGGATGAGGCGGATCTCGATGGCGGCGATATCCTCGGGGAGGAGGTGGTGCCGCTCCCTGAGCTCGAGCACCACGTCGAGGCTGCTGTGGATATCGCGGCAGGCGGCGTAGGGCTTGATGCCGCTGCGCAGAATGCCGTATCCGGGCGGGCGGCTGCGCACCAGCTCTTCGGGGAGCAGGCTGCTGCGGGCGCAGGTGCCGAGGAAGCCGCCCCACTCCGCCTCGAAGACGTGGGCCGGCCCGGTAAAGCCCTGCTGGGCCAGGCAGGCGGCGACCAGGCCGTTCTCCGCCGCCCGGCCGACGTTGTAGCGCTTGCCCATCGCCCCGTCGACGAGAAAGGCCCAGGTGCCCCCGGTGACGCTGCCGGCGAGGCCGAGGGCCCAGGTGGTCTGCCGCTTGTCGAGGCCGAGGGCTTTGGCGGCCGCGGCGGCCGCGGCGAAGCTGCCGCAGCTGCCGGTGGAGTGGTAGCCGTCGCCGTGGTTGTGGGGGCGGTAGCCGCCGGCGCTGTCGAGCACTCTGCGGCCGACCTCGTAGCCGACGACCATCGCTTCGAGGAGGCGGCGACCGGATAATGGAGGGAAGGCCTCGGCGATGGCCAGCAGCGTTGGCACGACCACCGCCCCGCTATGGTCGACGCCGCCAAAATCATCGAGTTCGCGGGCGTGGGCGAGGATGCCGTTGTAGAGCGCCGCCGCCGTTGGCGAGGCCGTTCCCGACGTCCCCCACAGGGTGCACGGCCCGCCGCCGGGGGAGAGCCTCGTCACCGTCGCCAGGGCCGCAGCCGCTTCAACGGTGTCGGCACCAGCCAGGGCGGCGCCGAGCAGGTCGAGGAAGAGGTGGCGGGCATGGTCGATCACCGGCCGCGGCAGCTCGTCGAGGGTCAGGGCGACGGAGGACTCGGCCAGCCGCTCGGCCAGGGTCGTCGTGGCGGGGGTGTGCTCTTGCATAGGGTCTTGCCGTCGGCTGCCGAGGGCCGTGGGAGAGGGAGCCGGGCTCAGTGGTTGAGGATCTGGCTGAGAAAGGCCGCGGTGCGGTCGAACTTGGGGTGGTTGAAGAAGGTCTGCGGGTCGTTCTCTTCAACGATCTCGCCGCTGTCCATGAACACCACGCGGTCGGCCACCGTCCTGGCGAAGCCCATTTCGTGGGTGACGCAGAGCATGGTCATCCCCGACGAGGCGAGGTCGATCATAACGTCGAGCACCTCCTTGATCATCTCCGGGTCGAGTGCCGAGGTCGGCTCGTCGAAGAGCATGATCTTGGGATTCATGCACAGGCAGCGGGCGATGGCGACACGCTGCTGCTGCCCGCCGGAGCACTGGCCGGGGAACTTGTGGGCGAGATCGGGGATCTTGACCCGCTGTAGATACTGGAAGGCCAGCTCCTGGGCCTCCTTGAGCGGCATCTTGCGGATCCACACCGGCGACAGGGTGAGATTTTCGAGCACGGTGAGGTGCGGGAAGAGGTTGAAATTCTGAAAAAGCATGCCGGTCTCGCGGCGCACCTGGTCGATGCGCTTGACGTCGTTGGTCAGCTCGATGCCGTCGACGACGATGCGCCCCTGCTGGTGCACCTCGAGGCGGTTGATGCAGCGGATGAGGGTCGACTTGCCCGAGCCCGAGGGGCCGCAGATGACCAGTTTTTCGCCACGCCCCACCTGCAGGTTGATGTCTTTTAAGACATGGAACTCGTTATACCACTTGTTCACCCCGGAGATGGTGATGATCGGTTGCCTTGCTGTGGTCGCTGCCGGCGCGGGTGTCGTCATGGCGTGGCCGTCCTCTCTTGGTGTCAGTTGTAGTGTTGGCTGGTGTGGTAGGTCTTTTCGAGATAGACGCTGTAGCGGGAGATGGCGAAGCAGAACACCCAGAAGACCAGCGCGGCGAAGATATAGGCCTCCTTGGTGAAACCGAGCCATTCCGGGTCGGCCATGGAGGCCTTGGCCACGCCGAGCAGGTCGAGCAGGCCGATGACCGCCACCAGGGTGGTGTCTTTGAGCAGGGAGAGCACGTTGTTGGCCAGGCCGGGGATGACCAGGCGCAGGGTCTGCGGCATGATGATCAGGGCCATCATCTTCCAGTACGGCCAGCCGAGCGCCATGGCCGCCTCGAACTGCCCCTTGGGAATGGCCTGCAGCCCGCCGCGGATGACCTCGGCCATGTAGGCGGCGTAGAAGAAGGCGATGCCGATCAGGGCGCGTAGCAGCTTGTCGAAGGTGACGTTCTCCGGCAAAAAGAGCGGGAACATCACCGAGGCCATGAAGAGCACGCTGACCAGGGGCACGCCGCGCACGAACTCGATGAAGAAGACGCACAGGGTCTTGATCACCGGCAGGGTCGAGCGGCGCCCGAGGGCGAGGAGGATGCCGATGGGCAGGGCGGTGGCCATGCCGGTGCCGGCCACCACCAGGGTGAGGAAAAGCCCGCCCCAGAAATGGGACTCGACCAGCGGCAGGCCGAAGACATTGCCCACCAGCAGGAAAAATCCGACCAGCGGGTAGACGGTGAAGAGCAGGATCCAGCGCCAGGCGCCGGCGGTGAGGCGGCCGATAAAGAGCAGGAAGACGGCGAGGACGGCCCCGGCGACGGCGATGGGCCCGGCGGCGCCGCCACCGCCTGCCTGACCGGCGGCGAGATAGAGGAGCAGGGCCGCCAGGCCGGTCAGGAGGATGCCGGTGATGGCCCCCGCCAGGCGTCCGGCGAAGAGCTCGAGAAAGGGGCGTTGCCCCAGGAGCGGCGGCAGGGCCAGTGGGGCAAGGAGGTAGCAGGCGGTGAAGACGGCGCCGGGTACGCCGAAGGTGAAGAGCATGAGCAGGGCGGCGGCGAGGGCGAACAGGGCCTGGCGGAGGGTGCCGCGCAACAGTGTCGGGGCGAGGATCGGCAGCGCCGCCAGGCCGAGCAGGGCGAGGGTGAAGTTGACCCGCCAGCGCTGGGCTTCGGGGTAGAAGCCGTAGAGGAAGACCTCGAGGCGCACTTTGATGAACACCCAACAGGCCCCGGCGCTGCCATCCTGGGCGGCGCTGTCGCAGATCTTGCGGGAGTCCCCCAGCCAGGTGGCGTCCCATAGCCCCCAGCGCAGCATCGGCGGCAGGGTGGCGAGCAGCACGGCGAGACTCAGCAGGGTGAGCAGGGCATTGCCCGGCGAGGAGAAGAGATTCTTCCGCGCCCAGCCGAGCCAGCCGGTGCTGTAGCTGGGCGAGGGGGTGGGCGGTTTCGGTTGCCAGGTTTGCGGCATCGGCTCCCCCTTACTGTCCGCGCAGGGCGTAGTGTTTGTTGTACCAGTTCATGATCAGCGAGATGATCAGACTGATGAAGAGGTACACCGCCATGGTGATGCTGATGATCTCCACCGCCTGCCCCGACTGGTTGAGTGCCGTGCCGGCGAAGACGTGAATCAGATCGGGGTAGCCGATGACCACTGCCAGGGAGGAGTTTTTGACCAGGGTGAGGTACTGGCTGATCAGCGGTGGGGTGACGACGCGCATCGCCTGGGGGATGATGATCAGGCGGTAGGTCATCCACGGGCGATGGCCGAGGGCATAGGCGGCCTCGCGCTGCCCCTTGTCGACGGCGAGGATGCCGGACCGGACGTACTCGCCGATGAAGGTCGCCGTGTAGAGGGTCAGCGACAGCCACAGGGCGATGAGCTCGGGCAGAACGGTGATGCCCCCCTTGAAGTTGAAGCCGCTCAGTGCCGGGATCTCCCAGTGCAGGGGAAAGCCGGTAGCGGTCAGGGCAATGAGCGGCATGGCGACGATGAGCGCCAGGCCGCAGGTCAGCGAGGGAAAGGGGCGCCCGGTCTTCAGTTGCCGGCGCTTCGCCCAGCGCGAGATGACGACTGCCAGGACGATAGCTGCGAACAGGGCCAGGGGGGTGGCCGCGAAATTCTCGCCGAAGATCGGGCGGGGAATCTGCAGGCCGCGGTTGCAGAGGAAAAAAGCGCCGCCGACATGGAGTGCGGCGCGCGGCCCGGGCAGGGGCGAGAGGATGGCCAGATACCAGAAGAGCACCTGCAGCAGCAGGGGGATGTTGCGGATCACTTCCGTGTAGGTCTCGGCCATCTTCGCCACGATCCAGTTGGGGGAGAGGCGGATGACACCGAGGAAGAAACCGAGGACCGTGGCGGAAATGATGCCGAGCAACGATACCAGCAGGGTGTTGAGCAAACCGATGACGAAGGCGTCGGCATAGGTGTTGCGGCTGCTGTAGGGGATCAGCGTCTGGCTGATGTCAAACCCGGCGGGGTGGCTGAGAAAGGCGAAACCGGTGGTGATGCCGGCCTTGGTGAGGTTGTGGGAGACGTTGTAGATGCCATAGACGATGGCGGCGATGAGAATCGCCAGTACCGCCGCCTGGGCCAGCCAGCCGCGGATGCGCGGGTCGTTGAGGCGGCTGCTCTTCCACGATGTCTGTTTGTCAGGGGGTCGTTTTGCCATGCCAACCGATGCTGTCGATGCCCCGGGCAAGGGGGCGGGAACCAAACAAACGAGAAAACCGCAGGAAGGCAAAGCGACCTGCGGTTTTCTCCTGTCGCGGCACGGCCGCGCACCGGCGGCCGTGCAGAGATGGGCTTAACGAATGGGCGGGGCGTACATCAGGCCGCCTTTGGTCCACAGGGCGTTGACGCCACGCTCGAGGCCGAGCGCGGTGGCAGGGCCGACGTTGCGGTCGAAGACTTCGCCGTAGTTGCCGACATGCTTGACGATGCGGTAGGCCCAGTCAGCGGTCAGTCCCATATACTCGCCATAATTGGCGTCGATGCCGAGGAAGCGCTGAATGGCCGGGTTGGTCGACTTCATCATCTCGTCGACGTTTTTCGAGGTGATACCAAGTTCTTCGGCGTTGATCATGGCGAAGAGCACCCAGCGCACGATGTCGCTCCACTGCTGGTCACCCTGGCGGACCGCCGGTCCCAGGGGTTCCTTGGAGATGACCTCGGGGAGGATGAGGTGATCTTTTGGGTTGCCGAGGGTCGAGCGGCGCGACGCCAGGGCGGAGGTGTCGGTGGTGTAGACATCGCAGCGCCCGGAATCATAGATGACCGTGGCCTCGTCGGCCGACTCATAGACTACCGGCTTGTAGGTCATGCCCTTGGAGACGAAGTAGTCGGAGACGTTGAGCTCGGTGGTGGTGCCGGCCTGGGTGCAGATGCTGGCGCCGTTGAGCTCGGCGGCGCTCTTGACACCGAGGCTCTTTTTCACCAGAAAGCCCTGGCCGTCATAGAAGAGGGTGCCGACGAACTCGAGGCCGAGTTTGGTGTCACGCTGGTAGGTCCAGGTGGTGTTGCGGGCGAGGATGTCGATTTCCCCCGACTGCAAGGCGGTGAAGGCTTCCTTGAAAGCCACCGGGGTAAAGCGGATCTTGGTCGGATCGTTGAAGATGGCGGCGGCTACCGCTCGGCCGAAATCGACATCGATACCGGTCCATTCACCCTTGGCGTCGGGGGAGGAAAAGCCGATGACCTTGCCGGATACGCCGGTGTTGACGTAGCCCTTCTCCTTGACGGTATCAAGGGTGCCGGCCACCGCGCCGCCGACCAGCAGGGCGGTCATCGCCGATGCCATTGCCAATGTCCTGATTCCTTTCATGCGCTGTCTCCTCGTTGTTGGGGGTTGTCCTCGGCGACATCGCCGCCGGCACTGCCTCGCGGCAGGCCGACGCTGTCGCGGAGCCTTTGTTGAGCAAGAAGAATTATACTTTTCACCCTCTCTATGGCAATGCTTTTCTCGGCCGTGGCGGCGATCTCTCAGCGGCCGTCTACCCAGTCCTGGAGATAGGCGAAGCGTTCGGTCAGATGACCTTCGCGGGCGATGGTCGCCCGGGCGATCATCCCCGTGCCGTCGCCGCCAAGGAGCTCCGGCAGCACCCTTTCGGCGAGGTCGCCGCCGAAACTCGCCGAGGCGTCGCGGGGCAACTCGCAGGGCAGGTTGTCGACGGCCATGACGGTGATGTTGGCCTCGTCGGAGAGGGGGTTCTCCACCTGGTCGTCGCAGGGGTTGTAGTCATAAAGCGGTTCCTCGATGGTGCTCGGCCGCTTGGTGCAGGGGATCGAGCCTTCGATGTCGCAGGTGATGTCGGCGATGACCGCTATCTTGAAGTTGTCGCCCATGATGTCGTCGCGGGTGAACAGTGCCGGGGCCTTGGGATCCCAGAAGGCCGAGGCGACGAGGAGGTCGGCGACGGCGGCGAATTTGCTGAAGTCGGCCTCGAAGTGCTCCGGATGGCGATAAAAGCCGCTTCGACTGAAGGCCTCGCCGTTTCTGGCGCAGTTGTAGTCGCGGGCGTTGAGCTGCACAAAGACCGGGAAGTCGAACCACTGCTCGAGGAACTGCCGGCAGGTGACCTTGCGCACCCCCAGCCGTGCCAGCACCTCCATGGCTCCTCTGGCGACGCGGCCGCCGCCGGTGAGGACGATCTTGATCGGCGGCAGGGTGATGTCTTTGAGCTCGGTCCATAAATCGTCGAGGTCGAAACACTGGCAGGGACGGCGCATGTCGAAGAGGCGGTAACGCTGGCCAAAGGCCCAGATGCCGTTGCAGGTCCCGACGATCCCGGCCCAGCGGCCGAAGGCGATGATGCGCTTGCCGGTGGCGTCGGTGAGGGTCTCGTAGTCGACCATGGTGATGTTGCGGCGCAGGATCTCCTGGAGCAGGCCGAGGTTGTAGGGCTGTTTCTTAATGGTATGGCTGAAGAAGAAATAGGTCTTGCCGGGGAGGAGGTCGGCCAGCGGCACCTCCTTGACGCCAAGAATGACGTCGCACTCCTCCAGCGAGTCGACCAGCCTGATCCCTTCCTTGGCATACTCGTGGTCGGCGTAGCAGCGGATGTCGCTCTTCTGGGCGACGACCTCGACACCGGGGAAGCGGCTCATCACTCCCCTGGCCTGGGCCGGGGTGAGCGGCACGCGTCTGTCGACGGGAATCTTTCCTTCGCGAATCAAACCTATGGTCGTTTTTTCCTTCATGATCTTTTCTCTTCTCTGTTCAGCTCGCAGTTTTGGCGCGGTGGCCCTTTGCGGGCTGATCCTATTCTTTAAAAGTGGCGAAAGGCAAGACATTTCTCGTGCTCCGGGGGAGATCGCCGCATATTGCCGCGTTCTTCTCGCCATGTTCGGGGGCTGCAAGGCGCTCGCGCGAGGTGGGCGGGCGATCTTGGCTTGACATGTCCGCCGAGGTTTTTTATACACCCCACATCATGCCCCGCCGCGGGCTGGTTGCCGCCCAGGGCGGCTCCTCTCCCCCCTGTCCGCACCCCCTCTGCCGGAGCCCAGTTTCTTATCCCGGGAATCTCCATGTACCTCGCCGAATTTTCCGCCCTGGCCGCCGCACTGTGCTGGTCATTTGGCGGCCTGCTGTCGACCACGCCGACCCGCGCCTTCGGGGCGGTGGCCTTCAACCGTCTGCGCCTGACCATCGTCGCCGCCATCCTCGGCGTCGCCGTGCTGCTGACCGGCGGCTGGCGCACCCTCGACGGCCACTCCCTCGGCGTGCTGGTAATTTCGGCGGTCATCGGCATCTTCATCGGCGACACCCTGCTCTACGCCTCGCTGAAGCGCATCGGGCCGCGGCGCATGGGGGTGCTCTTCACCACCAACGCGCCGATGACCGTGATCCTCGGCTACCTCTGCCTCGACGAGACCCTGCCGCTCAACTCCGCCACCGGTTGCCTGCTGATCATGATCGGGGTGGTGCTGGCGGTGACCTGCGGCAGGCGGGGCGAGGGGCAACATTCCTTCGAGAAGGTGCAGGGCTCGCTCGCCACGGGTATCGGCCTCGGCTTTCTCTCCGCCTTGTGCCAGGCGGTCTCGGTGCTCATCGCCCGGCCGATCATGGCTTCCGGCGTCGATGCCGTCGCCGCCTCGGCCCTGCGCGTGGCGACCGCCGCCCTGCTCCTCAACCTGCTGTTTTTGCTGCGCCTTGCCCCGGGAGAGGGGCAGCGGCAGGCGGTGACCGGCCGGCTCCTCGCCTTGACGGCAATGAGCGGCACGGTCGGCATGGCCCTGGGCATGACCTTCATCCTCTTCGCCCTCGCCCATGGCCCGGCCGGCCTGGTGTCGACCCTCTCGGCAACCTCCCCCATCCTCATCCTGCCCATCCTCTGGGTGGCAACCGGGCAGCGGCCGCGGCCCGGCGCCTGGGTGGGGGCCATGCTCACCGTGCTCGGGGTGGCCTGCATCTTCAGCCCGTGGGCGTCGTCATGAGTGACCGTCCCGCGCGTCCGCTGGACTTGCCCCGCTACCAGGCGCAGGCCGTGAAGGCGTCACCGCCGCTGTCCACCGAGCTGGCCTTCTGCCTGGAGATCTCGCTGCTGGTGGCAGTCACCTTCGTGGCCATCCTCGGCCGCACTCCCTCGTGGCGGGGGGCGGTCGACAACATCGCCATCAATTTCCTCGCCGTTATCCTCGAGGCACTGCCCTTCATGCTCCTCGGCTCCCTCGCCGGGGGCCTCATCGAGGTCTTCGTGCCGGCCTCCCTGGTCGACCGGGCGCTGCGCCGCCGGCCGCTGCGGGCGATCTTCGTCGCCGGTGCCCTGGGCTTCATCGTGCCGGTCTGCGAGTGCGCCATCGTGCCGGTGGTGCGCCGCCTCCTCGGCAAGGGCGTGCCCCTTGGCGCGGCCATCGCCTTCCTCCTCGCCGGGCCGATCGTCAATCCCCTGGTGCTGTGGTCGACGGCGGTGGCCTACCGCTACGACTGGCTTGTGGTCGCCCTGCGCCTTGGCTGCGGCTATGTGATCGCCGTCGCCATCGGCCTCGCCACGAGGCAGGTTTTTGCCCGGCAGGAAGTGCTCGTCGGCCAGGCTGCAACGTCCGCGGGATGTTGCGCCTGCGGCGACGACGCAGCCCATGATTCTCTGACAGGGAGGCTACGCCATGCCCTGCAGCACGCCGCGGACGATTTCTTCGCCGTCGGACGCTTTCTCGTCATCGGCGCCTTCGTCGCCGCGGTGCTGCGCAGCTCCCTGTCCCTCGATACCTTCACCCTCCTCGCCGCCGACCCCTGGCTGGCCATCGTGGCGATGATGGTCCTGGCGGTGCTGCTCAACCTGTGCAGCGAGGCCGACGCCTTCATCGCCGCCACTTTCCGCGACCTCCTCCCCCTCTCGGCGCAGATGGCCTTCATGGTCCTCGGGCCGATGCTCGATATCAAGCTGCTGCTCATGTATCTCGCCGTCTTCCGCAAGCGGCTTATTCTCTGGCTTTGCCTGGTGGTGCCTCTGGCGGTCTTCGCCGCCGCCATGGCCGTGCAGTTCCTTGCGGTCAAGGCAGGCTGAGGAGGGGAGCCGATGGCCATCGCCGTGGTAAAAATCGTTATCCTCGCCGGTTGGGCCCTGTTCCTGGGCTGGTTGCCGCTCTTCGGCCAGGCCGACCTCGCCCGTCTGCTCCACCCCGATCTGTGGTGGCTGCTGCTGGCCGCCGCTGTCGTGCTCGTCCTTCTTGCCGCTGCGCAATGCCGCTCGCTGCCGCGGCTGCGCCACCAGCCGTCTTCATGGTGGCAGTGGCCGTCGCTGGCCATCATTCTCCTGCCGCCGCTCTTCTTCCTGCAGGCCCGTGAAGCGCGCTTCGACGGGGAAACCTTCGCCAAAAGAAGCCTTGGCACCCTCGAAGCCTACCGCCCGCCACAGCTGCCGGAGGAGGCGCCGGCCGCAGACCTCTCCGGCGAGGTGCCGCTCAGCACCCTCTATGGCAATATCGACGCCTATCTCGGCAAGGAGATCGAGGTGGTCTGCCAGACCCTCGACAACCAGCAGCTGCCGGAGAACGTCGTCATGTGCTATCGCTATCTGATGAACTGCTGCGCCGCCGACGCCATGCCGCTGTTTATTTTCATCAGGCACGGGGAGGGGGAGGCGGTGGAAGGCGAGCGCTGGGTCCACGCCCGCGGCACCCTGAGCCTGCACCGCGGCGGGGGTCTGACGGTGCCGCAGCTGACGCTGTCGCGGATGAGCTACGTCGAGGAGCCCGCCTTTCCTTTCCTCTTGCGCTGAGCTTAGCGGACGATGAGGTTGTGCAGCTCGTCGCGGTCGTCGCGGCGGCTGGGGAAGTGCTCGCGGAGGATGTCGCCGGTGGCGCGGATGGCGGTGCACAGTGCCTGGCAGCGGCGGCCTTCCTTGATGCCGCTGGACAGGTCGGCCACCACCCGCTCCCAGACCACGGGGTCGATCCTGCTGTTGATGCCGGCGTCGGCGAGGATCCAAACCTTCCTTTCGAGCACCGAAACATAGAGGAGAATGCCGTTTTCGGCGGCGGTCTTATAGAGCTTTTCGGCGTAGAAGGCGGCCAGCGCCCCCTCGCGCACCTCGCGCTCCACCTCGGCGCGGTCGAGGAAATGACGCTGCAGCCACGGCAGGCGGGGCACCAGCGGCCACAGGGTGCCGCCGAACAGCAGGCAGAAGAGGAGAAAGAGCCACATGTTCTGCGAGCCGAGCCAGAGATGGGAGCCGACCAGGTGGGTAAGCAGCAAGGACAGCGGTAGCCCGAGGCAGAGGGTGCACAGGGCGGTGGCCTTGGGGTAGTCGTGGCTCCTTGAGACGATCATCGGCACGATCTCGCCGGAGGTGGTGCGCTCCACCTCGCCAACCACCGCCGTGACCTGTTCCTCTTCGCTCTTGGAAAGGAAGGACTGCGCCAGGGTCATCATATTACCAATCTCCCGAGGAACCGCCGCCGCCGAAGCCGCCGCCGCCCCCTGAAAAGCCGCTGTCTCCAGAGGAGAAGCCACCGCCGGAGAAGCCGCCGGAGGACACGCCGCCAAAGCGCATGCCACCGAAGATGAGGGCGAAGAGAAAGCCGCCGACCAGGCCGATGGCGATCATCGCCAGCAGCATCAGCCAGGTAAAACCGAGAAACATGGTGCCGACGACCGGGGCGAGGATGGCGCCGAGGACGGCGGAGACCTTCGGCCAGCGCCCGGTGACGCGCACCATGGTGAAGAGGGCGAAGGCGAGGAAGACGCCGAGGCCGAAGATGTCGTCCTGGGAGTGGCCCCGGACCGAGGTGCTCTGTTCCTCCGCCTGGTATTCGCCGCGCACCGCGGCAATCATTGCCGTCACCCCGGCCAGGGTGCCGCCGTCGAAGTCGCCGTCGCGGAAGTGCGGGCGGATGACGTCACGGATGATCCGCCCGGCCTGGAGGTCGGTGAGGCGGCCTTCGAGGCCGTAGCCGGTCTCGATGCGCAGCTTGCGATCATTCTTGACGATGAGCAGCAGGGCGCCGTTGTCCTTGCCTTTCTGGCCGATCTTCCAGGTCTCGGCGACCTTGAGCGAGAACTCCTCGAGGACCGCCCCGTCAAGGCTGTCAATGGTCAGCACGGCGATCTGGGTGGAATCGCTCCGCTCGAGGTCGGCGAGCATGCCTTCCAGCTGCTGCCTGGCCCCCGGAGAGAGCATGCCGGCCTGGTCGTTGACCCTGGCAATGAGGGGCGGCACGGCCGGCGCGGCCAGGGCGCAGGCTGCGCCCACCAGCAGCAGCAGGGTCGCCAGAAAACGTATCGTGGTGGCGCGGCCCATCGCAGCCCCCTGTCAGAACTTGACCTTCGGGGCTTGCTTGGCCTCTTCCTCGGCCTTGAAGTACTCCTTGCGCTGCAGGTTGAGGAGGAACTTGTTGGTGAGGTTGGCCGGGAAGAGGCGAATGGCGGCGTTGAACTCCTCGACCATCGTGTTGTAGCGCTGTCTGGCGACGTTGATGCGGTTCTCGGTGCCCTCGAGCTGGGTCTGCAGATCGAGGAAGCTCTGGTTGGCCTTGAGGTCGGGGTAGCGCTCGGCCACCACCATCAGCCGTCCCAGGGCCGAGCTCAATCCGCCCTGGGCCTCCTGGAACCTGGCCATGGCCTCGGCATTGCCGAGGTCCTTGGGATTGATGGTCACCGCGGTGGCCTTGGCCCGGGCGCTGATTACCGCTTCAAGGGTCTGGGCCTCGTGGGCGGCGTAGCCTTTGACCGTCTCCACCAGGTTGGGGATGAGGTCGCCCCGCCGCTGCAGGGTCGCCTCGACATCGCCCCAGGCCTTGAACACCGCTTCTTCCTTGGTCTGCAGTTCGTTATAGCCACAGCCACCGAGGGTGGTCAGAGTGAGGAGGAAGAGCAGGGTGGCGAGTATCCGTGGCATGGAGGCCTCCTTGAGTGTGGGCGGGATTGGCGGGATGTTGTCATCCATTGTAGTTAGTGCCGCCGCTTCTGTCCAGTGGCTTGGCGGCAGAGGGGCAGCGTCGGCCTTTCGTGCGGCTACAGGCCGACGGCGCGATCGCGGCCCAGGCCCTTGGCGCGGTACATGGCGGCGTCGGCGCGCTGCAGGGTGTCGTCGATGCTCTCCCCGGGGCGGTACATGGTATGTCCGATGCTGATGGTCAGCCCGTCGGCCAGATCCCTCGGCCGCGGGGTCTGCCGCACCGTATGGAGGAGGCGCTCGGCCACGAGGTGCACCGCCGCCGGGGAGCAGCCGGGAAAGAGGAGGAGGAACTCCTCGCCGCCCCAGCGCGCGCAGACGTCGTACTCGCGCAGCACGGTGGTCATCGCCCCGGCGACGCCCTTCAGCACCTCGTCGCCGACCGCGTGGCCGAACGTGTCGTTGATGGCCTTGAAGCGATCGATATCGGCCAGCATCAGCGCGAAGCCGCGCTTGGGATGGCGCTCCCCCTCGGCGACGGCCTCCTTGAGGCGGCCGGTCATGTAGCGGCGGTTGGGCAGGCCGGTGAGGGGGTCGCTGTTCGAGGCCTGCTCCAGGTTGCGATTGAGGTCGAAGAGCATCTTCTGGTAGTGGTCGCTGATGCGGACGATCTTCTCCAACTGGCGGATCTGCTGCTCATAACGGGTCAGCGAGTTGTGGCTGCGCTGCCGTTCGGCGGACTGGAAGCCGTCGGAGATGCGCACCAGCCGGTCGAGCAGGCGCCGCTGGCCGCGGTAGCGCCCGAACAGCTCCTCCAGCAGCTGGCGGCACTCTCCGCCGCTGTCCCCTTCCAGGGCCATGGTGATGCGCCGCTCGAAGACCTCCTCTTCGTCGAAGACGGCCATGGTCAGGCCCTCGGTTCGATGAGGAAGGGGAAGGTGCAGTCCTCGCGGAACTCTTCGGCGAGCTCGCCGACGCGCTCGTTCTCCGGGTCGTAGGACCAGCGCACGCTGACCGTGGCCCCGGCGCGGTGCGCCTCCTCCATGCGGTCGAAGATGTCCATCATGGCGCGGATGCTGCTGGTGTTGAGGTAGACCAGGTCGAGGACCAGGCTGAGCGGCCCGCTCTGGCCGCGAAGAAAGCCGTCGATCCAGTCGATGAGTGGCTGGAAGAACTCGAAGGGGTTTTCGGGGTAGGAGTCGCCGGCCATGGTCACCACGCCCGTGGCGAGAGCGGTGGTGACGGCTGGGGTGTTCGGGGTCTGGGGGAGATGGAGATCGTTCATGATACTGTCTCTTTTGTGCAGGGGAAAGGCTTAGAGGACGACGCGCAGGCTGAAGAAGCTGCGCCTGGAGTCGATCTGTCGCAGGGCCGCCGAGAGCGGCGCCGAGGCCTTGCGGGCGATGTCGATGAGGCCGAGGCCGGCGCTGCCCTCGAGGTTTTCCCGCGGCTTGCGCAGCTGGGTCTTGAAGGCCGCTTTGAGTTCCGCGGCGTCGAGGCTGGCCAGTTGGTCGACCCGGGCGAGCAGCGCCGCACCGTCGGCGCTGGCGATGACGTTGCCGGCGCTGATGACGTAGTGGCCGTCGTCCCGCGAGACGACAATGGCGGCGTTACCCGAGCCGTCGAGGTCGGCGTGCTGTCTGGCATAGTGGCGGATGTTCTGCGTCATTTCAATATAGACGGCGAAGATGTCGGCGACGGCGCGCGGCGCCTCCTGCTGATGGTTGAGATAGTCGCGCAGGGCGCGGCCGATCTCCTCGATCAGCGCCGCGTTGATCGGGCCGTTGAAGCAGACCATGATCTGCTGGCGGTCGAAGAGCTGGCGCAGATCATAGAGGTCGGTCAGCACATCTGGCATGGGGCGTCTCCTTATATTGTCAACTGGGCCGGGGCAGTGCCGGCTTCTCTTCGCCGCGCAACTCGAAGCCGAGTACGCAGATATCGTCGCGCTGCACCACCTCGGCCAGCCGCTGGTCGATCTCGGCCTCGATCCATTGCCCCTGTTCGGGCAGCTGCAGGTGGGCGGTGGTCCTCAGCAGCTGCAGGAAGCCATGGCGGCCCATGCCCGCACCGTGGGTGTGGCGATGCTGGTCGAGCAGGCCGTCGCTGGTGATGTAGATGCGCAGCCTCTCCTCCCAAGGGATGGGGATGTCGGAAAAGGCCACGGTGCCGCGGCGGCGCGAGTAGCCGATGCTGTGGCGGTCGCCGTGCAGCTCGACGACGCCGCCGGCGCCGGCGATGAAGATGGGCAGGTGGGCCCCGCAGAAGATCGCCTGGAGGCTGCCGCGGTCAATCATCACCATGGCGACGTCGGCGCCGTCGTCGATCCGCTTGTGGATGTGCTCCTGGCCGAGGTTCTCCTGCAGCCGCGTGTGCAGCAGCTTCATGACGGCGGCGGGGCTGGCAAAGCCGGTCTCGCGCAGGGTGGCGTCGAGGATGGAGTTGATGGTCATGGTCATCAGGGCCCCCGAGACGCCATGGCCGGTGCAGTCGGCGACGACCAGCAGCGTGCGCAGACCCTCGCTGCGGCACCAGTAGATGTCGCCGCCGACGGTGTCGCGCGGCCGCCAGATGGCGAAGCAGCCCTGTGGGCCAAGGCCGGCATGGCGGTGGAGATCGGGGAGGATGGCTGTCTGCAGCCGTCGGGCATAGCGGATGCTGTCCATGATGAGGGTGTTCTTGGCCTCCAGCTCGCGGGTTCGCTCGCGGACCTTTTCCTCGAGGGTCTCACTGTGCAGGGCGATGGTCGCCGCCATCTCGTTGAAGGAGCGCGCCAGTCGACCGATCTCGTCTTCGCCGCCGATGTCGGCGCGGGCGGTGAAGTCGCTGCCGGCAAAGCTCTCCACCGTCCCGGTCAGCTTTTTGAGCGGGCCGACGATGGTATCCACCAGGCGCAGCATGACTACCACCCCGGCCACGGTGGAGAGGATGAAGGCGGCGATGAAGCCGAGAAGCAGCGTGCGCAGTGGTGCCGTGTACTGGGCCCTGCTGATGGCGATGCCGAAGAACCAGCCGCTCTTCTCCATCTGGCGGAACATGTAGTATTCATCGTCGCCGTTCGGTCCGGCGAGCTCGATCCTCTTGTCGAAGCGGCCCTGACGCAGGGTGTCGACGAGGGCCCTCATCCCCGGCCAGGGTACCGCTTCAGGCCCCTTGAGACCGGTGGGGGCGGGCTGGAAAGCCGGGTCGGGGTGGGCGATGACCCGGCCCTCCTCGTCGAGCAGCATGGCGTAGCTGTTGTCGCTGATGCGCAGCGAGGTGACCAGCCGGATGATGTCGCCGATGAAGATATCGGTGGCGAGAACCGCCACCACCTCCCTGTCGCGGCGCAGCGCCCTGGCGACGGTGATGATCAGTTTGCCGGTCATGGCGTCGACATAGGGCTCGGTGAAGACCACGGCGTCGGTGGCTGATGCCTTGATGAACCAGGGGCGCACCCGCTGGTCGTAGTCTGGCGGCGGCACCCAGCCGACCCCGCTGATGACGTGGCCGGCACGATCGGCGTAGCCGACATAGAAATCCTGCACCTCTTTGGCGTAGAGGCGCATCTTGTTGGTGGTCAGCACCCGCATGTGATGGTCGCTGAAATCGCCTGCGGCCTCGATGTCCTGGGCCATGCCGGCGAGGATCATTTCCTTGATGGCGAACCAGGTGTCGAATTCGCGGGCCTTGAAGAGGGCCAGTTCGCCGATGCGGGTGTCGGAGAGCTCGGCGGTGATGCGCGAGGAGACCACGTAGCTGAACAGGGAGACGAGGAGCAGCGAGGCGACGCAGATGGTGATTCCCGCCATCAGGTAACGGGTGCGTATGGTGCGGGCAGGGGCCATGGCGGTGGGGTGCTGGGGCTGGTGACAGAGGGAGGGGCGGCCGGATACGGAACAGATGTTTAAGGATAGCAGCCCCTCCAGGGCGGTCAAGGGATACTTTGTCTTTCTTGCGGCATAACTCAGGGGGCCGGCTGCACCGGGCTGACGAAACCGCCCGGTTTTACTGCCAGCACCGAGCACTGCAGCTGATCGAGGATCGCCTCTGCGGTGTTACCGATGATCAGCCCGGGGATGCCGGTGCGGGCCACCGTTCCCATTACCACTATCCCCGCCGGCAGGCTGCGCGCCAGCTGCGGAATGACCTTGACCGCCGGCCCTTTGGGCAGGTGGTAGCCGATTCTGAGGCGGTCGCGGGCCTCTTCGTCGAGGGACATGCGCAGGGACTCGGCCAGCCGGGCCAGCCTCTGCTGATGGCCGGTGTACTCCTTTGTGACGTAGAGGTCGAGATGGGGGGCGGGGCTCTCCGCCCTGGAGCTGATGCGGCTTTCGGCGAAGGCTCCCCAGGCGTGGACGAGGTGCAGGGTTGCGCCCATGGCCAGGGCCAGGGAGGAGGCGACGAGGAGGATGCGGCGGTTGAGGTCGTCGTTCGCGCCATCGGCGACGTGGTCGGGGTCGAAATCCACTGCCGCGAGCACCGCATCGCTGGAGGCATCCTCCCCTGGTTTGAGCAGCCACAGGGGGCAGGGGCATTTGCGCAGCAGGTGCATGTCGGTGCTGCCGAACAATCTCTCCAGATAATCCGGCGCCTCGGCCACCTTCATGACCAGGTCGTGGCCGTCACGCAGCACGGTGCGGATCACTTCGATAAAGACCGTGCCCACCGCCAGTTGCACATCGATCGGCACCTGGCCCTGATGCGGCTCCAGCAGCGGGTCCAGGGCCTTGCTGTGGAAGGCGAAGATATCGCTGGCGGCGTCGGCCGTCCCGTCGGGGATGACGTCGAGAATGGTGAGCGTCGCCCGGTGCCATGCGGCGACGGCCACCGCCTGGGCGATGGCGAGGTGCTGCGCGGAACCTTCTTCCCAGAGCAGGAGGATCTTGCGGAAGGTCTTCATGGGGGGTCTCCTTGTCGGCGTGGCTGTTCAGCGGGTTCCTTCGTTACTGGCACGGACGGCCTGGCCGTGCTGGCGGCGCAGCTCTTCGCTGTAGGTGAGGGTGACCTTGTCCGGATTCTCGCCTTTGCTGACGAAAAAGGGGCCGACCGTGGCCAGGGGGCGCGTTTCGTCTTCCTCGACCAGTGAGCCGATGAGCGCGTCCCCGTTCTCCTCCGGCTCGGGGAGACTGAAAAACTGATGTATCTTGCCGATGGTGCTGTCGGCGCGGAAGTCGAGTCGCAGGCCAGGGGAGAGGGGCGGTACCAGCGGGCAGGAGTCGAAGAGGCAGTTGAGCAGCGGCTTGAAGCGCGAGCGGACGGTCATGAAGACATGGTCCCCCGGTTCCAGCGTCGAGCTTCCCCGGGGGATGATGACCTCGTTTTTCCTCACCACCAGCGTGGCCACGACATCGTAGGGGAGGGCGATGTCGCGCAGGGCCTGTCCGGCCACCTTCGAGGCCGGGGTGACGACGTACTCGACGATCTCGCCGTCGACATGGCGCAGGGCGTTGATCTCCACGGTGAGCGGCGCCACCGGCTCGTAAGTCTTGCCGAGGCGCAGCCATCTGGCCACCAGGGGCAGGGACCAGCCCTGGGTGACCGCCGAGACGAGGACGACGAAAAAGACGACGTTGAAGAGCAGCTCGCTCTGCTGAACACCGGCGAGCAGGGGGAAGGTGGCCAGGGTGATGGGGACGGCGCCCTTGAGCCCCACCCAGGCGAGGAAGATCGTCTCCCGCAGGGGGAAGCGGAAGGGAAAGACCGAGATGATGACCGCCAGCGGCCGGGCGACGAAGATCAGCACCAGGGCGATGAGCAGGCCGTCGAGAGACACCGCCGCCAGCCGGCTGGGGAAGCTGAGCAGGCCGAGCATGATGAAGAGGATCATCTGCCCCAGCCAGGCGCCGGCATCGTGGAAGAGGAAGATGCCGTTGCGGAAGACGATGCTGCTGTTGCCGAAAACGATGCCTGCGAGATAGATGGCGAGGAAGCCGCTGCCGCCGAGTACCGCCGCCAGGCCGAAGGAGAGCAGGCCGAGGGCGAGGGCGAGGACGGGGTAGAGTCCGGGGTAGTCGAGGTTGATGCGGTTTATCAGCCAGGCCGCCAGGAGACCGATGCCCAGGCCGGCGGCGGTGCCGACGCCGAACTGGAGGAAGAAGAGCAGGCCGATGCCGGCGGGGGAACTGGCGTTGCCGGTGATCAGCCCGATGAGGCCGACGGTGAGGAAGATGGCCATGGGGTCGTTGGAGCCGCTCTCCACCTCGAGGGTGGCGGTGAGCCGTGGCGGCAGCCGCAGCCCGCTGCTGCGCAGGATGGCGAAGACCGCGGCGGCGTCGGTGGAGCCGACGATGGCGCCGAGGAGCATGCCGTGCAGCGGGGGCAGATCGAGGATGGCGGTGGCCGCCAGGCCGGTGAGCAGCGAAGTGAGCAAGACGCCGACGGTGGACAGGGACAAGGCCGGCTGCCACGAGGAACGCACCGCATCGAGCGAGGTGCGCAGGCCGCCGTCGAAGAGGATCAGCGCCAGGGCGACGCTGCCGATGCTGTTGGCGAGGCCATAGTCCTCGAAGGCGATGCCGCCCAGGCCCTCCGAGCCGGAGACCATGCCGACGCCGAGAAAGAGGACCAGGACCGGCATGCCGCTGCGCGCGGCGAATTTGCTCGAGGCGATGCCGAGCAGCAGCAGGATGCCGACGAGAAAGACGGTGGTGTTGATTGACAGCATTGCGCCCTGTCGTGATTATGGCCGGGGAGGGCGGTGGCGAAGGCGGTGGCGCCGCCGACCTGGCCGAAAATGATCTCGTTACAGTAAGCAGATTCTCCCGTAAAAGAAAAGGCCAAGCGGGGCGGGGAGCCGCTTTTGGCGGTTGCCGGGCACAGCGAGACGGTGCCGAAACAACGGGGCGGCGGGCGGCGCGGGTTACAGGGCGTGGAAGAGGGCGGCGTTCTCGGCGCTGCCGATGACGTAGATCTCGTCGTCCTCCTCGAGCTGCAGGTCGGGGGAGGGGCTGACGGTGAGGCGCTCGTTGCGGCGCACGGCGATGACGCTGAAGCCGGTCTGCTCGCGGATGGTGCTCTCGGTGATGGTTTTGCCGGCGAAACGCTTGCCGGCGAGGCGGTTGAAGACTGCCAGCCCTTCGGCGTAGAGGGAGAAGTCGTCCGGCTTGAGGAGCTGGAAGATGACCCCGGCGGCCAGCGAGGTGTAGGACATGACCAGGTCGGCCCCGGCCATATGGAGCTTGGTGACGTTGCGTTCGAGGCTCGAGCGGCTGATGATCTGCACGTCGGGGCGCAGGCGGCGGCAGTAGAAGGTGAGGTAGATGTTCATCTCGTCGCTGTGGGTGGTGACGATCACCGACTGCACCGTGTCGATGCAGGCCGCCTTGAGGATGTTGATGTCGGCGGCGTCGCCGGAGATAATGTGATACTGATCCATCTCGGCCACCTTCATCGGGCGTTTCTCGACGATATGGTAGCTGACGCCGTGCCGCGCCAGGGCGGCGGCCGCCGCCTGGCCGACCCTGCCCCCGCCGAGGATGAGCACCTGGGCGCTGTCGGAACGCGGCTGCACCTTCACCGGGAAGCTTTCGGCGAAGCTCTGCAGTTGCTGCGTTGCGCCGACGAGCAGGAGGATGGTCTGCGAGGTGATCTCGGTCTGCGGCGTGGCCGCGGTGAAGCGTCCCTTTTCCAGCATGCCGATGACGGTGACCCCGGTTTTCTGGCGGATCTTCGACTGGGCCAGGGTCTTGCCGGCGAGCTTGGTGAATTTCGCCGGCATCTCCGAGATGATCAGGTCGTCGAAGCGGCCGATGACGTTGGTGGTGCGCCCCATGCCCAAAGCCCGCTGGGCGAGGGACTCGCCGAGCATGGTGGTGAACTGGAAGACGCTGGTGTTGCCGGAGAACTCGAGGATGTCGATGGAGTGGGCCTGGTCGGCGTTGGTGATGATCGGCACTTCCTCGTTGACCTCGCGGATGGTGAAGCAGATGTTGGTGCTCACCAGATCGTCGTTGGTGACCACCACCAGGGCCGCCTGGTCGAGGCGCAGCCGCTGGTAGGTGGCGGGCATGTCCGCCTCGCCGACGACCACTTTGAGCCCGCGGTCGAGGAGGTCGTGGGCCTCCTGCTGGTCGGCGACGACGATGGCATAGGGGATGTGCTGTTTACTTAAACGTTCGACAAGGCGCAGGCTGATCTGGTCGACATGGGTGATGATGACATGGCCGCTGGTGTCTTCGGGAAGCTCGCGCACGGTACGCGCCTTCTCCTGGGCAGCCAGCCAGGGGGCGTAAAAGAACTGGATGAAGACGAAGGGCAGCATGATCAGCATGAAGACGATGCCCGACATCAATACCACCGTCGAGAAAAGCCGGCCGAGGTCGGAGTGGAAGGTGATGTCGCCGAAGCCGAGGGTCGACATCACCGTCATCGTCCAGTAGAAGCCGGTGATCCATGAAAACTTCCGTCCCTCGTACTCCATGAGGACATGGAAGAGGAACGAATACAGCAACACCAGCAGGGTGAGGAGGGCGAGGAACTTCCACAGGGTGAGGTAATTCGGCTTGTCGTTGGGGCGTTGCAGGAACCTGAGCAGGTGGGAGGGCAGCGTCTTCATGGCTGAGCGTCGGGGCGAAGTGGCGTCGGGAGGCGTTCGGCCGGATGGGTGGGCTGAGTGGACAAGGCTACCTGCCAGGCGGGCAATTGGCAAGGCGAAAGAGGGTGGTGCCGGGGCAGCAGGTCAGGCCTCGCCATTTCTCGCGGCGTGGTGGTTGTTGAGAGTAATTCTTGCTGCTTTGCGGCAATCGCCTTGTAAATGGCAGAGTCAGCATGTAGCCTTATCACAGGGACATGAAATGGTGGTCTGGGCTCTCCAATGGCAAGGAAAATAGCTATGCACCGATGGTTGTTCATCCCCTTGGTCAGTATTTGTCTCGCGGCCGCCGTGGCCTTGCCGGTCCCCGCCTCCGGACTGCCGCCTGCGGGGAAGACGTTACGTATCGCCTTTCCCCCCTTTCCCCCCTTCCATTGGCAGAACGAGCAGGGGAACATGGCTGGCCTCTTCTTCGAGATCCTCGACGAGGCGCTGCGCAAGCGATTGGGAAGAGAGGTGGTGTGGACTGCCTATCCATGGGTGCGCTGTCAGGAGAACATCAAGAAAGGGAGCGAGGACGCGATCATCACCGTGCCCACCGCGGAACGCCTCGCCTATGCCGACACCCACCACACGCCTCTCTACGAGAAGCCGCTGCACATCTTTACTGTTGCCAATCATCCGCGCCTGGCCGAGATCTCCGCCATCACGACCCTGGCCGATATCAAGAAGCTGGGCCTGTCAACGATCACCTACAGCGGCAATGGCTGGCACCGTGACCATGTCGAGTCGCTCGGCATCTCTGCCCAGACAACGCCCATCCTCGACAATGTCTGGCTGATGCTGCGCCAGCGCCGCGGCGACCTGGTGCTCGAGTGGCCTGGGGGGGCGCGGCCCTATGTGCAGCGCCTGGGCCTCGAAGGGGAGATCGTCGACACCGGTATCGTCCCGGCGAAGATGCCCTTTTTTCTCCTTATCCGCAAGACCTTCGCCGGTGGCGAGTTGCTGCGGCGCTTTGATGAAACCTTGGCTGCCATGGCTGCCGATACCACCCTCGCCAGCATCGTCGCGCGTTATGAATAATTCTCCGCGGCCTCAGCAACGGCAGGGCCCGAAATTTTCGCGGGCGTTTCTGTCGCTGCTGGTGGCCGGAGCCGCGGTGTGTTTCGCCCTCTTCATCGCCGTCCACCATCGCCACTCGCTGCGCCAGGCGGCCGACAAGGTGGCGAACCATGCCGCAGTCATCTCCAGCTCCCTGTGGACCTACGAAAAAAGCAGTCCTACGGCCTATCTGCAGCTCGCCGCGGAGGCCAACGGCTACCTTGAGGTGGTGGTGCGCGATGAGGCCGGCAAGGAGTTTCTCTCGCTCCCCGGGAGGTCTCTGTCGGCTGTCGATGGCCTGCTCAGTTCCCTGGGCATGATCAGAACCCACGCCATCGAGGCGGCCATTACGTACGAGGGCCGCAACATCGGCACCATCGTCGCCGTCTGGCCATGCCGTGCCATACATCTCTATCTCTACGTCTTTCTCTGTCTCGTCCTGCTGCTGGCGGTGGCGGGCCTGGTCGCCCGCCTCCTCGAGGCCAAGAGGACCCTCGAGGAGCGGGTGCGCCAGCGCACCGAGGAACTGCAGGCTGAGGTGCTGGAGAGGAAGCGGGCGGAGGAGACGGCGCGGCGGCAGGCCGAGCGCCTCGCCATGCACGTCCAGCACACTCCTCTCGGGGTGATCGAGTGGAACCTTGACTTCGAGGTGGTGGAGTGGAACCGGGCGGCGGAAAGGATCTTCGGCTACCGTCGCGAGGAAGCGCTCGGTCGTGTCCCCTACGAGTTGATCGTCACCGCGGAGGAGGGCCCCGAGATTGACGGCGTGTGGCAGCAGCTGATTACCGGCACTGGTGGCAGCTGGTCGATCAACACCAACCATACCAAGGCAGGCGGGCTGAAGACCTGCGAGTGGTATAACACCACCTTGACCAACGAAAAGGGCGAAATCTTTGGCGTCGCTTCCCTCGTCCTCGACCAGTCGGAAAAGGCCCGCGCCGACCTCGAGAACCGGCGTCTGCAGGAACAGCTGCTTCAGGCCCAGAAGATGGAGGCAATCGGTAACCTTGCCGGGGGCGTGGCCCACGACTTCAACAATATGCTCGGGGTGATCCTCGGCCATACCGAGATGGCTCTGCTCCGCGTCGACCATGGCCAGCCCCTGTATAACCATCTGCAGGAAGTGCTCAAGGCGGCCTCGCGCTCCGCCGACATCACCCGGCAGCTGCTCGCCTTCGCCCGCAAGCAGGCGGTGGTCCCCAAGGTCCTCGATCTCAACAGCCTCATTGAAGGGATGTTGAAGATGCTGCGGCGTCTCATCGGCGAGGGGGTCGAGCTGAGCTGGCTGCCACGGGGGGATCTGTGGCCGGTTAAGGTCGACCCGGCGCAGATCGATCAGATCCTCGTCAACCTCTGCGTCAACGCTCGCGACGCCCTGGCCGTCGGCCGGGGCAAGGTCACCGTCGAGACCGGAAATATGGTGTTCGATGAGGAATATTGCCGCGATCACAGTGGGTTCGTCGCTGGCAACTATGTGCGCGTCTCGGTCAGCGACAACGGCTGCGGCATGGACAAGGAAACCCTCGATCATATTTTCGAACCGTTTTTCACCACCAAGGGGGTGGGCGAGGGCACCGGCCTCGGCATGGCCACGGTCTATGGGGCGGTGCGCCAGAATGGCGGTTTCGTCAATGTCTACAGTGAGGTCGGCCAGGGCACCACCGTTTCCATCTACCTGCCACGCCATCTTGGCGAGGCCGGGGACGAGGTCATTGCCGACACGGAAGCGCAGCCGGTGCGCGGCGGGTCGGAGACCATCCTTCTCGTCGAGGATGAGGCGGCCATCCTCAAGATGAGCTGCGACATGCTCACCCACCTCGGCTACCGGGTGCTCACCGCGCAGAGTCCGGTGGCGGCGGTCAGCCTCCTGGAGGAGCATGGTGGCGAGGTGCATCTTCTCATCACCGACGTGGTCATGCCGCAAATGAACGGCAGGGAGCTGGCCGAGCTGCTCAGCCAGCGCCAGCCGGGGCTGAGATGCCTGTTCACCTCAGGGTATACCGGCACGGTCATCGCCAGTCACGGCATTCTCGAGGAAGGCATTGATTTCATTCAAAAACCATTCTCCATCAAGGAGCTCGCCGACAAGGTGAGAACTGTGCTCGACCGCCGCCAGGGTTGAGTCGCCGGGGAAACGTGCCCTCAGCGACTCAGGCCTTCACGGCAGTGACCAGGAACACCGGGTCGGCCTGGGGCAGGGGGTGCGGGTCCTCCTCGGGGCGCGGATAACCGCGTACCGAGAGCGTGGCGATATCGCGGAACAGGCCGCTGCCGTGGAGCAGCTCGACCACCAGGCCGAGGCGCTCGAACTCGTGCAGCTGCGCCCACAGGGCGATGGCCTTGCCTTCGAACCAGCGGTTGGAAAAGGCGATGGCCGCCACGCCGCCGGGCCGCAGCACTCGCGCCATTTCACCGCACAGCCGCTGCGGATCGGTGGCGTATTCGATGGCGGCGGTATTGATCACCGCGTCGCAGGAGGCATCGGCGAGGGGCAGCGTCGGCTGCTCGTTGAGGTCGTGAACCACCGTGCGCGTGGCACGAGGGTTCTTGGCCAGCTCTTCCTCGTTCATGCCGAGCACCGTCAGCGAACCTACGGCGAGGTTTTCGGGCAGGTGCGAGTCCCAGCTGCCCATGAGGTCGAGAATATCGCCCTTTTGGGGGAGGAGGCGGCCATATTCGGCACTGATCAGCGTCAGCGCGCAGGAATCGAGGTGCTGCACCATGCGCGGCATGCGGTAGAAGTGGCGGTCGCTGTTCTCGTCGCGGCGTGCGAAGGGCTGGCCATGGAAAAAGTCGGTGGCCCTGCCGGAAAGGCGCTCCTGCATCCCTGGGCCGTTATCGCAGATGGTTTCAAGCCATGCCTCGCAGCGTCCGCCCCGCTCGACGCGGACGGCATCGATGGCCACTATGGTCGCCGACAGGGTCAGGTCCCGCCCGGCCAGGGGGTGGTCGAGGGAAAAGAGCAGCTCGTCCCCTTCCTCGCCGAGAAAACGGCAGGGGGCGGTGGAGACCTGAAAGACCCCGGGCACCCCCTGGAGATAGAACTGCGGGTAGAAGCGGCCGTAACGGGGGCCGTCAATCTGCCGGCGGTGGCCGGGGGGCGGCGCGAACTGGGCTGGCCAGATTCGGCGGAGCAACCTTGGGCTGCTCGGGGCAAAAAACATCTCCTTCGTCACCGCGACCGAGACGGTGTCGCCCACCTGTCGGCCGAGGAGCTGCTCGGCCATGGTCCCGGGAAAGAGGTCCCGCCACACGCTTACTTTTTCGGCGAAGAGCCGCTCCTGATGGCGGGCGGTGGCGCCCTGCCAGTCGAGTGTAAATTCCACGGTCAGACGCGAGTTCCTGTCGACGATGCTGGTCATCTTTCTGCCTCCTTCTCTGCTGCCATGCCGCGTAGCGCGTTGCTGCCGCGGTGTTTCTTTGTCTAACAATGACACAGTAAGCCTTATAGAAGGTGGCGCAATGGCAGGGGAGTGGAGGGCGAATGAGAGTTTTTTCTCCCCTTGGCGGAGTACCTGGGGGGACGGGCAAATGCCTTCGTGTTCCCCTTGGCGGGTCGGGCAGCGGCTGGTGCTGGCATGGCACGGCGCTGGCCGCCCCTCGCCCCACCAGGCAAGGGGAGCATCGTCGAGGACATTTTTGTTGCGGCGGCTATGTTGCCCAATGCAATGATATTGTTGAATAATAATCCGGAGAAACAGACCTTGTGCGGCCAAGGAAAATTGTTGTCGAAGACGGTTCGAGAAAGTAGGATAGAGCGGCACCGCGTATGCAGCCGCCTGCGTTCTTCATCGTCTGCAAGGAGAATCCATGGGAATAGCCGCCGATATCATCGTGCTCATCGTTGTCGCCTTTTTCTGCGGCCTGTTGATGCAGCGGCTCCGTCAACCCCTGATTCTCGGCTACATACTCGCCGGGGTCATCCTCGGCCCGTATACCGGCGGCCTGACCCTCACCGAAATCCACGACATCGAACTGCTCGCCGAGATCGGCGTCGCCTTGCTGCTCTTCGCCCTGGGCCTCGAGTTTTCCCTCAAGGACCTCAAGCCGGTGAAGGCCATCGCCCTCATCGGCACCCCGCTGCAGATTACGCTGACCATCGCCCTCGGCATGGCCGTCGGTCAGCTCTTTGGCTGGAGCTGGCGAACTTCCCTGTGGTTCGGGGCCCTGATCAGCCTCTCCTCGACCATGGTCATTCTCAAGACCCTGATGAACCAGGGCTGGCTCGGTACCCTGTCGAGCAAGGTGATGATCGGCATGCTCATCGTCCAGGATCTGGCGGTGGTGCCGATGATGATCATCCTGCCGCAGCTCAACGATCCCGCGGCGGGCATGGGCACCCTGGGCGTCGCCGTGGTCAAGGCGGCGCTCTTTCTCACCGCGATGATTCTGCTTGGTACTCGCCTGCTGCCGATCCTCCTGCGCCATATCGCCCGCATCGGCTCCCGTGAGCTCTTCCTGCTGGCGATCACCGCCATCGGGCTCGGTGTCGGCTATGCCACCTATCAGGTCGGCCTGAGCTTCGCCCTGGGGGCCTTCGTCGCCGGCATGGTGCTGAGCGAGTCTGACTACGGCCACCAGGCGCTGAGCGATATCATCCCCCTGCGCGACCTCTTCGGCCTGCTTTTCTTCGCCTCGGTGGGCATGCTCCTCGATCCGCTCTTCCTGGTGCACAACGTCACCGTGGTGCTGCTGCTGCTCTTGCTGGTCGGTCTTGGCAAGGGCGGCATCTTCGCCATTATCGCCCGCCTCTTCCGCTACGGTAACGTCGTGCCCCTGGCGGTCGGCCTGGGCCTCTTTCAGATCGGCGAGTTCTCTTTCGTGCTGGCGCGCATCGGCCTGTCGTCGGGATCGCTGGATAGCGAATTTTACAACCTCATCCTCACCACGGCGGTGCTCAGCATGGCCCTGACGCCGCTCGTTTCCGGGCAGACCGGACGGCTCTACGCACTCAAGAAGAGGTTTTTTCGCCACGAGCCGCTGGAGTCGATCAACTTCAGCGCCGATACCCTCGGCAACCACGTGGTGATTGCCGGCGGCGGCAGGGTCGGTTTCCAGGTAGCCGCGGTTCTCCATAAGCTCGGCACAACTTTCGTCATCGTCGAGCTCGATCAGAACCGGGTCGAGGAGGCGCGTGCCGCAGGTTACCCGGTGGTCTACGGCGACGGCAGCCATGAGGTGGTGCAGGAGGCCCTGGCCATGGACAAGGCTTCGCTGCTGGTGGTGACCACTCCCGGTATCGTCGTCGCCCAGGCGATCATCCGCCGGGCACGTCAGGTCAACCCGGCCATCCGCGTGGTCAGCCGCCTGGGCGATCCGGCATTCCTCGAGGTCTTCAAGGAGCTGCAGGTCAGCGACCTCGTCTACCCCGAGTTCGAGGCCGGTCTGGAGATCACCCGCCAGGCCCTCCTCCATCTCTCTATTCCCGCCCCGGAGATCGAGCGGCAGACGGAGGAGATGCGGCGCCATCTGCTCCTCCCCGGCCTGGCCGCCGGTGAGGATTACCGCACCCTCGGCAAGATGCGGGCGGCGTCGCACTCCTTCGACCTGCGCTGGTTCCATCTCCCCTCTGGCAACGCCCTGGTCGGCAAGAGCATCGGCGCGGCGGAGATTCGCAAGTCCACCGGCGCCTCGGTGGTCGGGGTGCTGCGCCAGGGGCGCCTGCTGCCCAACCCCGATGCCAATTTCGTTTTCGCCGCCGGCGACCTGGTGGCGATCATCGGCGCCGACGAGGCCCGGGGACGTTTCGAGCGGCTCATCGAGACGGTGGCCGATGCGGCCTCATGAGGCTGCCGCAGGCGAAGAGCGTCACACCGGAAAGCTTACGGAAATTCTTTCAGAGAGGGGTGCGTTCTCGCACCGTAAAGACATGAGTTCGCTGTTGCTGAGTGTCGATCTCGAAGACGTACGGGACTGGGTGGAAGACGGGGCCCGCTACCGCGAGGCGGTTCCGCGGAACACCGCCCTTTATCTGCAGCATTTTCAGCGCTGGGGAGTCAAGGCGACCTTCTTCGTCGTCGGTGAAGTGGCGCGGCGTTATCCGCGCTTGATCGGCGAGATTGCCGATGCCGGCCACGAACTGGCCTGCCACGGCGACCTCCACCTGCAACTCGACAAGATGACGCCGCAGCAGTTTCGCGACGACATGCGGGGCAACCTGGCCGCCCTCGAGAATGCCGGCGGCAGGGGGATCTGCGGCTTTCGCGCCCCGACCTTCTCGCTCACCGGAAAAACCGCCTGGGCCCATGAGATCCTCGCCGATTTGGGCTTCACCTATTCCAGTTCGGTGCTCCCGGCCGCCAATCCCCTCTATGGCTGGCCGGAGTTCGGGGCCGCGGCGCGGCAGGTTGCCGGCGGCCTCTGGGAGCTGCCGGTGTCACTCTATCGTCTGCCTTTTCTCAGGGTGCCCATGGCCGGCGGGGTCTATTTCCGCGTGCTGCCCTTCTGGCTGAGCCGTCTCGGCATCGGCGACAGCCTACGCCGTGGCGAGGCGGTGGTCACCTACTTCCACCCCTATGATATCGACGTCGAGCAGGAGCGCTTCATGCACCCTGACCTCGGCGGCAAGCGCCACCTCAACCTCTTGATGTATATCGGCCGGGCGAAGCTGCTGAAGCGGCTGGAGGCGCTCCATCGCCAGCATCCCTTCCAGGCCTATGGCGACTATGTCAACGCTCTGTCGGCGGCTTCTGCGGCCCGAGGTTAAGGTTTTTGCGGATCAAGGCCAGTTGCTCGGCAAGCAGGCCGAGGAAGAAGAGGATCAGGCCGGTGACGAAGAGCAGCAGGGTGCCCACCGAGACGCCCTCGCCGCGCAGCATGATCGGCAGTCCCCAGATGGCGCTGAACAGCAGGAAGAACATCGCCGGCGGGAAGAAGAGCCGCATCGGGTCGAACATCGTCGCCACATGGACGATCTCGAGCACGGTGTCGAAGGCGGTCTTGATGCTGATGGTCGATTCGCCAGTGGTGCGCGGCACGACGGTGATGGGGTGTTCCAGCACGAGATGGCGCTGGTTGAGGAAGATCAGGGTGATGATGTCGCTCAAGGCCATATTGTCCGGGCAGAGCGGCAGATAGCGCTGCACCAGCTCGGTGACGTAGATTTTCATCCCCGAGTTGAGATCATAGATGGGCACCGGCATGAGCAGCCCGGCGATGTTGCGGATCAGGGCCTTGCCGGTCTTGCGGTAGAGGCTCTCCTTGTGCTTTCTGCGGTTGCCGATGATCATGTCGGCGTCGCTGTGTTGCAGCTCATGATAGAGGGCGGTGACGTCCTCGAGGCGGTGCTGACCGTCGGCGTCGATGGTGATCACCAGCCGCGTTGTGGTGGCATTGATGCCGGTCTTGATGGCGCCGCCGTAGCCGCGGTTGACCTTGTGGTGGATTGGGGTGAAGAATGACGGATCGGCATGGCGGTCGAGCAAGGCCCTGGTGCCGTCCTTCGAGCCGTCGTTGACGATGATGAGGCGACAGCCGTTGCTGCGGCAGTAGGCGATCAGTTCCGGCAAAAAGGTGGCGAGGGCCTGTTCCTCGTTGTAAGCGGGGATGACGATGGTCAGATCGTTCATAAGACGTGCGATTCTGGCGCAGAGGGCTGGTGTTTGTGGTCGAGCGGGGGTGGATACCGCGTACAGGGATCTCGATCCGGGGGCAGGGTGAAGTGGCGGCGGGCAAAAAGCGTCTTTTGTCCCGTAGATGAGTGCGAATATATAGAGATGTGGCCCACTGTCAAGCTGAAAATCTTCGGCCGGGCAAGGCGGTAGCTCCTCATGGGACTATGGTGGCCAGATTGCGGAAACGCTGCAAAAGAGTCGGGGTGTTTCTGCAATGAGCTGGGTGAAGGGGCGCGCCCAAAAAACCGGGCGGCCGTCGGCGCGGAGGCTGTCACATACTCGGGGCAGGGTCGAGCTCAGGGGCCTCCTGTACGACGGCTTGAGGAGCGGGTGAACAAGCTGTTGGGCAAGCTGGCAAGGTGACAAGCCAGGGGCGGCACAGGGGAGGGCGAGGCGGCGGCTGCGAAAGATCTTGACTTTTGGTGCGACTTTTGCCATTTTTACGTACTTATTGATTTTGTGATGCAATTCGGGTCCGGAAAGCGCCGCGCGCTCTCCGGAGAGTTCTGTTAGTCGGGCCGCTAACTCAAGCAGACGCTTTGAGTGGCGGCCTTTTTTTATTGGGGCCGACGGCCAAAATCACCGCCAACCTCTTCTGTAAAAGGAACTGTCCATGCCAAACAGCCAAGTAAACCCCTTTCTCCGCAATTTCCTCGGCAATGCGCCGACATGGTACAAGCTAACCATTGTCGTCTTTCTCCTCATCAACCCCCTGGTGCTGTTTGCCGCCGGTCCTTTCATCACCGGCTGGTTGCTCATTGCCGAGTTCATCTTCACCCTGGCCATGGCCCTCAAGTGTTATCCCCTGCCCGCCGGCGGCCTGCTGGCCATCGAGGCGGTGGCCATTGGCCTGGCCAAGCCGGAGACGGTCTATCATGAGGCGCTGGTCAATTTCGAAGTGATCCTGCTGCTCATCTTCATGGTGGCGGGTATCTATTTCATGAAGGACTTTTTGCAGTTTACCTTTACCCGCCTTCTCGTGCGGGTGCAGTCGAAGATCTATATCTCCCTGCTCTTCTGTTTTTTAGGCGCCTTCCTCTCGGCTTTTCTCGATGCCCTGACGGTAACGGCGGTGATCATCGCCGTCGCCTACGGCTTCTACGACGTCTATCACCGCTACGCCTCGGGTATCGAGGCCAGTGCCAAGCACGATCTCGTCGATGACGAGAAGGTCAAGGAGATCCACCGCCAGGAGCTGAAGGAGTTTCGCGCCTTTCTGCGTAACCTGATGATGCATGGCGCCGTGGGCACTGCCCTGGGCGGGGTCTGCACCCTGGTCGGCGAGCCGCAGAACCTGCTTATCGGCAGTATCATGGGCTGGCATTTCATTCCCTTCTTCCTCAAGGTGGCGCCGGTCTCTCTGCCGGTGCTGGTGGTGGGCCTCTTGACCTGTGTTCTCGTCGAGAAGCTGCGCCTCTTCACCTATGGCGCCCAGATGCCGGGCAATATCCGCTCCCACCTCCTTGAAACCGAGGTGAAGATGGAGGCCAGACGCGGCAAGGCCGGTAAAGCCAAACTCGTCGTTCAGGCCATCGTCGGGGTGTGGCTGATTGTCGCCCTGGCCTTGCATCTGGCTGCGGTCGGCATTATCGGCCTCTCGGTCATCGTGCTGCTCACTGCCTTCAACGGCGTGGTCGAGGAACATCAGCTCGGCCATGCCTTCCAGGAGGCCCTGCCCTTCACCGCCCTGCTGGTGGTGTTCTTCGCCATCGTCGCCGTCATCCATGAGCAGCACCTGTTCACCCCGGTTATCCAGTATGTGTTGAGCCTCCAGGGCAGTGTTCAGCTGGCCGCCTACTATGTCGCCAACGGCGTGTTGTCGATGATTTCCGACAACGTCTTCGTCGCCACCGTCTATATCTCAGAAACAAAGCTGTCCATCACCGAGACGCTGAGTCGCATCCCCGATATCGGTATGACCGGCGCCCAGCTGATGGAAAAGCTGACCTCCACCGTTACCCCCCGCGCCGAGGTCTATGCCGCCCTGCCGCAGCAGGCAGCGCAGCAGGCCCAGGCGGTGATGGACCAGTTCGACAAACTGGCGGTCGCCATCAATACCGGCACCAATATCCCCAGCGTCGCCACCCCCAATGGCCAGGCGGCCTTCCTCTTCCTGCTCACCTCGGCCCTGGCGCCGGTGATCAGGCTCAGCTATGGGCGAATGGTTCTGCTGGCTCTGCCGTACACCATCACCATGAGCATTACCGGCCTGCTGGCCACCTACTACCTGCTGTAGAAGAGCGTGCCGCGGAGAGGTCATCGATACCACTTCGCGGCCGACAGGCCCTGCCCCGAGCAGGAGATGCGGTGAACAACATCACCTCATTTCCTGCTTCACCTGGAGGCAAGGTCCCCACCCGCAGCATCCGATTTCGATGTGCACCGTGTGAGGCTCTCTGGCGGCAGGAGTGCGTCTCGCTCTTTTCGCCGGGGCTGGCGCGCTTGCTGGGTGAGCGGATATGTTCCCGGGGATGGCACAGGCCGCATGGCGGCGGGATGGCTCAGCCGCTGATGGCCTTTGACCGGCAAAAAACGGCTGCTGTCATGGGAATGGGGGGAAGGACCCCACCCCGGGATATCAACCGGGGGGGGCGCGTCTCCCACATCGCAGGTGCCATGGGGAGCTGGAAACGGACCGCCGGCCTGAGAAGTTGCCGGGGTCCGGAGAGTGATCAGTTGCCCTGCTTTTTAAGGAGGTCGTCGTAGTTCTTCTCGAAGGTCAGCTTATGCTGGGCCTCTTCCTGCGCCAGGAGGGTGAAGAGCTTGACCGCTTCCTGGTCCGAGGTCTGCGTCGCCAGCTCCTTGTAGAGCTTCACCGCCATTTCCTCGCGCTTCATGGCGATGGCGAGGATGTCCTCAATGCCCATGCCCTCCTCGTAGTCCTTGGTCACCAGATAGTCGCTGATCTTGAGGTCGGCGATCTTCTTCACCTCGTAAGAGGCGATAACCGCCTTGTTCTTGGTAATGCCGGTGAGCATCTTGACGTGGCGGGCCTCCTCCTGGGCCAGTTCGCGAAAGGTCTCCTTGAGGGAGGCGATGCTTTCCTTCTTGCTGAGGTCGGTATAGAAGGTAACCGCCTCCTTTTCCTTGTCGATGGCGAACTCGAGTATATGGTCTATGGAATGAAAATTCATGACTCCTCCGCTGCAGAGATTCCGAGCGGCCGAGAGACGTCGCCTCTTGCCTGGCGACGGCCATCGGCCGCTTCGAGGATGATATCCGCCCGATGTCCGCCCTAGGCGGCGACCTTGGCGTTGGCGATGAACTGGTGCACCTTGTCGCGCGAGACGTTGCAGATCGCCGAGACCTGTTTCTGCTCCTTGCCGAGGCAGAGGGCGAGCAGCTGGTTGTAGTCGAAGACCGGGATCTTGTAGCGCTCCTCGCCGACTCGCTTGTTAAGGGTGTTCTGCACGTTTTCCATATGCATCAGGCAGGTGATGCAGGAGACGGCGATGAAGTCGGCCTTGGTCTCTTCGAGGATGGAGTCGAACTTGGTCTTGGCGAATTCAATGGCCTGTTCCGGGGTGCTCTTCATGAAGCCGCCGGCACCGCCGCAGCACTGAAGCTCGCGGCTGTAGCCATCGACGGTGGCGCCGAGGGCCTCGACCAGTTGCCGCATTCCCTTGGGCTCTCGGGGTGAGTCTTCGAAGCCTACCACCTCGCTGGGGTAGAGTGTGTGACACGGATACTGGACGACGCCGTGCAAGCCTTCGAGACTGATCTTCACTTTCTCGGCGATCCTGGCAGGAGTGATCTCCTTGTACAGCACTTCAGAGACGTGGCGCACGCGGGAAGAGCCGCATACCGTCCGCCCGGTCGGCTCGAGCAACTCGTTGACGCGCTGGCGTTTCTCGTCGCTATGCATGATATGCTCCCGTCCCATGCGCAACGAGCTGTAGCAGGAGCCGCACTGCACGAGGATATCGCGCTTCTTGCCTTCGGCGATGGAGAGATTCCATCCGCTGGTGGCCAGCCAGCTGTCCTCGTCGGTGGAAGGGAAGGAACCGAAAGCCGGGCAACAGACATAATTGTCCGCGTCGACCAGGTCCACCCCCAGTTCGTCCATGGAGACGCGGATCGCCTTTTCCACGTCCGGCCGCACGGCTGGTGTATTGCAGCCTAAAAAGAGACAAAATTCCATTGTATGCACCTCATTGCAAAGGGGACGACTGCCATCAGCCTCCGAACATATAGTCGTTTGCCGCTATCACCGGGGTTTTCATGAGCATCTCGCGGAACATGGCGAGCTGTTCGGGGTTGTTGGTGATGATCGGCAGCGGATCCAGGCCGAGGGCTTGGCGGGTTTCGACGTTGGTGCCCACCGCCTGGGTGTAGCCGCGCTTGTAGATCTCGACGATTGACGGCGGCACCCTGGTTTCGTCGTTACTGGCTTGCCACTGACGGATATGCAGGATCATTTCGAAGGGCTTGACGTCCATGGGGCACATTTCCTCGCAGCGCGAGCAGCTGACGCAGGCCCAGGGCGTGTCGTCCTCGAAGAGGGCCTCCTCGAGGCCGTACATGACCTTTCGTGCAAGATTGCGGACGAGCAGCGGAGGATCGCCAAAGGAGGCAGGGCAACCGGAGATGCAGGTGCTGCAGTTGAAGCAGTGCTGCAGATCGCCGGTGTTGTAGATGGCCTTCCATAAGTCTTTGTTGGCTTCGGTTTGCGGATTCATGATTCAACCCCTATGATGCGGTGGACGGTTGCAGATCGTCCGCCAGTTTCGCATCGATGACCGACATCATCTGCTTGTCGCTCCAGCCAGAGACCTCGGCGGCGTTGTTGCGGCAGGCGACGGCGCACATGCCGCAGCCCTGGCAGCCGGCCGGGTCGACTTCGATACGGTGTTCCGCGGCATTGTACGACCTGGCCTCGAAAGGACAGGCGGCGATGCAGCGTTGGCAGCGGATGCACAGGGCATCCTTGACGGTAGAGATGACCCGAGCTGTGTTGATCGAGCCGCCAGACAGGTAGGTATAGGCCTTTTGCGCCGCCGCCTCGGCCTGCATGATGACGTCGGGCAGGGGCATCGGCGAGTGGGCCGCCCCGGCGAGGAAGGAGCCGATCTGCTTGAACTCGATCGGCCGCCATTTCGAGTCAGCCTCGCTGAAAAACCCATCGTCGTTGAGCGGCAGGGAAAAGGCCTCGGCCAGTTCTTTGTTGGTTGCCTCGGGATCGACGCCGGTGGACAGCACCAGATAGTCGGGAGAAATCTCCACTTCGGTGTTGAGGATGTTTTCGGTAAAGCGCATCACCGGCATGCCGTCGGCGACCTCCACCTGCGGTTTCGAGTTGAGGTCGTAGTTGACGAAGATGACCCCGGCCGCCCGCGCCTTGGTGTAGTACTGCTCGAGGAAGCCGTAGGTCATGATGTCGCGGTAGAGCACGTAGACCCTGACCTCGGGATTCATTTCCTTGATCTTCAGGGCGTTGGCTATCGCCCACATGCAGCAGATGCGGCTGCAGTATTCTCGTTTGCCGGCCTCGCGGGAGCCGACGCACTGGATCATGACCACGTTTTCGACGGTGGAGAGATCGATGGCGCCGCTCTCCAGCTGCTGTTTGAACTCGAACTGCGTGACGATGCGCTCGCTCTGGCCATAGCCGTATTCGTCGGTCTTGCCTTCGTGGCCACCGGTGGCCATGATCACCGCCCCGTGGTGGAGGTAGGTTTTCTGGTCGTTGCCGTCAGAGACGATCTTCGACTCGAAGGCGCCAAGCGTTCCTTGGGTCTTTGCCACCTGAGAGTTGAGGTGGACGGTGATCTTGCTGTGCTCGAACACTTTGAGCTTCAGATCCTTGGCCATGGTCATCGGCTTCAGACCATCGACGGTGGCCGCGATCTGATTGCCGGCAAAACCCCCCAACTCCCCAGACTTTTCAACAAGGTGGACGGGGATGCCGCGGTTGGCGAGAGACAGGGCGGAGTGCATCCCGCCGATGCCGCCACCGACCACCAGAGCGGTTGGGTTGATCGGCACCGATTGTACGTGCAAGGCGGGTTTCTGCTTGATGGACTCGAGATCGGCTTTGATCTCGGTGATGGTGCGGCGGGTCCAGGCGAGTTTCGAGGCCTCTTCGGTGCCGCGGCGGGCGATGCCGAGGAGGTCGAAGATCTGCACGAGAGAGGAGTTGTAGCCAGCTTTCTTGGCGATGTCGCGGACCTTGCGGCGGTACATGAAAGGCTGGCAGGCGCCGATGAGCAGGCGGTTGCACTTGGCCTTTTTGAGCACATCCAAGGCTTCTTTCTGGCCTTCCTCGGAGCAGATCGAGTTGACCACATGGACGGTGCCGACGCCCCGATGTTTCATCACCTCGTTCTTGATCATCTCGAGATCGATGCCTTCGGCGCCGGCGAATTCTCCACACTTGCAGAGCAGTACCGCAGCCTTGGGCAACTGGCGGTCGTCGGTAACCGGCTCGGCGATGTCCTCGAAGCTGACCTTGTCGGTGCCGATGGCGTTGAGAAAGCTGGTCGCTTCGCCGGCCGCGGCGATTCCGCTGGCCATGGCCTCGCTGATGTCGGTGAGGCCCATCAAAGAGCCGCACATGAAGATGCCCTGTTTGCCGGCAAGCCGCACCTTGCTGTACTTCTCGGTGGCAAGGAGGCCTGTCGGGCTGAGTTCGCCGTTAACCAGCTCGGCCCATTTGCGGTGATCGTCGAAGGGGACCTGTCCGGTGGACATAACGACGATGTCGTAGTGAGCAATCTGGAATTCGTTGGTTTCCGGGTCGAAATAACGGATGCGCAGGTTGCCGTCCGGCTCCCTGACAACCTCCTGGACGCGGCAGCGTACCAGTCGGACCCCATGCTCTTCCTCGGCGTTGGCCCGATACTGCTGGAACCCTTTGCCAAAGGTACGCATATCCATGTAAAAGATGGTCGTCTCGACATCGTCGCCACCTTTTTCTTTGGCCAGCACCGCCTCCTTGAGCGCGAACATGCAGCACACCGAGGAGCAGTAGTCACGGTTCTGCCGTTTGTTACGCGATCCCATGCACTGGATCCAGGCGATCTTCTTGGCCGGCTTGCCATCGGAGGGGCGCTTGATGATGCCGTCGCGATAGGTGCCGGTCCCGCTGAGCATGCGCTCGAAGGCGAGGGAGGTGACAACGTCCGGGGACACCGCGTAGGACTTGGCATCCTCGTACTCCTTGGTGTTGTAGAGCTTGACACCAGAGGCGAGGACGATGGCGTGCACTTCGCGGGTCTCCACTTCATCCTGGGCGTGTAGGTTGATGGCGCCGGTGGAACACACCTTGACGCACTCGCCGCACTCGGTGCAGACGCTTTTGTCGATCAACAGCAATTGCGGGACATTATGCGGAACCGATTTGTAGATGGCCTTTCGCTTGGTCAGCCCATGATTGAATTCGTCGGCCGTTTCGACCGGGCAAGCCTCGATGCACTTACCCAGTTCGTTGCAGACCTCGGAGTTGACGTAGCGCGCCCTTTTCTTCAACTCAACCTTGTATTTGCCGGCGTCACCGGCCACCGAAACCACCTCGGTGAAGGGGAGGATCTCGATGTTTTCGTGGTACAGGCTTTTGCGCATGCAGTATTCGGAAGAGTACTCCCGGCCCACCATGGGCAGCATGCGGCACATGCCACAGTGATCTGAGGGGAACTGGTAATCGAGCTTGGCGAGAATGCCGCCCACCTGGGTGGACGAATCGGTGAGCAAAACTTTGTAGCCGGTTTCCGCCAGCTCGATGGCCGCTTTTATTCCAGAGATACCGGCGCCGGCCACGAGGACCGTGCCGATCGGCTTGTTTTCTGCCATAATCGATCTCCTATTTGACCTGGCCAGTTACTTCCACCAACTCGTCGTGGTCGAAGATTGACAGGGGTTGCGGTTCATCCAGGCTGCGGCCGGCCAGATACTCGAAGCGACCCTGGGCTTTTTCCGCCGAGGTGCGGAAGATAGGCATCAGGTCGATGTCGTTGGGGCAGGCGGAGGTACATTGTCCGCAGCCGACGCAGAATGCAGCGATATGGGTGATGCGGGTCATGTGATAGAAGGTGGTGTCGGCTGGCATTTTGAGCGCTTTGCCGCTGGCCCAGCCGATGTACTGTTCGCCCTTGTGGCGGAAGGTATCGGTGACGAAGACACATTCCTTGCAATAGCATACCGGGCAGGCGACGCGGCAGTTGTAGCAGTTGATGCATGCGGCGAGGCGCTCGTTCAATGCATCGAAGGTGTTGGTGGAGTTGCGGTATTCGGCAAAAGCGGCGTTCTTGGCGGCGACACGGGCGTCGGTGATTTTCTTTACCGCTTCGGCGCGGCCGGTGGGGCTGTCGCCAAATTTACGCCCCGCCGTCTGCAGAGCTTCCTCACCTTTCTCGGTTACCGCCTCGATCAACAGCGTGCCCGGACCCGCGCCAAAGATACAGAGGCGGATATCGACATTGTCGGTTGTGGGAAACTCACAGATTTTGCAGGCACCTGCGACGTCACAGCCGTCGGCCTCGGTCTTGCCGGCCTGGGCGTTTTCGAGAAAGTCTTCGGTGGTGGCCCCGGCCGCGCGGAGCTTGAGAAAGTCGGTGTTCTCATAGCGACCGTAGCAGTCCAGGCCGATCAGCACGACGTCGTCGAGATTGGCCTGCTTGAGTTTGACCAACTCCACCAGGGCGCGTACCTCGCAGGAGCGCAGCACCATGCCGATCTTCTTTCCCGAGGGGTTCGAGGTCAGGGAAGAGGCGAGCCGCGCGCCGTTTACCGGCACTACCGGGGCAAAGGGATCTGCTCCGGCTACATTCTGCTTGCTGGTGACGAGGGTCTGCATGACCCCTTTCTTGGGCTGGGCCATCGGCGCGAGCAGGGCGTCAACGGCATTTTTTTCCAGTAAATCCGCAAAAAACGCGGAGAGCTGATTGTTCAGTTCGCCTTTGTTGAAGGCCAATTTGCTAAACTTTGCCATTAGTGTATCTCCCTTTCTCACGCGACCATGGCCTGCGGGTTGTTAAGTTCGCTCGGTCCCAGTTTTTTGATCGAGGCGGTCATCTGCTCCGCCACTTCTTTGAGCATGGTGCCTTCGCTGGCAGCGATCCAGCGCAGCCAGAGGCGCTCGGGGCCAATACCGTACTGGCTGAGCAGTTCGGTCAGCAGGGCCACCCGGCGGCGCGCCTTGAGGTTGCCGTTGATGTAGTGGCAGTCGCCAGGCCAGCAGCCGCCGATGAGCACGCCGTCGGCGCCGTTGAGGAAGGCTTTGATGACGTACTTCGGGTCTACCATGCCGCTGCACATGACGCGGATGATCTTGATGTTCGGTGGATAGGTCAGACGGGAAGTACCAGCCAGATCCGCGGCGGTAAAAGTGCACCAGTTACAGAAAAAGGCCACAATCTTCGGTTCAAACTCACTCATCGCTTCTCTCCTCGCTTAATTGGTTAACAACCCATCTATCTCAGCAAAAATTTGTTTGTCGGTAAAGTGCTTGACTTTGGGAGCCCCACTCGGGCAGCCGCCTGAGCAGCTGCCGCAGCCTTTGCATACCGCCGAATTGACCTCGCTGACACCGGCGAAGTCGTTGAACTCGATGGCTCCGTAGGGACAGAGCTTGATGCACAGCTGACAGCCGACACAGATATCCGGATCGATGCTCGAGATCATCGGTGGAACCTGCACCACTCCGGCCGAACTGAGTGCGAGGCATTCCGCGGCGGCCCCTTTGGCCTGGGCGACGGTATCGGGAATGTCTTTGGGGCCCTGGCAGGCACCGGCGAGAAAGACACCGCTTGAAGGTGTGGAGACCGGGGCGAGCTTGGGATGTTCTTCCTGGAAGAAACCGTCCTGGCCGATGCCGATACCAAACTTGCGCATGACGTCTTCAGCGTTCGGTCTCGCTTCCATGGCAGTGCAGAGGATGGCCATCTCGACGTCGACTTCGACGAGCCGTCCGGAAAGGGTGTCTTCAGCCTTGACCGTGAGAATGCCGTTCTCTTTCTCGGTGATCGAGCCAGCCTTGCCGCGGATCATCCGCACCCCTTCTTCCTGGACTTTCTTGTAGAACTCCTCGTAGCCCTTGCCGAAACAGCGCATGTCGATATAGAAATTGTAGATTTCCGTATTATGACCGCATTTGTCTTTGAGCAGATGGGCGTATTTCAGCGCATACATGCAGCAGGTGCGCGAGCAGTATTCGTGGTAGTTCTTATCGCGGCTGCCGATGCAGTGGAGGATGGCGACGCTCTTCGGTGGATCGGTGAATTTCATCGGGTCTTCCAGGCTCCGCTTGAGCAGCTTGCCCGAGGTGGGCCCGGTGGCGTTGGAGAGGCGCTCGAATTCGAGATTGGTGAATACGTTGGTGTATTTGCCATAGCCGTATTGCGTCATCGGCGCCGGGTTCATCGGGTCGAAACCGGTGGCGATGATGATCGAGCCGACGTCGATCTGTTCTTTTTTGTCGACGTCGTCGTGATCGATCGCCTGCGCTTTGCACTGACTGACGCAGAGCTTGCATTCGCAGCACCCGCCACAGTCGACACAGCGTGCGGCCTCGCGAATTGCCGTCTCCTCGGCAAAGCCCAGTTCGATCTCCTTATAGTTGTTGACACGTTCGGTTACCGCCAGCTCCGGCATTTTGGCCCGTTCGGCGGGGACCGCTCTTTTGGGGATTGGCAGCCAGTTTTCGCCGGTGGGCCGCTGCTGGCGGCTTTCGAAGAGTTCCTCGCCCTGCATGAAGCGGGCGATGGAAATGGCAGCTTCCTGGCCGGCGCCGATGGCTTCGACGGCGATGGATGGGCCGGTGAAGACGTCGCCGCCGGCGAAGACGCCGGGGCGTCCGGTGTGGAAGGTGATCGGATCGGCATCGATGGTGCCCCAGCGGGTCAGCTCGATGCCGGCGGCACCCTTGAGGAAATTGCTGTCGACTTTCTGGCCGATGGCGGGAATGATCATGTCGCAGGCGATGTCGTACTCGGAGCCGGCGATCGGCACCGGTCTCCTGCGGCCTGACTCGTCGGGCTCGCCGAGACCCATCTTGACACACTTGACACCTTTGACCTTGCCGTTTTCGGTGAGCACTTCGACCGGGTTGACCAGCAATTCGATCTTGATACCCTCTTCTTCGGCCGCCTCGATCTCCCGTTTTACCGCCGGCATCTCGTTGCGGCTGCGGCGGTAGACCATGGTCACTTCCTTGGCGCCCTGGCGCAAGGCTTCGCGGGCGGCATCGATGGCAACGTCGCCGCCACCCACCACCACCACTTTCTCGCCGGTTTTGACCTCTTTCTTGCGGTTGAGCAGGCCGAGGTAGTCGATACCGTGTACGACGCCGACGGCATCTTCGCCGGCGATATTCATCTTGCCGCTTCTATGAGCGCCTGCGGCGATATAGACCGCCTTGAAACCCTCGGCGAAGAGGTCGTCGATGGTCTTGTCGCGGCCGATTTCCACACCATGTTCGATGGTGACGCCCAGTCGCTTGATATGGTTGACCTCGCGGTCGAGAACGGCCGGAGGCAGACGGTAGTCCGGGATGCCGTAGCGGAGCATGCCGCCAGATTGCGGGGCTTTCTCAAGAATAGTCGGGTGGTAGCCGTCTTTGGCGAGGAAGTAGGCGGCGGTCAGGCCGGCTGGGCCGGCGCCGATGATGGCTACTTTCTCGGTGGCCGGCTTCTTCTCGACCATGGGGATGGGCAGGTTGTCCCAGTCCGCCTGGTCGGCGGCAAAACGCTTGAGAGCGCAGATCGCCAGAGGCTTGTCGACTTCCTTGCGCCGACAGGCGGATTCGCAGGGGGCGGGGCAGACTCGGCCAAGAGAGCCGGGGAGAGGCATTTTCTCCATGATCAGGTTCAGGGCTTCCTGGTGCTTGCCAACCTTGATCAAGGCCACGAATCCCTGGATGTTGATGCCGGCTGGACAGGTCTGCACGCAGGGGCCGCGATCGTGCTTTTCGATGACGTAGCGAACCGGCACCGCCTGGGGAAAGGAGATATAAATCGCCTTGCGCATCTTGGTGTTGACGTCCCACTCGTTGGGCGCTTCCACCGGGCAGACCTTGGCGCAGTCACCGCAGCCGGTGCAGTTGCTCTTGACGTAGCGGGCCATGCGGTTGACGGTGACCTTGAAGTTGCCGACGAAGCCGTTGACCGACTCGACTTCGCTGTAGGTCATCAGTTCGACATTCTTATTTTGCCCAACCGCGACCATCTTCGGTGTGCCGATGCAGGCGGCGCAGTCGAGGGTGGGGAAGGTCTTGTCGTATTGCAGCATGTGCCCGCCGACGGTGGGCTGTCGCTCGACCAGGTAGGCGCGATTGCCCGATGAGGCGATATCGAGGGCCGCCTGCATGCCGGCAATACCTCCGCCGACGATGAGCGTGTTGGGGTTGACCGGGAAGGTCTTGGGGAAAAGCGCGCTCTGGTAGGAGACACGGGAGAGGCCGGCGCGAACGATGCTGATCGCCTTTTCGGTGGCCAGGTCTTCACTCTCGGTGACCCAGGAACCGTGCTCCCGAACGCATACCTGATGAAAGGCGTGGTAGGGATTCAGCCCTGAACGCTCACAGGCGGAGCGAAAGGTCTTTTCGTGCATCCTCGGCGAGCAGGCGGCGACGACGATACGGGTCAGGTCGTTCTCCTTGATCTCTTTCTCGATTAATTCCTGGCCGGGATCGGAGCACATGAAAAGGTAGTCCTTGGAGACTACAACTCCAGGGAACGTGGCGGCGTATTCGGCAACCTCCTTGACCCGTACCTTGCTGGCGATATTGATACCGCAGTGGCAGATGAAAAATCCGATCCGTTCAGACATGTTGCTCCTCCTGAGTTGCGCTTCTGGTTGTACCGGTATGGGTGTCCGATCCATAGGAAACTTCCACCGACTGCAGGAGAAGCTCTGCCACATCACGGACTTGTATTTTGTTGGCGACGCCAAGCTTCGCTATGGCTTCGTTGAGCATGCGGATGCAGAAGGGGCAGGCCGTGGCGATAATTGAGGCGCCGGTGGCCATGGCTTCCTTCACTCTGGTAACGCCATGATTCTCATCCATCGGGCGAATATGCCAGGCCCCGCCACCACCACCACCGCAGCACAGGCTGCGTTGGCCACTATTTTGCATCTCGATGAGCGTCAGGCCGGGAATGGATTTGAGGATGCGACGCGGGGCCTCGTAAAGGCCATTGTGGCGGCCAAGATAACAGGGATCGTGGTAGGTGACCTTTGCCTTGACGTGGGTCAGCGGGGTCAAGCTGGCACTGTCGATCAATCGAGCAAGCAGATCGGTGTAGTGCTCGGTGGTCACCTTGCCCTGCAGTTGCGGATAGTTTTTCGAGAAACTGTTCAGGCAGTGCGGTGAGACGGTGAGCAGCGTGCGCACTCCCTGGTCGAGGAAGAGCTGGCTGTTTTTCTCGACCAGAGCGGTGTTTACGGCCTCGGCGCCCATTTTTTCAGGCTGATCGCCACAACAGACTTCGGCGGTGCCCAGGCTGCCATAGCTGACCTGGCCGATTTCCAGGAGCTTCACCAGAGCTCTGCCGCCCTTTTCGCTGCCTCTTTGCCCCTGCTGGTCATAGGCGGTGGTACAGCAGCTGAACAGACAGTATTCCTTGTCCTTATTGAAAACCGGCAGCGGCAGCGAACCCACCCATTTGGTTCGATCCTGTGACTTGCCATTCCACGGATTGCCGTTTTTCTTCAGGCTGGCCACAGGAGAGGCCAGCGCCGCCGCGAGGAGTCCTCCGTTGACGGTCTGCTGGCGGATCGACTTCACCAGGTCGACGATGCCAATACCCCGCGGGCAGCTTGCGACACAACTGTTGCAGGTTACACAGCTCCAGGACGCAGTATCGACGTTGACGTCGTTGTTTCGATCAAGAGCGATATTGCGCAGCACCAGGCGCGGGCTGTATCCGGCGATATTGACCGAGGGACAAACACCGGTGCAGGTGCCACACTGCATGCAGGTCTTGAATGTTTCACCGATGGCGGTGGCGATACGTTCTTGGGTTACCTGCGATTGCTTGAGCGCCTTTTCTTTGACAGCCATGAGAAAGATGGCCAGGGGGCGGTACATGAGGTGGGAGAGCTTGCCGAAAGGCAGCATGATCATCAGCATGCCGACGCAGATGGCCACATGGATGACATAGATTGTATAAGTGATGAGAGGGAGGCCAATCAATCGAGCGAAATGGACCATGATGCCGGTGATGGCGATGGTAAAGATCAACCCGAGGAAGAACATGTCGGTGAAGTCGGAATAGCGGTGCAGGTTCTCCTCCTTCTTATAGATGCGGCTGTAAAGCATGTAGCCCGAACCGAGCATGAGGGCGACCGTGGCGTAATACCCGACGATTCTGGTGGGATGCCAGAATGGATGCACCACGTCCGTCTGGAAGGCCTCGAGGAAGATCATGACCAGAACCTCCATCGCCACCCAGCCAGAAAAGAGGAAAAAGTGCCTGGTCCAGGCACTGGCCGGGCCGGTGCCGCATTTGCGCCAGCGTTTTTGCGTGAAGTAGTTGGCGATGAAGACCGGTGCCTGGGTCAGGTACAGGTAGAGCGGCACTTTTGCTCCTTGCATGATCTTGAAATACATGTTGACCGCGTTCGAGGCGAGCAGACCAAGGACGATGAGAATCATGATCTGGTCGCCAATATGAACCCAGTGAACGGGGGCGAAGGTATTGATTTCGACGCGGTCTGTTACCACAGGCCCATGGAAAATAAGAAAAAGAGAGATGACGAAGAGCGCTATGATTCCGAAGGCGGCGACTTCCCATTTCGGCGAACTGTAAAAGAGTCGCGCCAGCCCGGTCCAGTCGTACTGGGTGGTAAGCCATCTTCGCGTGGCCATCATGGTCTCTGCCGGCTCGGCGCCCCGAGGGCAATCCTTGTTGCAGTCACCGCAATAATAGCAGAGCCATGGCTCGGGGGATGAGAGGAGCTTGTCCTTCAGACCCAGTTGCAGGTAACGATAGATTTTTCGAGGAAAAGTGTTTTCGCCCGATGACAGTGGACATGCAGAGGCGCAGTTGCCGCACTGCATGCATGTCTCCATGTCCTTGGCGCCCAATCGCTTGATCTCGCTATATAGGTTTTGATCAATACTGTAATTCTTCAAAACTATCCCCCTCATGTCGCCTGTGATGGGTAAATGGCCTGTCTCACGACCTTGGGACAACCCCTGAAGGCCTGGCCGACAATCAAAGTTCCCCTTAACCGTTGCGGGTTGGGAAGTGGCATCGGCAGTCGGCTTTAATGTTCCTTGAGCCGGAGGATCGACGACCCCCTGTCAACAATCGCCAGTCTAGCGTCCCCTAAGGCCGAGGTTATTTCTTGAGTGCCCGGTCGGCCAGATCAACTATCGTTCCGGCGTACCATGTCCTGAAATTGGGGTCGTTCAGATGGGTCTTGCGCCACTTGGAAAAGGGCGACTCCGGATCACTGCAGAGGCTGCCGTTCCCCTGGTCCCATAACGCGCTGCACTCTTTGCACTCTCCGTCGGAAAGTGCGCAGAGAGGGCAGTCGTTCTTCCATTCGGTTTCCGGTTTGGCGACATGTCTGACGTAATACTTGCTGTCATGGGCCGGATGCTTGTACAGCCAAGTCCACATTTTTTTGAATTCCTTGAGTGCTTCCTGCCGTTCCATGTTTCTATCCTCCGCAACTGGGATTGTGGGCTACCCCCCGCCTTAGAGACAGAAGGAGTGGTTGTGTGGCTAACTCGTTATGGAGATTGAAGGAGTTTTGAGTGGGAGCCTCGATTGATCCGATTCCTTGGTGATAATTATACCACATCCTAGCACTTGTTCAATTGAAAAATCGCCTCCTATATAGGATAATTATATGTAATAATTGAACAAATGTCACATTGTAGTATAGCGGCATGACTACATTGTGACACGGACACAATGTGATACAATTTTGCTAGGACTGTCACAATGTAGCAAAAAGCGAATTGTGCGTTGGAATGCACTGAATGCACAACAGCTGGTGGTGGCAAGGCTGGGAATAAAATGTCGCGATGCGAGAAACAAAGAGGCGCTGGACATGCGGTTTTCCATAAGCTGGGAGGACTCGGGGCAAAGGGAATAACCTAGCCTCCTGTCGGTATGCTTGGCCGGTAAGGAGCAATGCGCCAAGCCCGATAAACAAGAATGGGCGCTGGACAAAAATGTTGGTCCGGATGCGCTCATAGAATCCGCTTAGGGGATGTTGTTTGTGAATGAGCCGACCGGACGGTCGCCAACTAAGGGGTCAGTTCGACACTCGGTTTTCTGGAGATTGGGAAAAGGCAAAGGCTGAGAACGACAGGCACGAACTATGGGTGATGTGCAAGAGAAAGGAAGCCTGAAAAACAACTGCCGGCACTCCGGCCTGAGGAGGATTCTCCTCCGCAGGCCGGAGTGGCAAGCCTGACTTCGTGCTTATCAAAGCGAGTGCATGAGCGGTGCTTTCCGATTCAGGGCGGACTATTGCCTGTCTAGATCACTTTTTGCCTTGACCCGTAAGGTCGACAAGTTTCCCGGCATACCAGGTTCTCAAGTCGGGGTTGTCCTTCTCAGTTTTCCGCCACTGACTCAGCGGTGAATCTGGGTCGCTGCAGAGATTTCCTCGGGTGGTTGCCCAAAGACTTTTGCACTCGTTGCACTCCCCTTCTTCGGTGAGGGCGCAGAGGGGACAGTCGTTCCGCCAGACTGGCTTTGGCTTGGCGACGTTCTGCACGTAGTATTTTTTGTCATGGGCGGGATGCTTATAGAGCCATATCCACATTTTCCTGAATTCCTGGAGTGCGATGTCCCGTTTCATAGTTGATCCTCCTAGAATATGTTGAGATTTTCCAGCCGTTGTCACAGGGGAGGCCGGATCGGTTTTCGGGACTGTGGGAGCAAGAGAAAAACAACCACAATGTCTCACTTCCAGTATACCACATCCTAGCACCAAAACAAGGGACGAAATGCGATATAAAACGAATTAAACGACTGAAATTGCGTTGAAACTGTCACTTTGTAGCAGTGCCTGATTGCTACATTGTGGGAGTACTACAATATGCCAGCAAAGTATGACATAGTGAGAGGTGGAAATCAGAGCAAAGAATCGAGGGAAGCGGGAGGGAAGGGGACTGCAGAGAAGGAATCGGTTTCTGAAGTCTATCGCAATGAGAAGTGACTCCTGGCGAGGAAACTGTATTGCTTCAGCGCCAGGAGTCTCAAGGATGAGGAATCAAGAGTTGATGAGCTTGAGAAAAATTTTACATGTTTTGCAGATTTTGATTTTCTCTTTCTCGTCGACGTTTTTGGTGCAATCACACAAGGTGCCAGACATGTACCAGCACATATGGCCACTGTCGAACTCCCAGGCTGGGCATTGCTCTTTGACAGGGCAGATTTTCTCTTCCCAGCAGCGCAGCGAGGCATTTTTGCGCCCCCGTTGATTGATATACAGAAAATAGAGAAGCTTTTCAGCGTGGGTCGGAACCGCCCTCCACCCCTGCTCATAGCTGTGAATGGTTTTAAGGGAAATGCCTAGAAGTTCGGCGAGTTGTTTTTGGGTCTTGCCCATCTTCCTTCTAATAAGCTTGAAATCTTCCCTGTTCATGTGTCAGCCCCCGTGAAAAATCGCGATAGTGATAACGAGACTCTCCTCGTATTCAGCGAAGAATACCACATCCTAGCACTATGACCAATAAAAATTGCAAGATTATGTCGCATAACTATATGTAATAATTTAATGATATCACATTGTGGTAAACAGGAAATTGCTACATTGTGATAAGGCACAACGATAACTGAGAAGAAATATTGGGTATTGTTAGAGAGCGGTCACGAAGGAGCAGACCTGTAATTGCTGGGGCAGAAAAAGGGAAAAATCGGAGAAGAAACCTAGTGGCAAAAGACCGGATGATCCTGCCCTGAAAATCGAGACTCACCGCAAAAGGGATAGAGAAGATGACGTTGTTAATGCAACGTCAAGCAGGCGGGAAGGGTCGGCGGCAACCATGACATAGTGGGCCCAGGGTTGCTTTTGACTCATGCGTGATGGCGGACGCAACAGAAGAACTTTCTGCACGAGGCGTTCCGAGCAATTGAGGTGAGGGTCCTCCTGCGGTACCGCCGGAAATGAAATGCTTCCGCGAAAAGCATTGGCCACGCAATGCGCGGAATGGTCATAGGGACTGCTGCCGGGCTGTATGGGACGAAAGGAGGAATTGGTAAACAAGCTTACGGTTGTCGATGGAATACCTTTGATGCCTGCTTTGCAGAACGATGAAAAAGCGGCACGAATCGCGCCAAAGACGCAAGGCAGTGAACCGACGCTTAACGGAAATGGCTGCACGTCCGCAGATATCCCTGGGTGCTGAGCGGACCGAGACGAGACCACATGATGGGGGTGTCGCTCACTTATGCAGGTGCGTGAAAGGAAATGAAGCAAAAAAAGAAGGATGACGATAGGTGCGGGCAGAGTTATCTGAGCAGGGATTTAAAGATATCGCACTTTTTACATATGACGATTTTCTGGTGCTTACAGGCGTCTTTGGTACATTCGCAGCGGGTGCCGCAAATATACCAGCACATATGGCCGCTATCAAATTCCCATGCCGGGCATTTTTCCTTCTCTGTGCAATTTTTCTTCTCCCAGCAAGGAACGATCTCCTCCTTGCGCGCTTTCTGGTTGATGAGAAGGAAATAGAGGTATTTCTCGGTATGCTCGGGAATATTTCTCCAGCCTTGTTCGTAGCTGTGAACGGTACGAATCGATACTCCAAGAAGTTCGGCCAGTTGCTTTTGGGTTTTGCCAAGTTTGCCGCGGGCAAGATAGAATTCGTCCTTGGTCATGATCTGTCTCGCTGTGAAGTGAGGAGGGATGCGTTTTCAGTACGCGATGACCTGATATGACCATAAGCAATATGATCTAAAAGTACACCTTTTTCTGACGGCCTTCTGGGCACCGGGTCGGGCGGCTGCACTCTGGTGGTCAGACTTCAGCTGAAAACCGGAAGAGGGAAGCGGAAACGGTTGCCTGGCCTGCTCAGAGAAACCTTTTACAAGGGCCATAGGAAGGCTGGAAAGGAGGGACTTCAGGAGGCAAGCACCAGGATGTCCAGGACAGGGCAGTTAAGTGGGCCACAGAAGATGGCTTCCAGGGGGCGGGGCATCACGACGCAATGAAATGAAGGCAAGGGAGGCATGATCTCCACAAGCATGCCGCGGCCGAAAATGGAGCAGGGGAATACAGTGCATTCGGCCGACCGCAGGCCTGGTACCAGTAGAGCCAGTGGTCCCGGAAGAAACGGCTCAGCCAGGGTATTTGTCGGCGATATAATCCTTCAGGTAGCGGTTTTCGACGTCCTTCTCCTTGAGCAGGGCCTTGACCACGTCTCCAATAGACACCATGCCTCTCAGTTCGCGGCCATCCATGATCGGCACATGGCGAATGCGGTTCTCGGTCATGATGGCCTGGATGTAGTCGATATCATCCTCCTCGGTGCCGATGATGAGGTTGGTGGTCATGATCGACTCGACTTTGAGATCCTTGATTGAATCGGGGTGGTTGACCACCGCCATGAGCACGTCGCGGCCGCCGATGATGCCAAGCACGTTCTTCTCCTGGTCGACGATCACCAGTGAGCCGACGCGGTTGGCCGAGAAAATCGACATCGCCTCGATCACTCCGGTATCCTTGGGAATGGTGACTACCTGTCTGCCTTTGACCGCGAGAATGTCTTTCACTTTCATGGGAATCTCCGAGTGTGGTTGCTCCAGGGAACTGGCGGTGGCCCCACCGGGCAGCGGGGAGGAATTCTAATGTTATTGCGGCTGAGGGTGGCCGCGGTCAGATGATGATGGGATAAATGCCGATAACGAAGACGCTGGCGACGAGGATTGCGGTGCCGGTCCCGGCCCAGCCGCAGCGCCCGGTGTCGAATCCTTCTTCCGCCTCATGGAAATACATGAGGACGATAAGACGCAGATAGTACCACATCGACAGGATGCTGCTGACTATACCGAGCACCGCCAGAGCGATATGGTCGGCATTTATGGCGGCGGTAATGACATAGAACTTGCCCATGAAGCCGGCAGTGGGGGGGATGCCAGCCATGGAGAGCAGGAAAACGGTAATGGCGGCGGCAGAAAAAGGGCGCACCTTGGCGAGGCCTTTGAAATCTTCGAAGCTGACACGCCGCTCGTCTTTGCCGCCGAGGTAGGAGAGGGCTGCGAACATGCCGAGCGTGCCGGCGCCGTATGCGGCGAGGTAATAGGCGATGACACTGCCCGAGAACTGATCGGCACTGATGGCCACCAGGGCGATGAGCAGGTAGCCGGAGTGGACGATGCCGGAGGCGGCAAGCATCCTCTTGAGGTTGTCCTGCCCGATGGCGATGAGGTTGCCGCCGAACATGGTCATCACGGAAATGACAAAAAGAAAGGTGATCCATTTGTCGTGGAGTCCGGCGCTCTGCGCGAGAAAATTGGCGAAGAGGGCGAAGAGGGCGGTCTTCAGGGCGGTGGCCATGAACCCGGTGACCGGAACAGAGGCGCCGTCATAGACATCGACAACCCAGGCGTGGAAGGGAAAGGCGGCCGCTTTGAAGAGCAGGGCGACGAGGAGGAAGAAAACACCGCCGATCATCAAAGGCGCGCTGGCGCCGCCGCTTTGGGTGAAAACTGCGATATCGTAGAACCTGGTGCTGCCGGCGGCCCCATAGACAAGGGCCGTGCCCATGGTGAAGAAGGCCCCGGCGAAGGCGCCGAGGAGCAGATATTTGAACAGCGCTTCGGTAGCCCGCAGGCTGTTGCGGTTGAAGCCGACGAGGACATAGACGGCGAGCGACATGATCTCCAGGGCGATGAAGGCACAGATGAGCTCGCTGGCCAGGGTCAGCAGCAGCATGCCGCAGACGGCGAAGAGCAGCACGGCATAAAACTCCAGGGTGGCGAAGCTGTTCTCCTTGAAGTAGGTGTGGGTGATCATCACCGTGAAGAAGGCGCAGGCGAGGACGATGGCCCCGGCCGCAGCGCTGAAGCCGCTGGTGGAAGCCATGCCGTTGAAGAGCTCGCGGAACAGTGGCCTGGCCGGTTCCCCGAGGGTGCTCAGCTGCAGGAAAAAGGCTGCGGCCAGAAAGCCAAGGCTGAGCAGGGCACCACTTTCCGGGCGGTATTTCTCAAGGGCGGCCAGCAGCATGAGGACGATGGCTCCGCAGCAGGTGACGAGGAGGGGCAGCAAGGAGAGGAAATCGTTCATAATCGGTAACCTGCCTTAGTTCTTGTGTTCGCTGAGTACCACCATGGGCCTTGGTGACGTCGCAGTCATCTCGGCGACGACCGCCTGCTGCACGGGAGTATAGGTCTGCGCGGTCGGTTCGATCTTGGCAATGAAGGCATTGGGGAAAATGCCCATGCCGAGGATCAGCGCCATCACCGGTAGAAAAGTCAGCGCCTCGGTCAGCGTCAGATCTGTAAAGGGCTGACAGTCCTCCCGCGGCTTTTCGAAGAAGACCCGCTGAAACATCCACAGCATGTAGCAGACACCGACGACAAGGGAAGTGCCGGCGAGGAAGCCGATGAAGCCGCTGAATTCAATGGCCCCGAGGATGATGAGGAACTCACCGATGAAGCCGCTGGTGCCGGGGAGGCCGACCGAGGCCAGCATGGCGATGGCGAAGAAGGTGGCGAAGACCGGGGCGCGGTAGGCGATACCGCCGAAATCGGCGATCTCCCGGCTCTGCCGGCGTTCCTCCATCAATCCGATAAAGAGAAACAACACGCCGGTGCTGGTGGCGTGGGCGGCGATCTGGAAGAGGGTCCCGATGAGCGCCTGGACGTTCTGGCAGAAGACACCGAGAGCGATGATGCCCATGTGCGAGGCCGAGGAAAAGGCGAGCATGCGCTTCATGTCCTTCTGGGCGATGGCTGCCAGACCGCAGTAGATCATACCGGCCACCCCGGCGAGGGAGAGCAGCACCGCAAAGCGCGCCAGTTCCGGCTCGAAAATCGGCACGACGAAGCGGATCACGCCATAGACGCCGATCTTGGCCATGATCGCCGACAGCACGAAGGTGGTGGAAGAGGGGGCCTCGCAGTAGGCGTCGGGCAGCCAGGTATGGAAGGGGAAGAGGGGGATCTTGATGGCGAAGGCGACCATGAACATGAGGAAGGCAAGGATGGCGAAGCCACCGCCCAGCTGCAGGTTGCTCAGCTCGACGATATCGAAGGTCCACTTGCCGAACTGCTGGTGGTAGGACACGGCCACATAAACCAGGGCGGCGAGCATGAGCAGCGAGCCGCTGATGGTGTAGAGGGTGATCTTCAAGGTGGCGGCAAGGCGTTTCTCGCCGCCGTAGAGCCCGATCATGAAGAACACCGGCAACAGCATGATCTCCCAGAAGATATAAAAGAGCACCATGTCGACGGCGCACACGGCTCCAAGCATCGCTCCCTGGGTGAGCAGCAGGTTGGCGTAGAACCCCTTGCGACGGGTGGCGAACACGGTGAAGACCATCGGGTAGAGGATGGCCCCGGCCATGAGCACGAGGAGGCTGATACCATCGACGCCCAGGCTGTAGCGGATGCCGAGGGACTCGATCCACGGGCGGTTTTCGGCATACTGCATGCCCCCGACGCCGCTGAAGCCAAGGAAGAGCTCGATGCCGAGGAGCAACACGACAAGTGACACGGCGAAGCCGATGCCACGCGCCGCGCGGTCCCCCACCGGGAGGACGAAGAGGATCAACCCGGCGAGGATCGGCAGGAAAATCATGAACGAGAGGGCGTATTCAAACATGCGCGCACCTTTCCTAGTTGATCGTTTGCGAGAGGAAGAGGCTCATCAGGCTGAGACCGATGACCATATATATGGCGTAGACCCGCACATACCCGACCTGCAGGGCCTTGAAGGCGATGCCGGCTTTGCGGTAGAGCCAGGTCGACAGGCGCACGTGACAGTCGGTGACGTACGGCTCGAAAAAGCGGGAGATGAGCCCGCCGAAGGCCTTGTAGGGCTGCACGAAGACGGCATTATAGAGTTCGTCGACGTAGAACTTATGATAGCCGAACTTGGCGAAGCCGGTGAATTCCGGCTCCTGGGCCCCCTGACCGAACTTGCGGTGGGCGAGGGTGATGCCGATGGCGAAGGCGGCGATGCTGGTCAGGATGGCGAGCAGCTCGAGCCAGACAGAGACATGGGGGTGGTGGTCGACGAGGCTCGGTGCGAGCCACTGGGAGACCTTGAGGCTGCCGCCGAAGACTCCGGGCAGATTGAGAAAGCCGGCGAAGAGGGCGCCGAAGGCGAGGATCTGCAGCGGCAGGGTCATGACCGCCGGCGGCTCATGGGCATGGGCGTGGGCCTCGGCGTCGCGCGGCTCGCCATGGAAGACGAGGAAGATCATGCGGAAGGTGTAGTAGGCGGTCATCCCGGCCACCAGCACGCCGATAAGCCAGATGCCGGTATGGCCGGTGGCCAGGGCGGAGAAGAGGATCTCATCCTTGCTGAAGAAGCCCGAGAAGGGCGGGCAGCCGGCCAGGGCGAAGGCGCCGATCATCATCGTCAGGTAGGTCTTGGGCAGCTTGCTCTTTAAGCCGCCCATCTTCCAGATATCCTGCTGGTGGTGCAGGGCGTAGATCACCGACCCCGCGCCGAGGAAGAGCAGGGCTTTGAAGAAGGCGTGGGTGAAGACGTGGAAGATGCCCGCCGAGTAGGCGGCGATACCGACGCCGGCGAACATGTAGCCCAGCTGACTGACGGTGGAGTAGGCGAGGATTTTCTTGATGTCCTTCTGGAACATGCCGAAGATGGCAGCCAGCAGGGCGGTGAGGATGCCGACCCAGGCGACCACCGTTCCCGCCGCAGTATGGGAGGCGTAAAGGAAGCTGAAGCGGGCTACCATGTAGACGCCGGCGGTGACCATGGTCGCCGCGTGGATGAGGGCGGAAACCGGGGTTGGGCCGGCCATGGCGTCGGGCAGCCACACATAGAGAGGGATCTGCGCCGATTTGCCGCAGGCGCCGACAAAGAGCAGCAGACAGATGGCGATGCCTGTCGCCGGGGCGATCTGGTCGACGTTGGCCTTGAGAGACAGATAGTCGAAGCCGCCCGCGCCGATGGCCCAGAAGAGCAGGGACATGCCGAGCACGAAGCCGAGGTCGCCGATGCGGTTGACGATGAAGGCCTTGTTGCCGGCGATGACGTTCTCGGTCTCCTTGCAGTAGTAGCTGATGAGCAGGTAGGAGCAGAGGCCGACGCCTTCCCAGCCGACGAACATCACCACCGGGCCGCTGGCGAGGACGAGGATGAGCATCGCGCCGAGAAAGAGGTTGAGATAGGCGAAGAATTTGCCGAAATTCTCATCCCCGGCCATGTAGCCCACCGAATAGATATGGATGAGCGAGCCGATCAGGGTGACGAAGAGCAGCATCAGCGAGCTGAGGGGGTCGGCGAGGAAACCCATGTCGACGTGCAGGTCGCCCACGGCGAACCAGGTGAAGGCGTTATGGACGAGGAAGCGCTCTTCGGCGGGCAGTCCCTTGAGGTGGAAGAACACCACCAGCGCGAAGACGAAGGAGAGCAGCGGCCCGATGCACGCCAGAGCACCGTACAGCAGCTCCGGCAGAGCCTTGCCGCGGCAGGTGAAGAGATGGAGAAGGCCGAGGACCAGGGCGCCGAGCAGCGGCATCAGGGGGATATAGCCGAGGTAGGTAACCGAGTGTTCCATAGCATCACCCCTTCAACAGGCTGAAGACGTTGGTGTCCAGCCTGCTCTTATGTTTGTGCAGGAGAATGACCACCGCCAGCGCCAGCGCGGCCTCCGCTGCGGCCACCGCCATGACCAGCATGGCCAGGACGTGGCCATCCATGGTCTGGTGCAGCCGGGAGAAGGCAATGAAGGCGAGGTTGGCAGCGTTGAGCATGAGCTCGACCGACATGAAGACGGTGAAGACGTTACGCCTGGTGATCACCCCGAGCATGCCGAGGCAGAAAAGAACGATACTGAGCACGAGATAGTCCTGTATCACTTGCCAAGCCTCCTTTTGCCTGCCAGAACCACCGCCCCGACCAGGGCGATGAGCAGCAGTATCGAGACGATTTCAAAGGGTAGCAGCCAATCCTGGAAGAGCACCAGGCCAACCTCCTTGATGCCGCCGAAGCCGCCGCCGACGATGGTGGCCTCGCTGCCGGGCAGGGTCTTGACGATCTTGATCAGAAAGAGGGCAATGGGGGCGATGACCACCACCCCGCCGAGCAGGTAGTACCAGCGCCCGCTCTCCTCCGGCAGATCCTTCTCCTGGAGGTTGAGGAACATGATGATGAAGAGGATCAGTGACATGATCGCCCCGGCGTAGACGATGAGCTGCAGGGCGAAGATCAGCTTGGCGGAGAGCAGGGCGTAGAGCCCGGCCAGTGCCACCATGGTCACCACCAGGCTCATCGCCCCGTTCATGGGATGGCGAAAGAGCACCAGGCCAACGGCGCCCAATACCGCCAGGATGGCAAATCCGTTGAAAAGCAGTTCGGTATTCATGGCTTATGCGCCCCCTTTCTTATAATCTTCCTCGGCAAAGGCGCCCTTGCTGGCGAGAAGGTCGGAGAGTTCGAGCACGAAGGACGACCTCTTGTCGCCGGTGACCGAGAAGATCCCGGTATCCATGCGGATGGCGTCCAGGGGACAGGCCTCGACGCAGTAGCCGCAGTAGATGCACTCGAGGAGGTCGATGGTGAACTTGACCGGCATTTTCTCGGTGCGCCCGTCGAGACGCTCTCCAGCGGTGATCTGGATGCAGTTGGCCGGGCAGTTGGTCTGGCACATGAAGCAGGCGACGCATTTGACCGAGCCGTCCTCATGGGTGGTGAGGCGGTGTCGTCCCCGCCAGCGCACCGGGATCTCCGGCTGTACCTCGGGGTAGTGTCGCACGTAGAGGCGGCGGTTGTCGAGCAGGTTGCGGAAGAAATGGCCGAAGGTGGTGGCCATGCCCTTGACGATTTCGATCAGGTAGAGGCGTTCCTTGAGGCTCGCCCCCTTGCGTGGCAGGGTCTTGACGGTCGCTCCCATGGTTGTCCTCCTTTAGCTCAGCGCCACGACAACGGCGCTGGTGACAAAGATGTTGAGCAGGGCCAGGGGAAGGAGGGTCTGCCATCCCAAGCGTTGCAGCTGGTCGTAGCGGAAGCGGGGCAGGGTCCAGCGCACCCAGATATAGACGAAGATCATCATGGTGATCTTCACCAGGAAGGTGGCCATCTGCAGCAGCATGACGAAGATGTGAGCGGCGGGACCACCCTTGTCGGCAAAGAGGATGAGGAGCAGCACCACCTCGAGGAAGATGACCAGGCCCCAGAAACACTTGATGTAGATTTCAGCTTCGAAGACCCGCGGGTCGTTCTCCCTCGGGTAGTGGCTGACGTTGCTGCGCCTGATCCAGCCGGCGAAGTAGTGCATGGCCACCGGCACAGCGATCATCAGCAGGAAGGCCACCGGTTTGGCGTTGTTGATCAGGGTGGCGGTGGAGAGGAATGGCACCTGGTAACCGCCGAAGAAGAGGGTGACGATCATGGCGCTGGAGACGAACAGGGCCACGTATTCCCCCATGAAGAAGACGGCGAATTTCATGGCGCTGTATTCGACGTGGAAGCCGGCCACCAGCTCGCTCTCACCCTCGGCGAGGTCGAAGGGGGTGCGGTTGGTCTCGGCGAAGGCGGCGACGATGAAGATCACCATGCCGAGGGGCTGCAGCACCGCTCCCCACATAGGGATGAAGCCGAACAGCAGCTGGCCCTGGAACTGGGCGATCTCGTTGAGGTGGATGGTGCCGTAGACCACCAGCAGGCTGACGATGGCTAGGCCCATGGGGATCTCGTAGCTGATCACCTGGGCGGCCGAGCGGAGGCCGCCCAGCACCCCGTACTTGTTGGTCGAGGACCAGCCGGCGAGGATGATGCCGTAGACCGAGAAGCCGACGAAGGAGAGGAACCAGAGGATGCCGAGATCCAGCGGGATGCCCTGCATAAGGTAGCTCTTACCGCCCAGCACGAGCGTATCGGCGAAGGGCACCACGGCGAAGGAGACGACGGCGGTGAAGAAGACGATCAGCGGCGCCAGCACGAAGTAGAACTTGTGCTTGATATGGCCCGACGTGACATCCTCTTTGAAGATGAGCTTGGCGGCGTCGGCCAGGTTCTGCACCAGGCCGGCGGCGCGGAAGCCGAAGATGTTGGCGCGGTTGGGGCCGGAGCGGTCCTGGAAGAAGCCGGCGCCGCGTCGCTCCATCCACACGCAGACGGCGATGAAGCACAGGGGGATGAAGGCGCTGAAGGCGACTCGCACGACGACCATGAGAATATCAAGCGCTGACATGGGCGGCCTCGTTTTCGTTGAGTTTCAATCCCTGGGCCGGGACCGTATCGGCGCTCTGCCCGGCGAGGGCCGGAATGAGGGCGGCTAGCGCGGTGAAGAGGCCGGCCCGGTCGGCCGCAGTCCCGTCGAGGGCGGCGATGAAGTCGGCCATGTCGGGCAGCGGCTCGTTTTTGCCGACTGCCTTGCGGAAATACTGCAGGATGCCGTCGCAGTTGACCACCGCGCCATCATATTCGCTGAAAGAAGCCACCGGCACCGCGATCTCGGCCGTGCTTGCCGACGGTGAGTCATGGCTGGTGGCGAGGATGGTTCTGGTCCCCTTGAGAAGCGGCTGCAACTCTTCCGCCGGGATGCTTCGCTCCAGCTCGTTGTCGCAGTTGATCAGCAGCTCGGCCTCGGCGAGGGCCGCCAGAAAGGTCTCGCGGCGGCAGTCGATGCCGAGCAGGAGCAGGCCGGCGCGGTTGGCCGACTTGTCGTCCTGGATGAGGTAGCCGTCGCCGTCGCCCGGCTTGAGGTAGCCGTCACTGTAGCCGGAGAGGGTCGCGCCATGCCTGGCCGCCCACTCCCGGGCCGCCAGCATCTGTTCCAGGGAGAGGTTGGGGGAGAGCAGAACGACGACCTTCTCTGTCCGCTGCAGCTCGTCGTGGCAGGCGGCCAGGGCGTCGGCCAAAGCCACCGGCTGTCCGCCGAGGCGCGCCGCGGTGAGCCTTCCCTCGTTTTCCCGTTTATAGCTCAGTCGGCCCTCGTCGCAGATGAAATAGCCGTTGACCTGGGGGTTGTGGCGTGGACGGAAGCGGTAGATGCGATCGTCGGCGTACTTCTCGCGGTGATGGTCGATGACGATATTGCAGCCCTTGCTGCAGCCGTGGCAGATGCCCGGGCTCTTCTTGAGGAACCAGACGCGCTGCTGGAAACGGAAATCCCTGCTGGTCATGGCCCCGACCGGACAGAGGTCGACGACATTGAGGGCATAACGGTTATTGAGCGGCCGCCCCGGGAAGATGGTGACCCGTGCCTGGTCGCTGCGGTTGACGATGCCCAGCTCGCCGGTCTTGGTGATCTGCCGGCAGAAACGTACGCAGCGTCCGCAGGTGACGCAGCGCTCCTGGTCGTGCACCACGCCGCAGCCGAAATCGAGCTTTTTATCCTTCTGCACCTGGGGTACGGTCATGCGGCTCGGCTGGCCGTGGTAGGTCATGTAGTAGTCCTGGAGCTTGCACTCGCCGGCCTGGTCGCAGATGGGGCAGTCGATGGGGTGGTTGATCAGCTCGAACTCCATGACATCGTGCTGGATCTTCTTGATATGGGCGGCGTCGAGCAGCACCTTCATACCTGCCTGGGCTGGCGTCTTGCAGGCCGGAACCAGCGGTGGCCGCCCGTCTTCGATACCCACCAGGCACATGCGGCAGTTGCCGTCGGCGCCGAGGGCCGGGTGGTAGCAGAGGTGGGGAATTTCGATGCCGGCGGCGGCGACGGCGTCGATGAGGTTCTTGCCCGACTCCACCTCCACCTCGACTCCGTTGACGAAAAGCGTGATCTTGTCAGCCATGGGATCCCCTACTGGCATGCTGGGGCGGTTGCGGCCTCGGCCACGTACGCCTCGAATTCGTGTCTGAACTTGTCCAGGTAGCTGCGCACCGGCATGGTGCAGGCGGCGGAGAGGACGCAGACGGTTTTCATCTCGATGTTGTCGCACAGCTCGCGCAGCAGGAAGACATCTTCCATGGTCCCTTCGCGGCGCAGGATCTTTTTGACGATCTTCAGCATCCAGCCGAGGCCCTCGCGGCAGGGGGTGCACTGGCCGCAGGACTCGTGGTGGTAGAAGTCGATGAGGTTCTTGACCAGCTGGACGATGTCCACTGTCTCGTCGAGGACGACGATGCCGCCGGAGCCGAACATGGTCTTGTGGGCGGCCATCGACTCATAGTCGAGGGTGGTGTCGGCGGCCTCCTCGGGCAGCAGTACCGGGGTGGAACTGCCGCCGGGGATTATGCCCTTGAGCTTGCGCCCCTTCCACACACCACCGGCGACCTTGTTGATTACCTCCAGCAAGGGCAGGCCGAGGGGGAGCTCGTACATCCCCGGTTTTTCGACATGTCCGGAGATGCCGAAGAGGTGGGTTCCAGGGCTCTTCTCGGTGCCATAGGCCTTGTAGGCGTCGGCGCCCTTATCGAGGATGAAGGGCAGCGAAGCGATGGTCTGCACGTTGTTGATGATCGTCGGGCAACCGTAGAGGCCGGCTACCGCCGGGAATGGCGGTTTGCTGCGCGGCTGCCCCTTCTTGCCCTCGATGGACTCGAGCAGGGCGGTTTCCTCGCCGCATACGTAGGCGCCGGCGCCGCGATGGACGGTGACATCCAGCCGGTAGTCCTGGCCGGCGACCTTGTCGCCGAGGTAGCCGGCGGCGTAGGCCTCGTCGAGGGCCGCCTGCAGTACCTTGACCTGGGTGGTGTATTCGCCTCGTATATATATATAGGTGTCGTGGCAGCCGATGGCGTAGGCGCAGATGATGATGCCTTCGATGAGCAGATGAGGGTCCTTGACGAGGATATAGCGGTCCTTGAAGGTCGCCGGCTCGGATTCGTCGGAGTTGACGGCGAGGTAGACCGGCTTGCCGGTGTTCTTGGGCAGAAAGCCCCACTTGACCCCGGCGGGGAAGCCGGCGCCGCCGCGACCGCGCAGCCCGCTCCTCTTGACCTCGTCGATGACATCCTCCGCGGGGGTGGCGAAGAGCTTGTCGAGCGTTTTGTAGGCGCCGTGCTTTTTGGCGACCTTGAGGGTATTGCTGTTCTTGAGGTGGAACCTGGCGCTGAGGATCTTCACTTCCATGGTCGTACCCTCCTACACCAAGGTCGCCAGCAGGCTTTTCAGCTTGTCGACGTCCATGTTTTCATAGAATTCGCCGTTGATCTGCACCACCGGGGCGGTGCCGCAGTGGCCCAGACACTCAACCTCCTCGAGGCTGAAGCGGCCATCCTCGCTGATCTCGCCGGGGGCGAGGCCGAGCTCGCCGCGCAGGTAGTCGACGATCTCCTGCTTGCCGCGCAGCCAGCAGGAGAGGGTGCGGCAGATGCAGATATGGTATCTGCCCATCGGCCGCAGGTGGTACATGGTGTAGAAGGTCGCTGCCTCGAAGACCTTGCTGGCGAAGGTGCCGATACGGTCGGCGATGTAGGCGATAGCCTCCTGGCTGACCCAGCCTTCCTGCTCCTGCACCAGCCACAGCGAGGGCAGGATCATCGACTCCCGGGTGGGGTAGCGGACCACCAGCCGCTCGAACATGGCGTCGCGCTCCGCGTCGAACTGGAAGGGTTTTCCTGTGGAAATCAAGTGCGAACGGTCGCTCATCTGTCCAACTCCCCGCCGATGATGTTGATGCACCCCAAGTTGATGATGGCGTCGGCGATCATATAGCCCTCAACCATCCTGTGGAAGCCGCCCATGATATAGAAGCAGGGCGGGCGCACCTTGAGTTTGTAGGGCCGGCCGCTGCCGTCGGCGACGACATGGAAGCCAAGCTCGCCGTTGGCCGCCTCGAAGGAGTCGTACCATTCGCCCGGCGGGACCTTGACCCCCTCGAAGACCAGCTTGAAGTGGTTGGCCAGGCCTTCGATATTGCCATAGACCTCGTTCTTGGGCGGCAGGTGCACCCGGGCGTCGGCCACGTCCACCGGGCCCTCGGGGATATGCTTCATGGCCTGGCGGAGAATGCGTATCGACTGGAACATTTCTTCGAAGCGGATCATGAAGCGGTCGTAGATGTCGCCGGTACTGCCCACCGGCACCTCGAAGTCGAAGTGCTGGTAGTTGTAGTAGGGGGCGTCCTTGCGCAGGTCGAAGGGGACGCCGCTGGCGCGCAGGGTCGGTCCGGTGAAGCCGTAGCTGAGCGCGGTTTCCGCCGGCAGGATGCAGACGTTCTGGGTGCGGTCGTGGACGATGCGGTTGGTCTCGACCAGCTTGAGAGAGTCGCCGATACCCTTTTCGATGGCGCGCAGATGCCCTTCGAGGTCCTCTTTCCAGCTCTCGTGGAAATCGCGGTACATGCCGCCGATGCGGGTGAAGGACGAGGTGAGGCGGGCCCCGGTGAGGCGGCTGATGAAATCGTAGGCGGCCTCCTTCTCATTGTAGAGGTACCAGTAGTTGGTGAGACCGCCCATGTCGACGAGGTTGGCGGCGATGCACACCAGGTGGTCGAGGATGCGATAGAACTCGGTCAGCACCACCCGCATGAACTGGGCCCGTTCGGTGATCTGCACCCCCAGCCAGGCTTCGATGGCCTTGACGTAGGCGATGTTGTTGATCATCGACGAGCAGTAGTTGAGGCGGTCGGTCAAGGGGACGATCTGGTTGTAGGTGCGGTGTTCCGCCGTTTTCTCGAAGCCGCGGTGCAGGTAGCCGATCTCGTTGACGTTGGCGAGGATGGTCTCGCCGTCGAGGGCGGTGAGGATGCGGATGGCGCCGTGGGTTGCCGGATGGGACGGGCCGAGATTGAGGAACATGATCTCGGTATTGATGTCTTTGAGCGTGGTCTCATTGATACCGTTTTCCACCAGCCGGGCGCGGATCTCCTTTTCCAGGCTGTCGGTTTCGTAGCAGATCTGGCCCTTCCCTATGGGGTAGTCCTTGCGCAGCGGGTGCCCCTGGAACTGCCAGTGGTTGAGGATGCGTCGCAGGTCGGGGTGGCCGGCGAAGCGGATGCCATACTGGTCGTAGACCTCGCGCTCACCCCAGTTGGCCGAGCCCCACAGGTGGCAGGCGGAAGGCACTCCCCGCTCGGGGTCGGCCACCGGACAGCGCACCTGCACGAGGAGGTTGTCCTGCCAGTTGCGCAGGGTGTAGACGACGGCAAAGCGTGTCGGCTGCGGCTGGGGGTGGTCGAGATAGTCGATGGCGGTGACATCGAGCAGCAGGCTGCAGTTGAAGGCCGCATCGTTTTTCAACCGCGCCAGGGTGTTCTCGAGGGTTTCCGGGGAAACCTCGACCACCACTGTGTCGAGCGCGGTGGAGCAGGTGGCGTCGGGGAAGGCCGCCCCTATCTTCTCTCGCATCGTCCTGTTCATATCAGTCGAGAATCCCTTTGAAGTCTTTGTGGCGGTCGTGGAGCACCGTTTCCCCCTGGATCTGCTGCTGGATCTTGATCAGGGCGTCGAGGACCACCTCCGGCCTCGGCGGGCAGCCGGAGATGTAGACATCCACCGGGATGATGGTGTCGATGCCTTGCACCGTGCAGTAGTTGTCGTAGATGCCCCCCGAGCTGGCGCAGGCCCCCATGGCCACCACCCACTTGGGCAGGGGAATCTGTTCGTAGATGCGTTTGAGGATCGGCGCCTGCTTGTAGCTGATGGTGCCGCAGACCAGCAGCAGATCGGCCTGACGCGGCGAAAAGCGCACCACCTCGGCGCCGAAGCGGGAAATGTCGTGCTGGCTGGCCGCGGCGCTCATGAACTCGATGGCGCAGCAGGCGGTGCCGAAGATGAAGGGCCACAGGGAATACTGGCGGCCCCAGTTGATGATCGCATCCAGCTTCGTGGTGATGACCGAGTTGCCGAGACTCGCTTCCAGTCCTACCGCCAATTGAGCACCCCTTTCTTGAGAATGTAGATCAGTCCGGCGAGAAGGAGGACCATGAAGGTGACCATCTCGAAAAAGCCGAACCAGCCGAGTTCACGGACGATCACCGCCCATGGATACATGAATACCGCTTCGATGTCGAAAATGAGAAAGAGAATGGCCAGGAGATAGAACTTGACGCTGAACTTCTGGTCCACCGAGCCGATCACCGGGCCGATGCCGCTCTCGTAGGCCTCGTTTTTAATCTTGCCCCGGGCTCGTGGGCCGAAAACCACGGTGGCGACCATCAGACAAGGGATGAGGGCGGCGAGTCCGATCAGGGTTACCGCCGAAAGAATCAGTTCCGTTGACATGGTGTTCCCTTTACGTTGTGGCTCGTTGTTCGCCTGTTCCTGGGGGCTAGGCGACGGGGAATATATGAACCTTCATTCATTAACAGTCGCCGCACTTTTCTGTCAAGCCTTCTTTGTCGTGGGCAAACAGGCACTTAGGTGATGTTTTCGCGTGACTTTTTGTGCAACCCGCGCTTGCCCGAATGTGCGCCTTGTGCTGAGAATCGCGCACTTCTGTTCGGTGGCGAGCTTTCCCTTTTCGTCAAGGGCAGGGCGAGGCGGTGGGTTGGAGGAAAAACTGCCTAGTGAAAACATGTGGATAGGGTGAGAGGGAAGGTCGTCAGCGCAACAAGGCGCATCCAGTTTGCTAGGTATGGTCTTTGCCAACAGGCACAAACGGCACAGGGGAAGTTCGTTGAATTGTCATCAGGTTGCAGCTAATGAAATTACCTGGGGAAAAGGGGGTGAGGAGGCTGTTTGTAAAACGACAAAAATACGGCAAGATAAATCGTGTTCCTGTTGATTCATTCGCATGAACTCAATGTTCATTTTTAATTATGGTTGTCGTGCTGCAGTTGGCGATGAATGGGCATGGGGTGCGATCCGGGCTGGAATCGGGCATGGTGGGGCCAGGTGGCGCCGGTGATGCCGATGCGTGCGTGAGGGTGGCCTGAGACGAAGTGATTGAAAAAAACACCCCGCCGCCCAGGTGGGGCGGCGGGGGAGTTGGCGGAGGGAACCCTTACCAGCCGAGGGTCAGATAGTCATGCATGGAGTTGGCGGCGGCACGGCCCGCCCCCATGGCGAGGATGACGGTGGCGGCTCCGGTGACGATGTCGCCGCCCGCCCAGACTGCTTTCTTGGAGGTCTTGCCGTTGCGCTCGTCGGCGACGACATTGCCCCATTTGTTGAGCTTCATGTCCGGCGTTTCGCTGGTGAGGAGCGGGTTGGCGCCGGAGCCGACGGCGACGATGCACAGATCGCAGGCGATTTCGAACTCGGAGCCCTTGACGGCCACCGGGCGTCGTCGTCCCGAACTGTCGGGTTCGCCCAGTTCCATGCGCAGACATTCCATGCCGGTGAGGCGTCCGTTGGCGTCGCCGAGGTAGCGGGTGGGGTTGGTGAGCAGGCAGAGTTCGATCCCCTCCTCTTCGGCGTGGTGGATTTCGGCATGTCGTGCCGGCATTTCTTCACGGGAGCGGCGGTAGACGATCTTGACAGTCTCCGCGCCGAGGCGCATGGCGGTGCGCGCCGAGTCCATGGCGACGTTGCCAGCCCCGAGAACGACCACGTTTTTCCCGCGGGGAATGGGGGTGTCGACCTCGGGATACTTGTAGGCCTTCATCAGGTTGGCGCGGGTCAGGTACTCGTTGGCGGAGAGGATACCCACCAGGTTTTCGCCGGGAATGTTCATGAACTTCGGCAGGCCGGCCCCGACGCCGACGTAGATGGCGTCATAGCCCTGTTCAAAGAGTTCGTCGAGGGAGACAGTGCGGCCGACTACGGCATTGCACTCGATCTTCACCCCGAGCCTCTCGAGGAAGTTGACCTCCTGGGCGACGATGGCCTTGGGCAGGCGGAACTCGGGAATGCCGTAGACGAGCACGCCGCCCGGCTTGTGGAAGGCCTCGAAGATGGTCACGTCGTGGCCCTTGACGATGAGGTCGCCGGCAACGGTCAGCCCGGAGGGGCCGGAACCGACCACCGCCACCCGCTTTCCGGTCGGTCCAGCCTTGGGCGGCAGCTCGCCCTGGCCGTGTTCGCGTTCGTAGTCGGCGCAGAAGCGTTCGAGGTTGCCGATGGCCACCGGCTGACCCTTTTTGCCGACGATGCATTTGCCTTCGCACTGCGATTCCTGGGGGCAGACGCGTCCACACACTGCCGGCAGAGCGTTTTTCCTCCAGAGGTTGCGAATGGCGCCGGTGAAGTCGCCATGGGCGATGAGGTCGATGAAGCCGGGGATGTCGACTCCCACCGGGCAGCCCTCGACACAGCCGGGCTTTTTGCACTGCAGGCACCGCGACGCCTCTTCCTGGGCCATCTTGACGGTGTAGCCGGTCGGCACCTCGAGAAAGTTTCGGGCGCGGACCTTGGGGTCCTGCTCGGGCATGGCGACTCTGGAACTCTGGCCTTTTTTACCATCTGATTCCGACATGATCTCCTCCAAAGGCTATCGATTGCACGATCTACAATATCTCTTGCGAAAACCCCCTGGCCTCGCGACACAAAGGGGCGGACGGCCTACTTGGCGTCGCGCAGGTTGCAATAGTGGCTGTGACTGGAGCGTTCGTCCTCCTGGTAGGCGCGCAGGCGCAGGATGAGTTCGTCGTAGTCGACTTTGTGGCCGTCGAACTCGGGGCCGTCGACACAGGCGAACTTGGTCTCCCCGCCGACGGTGACCCGGCAGCCGCCGCACATGCCGGTGCCGTCGACCATGATCGGATTGAGGCTGACCAGGGTCTCGACGTTGAACTCCTTGGTGATGGCGCTGACCGCCTTCATCATCGGTACCGGGCCGATGGCCACCGCCAGCTTGATGTCGCCAGCCTTGAGCACCTCGCGGAGCACCTCGGTGACAAAGCCATGATGTCCGTAGGAGCCGTCGTCGGTGCACACTTTCAGTTCGTGGGAGGCGGCCTTCATCTGCTCTTCGAGGATGAGCAGGCCCTTGTTGCGGGCGCCGATGATGCAGGTGACATGGTTGCCGACCTCTTTGAGGCCGCGCGTGATGGGGTGGAGGACGGCAACGCCGGTGCCACCGCCGACACACACCACCTTGCCTACTTTCTCAAGGTGAGTCGGCTTGCCGAGAGGGCCGATGACATCCTGGTACCCTTCGCCGACTTTGAGGTCACGGAAGAGTGCGGTAGACTTGCCGACCACCATATAGATAATGGTGATGGTACCCTTTTCCGGGTTGGTGTCGGCCATGGTCAGCGGGATGCGTTCGCCGTCTTCGTTGGCCTTGAGGATGACGAACTGGCCGGGCTTGGCCTTCCTGGCGATAAGCGGGGCCTCGATTTCATTGAGAATTACCGTTCCCTGGGACATCTCTTCGCGCTTGACGATTGTGAACATTGGCTCCTCCTGACATGAAACCTATTGAATTTAAAGGAGAAAAAATTTCCTGTGCGGCGAGACATGCATCGTTTAAATAATCATATAGCACCCATTAACGCAATACCAATTCTTGGCTGTACCTAGGATCGGGGATTACCCGCGGCAGGATGTGGCGACATGTTTTGCATTACAATGTATGCGAAAAGGGCAAAGAGTGCCTGTCGCAAAGGAGATTTCGCATCCTGACAGGATAAGAGGTGGGGCGAGATTAGGTCGGATGCCGGACTGTGTTGGTCGTGGCGAAAAATTGCACAAAGGTCGTAAAGGGTGCGGGCTCGTCAACCTGGCAGGTCGGCGGCAATCTTGTGGTCAGGTTTTTCTACAGACCAGAGAAAAGAACTCGATGATTGCTTCAAGTCTTGAGGAAGGCGCTATCTCTGAGCCAATGGTGCTCTGGAAATCAGGGGCAACTCGGGGCGCGGCAACTTTTCTCTCCGTAAAAGAGTGTCATATTGAGGTACAGTGATTTTTTATTTGAAATTTTTTTATAAGCACGAGTATATATAACCTTCGGGTGACTTTTTTGTGTGGTCTACAAAAAGTCGAAATGTGATTATGCCAGAAAGGAGTCGTGCCATGGCGGAAGGGACAGTGAAATGGTTTAACAATTCCAAGGGTTTCGGGTTTATTCAGCAGGATGGGGGGAAAGATGTCTTCGTCCATCACTCGGCCATCAAGGGAGAAGGGTTCCGGTCTCTCGAAGAGGGACAGAGAGTCAAGTTTGATATCGTCGAGGGGCAAAAAGGACCGGCCGCAGAAAATGTTGTGAAACTCTGATTGCGAAATTTCACACCACGTCCGTCTCACCGAGTAGCTCGAGCAGCGCCATGGGAACCGCCCATGGCGCTGTTTTTTTTGCCTGTGCCGCGCCGGGTGTGTGCCCATGACCCGCCCCCTCAAGGACCTCCTCGCCGGGATTGTCGCTGACGACCTCCTCGGAGAGGTGATCGGTTCCTACGATATCGTCGGCGACATCGCCATCATCAGCGTACCGCCAGCACTTGTCGCCGCCGAGCGAGGCATCGCCGCGGCCATTTTGGCCGGCAATAGACGGCTGGCGGTAGTGGCCAGACGCGATGGCAGCCACCATGGCGAGTTTCGCACCATGCCCCTGCGGGTGCTTGCCGGAGAAGAACGCACCGAGACCGAGGTCCGCGAGTCAGGAGTGCGTCTGCGTCTCGATGTAGAGCGCGTCTATTATTCGGGGCGCAGCGGTCAGGAGCGGCTGCGCGTCGCATCCCTGGTGCAGCCGGGGGAAACAATTGCAGTGCTCTTTTCCGGGGTGGCTCCCTATCCCCTCGTCCTCGCACGCCACAGCGCTGCCGCGGCCATCGTCGGCATCGAGAAAAACCCTCTGGCGCACCGCTATGCCCTGGAGAATCTCCGACTGAACAAGCGGATCGGCAACATCGAGCTGCACTGTGGCGATGTCGCCATTGTCCTGCCGCAGCTGGGCCGCCGCTTCCACCGTCTCATCATGCCTCTGCCCAGCATGGCCGAAGCCTATCTACCCGCGGCCCTTGCCGCGTTGCGCCCCGAGGGGATGCTCCATTTCTATCTGTTCGCACGCCAGGGCGAATTCGCCGCGGCCGCAGCGGTAGTCGATGCCGCCTGTCTCGCCGCCGGTCGCCGTCTGGTCGAGTACCGTATCGTACCATGCGGCCACTGCGGGCCGCGGACCTATCGGCTCTGCGTCGATGCGCGAATCAGCTGAGGGACCTTCCTTGGCCCCGCCATCTCCCGTTCGTCCCGATAGGCGTTGAGTTTTTCACCCCCCTTTGTTACAACCAACAGGACCCGCGCCGCCGTCGCCACCCCTGGTTGATGGCGGTATCCCGCAAACATGGCCATCAAGGAGCAGTCATGCACGTTTCATTCTACGGCGCCGTCCGCGAGGTGACCGGTTCCTTCCATACCCTGACAACCGAGAACGAGACCATCCTCTTCGATTGCGGCCTCTTCCAGGGCCGCCGCAAGGAGACCGAGGCGAAGAACAAGGTGCTGGCGGTCGATCCGAAGATCTTTGCCAATGTCGTCCTCTCCCATGCCCATATCGACCACTCCGGCCGCCTGCCTCTGGTGGTCAAGGAAGGATTTACCGGACAAATCTACTGCTCGCGCGCCACCGCCGCCGCATCGGCCTATCTGCTCAGGGATTCCGCCAAGATCCAGGAGGGCGACGCCTCCTATCTCAACTACAAGACCGCCAAGTCCTTTCTCGCCAAAGTGCGCAGCGGCGATGGCAAGGTCGCTATCTCGGCCCAGGATCTCCAGGAGATCAAGACGCTTCTCAAATCCGGTGACCACGGGCTGCGCGACGAGGTCATCGAGAAGCTGCTGCGTCAGCACCATCTCGAGGTCATCGCCCCGCTCTATTCCATGGAAGAGGTGGAGAACGCCCTGGCCTGCTTCCAGGGCATTCCCTACAACGAGACGGTGACCATCGGTCGCGGGGTGAACTGCACCTTCTATGAGGCCGGCCATATCCTTGGCTCAGCGATGTCGCTGATCTCCTGCGAGAACGGCAGTCGGCGGCGCAATATCCTCTACAGCGGCGATGTCGGCCGTTTCGACAAGCCGATCATCAAGAACCCCAACCTCGTCTTTGCCGAGGAGCACCGCCATGTCGATCTGCTCATCCTCGAGAGCACCTACGGAAATCGTCTGCATGGGCCGATCGGTGACATGAAGGACCGGCTGCGCGAGGTGCTCTGCGAGACCTTCGACCGTGGCGGCTCAGTGATCATTCCCGCTTTTGCCTACGGTCGCACCCAGGAGTTGCTCTACTTCCTCCACGAGCTCTACCTGTCCGGTGAGGTGCCGGCGATGCCGGTCTATGTCGACAGTCCCCTGGCTACGCAGATCACCCATGTCTTCGGCGAACACCCCGAGACCTACGATCGCGAGACCCACGAGGTATTTCTCCGCCGTGGTCTCAATCCCTTCGATTTTTCGCAGCTCAAGTTCGTCCAGGGCATCGAGGAATCGATGGCCTTGAACCGAGACCAGCGCTCGCATATCGTCCTTGCCGGATCGGGGATGTGCGAGGGCGGGCGGGTGCTGCACCACCTGCGCCACAAGATCCACGACGAGCGTAACACCGTGCTCATCGTCGGTTACATGGGTAAGAACACCTTCGGCCGCCATCTCCAGGAGGTGGGGGAGAAATACGCCGAGGAAGGGCGCTCCGGGGCGCCGCCGGTGGTGCGCTTCTTCAACAAGGACTACCCGCTGCGGGCGAGGGTGGTGACCCTGGGCGGGTTCAGCGCCCACGCCGACCGCGACGAGCTGTTGCGCTTCTTGCGGGAGTCGAACCTCATCATCGAGAAAATCGCCCTGGTGCACGGTGAGGAGGATCAGACCCTGGCCTTTGCCGAGACCCTGCGCGGGGTCGGCTATCGAGTGACCGTCCCCTGGCATGGGCAGAGCGTCAACATCCCCTGAGGAGGTGGGCGAGTGCCGCCGGTTTTTTCTGTTGATTATGGGAAAAATACGGCTATAACCAAAAAAGAGGATGACACGTCTTCCGCGGTTTAACCCGCCGATGGCAGAGGGAACTCCTCCATGGAGACAGGGATGGCCGCCCTTGGCATCGGTGCCGCCGCGGCTTCCCCCCTTGAGCAGCGAACGTTGTCGTGCAGCAGTTGCGTCGGCGCCTCAGGCCGGGATGGCCTGGGACCACTGGCGGCGCTTACGACCATTGCCCCAAAGAACCAGAGAAGGAGGATCGGGGATGGCGGTTAAGGTGACCTTGGATGAAGAGGAGTGCATCGGATGTCAGAGCTGCATCGAGTTGTGCCCGGACATCTTCGGCTTCGATGATGAGACGGAAAAGGCCTATGTCTTCGAGGTTTACGCCGATGATGAGGAGTGCGTCGAAGAGGCTGCCGCCGCCTGCCCGGTAGACTGCATCAGCGTCGAGGAGGAATAGGCTGCCCCTCGGATCGAGACGGCCATGTCCATGGAGGCCTTCCATCCCCTGCGCCCTTTCGCCGAGCCGTTCGGCGCTGCCTCGCCCGTTACGCTCGTCGCCGGCCTGGCGCGAAGTCCGGATGTGCTGAGGGTGGAGTTTCGTCTTGGTGGCGAACTCGATCTTATCGACCTTCCCCGTCTCCCCATCCCGCGGGAGGGGAGGCGGCGCCACGAATTATGGCGCCGCACCTGTTTCGAGTGCTTCTTCGCCGTTGCCGGAGACGAGGGTTACGTCGAAGTCAATCTCTGCACGGATCACTGCTGGAACGTCTATCGCTTCTCCGGATATCGGCACGGCATGGCCGAGGCATCCTGCCTTGAGGCAACTGTCGAGGTCACCACCACCACCAGCGGACTGACTCTCGTCGCAGCCTTTCCTCTCTCCGATCTTGCGCCTGACACGTCGCCACTGCAGGCGGCGCTCAGCGCGGTTCTCCTCCACCGCGACGGCGAGAAATCCTACTGGGCTCTTACCCATTGTGCGGATGAACCCGATTTCCATCAGCGCGCCGCGTTTGTCGTCGATCTGCCCCCTTCCCTGCCATGGCCACCAAGCGTCGCATAGAACTCCTTTCCCCGGCTCGCGACCTCTCCTGCGGCCTGGCCGCCATCGACCACGGCGCCGATGCCGTCTATATCGGCGGCCCTGCCTTCGGGGCCCGTGCCGCCGCCGCCAACAGCCTCACCGATATCGCAACGCTGGCCGCCGCCGCCCACCGTTTCAAGGCCCGGGTTTATGTGGCACTCAACACCGTTCTCGACGATCGCCAGTTGGAAGAGGCGGAAAGCCTCGCCTGGAAGCTCTACGAGGCTGGCGTCGACGCCCTCATCGTCCAGGACATGGGGCTGCTGCAGTGTTCCCTTCCGCCTCTGCCCCTGCACGCTTCGACGCAATGCGACAACCGCAGCCCGGAAAAGGTGCGTTTCCTCGAGGAAGTCGGCTTTCGCCAGGTGGTGTTGGCCCGGGAGCTGACCTTGGCGGAGATACGCCGGATTCGTCAGGCGACCTCCGTTATTCTCGAGGTCTTCGTGCACGGGGCCCTGTGCGTCTCCTACAGCGGGCAATGCTATATCAGCGAGGTCGTCGCCGGGCGCAGCGCCAATCGCGGCGAGTGCGCCCAGTTCTGTCGTCACCGCTATACCCTGCGGGACCTGGGGGGCAAGGTGCTGTCAGCCGACCGGCACCTGCTCAGCCTCAAGGATCTCGACCTCTCGCGCCAGCTCTCGGCCCTGCTTGCCGCGGGGGTCGACTCCTTCAAAATCGAGGGGCGGCTCAAGGATGAGAACTACGTCAAGAACGTCACCGCCGCCTATCGCCTGGCCCTCGACGAGTTGCTGAGCCAGTCGCCCGATCTGGAGCCGTCCTCCTCGGGCAGCTGCAGCTTCTCCTTCGTTCCGGATACTGCGCGTTCTTTCAATCGTGGCAAGACCGAGTATTTTCTCGTCGACAGGCGCAACAGCCCGGGGGCGCCTGACAGCCCCAAGGCCATCGGCCAGCCCCTCGGGCCGGTACGGGAGATGGGGGGAGACTGGTTCGCCATCGCCACCGACGAGGAGTTGCACAACGGCGACGGTCTGTGCTTTTACGACCGCACCGGGACACTGCGGGGACTGAAGGTCAATCGCGTCACTCAAGGCCGCATCTTTCCCCACGGGGAGCCTGTGGGCCTCTCCGTGGGAACCCCGATGTTCCGTAACCATGACGTCGCGTTCGCCGCCCTCCTGCAGCGCAGCGGCGGCTGTCGCAGGCTTGCGGTACGTCTCTCGCTTGCTGCCGTCGAGAAGGGGGTGGAACTGACGGTTAGCGACGAAGACGGCCTGGCGTCCACCACGTTCATGGCGGCGACCGCGGCGGTCGCGGCCAAGCCCGTCGATCTCGCCCTCCTCGCCGAGCGGCAGTTGCGCCGCAGCGGCGGCACGCCATTTACGGTAACCGCGGTGGCGGTCGACCTGCCTGCCGGGGCTTACTACCCCAGCGCGCTCTTCAATGAGTTGCGCCGGCGGGCGCTCGCCCGTCATCTCGACCTGCGCCTTGACGCGTACCGGGTGGAAGAGGTGGCGCTCAAGCCCAACTCCTGCCTGTGGCCGGGGAAAACTCTTGATTATAGGAACAATATCAGTAACGCCAGGGCCCGCGACTTCTACCTGCGGCACGGCGCCGCCATCCCCGGTGATGGGGTTCTCGACGCTGGCGAGGCGGACGACTGCCACCTGATGACCTGCAGGTATTGCGTGCGGCGCCAGCTGTCGCTCTGCCCCCGCGACAAGGGCCAGGGCAGGGGCGATGCCGAACCGCTGCTGCTCAGCGACAATACCGGGGAGTATCTGCTGGTCTTCGCCTGCGACCGCTGCGAAATGGCGGTGTTGAAGAGGAGAAATGTCCGCAGTTGAGGGCAGGGCCGTCCATGGCGACCCTTTAGCGTCGGCGGAGGCTGGTGTTGTTGAGGAGTCGTCTTTCGGCGCGCCGCTTAAAGAAGAAGGAGAGCAGCCGCAGGGAGAGGACATAGGTGATCAGGCCGAGAAGTATTCCCACCGCACAACTACCGATGCACAGGGGGATGAGGATCTCCATGCCGATTTCCATCATGGCCAGTACCGCCTCCTTCATGTCCCAGAAGCTGAGGTGGGTCAGGGCCAGGCCGAGGTTGACGAACATCGTCTTGACCTCGCCCAGCGGCGGCCCTGGCCAGACGAAGGCGCCGAGCCAGTAGTTGAAGGTGTAGATCGGCGCGATGGTCACCGGGTTGGTGATCCATACCGGGGCGATGGCCGCCGGCCGATTGACGTTGCAGATCGTGGCGGCGATGATCGCCAGGATGATCTGGATGCCCACGGTTGGTGTAAAGGCGATGAACATCCCCACGGCCAGGCCGCCGGCGATGGCCCGCGGCGAACTGCGCAGCCTGAGGACCCAGCGCAATACCGGTCGCAGGCGCAGCAGCCGGTTTCGCTTGTTTCGTTCTTCGCTCCTCTCTTCCATCATCTGTCCGTGTATCGCCGTGGCGCGTATCCATTGTAGTCGACGGTTGCCCTGCGGGCAGCTCCACGACCCTAGTCAATGTGGTAAGTATACGTTCGGCAACCTTGCCGTCAATGCCTTTATCTGCCTCAGCCCTTGCCGGGGATGGGGCGCAGGGGTTTTTGTTCTGTCGGGGGGCGGGGCAGGGGAATGAGGAGCACTGCCAGGTCGAGGGTCTCATCTCGGGCAAAGAGGTAGCGATGGCGGAGCACACTGGGTTCCGTGGGAATGTCCGTCACAGCGAAGGCCGAGGCGAGGTAGCTGCGCAACTCGTCGGGGAGGGTCAGCGACTGCGCCGCGTGCCACACCACAGCGAGCTGGCGGCGATCTGGTGCGGGCGGGCCGGAGTTTTCCTTAGGGAGCTGCCGCTCGAAGCGATAGCCGGGGACCAGGGCGGGGCTTGCCGGGAAGAGCAGGTGGAGGTTGCCGGCAAGAAAGCGGTCGTCGCTTAGGAGCACACCCTCTCGGAAGCCAAGGGCGCGGAGGTCGGCACCGATGGCGGCAAAGGGGTAATTGAGACGGCAGAAGCTGCCGCTGTAGGAGGCGGCGACAACGCGCAGGGTAAAGGCGAGGTAGATGCCGAGTGCGGCCAGCACGGCCAGGCCGATGAAGAGAGTGAAGCGCGATGTCGTCGGCTGTTCCCGGTGTTGTCGGGCGAAGAAGACCAGGGGCACGATAAAGAGCAGTGGCTGGAGCCAGCGGTCCTTGACGTAGGTGACCTTGCCGGCCAGTACCACCATCAGCAGGGCGATGAAGAGGAAAAGGAGCAGCCGCTGCAGCAGGCGAGGCGGCAGATCCTCTCCAGACGGCAGTGCCCGGCGCAGGCCGCGCGGAAAGAGCAGCAGCAGGATCAGCCACAGCGGGGTGAGGAAGAGGAATGTCTTGACCACCAGGCTGGCCGGGCCCTTGTACCAGAAGTCTAGTGCCTCCCGCTTGAATTTATGGGTGGCTGAAAAGACGATGTCGCGGTTCTCGGTCATCCACCACAGGTAACCGGAAGGCAGGAGCAAGGCGAGGCAGAGGGCCAGCGCCATGTGGCGGTTAAGGAGCAGCCGGCGACCTTCGGCAAAGGTGGCGAGGGTGATGAAAAGGACCGCGGCAAAGAGGAGATAGTTGGCCTTGGAGAGAATGCCAACGGCGATGATCACCCCGAGGACAATATAGTTGCCGAGGTTCTGCCTCTCAAGCAGGCGCAGGACCTGCCACAGGGTCGCCGCCGCCGCCAGCACCGCCAGGGTGGTATGGGTCATATCGCGCTGCGACTCCCAGCCGATCTGCGGGATGAAGAGCAGCGACAGGCTGGCGAGGATGGCCAGACGTTCGTTGTGCAGCGCTCTTCGCGCGGTAAGGAAGACAATGAGGTAGGTGAGGAAGAGCAGGGTGTTTTTCAGCAGCGAGATGGCGAAGACACCCTTGCCGAAAAGCGCGAAGAGCAGTCGCTGTACCCAGGTGTAGAGGGGCGGCTGCTCTGTATATCCGGGAAGCAGCCACTGGCTGAGCAGCATCTGCTCGGCCTCGTCGTAATCGAGGGATGGCGAAATCGCCACGCGCAGGACGATGTGCAGCAGGAAATAGCCGGCGAGAACGAGCAGGAAGGCCAGGGTCTGTCGCTGTGCGAGGAGCCGTTTCATTGTTGCTCGAGGGCGCGGCGCTGTCGCCACCAGAGGAGGGTGTTGCGGAAATAGACGACGAACCCGAAGGCCTGGCCGAGGAGCAGCACCGGGTCACGGCGGACGATGGCGTAGGTGAGGACCATCAGCGAGCCGACGATGCTGACCAGCCAGAACTGGATGGGCAGGACCGACTGTTTTTGCTTCTCCGAGTAGAGCCATTGCAGTACGAAGCGAAAGGTGAAGACCACCTGCCCGGCAATGCCCCAGATCATCAGCGTGGTGGAGATTTCCTTGTTGCCGACGATTTTGGCGAGGCTGTAGGTGTCGCCGCCGAGCAGCTGGGCAATGGCGAGGACCGGCATGGCGACGACGAGAATACGCACCGCAGCCGGAATCTTCCCCCAGAAGCCGTAGTAATGCAGGTTGCGGATATAAATGCCGTAGGTCACTGCCTGGCCGAGGATGATTGCCGGGTCGTGGCGGAGGACACCGTAGAGCACGAGGAGAAAAGATGCGAGGACGCTGAGCTGCCAGAAGACCAGCGGCGAGAGGATGCGCCCGGCCCGCTCCGAGGCGAACCACTGCACCAGGAGTCGGGCGGAAAACAGCAGCTGGGCGGTAAAGCCTATGGCGAAGACGAGGTAATGGTTCATTCTGGCGGATGGACGACGCCGTAACGGATCGAGCGGCTGCGCATCCAGCGGAAGGCGAGGGTGTCGAAGAAGGGGCCGATCAGGCGGTTGCGCAGGTTGTATTTGCTGGTCCCGGCGTGGCGCGGGTAGTGGGCAATCTCCAGCTGTTTTACTCTGCCGCCCTGCAGCTGTACCAGTGCTGGCATGAAGCGGTGCATGCCGGTGAAGAACGGCATCTGCCGCGCGAAGGAAGTCTTGAGAATCTTCAGCGGGCAGCAAGTATCCTCGATCCGGTCATCGATCATCAGCCGGCGGTAGGCATTGGCGATCTTTGATGAAAGCCTCTTCACCAGCCGGTCGCGCCGCTTTCTCCTGATGCCGTTGACCATGTCGTACTCGGGGAAATGGGGCAGGTAGCCGAGAAAATCGATGGGCCGTGTCTGCAGGTCGGCGTCGATATAGCCGATCAGCGTGCTCTGGCAGTGGTCGATGCCGGCTTTGATGGCGGTGCTCAGGCCGTAGTTACGGTCGAGTTGGAGTATGGCGCACTGCAGTGGGCGGGCCGCGCACTGCTCTTTTAGGATCGCCAGGCTGCGGTCGGTCGAGCCGTCGTTGACGAACAGCACCCTGGTGGGCAGCGGCGTCTGGCTGAGCAGAGGGTCGAGTTCCCGGAAGAAGGCGACGAGGCTTTCCTCTTCGTTGTAGACCGGGACTATGATGGTCAAGTCGTCTGCCATCGCTTGCAGAGGGTGGGGGTTGGCGGAAAATATGCGGTAACGTCCCTTTTCGAGGCTGGGTGCCCGGCATGCGGTCGCGTGCTGTCGCCAACGAGGGTCGCCAGGAGGGAGCGGGGAAGGGCAGGAAGTATCGTGGTCCTGCGGGGCAGGGTAAAAGGTGTTCCCCATCGGGATAGCCTGGACCACTGCGTCGCAAGAACGTATGCTTAACAGACCTGGCGGGGAAACTCAAGAGGATTCCTCGCCAGGTCCCGTTCCAGGAGGTGACCGCTCCCATTGGGTAAGGGCTCTCCATGGTCGGGAGCGCTCTGCTGGACCTTGAGGGCCATGACTCGTTGCAGAGGAGAGGGAAGCCTTGTGGCGGCCGCGACCTCCCGTCGCAACGAAAGGGCGGAACGGGTACATGCTTTCAGGCTGACCTCTTCCCGGCCGCGACCGGCTTTTCCTCATTGCCCGGCCTCTACCGCCAAGGGAAAGGATTGACAAGACCTTTCGCCATGGGTAAGAATTCCGCAATTGTCAGGCTGCAGGGCTGGGAAATGAAGGGAGGCGCGCGGCGACGAAAGCGAGGATGAATAGAAGAAGCTTCCTGAAAATGACGGTGGCCGGCCTGGTCTGGGCCGGCATCTCACCCTTGGTGGCGGGCGAGGCGCTCCCGGCCGAAGAGGAGGGCGAAGAAGGACTGCTGGGTGATGCGACCTCCCATGGAGGAAGATCCGGGGAGGGCTCGATCAAGGACTATCTCTATAAGGTTCGCAACCCCGATACCGCGTTCGTCGACGATCTCTATCTCGACCAGCGGGAAATGCAGCTGCTGCAAAAGGTGCTGGAGCGGCTGAACCGTCTCTGTGCCTGTGTCGGCGAAGGCAATTTTTCGGTGCTCGGTTTCGATGAAGCCCTGGGAATCGCCAGACGTCAGGAATCCATAGGCGTTTTCGCCTCCGAAGAGTTGGCTTTCATCGAAATGCTCCATAGCCGTGACGCCAGGGACTATGGTTTCTTCGGGACCAAACCGGTGAATTCGCTGACCCATCGCATCGACCCGGCCGACATCGTCAAGGTGCCCTATTCCGGCAACTACCTCTTCAAAGGCGATTCGCTGGAAAAATATGGCAGGATCAGGGCGGTCCTGGGAGAGGATGTGATCCTCACCTCGGGCATCCGTGGCATCGTCAAGCAGCTCTATCTCTTCCTCAACAAGGCGAGACGTCACGGCGGCAACCTCTCCTTGGCTTCTCGCTCCCTCGCCCCCCCGGGCTATTCCTACCATGCCGTGGGGGACTTCGACATCGGACAGAAAGGGTTCGGGGTGCACAATTTTACCGAACGCTTCACCTCGACCTCGGTGTACCGCGAGCTCATTGAGCGCGGCTATATCGACAACCGTTACTGGCGCGATAACATGCTCGGGGTTCGTTACGAGCCCTGGCACATCAAGCTCTAGGCGGCCGGCTCATTCTTCGAGCACCTTGAGGATGCGCTCTTCGCTGATCTTCCAGCGCTCCATCTCCCTCACCATGACCAGGGCCTTGTACACCGAGTCGCGGTAGCTGTCCGATTGAAAATGCTGGGTAAAGGTGATCTGCAGCCGGTCATCGGTCTGCAGGTCGACCACCGGGCTGTCGATTTTCAGGTGGATGAATTTCGGCCGTGTCAGACTGGCGATGCGCTGATTTTTCCATGTTTCGAGGCTGATCGGGGTGGATGGCGTGAACCGCTCGCTGTAGGCGTCGAGATAGGCGGCGATGTCGGCCGCCTGCCACGCGTTCTTCCACGCTTCCAGGGCGTAGAATGCTTCGAGCTGCAGGGAAAGGTGCTGCAGCGCCTTGGTAGACGGCTCCGTGTCCTGGGATGTCGTTGCGGGTTGTGCCAACTGTGTCGCAGGCTCGGTGGCCTGTGCCGTCAGCACTGCCTGCTTTGCCGCAGGTTCCGTAACCGTTGGCGCCGAGGCCTGGGGGATGGTCTCCTTGCTGGCTGGGGGCGGTTTCTGTGGCGGTGCGGCGACGAGAGCCCGCCAGGCCTTGATGTCGAAGGGGGCGATTTTCTGGACGATGAGCGCCCCCTCTTCACCGGCAATCAACGTCGGGGAGGCGAAGGGCACCTGGTTGCGCAGGCTTGCGGCTGTCGCGGTGTCCTTGATCTCGGCGATGCCCAAGAGGCCGAAAACCATGTCGCCGCTCTTGTCCTTTTTCAGTTCCAGTTCGAGATTTTCGAAGAGTTTGCCGCCGGCGATCTCGGCGAGAACATTTTTTGCCTCCTGCTCGGAGGGCAGTTTGATATAGCGAAAAAGCGACCGTTCGGGGGGCAGGAGGAGGAAGTTCTCCGTCGGTTTGGAACTGCGGGTGGCAAGTTTTTCCTCGAGGCGGCGGCCCTGATGCCCGAGGAGCCGAGCCCTCTGCAGGCTGAGCCAGGCCATGTCGTAATTTTTATTACGGGTGTAGAGTTCGGCCAGATAGGAGTAGCCGAGGGTGAAGCCCGGATCCTGGGCGAGCAGATCGAGGAACTGCTGCTCCGCTCTGGCATACTGTTTGTCGACGTAATAGAATTTGGCGAGATCGTATTTGTACCACTTCGAGGTGGGGGCGAGGGCTACCGCCTTCTGCGCTTCGGCGATGGCTTCGGGGATGAGGCCGAGGCCGTAATAGAGAATGCCGAGGCGCATGTGCAGGGACGGGTGCTTGTCTCCGGCCATGGTCGTGGCTTCCTTCAGGGCGTCGGCGGCCTCGAAGTGTCGATAGGACCTGATAAGCTCGTTGGCCCTGTCGAGTGGTTCCTTGAACGCCGGGCTTTGCTCGGCTGCCAGGGAGACCGGGAGGGCGAGGAGGAGAGACAACAGCGCAAGGCGGGGCAGTATGTTCATGGCTGTCTCGACGGTGGGAGTTGGCCGCTGTCGCTCCATGAAGAGCGATGACGGACGGTTGGTGGTGATGGAATCCGCTGGCGAGGTGGCCGCGTGCCGTGAAGTGTACGTCATTGCGGCATATGTTCTCGACGATACGGAAAATCGTATATCGTCGATACCTTACAGTGTGCTGAAAAAAATTGCAATGTTGGCATGTTAGTGTTAGGTAAAGATTCCTGTATGAGCTATTGGGGCAGTCTTTGTCTGCCTAACCATCTTTGCTGCTTTCACAACGGATGACTATGTATAGGGCATTTTTCAACCTGCAGTGCAAACCATTCGAGGTGGCGCCCGACGCCACATTCCTCTGGCTGGGGGAAAAGCACCGCGAGGCGCTCGCCGCCCTGCGTTACGGTATTCTCGAGAACAAGGGCTTCCTGCTCTTTACCGGGGAGGCCGGCATTGGCAAGACGACTCTGGTCAACGCCCTCCTCGCCAGCCTCGACGACTCTGTGGTGGCGGCGGTGATCACCGATCCGGCGCGGGAGCGTCTTGAGTTCTACAATGCCATCGCCGCCAGCTTTGGCCTTGCCAGGGAGTTCACCTCAAAGGTGGAATTTCTCCTGCAGTTCAGCCATTTCCTGCACAAGTCCGGTGATGAAGGGAAAAAAGTCCTGCTGCTTATCGACGACTGCCAGCGCCTCAGTCAAGAGATGCTCGAGGAACTTCGCCTGCTCTCCAATATTGAGAAGGCCGACGCCAAACTGATCAATATCTTTTTCGTCGGGCAACGGGAATTCAACGATACCCTCGTGCAACCGCATAACCGTGCCCTGCGCCAGCGGCTCACCGTCAAAGTCGATCTCGTACCCTTCTCCGTCGAGGAAAGCGAAGTCTACATCGATCATCGCCTGAAAGTGGCCGGCAGTGCGGAAAAGATCTTTTCCACCGCTGCGGTGCGGCGCATCCACCAATACGCCATGGGCGTGCCCAGGCGTCTCAACATCATCTGCGACCATGCCTTGGTGGCGGCCTTTGTCCAGGGCAGGCGTAACATCGACGAACAGATTGTCGAGGAATGCGCGCAGAAGCTCAATTTGCCCCTGAAACCGACCTCGCTGGATTTTGCCGGCCTTGAGAAGGAGAAGAGCCATCTGCAGCATTTCCGCGGCCGTTTCACCCCCGGAGCAGGTGCTTCCCCTGGGGTGGTCACCGGCTTCAACCTTGAGAGGCAGCGCCGATTCCCGCTGTGGCAGGTCGGGGCTGTCGGCCTGGTGGCCGCAGGGTTTGCTCTGGCGTTCTGGCAGTATGGATCAGGCCCGGATAGCGGGGCAGTGGTCGAGCCCGTCAAAGTGATGGAGCGTGTCGAGGTGGAGAAGGAGGGCGGGCAGGGGAGCCCGCCGCTGGCAGGGCAGATGGGGCAGCCTCCTGCCGGGACGGGTGACGGCAGGGCGGTGGAGCTGAAGGACGTTATCCCTGCCAAGCCGGCTGACCATGATGACAGCGTCTCGGTTGCGGCTGCAGAGAGTTCGGCCGGACAGTCGGCGGTGACGATTGTCTCCGCCGCACCCCTGTTGCCGGCTATTGGCGGGGAGTCTGCGGTGACGGCTGTATCGGCCGCGCCCTTATTGCCGGTTGGTGGCGGTCAGCTTCCCAGTCCTGCGGTCAACCTGCTCTTGGGGGACAAGCCCCCCAGTCCTTCGCGGCCTGCGGCTGCGTCGGCCGAGGGCTCCTCAGGAGGTGACGAAACGCCGCTGCCGCCGGTGGTTTCGGCCTCGTCAGTGCCGTCAACAGCTGGCGAGCAAGATCCAGCGGCAAAAACCGTGGCGGCAGCCACCCCCATGCCCTCGACCAGCCCCGACAGCAGCGATCAGGGCGTGGCCGCCGTTGCCCTGCCAGCCAAGGTGGTCCTCCCCCTTGCCGCCAACTCGCGCGAACTCACCGTCGAGGGCAAAGCCGAACTGCGTGACTTCATCGACAAGCTCAAAGCTGTCCCGCAACGACGGATACTGGTCAAGGGCTATGTCTCCTCGTCGACCGCCTCGGCCGAAAACACCAGGCTGTCGGAAAAACGTGCCGAGGGGGTGCGCAAGCTCCTCGTCGCCAGCGGCATCGAGGCGCGGCGTATTGAAGTCATGGGCATGGGGATAGAGGAGCCGATCGCCTCCAATGCCACTGCCGAGGGCAGGACGAAAAACCGACGCGTCGAGATCGTCGTTCTCGAAAACGGCCGCTGACCTCCCTTTGCGGCGTTTCTACCGTCTGTTCTCCCTCAGAAGGAACGGAACGCCGCTTCCGGCACTCTCCCGAGAAAGACCTTGGTGCAGATGAGCACGTTTCTCGGGGTATCTCCGGCCTGGATGCGCAGCAGGCCTTCGCGGATGATGATCTTCTTGAGCAGTTCCCTCCCATTGGACTGATTGTAGTAGATGTCCGAGTCGAGAATGTCCTTGATGTTGTCGGCTTCCACCCTGTCGATAATCAGCTGAACACCGAGATTGAAGAAAGAATCCTTGATTTGCGGCAACTCGTTTTCGAGGGCCAGCACTCCCTGCTTGGTGGTCAGTTCGGCGAGCTTTTTCAGTTGTTGGATGATGGGGACGAGGGATTCCTGGTCCTCGAGGCTGCAGGATGCCTTGGCGGCAAGGGCGAGATCTCGTATCATGGTGTCCTTGGTGTCTGTGGAGGGGCGGGCGGGGCTGTACGGCGGAGCCTGGCGACGGTGCCACTGTGCCCGGCATTCGGCATCCGCGGGTCATGTCGATCCGATTCCGGCGAGTTGGCTGCAAGCCGCCGCTGGAGGCTGAAAGTGTAGCGTATCGCGCTTGTCGGCGTCAACCCACAGGCGAGAAAAAGCATTTTGTCATCCATCCCTCGTGCGAATGATTCTTATTGCCTTGACGTGAAGAGTAAAATTTGGGTAAGGTAGGCAGCAACGAAAGGTCCTCTGTGTCTACTTTTGCGCCGGTCAGCCTCAGGCCGTCCTCCTGATCAGAGGCAGGAGACGGTGGATGCCAGCCGGCCGTTCGGCCCAGGCCCATCTCCACTCCCTCGGGGCACCGCGAAACAGGGATGGAGAGTGCCAGGAGCGGGGCCTTTGCCCCCTGAAGGAGCGATTATGAACGACAACCTGCTGCGGCGCTGCTACACTTTTTATCGCGACGGCTTTCGCGCCATGACCGTCGGCCGCACCCTGTGGAAAATCATCGCCATCAAGCTCCTGGTGATGTTTGCCGTTCTCAAGGTTTTTTTCTTTCCTGATTTTTTGAATACGACGTTCGACAACGATCAACAACGGGCCGACCATGTGCTGCAGCAGCTCACCGGGGCGGCGGAACACACTGAACAGAGGAGGATGCGGTAATGGGTGAATTGGATCTGGGCATGGTGAACTGGGCGCGGGCGCAGTTCACCTTGACGGCGATGTACCACTGGCTGTTCGTGCCGATTACGCTGGGGCTGTCGTTCCTCTGCGCGTTTTTCGAGACGATCTATGTCCGTACCGGCAAGGAGGAGTGGAAGCGGCTGACCAAGTTCTGGATGACGCTCTTCGGCATCAACTTCGCCATCGGCGTGGCCACCGGCATCATTCTCGAGTTCGAGTTCGGCACCAACTGGTCCAACTACTCGTGGATGGTGGGCGATATTTTCGGCGCGCCGCTGGCTATCGAGGGCATCTTCGCCTTCTTTATTGAGGCGACCTTCTTCGCGGTGATGTTCTTTGGCTGGGAGCGGACCTCCAAAGGCTTCCATCTCTTCTCCACCTGGATGGTGGCCATCGGCTCGAACCTCTCCGCCTTGTGGATTCTCGTCGCCAACAGCTGGATGCAATACCCGGTGGGCATGGTCTTCAACCCCGACAGCGCCCGCTTCGAGATGCAGAACATCTGGGAGGTGATCCTCTCGCCGGTGGCGGTGGCCAAGTTCACCCACACCACCAGCTCGAGCTTCGTCGTCGGTGCGCTGTTCGTCATCGCCGTGTCGTCCTATTATCTCCTCAAGAAGCGGCATATCGACATGGCCAAGAAGTCGATCCTCGTCGCCTCGGTCTTCGGCCTCCTTTCCGGCCTCTTCACCGCCTTCACCGGAGATGAATCGGCCTTTGTCAACGCCTCGACGCAGCCGATGAAGCTGGCCGCCTACGAGGGGCTCTACAAGGGCAGCCGGGGCGCCGACATCGTCGCCTTCGGCATGCTCACCCCGGGCAAGAAGACGGGCGACGGGCAGGAACCCTTCGCCTTCGAGATCTCCATCCCGCGGGGGCTGGCCCTGCTCGCCACCCGCGAGTGGAATGGTTATGTGCCGGGCATCGAGGACCTCGTCTACGGCAACAGCGCCGAAGGCCTGGTCGGCGCCGCCGACAAGATCGAGCGGGGCAAGAAGGCCATCGCCGACCTCGCCGCCTACAAGGCGGCGCGCAAGGCGGGGGACGATGCCGCCGGCAAGGCTGCGCTGGAGCGCTTCAATGTCAACAAGGACTATCTCGGTTATGGCTATATGACCCGTCCCGAGGAGATCGTCCCGCCGGTGGCCTCGACCTACTACTCCTTCCACTATATGGTCTACGTCGGCACGTTCATCATCTTTCTCATGCTCTTCTTCCTCAAGGCCGGCCTCAGCGATCGCCTCCCCGAGAACCGCCTGCTGCTGCGCCTCGGGGTGGCCTCCTTCTTCCTTGCCTACCTCGCCTCGGAGATGGGCTGGGTGGTGGCCGAAGTCGGCCGTCAGCCCTGGGCCATTCAGGACATGCTGCCGGTGAAGATGGCGGCCACCAATATCGGCTCCGGCCACGTGCAGGGCACTTTCCTGCTCTTCTTCATCCTCTTCGCCGTGCTGCTGCTGGCGGAGATCAAGATAATGCTCAAGCAGATCAAAATAGGACCGGAGGTTGCGTGATATGATCGGAAAGCTGGATATAACGACACTGCAACAGCTGTGGTGGATCCTCTGTTCGGTGGTGGGATCCCTCTTTCTCTTTCTCAATTTTGTCCAGGGCGGGCAGACCCTGCTCTGGCAGGTGGCTAAAGACGACCGCGAAAAGTCTTTGATCATCAACTCCCTGGGACGCAAGTGGGAACTGACCTTCACTACGCTGGTGCTCTTCGGTGGCGCCCTCTTTGCGGCTTTTCCGAAGTTCTACGCGACGAGCTTTGGCGGCGCCTACTGGGTGTGGATTCTTATCCTCTTCACCTTTATCGTCCAGGCGGTGAGCTACGAGTATCGCAAGAAACCCAACAACCTCCTCGGCGAGAAGACCTACGAGCTCTTCCTCTTCGTCAACGGCTCGGTGGGCATCCTGCTCATCGGCGCGGCGGTGGGCACCTTCTTCACTGGCTCCAACTTTACCCTCAACGCCTATAACCAGGTGGCCTGGACTCACCCCCTGCGCGGGCTCGAGGCCGCTTTCTCGCTGTTCAACCTCAGCCTCGGACTGTTCCTCGTCTTCAATGCCCGGGTGCTCGGGGCGATGTACCTGGTTAACAACATCGATTTCAAGGGGCTGCCGCAGTTCGAGGCCCGGGTGCGCAGATCCTGCCTGAGCAGCTTCCTCCTCTCGCTGCCCTTTTTACTCTACGTGGTGGTCGGCCTGGTCTTCTTCGACGGCTTCGGCGTCGGCAAGGACGGCGCGGTGGCCATGGTGGCTGGCAAGTACCTCGGCAATCTCCTCGCCATGCCGCTGGTGCTGGTGCTGCTGCTCGCCGGCCTCTTCCTCGTCATCCTCGGGGTGACGCGCACCGGTCTCGCCAAATCGACCACCGGCATCTGGTTCGGCGGCCTGGGTACGGTTCTTGTCGGCCTGGCGGTGTTTTTCACCGCCGGTTTCAACGACACCCCGTTCTACCCCTCCAAGGCCGACCTGCAGTCGAGCCTGACCATCTACAATGCCTCGTCGAGCCACTATACGCTGACGGCGATGACCTACGTGGCCCTGGCCATCCCCTTCGTTCTCGCCTATATCGCCTATGTGTGGCGCCTTATGGATGCCCGCAAGATCGACGAGCGCGACCTGGCCGACAAGAAGGCCTATTGAACCGTCAACTCAATTTGAGGAGCACAAGATGGCTGCAGTATTACTCATCGGCTGGGTCGCCCTGATCGTCGTCGCTTATAAGGCGGCGGTGGCATTGCTGATCAAGACCAACAACCTGTAGAAAAGATCCTGGCGTGTTTTTGCATCCCGGCCGTGGGGGAGCGTCGCTCCCCCACGGCCGGGTTTTTTATTTTCAGAAGACTAAGTGGCCGAGGCGCCACAGCACCTGAAGGGCGAGCAGGGCGTAGAGACCGGCAACGACATCGTCCATCATGATGCCGATGCCGCCGCCGATGCGGCGGTCGAACCAGGAGACCGGAAAAGGCTTGGTGATGTCGAAGAGGCGGAAGAGTGCCAGACCGAGCAGCCAGGCCAGGGGGTGGGAGGGGGCCGCGCACAGGGTGACGAAGACGCCGAGGATCTCGTCGATGACGATACAGCCGGCATCCGGGGTATCGAGGATCTTTTCCGCCGAGCCGGCGACGAAAAAACCGAGAACGAAGAGCAGGGCCAGGGCGAGCAGATAGTGGGCCAGCGGCAGGTCCTTGAGGAGCAGCCAGGGCAGCAGGGCGGCCAGCGAGCCCCAGGTCCCCGGCGCGCGGGGCAGCCGGCCGACATAGAAGCCGGTGGCGAGGGCGAGGATCAGCTTGTCCATTGCTCGCCTTTTCCCAGCCGACGCACCTCGTCATAGACGTCGACGAGGGGAATCCCCTGTTCCGCGGCGATGATGCGGCACTGTTCGTATTCCGGGTAGACGGCGACACCGCGCGGAGTCAGCACCTTTTTGGCGGCAACCTCCCCCCACGGCGTGAGCAGGCGCACCTCCTGGCGTGGCAGGGTCTGCCGCGCCTCGCGGCGGAAGCGCAGACCGATGGCCGGGGTGTGGGTGAGGATAATGTCTTTGACCTTCTGTGAGGTGGCGGGAGAAGCAATGACCTGCAGGGTATGGCCGGGGCGGCCCTTTTTCATCAATACCGGGGTGAGGACGACGTCGAGCGCCCCGGCGGCAAAGAGCACCTCGCAGAGATAGGGGAAGCCCTCCGGACTCCAGTCGTCGAGGTTGGTCTCGACGATCTCGACCAGCTGGCTTTCGGAGACGGCGACCGGCTCGCCGAGAAAGACGCGCAGCAGATTGGGCTGGCCGTTTTCGAGCTGCCGGCTGCCGCAGCCGTAGCCCACTGCGAGAAGGCGCATTGGCGGCAGGGGGCCGAAGGTGGTGGCGAGCCCGGCCACCAGCGCCGCCCCCGTCGGGGTCACCAGCTCCTGCAGCAACTCGACGCCATAGCTGGGGATGCCGCGCAGCAACTCGCACACCGCGGGGGCCGGCAGGGGCAGGAGACCGTGGGCGCATTGCACGAAGCCGCCGCCAAGAGGCAAGGGCGAGCAGCTGAGCTGGCTGATGCCAAGCCGTTCCAGGGCAAGGACGGCGCCGACGATATCGACCAGGGTGTCGACGGCGCCGACTTCGTGGAAGTGGACCGCTTCGACGGGCAGGTTGTGCACTCTGGCCTCCGCTTCGGCCAGCCGGGTGAACACCGCCGCCGCCCGGGCCACCGTCTGCGGGGAGAGGCGGCTGTCGTTCAGCAGGGCGAGGATCGCCGGCAGGGTGCGCAGCTGCTGGTGCGGGTCGCTGTCGACGATAAGCTGCAGGCAGCTCATCCCCTGGACCATCCTCTCGGCGACGCTCACCCTCAGGCCGGGAAGCGGCAGGGCGTAGAGCTCGGCCTGGAGCAATTCGCGGTCGAGCCCGGCATGGATGAGGGCGGCCAGCAGCATGTCGCCGCTGACACCCGAGAAGCAGTCGAGATGGGCGATCCTCGCCCCGGCTTCAGTCATCGCTTTCTCCGCCCCGCGCCTGCAGCACCGTCCCGACCGGCACGGGGCGTCCGCAGCAGAAGGCGGCGACGGCCATACGCTTCTTCCCTTCCGGCTGCAGTTCCTTAAAGTTGATGGCGTGTTTGCCGCAGGCCACCAGCAGGCCGCGCGAGTCGGCGCGGAGGATGGAGCCGGGCGCACTGTCGCAGGTCAGATATTCGACCTCGGGCGCGAAGAGGCGCAGGCGGGCATCGTCGAGGAAGGTGTAGGCCGATGGCCAGGGGTCGAGGCCGCGCACCAGGCGCTCGATCTCCTCGGCGCTGCGTGTCCAGTCGATGCGCCCATCCTCCTTGGTGAGCATCGGGGCGAGGGTCGCCCGCTGGTGGTCCTGGGCGGTGGGGATTACCGTGCCGTCCTTGAGGCCGGTGATGGCTCGCAGCAGGGTGGCACCACCCAGTGCGGCCAGTTTGCTCATCAGGCTGCCGGCGGTCTCGTCGCGTTCCGGGGTGAGCCTCGCCTGAAGGAGCATGTCGCCGGTATCGAGCCCCTCGTCCATCTGCATGATGGTCACGCCGACTTCCTTTTCGCCACGGATAATCGACCACTGCACCGGCGCGGCACCGCGATAGGCGGGCAGCAGCGAGCCATGCACGTTGATGCAGCCCAGCGGCGGCAGGCGCAGCAGACTCGCCGGGAGAATGCGTCCGTAGGCGGCGACGACGATGAGGTCGGGGCGATAGCTGAGCAGGCCGTTACGGAACTCTTCCGTGCGGATCTTTTCCGGCTGCAGCACCGGGATGTTGGCTGCCTCGGCGACCACCCTCGTCGGCGTCGGGGCGACCTTCTTCCCTCTGCCCCGGGCGCGGTCCGGCTGGCTGACCACCGCCACCACCTGGTCGGGGCCACTGAGCAGCACCTCGAGAACTTGGGCGGCGAACTCCGGGGTGCCCATGAAGATGATGCGCAGCCTCTTGTCGCTCATGGCTCGGCGGGCTCCTCGGCGGTCGCCCATTTCTTGACTTTTTTCTTGTAGAGCGCCCGTTTCAGCGGGCTGAGATGGTCGATGAAGAGGATGCCGTTGATATGGTCGATCTCGTGCTGGAGGACAACGGCGAAGCGGTTCTCCGCGCTCAGTTCGTGAGGTTGACCCTGCAGGTCCTGATAGGCTACGGTGACCTTCTTATGCCGCTTGACGCTGGCGGTGAGGTCGAGGACGCTGAGACAGCCCTCCTCGTCGATCTGGCTGCCCTCGTGGGCGATGATCTCCGGGTTGACCATGGGGAGAAAGCTCTGCTCCTCCTCGTTTTCCCTGGAGGTGTCGACGACGATCAGCTTGAGCGATTCGCCGATCTGCGGCGCCGCCAGGCCGATGCCCGGAGCGTCGTACATGGTGTCGGCCATGTCCTGCACCAGCTTGGCCAGGCCGTCGTCGAAGGCGGTTATGGTTGTCGTCGGCTGCCGGAGGACCGGGGCCGGATATTTGAAGATCTTGCGAACACTCATCGGGTACTTCACCTGGTTGGAAGGGACGGCACACGCCGCGTTACCGCAAAACTTTACCATAGCGGCCATGGTTTCGCCATGCTTTGCACGATAAGCACTGCCCTCGCCGATGGCAGCCTCCAATCGTCGCCCGGCGGGCTTTTACAGTGGTGGCCGGGCACCTTCGGCTAAGCCCCTGGGCGCCTCAAAAACTGTTGACTTCCCGACGCAAGTATTGTGTCATGAGCGACATTCGCCCGGAAGGCGGCGGCCAACGACTGCGCAGAGGATGAGGACGGCTATGGAAATCGTGTTTCCGATTATCGGGTATCTGGTGGGGGCGATCCCTTTCGGTTTGGTCATCGGCAAGTCGGTGGGCGTCGATGTGCGGCAGGAGGGCAGCCGCAACATCGGGGCCACCAATGTCAACCGCGTGCTCGGCAAAAAGCTCGGCGTGCTGACCCTTATCTGCGATTGCCTCAAGGGCCTGCTGCCGATGTGGCTGGCCAGCGTCGTTCTCGGCGGTCAAGGCCAGAGCGAACTGATCGTCGCCCTTACCGGAGTGATGGCGGTCATCGGCCACATGTTCCCGGTGTACCTCGGCTTCCGCGGTGGCAAGGGCGTGGCGACCGGGCTGGGTGTCTTCCTCTTTCTGTCGCCGCCGACCATCGTCGTCTGTCTGGCGGTCTTCCTCCTCGCGGTGCGTCTCTCCGGTTTCGTCTCTGTGGGCTCCCTGCTCGCCTCGGCCCTGGCGCCCCTGTGGCTTCTCTTGTTCGGGGCCTCGTGGCCGGCCATCGCCGCCGCCCTGGTCATCGCCGCGCTGATCTGGATCAAGCACCACGAAAACATCGCCAGGCTGCGCCGCGGCGAGGAAAAGCCGTGGAAGAAGGCCCAGTGACCATTGGGCGCGTCGCTACCTACCCCACCTGACGTTTCTTGTCGATGAGGTCGGCGAGGATTACCTCCGCCTCCTCCATGTCCTTGGCATACATGGCCTGGTAGCCGCTGATCTGCTGACTGAGCTTGGCGATCTGCGTGAAGATCACCTTGGCCTGGCCGACGACGCGGACCACCGGGCCGACCTTTTTCTCGCTGAGATAGCGGGTTATCTTGATAAAGGTGTTGATGCCGGCGAGATGGCCGATACGGGCCTCGGTGAGGTCGGTGATGACGGCGAAGCCGGGCTTGAGGTCGGCGACGCAGAAGCGGATATCGGTATAGATGCGCTCGATGTCGCGCTTCTGCACCGAGCCGAACAGCCTGATGATCAGGCGGTTGCGCTTGACGTCGGCGGAGACCTTCGAGTTGGACGTATCCTTGGCCATTGACAGGGAACCTGGCGATACCGCATGTGGGGTGACGATGACTGCCTCAGGTGCCGGCGGGGCCGACGATGCTGGGTGGCGATGGCTTCCCGCTCTTGTCGGAGCAGGGGGCGATGGGTGGATTATAGCGTAAAACCTCAGACCCCTTCCAGGGTCTTATCGTTTTTTCTCTGCCTGACACATAATCGACTGCCCGCAGAAAAGGTTCCCGGCACATGCCCGGAAAGCACCCGCCCTTTCTGCCATGGGGCTATTCGGCGAGAATGGCCTCGATCATCTCGCGGCGTTTCTCACCGCTCAAAAAAGGATCCATGCGCACCTCGAGGATTTTTTTCTGGCGTTGCCGGCGGTGGCTGAGCGCATCGGCGATGGTGGCGGCGAGGTCGTCGACATCGCAGGGTTTCTGCAGGTAATTGAAGGCGCCTTGCTTCATCGAGGTTACCGCCGCCGCCACCGAGCCCTGTCCGGTGAGCATGATCACTTCGGTCAGCGGACGCAGCCGCTTCATTTCGGCCAGTGTGCTCAGGCCGTCTTTTCCCGGCATGGCCAGATCAAGCACCACCACGGCGAGTTCCTCGTTGTCGCGCAGGCACTGCAGGCCCTGGTCGCCATCGCTGGCGGTGGTAACGGCAAAGCCTCGCCTGGTGAGGCGGGTGGCGAGGATCTCGGTGAAGGCCTTTTCGTCGTCGACGACAAGGATGGCGGCTTCGGTCATGGCAGGGCTCCTGGGCAGACGAAACAGTTGGCAGGCGAAGAGGTCTCCTCCTAAGGATGGAAGGCCTGCCACAGTTCGCAGGTCTCGGAGATCATGACGATCGTCCAGAAGAAGATGGAAACTCCGGCCGCGGCGGCGGCGATGTCCTTGATCACCTTGATCTTGTGGTTCTCGTTGGTTTCGATGAAGTCGCACAGGGCCTCGATGGCGCTGTTGAAGAGCTCGGCGATGAGCACCAAGCAGGTGGCGGCGACGATGAGCAGCGAATCGACCCAGGGGCGCAGCACGAAGGAGAGGGCGAGGATGACCACGGATACGTACATCTTGTAGGCGACGCTGAAATCGTAGCGCATGGCGAAGCGCAGCCCGGACAGGCAGACCTTGATCTTGCGCAGCGGGTGATAGCCCTTTTCGCCGATTCCCAAAAACTTGTTGTACATGATCGCCCTCCTCTCCGTTCTCGTTGGTCGTTCAGCCGCTGTGGCCCTCTGCCGGGGGATAGAGGAAATGCATGGTGGTGACGACGATGGCGGCGAGCAGGAAGCCGGCAAGGACGTCGGAGGGGTAGTGCACGCGCAGATAGACCCGCGACCAGCCCACCGTCACGACGATCGCCAGGCAGACGATGACGCACAGGGCGGCTGCCGGTGGCGACAGGGTGCGGCTGGCGAGTAGTGCGAGGGTCAAAAAAAACGAGGCCGCCTGGGCGGAATGGGCGCTGGGGAAGGACCAGTCGCCGGGCATCTCCACCAGCAGCCCAAGAGAGTCGGGGCGGGCACGGCGAAAGAGCAGCTTGAGCAGGTGGACGGTGATGGCGGTGACGAAGAGGCTGAGGAGCGGCAGGTGGCCGACGCCATATCCTCCAGCCCGCGCCAGCAGCCAGACGAGGAAGGCGGCCGGGCCGAGGACGTAGAGGGAGCCCAGCCAGGTAACGGAAAGGAAGAACAGGTCGGCGGTCATCGGCGTATAGCTGGAGGCTCAAGGGTCAAGTGCCGGACGGGGGACTGGCCCCGCCCCGGCTGCGGTCTTTGCCTGGGAAGATAGTCATCATCTCCTGGCCAGGCGAGAAAAAACGGGCGATGTTCTGGCAAGGGGGCTCCCCAGGCCGGACCAGGGGACCTTATTTGCCGAGGAGGGCGGTGACCTTTTCCAGGGCCCGGCGGTTGAGGGTCTGGGCGCAGTAGGTCGGGCCTTTGCTGGAACCTACGCCGTCGCGCCACTCGGCGAGCAGGGCGCCGCGTTCGTCGAGCAGCTTATAGCTGAGGTCGAGGGAAGCCGCCCCGGCGCCGAAGCCGACGAAGGCGCGCGCCGCGCGGCTGCCCGGGTTGAAGCGCTCGACATCGACGATGAGCAGTTTCCCCTGGTCGGTGCGATACTCGCCCATCTCCTTGATGAGCAGTGGCTGGAAGCCGCCGTCGCGAAAGATCTTCAGGAGATCGCGGTCCATCCAGTCGATGGTCATGCGCAGCTCGCGCTCCTGGTCGGCGCTCTGTTCCTCGAGCTGGCCGTCGAGGGTAAGCAGGACGATGGCCGCCCTGCCTGCGGCGAGAGACTCCTCCTTTTTTTTGGCGCAGCCGACACCAAGGCAGAGGATGATGAGTAAAGGCAGGAGGAGATGTCGAGGATTCATGGGCAGTCTCTCTTCTTGAGTCGATGGAGGTGATGTCCACAGGGAGGCGCGCAGCCGCCTGCGCCGCCGGGCCGGGGCGGAGGTCCGGGGCTCATTATACAAAACCGGAGGGTATTGTCATCGCCATTTCTCACCGTCCTTTTGTCCGCCCCCTTGCGAGGGATTTTTCAGGTGGCGCGGCGGGTGACGACGGGCAGGCAGACTGGGTATGGAAAGGGCTGCCGCGGGATGCGGCGGCCTGTCATGGGCCGCGTCGCGGCGCAGCCGTGGCGCCGCAAAAAGCGCCTGGTGCGCCTGAGGCAGAGGCACCATCAATGTTGGCCGAGAAAAGTGCTGGACAATCCTTTTTCCGGCCATAGTTTCTAGGGGAATTTGCGGTGCGGCGGTCGACTACGGTCGACAGGGAAAGAACACACTGTGTAAAACCCACATTGGAGGAAAGACTCATGGCAACGAAGAACATCCTGATGCTGGTTGGCGATTATGTCGAGGATTATGAGGTGATGGTGCCCTTTCAGGCCTTGCTGATGCTCGGCTATGGGGTGCATGCGGTCTGCCCCGGCAAGAAGGCCGGCGAGTTCGTGCGCACCTCGATCCATGACTTCGAAGGCGATCAGACCTACAGCGAGAAACGTGGCCATAATTTCACCCTCAACGCCGATTTCGAGGCCATCGATGCGGCGGCCTATGACGCGCTGGTCATTCCCGGCGGCCGCGCCCCGGAATATCTGCGGCTCAACGACAAGGTGGTGGCCATGGTCAAACACTTCGCCGAGGCGGGCAAGCCCATCGCCGCCATCTGTCACGGGGCGCAGCTGCTCGCTGCCGCCGGGGTCCTTGCCGGCCGCGAGTGCTCCGCCTATCCCGCCTGCTCGGTGGAGGTGGGGCTGGCCGGTGGAAAATACGTGGCCGTGGACATGGATGCGGCCCATGTCGAGGGCAATCTGGTCACCGCCCCGGCCTGGCCGGCGCATCCCGCCTGGCTGGCCAAGTTCGTCGCCAAGCTCGGGGCGAAGATCACCATCTGATATTGTGAGCGGAGAAGGCGGGGCGCTCCCGCCTTCTCCGGCATTTGTCGGCGAACAGAGGGTGGTGCGTCTTTTTCTGACCCTGCGCTGCGATGTTGCGCCGAGGTGGAGTGGCTCGGAAGGCCGCCGGGCGCTTGCCGAAGGTGGCGATCGGCCGAGAGCGGCAGCAGCCGGCGCCGCGACGAGGCGCGCGGTGACGGCATGGCAGGCAATGATCCTGGCAGGATAAAGGGCGGTTCCGGCCCAGGTGCCGGGGTCCGCCAGTGAACATTTTTTAGGAGGAATGGCAGTGGCTGAACGTTTGCAGAAAATGGCGGAGGAAATGGTACGGCACGACTTTGCGGCAATGGCGCTCAACGCCGGGCCGACCCTCAGCTATCTCACCGGGCTCAACTTCCACCTCATGGAACGGCCGGTGGTAATGATTTTCGTCCCTGGCGCCGACCCGGCCATCGTCCTTCCCGAGCTGGAGCTGCCGAAGCTGGAGACCCTGCCCTTTGCCCTGCGGGTTCATCCCTATGGCGAGAATCCCCTGGGATGGCCGGCGGTGTTTGCCAGCGCCTTGGGCGAGCTGGGTCTCGGCGGCGCGAGGATCGGTGTGGAGCCCCGGCAAATGCGCCTGCTGGAGTACGAGCTGCTGCGCAAGGCCTGTGGCGATGCCCGTTTCCTCGACGGCTCGGCGGTGTTCGCGGCGCTGCGCGCGAAAAAGGATGCGGCGGAGGTCGCCGCCATGCGCCGGGCGGTGACCATCGCCGAGGACGCCTTGACCGCCACCCTGGCCAAGGTGCGCATCGGCACCACCGAAAAGGAGATTGCCGCCGAGCTCTTCCTGCAGCTGCTTGCCCATGGCTCCGACCTTGTCCTGCCGTTCTCCCCGATCGTCGCCGCCGGACCCAACGCCGCCAACCCCCACGCCAAACCCTCGGCGAGGCCGCTCTCGTCCGGCGATCTGCTTATCGTCGACTGGGGCGCCGCCTTTGAAGGCTATGTCTCCGACCTCACCCGCACCTTTGCCGTCGGCGACCTCGACGAGGAGAGCAGAAGGATCTTCGCCGCCGTGCTCGCCGCCAACGAGGCCGGGCGTGCCGCCGGACGGCCCGGGGTGAGCTGTGCCGAGGTCGACCGCCGCACGCGGCAGGTCATCGAGGATGCCGGCTACGGCCCCCGCTTCACCCACCGCACCGGCCATGGCCTTGGCCGCGAGTGCCATGAAGATCCCTATATCCGAGGCGACAACGAGCAGCTGCTGGAGGCGGGGATGGCCTATACGGTGGAGCCAGGCATCTATCTGCCGGGCCGCAACGGCGTGCGTATCGAGGACGATGTGGTGGTTACTGCCGATGGCGCCGAGTCCTTGAGCACCATGGCCAGGGAGTTGCGTTTTATCGTCTAGCCTTGTCTTCCGCTGTGCTGATGGCGCCGCTTCCGGCGAGGCGGCGCCATCAGCACAGCGGCGCTTTTCAGGCGGGGCACCGCTCCGCTCACGGCCGTTCCTTCCGGCGAAACCGACATTTTTGCAGGTTTCCCGGTTCTCCTCCACATTTCTGCAGCTTTCCGACAGAGAGGTCTTGGCAGACTCTGTCCGGCAGTTCCTCCTTAGTTGTTTGAAATACATACGTTTTTCGTCTTTTGCGTTCCTGGCCCGGTCCTTGCTTTTCTCTTCTGTAAATGGGGTTGACCACCGGCAGCGCTCGTAGCGGCGCTGTCCCTATCGTGGAGGTGGTCACCAGGTCGAGAATCAACCTCAAGGGAGAGAAGCGTCATGAACGGGAAGCTATGGGTGGCAGTTGGAGGAGTTGCCGTGACTATGCTGTGTAGCGCTTTGCCGGTGATGGCCGAGGAGGCTGACAAGCCGACGGCGGGCCTTGATGTCGGCGCCTTCAGCAAATATGTGTGGCGGGGGCTGGAGCTGAGCAAGGACAGCATCGTCGTCCAGCCTTCGGCGACCATCGGCTACAAGGGGGCGAGCGTCAATGTCTGGGGCAACCTCGATACCGACAACGAGGCCTATGATGGCGCCAAGTACAACGAAACCGACCTCACCCTCTCCTACGCCACCACCTTCGGCCCGGTCAAAGTGGGAGGCGGCTATATCTATTACGGTCTCGACGGCCTCACCGATTCCCAGGAGGTGTACGGATCGGTTGGCCTCAACACCCTGCTCAACCCAACCATCACCGTCTATCGGGAAATCGCCCACACCCCGGCCTGGTATATCAATGTCGGGGTCTCCCACTCCCAGGAACTGGTCAAGGATATCACCCTCGATGCTGCCGCCTCGGTCGGCTATTATCATTCCGACGACAGTGGCTTCGCCGAAGCCGGCGACCCTTCCGAGAAATATCGGCAGCTTCATAACGGCCTGGTGTCGCTGGGGATGACCATCCCCTTTGGCGGCTACTTCACCGTCAAGCCGGTTGTTTCCTATTCCTTCCCGCTGTCCGACAAGGCCGAAGAGTACATCGAATCGGTCAGCCTGAGCGACGAGTCGAGCTTCTTCTTCGGTGGCCTCACCCTGTCGATGGCCTTCTGAGCGTAATGGCAGGACGCGGGCGGGTCGAGGGTCGACCGTTTCCCGTGAAACATCAGCCGGTTGTTTGACGCACCGCCGATCAGTCGTGGTAACCATTGGCCCGCCAGGCCCCCTAACGGGGCTTGGCGGGCTTTTTTGTGCCGTTCAGACAAGGAAGATGGCTTCTTCGTCCCCTGGAGACAGATGGGGCGCCGGGGTGTCGAGGAGCGGCTCGGACATAGATGTGTCGGCAGGGGTGAGAGTGTCGGTGGTGTCGGCGGCAGTCGGCCCGGTGGCGATGTCGGCAAGCAGCTGGCTGACCAGGCGATTGACCTCGTTGGCAAACGCGTCGTCGTGCTGTGGAGCGTCGCACCCCTGGGAGGGGTCGAGCGGCCCGTTCGAAGGTTGCTCCACCATGGAGGGGCTGGCTGGAGAGGCGATGACCGACCCATCTCCCGGCTGGGCTGTCGCGAGGCCCTGGCCGGTGTCCTCCATCGGTGAAAGCATGGATGCAGCGGATGTGGCGTCGCCTGCCTGACTCGCCGAGTCGGTTGTCAGCGTCATTGCCGATATCGCCGGCGGAGAGGCGGCGGCAATGGTCATCCCGCTTGGCTGGGGTACCGCTGCGGCGGATGGATCGATGCTTTCGGCTGATGGGGAGATGTGGCAATCGAGGGTGGCGTCGCTTCCCAGACCAGTCCCTTCCCCCTCCGCAAGGTCGTGACCTGTGGCAGTGGTGGTGGCGAGCCCCTCCTCCTGCACCGCCATGGCGAGGGGCTCGCCAGCCGCACCAGGCACCAGCCGCAGAGGCGTACTGGTGGCGGGCTCGCCTCCCGCTGCTGTTTCGGCGAAGGCCTGCGTACCGTTCGAGCCTTTAGAGAGGCCGACATCGCCGAGCAGGCCGACGGTGCCGTCGCACTTCTCGTAGGTCCCCATGCCGAAGACGATGTTGCCTTCCACCAGGGCTATCTGCTCGTCGCTGGCCAGGGAGATGGCTGTAATACCCATCTCGTCCAGGGCGGCGAACTCGTCGGGGCTGCAGACGCCGTCGCTGTCACCGTCCCGCCACACCCCGAACTCCTTCCAGGCAGCGTCTCTGCTATCGAGGCTGCCGCTGCTGTCGCTGTCGAAATGGCGCAAACCCTCGAGGTCGGTGGTCGCCCCGGGAAGGTAGCCGGCAAAGGACAGCTCGCAGCCGCTGCGCACGACACCGTCGCCATCGAGGTCCCAGGCAAGCAGGCCGTCGTCGCTTCCCACCCAGCCGCAGGCCTGGGGCTGGCCGTCGCCGTTCCAGTCGAAGGCGATGCCGGCGGCGATGTCGAGGAGCTCGACACCATCGTCGTCGAGGTCGAGGACCACCGGGGTGTACTGGTGATACCCATCGTCCCGTGACAGGCGACCGACCTCGACGAAGATGGTGCCGCTCGCCCCGCTGGTGTCGGTGACGGTCAGGGTGAGGGTGGCCTCCTCGGTATCGCCCTTGAACTTGAAGGTATAGCCTTCGTCGGTCAGGGAACCCTCGCTTGGCGCCGAACAGGAGATGCCGACGATCTCACCGGGATCGCCCCAGGTGTTGCCGCCGTTGGGGTCGGAGGCATGGAAGTTGAACCATACCGTATAGCTGTTCTTCCAGGCGATATCGTAGAGGCCTGAGAAGAGCGGGGCGAAGTTGTGCTCGCGGATGTCGGGGATGGTCAGCCGGCTGGCGACCTGCCCGCCATTGCCGTCGGAGACGGTATAGGCGATGACCACCCGGTCTTCGCGGAACGCCGGTTTGACCCGGAGGTCGCCGCCGGAGATGGCCACCTCGGCGTCGCCCTCGACCACCCTCGGGTCGATGATGCTCAAGCGGTCGCCGTCGATATCGACGTCGTTGGCGAGCAGCCCGCTTATGCTGTAGGAGTTCCATACGCTGTCCTCGGCGGGGGAGGCGATATCCTCCTCGACCAGGGGCAGGTCGTTGACCGGCTGCACGAAGATCTCGGAAGCAACCGTGGAAGCGGCGCCATAGCTGTCCACCACGGCGTAGGTGAAGCTGTCGACACCGCAGAAGTTGGCATCAGGCACATAGAAGATGGTGCCGCTGCCCTGATCCCAGGTGATGTCGCCATGGCTCGCCCCGCCGACGCCGGCGAAGCTGATGGCGTCGCTTTCCCAGGGGCTGGCCATCTCGACGTCGCTGTCGTTGGCCATCAGGCCGGCGACGGCAAAGGAGAAGGAGTTGTCCTCCACCGCCCCGAAGAGGCGCTCGCCCTGGAGGATTGGGGCGTCGTTGACCGGGGAGATGTCGAACATGGCATAGGTATACACCGGCTCGCTGATGCCGTCGCCGACCGTGTAACGGAAATAGGCCTGGCCGGGATAGAGGTTGTTGAAGTTCAGCTCCGGCGTAAAGAGGATGGAGCCGTCCGCCTGCAGGCTGACCTGGCAGTGCTCGGCCTGGTCGACGGCGGTGATGGTCATGGCATCGCCGTCGATATCGCTGTCGTTGGCGAGGAGGGTGGCCTGGGGGATGACCGAACAGACATCCTCCTCGGTGAGGAGCAGCTCGGCGTAGACGTCGGGCGGGGTGTTGATGCGCACGTCGAGCCAGGCGGTGGCGGTGGCCGTCTGGCCGCTGCCGTCGCTGATCTCGTAGGTGAAGCGGTCGATGCCCACCCAGTCGTCTTCCGGGGCGACATAGCGCAGCAGGCCAGAGGGGGCAAGGCTGACGCTGCCATATTCCGCCTGGCCCACCGCGACAAGCTGCAGGGGGTCGCCATCGACGTCGTAGTCGTTGGCGGTGAAGGTCGAGGGCCGGTAAACATTCTCCCAGGCGCTGTTGGACCAGGCGAGGATGCGCTCGTCGTCCGTGGCCACCGGGGCGTCGTTGACCCCGGCGATGGCGATATCCACCCGGCCGATGCCAACCCCGCCCTCGCTGTCGACGAGGCGGTACAGGAAGGCGGCGTCACCGAAAAAGTCGCGGTCGGGGAGGAAATGTACCAGGCCCTGCCGATCGATAGAGACATCGCCGCCTGAGGAGCTCTCGAAGCCGGAAAAGCGTAGGGTGGCGCCATCCTCGGTGTCGCTGCCGCAGGCCAGCAGGTCGGCCGCCGCCAGGGTGACCGCCTCGCCCTCGACGCCGTCGCGGAGGAGGGGGGCCACCGTCGGCAGGTCGTTGATCGGGGCGAGGAAGATGGCCAGCTGCCCGGCGACGGTTTCCCCTGCGGAATTGCGCGCCTGGTAGGAGAAGCCGGCTTCGCCATAAGAGTCGGCCAGGGGAATGAAGGCCGGCAGGCCGCCGACTGTGGTGAAGACGCCACCGCTGACCTCGTCGACACTCTCGAGGGTGAAGGCCTCGCCGTCGCCATCGTAGAGAAATTTGGCGATTTCCTCGGGGGTGAAGACCAGCGGGGTGTCCTCGCGCCAGTGCAGGCGGTCGGCGATGACTGTCGGCACATCGGGGAGGTTGCGCACCCCTACCTTCACCCAGGCGGTGGCCTGGTGGCCTTCCTGGTCCTCGACGCGGTAGGCGAAACCGGCCTCCTCGCCGGAATAGTCGCGATCAGGGAGAAAGCGCAGCAGCCCGCCGTCGCGCTCTACCCTGCCATGACTGACCTCGGCGATATCGATGAAGGTCAGCGGGCCGTCGTCGTCGTGATCGTTGGCGATGAGGTCGGCGATGGCGACGGATAGCGCCTCTTCCTCATCGGTGGACAGGGTGTCGGCGCCGAAGCGGGTCGGGTCGTCGACGGAGCGGATTTCGAGGTCGAGAGTTCCGGCGATGGTGGCGCCGCTGGCGTCGCTGGCGAGGAACTCGACCTGTCCCTGGCCGTGGGCGTTGGCCTGGGGGGTATAGGTGTAGAGGGAGCCGTCGTGGCTGATGGTGCCGTCGTCCCGCGCGATCAACGACAGCAGGGTGAGCGCCTCGCCGTCGCGGTCGGTGATAAAGCGGGCCAGCGTGTCGCCGTCGAAGAGCAAGGCTGTGTCTTCGTCAAGGAACAACGTGGCGGCAATCTGCTCCGGGCTATCGTTGCTGGCGAAGATGTTCACCGCGACGCGGCCAAGGGTCCGGCCGCCGCTGGGGTCTTCGACCGCGTAGGTGAACCCGGCTCCTCCGCAGTAGTCAGCGTCGGGGGTGAAGACCAGCGTGCCCTGGCCGTCGTCCGCCACCTGACCATGTTCGGCATCGGCCACCCCGGCAAAGCGCAGCGGGCCGTCTTTGTCGTGGGCACCGGCGAGCAGCGAGAGGGTGGTCAGCGACACCGCCTCGTCCTCTGTCGTGTAAAGGTCGACTGCTGCCAGGGTGGCCGGGTCGTCGGCGGGGAGGATGGAGAGCTGCAGGGTGGCCGTGGCCTCGCTTGTCCCGTCGCTGATGGTCAGGCGCAGCTCGCCGGGGCCGTGGAAGTCGACATCGGGGGTGAAGGTGAACAGGCCGGCCTCGCTGGAGACGGTGCCGCCGCTGGTGGCTTCCATCGCCGAGACCCGCAGGGCGTCGCCATCGCTATCGCTGGCAACACGGGCCAGGGTGGCGTTGTCGAAGATCAGCGGGCTGTCTTCGCAGAGGGTCAGGCTCAGGGTGGCGAAGGTCGGCGGGTCGTCACGCGGTGTCACTGATACCGCCACCCGGCCGGAGCTGATCAGGCCCTGGTCGTCGGCCACCAGGCAGGTGAAGCCGGCTTCGTTGCCGAAATACTCGGCATCGGGGGTGAAGCGGATCTCGTCGCCCTGCACCTCGACGGTGCCGTGCTCGGCAGGGCCGAGGCCGGCGAAGAGGACGCTGGGCCCGTCCGGGTCGTGGTCGTTGGCAAGCAACAGGGCGATGGGGACCGACACCGCCACATCCTCGGCGGTGCTCAGGCTGTCCTCGCCTACGGTCACCGCGTCGTTGACCGGGAGGATCTCGAACTCGAGGTGGCCCGCGGCGGTGCCGCGATGGTTGTCGCTGACCACATAGTCGAAGGATGCGATGCCGGAGAAGTTCTCGTCGGGGATGAAGGTGAAATGGCCGGCCGAGGCGACGAAGCTGCCGCCGCGCACATTGTCGACGGCCTCGAGGCGCAGTTGGTCGCCATCCGGATCGTGAACGAAGGTGGCGATCTCTTCGGCGGTGAAGGCCAGGGGGTTGTCTTCGTAGATGGGACCGTGGCTTGTGGCGACCACCTGCGGCGGCTGGCGGAGATCCTGCACTTCCACCGCGACATGGGCGGAGGCGGAGAGCCCGGAGCCGTCAGCCACGGTGTACGAGAAGCCGGGCCCGAGGCCGGAGAAGCAGGCCTCCGGGGTGAAGCGGATGGAGCCGTCGTCCATGAGCTCGACGCTGCCATGGTCGGCTGGGCCGAGGCTGACCAGGGTGAGCGGCTGACCGTCGTACTCGCGGTCGTTATGCAGCAGGCGGGCAGCAGAGACGGTCAGGCTGCGCCCTTCCAGGGTAAGGAATCGGTCGTCCTGAGGAGCTGGCGGCGTGGGCGCATCCCCATAGCTGAGGGTGGCCCTGGCCATGGCCGGGTAGGCGTAGCCGTCAGCGGCCCAGTAGGCGAAGGTCACCTCGCCGCTAAAGCCGGGATCGGGCAGGTAGGTGAGTTCTCCGTTGCAGAGGGCTACCCGGCCGCCGCTCAGGCCGCTCACGTGATCGATGAAGAGTGGGTCGCCATCGGGGTCGTGGTCGTTGGCGAGCAGCCGAGCGAGGGGGAAAGGTTCGCCCTCGGCAAGGGAGACATGGTCGTCTTCCAGGGCCGGCGGCCGGTTGACTCCGTCGACGATGATCGCCGCCTGTTTTTCGATGAGGCGGCCGGAGGTGTCTTCGAGCAGATAGCTGAAGGAGGCGGTGCCGGTGAACCCCGGCGACGGCTGGAAGCGGCAGTCGCCGTTGGCGTCCAGGGAAACCGAGCCGCCCTTGGCGGCGCCGAAGGAGACAAAGCGGAGGCTGCTGGCGGTGTCACCATACTGGCCGTGCTGCAGGTCGTCACTGAGCTCGGGGAAGAGGAAGCGCAGCCGGGTATCGGCGGCCATGCGGAAGATTGGCCCGTTGGCAGGGGCCGGGCCATCGGGGAGGGCGGCGGCCTCCTCCGCCCCGAGGCGATACCCGCTAAAGCTTTCCCCCGGACTGTGGCGGGTTTCCGCCTGTCGGTCGCTGCCGGCTTGCGGCGTATTCGCCAGGCTTGCCGCATTCGACGCGGCAGTGCCGGCTTTTGCCAGGGGCGTGAGATCGTCGCTGTCTGGGCGGCCGCGCCAGCCGCTCCTGCTGCCATCGCGCCGCAGTGCCAGCCAGTCATGGGGGTCTTGCTGGAGTGGTGTGCCGATGCTCTCCAGCGGTGGCAGCGGCTCGAGCCAGGGCCTGGTGGCCGCAAAGCTAGCACTGTTCAGGGCGGCTTCATCGATCTGCCCGCCGCCTTGCGCGCTGTCCCGGGGAAGGGCGGCGTCTTCGGCGGGGATGGCATTGCTCTCCACGGTCGCATCCCTGGCCTCTTCGGGAGAAAGGGGGCGGCCGTTGGAGAGGGGGAGGGCAAGCGGCGCCGCCGCAGCGGTGCCGGCGGCCAGACCGGCTAGGCCGCCGGTCAGGCCCAGGGCCATGAGAAGCAGATCCGTGCCGACCCCGGAGAAGGTGTTGTCGAGGGCGATGACCTCGAGGATTTTCCCCATGCGCTGGATGGGGAGCTGTTCCTCGCGCAGGGGCAGCGACTGAACCGCCGTGGCGGCGAAGTGCTGCCCCTGCGGTCCGGCGTTGCCGCCGCCGCGCAGGACGCCGCTGCCGGCACTGTAGCCGCGCAGGTCGCCAGTCTCGCCATAGGTATAAGTGATGCCGTTTTTGGTAAAGCCATAGCCGGCCATGATGGCGTCGACCATGGCCAGATCGATGGCGCCATGCACGTCACGGGCAACCAGGACTGCCGACTCCAGCCGCTCGCCGCGATCGCGGGCGATAAGCACCGTCTGCAGCTCTTCCAGTACCCCCGACATATCGTCGAGGCGGACGCTGACCTTGCCGCCGCTGTCGTTGCGGAAGGCGATGGACGAGCTTCCCCCGTCGACCATGGTCAGGCAGGGCAGCATGCCGTCGATCTCCAGGCGGCCGCCGCTCTGCCGGTAGGCTTCCATGACCTCGATAAAGAGCGGAGCGAAGGCATTGACCGTCTCCCTCATCCCCTTATCGCCGCTGAGCTGGGTTTCGATATGGCCGTCTTCGCCGAGGGTGAAGCTGAGCGTCGCCTGGGGCGGGTCATCATTGCCGAACAAGGCCATGCCGATCTGCAGGGCGATGGCGGCAACCCACCCGTATACCGGAATACAGTAGAGGGCATAGGTCGCGGCGGCCAGGGCGATTTGCTCGACGCCGGCCTGAACATTGCCATCGGCAATGGAGAGGATGCCCTGGGCGACACCGATGGCGCAGCCGATGGCCGGCAAGGCGCTGCCGAGGGAAGTTGCGGTGGCAGATATCGCCGCCCCGGTCATGGCTGAGGTGGCGTGAGCGATCGAGACATAGGTGGAGAGCCCGCTCTGCACCACCGAGAGGGTCGCCTGGACCTTGGCGATATCGCTGCCCGACTGCATGACCTCGGAGAAGTTTCTGATCGACATGCCGAGACCGACCAGGGAGGAGGCGGCCCCGGCATATGCGGCGCCGCCAGCCAGTTGGACCGAGCTGCTGTCGGCCTTGGGATCGCTGAACCAGTTATAGGCACGGATGGAACTGCCGACCATGGCGGTGGCATTCTGGGCGATGGCCCAGCCGTCGCCGTCTTCCAGCGCCTTCTGCAGGCCGATAAGGCCGCCGATGGCTCCGGCCAGCTGCAGAGTCCCGCCAATCTCCTGGCCATATTCCTTGCTGAAGGCTTGGTAGGCCTCGCTGTTGGAATGGACGGAGGCGTCGAGGGACTGCAGCAGACCAACCGTGCTCTGATAGATCTGCAGATCATTGCCACTCTTCAGGGCGGCGACCAATGACTCCATCTGATACCCGACACCTTCGATCTCCTGCACCGCCCCGGCGATTTCGGTAAGGGATTTCCACAGTTCGGGGAGCTGAGAGAAGATGCTGGAGGTGTGCGGTGGTCCTGATGAGTTTTCAGAGCTTTCCTCGGTGGAATCGAAATCTTGCTTATCCTGATCACTCGTGGCGAGATCCAGGCGGAGACTCGCAAGATCGGCTTCGGTTGACTTGAGAAGGGAGAGCTCTCTGGTGAGAGCTTCATACTCCTCTGTCTGTTCTCGATCATTTTGCCCCTGGTACCATTGCATCCTGGAGAGTGTTGTTTCGATGTCGGCGGCAACGGACTCGGCATAATGGTCGATGAGCATCAATCGCTGGTCTGTACCTGGGGCTGGAAAGAAAAATGCAGCCAGGTCTTCTCGAGTCTTGAGGCTGGAGGCGGCATCCCAGAGCAGATCTTTTTGCTCGTCAGGCATGGTGTTGCCATCGAGGATGGCCGATTGCTCGTCTGCGGAAAGGGAAAGAAACTCCTGGGGAGTGAGTTTGGAAAGCTGGGGGTAAAAAAGAGCCAGGTTTACAGCGATATTGTCAACAGAGTGAGCTTCCAGGAGGGCATAGCCGGGAATGGGGGTGTCGAGGGTGAACTGTCTGCCAGTATGCTGTCCACCGAAATGATGTATGATATCCGCATCGGGTTGCAGGTGGAGAAAGTGGTCGCTGTCAGGAAATTCTGAGGCGCTGCCGGGGTCGGCAATTGCGAAGCCGAATACGTTTATTTTCAGTTCTTCTAAGTATGAGTTCTTTATATGCTGCGCCAAATTTCCCCCTAAAGAGTGGCCTGTAACATGGATCTCATTCAGAAGTTGACCTGATGTGACTATTTGTTCTTTAGCGGCAAGAATAAAGTCCTTTGCGGAATCACTTTGATCAGGGGGGAAATGCAGGCTTAATTGCATATCGGCATAAAGGTCTTTCCACGAACTGGATTCAGTACCTCGGATAGCGATCGCTGCTTCTCCTTTCGGGGAGAGAAAGGCATCGGCGGAAAAACCGTTGGCTGATGCATTAGAACCTGCCTCATCTTCTAAAAGCTCTGATGATCTCCCAATATGTTTCCATCCGACTTCCTGCATCTTCAGCCATAGAGGATCTTTGGCAAGATCCTCGGAGTAGGAAAGTTGATCGAGCTGGGTGAGTTCAAGAATAGTGGGCATAATGGGTCTCCGTGACAAGGATGCGCGTAATCAGTTATCGGCCTGCGGGAGGTCGAACTGGAACAGGAGGACCTCATCCTTTTTTCCGAAAGCGAGCTTCTTGCCATCCGGACTGAGCTCGGCCGTGCAGCTAAACCTGTCCGCTGAAATGCCTTTTCTATCGATCTCCTTACCGGTAAGAAAGTCCCAGATGATGATCTCCCGCCTCGGTCCCATTACCCCGAGGAGATAACGATCATCGAGGAAATGAAGACGGTTAGGGAACTGATCGAGTTTTGCGATATCTCGAACGAAAGATCCCGTCGTTGCCTCAAATTGTTTCATCGGTTCCAAATACGCCTTTACAATACGGTATTTTTTGTCGGGCGTTTTAATCGCTTTCTGGTCGCTGGAAAAAGGGCCTGTAACCAAATACTTGTCGTGCTTGGAAAAGGCGAGGGAAACTATCGATCCTTTATGAACATCGTGCAACTCCCAGAGAAGTTCCATCTCTGGGAATTTCCACATTCGTAGATGGAATCTATCTTCAGATCTGTCGGCGGGAATATTTCCGTATGTGCTATATGCTTCGGCCAACAATGTTCCATTATTGCTGAAGGCAATGGTATCGGGTCCATCAAGGTCAAAATGGGAGTCGACCCGTTTGAAAGAAGGAATATCGAAAAACCTGACCTTTGACCGCTGAGCGTTTCGGGGTCCACTCCGATAGGAACACACCCGATTCCCTGGAGCAGGGAGGAGAATCATCGTCCCGTCTGAAGAAGTTTTATTAACTAAGCGATAGTTTTCTGCTACCGACCAGAGCGCTAAGCAACCGTTAAATTTTCCTTTGGGCTTTGTGCATTCATCCGACTTGAGTTTGCTGACCAGATAGTTACCATCGGGAGAAAAGGCCAAGGCATCTTCGAACCCTGGAGCAATCTTGTCGACTTTATTGACCAGTCGTTTCTCCTTGGTATCCCAAATGAAAATCCAACTCTTCCCTCCACCTGAGACCGCCAAATGTCTGCTATCGGGATGCCAGCGCAAGACATTGGTTCCATAGCCATCGACATTTTTAATGGTGTCTACATGGCGAATAAAGCCGTTTCCCATTTTTATTTCCATCAGCGCGCATCCTCCGAGAAGTATGATGGCAAGAGAAATTAATAAATAACCTGACAATGTTCTGTTTCGCGTAAGAGAGATGTGTACCATTTTCAACCTCCGTGTCCACCAGGTTGCTTTTCGGGGATGTCAAAGTGGAATACTCGGTCATCGCAAAGGCCATCAGTGTTGCGAGTCCTTGATTTCAAGGGCAGCAAAACTCTGGCCTGTAGCTCTTGGCTGCGGTGGCGACACGTCCATTCTTATAGGCACGAGGGTCTGGCCTTTTCCGGGACCGTGCGTTACTGCGGCATCCACCGGTATAGCGTTCAGGGCGTTTTTCGCGTACTTGCGGAGTTTCTTGGTTCGCGCCTCGTTTCTGACGACTTCCATGAGCAAGCGGTAACGCGGGTTCTGGTTGTACGTCATGACCAGGCAGAGGCAAGCCAGGGCATCGACGAAGATCTTGTATCGCTCCTGGCCTACAGGTGAGAACATTGGCACGGGACGGAATTTTTCGATTTTTAGTGCTGTTGAAGCAGCCAATGTCCGGCAATGCGTTGCCGAGGGAAGTTGCGGTGGCGGATGTCGCCGCCCCGGTCATGGCTGAGGTGGCGTGAGCCATCGAGACATAAGTGGAGAGCCTGCTCTGCACCACCGAGAGAGTTTCGATCTCCTGCACCGCCCCGGCGATCTCTGTACGGGATTTCCACAGTTCGGGGACTTGCGAGAAGATGCTCGGAATTGAGGTGAAATAGTACGAGTTACTGTTTTCTGTAAGGGTAGTTCGTGGATGAGAGGAAAGGCTGTAGCCAAGCGAAATCCTTTCGTCAAAACCTGGTTCGAGCACCCATGGGAAATCATAGGCGGTGATACCCATGATATCTGCAAACGTGGAATACACGGAATTGCTGTTGGCCGGCTCGCCGAGCAACCCGTAAAGTTTGCCTAATCCACCAAATTTGGGATACGAGAGGTTTTGTTCGTTTATTGTATGTATCGCAGCTACCGCAGTGTTCCAACGATCGAGCGCATCAGGCCCAGTGTAAATCTCTTTGGAATTTTGGTTTTCATGGACGTAGAATCCACTGACTTCATCTTTACATCGTGTCAGGAGATCTGGAGGCAAACTGTTCGCGTATTCATCAGTATGCGGAATGACATACGCATAAAGTTTATCTTCATCTCTGAAGCCTATAGGAATTGTTTTGCCCTGAGATGGAGAGAATGCGAGCCCATGCAGTTCAGCAATGATCTGGTTTTGATCATTTTTCAGAACCCAAAAATCATGCGCAGCTGGCCTAATGGACAATTGCCTTGCTTCTATTGTGAAGTTTCCCATATGTTATGTATGTATTACCAATCAAATGGTTTGATTGATTGAAAGCTGACATCAATGTCAATCTTTGTAATTACAATTTTATTGTTATAATTTTTCTTAAAGCGATAGATGTATGGAACCTTATCAATCCTCTGGAGTTTTGGCTCGCTACAAATAGTTTTTTGTGTGTATCTTGTAAGTTCTCGAATTACTCGACAAGTATATCCATCAGTGATGGCATCACTCCAACAGGTCCCACCTATTGAATTGAAGTATTTCATAACTTCTTGCTCATCTTTATAGGAAGAAAAAAATTGACTTGTAAAATCTTCCCATTTGCCTGGTCTATAACGATCGTATCCTGTATCTTTGATCATCAGGGAAACGATATCATCTCCTAGAGATGATCGGTCTGTCCATACTGCGTAAAGAGGTAGGCATTCGCATCCAGAAATTGACAAAGATAGTAATGCCGTAGCCGCAGCCCTCAATAGAAATTTTCTAGAGAGAATCTCGGTGCGGATTACTCGTCGACTGAAGCAAGTGATCATGAATAATATTTCATTCAACAAATTTCTTGCCAACATATCACTGGACCTAGATGACCACTGAAGGTATTTATTGGTTGCAATGAATATGACTTTCTTGGCTGGAACAATAAATGAATCTAGGGTGGCGTGGGAAATACAACGGTAGATGTGATATTTGGTAGTGACATTTCCCAGAGATGGAAATTTTAAGATGGCCAGAGCTATTTCTTGTTGATCAAGGTGGTTGAGTGTTTCAGTACTCATTGCGGTCCCTCCTCGAAATAAAAGCCGGATGTTCTTCAAGGAAACTCCAATCTGTCTTACTGGGATAGATTTCGTATTGTTTTAGGTGTCGGAAAAGTTTTAAAGGCCCTTCTGGCCAGGAACTCGGGCGCCGATCTTTTCGAGGTGAAAGCAGGTAGACATACAATTGCGGTCCTTTGACATAAAATGTCACTGTATATCCAGTGATTTTTGTAGGGAGTCGGCCGGAAAGTTCTACTCGATCCTCAAAAACCTGGCCGTTTTGTTGGTCGCGCCATTTCACATAAAGAAACTCCCCTCTAGCCATGACTCCACTTATTGACCGTTTGGTCATACCACCTTCGAATTCTTTGTAGGTGCAAAATTGTCGACTGCTCCCGTATTGGTAATCGAGAACTTCCATGTTTGGGCTGTGTATATCAAGGTCGAAACGGAATGAATGACGGCACATATCGTATTTCCAGCTAACACAGCCAGCTATCATAAAAAGGGCAAGCAGAATAATCGAACAATAGGTTCCTAAATCTTTAATCCCGCGGAACTGATATAAAAACATTTTCAAAATGTTAGTAGTTTCCGATGTCGATTTTCGATCGATTGGTGTGAGTTCATCAATCTTAGGCATAATGGATCTCCAAGAGAAAAACATGCGTTATCAGCTATCGGCCTGCGGGAGGTCGAACTGGAACAGGAGAACCTCATCCTTTTTTCCGAAAGCGAGCTTCTTGCCATCCGGACTGAGCTCGGCCGTGCAGCTAAACCTGTCCGCTGAAATGCCTTTTCTATCGATCTCCTTACCGGTAAGAAAGTCCCAGATGATGATCTCCCGCCTCGGTCCCATTACCCCGAGGAGATAACGATCATCGAGGAAATGAAGACGGTTAGGGAACTGATCGAGTTTTGCGATATCTCGAACGAAAGATCCCGTCGTTGCCTCAAATTGTTTCATCGGTTCCAAATACGCCTTTACAATACGGTATTTTTTGTCGGGCGTTTTAATCGCTTTCTGGTCGCTGGAAAAAGGGCCTGTAACCAAATACTTGTCGTCCTTGGAAAAGGCGAGGGAAACTATCGATCCTTTATGAACATCGTGCAGCTCCCAGAGAAGTTCCATCTCTGGAAATTTCCACATTCGCAGATGGAACCTGTCTCCTGACCTATCGAAAGGATTAATGCCATATGTGTTATATGTTTCAGCAAGCATTTCCCCATTATGACTGAATGCAACGGCATCTGGCCCATCAAGATTAATATGGGATTCGATCCGTCTAAAGGATGGGATATCAATAATCCGCAGCTTCGGAGTTTTATCCATATAAGGTCCACTGATATAGGAACAAACCCGGTTTCCTGGAGCCGGTATGAGAATCATTGTTCCGTCCGAAGAAATTTTATCGACAAAACGATAGTTCTCCGCTACAGACCAGAGTGCTATGCATCCGTTGTATTTTCCTTTTTGATTAACGCATTCGCCGGAGTGAAGCTTGCCAACCAGATAGTTACCATCGGGAGAAAAAGCCATTGCTTTCTCTAATCCCTGACCAAATTTGTCCACAGTATTGACCAGTCGTTTCTCCTTGGTATCCCAAATGAAAATCCACCTCTTCCCTCCTCCTGAGACTGCCAAATGCCTGCTATCGGGATGCCAGCGCAAGACATTGGTTCCATAGCCATCGACATTTTTGATGGTGTCTACATGGCGAATAACGCCGTTTCCCCTTTTTATTTCCATCAGCGCGCATCCTCCGAGAAGTATGATGGCAAGAGCAAGTAATAAAAAACCTGACAATTTACTATTTCGCGAAAGAGAGATGTGTGCCATTATCAACCTCCATGTCCACCAGGTTGCTTTTCGGGGATGTCAAAGTGAAATACTCGGTCATCGCAAAGGCCGTCAGTGTCGCGAGTTCTTGATCTCAAGGGCAGCAAAACTCTGGCCTGTAGCTCTTGGCTGCGGTGGCGCCATGTTCATTCTTATAGGCACGAGGGTCTGGCCTTTTCCGGGAACGTATTGCGTCACTGCGGCATCCACCGGTATGGCGTTCAGGGCGTTTTTCGCGTACTTGCGGAGTTTCTTGGTTCGCGCCTCGTTTCTGACGACTTCCATGAGCAAGCGGTAACGCGGGTTCTGATTGTACGTCATAGCCAGGCAGAGGTAAGCCAGGGCATCGACCAGGATATCGTCGCTCTTGCCCCGTTGCTCCCAGATGAGTTCGGCAAAAAAATCGAGCATCTCCCGGGAGTGTCGTAGTTCCCGGACCGCCTGCTCCTTCGCCCAGTCGCGAACGGCCTGGTAGTTGCCACTGGCGAGAATCGACTGGACGGTATCAGGACCGGTACTGGTCCGATCTTGTGGAGCGGTTGGCCGGGCTGGCCGGGAAGGTTCGCCTTTTTGCCCAGCCCCTGCGGCCTGCTTTCCGTGGCGCCAGTCCCCGGTTTCAAGAGCCTTGACACAGGCGGGAGTAGCGAGCAGATCAGCGAGGATGGAGGACAGCTTTTCTGAAAGCGCCTTCTGCGCCTGTCCGTCCGAGATGGCCCCGGTGAGGTTACGTTTGAGGCTATCTGCAAGCCCCTCGTTCTCCTCGGAGGCCAGGCGCGCGCCTTGTTCATCGTAGATGTCGAGGCGGAACTTCCACCTTAGTTCCACTTCGGCCCAGCTGTCCGAGCGAAACATCTCCATGCGCAGGATGACAATCCTGTCTGCCGGCGAGGCAGCTCCCTTGCGGATGGAGGTTTGTTCGTCATCCTCAGGGGAAAGAAGAAAAGTTCGAGTGGTGAAGCCCTGTCTGGCGAGGTTGGTGGCCAACACGGTGGCGATGTCTTCCGCCAGCGCCTTGCCCGAGGCAGTGTTCGCCCCGTCCTTGGGGATGCCAAGTCCGTCTCTATGGATGCCGATATAGCTTGGCGGTTTCTCGCCGCTGAGGACGAAGGGACGCAGATCCTGGACGGCGATGGCCAGGCCGGCCGTGCTTTTGGGCACTTTGTCGAGGTGGATCGAACTGAGGTCGTATCTGGTCGTTCTGCAACCTGACACAAGGAACAAGAAGAGGAGGAAGAAGGCGGTGCGGGGGATGATGCGGTTCATGTCTGTATCCTTTCTGGTTTTTGGTGATCATGTCTGAGGCGCCGCGTCGAGTTCCGTGTCTTCCCCCGGCGGCTCGCCTCCGGCGGCATGCCGCAGCCTCTCGAGGAGCAGCATGTAGTCGTAGCGTGAGTTCAGATACGCCCCGAGAGAGCGGTAGTGGTTCTGCTGGGCGTTGAGGACATCGAGGAGGACCTTGCCTCCCTCGTCATAGGCGGCCAGGGTGGACTTGAGCGCCTCTTCGTTTTCGGAGGCAGCATGGCGATTGGCGGATACGAGCAGTGCGGTGTGTTCGACGCTCTGCCACAGCGAGAGGAGGCGCCGCTCGACGTCGCGGTCGCTGGCCTCGAGCCTTGCCCGGGCGGCCTTGGCACGGTTGGCGGCGGCGAGCACTGCAGCGGTGTCCCGGCCGCCGGCAAGAAGCTGCAGGTCGAGACGCAGTCCGGTCTCGAACTCGTCGCGATCCTCTCCATAGCCGTCCAGGCCGTCGGAGCTGGTGCGTCCTCGGTAGCTGGTGTAAAACGCCAGACTGGGCAGGAACTGGCCCTGGGCGGCCCGGTATTCATATTCGGCTGCTTCAAGCTGCAGCCGTCTGATTTTCAGATCGCTGTTGCCCTTCTGCGCTTTTTCCAGCCACCATTGCTGCGTGTGCCCCGGCGCCGCTGGGACGAAGTCCGGCGCCAGGTCGTCGACATCCTCGCCGAGGGCTTCGCCGATCAGTTCTTCGAGGGCTTTGGCGGCATTGTCGAGTTCGATGCGGCGCGAGATCGTCGCCGCCCGGGCGAGTCCCTGGCGGGCCTTCGCCTCGTGGAGGCTGGTGATGGTGTCAAAACCGAGGCTCAGTCGCGTCGCGACGTTCTCCGCCTGCTGTTGCAAGGCCAGTCCTTCCTTATGGGCGAGATCGAAAGCGGTGCGGGCGCCAAGAAAGCCATAGCAGCGCTCGCCCACCCGCAGGCGGAGATCGAGTTCCGCCTTGTCGCGCAGGAGCACGGCGATGTCCATCTCCACCATGCCACGCAAGAGGTGGCTGCCTTTGACGAGATCGACCAGGGGCTGCTCGAGCGTGATGAGCGCTTCCCCTTCGCGGAAGTTGGCTGAACTCTCTACGTGCTCTTCGCTATTCGGTTTGCTGTGGTGGCGGGTGTCGCTGGCCTTGGCGGTGAGGGTGACGCTCGGGCCATAGGCGGCGATGAGCTGCAGGCCATCGTATTCTCCCGCCGTGGCGCTGTGCAGTTCCGCCTGTCGCTGCCTGTCGTGGCGTTGCGCCAGGTGCAGGAGGTCATCGAGACTGCGTGCCGGTGCCAGGGAGGCGAGGAGCACGGCGAAGAACAGGAGCAGCGTAACGGGCACGAGGGGCGGGATGGACCTCGCAGCCCTCTGGGGGCGTAACGGACTCATGACCGTGGCACCTCCCCTCTCTCCGTTGGTTTCTCGCCCCCTTCCTCCCAGGGTGGCAGGTCCTGGGGGGTGAGCCTGCCTGACTGGGGGTCGGGGGCGAGAAAGCGCAGTCTTTTCCCGGGAAACTCGTTACGGCGCAGATCGGCGAGCATGACGTCGAGGCCGCCGAAGGGTGCGACAAGGTCGATCAGCCACGGGCGATCCCCCGACTGCCAGTCTTCCGGCCGCAGCCGGCCGGCATTGGCGGTCAGCCGGTCTTCGGCGGCCTGGTCGAGCAAGGCCCAGCTGGCAAAGGAGATGGGGTAGCGCTTTTTCATATAGAGCTTGCACTGGCCGAGCATCAGCGGCGGCATCAGCAGCCACTCGAGGTCGGCGAGAAACTGCAGGCGGCGCAGTGGCGACTGCATGTAGAGCAGGACGATGGGCCCCAGCGCCGGCAGCCGCTCGAGGATGCGGCGCGAGTGGGAGAGGAGATGTTCGCTGGTGGCCTCGGTGTGCTGCCGGGAGGCATGGGGCGAGCTGGTGTTGAATGTCGAGGTGGAATTGTGGGGTGGTGTGCTGGTGGTCATGTGTTACATCTCCCGTAAACTTTGATCTTTGTAGCGCAGGATGGGGCCGAGGAAATACTCGATGACCCGGCGCTTGCCGACCTTGATATCGGCGGTGACGGCCATCCCCGGGTTGAGTGTCCCCTGGCGGCCATTAACGATGTTGGGCAGGAGGCAGTCGCCGACGGCGACGCGGATCGGGAAATAGGGGCCGAGCTTCTCGTCGACGACCGCGTCGCTGGCCACCCAGTCGATGGAGCCGCGCAGATCGCCGTATTGGGTGAAGGGGTAGGCGGCGACCTTAACCGAAACCGGCTGGGCTTTGGCGACGAAGCCGATGTCCTTGTTGAGCACCTTGGCTTCGACCTCGAGGCCACCCTCCAGCGGCACGATCACCAACAGGGGCTGGGCCGGGGTGACCACCCCGCCCACGGTGCTGATCGCCAGCTGCTGGACGATGCCGTCCACCGGGGCGCGCAGCTCGAGCTGATTCTTTCTGTCCATGGCCTTGGCCAACTGCTGGCGAAGGTTCTCGCTCCTGCCGCGCGCCTCGGTGGCCTGGGCGAGGATGTCGCGGCGGTAGACGGTCTCGGCGAGGCGCTTTTCTTCGCCGCTGCGCTGCAGCGCCGTCGCCGACTCCTCGACCTGGCTCCTCATGGCGGCGAGACTGTGCGTGGCCGTGGTCAGGTCGAGCCGTGCCTGGAGGAGCTCGCTCTCGGACAGCAGCTTGCGCGCGGCCAGGGCGCTCTTTTTCTCGTACAGCTCGGTCACCAGAGGCAGGGTCTCCTGCAGGCGGCGGAGATTGGTCCGGTTCGCCTCGTGTTCGGCACGGCACCTGTCAATATCCCTGCTCAGGGTGGCGAGGCGCTCGTTCTGTGCGGCCACCGACTGTTCGAGCAGGCGCCGATGCAGGGCCACCGCCTCCTCATCCGTTCCCGGCGGTGGCAGGAAGAGGCCGCTGTCGCCCTGTAGCTCGGCCTCGAGGCGCAGCAGGGTCAGGCCGGCCTGGGCGAGGTCCTGCTGCAGCGCCTTGATGTCGGCGAGGTTGCCGGTATCGTTCATCGACACCAGCAGGTCACCCTGGCGCACCTGCTGGCCGTCGGCGACATGGATGGCGGTGACGGTGCCCGCTTCGAGGGGCTGCACCACCTTGGCCTTGCCCCTGGGGATGACCAGACCGGCGGCGTTGACGACGATGTCGATATGCGCCAGACAGGCCCAGGTGATGGCGGCTGCGGCGAGAAGGACGAGGAGCAGGGTCGTCAGCCGCATGAAGGGGGCTGGTGGCCGTTCGAGCACTTCGAGGGTTGCCGGGAGGAATTCGTAGTCGCGCCGCGCCGTCCAGTTCTGGCGTAGCTTTGCCAGGAGGCCGCTCGGCTCAGGATGTGTTGGAGCTCCGGGAGAATGTTCGAGATTAGGCATAGTTGACCTCCTGAATGCCGTGCAGCGTGGCGAAGCGGCCTTTGGCCTCGAGGAGCCGTTGCGGGCGGTCGTTTTCCACCACCCGTCCCCGTTCGATGGTGATGATGCGGTGTGCATGGCGCACGGTGGAGAGGCGGTGGGCGATGATGAACACCGTCCGCCCGCGGCAGATCTCCCTCATATTGTTCTGGAGGATCATCTCCGACTCGGCATCGAGGGAACTGGTAGCCTCGTCGAAGATGAGCATGCGCGGGTTGCCGGCCAGGGCCCTGGTGATGGCGAGGCGCTGGCGCTGCCCGGTGGAGAGGGCGATGCCGCGCTCGCCCACCGGGGTGTCGTAGCCCTCGGGCAGTTCGAGGATGAAATCGTGGGCCCCGGTGAGCCTGGCCGCAGCGATGACCTCGTCCAGTTCGAGGTAGGGCGCGTTGAGGGTGATGTTGTCGCGGATGGTGGCGTTGAAGAGCATCCCGTCCTGCACTACCACGCCGAGCTGTCTGCGCAGCCAGGTGCCGTCGGCCCCCGCCAGGTCGATGCCGTCGATGAGGATGCGGCCCCGCTCCGGCACGTACAGACGCTGCAGCAGCTTGGCCACGGTGGTCTTGCCGGAGCCGGTGCTGCCGACGATGCCTACCACCTCCCCCGGCTCGACGGCAAACGACACGTCGCTGAGCACTTCATGCCCCTGAGGGTGGTAGCGGAAAAAGACCCGGTCGAAGACCACCCGGCCGGCGATGTCGGGGAGGGCGACCTTGCGTGGGGAGAACCCCGGCTCGGCCGGGCAGTCGAAGATATCGGCGATGCGCGACACCGAGATCCTCGTCTGCTGGAATTCCTTCCAGATCGAGGAGAGCCTGAGGATGGGCGCGACCACCCGGGCGGAGATCATATTGAAGGCGATCAGCTGACCGACGGTGAGGTTGCCGTGCAGCACCTCCCTGGCGCCGAACCAGAGCAGCAGCACCGAGAGGCACTTGCTGACGATGGCGGTGATCTGGCCGATGAGATTGGCGTAGTTGCCGCCGGAGAAGGCGTTCTTGACATGGTGGGTGAGCTTTTCCTCCCATTTTTCCTGGATTCTCGCCTCGGCGGCGCTGGCCTTGATGGTGGCCATGCCGGAGAGGGTCTCCACCAGGAAGGAGTGGTTCTCGGCGTTGGTGGCGTAGCGGTCCTCGAGCCTGTCGCGCAGTATCGGGTTGAGCACGAAGGAGGAGAGGAAGAGCAGCGGCAGGGTCAGGGCCACCAGCGCGGTGAGAAAAGGGCTGAAGAGCAGCATGACCAGGAGGAAGACGACGAGAAAGAGCAGGTCCAGCAGCAGCATCAGGCCGGGGCCGGTGATGAACTGGCGGACGCCCTCAAGCTCGCGCAATCGGGCGATGGTGTCGCCGACGCGGCGGTTCTCGAAGTAGGCCAGGGGGAGCGTGAGGAGATGCTTGAAGACTCGGATGCCGAGGACGAGGTCGATGCGGTGCGCGGTATGGGAGAGGAGATAGGTGCGCAGGGCGTTGAGGAGGATCTCGAACAGGGAGACGACGATCAGGGCGAGCACCAGCACGTCGAGGGTGCTGAGGCTGTTGTTGCCGAGGACCTTGTCGATGACGATCATGAAGACCAGCGGCGAGAAGAGCGCGAAGACCTGGACGAACAAGGAGGCGAGGAGGCAGTCGCGGAGGATGGTGCGGTACTTGCCGGCGGCTCTCAGGAACCAGGAGAAGCCGAAGGGCGTTCTGGCCGCGGCCATGTCGCCGCTGGGCCTGAGGAGGACGAGGGTGCCGGCGAGGCGTTCCCTGAGGCGGGCGATGTCGAGCCACTCTCCCCGGCCGCCCTCGCTGTCGTGGAAGAGCGCTTTTTGACCTTGCGGGTCGAGGCGGGCGACGACGGCGAACTGCCCGTCGTTGAGCAGGGCGATGAGGGGAAAGTGGGCCGGCTCGACGTCGGCGATGTCCTTGTCGATCACCTTGGCCTTGACGCCGAGCTCGCCGCAGATGCGGGCAAGCTGCAGTGCGCTGAGGCTCTGCTTTGTCGAGGCGAAGCGGTTGCGCAGCTGTTCGGGGTCGAGGGGGTTGCCGTGGAGCTTGCAGATGATGGCGGCTGCGAGCAGGCCGCTGTGGTGGTTGGTGGTTTCCATTGTCTTTTGTGCCGGTTGGGGTGGTGGTGTTGGCGAATGTCTCCGCCGTGTCTGTCGAGGCGCATAGGATACCAGCCGCATCTTGCAATTTTCTGACGGGACGGGTGTAAATCGTCAAAGGCGATAAAAAAAATCTCAATTTTTTTACGTCGATATTCTTGTGTTTTGAAAAGCAGCCTGTAATTTCATGACCTATATCGTACATGGACCCATATGCTGAGCCATGTAGTCCGCTATCTATATGGTGTGAAAAGGTTATCAGTAAATTTACCTACGAGATACATCTCGAGGAAATTTCTCTATCTGTTACTGGGGAAAAACCCCAAAAATTTTTCTCTTAACAAAATAACTGACAGACTGAAGGTGCTTGAATCATCCTGCGTCGTAACTGGCCAGGGCATTCATTGCGGGGAGCGGTCGTCGCGCGGGGGCGGCGGGCTTGTGGGGGGTGGCCCTTATCGGGCGGGCTGGTAAGGGAGTGGCTGAGGCCAGGGCGGCGTCAGGGCGCTGGCGGGCCTGGGAGGGTGTTAGGCCCAGACGCCGCAGGTTGTCTCTCCCCTGTCCCGCCATGGTTTTTCGCCACGGCGGGGGGAGACCTTGCGGGCCTCAGCGATGCGCACCGCCGGGGACTATGGCGGTGAGCAGCATGAAGCAGTGGGTGAAGCGGCCGGACTCGGGGATGAAGCAGAGGACCCTGTCGCCATGGCGCAGCTGCCCCGAGAAGAGCAGCGCCTCCATCATCAGGTAGATCGAGGCGCTGCCGATATTGCCGACGCTGGCGAGGTTGGTGAACCACTTCTCGTAGGGGATCTCGAAGCCGGCGTCCTTCATCCCCTGGTAGAAGCGGTCGCGGAAATAGTCCGATGAGTAGTGCGGCAGATACCACTGCACGTCTTCCGGCCGCAGGCCGCGCTTCTCGGCCACCGCCGGCAGGGTGTCGGCCATGGCGGTGCTGACGATATAGCGGTCGAGCAGCTTGACGTCCTGGCGTACGGCGAAGAGGTTGTCCGCCGCCGCCTCGGCGACCGTGGCGCGATCGCGCCAGCTGCGCATGGTGCCATCCTCGAGTTTGCGGCCGCCGGCGTACATGCAGGTTGCCAGTTCCCCGGCATAGCAGCGGTTCTCGATCCACTCCAGGCGGTAACAGGGTCGCTCGGGATTGGCCTGGGAGGAGAGATAGGCGGCCCCGGCTCCGTCGGAGAGCATCCAGCGCAGGAAATCGGCGTCGAAGCCAAGGATCGGGCTCTTGTGCAGGTCGGCCTCGGACTGCGGCGGACAGCTGAAGAACCCGGCCCTCATATAGGAGGAGGCCAGCTCCGAGCCGGTGGCCACGGCGTTGGCCACCGTGCCGGAGAGGACGTTCATCGCCGCGTAGTTGAGAGCGGTGACCCCGGCGACGCAGATGCCGGCGGTGGTCACCACGTCGCAGGGCGGCAGGCCCAGCTCCCCGGCGACCATCACCCCGTGGCCGGGCATGAGCAGGTCGGGGCTGGCGGTGCCGCAGCACAGGCACTGGATGTGCGAGGGGTTGAAACCGCCGTGGGGCCGCAGGCGGCGCACCGCTGCCGCGGTCAATTGCGCGTTGTTATGGGTCGGGGCGCCGCTCTGCGGATCGAGGGCGTAGTGCCGGGTGAGGATCTTGTTGTTGGCGAGAATGCGGCGCCGCGTGCGCGACGGCAGGTCGCCGACGCGGCCGAGGACCTCCTCGATATGGTCGTTGTCCACCGGGGCGTTGGGCAGAAAGGAGGCGAGGTCGTTGATGTAGATTTCCATGGGGCGGCTGTCAGGTGTTGGGGGTTATGTGGTGGTGAAGGTGCTTCATCAGGCCGGCGTAGCGGCTGTAGAACTCCTTCTGCGGCAGCGCCGTCGGCAGCACCGCGTTGGAGAAGGTGTAGTAGTCGAGGTCGGTGATGGTCAGCTCGCCGTGGCGCTGGCGGTAGAGGGGCGTACCCGGCAGCGGGGTGAGGATCGAGGGGATCGGCAGGTCGATGGGGAAGAAGTCGAGAAACTGCTCGAGGCGGTCGAAGTCCTGGTGAAGGTAGTCGGGGGCGATGATGAAGTCGCCTATGATGCGGATGCCCAGCCCCTTGAGGATATGGCGGGCGGCGAGATTCTGGTCGAGGGCGCTGCGCTTGTCCATCGCCGCGAGGCGGAGGTCGTCGATCTCCTCGAAGCCGATGACGGCGGCGGCCAGGCCGGCCTGGCGCCACAGCCTTATCAGTTCCGGGTCGTTGACGATGGTGTCGGCGCGCACGTCGGCGACGAACTTCTTGCCGAGGTCGAGCTCGATGAGCCGCTCGGCGAGGCGCCGGGCCGCCTCGCGATCGCCAAAGGTGTTGGCGTCGACGAAGCGGATGAGGGGGATGTCGCCGAGCAGGCCGATGTCGCGGACGATGGCCTCGACGCTATGGCTCAGGTAGCGGCCGCCGGTGAGCGAGGGGATGGCGCAGAAGGAACAGCGATGGGTGCAGCCGAAGGCGGTGGCGACGAAGCCGACCTTGCCGCCGACGCCGCTCATCACGTAGCGGTGGCGGTGTTGTGCCACCAGATCGTAGCGTGGTGCCTGGTGGTCGACCAGGTCCGCCACGCTGTAGCTGCGCGGCTGCGGCTCCCGCGGGCCGTCAGGGCGCACCGCCAGGACTCCGGGGATGTCGGGCTGGCGTCCGGCGGCGAGGTCCTCCACCAGCAGGTGAAAGCTCAGCTTGGCAAGGCCGACCACCACATAATCGATGGCCGGGCGGTGGAAATAGCCGGGGTCGAGGGAAGCGTGGTGGCCACCGACGACGATCACCGGCCCGCGGCCGCCATGGGCTTCCCTGAGGCGTTCAGCCAGGGAGATCACCGTGTTGGCCTCGCAGGTGACCGCGGTGAAGCCGACGATATCGGCGGCCGGACCCCCGGCGAGCAATGTCGACTCCGCCTCCGGCTCGGCCTTGAGGTCGATGATCGACACTTCGTGGCCGGGCAGGTTGCCGGCCAAGGCCTCCAGGGCCAGCGGCTCGCCGCGGAAGATCATCTTCAGGGAGGTGATGCCGTACTCCTCCTCGGGGATGGAGCGGCCGCAGTTGGGGGGATTGACGAGGACGATGCGCATGGTTTCACGGGTATGTTGAGATGAGAAGGAAAGGGCGACGGCCAAGGCCGCAGCAGACCACTGCTCCCCGCACATGACAAGCAATTCCTGGCTGTCCGCTGGCCTCTGCGGCGGTCGGCCACCTTGCGGTCATGGCAGAAAGCTGTCGCCGGCAAGGGGGCTGTGCCGGCTCCGGCGGGCCGGCCGGGGCCTTGCGCCTCGTCATGCGGCGCCTCGCCGTTTGCGTGCGGTCAAGAGCGCGGCAGCGAGGGTGGCGGCGGCAAACGTGAGCAGCGACAATACCTCGGGGACGATCTCCGCCAGGCCGCCCTGGCGCAGCAGCAGGTCATAGAAGCCGTTCTGCCCCCAGAAGAGGGGGGAGAAGAGGCATAAGGGCCGCAGGAATTCGGGCAGGGCGTAGATCGGCACCATGACGCCGCCCAAGGCGGCGGCGATGACGATGGACACCGGGCCGAAGACGGCTATCTGCTCGTAGCTCCTGGCCATGGTGCCGAGGAGGATGCCGTAGCCGCAGGCGGCGCAGGAGACGGCCATGGCCACCAGCGCGAAGGCCAGGGGCTGATCGCCCGGGGCGAAGGCGGGCAGGCCGAGGAGCGGCAGCACGTACATGCCGGCGAGAAGAATGACGGCGAACTGCAGGAGGCAGACGATGACATAGGCGATGATCTTGCCGGCCAGTACCGTGACCTTGGCCACCGGCATGATCGCCAGGCGCTGCAGGGTGCCGTTGTCACGTTCGCCCTGCAGCGAGCCGGCCAGCGGCACAACGATGAAGAAGATGCCGAAAATGGCCCAGGCTGGCACGTTCTGCTGCACCGCCGTCGGCTGGGCGATGAAGCCCATGGCGGTGCGGAACTGCTCGCGCAGGGGCAGCAGCCGGTTCTCGGCGAAGAGCTGCGGCAGCAGTTCCCGGGCGGAGAGCGTCGGTCGCGGAAGGGCGCTGGCCAGGTAGGGGGGCAGGTCGGCGGTGAGTTTTTCCGGGAGCAGGGCCAGGCTTTTCTCCACCAGCAGGCGGGTTTCTATGGCCGCCCGGGCCTGATCGAGGGCGGCCTTGACCGCGGCGCGGAAGCTGCCGTGCACCGTGGGGTCGAACATGACGAGGATCTCCGGCACGGCCGGGGCGGCCACCTCCTTTTCCCCGGGAAAGAGGCTGGCCCGCGCCGCGCGCTCGGCGGCGAGGAGGCCTTTGGCGCTGAGGTCCTGCGGCAGCACCACCGCGAACTGGTAGGTCGAGGCGGCCACCAGGTCCCGGGCGGCAGCGGCGGTGAGGGGCTGGCCATTACGGCTCTCCACCAGGCGGATGGTGTCCATGCCGCTGAAAAGGAGGCGGATCTCCCCGGCCACTTCGCCCTGGTCCTCGTCCACCAGCAGCACTTCGACGCTGGTGGCGGTGACCTTGTCCTGGATGAGGGTGACCACCACGACGAGAAAGGCCGGCATGAGAAAGAGCAGCGCCATGCCGCTGGGGTCGCGCCACAGGAGGCGCAGTTCCTTGCCGATGAGAGAGAGCAGGCGCCGTGGTCCCATGGTCACTCCCGCGGCGCGCTGCCGGTGGTCTGTAAAAAGAGCTCAACAAGGCTGGAGCAGCCTTCGGCCCGGGAGAGGAGATGCTGCGGGCTGTCTTCGGCGACGATGCGGCCGCGGTCGATGATGACCACCCGGCGGCACAGCGACTGCACCTCCTCGAGGTAGTGGGAGGTATAGATCATCGCCATGCCCTGGCGGTTGAGGTCGAGGAGTTTGTCGAGGATGAGGTGGCGCGACTGGGTGTCGATGCCCACCGTCGGCTCGTCGAGGAAGAGCAGTTCAGGGTCGTGGAGCAGGCCGATAACCAGGTTGAGGCGTCGTTTCATGCCCCCGGAACAGGCGCGCACCTGGCGGTGGCGCTTGTCGGCGAGGCCGAAGAGGTCGAGCCAGAAGAGGGCCCTCTCGCCGAGGAGGCGACCTTTCAGGCCGTACATGCTGGCGAAGAAGAGCAGATTCTCATGGATGCTGAGGCGGTCGTAGAGGGCCAGGTCCTGGGGGACGTAGCCGATCCTCCTCCGTACCAGGGCGGGGTCGGCAAGGGCGTCGCGCCCGCCTATGGCCAGGGTGCCGCGGTCCGGGCGGCGCAGGGTGGTGAGGATCGACAGCAGCGTCGTCTTGCCGGCGCCGTTGGGGCCGATGAGGCCGCAGAGTTCGCCGGGGGCGAGGTCGAGGGAGATGTCCTCGACGGCAGCGGCAGAGGCGCCGGGGTAGGTGAGAAAGAGGTGACCGGCCGAGAGCAGCGGCGAGGCGGCCACCTCTTGCCGCGCCGTGGCGACGCTCATCGCACTACCTCGAGGAGTTGCCGGTAGACCGCCTGCTCCTCGTCGGCGCAGCGGCGCAGGGTGGCGGCGAGTCTGTCGAAGGAGTCGTCGTCGCGCTCCCGCCCCTTGCACATTCTTGCCCCGCAGACAGCGAAATCGCGCCAGATGTCGCCGACGCGGGTCATGCCTTCGGACAGGGTGGCGAGCTCGGGCAGCTGCAGCAGCTGGGCGGCCTCCTGGAGGAAGGCGGCGAACATGAAGCGGAAGCCGCCGCCGCCGGTGCCGATCTCCTCCTGCATGCGGATGAGCTGGCCGAGGTGCAGCAAGGCGCTCTCCCGCCCCAGCCGCTGCGGCCAGCGCTGCAGGCGCCCGGCAAGAAAGCGGATGCCGCGCACTCCCACCAGCGGCAGGGGGGTGGAGAGCATGGTGCGGCAGGTGGCGCGCAGGCCGTGGCGCGCCGCCGCCGCCAGGTCGGGGTGGGAGGGGGCCGACTCCAGCCAGTACATGGCGCCCCGTGGCGCCAGGGCCCCCTTGGCGAAGCGGGCTCGCTGCAGGTCGTCGCGATGGCAGCGCACCACCTCCTCGAAGACCGGGTCGCTGATCAGGTAGTCGTCGTCCTCGCGTCCGATGACCACCAGGTTGTGCATATTGAAGTGGAAGCGGAAGGCCGGAGGAAAGTAGGGCAGCCAGAAGGCCCCGGTCTGGCAGCCGATGGGCAGGCCCCGCGCGAGGCCCTCGTCGAGGGCCTCCATGGCCGCGGTCTCGCTGTGGAAGCGGCGGCGCTGCACCTTGACCCCGAGGCGGGTGGTAACTTTGCCGAAGATCGAGCCCACCGGGCCGCGAAAGGTGGTCAGCGGCAGGTGGTTGACACGCAGGAAGGGCAGATAGGCGAAGAACAGCCCTTCGCCGATGCCGAAGGCCATGGCCTCGGAGCACTGGATGCCGTAGTGGCGGAGGAGGTTGGCGGTGACGCCGCTCTCGCAGTGCGCCGACTGGCGGTGGTCGAAGGCGATGCGCTGCTTCATGGACGCTGGCGGACGAGCTCCGCGGTGAAGGTGGCCGGCACGGTGCGCAGCTCGGCGATGGAGAGCGCGAAGACCTTGGCGTAGCGGAGGAGAATGCGCTCCGGCAGGCGCTTGAAGACCTCCGGCCGGCGGTGCCGCCGCACGCGCCACCTGGCCATGCCGACATAGCGGGCGAGCAGGCCGAGGTCCATCTGGTTGCGGGCCTGATAGTAGGCGATGGGGCTCAGCTCGCCCTGCTGCACCAGGCGATGGGCGCGGGCGGTTTCCTGGACAATGATCTCCCAGGCCTGGTCGTTGACGATATTCTTCGCCTCCCAGCCGAGGCTTGCGGTGAGGGTGTAGCGGCCCTCGTCGTCGACGGCGTAGCAGACCTCGCGGCCATAATCGCCAATCATGCCGTTGTCCTGGGGTACTTCACTGATCTTCATGCGCCTCTCCTCTGTGGGGACGCTCTATCAAACAGGATGCGCGGCAATCTGTCAATTCCTGTCTTTTTCATGGCGTTTCAGGCGTAGCCGTCGCCCCGTTCGGTCAGAGTTTCAACAGGCCGATGTCGTTCTGCATCTCCTCGATGACCGCGATCGGGTCGGCGGCCCTGCTGATCGGCCGGCCGACCACCACATGGTCGGCGCCGGCGGCGATGGCGCGGCCGGCGGTGACGATGCGCTGCTGGTCGTCGCTATTGTCGCGGACGTTGGCGCCGGGGCGGATGCCGGGGGTGACGATGAGCAGCTTTTCGCCCAGGTCGCGGCGCAGGGTCTCCGCCTCGAGCCCCGAGGAAACCACGCCGTCGCAGCCCAGTTCCAAGGCCCGGCGCGCGCGCAGGGCGACCAGGTCGGCGATGCTGCCGGTCATGCCCATGGCGCGCATGTCGTCCTCGCCGAAGCTGGTGAGGACGGTGACCGCCAGCAGCTTCATATCGCCGCGGGCGGCGACGGCGGCGCGGACGATGGCGTCGTTACCGTGGATGGTGGCGAAGTCGACGCCGCGGCTGTTGAGCTGCTCCACCGCCAGTTTGACCGTTTCGGGGATATCGAAGAACTTGAGGTCGAGCATGACGCGGTGGCCGCGGTCGCGCAGCCAGTCGACGGTCTCGAACCAGCTGGCCATGAACAGCTGCAGGCCTATCTTGAAGAAGCGGACATGGGATTCGCAGCGCTTGACCAGGGCCTTGGCTTCAGCCGCGCTTGGCAGGTCGAGGGCGACGATGATTCGCTCGTCGAGGGGGATGTTTCTGGGCATGGGGGCCTCCTGGGTGAAGGTGGGACGCGGGTGGGGGCATCGCCGGCCCGCGCCTTCTTTTACTTGCCCGCGCCGTTTTTCGCAAGCTCGCCGAGGGTGCTCCTCTTTCTCGGCTACCCCTCCTCGCCGCTGGAGCGGCGGCGCAGGCTCTTCCCTGGGCCGACATAGGGAGGCGTTCAACCTTGGCCAGGGGGTGCCCTGCGGAATGTGCCAAGAGGGCGTGGTCTTTTGATGGCACCAGACTGTCTCCTTGCGGAAAGGCCGCTGCCTGCTTGCCTTTTTCGTCGCATTTCGGCATACTGAAAAGACAACTCGGCAAGACGAGGCGCTGCCGGCGCTGGTGCCGTGGAGGAGTTGTCCACAACCCCAACAGGAGGAAGAGATCATGACCGTCAAGATATTCATCAAGCGAAAAGTTACGCCGGAAAGCGTCCTCGAACTCACCGTTCTGCTCAAGAAGCTGCGCAGCCTCACCCTGAGCCAGGCGGGCTATATCTATGGCGAAACTCTCAAGCGCGTCGATCAGAAAGACGAGTGTATGGTCATCTCCACCTGGCGTTCCCTCGAGGACTGGAATGCCTGGATCAACAACCCCGAGCGCATCGCCATCCAGAACCAGATCGACAAGCTGCTCGGCCAGAAAACCGAGTACGCCGTATACGAGGTATAATACCCCGTTGTAAAACTCCATTTTTCCTGCTTCGCCCCTTCACCGTGACGGAAGGGGCGGGGTGTTCTCTCCTGCCCCGCGGGCAAGCGCGCTGTTATTCTACGGCCTTCAAAAACTACGGGTAATCAGAAACATTTGTTTTTTGCATTTACCTTACTGTTTTGAAGAGTCCGTGCTCTTGGTGTAGATTGGACTGGTCGTTTTTCACCATACCAATTTCCGGCGCCGCCACGCGGTCGAGGCCGGTGTTGTCCGTTCGTTCATCGGCAGGGACGAAAGGGAGAATTTTCAACTTCTTTAATCGGTGAGGATCTATGTTATTCGAAGGCGTGAAGCTGATGGTGGTCGGCATGGTGACAGTCATGCTCTTTCTCGGCTTGATGATTTATTGCATCAACCTTGTCGCCCATTTGACGAGAGCCGTGGCGGCCCGCGAGCTCGAAACCATCCGCCGCGACCGCGAACTGCTCGCCGCCAACCGCAAGAAGGCGCAGCGGGCCTCCCTGGAGAGCCACCTCGACGACGATATCGCGGTCATCGCCGCCGCCGTCGCCGCCTATGAAGGCGAGCGCTTCGCCGCCGGCGCCTAGAGCCTGAGAATCATTCGAAAACGGCGGTATCTTTGCTGTAATGCTGTAGTTCCACCATCCCACAACACATGGAAGGAGAGAAACGGTGAGCAAGAAAGTTATTCAGTTCATGGACACGTCTTTTCGCGACGGTTTTCAATCCGTTTTCGGCGCCAGGGTTTTGACCGACGATTTCATGCCGGCCGTCAAGGCCACCGTCGAGGCCGGGATCACCAATATCGAGGCTGGCGGCGGCGCCCGCTTCCAGAGCCTCTTCTTCTACTGCGGCGAGTCGGCCTTCGACATGATGGACCGCTTCCGTCGCGAGGTGGGGCCCAGCGTCGCCCTGCAGACCCTGGCCCGCGGCATCAACGTCGTCGCCCTCAGCCAGTGCCCGCGTGACATCATCGACCTCCACGCCAAGATGTTCAAGAAGCACGGCATGACCACCATTCGTAACTTCGATGCCTTAAACGACGTGCGCAACCTCGAGTACTCCGGCGAGCGCATCGCCGCCCACGGCCTCAACCACCAGGTGGTAGTGTCGATGATGGAGCTGCCCCCCGGCTGCAGCGGCGCCCATACCCCCGAGTTCTACATGGATCGCCTCAAGCAGATCCTCGACGCCGGCATCCCCTTCCACTCGATCTGTTTCAAGGACGCCTCCGGTACCTCCAACCCGCGCAAGGTCTACGAGACCCTCAAAGGGGCGCGCAAGATCGTTCCCGAGGGCACCATCCTCTGGTTCCATACCCATGACACCGCCGGCCTCGGCATCTCGCAGAACATGGCGGCCATCGAAGGCGGCGCCGACGGCGTCGACCTCGCCAAGTCGCCGGTCTCCGGCGGCACCTGTCAGCCGGACATCCTCTCGATGATGCATGCCATGAAGGGCACCGACTATACCCTCGACCTCGATTATGAGAAGGTGCTCAAGGCCATGGACGCCTTCGAGGAGGCGATGAAGGACTACTTCTTCCCGCCGGAGGCGAAGATGGTCTCGCCGCTGGTCACCCTGTCGCCGATGCCCGGCGGGGCGCTGACCGCCAACACCATGATGATGCGCGACACCGGCACCCTGCAGCACTACCCGGCGGTCATCAAGGAGATGTCCGAGGTGGTCGCCCGCGGCGGCTTCGGCACTTCGGTGACCCCGGTATCGCAGTTCTACTTCCAGCAGGCCTACCTCAACGTCACTCAGGGCAAGTGGAAGAAGATCAACCCCCAGTACGGCAACATGGTGCTCGGCTACTTCGGACGCACCCCGGTGCCGCCCGACCCGGAGATCGTCAAGATCGCCAGCGAGCAGCTCGGCAAGCCGGTCTTCACCGACAACCCGCTGGACATCCTTGAGCCGGGCATTCCCAAGGCCACCAAGATCCTCCAGGACAACAACCTGCCGGTCAACGACGAGAACATCTTCATCATCGCCAGCTGCGAGCAGAAGGGTCTCGACTTCCTCCTCGGCAAGGCGGTCACCAATATCCGCAAAATCAGCGACAAGCCGGCCGAGAAGAAAGCGGCCGACAAGAAGGCCGCCGCCCCGGCTCCGGCCCCCATGGGCCCGCGCAGCTATACCATCACCGTCAACAACCGGCCCTATAACGTCGTTGTCGCCGAAGGCGGCGCCATCCAGGCCGCTCCGGCTGCCGCCGCCCCCGCAGCCGCGGCCCCGGCCAAGGCCGAGGCGAGCGGGCCGACCACCAGTGTCGATGCCCCGACCCCCGGCAACATCGTCAAGGTGCTGGTTGAGGTCGGCACCATCGTCGCCAAGGACCAGCCGCTGGTGGTGATGGAGGCGATGAAGATGGAGTCCGAGGTCAAGGCGCCCTGCGCCGGGAAGATCGTCGAGATCCATGTCTCCAACGGCGAGACGGTGCAGGCCTCCGATCCGCTCTTCACCATCGGTTAACTGGTTCGACTCCAGAGGCTCCCGCCTTGGCGGGGGCCTCTTTCTTCCCACCATATCGGGGATGCATTATGAAAACGAACGTGTTTGCCTTTCTGCTGGCGCTCCTCGGGCTGTTCCTCGCCCCACGCGCGCTGCAGGCGGCCGACGGAACCCTTGACATCGTCGCGCCGGACGACGGCAAGATCGTCCGCGTCCTGGCGCAGCAGGACGGCTATGTCTACAGCGGCGACGAGATCGCCACCATGAAGAAAAAGGACGGCACGGTGGTCGTCCTCCGCGCCGGAGCCGCCGGACGGGTCACCGCCATGGAGGCGGTGGCCTATCAGGAGGTGACCAAGGACCAGGTGCTCGGCAGCCTGTCGACCTCGGCCATCGTCATCGACCAGCCCCGGGTGGGGGCGAGCCACAAGCTGCCGCCCTTCAGCGAACTGCTCACCAGCCTCGCCAAGACCACCGGCGTCTATGGGTTGTACGAGGGGCAGGTCACCCAGGACTGGACGGTGGGCATCGGCCGGGTGCTGATGATCGTCGTCGGCCTGGTTCTCCTCTATCTCGGGGTCTTCCGCGGCTTCGAACCCCTGTTGCTGGTACCCATCGGCTACGGCGCCATCCTCTCCAACATCCCGCTGGCCGGCATCGCCGAGCCGGGCGGAATTCTTTATTACATCTATGAAGTAGGTATCAACACCGGGGTTTTCCCGCTGCTCATCTTCATGGGTGTCGGCGCCTTGACCGACTTCGGGCCGATGCTTGCCAACCCGCGCACGATCCTCCTCGGCGGCGCGGCGCAACTGGGCATCTTCGCCACCCTGCTCGGCGCTTTGTGGCTGTCCGATATCATCCCTGGCATCAATTTCGATATCCGCGACGCCGCGTCCATCGGCATCATCGGCGGCGCCGACGGGCCGACGGCGATCTTCCTCTCCAGTCAGCTGTCACCGCGCCTGCTCGGTTCCATCGCCATCGCCGCCTATTCCTATATGGCCCTGGTGCCGCTCATCCAGCCGCCGATCATGCGCTGGTTGACCACTGAGGAGGAGCGCAAGATCAAGATGGTGCAACTGCGCCATGTCTCGAAGCTGGAAAAAATCCTCTTCCCGCTGGTGGTGCTGACCATCTGCACGCTGCTGCTGCCCTCGGCGGCACCGCTCATCGGCATGTTCATGCTCGGCAACTTCGCCAAGGAGTGCGGCGTGGTCGATCGTCTTTCCGACACCATCAAGAACTCCCTGATGTATACGGTTATCGTCTTTCTCGGTCTGGCGGTAGGCAGCAAGCTCTCGGCGGACAAGTTCCTCAACCTCGAGACCCTGGGCATCCTCGTGCTCGGCATGATCGCCTTCGGTATCGGCACCGCCGGCGGGGTGTTGATGGCCAAGCTGATGAACAAGCTCAGCAAGAACCCGATCAACCCCTTGATCGGTGCCGCCGGCGTCTCGGCGGTGCCGATGGCCGCCCGCGTCGTCAACAAGGTCGGCCTCGAGGCCAACCCGCAGAATCACCTGCTGATGCATGCCATGGGCCCCAATGTCTCCGGGGTTATCGGCTCGGCGGTGGCCGCAGGCGTACTGCTGGCGCTGCTGCAATAGCTCGGGCCTGATCGCCGCGGAGTTGCACGGGGGATGGACGCAAGGCCATCCCCCGTACTGTTTTCGGGCAACTGGCGACCGGGCTGGATTTCAGGAGACCGCCTTGCTGACGATCTCTTTATCGAAGTAGTTGACCGCCATGCCGGCGTCGACGACGATGGTCTGGCAGTTGATGCCCGAGGCGCGGGGCGAGAGGAGAAAGACGGCGACATCGGCCGCTTCCTGGGTGGTCAGGGCCTTCTTGCGGAGAATGGCCTTTTCGGCGAAGAGGTAGCTGTCGATATAGCCGGGGATGCCGGCCGAGGCCGAGGTCTTGAGCAGGCCGGGGGCGACGCCGTTGAAGCGCACCCGTGAGAACTCGGCGAAGCTCTTGGCGAGAAAGCACAGCGAAGAGTCGAGGGCCGCCTTGATGGGGGCCATATAGCCATAGTTCTCGGCGGCCATCTTGGTGCTGGAGATGGTGATGGTGACCACCGCTGCGTCCGGCGCGAGCAGATCCTTGAAGTTGTTGGCGATGCTGATCAGGGAAAAGCAGGAGATATTGACCGCCTGGAGGAAATCCTCGCGCCTCGTCTCGTGGAAGGGTTTCAAGCCGTCGCTGTAGTTGGCGAAGGCCAGGGAGTGGACCAGGCCGTCGAGGCGCCGCTCTTCGCCAAGCCAGGCCTTGATTTCCTTGGCCGCCTGGATGATATTCTCCTCCTCCTCGACATCGCAGCAGAAGACCGGCGACTGGGGAAAGAGCTTTTTCGCCTGGCGTTCCTGCTCCGCCGAGCGCACCACGTGGATGACCTCGGCTCCCTCGGCGATCAGGGTGGCGGCGATGGCGCAGGCCACCGATTTCTTGTTGGCCAGGCCGAAGACGGCGAAGCGCTTCCTGTCGATTTGTAGAAAAGCCATGACTCCCTGCTGGTAGAAGGCGGGGCGACCCCGCTGCCGAGGGCGGGCGGCTTCTGCCGACCGCTTCCCGTTGCCAATTCACTTCTCTTTACGGTATATGGGTTCTATACGCAACCACTGAGCTCCTCTGCGAAACCAATTCCCCCTCTCCGTATATACTCTCATGGAACACTATATCATCGGTATCGATACCGGCGGCACCTATACCGACGCGGTGCTGCTCGACATCGCCACGCGCCGCGTCGCCGCCACCGCCAAGGTGCCCACCACCCATTTCGATCTTTCGCGAGGCGCCGGGCGGGTGCTGAGCGAGCTCCTCGGCAAGAGCGCGGTCGACGCCCGTCAGGTGCTGGCGGTGAGCATCTCCTCGACCCTGGCCACCAACAGCGTCGTGGAGAATAAGGGGGCGCGGGTGGCGGTGATCGTCATCGGCTATGTGCGCCACTTCAAGCTACCGGTGACGGCGGTGGTCTTCGTCAAAGGCGGGCACACCATCGACGGCAAGGAGGAGGAGCCCCTCGACCTCGACTACCTCGTCGGCCTGGTGCAGGGCCTCAAGGACGAGGTTGACGCCTACGGCATCTGTTCCGCCATGTCGATGCACAACCCCACCCACGAGCTGGTGGCGGAGAAGGCCATCGCCATGCTCGACCCCAAGCCGGTGTTCTGCTCGCACCGCATCAGCCGGCTCACCGGCATGCACGAGCGGGCCGCCACCGCCGGCCTGCACGCCAAGCTGATGCCGGTCATGGGCCGTTTCATCGACGGCGTCGGCCAGGCCATGGCCGGCCTCGGCCTGCATTGCCCGGCGGTGGTCATCGGCGGCAACGGCAGCCCCCTGGAGGTGTCGCGGGCGGTCAGCGAGGCCGGATTGACCGTGGCCAGCGGCCCCGCCTGCACCGCCCACTTCGGCGCGGCCCATGCCGCAGGCGACGCCCTGGTCATCGATGTTGGCGGCACCACCACCGATATCGCCATGGTCGAGGGTGGCCGCGTGCTGCTCGCCGGCGAGGGCTGTACCATCGGCGAGTGGAAGACCCACGTCGAGGCGGTGGACATGCATACCGCCGGCATCGGCGGCGACAGCCATGTCCATATCGACGAGCGTGGCGTCCTCACCATCGGCCCGGGTCGGGTGACGCCGCTGGCCATGTCCGGGGAGAGCGCAGGGGCGCTGGCCGGCTGGCTGGGGGTAGACAATCGCTCGCGGCTCATCGTCCTGCGTCCCGAGGCGGCAGGGCAGCTGCCGCCCGGCGAGGTCGCCAGCCTGCTCAGCGAGCAGGGCCGGCTCACCCCGGCGGTGATCCGCCAGCGCACCGGCCTGGGCGGCGTGCCGCTCAATGTCGAACTGGAGAAGCTCACCCGGCAAAACCTCATCGACGAGTGCGGCTTCACCCCCACCGACGCCCTCCATGTCCTTGGCAAGCTCAGCCTTGGCGACGGGGAGGCGGCGCAATGCGGGGCGGACATCCTCGGCGCGGCCATGGGCTTGGGCGGCGAAGACTTCGCCCGGCTGGTGGTACAGCGCACCGAGGAGCAGATCGCCAACCTCGTCGTCGACTACGTCATCCGCCGTACCTGGCAGAACTCCCTGGCCGCCTTTATCTCGGGAAGCAAGAACCACCCGGTGCTGGCGGTGGATTTCACCATCAAGGTGCCGCTGATCGGCGTTGGCGCCGCCGCCCGCAGCCTGCTGCCGCGGGTTGCCGAAATGCTCGGGACCACGGTCAGCTTCCCGGAAAACTGCGAGGTCGGCAACGCCGTCGGCGCGGCGCTGATCGGTCTTGAGGGATACCGGGCATGAAGACCCTGTGCGTTGCCGATACGGTGGTCAAGGACCTGCTCGCCCCGGTGGGCGGCGGTCCGGCCATCGCCGACGTCGAGCTGCTGCTTTCCTGCGGTGACCTGCCGCCGGAGTACCTTACCGCCCTGCGCGCCCGCTACGACGCGCCGCTGCTCTATGTCCTCGGCAACCACGACCTGCGCTACAAAACTGCCCCGCCGATCGGCTGCACCTCCGTCGATCGCCGCCTCATCATGCTCGGCGGGCGGAAGATCGTCGGCTTTTCCGGCTCGCGCTGGTACAATGGCAATATCAACCAGTACACCGAGGAACAGATGGGCGGATTCATCAGAAAGCTCCGCTTCACCCTGTGGCGCCACCGCGGGCTCGACGTCGTCCTCACCCATGCCCCGCCGCGCCATATCCATGACGCGGAGGACCTCTGCCACCGCGGTTTCCGCTCCTTTCGCGGCTTTATCGACAAGTACCGGCCGCGCCATTTCCTGCACGGCCATATCCATGCCCTCTTCGGCAGCGAGGAGGAGCGCCGCACCAGGCTCGACTCAACCGAGGTGATCAACTGCTATGGCTATCATCTTCTCGAAATTTAATCCTTTCCCGGCATTGAAAAAGGCCATTTCCGGCCGCGACAAGGCCGAGGAGGCGGCGGAGGTCACCCCCTGCTTCAACGCCCGCCAGGAAGAGGAAGAGGCTTACGAGGCGGTGGAGCGCGGCACCTTGATGGTGCCGCTTGACAAGATCGTCGGCAGCGTCGGCCGCTACCACGATTTCGACAGCCGCTTCCGCACCTCTTCCCATAACGTCGACGAGCGCCTCAAGGGCATCCTCGACGCCATGAAGGAGGGCAAGAACCTGCCGCCCATCGCCCTCTACCAGATCAAGGACGACTACTACATCCTCGACGGCCACCACCGCTACCGCGCCGCCCGCGAGTTGGAGCGCTCCCATATCCGCTCGCGCATCGTCGAGCTGCTGCCCTCCAAGAACACCCTCGAGAACAAGCTCTATATCGAGCGCATCGGCTTTCGCGACAAGGCCGGGCTGCCCGGGGCGGTGGAACTGACCGAACTCGGCCAGGTGCATCACCTTCAGTGGCAGGTCGAGGAGCACCGCCGCCATCTGAGGCAGGAACGGGGCGGGGAAGTCAGCTTTCAGCAGGCGGCGGTGGACTGGTACCGCACCATCTACAAGCCCCTGGCGACGATCATCGCCAACAGCGGCCTGGTCAAGTCCTTTCCCGGGCGCACGGTCGACGACCTCTACCTCTATATCTCCGTGCACCAGTGGGAGATGGGCAAGAATCGCAAGTACGGCCTCGGCATCGACACCCTCATTCCCAAGGACATGGAGGCCTTTCGCACCAAGATGGCGGAACACACCGAACAGGAATACCCGGAGATGAAGCGCGAGATCACCGTCTTCATCCTGCTCAATGTCGACGGCAAGCACGAGCAGCAGATCTTCGACAAGCTGCTCGCCTTGAACGAGGTCACCGAGGTGCACACCGTGCACGGCTCCATCGACATGATCGCCAAGGTCTCGCTGATGCGCGACCTGCTCTCTTCCGACGCCGAGCTGTTGTCGCAGTTCATCCTCTCCACCATCCGCCAGTGGAAGGGGGTGCTCTCCACCCAGACGCTCATTCCAGGCATGTCGCGCATCAAGGACAAGGACCGCTGCCTGCTCTGAGCATTTCCCTCACCTTCACAGGAGGTAACACCATGAACGGGAATACAGGTAATCGGAGTGCTTTCCATCTCGACCGGCGTGACTTTCTCGTTGCTTCAGCCGTGGGCGCTGCAACCATTGCCATGGGTGGCCTTCCCGGGATGGCGCATGGCGCGGGGTCTCTTGCTCTGCCGCCTCTGCCCTATGAGGAGAATGCGCTGGCCCCGGTGATTTCCTCCAACACCATCGGTTTTCATTACGGCAAACACCATAAGGGGTATGTCGATAATCTCAACAAGCTCATCGCCGGAACGGAATATGCCGACCTGCCGCTGGAGAAAATTATCGTCGCGGTTGCGGGCAAGGCCGACAAGGCGGCCATTTTTAACAATGCCGCCCAAGTCTGGAATCACACCTTTTTCTGGCAGAGCCTGAGGGCCAACGGCGGGGGCGAGCCGCCTGCTTCGCTCAAGCAGAAAATAGAGGCTGATTTCGGCAACCTTGAGGCCTGTAAAAAAGAATTGACCGGGGCAGCCACTTCGCAATTTGGCAGTGGCTGGGCCTGGCTGGTACTTGATGGCGGCAAACTGAAGACGATGAAAACCGCCAACGCCGAGACGCCGCTCACGGCCGGCGTCAAGCCACTCCTCACCATTGATGTCTGGGAGCACGCCTACTATCTCGACTATCAAAATCGGCGGGCTGATTATGTCAGCGCGCTGATCGATAAGCTGATCAACTGGGAGACAGTCTTGAAGAACTTGGGTTGATCCAGAGCAAGTCTCAACAGCCAGGGCGCCTCTGCCAATTCACGGCAGGGCTCCCTGGCACGTACTGCCCAAGGCGAACGCGCAGGAGGGCGGGTGTTGGGCGGATCAGTATTTAAACGGCTAAGGCTGGATGGAGACATGTGAGCTTCTTTATTCTTAGCTACAGTAGCAGCCTTTCGCTGGAGTTCTGTTGCAGTTTTGAGGGGTGTTCTTTGGTAGTCTATGGTCTGCAGTTGCTAAATATCTGAGCAATTCCAATTGATTAGGAAGGTAAACCGAGAGGCTTCTGTAGTAACTCTACACTGCCACTGGTAAGCCTAGACCTGCGGGACTCTTTCCGATGCCATCAGCAAAAATATTGCAGCTGCATAGTGATTGACTCTTGCATCCCCTTGGGGTATGATTAAATCATACTCAAATGGAGGGTATCACAATGCAACAAGAAAAAGCGGAACGAATCACAATTACTCTACCCCCGGACATGCTTTCCTCAATTAAGCAAAAAGTCAGCTCTGGTTCCTACGGTTCTACCAGTGAATTGATTAGAGAAGCTATGAGGCTATGGCAAAAAAAAGAAGAAGAACACGAAGCACGTTTAGCACTGATACGTACTCGTTTGCAAAATTCCAAGAATAGTGGTGAACCGGTCCCCATCGAAGAAGCATTTGGTAGAATTGAGGAGTTGCACATGCGAAAACTGAAAGGGGATATTTAATGGATACATATCGTGTCTATTTCATGCCGGATGCGATCAAGGATCTTGAAGATATCTATCTTTATATAATTGAGCAAAGTGGTTTCCCAGATAGGGCTTGGAACTATATGGAAAGGCTCAAATCCAAGTGTCATGAATTGGAAACCTTTCCGATAAGAGGTCAATTGAGAAATGACCTGATGGACGGACTTAGAATTTATCCTCTTGATAACAAAGCAGTTGCTGCATTTCTTGTGAACGAAGCAGATTTGACGGTACAGGTCCTCAATGTTTTTTATGGGGGGCGGAATTATGAAGCTCTCTTCGATTCGTGATATTTTCTTTGGAAATCTCCTCCTTGCAGTTGCTCCATTTTGGAGCACTTGCAATGAAACGGGCGATTCCACCCTCTCAGGAATAAGTTCAACTCTAAGGTATGTTAATGGAGCGAGCATTGCCAAATTTCATCTTGATCCTGCAACAACACAAAATCGTAGAATAATCACCTGAAATCTAGTTATATAATACTTAGTGCCGCTGCGGCATAACTGGCGATATTTCCCGAAAAGCCGCATGAAAGGCTAACTATACAGGCCCTTTTTACACAAAACAAAGCGATTTTCCCAAAAATCTTTCCAGTTATGCTGCGCAGGCTAACAGGGCTATAACCCCAAAAAGCCGCACCTGGTTGTCGTATAGCATTTTTCTTGTCAAAGCAGATAACCTAGTCTATCATCGAAGAAAAATTTTAAATTTCTTCTACATAGGAGGAACGTAGGAATCGTTTCTTAGATAAAATCCCCCACATCCACAGAAGGAAGCTTTTCAATCTGGAAATGAAAAGGCCGCTTTCGAAGCCTATATTCCTCCGAAAAGCCGCTGCGGCCTATTAAACGTTAACTATAGGAATAATATGGCAGAGAGTTATCCATCCCTAGAAATTATAGAGAGCTTAAAGGTGAAACCAACAGATGGTGAGATTTATCTTCTTAAATACTTAATTGAAAACTTTTCAAATGACTACGAGGTATATTTTCAACCATTCTTAAATGGAGATATGCCTGACATAATTTTGGTCAGAAGAGACTATGGAGTTATTGTTTTAGAGGTTAAAGATTGGCTTCTAGAAAATTACATTATCGATTACAAAAACTCTTGGCATCTCAAGAAAAATGACCAATCTGTAAAGTCTCCTTTTCAGCAAGCATTCGGCTATAAGAGCAATATGTTTGATTTGCACATAAGTGGGTTGGCAGAAAAAAATGTTTTGAATAAGAATGTTTATAACATAATAAAACCATTTGTTTACTTCCATACAGCAAGCCCATCTGACATTAAAAATATATTTCGTGCGGCAGAAGAAAAGCTAATTTCAGAGATTAACATAAATAATCAGAATTTTAGAAACGGTGTAATTGAATTCGAAAAATACGAGAATAAAAGAATATATCTCGATCAAAAAGCAAAACAAATACGACGAGACAAGGGGATGTCTTTGGTGAGGGAAAACCTCGATATTAAAATTCTCAAAGAACTTGTTCATGGAAACAAACTATTCACAGACGATATTTATTTTGAGTTCAGACGCTATTTGAAACCTCCGATGCATGTTGCAGATAAAGGAAGAGATATAAGATATGGAACGAAACAATTGCGTTTGACAGAAAGCAAAGAAAATTCATTCCAAAAAATTAAGGGAGTTGCAGGCTCAGGTAAAACAACTGTGCTTGCAAAAAGAGCGGTAAATGCACATAAAAGACATGGTGGTAAAGTCCTAATTCTAACCTTTAACAAAACCTTGCGTAATTACATTAGAGATAAAATAAGTGATGTCAGGGATAATTTCTCGTGGGGTGCATTTGCTATTCTTAATTATCATTCTTTCATTGCATCCCAATTGAATTCATGTGGTATCGAAATTGCCCCTCCAGAAGACTGCCCCATTTCTAAGTTATCTTCATATTTCAATGAATTATATTCTAATACCAACTTATTTGAATCGCACAACTCATCAATATCAAAGTTCAAAACTATCCTTGTAGACGAGATCCAAGACTACCAATCAGAGTGGATAGAAATAATTAAAAAATATTTTTTAGATACTGATGGTGAAATGGTTTTGTTTGGTGATGAAAGTCAAAATATTTATAACCGAGACCTCGATAGCGATAAGTCAATCAAAATTAAAGGTTTTGGGAGTTGGGAACGTTTAACGAAATCATATCGTGCAAAAGAAGAGTCTTCTCTGCTTTTAATGTTCAATGATTTTCAAAAAACATACTTGCTCCCCAAATACGATCTAGACTCTATCGATTCCAAACCAACTCAATTATCTTTGGAGTTTGACATTATAAGAGGTTTCGACCTTTCTAAGAAAGCTGAAGAACAGATTGATATTATATGTAGTAATATTTTAAAAATTATTAAAGAAAATGAAATCCATCCAAATGACATCTGCATTTTATCTGGGAATATTAATTTATTGCGATCGATAGATAAAAATCTTCGGGAATTATTAAATGAGGAAACAATTACCACTTTCGAAAAAGAAGAAGTTTATCAAGAATTGCATGCAAAAATAAAAAATCTAGTTAACGGAAGACGGAAATGTGAGGGCTTCAAAAACAATGCAGAAAAAGCAAAATGTGAACATTTAGTAAAAATGGAAATAGAAAAAACAATGGAATATGAACTAAAAAAATTACGAGATAGCAAGAAATTTTCTTTCGAACAAAATAGTGGTCATATGAAATTATCCACTACCCACAGCTTTAAGGGTATTGAAGCACCATTTGTAATTTATATAGCAAGTGGAAATGATTCCGAAGAAGTAACGTATACGTCTATAACTAGATCAAAAAAAGATTTGGTCGTTTTTATTGAAAAGAATAACAAGTATTTTGATTTTTTTCAAAATCATAATTCAATAAAATTTAATAAAATTGAGTTAACAAATCGTTCCACCGGACTCGCTGAAGCTCGCCGGTGAACTCCACGTTAGACATTTGAAAAATATGCACAGCTACTAACCTATGGAAATTATAATTGAAAGACGAGCTGAAATAGCCTTTCGTTCTCTTGATAAGAATGAACAAAAAAAGATCACACACTCTCTTTCAGCCATTTCAAACATTGATAGAAAAGAATTAGTCCTAGAACCAAAATTACATAAATTGGCTACGGGTTTTTCTGATAAAAAATTATACAGTTACAGAGGATCACCTAAGTACAGGTTAATTCTATCATTTGAAGAAGAATTTTGCATTGTAGAAGATATCGTTGATCATGATAGACTAAATCGTCTTTTTGTAAAAAAGGGGGAAGCATGAAAATCTTGCAACCCCACTTCATTAACCCAAAAGTATGCAGAAATCACTGGGATGATTTTAAAAACTTATTGATTTCAAAACCATCTCTTTCAGAAAGAAAAGATGTCTTACCTTTTTTTAAAAGTAGGCAAGATTTATCACTTCTAATATGCAGCTATTTTCCAAAAATAAAAACTCCTGACAGGTTTGCTCACGAATATTCTATCGATGGCGATTTTATTGCTGATCTAATAGTTGGTGACTCAAAAATTCAACACTATCTGCTTATTGAATTTGAAGACGGATGCCAAGATAGTGTATTTAAAAGAAAAGGTAAAAAAACTACTCCAGATTGGGCTCCTAGATTTGAAGGAGCATATTCTCAATTAATTGATTGGTTTTGGAAGTTAGAAGATAAAAGAAGCACTGCAGATTTTGAAAATACATTTGGAAGTAGAAGAGCAACTTTTCAAGGGTTAATAGTAATAGGGAAAGACATGAATCTTTCTCCTCAAGAAAAAGATCGTCTCAAGTGGCGAATGGATCGTACAATGATTGATTCAAATGCAATTTCAAGTGTTTCATTTGATGAACTTTGCGAAGATCTGGACCATTGGCTCAAAGTATATCATGGTGTCTAACCAAACGCTAAACATGGACCCGCAAAACCGCGCGGGCCAGTTAGCTTCACGTTGAGATAGCCAGTCCAAAGATCTGCATGTTTTTCCATCTCCCTGACATTACATTACTACTGTATTCGGAACCTGCGTTGTTCAAATAACCTAACATCAAAATCGCAGCCTGGAATTAGACCTTGTCCATGAACATCTATGCCTCGGTTGTGCGAGGGCATAGCTGAGCTTTTTCCCGAGCCGCTGCCTCTCCGGTTGAGGCATTCAGCCATGAGCGACTAAATTTCAGCACCTTTCTCCGCCAAACCTAACGACATGAGGTACATCAAGAAAGTATCCCAGATAGTCGATCGATGATCGGCCGGTGAGAGCATGATCCGCCACATACTGCCAGGTGATCACAAAGGCTGTACAGAGACAGTAATTACCTGACACTTTAGCCCTTGGTCGGGCGAAAAATTACGCAGCTTTTGCCAAGGTTTTATTTTTCTCCGTTTTCGTCAAACCGTCAATAAATGCTTTCAGCGGCACACGCCCATTCATGAGGCGCCCTTGGTGTGAGCGCTCTTGATTGTAGTGGATAAGATAATGATCGAGATCTTTTTGCATTTCCTCTACGGACTCGTACCATTTCTGCCGGCCGTTTATACGGAAGTGTTCATCCAGCAGAGTTCGATGGAGCCTTTCGACAATTCCGTTACTTTGTGGGCGCCGAACCTTAGTTGTTCTGTGCTCGATCCCTTCGAGCTGTAGAAAAAGCTCATAGGGATGTCGATCAGGTCGACCACAGAACTCACGACCGTTGTCGGAAAGGATAGTGGTGACTGCAGCCTGATGCTTCTCAAAGAACGGCAAAACATCTTCATTGAGAACATGAATGGCTGTAACGGGCAGTTTACTCGTATACAACCGTCCCCATGCGTATCGAGAATGGCAGTCTATGACAGATTGAAGATAGATCCGTCCGACTCCCTTGAGTGTCCCGACAAAGAAGGTATCGACAGCGACCAGATCGCCAGTGTGCTTCGTTTCAATGTGTCTTGCTCTGAATTCTGGGCTGAATCTTTCCAGCAGTCTAACCTGGTCGTCGGTCAAGGGCTGGTCGTTTTCTCTAACCTTTTGCTCGAGACGAAGCAATCGCTGTTGCCGTGTTAATAAATGGTGGCGGCCCCAGACGCCTCTGACGCCACCAGAACTCACTTGCACGCCCTGAAGCACGAGCTGTTGGGCGACGCGTAGCGGGCCATGAGTGGGGAAGTTGAGGCTGTAATCAAGTATTGCGAGTTCGATGGCTTCGTCAACACGATTTGGATGGGGACCACGAGCGCCTGGCAGGCGATCAATAAGGCCCTGGGCACCATAGGTTTGGTAGTTCCTGCGAATCTCGTAGAACTGCTGCCGAGAGTATCCCATGATCTGGCAAGCTCGGCTGACATTGTTCATTTCTGACGCGAGTTCTAGCAAACTGAGCTTCCTTCGTGCTACTTTGTTTTTGGTGGTCATGTCGATCTCCTTGTTGGTTGTTTGATGAAGCGTTGAGAACTCCATCATTACCCCAACCAAGGGCGGCATGGCCACCTCTCAAAATGGCCTAGTGTCAGGTGATTACTGTCTCAGGACACATTTATATACATCTCCCCCCTTCCAAAGGTAGAGTGCAGAATGTTCTGCAAAAAGAAGAAGACCATGGCATGTGGTTATTTG
>CALGIJ010000040.1 GCA_937915545.1 uncultured Desulfobacterales bacterium
ACGGCACTAAGCGATCTTCCGCAGATTACTCTTCGCTCAGCCACTGGCTCAGGGTGTCGATGATCTTCTTGGCCTGTTCGGGGCTGGAGATATTGAACTTCGATTTCATCAGGTACTCACCCTGGCGTTTCTGGTAGCGCCTTACGGTGTACATACTTTTGCCGAACTCGCCAGTGGCCTTGTCGAGGGCCTGGTAGCGGAAGAGGATGGTGGCCCAGGCGCCTTTGGAGAGTATTTCTTTCCCGGTTTCGCGGGTCACCTGGACCCCGTCTTCCTCGTAATTAACAGTAAGGCCTTCAATGGTTGAACTCATCGTGTCTCTTTTAGGGTTATGTTGGGAAATGGGAGTTCCGTCATTTTGATGCCGCCTGCCGCGGTCACAAATGACGAAACACTGCGGCCATGGCGCCAGCCGCGAGTATACTAGTGACAGGGCACTGCCCGCTCCGTCAGGGCCAGGCAGTGCCTGCTTGTTACTAATGTATCGGCATGTCGCTGTAAAGGAAAAGCGCGTTTTGAGCAATAGGCTGCACCGCGGTCATGTCCAGGGCTTATGATTTGCTCTGGATGGCAAAGCTCAGTCCGCCATTGGTTCCTTCGACAACGATATGGTCGCCGCTCTTGATATCTCCGCGAAGCATTTTCACCGCCAGGGGATTTTCCAGGTGCTTCTGGATGGTGCGCTTCAAGGGGCGTGCGCCGAATGAGGGGTTGTAGCCGTTTTCCACCAGGAAGTGCTTGGCGCTTTCACGCAGATGCAGGGCCATCCCCTGTTCCTCAAGTCGCTCTGCCAGTTTCTTCACCTGAATATCGACGATGGCCAGCAGGTCCTCGCGCTGCAGTCGGTCGAAGATGATGGTTTCGTCCACCCGGTTGAGGAATTCCGGCTTGAAGTGGCGATGGAGCAGTTCGTCTATCTCGCGACGTATTTCCTCCTTGCCGATGGCCTCCTCGCCCATCTTCATGATCAGGTTGCTGCCCAGGTTCGAGGTCATGATGAGGATGGTGTTCTTGAAGTCGACGGTGCGCCCCTTGCCATCGGTGAGCCGGCCATCGTCGAGCACCTGCAGCAAGACGTTGAACACATCGGGATGGGCTTTTTCGATCTCATCGAGGAGAATCACCGAGTAGGGGCGTCGACGAACCGCTTCGGTGAGGTAACCGCCCTCCTCGTAACCGACATAGCCGGGAGGAGCGCCGATAAGGCGCGAGACCGAGTGCTTTTCCATGAACTCCGACATGTCGACGCGCACCATGGCCTGCTCGTCATCGAAGAGAAAGTCGGCGAGGGATCTGGCCAGTTCGGTCTTGCCGACCCCGGTCGGGCCGAGGAAAATGAAGGAGCCGAGGGGGCGGTTGGGGTCTTGCAGGCCGGCGCGGGAGCGGCGTACCGCGTCGGAAACGGCAACTATGGCTTCTTTTTGGCCGATAACCCGCTGGGAGAGAAGTGTCTCAGCGTTGATGAGTTTATCCTTTTCCCCTTCGAGCAGCCGATCTACCGGGATGCCGGTCCACTTTGCCACCACCGCGGCAATGTCCTGGGCGTCCACCTCCTCCTTGAGCATCATCTGCTTGGCCTGAATCTCCTGGAGTCTGGCATTGGCTTCATCCAGTTCGCGCTCGAGTTGGACCTTGCGCCCATAACGGATTTCGGCGACATGGCTGAGGTTGCCTTCTCTCTCGGCTTTCTTCTCCTCGATATGGGCGGCGTCGAGACGCTCCTTGATGGAACGAATGTTTTTGATGATGTCCCTCTCCATGGTCCACTGCGCTTTCATCGAGCCGAGGTCGTCGTTGAGATCGGCGAGCCGGCGGGCGATATCATCAAGCCTGGTCTTGGAGACACTGTCCTTTTCCTTCTTTAAGGCCTCCTGCTCGATCTCCAGCTTGATGCGCTGGCGTTCCAGTTCGTCGATCTCGGTGGGCATAGAATCGATTTCGATGCGCAGCATCGAGGCCGCCTCGTCGATGAGGTCGATGGCCTTGTCGGGGAGAAAACGGTCGGTGATGTAGCGGTTGGAGAGGGCGACGGCGGCGACGGTGGCGTTATCCTGGATGCGCACGCCATGGTGGATTTCGTATTTTTCCTTGATGCCGCGAAGAATGGCGATGGTGTCTTCCACCGAGGGCTCCTGCACGAAGACCGGCTGGAAGCGCCGCTCCAGCGCGCTGTCCTTTTCGATATACTTGCGGTATTCGTCGAGGGTGGTGGCGCCGACGCAGTGCAGTTCACCTCTCGCCAGGGCGGGTTTGAGCATGTTGGAGGCATCCATGGACCCTTCCGCTGCCCCGGCACCCACCAGGGTGTGGATCTCGTCGATGAAGAGGATAATTTCTCCGGCCTTCTCCTGTACCTCTTTGAGGATGGCCTTGAGACGTTCCTCGAACTCGCCACGATATTTGGCCCCGGCGACCAGGGCGCCCAGGTCGAGGGTGACCACCTGCTTGTTGTTGAGGGTGGCGGGGATGTCACCGTTGACGATGCGCTGGGCGAGTCCTTCGACGATGGCCGTTTTGCCGACGCCGGGCTCGCCGATGAGGATCGGGTTATTCTTGGTGCGCCGCGACAACACCTGGATGATGCGGCGGATCTCCTCGTCACGGCCGACCACCGGATCGACCTTACCCTGACGGGCCAACTGGGTCAGGTTTCGTCCGTATTTTTCCAATGCCTGGTATTTTTCCTCAGGATACTGGTCGGTGACGCGGTGGCTGCCGCGCAGGGCGGAGAGGCCGCGGAGAAATTCCTTTTCGTGAATGCCCCGTGCCTTCAGAGCCTTGCTGACGTCGAGGTCGGGAGTATGCAGCACCGCCAGGAAGAGATGCTCCTGGCTGACGTAGTCGTCCTGCATCTGTCGCGCGGCGTTGAACGAATCGTCGAGGACCTTCTTCAACTGGCGGGAGGCGTAGCTCTGCGAGGCCTGCCCGGAGACCCGGGGCAGTTTCTCGAGCAGGCTGTTGAGGTCGGCCAGCACCAGGGCGGGGTCGACACCCATCTTCTTAAGGACCGGGACGACGATACCGTCCACCTGGGTAAGGATGGCCTTGACCAGATGGGCCGGCTGGATCTCCTGGTGTCCCTGCTCTTCCGCCAGCCGTTGCGCGTTTTGTACGGCTTCCTGGGATTTTATGGTGAATTTATCGAACTGCATCTGATCTCTCGCCTCTCGTTGTCAGTTGATCGGAGCCCTGCACGTCAGGGCCGAATTACTTTTCCTCACAAGCTAAGATTGCGCACAGGAAGAGTCAAGAAATTGACACAAAAAGAATAGAAAAAGGCGGAACATGTTGCCATGTCCCGCCTTTACCTCTTTTCCCAAGTAGTTACTGCTTAAGACTTAAAGGAAGCAAGTTGGTGTTGAAAAAACGTTGCGATTTCCGCAGTACCTCAACCGCAGGAGCCGGAGCCGCAGGAGCCGGAACTGCAACCGCCACCGGAGCTGATCGGCTTGACCGAGGTAATGCCGAAGCCGGAACGCGGCCCGGCGTCGATGTAATCTACGGTAATGCCGCCGGTCGTGGTGAGAAGGCTCTTCTCGACCAGAAATTTCAGGGAGTCATTCTCGAAGATTTTGTCGCTGTCTTTTGGCTCATCCAGAGCCAATCCCAAAGAGGGACCAGCTCAGCCACCCTGCATCAGCGCCACACGCAGGGCCGAATCGATGTTGTTCGCCTGCATGTATTCCTTAAGTTTAGCGACAGCCAAGCCTGTCACATTCAGTTCAGCCATGAAAAGCCTCCTTTAAGTATAGTTCCCAAAAACTTCTCGCACCCAGTCAGGCAAGGCGTGAAAAGTATGACCATGCCATGAAAATAAGCCGGGATGGGGGATTAGTCAATCGTCAAAGGCGCCAAATTCGCAAACGAACACTTGCGACAAATGACCTCATCGCCGATAATAGGCGCAGGTATTTTTCAGGCGGCACTGCCTGACATGGATGGCTGGCTGAGACAGGGGCTTTTCTGCGAAGGACGTAAAACATCATGAAAAAAATCATTATTTCCACCGGCGGTGGCGATGCCCCGGGACTCAACGCGGTTATCTATGCGGTAGTCAAGACTTCCTATAAAAAGGGCTGGGAAGTGTATGGCAGCAAGAGCGGCTACGGCGGCTTTCTCGATATAGACGATATGGTGCGCCTGACGCCGCGCGATGTCGAAGGCATCTACGCCACCGGCGGCACCATTCTTGGTTCGACCAACAAGGGAAACCCCTTTGCCAAGCCTGTCGAAAATTTGGCTGGAGAGGTGCAGATCATAGACGTCTCCGACAAGATCATCCGCAATTTCAACAGGCTGGGCTTCGATTGCCATGTGGCCATCGGCGGTGATGGCAGTCTCGAGATTGCCCATCGCTTCTCCCAGAAAGGCATGCCGGTCATTGGGGTGCCGAAGACCATCGATAACGACCTCGAGGAAACCGACCGCACCTTCGGTTTCGACACCGCCGTTTCCACCGCCACCGAAGCCCTCGACAAGCTGCACTCCACCGCCAAGTCCCATAACCGGGTCATGGTCGTTGAGGTGATGGGGCGTGATTCCGGCTGGATCGCCCTCTACTCCGGCATCTCCGGGGGCGCCGATGTCATCCTCATTCCCGAGATCCCCTTCGATATGGAGGCGGTCTGTCAGAAGATCGCCGACAACGAGTTGCGTGAAAAGCACTATGCCATCGTTGTCGTCGCCGAAGGAGCGGTGACCAGTGATGGCAAAGTGTTCAACCGCGGCAAAGGCGAGCTGGGCCGGGAAGAAGTCATCCTCGGCGGGGTCGGCGAGTGGGTGGCCGCGGAAATTCGCAAGCGCACAGAAAAGGATACCCGCTCCCTGGTTCTTGGTCATCTGCAGCGCGGTGGCTCGCCAACCACCTTCGACCGCCTGCTGGCGTTGCGTTTCGGCGCTGCCGCGGTCGGGCTCATCGAGCAGAAGATTTTCGGCCATATGGTGGCCTTGAAGAACTCGCTGATGGTGCCGGTGCCTATCGCCGATGCCATTCGGCGGCGTAAGAAAGTGGCCCTCGACAACGACAAGATCGCCACCGCCAGGGATATCGGCATCTGTTTCGGGGACACCGAATCCCTCGCCCCCTGAGTTGCAGTTGTGGCCAGATACAACCCTTTCGAGGAGGCCTACGACCTCCTCCTGACGCATTTCGGGCCGCAGCACTGGTGGCCGGCTGACAGCCCCTTCGAAGTGATGGTTGGTGCTGTTCTTACCCAGAACACCAGCTGGGACAATGTCCGTAAGGCCATCGACGAGCTCAGGGCCCATGATCTCCTTTCCTTCCCTGCCCTGTCTAGCTGCTCGCCAGAGGAGATCGCGTTCTATATTCGAGCCTCGGGCTATTACAACCTCAAGGCGAAGCGCCTGAAAAACCTTCTTGAGTTCATCGTCGTCGACTATGGCGGTGACCTCGACAGGTTTCTTGCCGACGACCTGCAACAGGCCCGCGAGCGGCTTCTCGCCGTCAAGGGCATCGGGCCGGAGACCGCCGATTCCATCCTCCTTTACGCCTGCAATCATCCGGTGTTCGTGGTCGACATGTACACCCACCGCGTCTTCAGTCGCCACAACCTGTTGCCGGAAGAGTGTGATTACCACACCATACAGGAAACCTTCGTCGCCAATCTCCCCTGTGATACCCGGGTCTACAACGAGTATCATGCCCTCGTCGTGAGGGTGGCCGCAACATACTGCAAAAAAACAAAGCCCCTGTGCGGACAGTGTCCGCTCCAGGGGCTCAATCTGTAGGCTGTGCTCCGCTTTCAGGAGGTGATGTCGAGGAGGGAGCCGCTCATTTCCTCGGCCACCTTGATGGTTTGCAGGTTGGCCTTGTAAAATTGGCTGTTGAGTATCATTTCGGGCAGTTCAGAGCCCAGTTCAACATTGGACAGCTCAACTACGTCCATACCCTGGCCGGTTTCTTCGGGGACGAGCATTCCAGGGCTGTCGACCTTTTCGACGGTGGCCTTGACCCCCTGTGGCTGGGTCTCGGAAAGGGTCACTCTGCTTTTCTTGTAGCCTTCGCTGGAGACGTTGGCGATGTTGTTGGCATTGGAAGCGATTTTGGTGCCGAACGCCTGCAGACCGCTCAGCGCCGCAGTATATGGTGTAATCATGAGATCCTCCTTGCTGGCTGTAAGGTGTCTTGAGACGATCATGCAAATTTCTTGCCGAAAAGTCAACGATCCTTCGAAGAATACGATCTTCCGTGATGTCGGGGCACTCCTGTCCTCGAACTCTTATTAGGCGTCAGAGCTTGCCCCCTTTTGGTAATTCTAATTACCAGATGCGGCATATCCTGTCGCTCTGGCTGCACTCGACAATGGCGTCGAGGAATTTCCCGGCCTCCTCTTCGCTGTAGTCCGCCTTGAGCAAGGCTTTCCTGTAGCGCTCAAGAATGTCCTTGGCTTTGAGGGGGGTATTGTTGCGGCGATGGAGCTGGTAGAGGAGCGTGGTTAAACGGTCTTCGAGGCAGTTGTGCTTGAGAATACGTTCGATTACGGCGATGGCTTCATCGTCTCGTTGCGCTTCGGCGAGGATGGTCGCCAGTGTCAGGCCAGACCTGATCAACAGATTGCTCAAGGTGTCGTTGAAGGTGAATACCTGCTCGCTGTGGAAGGTGTCGTCGGGCATACCCCCCTTCCATAATGACAAGGCGGCGTAGAGTGCTTTGCAGGCTTGAAGCCTCTCGCCGTTTCTGTAGTGGTAGAGGCCGGATCGTGCGGCTTCGAGAAATTGCAGTGCGTCGATTTGGTAATTAGCCAGGCAGAGGATGCCCTTCTGCATGTAGAGGTATTCTTTGGCAGGGACGTTGAACTGCGTGGTCAGCAGTTGCCGCAGTCGTGCCAACAGCGAGTCGAAGCTCTTGCGGGCGTTGTTCGGCCTGGTGTCGGGCCAAAGCTCAAGAAGGACTTTCTCCTGGGCGATACGTTGACCCCTGGCGGTAAGCAGCAGGCCGAGGAGTTCCCGTTGCAGCAGGGTAAGGTCTTTGGCGCGAAAGAGAATTTTTCCGTCCATGCTCATCTCGAAGTGGTCGAGAAGGGTGAAGGTGAGCAAGGTCAGTGGTTCGCCCTCGCGGGTAAAATTGACTCCGAGACGTGTTCGGGCGAGTGATTGGGTGAAGCGCTCCTCTATATCGTGCTTCACCGCCATCCCTAGCAGACGACGCATCATCTGTGGTTCCCAGGTCCAGAACGAGGTGTAGCCGTTAATCTTCATCAACGAAAGACCAGCCTGGAGCGGGGTCAGCGCCGCCTCTTCCCCCTTGTTGGCAAGGGTGCTGTTGGCGAGATTGAATAAGGCGCAGATGGTAAGATAGGCGGAGGGAATCTTTCTGGCGATGGACAGGGCCTTGACAAGGGCGCTGGTGGCGTCGTCGTGACGGCCGAGGCGGCTGTGCGCGGCGGCCATGGTGATAAGCGCGAGAGCCATGGGAAAAGGGCCGCGGCAGCTCTCTGGTCGTATGGTCGCGAGAGTTTCACCTGCTGCTGCCTGTGCTTCACTCAAAGAGAGGGCGAAGGCGCGCCATGCCGTGTGCTCGCCTGGTTCCTGCTCGCCGTCTGCACCGGGCGGCGCTTCTCGCCGCGTATTCAGCGAGCGCAGTGCCTCGACAGCGAGTCCGCGGGAGGCGAGTCCTGCCGCCGTCCATACTTCGATGATCTGGGAGGCGAGAGGTGCGCCGGGAGAGGGCGCCTGGATAGCATCGAGCAGGGCCTGCCGCAGAATGCGGAAATTGCGCTGGTCGCCGTTCATCGACAGGTGGCAGAGAAAGAGCATGCGCATGGCGAGGCGGTTGCCCTCGCTCACCATGGGGTCGTCGAACAAGGCGAAGCAGGCTTCGGCTTCGCGTACGAAGGTGGCGTTGGTTCCGCTGACGAGATCGATGGCGGCCTTGATGACATGGGCCGAGGCGAGGAAGTCGCGCAGGTCGTTCCGGGCTGCAAGGTTGGCCGCCTGGTGAATGAAATGTCGCGCTCGGCCCATCTCGCCATTGAAGAAGCAATGGCCGGCGGCGACGTTGAGACTTGCCAGGACAACTATCGGTGCCGGTAGGGAGTACCTATGTCTTTCGAGGAGTTGTTCGGCTCGCGGCAGTAGCCGTTCCCCTTCGTGGAAGCGGCTCATGGTGAGCAGATGGCAGTGGATACTCTTTGCCAGTGCCAGGAGTTCCCCATCTGCTTCGCCGGTTTCGGCGAAGTGGGGCCTGGCCCGCTCTATATAGGAAAACGCTTTCTCGGCGGCGTGGTCGATATGCATCAGCCCGGTGAAAAGTGTCAGCCAGGGGTAGGCGTTGAGGCTCTTCTCGGGGATACTCTGTAACAGGGAACGCAGGGATGAAAAGCGGTTTCTGGCGAGAAGCCCCATCCCCTCTGCTTTGAGGATGCTGTCCATGGTTTTGAGGTCGCCGCTCTTTTTATAGCTCGCCAGGGCTTTTTCGATGCAGTTACCGGACAGGTGGTACCGTGCCTCGTGGTGATGGATATCGGCAATTTCTCTCTGGCTGAGGAGCTGTCGCCCGCGCTGTTGTAGAAACTCGCGGAAAAGTCCGTGGAAACGGTAGATGTGGTGCGCCTCACCCTCCTCGTAGATGAAGGCGTTGTCCCTGGCCATCCTGGCAAGGAAATGCTGTGTGCCGGCAATTCCGCTAAGAGCTTCGGCAAGGTCGGCGGGAACCTCGTGGAGAAAGGAGAGGCGCAACAGGGCGGGGTGGAAGGTCTCGGGGATGGAGGAGAGCACCTCTTCGTAGAAATAGTCGAGAAGATGTTCCGGGGGCTGCTGGGCCGGCAGGTCAGTCTCCTCAGGCTTTCGCCAGAATGGGTTCTGGCCGGAGATCGGGTGGCAGATGAGGAGGATGCCCATGATCCAGCCGCCGGTGAGGTGCAGGACCTCTGCGGCTTCTGCGCGGCTGATCTTTCGCCTGAGCACGGTGCAGAATAACTCGTCGATGTCGTCAATGTCGAGGGCCAGGTCGAATGTGTTGAGGTAGATGAGATCGTCGCCGTTTCTGATGGCTCTGGCGCGCAGTTCCACGGGTCGCCTGCTGATAAGGATAAAATGGAGTTGTGGCGGCGAGGCATCGATGAGATGCTGGAGCAGGGCAATGAAGGGGGTGTCGCTGTCGATGCGCTGCAGGTCGTCGAAGACCAGGTAGAAGTGGTCGGGCAGCGTCGCGGCGAGGTCGCGGAGGAGGATGTCGGCGCAGCAGGGGATGTCTTCGGGGGCGATGGCGTCAGTGGCGAGGATTCCGGCGAGGTGCGGAGAGGAAAAGCCGCAGAGGATCGCGGCGAGGTCGTGAAGGAGGCGGCAGAACAGCCTGCGCGGGTCGATGTCCTCTGTGCTTGTCTGGAGCCACAGGAAAGGGGTGCCGACTGTGTCGAGAAACTGCCTTGCCAGGGTGGTTTTGCCCTGGCCGGCCTGGGCCTCGATGATGATGACCTTTTTGTTGTGCCGCTGACCGGGGAGTCTGTCGTGGAGCAGACTGGACCTGATCAGGGCTGGAGGGGTGGCGGGGAAGGGGGGTGGGAAGCGGTGCGTGGGCAGGGGGAGGGTGGGGGAGGGTGCTTCCTGTTTCATGGGTCACCGGGATCGATGCTGTTGTCGCCTTTGTGATGGAGGAGAATCTTTTTGCATATTGTACGGACGATATTGGCATCTTTGGACGACAGTCGCTTGCGTCCGAAGAAGCGGCGTATGTTTGTCATCCAGTAGGTGCGATTCTTGTCGTTGATAAAATCTATGGAGCGCAGAGCACCCTCGACATAAAGATGCATGCTTTCTAATTCGTGACTGTTGGCAAGTTGTGGATAGGTGCCAGCGTCAAATTTTGCATGGCATAGTCCATAATACAATTCATAACAGTGAATTGCAACCGCTTGGGCGAGATTCAATGAAGAAAAATCAGCTGTTGGAATTGCCGATACCATGTGACAGAATTTGAGGTCGTCATTGGTCAGGCCTGTGTCTTCTGGTCCGAAGAGGATCGCCGCTCGGTTGGTTTTCAGAAGAGGTGCAAGAGTTTCGGCGAGATGGCGCGGGTTCGTTTCGACCATGCGCAGCCGGCCATGGCGTGCGGTCGTGCCGATGATGACCGAGAAGTCGGCCAGGGCCTCGTCGAGTCGTTGAAAAAGTTGGATGTGGTCGAGGAGGTGGGCAGCGTTGTGGGTGGCGGTTTTCGCCATGAGCTCCCGGTCGGGTAGTCGCTCGCTAACGAGGATCAGTCGCTTTATACCCATGTTCAGGGCGACCCGTGCGGCGGAACCGATGTTCTCTGGGTTTTTCGGGCGTACCAGGACGATGGCGAGATTGGCGAGGGCGGCGTCACGGTTCATGGGATGCGTTTTTGGGTTGATGGGGAAAGAGAAAGGCCGGGTTCGTCCTCGGGGCTACCCGGCGTTTGGCCTCGGCGTCGTCTGGCACGGGGCGAAGTTGAGACGTCGGCCGATGATGTCGACGGACATCAGGGTGACCTCCAGGGGATCGCCAATCCTGTAGGTCTTTGCCGAGATTTCACCAAAGAGGCGATGATTGGCGGCATCGAGGAGGAAGTATTCGTCGCCGAGGAGGTCGATGGCGATGGCACCACTCAGGCAGTGCTCGGGAATGACGAGGAAGAGGGCCGAGTCGCTGACCCCGGAGACGATGGCCGCAAAGCTTTCGCCGACACGATCTTTCATGAAGATGAGTTTGAGCCGTTCTTCCATGTCTCGTTCGGCGAGAATGGCCGTCCTCTCCCTGGCGGAGAGAGCATCGCCCGCCTGCTCGAGGGAGGCGAAAGGAGGGCTGTCCGCGGCCGGTTGGCCAAGATCGAGCAGATCGAGCAGGGCGCGATGCACGAGCAGGTCCGGGTAGCGCCTGATGGGAGAGGTGAAATGGGTGTAAAGTGGCGCGGCCAGGCCGAAATGGCCGGCATTGTCGGGGCTGTAGCGGGCCTGTTTCATGGCGCGCAGGAGCAGGTTGTGAACCAGGTACTCGTGCCGGCCGCCCTTGGCCAGGTCGAGGACGCCGGCGTACCAGGAGGGGTGCTCGGTGGGCAGGGGCAGTTGCAGGCCAAGGGTGGTGGCGAAGGTGAAGAACTCCTCGGTCTTTTCTGCCGCGGGAGGCTCGTGAATGCGATAAAGCAAGGCCTTCTGGCGCTCCGTGGCCCAGGTGGCCACCGCCTCGTTGGCGGCGAGCATGAACTCCTCGATCATCTGGTGGGCGAAATTGCGGTTGATCCTGGTGATGTTCTTTACCCCGCCATGATCGTCGAGGGAGAATTCCGCCTCATGGAGGTTGAAGTCGAGGGAGCCGCGCTCGCGGCGCCGCTGCTGCAGGGCTCCCGCCAACTCGGCGGCCCACTTCAGCTGGGTCAGCAAGGGTTTGTGGCGCTGGCGCAGGTCTGGATCGCGGTCGATGAGAATCCCCGCCACCGCCGTATAGGTGAAGCGCTGGCGGCTGCGGATGAGCGAACGACAGAAGCGTTTCTTGCGCAGGTTGCCGGCGCGGTCGAAGTCGAGGATGGCCGAAAGGGTCGGGCGATCCTCGTCGGGCACGAGACTGCACAGATCGTTGCAGAGCCGCTCCGGCAGCATGGGGATCATCCTGCCGGGGAAATAGACCGAGGTGCCGCGGGCATACGCCTCGCGGTCAATGGCCGATCCGGGGGTGACATAGTGGGCGACATCGGCGATGGAGACATAGAGGCGATACCCGTTGCGCAGTTTTTCGACGCAGATGGCGTCGTCGAAATCCTTGGCGCTCTCGCCGTCGATGGTGACATGGGGTACGAGGCGCAGGTCTTCCCGCCCTTCCCCGGGAATGATGTCCGGCAGGAGGGCGGCCGCCTCCTCGTCAACTTCGGGCGGGAAGAAGCGTGGCAGTTCGAAGCTCTCCGTCACCAGTCGGAACTGAGTGGCGAGGTCGGTATACCTGCCGAGGACTTCGACAACCTTGCCCCGCTGGCGGCGTAAACCGCCGGCACTGCGTTGCACGGCGACGATTACTGCGTCGCCTTCGGCCGCCCCTCCCTCCTCAATGGCAATGGTTCCAGGATAGCGGCGGTCGTCGGGGATAACTTCGAGCCCCTTGTGATAGCGTGAGACGAGGCCCGCAATGCGGTTGCTGCCCGGCTCGGTGATGGTCACCACCACCGCCTCGGGGCGATCGTCTTTGCGGACGCGCAGGATGCGGACCAGCACGCGGTCGCCATGGCGGGCGTCGCCCATGGCGGCAGGCGAGACATAAGGGTCCCGGGAGAGGCTTACTTCTTTGCCCCTCTGGCTGAGCCGGCTGACGAAACCGAAGCCGCGGGGATGCTGCTCGAGACGCCCTTCATAGAGCGGGGCGGACTGGTGCAGGGTGAGCAGCGCTTTGCCGGTTTTACGCAGGAAACCCAGCTGAAAGAGGTTGTCCAGGCTGGCGGCAAACTCCCTGCCGGAGCAGCCAAGCTGGCGCAGCTGCTCTTCGAGGTTTGCCAGAGGAAGGGGTTGTGTCGCCTCGTAGAGCAGAGCGAGGATGCGCTCCGGCCAGCGGCCACTGGAGCGATCCCCTTCGAATTCAAGGTTTTTTTTGGAACGGCGGGATGACTGATACGACGATTTTCTTTTTTGGGCCATGAAAAGTTTTTCCTTTTCCCCGGCAAGTGAAGTTTGTTAAGGTGCGTCAATCGGCCCGGTCTGTCTTGCCACAGCACCGGGCTTTAGCGTTTTATCGCCGGGTTGAGGCGAGGGGGAAGTTTTTCTGCAGAGTTGAAACGCTGTGCTTATTGTAAGTAACCATCCCATTCTGTCCATGGGCGTTTGCAGGTTTTCCGGCGCGGCGGAGGAAAATGCGTCACATTCCCTTTGATTTAGAGCTTTACCGCGGTCAGATGCGCGGCCTCATCGCCGACAGGCCGGGCGAGGAGATTTTCTGGAGCGCACTCGATTTCGCTGTCGAGGCCCATCACGATCAATGGCGTCGATCCGGAGACGCCTATATCCTTCACCCCTGCAGCGTAGCCAAGATCCTTGCCGAGGAGATGGATATCACCAATCCGGAGATCCTCGCCGCGGCGTTGCTGCATGATACCGTCGAAGACGTCGACGAAGTCACTGCCGAACTGGTCGGGCAGAAGTTCGGCGGTTACGTCCAGGCCATCGTCGAAGGGTGCACCAAGGTCACCCATGTCTCCGGGGACAAGCAAGCCATCAGCCACTACACTCATCGCAAGATCTTCTCCGGGGCGGCGCTGCGGCCGGAGGTCATGCTCGTCAAACTCGCCGACCGCCTGCACAACCTGCGCACCCTGCGCGCCATGCCCAAGGCCAAGCGCCAGCGCATCGCCGACGAAACCATCGATATCTACGCCCCGCTGGCCACCGTCTTCGGGCTGTTCAACATGAAGCGGGAGATGTACAACCTCGCCCTGCTCTACAAGTATCCCAAGCAGGGGGCGAAGATAAACAGCCAGATCCGCCAGTTGGAAAACGACCCGCTCTGCCAGAGGATCGTCGATGAACTCGGTGCTAATGCCCGGGGGCATAACATCGACTGCCGCGTCACCATGAGGACGAAGAACCTCTGGGCATATTACGATGTCGCCAGCCGCATTCTCGTGCAGCGCATCGACACCCCCATGGAGGTACTCATCGCCGTCAATGACGTGCAGTCCTGCTACAGCGCCCTGGGGGTTGTCAATCAGACCTTCAAACCCATTCCCCGCACCATTCGCGACTTCATCGCCAACCCCAAGCCCACCGGGTACCAGGGGCTCCACGCCCGGGCGATTGTCGAGGGGCGCAAATTCCTGTTCAAGATCCGCACCGATGAGATGGCCCGCAAGGCGCAGCGCGGCATCTTCCGCAACTGGACCTCGAAAACCGGCAAACAGGGGCGTTTCATCCGCGAGATCCAGGAGATGTTCGATGTGCTTGGCTCGGAGGAGTCGGTGTCCTATCGCGACGTCATCGCCGCCAGCGGCATCAAGGAGATCTATACCTATACCCCGCAGGGCGATCTCATCTGCCTGCCGGTCAACTCCACGGTGCTCGATTTCGCCTTCCAGGTGCATACCGAGATCGGCCATACCTGCCTCGGGGCGATGATCCGCAACAAGCGCTATCCCGCCGACCACGTGCTCAAGGATGGCGATATGGTGCGCATCGTCCGCGCCGACCAGCCTATCCGCTTCGAGCAGCAGATGCTCTCCTCCTGCAAGACTCCCCGGGCCAGGGGCGAGCTGGCACGCAGTTTCAACCTGCGGCGGCGCAAGGTGACCGTCGAGGTAGGGGCCTCCCTGCTGCGCCAGGAGATGCTCCGCTACGGCATCCCCTTCGATGTCCTCGCCGACCGCGACGCGCCACTGCTTCTCGCCGATTACGGCCTGCCCAGTCTTGACGAACTGTATGTGCGTATCGGCGAAGGCCGGCTCAACCTGCTGAGCGTCATCGAGGATATCAAGAACATCCTCTACGGTGGCATTTCGCCGCTGGTGACCCCTACCGGCGCTTTCAATAAGGTGGAGCTGACCACCCTCGACCCGGTGTCGGTAAAGCTTTCCTCCTGCTGCAAGCCCAACCCCACCGCCAAGGACAACTGCGCCCTGCTTACCACCAAAGGGCTGTCAGTCCATCACAAGAACTGCGAGCGTTTCCGAGAGCTTAATTTCAAGCGCGAGGATGCGGTCAACATCATCTGGAAGACCCGCGAGACCAAAGTGAGAAAACCGCAGATCCTCCATATCCTCAGGGCGACCCGCAAGGCGATCATGGAGGTGGTCGGCACGGCGCCGGAGGAAATGGAGATGAACAGTCTCGAGCTTCTTTCCAGCTATTCCTTCCTCTACCCGGCGTGGCAGCTCTCTTTTACCGTCGCCAACCTGTATGCCCTGCAGAAGGTGCTGCGCCACTTCGACAAGTCGACCATTCCCTACGAATTTTCCATCGACTGCTGACCCTCTGCCGGGTTTTACGGTACCAGCGATTCCCGCGTGGCCTCCGCAGTCTTCTTCTTGCTGTAGTTGGCGAGGATCTTGCCGAGCATCTCCGGCAGGTCGTCGGGCATGCGCGAGCTGCGCTGCAGCTGGGTGAGGGTCTTTTCCAGGGTGAGTCGCTCCCCCAGGAAGACATGGCGCAGGATGAGGGAGATGAGGCGGGTGATGGTGGTCAGGTTGGAGATGCGCGACTGCAGGTGCTGATCGCGGTCGAAGGCGGTGGAGGCGAAGATCTCCACGGGGTTGCCGTCCAACTCGCTTACCGAGACATACCAGGTGTTGCGCTCGCGGTCGGCAGTGCGGTAGCGGACGGCGTCGAGCACGTCTGGGAGTTCCAGCTCCACCTGGCGTACCGGGGTGGTGGTTATGCCGGCCAGCTGCAGCAGCTTTTCCGTGGCCTTTCTGTCCTTGACGAGGGCTTGCAGGAGGGAGGAACAGGCGGGGCAAAGCGCATCTCCTGCGGCACTTTCATGGGCCGTCTCGACGCCGCAGGCGGTGCAGCCAAGCTTGGCATGATCAGGGGCAGTCGGTTTTCCAGTCTTCATGGCGTTCGATATCCTTGATATATTCCTTGAGGCGGGCCTGAAACTGACGCCCGCTGATTTCCCTCGCTCCGAACCGTAATAAATGATTGGTGGTCATCTGGCAATCGACCATTTGGAAATTTTTCTCGCGGAGGAAGGAGATGAGTTCGATGAGGGCGAACTGCGAGGCGCTCCTGCTCTTCGAGAACATCGACTCGCCGAAGAAGACGCGGTCGAGGGCGATGCCGTAGAGCCCGCCCACCAGTTCTCCGGCAAGCCAGCACTCCACCGAGTGCGCATAGCCGAGGCGGTGCATTTCGATGTAGGCTCGTTGCATCGCCGGGGTAATCCAGGTGCCGGCTTCAGTCGCGGCACGGACTCCGGCGCAGGAGGCGATGACTTCGGCGAAGGCGCAGTCACGGCTGGTGCGTATGTCTGTGCTGCGTCGATATCTCGCAAGACGCCTTGGGATGGTGAACTCCACCGGGAACAGCACCAGACGAGGGTCGGGAGACCACCAGAGCAGGGGGTCGCCCTCGGCGAACCAGGGGAAGATGCCCTGGCGGTAGGCGAGGAGCAGACGCTGCGGCGAGAGGTCGCCGCCAATCGCTAAAAGGCCATTGTCTTCCGCCAGATGGGTGGGGGGAAAGAGGAGCTTTCTGGTGAGTCGGAATACCGGCATGGCAAATGTATCGTCGTGATGGTCAGACGCGGAGGTCAGGGGTGAGTGGTGGCGGCGATTGTACCATGGCCGGGCCTTGATTGAAAGGTCATGACGCCGCCGGCGGATATGTCGCAGGCATAAGCGAACACTGTCATTTCTCTCCTGGGTAGGGTAAGATAGGGACTCGAAACGTGACGTCGGTCGTTGCGGGCAGCCGTGGCGCTGCCGGGTAATGGGTCTGCACAGCATGAGAGCGATGGAAAGCGAAGCGCGGAGCGACAGTGGAGTGGAGGTGGCGTTCGAGGACAGTATCGATCTCGAACTGTTTTACGATGGCGCGGGACGCGGCGAGATTCTCGCCCAGCTTCTCGAGGCGGTGGCCGCGCCGGCGCCGCTGATGGTGCTTTCCGGTGGCGAGGGGTGTGGCAAGACGGCCATGTGTCGCATGCTCGAACGGCGCTGCAGCGAGGCGCTGCGGGTGGTCTTTTTCGCGACGACGGTGGAATCCTTCGAGGATGTGGTGCGCACGATCGCCGCTTCCCTGTCTCTGCACATCGGACAGTCCGAAGAGGGCCGGGGCATGGATGGCGCTGTCGATCAGATTGTCGCCCGACTTGCGGCGGAGGGGGCGGGGCTGCTGCTCATCTTCGACCAGGCCGAAGATATCTATCTCGCCACCCTGGAGAGAATCCGCAAGATGCTTGACCGGGTGACGGCAGCGGGAGTCCGCCTGCAGATTCTCTTCTCCGGCCGCAAGACCTTTCTTGAGAATTGCGAACAGCTGGCGATTTGCGATTTTCGCACCAGCGAAGGCATTCATTTCGACCTGCCCCCCCTCGACGAACCGCAGACTGCCGCCTACCTGCGCAGCATCGCGGCCAAGACCCTGCCAGCAGAAAAGGCCCGTGTTTTCAACGACGAGGTGGCGCGTAGCATTCACGGGCTCTCCAAGGGAGTGCCGCGGCGCATTAATCTTCTCGCCCAGGAGTCGCTGCGATCCCAAGGTAACGACATCTCGTTCATGACCCTGCTTGATACAGTGCAGGAAGACCTGGCTGGTGAAAAGACCGCCAAGCGGCCGCGGAGGCGGCTGGCGGATAGGCCTTCCTGGGGGTGGTGGGCGGGGGGGATTGGCGTGTTGCTGATATCCTTCCTGCTCTTTCGTCAGGCGCAGGAGACCCGGTTGAGTCACCAGGCCACGGCGAGTCAATCGCCCCAGAATGCAGGCCAGGTGAAGAAGGTTGGCAAGGGGGGCGAGGGCAGCGGCCAGCCTGAAGAGGCTGCGGCGCAGGCTTCTCCCTCCGAACGGCTGAGCGATGCTGCGCCGCCGTCGACTGAGCCAGCCATGGCCCGAGAGCATGGTCAAACCACGGGCATGCAGGATCCTGCCGTGATTGCAGCAGCTTCTCCTCACGAGACGAAGGAAGGTGAAGTCAGCGGATCGGGGAATGTCGTCAACACTGAGGCGGCGCCCTCGGTCGCCACGGTGACCGGCGCTCCAGAGATGCCCGGGGCTGTCGAGATCGAAGGTCCGCAGGCAGCCGAGGTGGTCGTCGAGGCGACGACAGCCAAGATCGCAGCGGTGCCCGAGGCCCCCGTGAAGGCTGTCGCCGCCGAGGCAGCAGTCGAGGACCGCGCCGCCCGAAAGGGTGATAAGGTCATCGCTCCGGCTGAGTTCAAAATCCCGGTTTTGCGGCAAGATCCTCCGAAAAAAGTTCGCCCGGCCTCCTGGTCGGACAAAGATGTCGATGCGGCAAAGACTGCGGCAAAGGGTGAAGGGGCCGATGCCACAGCGACGCTGACCGTCGACCAGATCTATCAGAAACGCCTGCAGGCAGGCTCTGGGTGGCTCGCCAGACAAAAGACCGAAAAATTCACCGTGCAACTGATGGTCTTAACGGCCAAGAATGCCGAGGCCAATTTCAAGAAGCTGTTGGGGCAGGCACCGTACCGGCAGGAAGCGGGGAACTTCTTTATTTTCAAAAAAAGCGGCTCGCCAGAAGTGGTCTGGGTATTCTATGGAGAATACCAATCGATGGAACTGGCCCGGGCCGCCCAGAGCAATTTACCGGCCTTCCTGCGCGAGCATCAGCCCTATGCCATTGCCGTCAAAGGCGCGGTGGCCAAAGTGCAGGGGAAATAGTTTTTCGGGCTGATCAAAGCCGCGGCGGTCGATTCCACCTTCTTGTGCCACGTAACCGGCCAGCTGTCACCCGCTTGGGCGAAAATACACAGGGTTGCCCGTCAAAAGCATCCCTGTGTTATTTGGCCTGGAAGCTATCGAGATTATCGCTAACCTCTTCATTTTGAATAGCAAAAAATTGTCGGAACTGGGTCAGGCCGAAAGCCATTTGCTGAAATTGGTGAACTGGGTGGGGAGGTAATCTGGGGAGTCGGAATGACTAAGGGCCATCTTGAACATCCTCCGGCGTACAGGAAGGTGAACAAGATGGCCCTTAGTCAACCACATTTACTGCAATATCAATCACTTGGTGGAGCTAGACGGGATCGAACCGACGACCTCTTGACTGCCAGTCAAGCGCTCTCCCAGCTGAGCTATAGCCCCAAAAATCGCTCATCCGTAAAACACGGACATCAATACCAGGGTTTCAAGGGCGTGTCAACAGAAAACAGGCACTTCTTTTAAGGAAACCAGCATAATTGTTGCCAACCACCGGGAGGTTTGGTAAACTTTGAAGTTTCGTGGGAATGTTTTTAACCCTGATCTATTTGCTTATCCCCGACGAGGCTCGCCATCCTTTCCCGGCCGCGAGTCCGCGCGCCTTTGGCGGTGCCGGACGCCTGTTCTCCTCATCTCAAGGACTCCCCATGTATTCACCCTTCAATTTTCTTTTTGGCTGGTTGTCAAACGATCTGGCCATCGATTTGGGCACGGCCAATACGGTTCTCTATGTCAAAGGCAAGGGCATCGTGCTACGCGAACCTTCGGTGGTGGCGGTGCGGCAGGATGGCCGGATGAACAAGGTGCTGGCGGTTGGCCAGGAGGCGAAGATGATGCTTGGCAAGACTCCGGGCAACATCACTGCCATCCGCCCCATCAAGGATGGGGTCATCGCCGATTTCGAGGTCACCGAAGCGATGTTGCGCTATTTCATCAACAAAGCGCACAATCGGCGGACCCTGGTGCACCCGCGGATCATGATCTCCGTGCCCTCCGGCATCACCCAGGTGGAGAAGCGGGCGGTGCGTGAATCCGCTGAATCAGCCGGGGCGAGAGAAGTCTATCTCATCGAGGAACCAATGGCGGCGGCCATCGGCGCCGGCCTGCCGATCACCGAACCCACCGCCAACATGATCATCGATATCGGTGGCGGTACCACCGAGGTTGCGGTCATTTCCCTGGCCGGCATCGTCTACGCCAAGTCGGTGCGGGTGGCCGGCGACAAAATGGACGAGGCCATACTGCAGTATATCAAGCGCAAACACAATCTGGCCATTGGCGAACGGACCGCCGAGCTGATCAAGACGACCATCGGCAACGTCATGCCGGAGGAACCTTACGAGACCATGAATATCAAAGGTCGCGACCTCGTCTCTGGCGTTCCCAAGACCCTGCAGATCACCGCCGACGAAATCCAGTCGGCCATCGCCGAGCAGGTCGATGTCATCGTCGAGGCGGTACGCGTGGCCCTGGAAGTCACCCCGCCCGAGTTGGCCGCCGACATCGTCGATAACGGTATCGTCCTTACCGGTGGAGGCGCCCTGTTGAAAAACCTCGACAAGTGCCTCAAGGAAGCCACGGGCATGCCGATCATCGTCGCCGAGGATCCGTTGTCTTCCGTGGTGCTCGGCTCTGGCAAGGCATTGGACAATCTCGATATCCTGAGGGAAGTGACCATAGAGTAGCAGAGCGTCAGGGCCCACTGCCGGAACGACCGCGACGGCGGTACCATCGCGGTTTCAGGTTTCGCTCATCCAACGAAGGGATTTGTGCGCAAGAATTCCAAAGCCCATCAGGAACGGTCGGTTGGTTCCACCGTCCGGGTTCTGTTGCTGATCACCCTGCTGCTCGTCGTCGGTCTGTTGCTCCTTGCCGCCATGCTTGGTGGCAAATTCGGACCGCTGCACCAGCTGACCCTTGATTTCATTGGGCCATTGCAAAGTGTGGTGACCCGCACCGCCACCGGAGTCGTCAACCTCAAAAACGACTACGTGGCTCTGCTCGACGTGCGCGATGAGAACAAGAAGCTCCAGGCGCAGATCGACAGGTATCTCAACGAACTTGGGGAATACCGCGAAGGCTACAGCACCTATCGCCATCTCCAGGAACTTCTCGAGATGAAGGAGAAGCTGACCTTCAAGCCTATCGCAGCCAGGGTGGTTGGCAAGGAACCCTCCTACTGGTACCAGACCATCGTTGTCGACCGCGGCAGGAACGACGATATTCTCGAGGGTATGATCGCTCTCGCTCCTGGTGGGGTGGTCGGGCAGGTGCTGCATACCGCAGAGAACTACTCCAAAATCCTTCTCGCCAACGCGCCGAGCAGTGCCATCGACGCCATGGTGCAGAAGAGCCGCATCAGAGGGATACTCAAAGGGGCAGGGGAGAAGGGCTATGTGCTGCAGTATGTCTTGAAGACGGCCGATGTCGAGGTCGGCGATCATATCGTCACTGCCGGTATCGGTGGCATCTTTCCCGCCGGCATCCCCCTGGGGCGGATCTCGAAAATCGAGAAGAAGCAGCGTGGTATGTTCCAGGAGATCGAGGTCGAGCCATCCATCGATTTCCAGAAGCTCGAGTACGTGCTCCTCGATCCCACCGATCGCAAATCGATGCTTGATTCTCTGAATATGTCGCCCAAGAGGTAGCCGTGGCGATTCCGGTTATCGTCTTCTGGGCCATCGGGGTGGCGCTGATTGTCGTGCAGACCACCCTGCTCGAGCATCTCCCGGTGTGGCTGGCGCGGCCAGATCTGCTCTACGTGCTGGTGGCTTTTCTCGCCTACCGTTTCGCATGGATCCCCGGCATAGCCGTTGTCTTCTCGCTGACGTGGATGGTCGATGTGGTTGCCGGCATCTATATGGGTCTCTATCCTCTGGCTTGCCTGCTCGCCTTCACTGCCTTGAAAACCATGTCCACCAAAAGCCTGCTCAAGGAATCCACCTACCAGATTCCTTTGGTCGGCTTGAGCTTCTTCCTCACCCAGATCTTTCTTTATTTCGTGAGTTCGCTGCTTCTGCCCGATATACTGCCGGAGTGGTCGTGGCCGGGGAGCATGCAGCGCACCATCCTTGTCGTTCTCTCTGCCATTCCACTCTTTGTTCTCTTCAACCGCCTCAACGAATATCTTCTCAAGCGTCGTCTCCGCGGCAAGGCTCCGCGCAGGCGCCCACCCCGGCCGTTATGAATCAGGAAGAAGAAAACGGTCTTAAACTGGCCTTTTCCGAGATCGAGGAAATCGAAGAACGGGACGATACCACCCTAGATCTCCTCAAAAAGAGGCTGCTCGGGGTGTCGGTGGTGGTGCTCTTTTTCTTCGTGGTCATCATTCTGCGTCTCTGGAATCTGCAGATCGTTGAAGGCCCGGAGTACGAAAAGCGTTCCTTCGGCAACCGTGTGCGCATTCGGGATATCGCCGCGCCGCGCGGACATATTCTCGATCGTAACGGCCGAGAGATCGTCACCAACCGGCCTTCCTTTGATGTCCTTCTCATCCAGGAGGACAGCAGCGATATCGGCGATGTCCTGGGAAGGATCGCCCCGGTGCTCAAGGTCGATGTTTCCGATCTTTGGGCCAAGGTGCGCGAGGCCTCCGGCAACCCGCGTTACATGCCGGTGCGCCTCAAGGAGGATATCGATTGGGAGACGCTCGCCTATCTGGAAAACCATAACCGTGATTTCTCCGGTATCCGCATCGAAGTGCAGCCGGTGAGGGTTTACCACTATGACGACCTCGCCGCCAACACCATCGGCTACCTTGGCGCCATCTCCAAAAAGGAACTCGATGAGGCTGACAAGACGCTCTATTCCGGCGAAGACATCATTGGCAAGAAAGGGATCGAGAAGTTGCGCGAGAAAGACCTCCGCGGCCAGAAAGGACAAAGCTTTTCCGAGGTCGACGCCAGGGGCTTCGAACAAAAACAGCTCAAGACCGTCGAACCCCTCTCCGGCAAAGAGATTCGTCTTACTCTCGACGTAGATCTGCAGCAGATCGCCGAGAGCTATATGGCCGCCGGCGACAAGGCCGGCGCAGTGGTGGTCATGGAGGTCAATACCGGACGGTTGCTTACGGCTGTGTCCGCACCAAGCATCAAGATCAAGGAATTCATCGGCGGCATCTCTCAGGAGCAGTGGAAGGCGCTCCTCGACAACCCTAAACACCCCCTGATCAACAAGGTGGTTCAGGCCACCTATCCACCTGGTTCAACCTACAAAATGGTCACCGCCCTGACTGGCCTTGCCAAAGGGGCCGTGGACGAAAACACCTCGGTCTATTGTCCTGGGTATTATACCTTCGGCAACCGAACCTACCGCTGCTGGCGGCACAGCGGCCACGGCACGGTCAGCCTGACCCGGGCCATCGGCGAATCCTGTGACGTGTATTTCTACCAGGTCGGCCAACGGGTCGGTGTCGATGCCCTGGCGGAATATGCCCAGAAGCTGGGTCTTGGTCTCAAGACCGGCGTCGAGATGGAGTACGAGAGGGAGGGGCTGGCCCCAACGAGAAAATGGAAGCTCAAAGCCCGGAAGTCCAAATGGCAGGATGGTGAAACGCTTTCCGTGGCCATCGGCCAGGGCTTCAACCTTGCCAGCCCTCTGCAGATTTGCGTTATGACCGCCGCTCTCGCCAACGGCGGCAAGGTCTACAAGCCGAAGCTGGTCGAGCAGGTGGTCGATCTCGACGGCACCATCGTCGAGAGTCTGCAGCCGGAGTTGGTCAGCCAGATCAGCGGGTACGACAAATACTTCAAATTGATCCGGCGGGGCATGGAAGAGGTGGTGCAAGGCAAGTCAGGCACGGCGCGCAATGTCGCCATTCCTGGCCTGCGTATCGCCGGCAAGACAGGTACCGCGCAGGTGGTGCGTCTGGCGCAGTACAAGGGGCTGAGGGAGAGTGACATCCCCTATCAGTACCGAGACCACGCCTGGTTCACCTGCTACGCCCCGGCGGAGAATCCGGAGATTGCCGTTACCGTGCTGGTGGAGCATGGACTCCATGGCGGTTCGGGGGCCGGCCCCATCGCCCGGGCGGTGATGAATAGGTATTTCAAGGGAAAAACGGGAGTCGCCGATCCGGGGCAAGTGGCTCCAGTGGTTATCGACCCGGAAGACGGGACAATCGAATGATCCGTATCGACCGCAGGCTGTTCGCGCATTTCGATGTGGTGCTGATGCTGCTGATCCTGTTGATCTGCACCATGGCTTTCTTCAACCTCTACAGCGCCTCCTTCCCACCCAAGGGGGGAGCCACGCCCTATATCAGGCAGGGTTATTTCTTCCTCATGGCCCTCTGTGCCTTCCTCTTCGTCATCTCCTTCGATTATCAGGCCCTCCATACCTGGAACTATCCCATTTACGGGCTGGTGATCATCCTGCTCATTCTCGCCGAGACAGTCGGCAATACCGCCGGCGGAGCCCAGCGCTGGATCGATCTCGGATTTTTCAAGCTGCAGCCATCGGAACCGGCCAAACTGATGTTGATCATTACCCTGGCGAGCTATTTCTCGCGGCGCGAGGCGAGCGATGGCTATTCCATTAAGGATCTGGTGGTCCCGGGGATCCTCACCGGGGTGCCTTTCATCCTCATTCTCCTGCAGCCGGATCTTGGTACGGCCCTGATGCTGGTGATCATCGCCGGCTCGATGGCGATGTTCGTCAAGCTGCGCTTTTCCACCTATGTCATTCTTGGCACAATCGCTCTTGGGCTCGGTGTCTTCGCCTGGGAAAAAGTGCTCAAACCCTATCAGAAACAGCGTATCTTCACCTTCCTCGAGCCAGAGAAAGACCCCATGGGGCACGGCTACCAGGTGCTGCAGTCGAAGATCGCCGTCGGCAGCGGTGGCAAGTTCGGCAAAGGCTACCTGGAAGGCACCCAGGGTCATCTCAGCTTCCTGCCAGAACGCCATACCGACTTCGCTTTCTCCGTCTGGGGAGAGGAGTGGGGCTTTACCGGCAGTCTCATTCTCATCGGTGTCTATTTTTTTCTCATCCTCTGGGGGCTTTACGTGGCCATGCATGCCAAGGACCGCTTCGGGGTGCTTCTTGCCTTCGGCGTGGTGTCGCTGATCTTCTGGCAGGCGGTGATAAACCTCTGTATGGTTCTCGGCTTTCTGCCAGTGGTCGGCATACCTCTGCCGCTCTTTTCCTACGGCGGGTCATCGCTGATGACGACGATGATCGGCCTGGGCATCCTCATGAACGTGCGCATGCGGCGCTTTCCCAGTTCCCTGGCTCGGGAGTGACGTCCTAGGCGGCGAGGACCAATTCGCGCAGGGCGGCGATGAATGACCCCCGATCATTGAGCGAGGGGCAGGAACGCAGGCGCATTCCCAGCGCGGCGGCCTGGTCCCTGAAGAGCATATCGATTTCGTAGAGGGTCTCGATGTGGTCGGAGACGAAGCTGATTGGCAGCACCAGAATATTCCTGCATCCTTCATCGGCGAGACGCGTTATCGTCTCCGCGGTCGACGGGCCCAGCCACTGCACAGGGCCGCTCCTGCTCTGGTAGCATATCCGCCCCGGCAGTCCGGTCAGCCGTTCCAGGGCGGTTATGGTCGTGTGGAGGTGGTCGACATAGGGGTCGCCTTCCTCGATGAACGACACCGGCAGGCTATGGGCGCTGTAGATCAGCGTCGGCTGGACGCCTTCGCCAAACGACCTGCGCCCTTCTGCGACGGTCTCCGCCAGCGCGCGGATATAGGAAGGCTGTTCCGGCCAAAAGTCGATGCTGCGTACCGGCAAGCGAGGGGCAAGGCGTCGCAGCTGGCGGTGGAATTCGGCCAGCGACGATCCGGTCGTGGCCTTGGAATAATGGGGATAGAGGCTGAGAAGGATGAGGCGCTCGACCTTGGCTGCGAGCATCTCGTCGATGGCGTCCTCCGCCGAGGGGCCCCAGTAGCGCATGGCCATGGTCACCGTGAAGTCTCCATCTTCGTGCAGGGCTGCAGCCAGCGCCAGGGCCTGCCGACTGGTAATCGCTTTCAACGGCGAGCCGCCGCCGATGCGGGCGTAGTTGGCCATGCTCTTCGGAGCACGGCGCCGGGAGATGAGCCAGGCCAGGGGTTTTTGCATGAAAGGCGGGCCGAGGCGGATGATCTCCCTGTCACAGAACAGATTGTAGAGAAAGGGCCGGACATCTTCCTGGCGATCTGGGCCACCCATGTTGAGAAGGACGACGCCGGTCGCTCCCGGGACTGGGGAAAATGGATTCATGGCTGGTTGTGTCACCCCGAGTTGCGGAGCGGAGGAGGGAAAATTATCGAGGCATTTCCAGGGGAGGTATATCCGGCTGGTACGACAAGCCAGTGGGAATGCGTTTCTATTCGGGAAGTTACATGGCGCGTTGCACGGTAAATCTGCATGTGGGCAAGTATTTTACTGGTTCCGTATGGAGATATCCAGGGTTGTCGCTGAAATTGCCTTAAATTTTTCCCGGGCAGCGTTGGGACTTCGAAAAGTGTTTGGAGTCGCTTGATTATCCTCGGTGGGGCAATATAATATAGCCATAAGCGGAGCGCCTGGCGGTTGTTGCGGCTCTTCTACCCTCCTGGGGACAAAGCCCGACATCACCACATCCAAGGCTGCTTGCAAGCGGCATGGATGGTTGGGCGACAACGAGAGAAGACGACAGGCGGCACCAGCCGCCGGCGCTTCGCAAGGGATTGCATCGCGAGATGCGTGAGGCGAACGACGGGTTTCCCGTCGTTTGGATCCGAGATGGAGGAACTCTATGGAACTCAAGATCGAAGCCCGAAATGTTGAACTACGCAAGAGCTGGCAAACGAAGATCAGTGAGGAACAGGAAAAACTCATTCGTCACTATCCCAATTTCGTCCTTCACCTGCGTGTCAGCATTGAAGCCACTACCCATTACAAGGAGGGAGGGTTTGAGATCAAACTTGTCGCCACCGTGCCCAACGATACCGTCGTCGTCAACAGGAGCGGCGAATCCGTGCGGACGGTTCTCACCGAGTCTTTCGATGTCCTCGCCCTGCAGCTGAAGGAAATCCAGCGCAAGAAGAGGAAGAATCAGAAGGTGGCGACAGCAGTGGATCCGGGCGACCGGGTTGGCGTCGTCAGGATGGTCTCGCCACATGAGTCCTATGGGTTTATCACTTCGGACGACAAGCGTGACGTCTATTTCCATGAAAATGCCTTGAAGAACGTCAATATGGAAGACCTCGCCGAGGGTGACAGCGTCGTCTTTGGCGAAACCCAGGGCGACAAGGGGCCGCAGGCCACCTGGGTGCGTGCTGCCGAATAGCCGACGCCATTCTGCGGCAGATTGAGGCCTTGGGGGGTACCCAAGGCCTTTTTTGTTGTCTTTCGCCTTTGGTCTGGTGGCGAAGAATCTACGGTAAAGCTGTACAAAAACAGCTATAGTGGCGTCCACGTCCTTGCTGCGACCGGCGTTGTCCAAGGTCGCGGCGGTTTAGAGCGGAAGGGAACTCGAGAGGAGGCAGAACGTGCAACACGAGGTGTATCTCATCGATGGCAGTGCCTATATCTACCGGGCCTACCATGCCATAGCGCCGCTGTCCACCAGCGGCGGGGTGCCGACCCATGCCGTTCTCGGCTTCGTCAATATGGTCAGGCGCCTGATGCGCGACAGGCAGCCGGCCTTTGTGGCCATCGCCTTCGACAGCCGCGGGCCGGTTTTCCGCCACCAGCTCTATGCCGACTACAAGGCCACCAGGCCCCCGATGCCGGAGGATCTGCGCCAACAGTTGCCCTATATCAAACGCTTCGTGGCCGCCAGCAACATTCTCACTCTCGAGCAGCAGGGGGTCGAGGCGGATGATATCATCGCCTCGGCGGTAAAGGTCTTCACTGCCCAGGGGCACCGCGTGGTGCTCGTCTCGGGCGATAAGGACCTTCTGCAACTGGTGGCCGAGGAGGTGACCGTCTGGGATCCGATGAAGGACAAAATCATGGACCGGCAAGCCGTCCATGAGAAATACGGCGTCTTTCCCGAGCGTTTGCTCGACCTCTTCGCCCTGATCGGGGACAGCTCCGATAACGTCCCCGGAGTTCCTGGAGTTGGGCCGAAGACAGCCGAAAAACTGATTAATTCCTATGGATCGCTTGACGAGCTCTACGCCCGTCTCGATGAGCTCGGTCCTTCGAAGATGAAGGAGAAGCTCGCCGCCAACCGCGAATCCGCCTATCTCTCGCGTCAGCTCATCTGCCTCAAGAACGATGTCGCCATTCCTGCCGAGCTCTCCATGTATCAAGTGGCGACTGAAAACGGTGAAGAACTGGGCAGGCTCTATGCCGAGCTGGAATTTACCAGCCTGCTCAAGGGGGTGGATCGGGCCCAGCCGGTACCCACGGAGGGCTTTGTCGCCGTGCGCAGCGCGGCGCAGCTGCAGGCGATGCTCGACGAGCTGGGTGAGCCGGCAGTGCTCGCGGTGGACACCGAGACGACCTCGCTCACCGCTCGCACTGCCATGATGGTCGGCATCTCCCTCTGCGCCGACCTCGAGCGCGCCTGGTACATTCCCCTCGGTCATCGTGATGAGGGTGGTGGGTTGGCAGACGGACAGCTCGCCGAGGAAGTGGTTTCCCGGGCCCTTCTGCCCCTGTTGCGCAACCCGCGGGTGATCAAGGTCGGCCACAATCTCAAGTATGACCTCACCGTGCTTCGCCAGCGCTGGGGAGTCGAGGATTTCGGCAGTCTCGCCGACACCCTCATTGCCGCTCATCTCCTCGAGTGTGGCAGGTCACTCAAGCTCGACGACCTCTGCCAGGCCCGCGGCCTGCGCCTGACCAGCTTCGCCGAGGTCACCGGCGGCGACAAAAGGGAAGGCTGCTTCGCCTATGTCGATATCGATAAGGCCGCAATGTATGGCTGCGAAGACGTCTATGGCGCCATGGTGCTGTGGCGGGAGTTTGCGCCGCTGCTTGAGGAACGGGGCTTGGCGAGGTTGTTTTTAGAGGTGGAAATGCCGCTGGTGGCCATTCTCGTCGACATGGAGCTTGCCGGGATCTCTGTCGATGGTACGGTGCTCGACACGCTCTCCGTCGATTTCCGCAGAAAACTGGAGGAACTCGAGACGCGTATCCACCTCCTCGCCGGGCATCCCTTCAATATCAACTCGCCCAAGCAGTTGGCCCATGTGCTCTTCGAAGAGCTCGGCTTGAAAGGGGGCAAGAAAACCAAGAGCGGCTTCTCCACTGATGCCGACGTGCTCGACAAGCTCGCCGGGCGCCATGAGCTGCCTGCCCTGGTGGTCGAATACCGCACCTTCGCCAAACTGCTTTCTACATATGTGGAAAAACTGCGGCAGCTCCAGGATGGGGTGACGGGTCGCGTCCATACCACCTACAACCAGGCGGTTACCGCCACCGGTCGCCTGTCGAGCAGCGATCCCAACCTGCAGAACATCCCCATCCGCGGCGAAGAGGGGGGGCGCCTGCGGGCGGCCTTCGTACCTGCCGCCGGACTGCGTTTTCTTGCCGCCGACTATTCGCAGATCGATCTGCGGGTGCTGGCCCACTATTCAGGAGACGCGGCGCTGATCGAAGCCTTTCATGCCGGTGAGGATATCCACCGGCGCACCGCTGCGGAAATCTTTGCCGTCTCTCCCGCCCTGGTCACCGGGGAAATGCGCCGTGTCGCCAAGTCGATCAACTTCGGCATTGTCTACGGGATGAGCAGCTTCGGCCTCTCCGAGCAGCTCAATATCGGGCGGAAGGAGGCGCAGCGCTTTATCGACCGCTACTTCACCCTCTATGGGGGGGTGCGCCGCTTCATGGAGGACATCGTCGCCAGGGCGCGACAGGACGGCTTCGTCACCACCCTGCTGGGGAGACGGCGCAGTGTCGCCGATATCGACGCCAAGAACAAGGTGCAGCGGGACTTTTCCGAGCGTATGGCGATCAATACGCCGATTCAGGGAACTGCCGCCGATATCATGAAGCTGGCGATGATCGCCTGTCGCCGATCCTTGGCCGAGGGGGGGCTGGGCGGGAGGATGCTCCTGCAGATCCACGATGAGTTGGTCTTCGAAGTGGAACCTGAAGAGATGGAACGCACCACGAAAGTGGTCAAGGAGGCCATGGAGGGGGTTCTCGAGCTCAAGGTGCCCCTGGTGGTCAACTGTGTAGTTGGCGACAATCTTGCCAAATAGGTTTGGATATGCAATGCGGGTGGAATGACGAGATGCTGCCGGAGGTGGGATATGGCCGAGCCGACGCAATTTGAGAAGCTGGTCGAGGAAGTACGACTGTTTCTGACGTACGGCGTTCCGCCGGAGGATCGCGAGCGAGCGCTCGCCCTGGTCGGGAAATACCGCTACCGGAGGCGGGCATTGCAGCTTCTCCGTCAATATTACATGGATCTGCCCGATGCGCGGGAGGAGGCCGCCATCGGTCTCAGCCTGCTGTTGCAGCGTCAGGGCATCGCGCTGATGGTGCTTTCGACGACATCGACAGCTTACCTTTATGCGGTATCGGCGGAGGAGGCGGTGTGGCTGGGAGAATATCGCCAGGAACTCGATGCTGAAATCCTCGCCTTCTGGGGGTACGCACGCTGGGAGGATTTTTTGGCGATCTGCAAGCCGGTGGCCGAGCTAGGAGAATACCTCGGCGAAGATCGGCGAACCTCTCCGGAGTGCCCCGCTTGCGGGGTCGGCGAAGGCGAGGAGCATTTCTTCGGCTGTGTGGTGGAGGTCTGTCCGTGGTGCGGCGGCCAGCTGAGCCGATGCAACTGCCGTTTCGAGCAGCTGCAGCGGGACAGTATCGACGATGAGGAACAGGTGGAGAAGTTCCTGCGCATCCTCGAAGAGAAAGGACGTATTCCCTTTTCCCGCGAACAGGCGCCCGCCTATCCGGGAACTGGTGAAGGTTTCGACAAGGGCCGGCCATAAGAGGCGGGCGGAGGGAGTTCTCCCTCCGCCCGCTGGCGGCTATTTGCCGCTGACCGATTTGAGGTATTGATAGATCTGGGAGTCGGAGGAGAGCACCAGGGAGGTGTTGCCGCCGACCACCTCGCGATAGCTTTCCAACGTCTTGTAAAACGCGAAGAAATCCGGGTCGAGGCTGTAGGCGGCGGCATAGATGGCGGTGGCCTCGGCGTCGGCCTTGCCCTTGAGGGTCAGGGCCTCCTTATTGGCGGCGGAGATGATCTCCTGCAGCCGCCTCTCCACCGTGCCGAGAATTTCCGCCTTCTGCCCTTCACCCATGGAACGTTTCTCGGCGGCGATGCGCTTGCGCTCGGAGATCATCCGGTCGAAAACCCTGAGGCGCACCGAGTCGATGTAGTTGACTCGCTTGAACATCACGTCGATCAGCTCGATGCCGTATTGCGGGGTGATCTTTGCGGCGATCTCCAGCACGTGACGGCTGATCTGGTCGCGGCCGTTCTTCGGCTTGGTGCCGATGGTGTCGGCGGCGGTGGTTTCCGACATGGTGTCCACCGACCAGTCCGAGCTGCGGATGATCTCGATGAGATCGTTCTTGTTGACCATGTCGCGCACCGTACCGTCGATGATGTCGCTGAGCAGGGACTGGGCGCGGCTTTCGGTTTTGACCGCCTGGAGGAACTTCAGGGCATTGGTGATCTTCCAGCGGGCGGTGACGTCGAGGTAGATGAAGGTCTTGTCGTTGGTGGGAATCTGGTTGGGCTGGCCGTTCCAGATCTGGATGCGCTTGTCGAAGATTTCCGTATGCTGGATAAAGGGCATCTTAAAGTGAAGACCGGCGTCGGTGACCGGGTCGCCGACCGGGGCGCCGAACTGGGTAACCACCGCCTGGGTTCCCTCCTCGAGGATGTAGAAGCCGTCGTAAATGATGGCGATGGCCAGCACCACCAGACCGGCGAGAAAGAATTGGGCAAGCTGTTTCATGGCGAGTTTCCTTGGGTTCTGTATCTATTTGCCTTCGATGGCCGGAATTTTCTGGGTGGCGGGGTTCGCCGTCAGGTTGAGAAAGGGCAGGGGGCTCTGCTGGCCTTTATCGAGGACATAGACCGATTGCACGCCCGGGAGAATCTCCCTCATCGTCTCCAGGTACATCCTCTGGCGGGTGATTTGGGGAGCCTGCTGGTATTCCTTGAGAATTGAGAGGAAACGCTCCGTCTCGCCCTGGGCGTTATTAATGCGCTGCGCCTGATAGCCGTAGGCCTCCTCGACGATTTTCTTAGCGTCGCCGGCGGCCTTGGGAATGACGCGGTTATATTGCTCCTCCGCTTCGTTGACCAGCCGTTTCATGTCCTGGTCGGCCTCGTTGACTTCGTTGAAGGCGGGCTTGACTTGGTCGGGCGGGTTGATGTCCTGGAACTGCACCGTGCCGATGCTGATACCGCTCATTCCTTTGGGGAAGAGGCCGTCGAGTTGTGCCTGCAGCTCGTTCTTCACTGTGGTGGCAAGAAGATCGCGGTTGCTGAGAACGTAGTCGAAGTCCCAGTTGCCGACGATACGACGTGTCACGCTCTCTGACATGTCGCGGATGGCCTGCACGACGTCGGCGACCTTGAAGAGGAAGGCGTAGGGGTCGGCCACTTTGTACTGGACGATCCAGGCGACGTTGATGACGTTCTTGTCGGCGGTCAGCATCAGCGACTCGGTGTCGTAGCCGCGCTTATCCAATGACGACTGCTGACCGGGGAAACGGCTGCGAAAGCCGAACTCCTCCTTGCGGATGTTCTCCACGTCGACCTTGTAGAGTTTGTCAACGTAGGGAATCTTGAAATGCAGACCGGATGGGGTGGTGCGGGAATATTGGCCAAGGCGGAGGATGACGCCGACCTCGCTGGGGGTGATCTTGAAGAAGGAGGAGTACACCCCTTGGAAGACGAGAATAATCAACACGACTGCCAACAGTTTGCCGATGTTGGCGAAGGGGGAGGATGGCTGCGATGGCGCATCGCGATTATCCCCCGGTGGAGGGGGCGATTTCTTGTCTGAAAAGAAATCTTGAAGCTTGTTGATGAGTTGGGCCACAACCTCCTCTGGGGTTTGTGGCTTGTGCTTTTTCCCCCAGGGCGGCTGTTGATCTTGCTGCGACATGAATATCTCCTGAAAAAAGGTTCTCGGTGTCCCTGCCGGGCCTGGCCGAGGGTGTCGTTGCGGCCCCATGGCGGGGAGCGATACGTGCGCTTTCGTTGAAAAGAGAAGGGTAATAATTGCCTTGGGCGATTGCAACCTGAATCGTACCTGAAGCGGTCGCCCTTTGGCCGATAGCCGGAGGGCAGATTCACGCCAGGGCCAGGGTCCAGGCTCCTGCGAAAATGAGGAAAAACGCCAGTGAGAGAATAATCTGCAGGGAAAGGGAGGCGCGCAGTCGTGCAAATCCCGGCAGTCGTGCGACATTGCCCGCGGCCAACCCGCAGAAGAGGCCGAAAAAGTGGCTGCCGAGGTCGGTGTGCTCTCCCTGGCTGCCGAGAAATGCGAGCAGGGCCAGCGCGGCCATGAGTGGCATGAAGAGGTGCCTGGCGAGATGGTGCCGTTTCAGGGCATAACCCATGGTGCACAGCAGGCCGATGGTGGCGAAGAGCGCTGTGGAAAAGCCAACGAAGTGATGGGCTGAGCCATGGGCGACGACATTGAGCCAGTTGGCGGTGGTTGCGGTGATGAGGATGAGACAGAGGCCAAGGCCATTGCCGGTGAGACCGAGAAAGTAGTGGATGATGACCGCGCCCAGCAGGCAGTTGCTCATCAGGTGGACGTCGTCGGCATGCAGGGTCAGGGCGGTGATCAAACGGTAATACTCGCCCTGCTGAAGGATGGCGGCAGCATCTCCGGCTCCTTGACGAAACCATGGCGCTTCTGGGTGCCACGGTCCGCTCAGGACATGAATGATGCCAAGGCAGCCGCTGACCATCACCCCCATGAGGCGAAACATTGGCACCTCATCCACGGTTGTGGGAGGCGGTGGCCAGTCGCGGTTTTCTTCGAGATAGGCGGAAATTTCCGCGCTGGCCCGCTGCCAGGAATCTTCCTCAACCTCAATGGCTATCGTCCCTGACTCTTCGATGGCCACCGTATGGGCGATTCCCTGGGCGGAGAGTACCAGGGAACAGGCCTCGAGAAGGCTGCGGTCGGTACTGACCACCACAGCAGGCGGAGAGGGGTGCTGGCGAGGAATGAAGTCAGTCACCGGGGTGGTGGCGGGTATGGGGGCATCAGGGCCAGGGATAGCCCCCGCCGGTGGCAGTGTGCCAGGCGGGGGCTGGGGTGGGCGTTTGTGGCGTGGCGGAGGGGGAAAATCAGCCAGCAAGCTGGTCGGGGGTGACAATGGCCCCGAAACGCTCCTTCAGCTGCAGAAGCTCGGCTTTTTGTCGCTCATAGACCTCGAACAGCTTTGCCGGGATGCCTGGCTCTTTGCTGTAGGCGGCCTGCTGCAGGTCGATGCGGGCGACTATTTTGTCAATGTAGAGGGAAAACTGCATTGTGTAGAGAGTCTTGTCGTAGGGCTTGTTGATGGTGGCGAAAAGCTTGGCGAGATCCTCGAATTTGGGGATGTAGCCAATGGGTGTGGCGATGGAGGAGGTGTCGCCGTTGGCAAAGAGCTCGAGCCAGCCCAGCCATACCTTGACGTCCTTCTTCTCACCGAGCAGCTTGTCGCCGCTGCCGCCGCGATTGCCATGGGTGAGGAAGTAGTTGAGGCCAGCCATGATCGGCCGTGTCGTGGCTGTGAACTTGGTGGAGTTGAAGAAGGTGAACTGGGCCTGCATGTAATCGGCCAATGCCCCGGGGATGAAGGGCGCGTTGGCCCATGGCTGGCGATTGACGCCGGTGGCTCCGACTTCAGTGGCGGTGGCTTTGGAGACGATGGAAGCACCGATGACTACGCCCTCGTCGGGACTTTTAGCCACCCACACCGGCGGCATGGTATCGCTATCCCTTCCGGAATAGGTGATGACCTTGACCGGCACGCCTGCGGGGGATTCAGAGAGTTCCGTGGCATGGTTGGCGATGGCCGAGGCCTGCAGGGTGCAGCGCGAATTTTTGTGTGAGAGAGGAATCGGCTTGCCGTTGTCGTCGGTCTTACCTTTGAACCATTCTCCCTGGAAGTTGATACCTTTGCTGGGCGCCTCTTCGCCGTTGCCGACCCAGTAGGGGACGCCGTCGGCGATAAGCACGTTGGACCAGATGACCTCGGTGCCGTCGCCGCGCAGGCAGTCCATGAGATGGGGGTCGCCTTCGCGATTGACGTCCTCGACAATACCGAAGATACCTTTCTCAGGGTTTATGGCACGGAGAACGCCACCAGCATCGATCCAGAATTGTGCGAGGTCGTCTCCGATGAAGTCGCTGCCGACCATGGCGGTGGTGGTCTTGCCGCATCCGGAAGGGGCGGCGCCGGCAAAAAAGGTCTTGCGGCCATTGGGGCCGGTCATGCCGGTAATGAACATGTGTTCGGAGAGCTGATCTTCGACCTTATAGTAGGTGGCGTAATCGACGCTGAAGCGGTGGTTGCCTTTTTTGAGCAGCAGGGTGTTGCCGGCATAGGTGCAGAAGGTCGAGAAGGTGGTTTGCCAGCTCCTGTCCATGAAGATGCGGGCATTGGGCACGTCCTCGGGGCGGTTCGGGCCTTCCGAGTGGACATTGGTGAAGAAGAGTCCGGCCCTGGCCACCTCGGCGTCGAAGTCGGCGAAGCAGTTGCGATAGAGGAGCTCTGCCGAGTGGAGCACATAGCCGGACGAGGAAATCTCGATGGCGGGAATGGTCGCCTCGGCTCCCACGGGCCCCCGGCTGTAGAAGCCGACGATCATGGTCATGCCACTCATAATGCCTGGCATGAACTTCTTGACGTAGTCGATGGCTTCGCTGCGCAGCACCGTCTTGGCCAGGGAACTCATCTTCTCGCCGGGATTGATGATATAGTAGGTCTGGTTGACCAGGCGCGCCTGGTCCTGCGGAAGGTCGAAGTGGATGGTGTGACCCTCCTTGGCCAGCTTGCGCTCCTCACCTTTTTGGAGGGAGTAGTCGCGGATCCATTGCACATCCTCTGCGCTGCCGGTGTTGACGAAGACGCTGTCCGGACGGCACATGGCGATGGCGTTGGCGATTTTGATAAGGGCATCCTCATTGACGATCTGCGCCAGTTTTTCGCCTTCGCTGGGGGCGAGCCGTTCGGCGAGGAGTTCGCGGGCTTTGGCAATTGAGGATATTCCCCCGACAACAGCAAGTATTTCCTCACCTTTCTTCAGTTCCAACATATCGTGCTCCTTGAAGTTCTGTATGTGAAAAATGGGTACTCGTCAAACCATTCATCAAATTACTCGAAAGAAGTCATAATAGAAATTATTGTTGGAACTGTCAAGGCAAAGATCGCGGAAGGGGCGGAAAACGCTCGGTATATGAGGTTGTCAAACACGGTATTCGACTGCCTTGGGAAGGGGCGGGGTTGGGGGCAGTCATGGGAGCAGCAAAACTGACGGCTTGCTCTGTCTGCGCTGTCGGCGCGAGGGGCTACAGGGGCGTTGCATATGGCCGGAATTCGTGCTATAGCCAGCCTTTCCGCCGTGGCGAGCAGAGTCAGGGCGAGTGGCATCCTGCGACAATTGCAGTGACAAAGCTGGATACGCCGTTTATTGTATGAGCAAGGAAAAAGCGGGCCTTGACGGCCGGATGGACGAGGGTGTCGAGCGATGCGGTGGGATACGAAAAAAGAAAAAGGGCTGCAATCATCATGCGATTGCAGCCCTTCATCGTTGGCGTTGCTGGTGCCGAAGAAAAGACTCGAACTTTCACGGGGGAACCCCCACTAGACCCTGAACCTAGCGCGTCTACCAATTCCGCCACTTCGGCAACGCGCATGAATATGCTTCCTGAGCCGGGTTTTGTCAAGACTTTCTTTGGCGGGCCCTGGGAAAATACACCACACCACGAAACCCATGCATATATATAGAAGGATAGAGGACATCGAGCGCCCATTCGTCAACGCCTGTGTTACCATCGGCAACTTCGACGGCGTCCATCTCGGCCACCAGCAGCTCTTCGCCACCGTGGTGCGCAAGGCTGAAGCCAGCAAAGGGGCGAGCATCGCCATCACCTTCGACCCTCATCCCCTGCAGGTGCTCCTCCCTGGAGGAATCAAGCTCATTTCAACTTGTGAACACAAGGTCGAGCTTATCGAGGCAGCCAAGCTCGATGCCCTGCTGATCATCCCCTTTACCCGGGAGTTTGCCAAAACTTCGGCGGAAGATTTCGTCTCCGAACTGCTCATCAAGCGGCTCGGGGTCAAGGAACTCGTCGTCGGCTACGATTACGCCTTCGGGAAGGGACGTAGCGGCAATATCGAGTTTCTCCGTCGCCAAGGCAGCGAGCACGGTTTTCCGGTAACCGTCGTCGAGGCCTATTCGGTCGGGGAAATGGTGGTCAGCTCGACGAGGATACGGGAACTGGTCAGGGCAGGAGAGATGGAGACTGCCGCCATGCTCCTCGGGCGTCCCTACCAGATTCGCGGCACGGTGCAGGTCGGGCGGCAGCGCGGAGGCAAGGTGATCGGTTTCCCCACCGCCAATTTGACCTTTAATGACGAGGATCTGGTGCCGCGGCACGGGGTTTACGTCACCCAGGTGATCTGGCGCGGGCTCTGCTATGGGGGTATCCTCAACATCGGCTATAACCCCACTTTCGGCGAGGAACGGCTGGTGGCGGAGACCCATATCTTCGATTTCGATGAAGACATCTACGGCCAGCCGATCAAGGTCAACCTCTTGAAATTTCTCCGCGGCGAACGAAAATTCGCCGGTCCCGGCGAACTGTCGGCGCAGATATGCAAGGACGTCGCGGTGGCCAAGGACATGTTGTCCAAGGGACGGAAATCGATAGCATTTTTTGACGAGGAAAGCTGTCGCGGCTAGCCCTGGCGACGGCCGTTACCGGGGCGATTTTCTTGTTGCAAGTCCGCCCAAGGTGTCTATAGTGTAGGCGCCCGAGACCCAAGTGGATTTCGCTTTGAGGTCCGGAAAAGTTGCGATAATCGCGGGGATGAACGGCGGATTCGAAGATGTCCCGATGGTTCTCGGGAGTTGGCGAATTGGGTGCCGCAAGAGAAATTGTGTTGTTGAGGAGAGCAATGACTGAACAGTTACGGGAAGATCTGCCGAAAGTGATCGAAGAACTGGAGAAAAAGTGCAAGGAGCATCCCAAATCGGTGATGGCTCATCATCACCTTGGTCTGGTTTATATGAAGGCGGGCCGCATTCCCGAAGCCATCGCGTCCCTGGAAAAGGCCATCGAGCTCGACAATCTCAGCAGCGAGAGCATGATCAACCTCGGTGCCATCTACTTCGGCCAGGGGGACCTCGCCAAGGCCCGCGAGCTCAACGAGCGTGCTCTGACGGTCAGCCCGGAGAGCGCTCAGGCCCATGCCAATCTCGGCCTTATCTGGCAGCAGCATAACGAACTCGACAAGGCCATCGCTTCCTACGACAAGGCCTTGCGCTTTAACCCCAACCTGGCCAGCGCCTGGATGAATCTCACCGCCGTGCTGACCATGAAGGGCGACGACGAGCGGGCAGTGACTGCGGCGCGCAAGGGACTCGAACTCGACCCCGAGTCTCCGCTGGGTCATAACAATCTTGCCGTGGCGCTCTATTTCAGTGGCCGCTATGAAGAGGCCCGGCGACATATGGAAAAGGCCAGGGAGGCGGGCTATTCCGTCGACCCCAATTTCATCGAGAGTCTCAACGCCAAGCTGGCGCAGAACTAATCCCGCCGTAAGAGAGACCGATGGTGAAAGAGAAAACCATCGTTCGGCCTTGGTGCCCGTTCTGCGGGCAGAAGGTCGAACGTGCTTCGCACGCCCCGCTGCGCAAGATGAGCGAATTCCCGGTGGGGCGCTGCCAGTGCGGCGCAGTGTACACCTGCGACGCAACCGGACATAATGTCGGGGCGGCAATTGTCGAGACGCTGGTCTATGCCTGCGACGACAACGCCGATTTCGCCTGGGAACTGATGCCGGAAGACGATTACCTCACTGGTCGCATCGAAAACTACGACGAGACGACCCACCGCGTGGTGGCCGAGAAGAACCTCGATGGCCGCGCCGTGCGGGGGGTTCTGTATTTTGTCCGTCTTCATGCCGATGCCCGAGAAATCGCGCGGAGGATCGCCGAGAAGCGGGAAGAGATCCTGGAACGCCAGGTGCCCGCTTTCAAGTCAGGACCGGCCATTGTCGTCGAGCCTGCGCCCGACCCGAAACGGGTGCGGCTTCGGGCAGACAAGACACTCGTTCGCGAGATGGTCGACAAGGACGATATCGACGGCTTGGTCGGCCTGTGTTTCGACGATAAAAAGACCCTGCGTCTGCTGCAGCGCCTGCTTTACGATCCCGCGGCCGAACGCCGTTGGCAGGTGGCCTGGGTTATCGGCCGAGTGGCGGCGCGTACCTCGACCCGAGAGCCGGGGCAGGTATCCGACTTGCTGCACCGCCTCTTCGAGGCCTGTTCCGACTCGGCCGCGACTCCCTGGGGAATGATCGAGACCATTGGCTGTGTGGTGTCGCTGCGCCCCGACATCTTCGGCGCTTTTACCCGCCACCTGCTCAACTATCTTCGCGAGCCGTCCACCTGCCACCTGGCGCTCTGGGCGCTGGCAGAGATTGCCGAGCGGCGGCCTGATCTTATTCGCGATCTGCCTTTCTATACCCTGTTCAACTACCTTAGACACCCCGAAGGCGAGGTTCGCGGTCAGGCGGTGCGCCTGCTGGGGCGGATCAGGGCTGGCGAGGCAACGTTGCAATTGATGGAACTGAGTCGTGATACTGCAATGTTCACCTCGTTCCGGGAAGGGAATATGGTGTCGGCGACCGTTGCCGAAGCGGTGACCGAGGCCTTGCAAGCTATCGACAAAGGAGTGAGCAATGGGCAGTAATCTGCAATCCCTTGACGCCATTAAGCCTCTCGCCGAGCAAGAGGAGAAGGACAGCGTCAGGAAAGAATACAAGGAAGGTGTCGGCTTTCTCGCGCAGAAGGAGTTCGGCCAGGCGGCGGTCGCCTTGCACAACGCCTTGCTAGGCTTTGAGGAGCGTAACGACGAACACGGCATCGCCAACGCATGCAATCAACTCGGTCACGCCTGTCTTGGCCGTGGGGATTTCGAGGGAGCGCTGAAACACTATCAGCGCGTTTTCGAACTTTGCGACAGGGCCAACGACCGTATGAGCGTTGTTGCTGTCCTCAAGAAGATGGTCGAGGCGCAACGTGGCCTCAAACAACGTGAGAAGGCTCTTGCCAGCGCTTTCGCCATTCTCGACCACTACCAGGACAACCGCGATCCGCAGGGGACTGTCGATACCCTTGAAACCATCGCCGAAGTCTACCTGGAAATGGGAGAGAAGGAGAAAGCCGCCGATACCTACAGGACCGTTGCGTCCATCCACAAGAACTTCCGCCACTCAAAAATCGCGGAAAAGTACATGGAAAAGGCTGCAAGTCTCCTCGCTGCCGCCAGTTGAGGAAGGGGTCTTGGCCGAGGATGCGCCGCTTGTCGGACGGCATGTCCGGCTCTGGCCAGACCAAGCTGCCAGCCAAGTGAGAGGTCATGTTTACCGGGATTATAGCAGGAATAGGAAAGATCGTGGGCAGGAAGGCAGTGGGGGGTGGAGTCGCCCTTGAGATCGAGGCGGGTTTTACCCTGAGCGATCCGCAGGAGGGTGAGTCCATTGCCGTGAGCGGAGTTTGCCTTACTGCCTACAGTATTCGTGGTAACCGCTTTTGTGCCGATGTCTCGCCGGAAACACTGTCGCGAACCAAACTCGGCCTCCTTGCCAGTGGCGACGACGTCAACCTCGAACGAGCCGTCCGGCTCGCGGACCGTCTTGGCGGGCATCTCGTTTCCGGCCACATCGATTGCCTGGCACGGGTGACTGGCCGGGACAGGCTCGGCGACTACACCATCTTTACCTTCGATCTCCCCGGAGAACAAGAACGGTACGTCATAGAAAAGGGCTCAGTTGCCATTGATGGCGTCAGCCTTACCGTCAACAGTTGTGGTGGGGGACGTTTTTCGGTGTCGATCATCCCTCACACTCTCAGGGAAACAACCCTCGAGCGCCTGCGCCCAGGTGACCAGGTCAATATCGAGGTCGATATCATCGGTAAGTACGTCGAGAAGCTCCTCTTCCATAAAGGGGAGGATGGCAAAGGGCGGGCAAAAACCGCCATTGACGCCACCTTCTTGAGTGAACACGGATTCTTTTGAGGGATCCTGCAGATTGCTGCGCAACATTTTTTAGCGGGTAACGACTATGGCTGTCAGTACGATTGAGGAAGTTATCGCGGATGTCAAAGCCGGGAAAATGATCATTCTCGTCGACGACGAGGATCGTGAAAACGAAGGCGACCTGTATATGGCTGCGGAAAAGGTTGACGCCGACGCCATCAATTTTATGGCTACCCACGGCCGCGGTCTGATCTGCCTCACCCTTGCTGGCGAGTTGGTGGACAGACTGCAGTTGCCGATGATGGTTTCCAACAACACTTCGCCTTATGGCACCGGGTTTACGGTGAGTATCGAAGCGCGCACCGGTGTGTCAACGGGTATCTCTGCCGCCGACCGCGCCAGAACGGTGCAGGTGGCGGTGGCCAAGGACGCCAGGCCCGGCGATCTGGTTAGCCCCGGCCATATATTCCCGCTCAGGGCCAAGGATGGCGGGGTGCTCGTCCGTACCGGTCAGACGGAGGGCTCCGTTGACCTGTCTCGTCTTGCCGGGCTTATCCCCGCCGGCGTCATCTGCGAAATCATGAATGAAGACGGGACCATGGCGCGTATGAACGATCTCGAGGTATTCGCCGCCAGGCATGGGTTGAAGATCGCCACCATCGCCGACCTCGTCGCCTACCGCCTGCGCGAGGATACCCTGGTGAAACGTGAGGCTGAAGCCCGGGTTCCTACTGATCACGCCGGCGAATTCCGGGCAGTGGTCTACTCCAATTCAGTGGACAGGCTCGAGCATATCGCCTTGATCAAAGGGGATATTTCCAAGGCCGACCGTGTCCTCGTGCGGGTCCACTCCGAGTGTCTCACTGGCGATGTTTTCGGCTCGTCCCGCTGCGATTGCGGCTCGCAGTTGAGAACGGCGATGCAGATGATCGATCAGGAGGGGTGTGGTATAGTCCTCTATATGCGTCAGGAGGGCAGGGGGATCGGGCTCGTCAACAAGCTGCGCGCCTACTGCCTCCAGGATGAGGAAGGTGTCGATACCGTTGAGGCCAACCACCGTCTTGGTTTCAAGAGCGACCTGCGCGATTATGGCATCGGTGCGCAGATTCTGCGCGATCTCGGCGTCACCAAGATGACCATTCTCACCAATAATCCCAAGAAAATCGTTGGTCTGGAAGGTTACGGCATCGAGGTTGTGGAGCGCCTGCCCCTGGAGATCCCTCCTGGCAAGGAGAACAAAGGCTACCTCCTCTGCAAGCGTGATCGCATGGGCCACCTCATCACCGTCGAAGAGTAGACGGTTACGACAACACTTTTCCCTTTCTCTCGAGGAATCGATATGGCCAGGTTCATTGAAGGCAATCTCAAGGCGGACGGCAAGAAGTTCGCTATCGTCGTCTCCCGTTTCAACTCCTTTCTCAGCGAGAAACTGCTCGAGGGCGCTCTCGACAGCCTGCAGCGCTCCGGCGCAGCAGCCGACGACATTGATGTCGTCCGCGTTCCAGGTGCGTTCGAGATTCCGCTGATCGCCAAGCGTCTCGCCGGCTCGCAGAAGTACAACGCGGTCATCGTCCTTGGCGTCGTCATTCGTGGTGCAACACCCCACTTCGACGTGGTGGTCAACGAAGTGTCCAAGGGAACGGCTCAGGCTGGTCTGGAAACAGGGGTGCCGGTGCTCTTTGGTGTACTGACCACCGAGAACATCGAACAGGCTATCGAGCGCAGTGGTACCAAGGCAGGTAATAAAGGGGCTGAGGTCGCCGTTGCCGCCATCGAGATGGCCAATCTCGTCGACGCGCTGCACTGATCGCCCCGTCATCGCCCTTTTCCATTTTTCCTGCGGAATTCAGGGCGACTGGCCACCGGCGTGGCATTACGCTGTGCCGGTGGTGTAGATTCACTCGATATTGATTTTCGCACAGACGCCATGGGCAGCCGCAGAACATCCAGAGAAATAGCCCTGCAATTCCTGTTTCAGGAAGATTTCACGCTCAGGCCTGACCAGCAGCACGGGTACGATCTCGACGACCGGTTCGAGTTGTTCTGCAATCTCTTCCAGGCCAACAAAAAAGCGCGCGATTACGCCTTGCAACTCCTCCGCGGCATCTGCGGTGACATTGAGAGGCTCGACCGGCTGATCGCAGAAAATGCCACCAACTGGCGCATGAGCCGTATTGCCGCCACCGACCGTAATCTGCTGCGCATTGCCGTGTATGAGATGCTCGAGATGCCCGATGTGCCGCCGCAGGTCGCCATCAACGAGGCGGTGGAAATCGCCAAGCGCTTCGCCGGGGACGAATCCCCCAAGTTCATCAACGGAATTCTTGACGCCATCAAGTCGAAGGTCGTCCCTGCTTAGGGCCAAAAAGCCCTCGTTTCTTGCATTTCCTCGAGATTTCGTTTACATCTCCACTCCGGGCCCCGTTCTCCCGAGGGAAAGAAAGACGACTTCGTTCACATGGCGCATGCAACTGAACCATCACGGCCAGGGCTGGCGCAGGAGGCTCTCGCCGTTCTGGGGATTTTCCTGGCTCTGTTCCTCTTCCTCAGCCTGTACACCTACACCTTCGGCAAAAGTGTCAACTGGTGCGGGGCGATCGGTCTGTTCATCGCCCAGACCCTGTTTGGCTTTACCGGCTGGGGAGCCTTCCTGCTGCCCACTCTGCTGACATTCTATGCCGTCAGCCTCTTTCGCTCGCCGGCCAGTGGCAGTCGGCTGCCACAGCTGGTCGCAGGCCTGAGCGGGACGATTCTGTCGTTCTGCGGCCTGCTCTCCTCGGCAGCAATTGTCGATAAAGCCTATGTCGCCACAGGAGGTTTTATCGGGAAGACGCTGTTCTCCATGCTCAGTGGGTTTATCGGTCCAGGGGGGACGGTTCTCGCGCTGCTTTTGCTGTTCGTCTTTTCCCTCATGCTGGCCATCAACTTTTCTCTTTATCGCGCTGCACTGGCTGCGGGAAGGGCTCCTTTCGCCATGGCCAGGTCCGTTGGTCGGGCTGCCAAAGGGCGGCAGGAAGAAAAAGCTGTGCGCGATGACGAGAAATTGACCGTGCGTAGAGGCACAGAGGGGGCGCGTGGGGGAGGGGAGGCGTCCCCGGCTGTTGCAGGTGGAGAAGGCGAGGCTTCCTCAGGAGGGCAGCGGCCAATCCAGGCAGCACCCCAGAGTGCGCCCCAGGCCACCGTGCAGGCGACACAGGGGGCAGTTACAATGCCCGTTCTTAAGGTGCCTGCCAGGGTTGGCTCCACCGTGGGCAGCGACGAAGACTTCTCTGCCCGTCCGGTGGCCCGGGGGGATTGGCGGTTGCCGCCCCTGACCCTGCTCAGCAGAGACGAGCAACCCCGAGGGGATATCGACAAAGAGACGTACTTCCGCACCTCCCAGCAGTTGGAGGAGAAGCTGCGTAATTTCGGTGTCAACGGTAAGGTGGTGGGGATCTGTCCCGGCCCCGTGGTGACGACCTACGAATATGCCCCGGCGCCCGGGGTGAAAATCAATAAAATAGTCGGGCTGGCCGATGATCTGGCCCTCGGTCTGAGAGCACAGTCGGTTCGCGTCGTCGGGTCGGTGCCCGGCAAAGCGGCGCTTGGCATTGAAATCGCCAACGAGAAGAGACGCATTGTCCATATCCGCGATCTCATCGCCGACGAGGCCTACCGTGCAAGTTCTCACAAGCTGGCCATCGCCCTAGGATTGGACGTGGTCGGTAACCTCGCCATGGCCAACCTCGCCAAGATGCCGCATCTGCTCATCGCCGGCGCTACCGGAGCTGGAAAGAGCGTCGGCATCAATACCATCATCGCCTCAATCCTTTACAACGCCACCCCGGAAGAGGTGCGCTTCCTGATGATCGACCCGAAGCGTATCGAACTGTCCGGCTATGAGGGTATCCCCCATCTCCTGCATCCGGTGGTTGTCGACCCCAAGCTCGCTTCGCGAGCCCTGAACTGGGCGGTGCGCGAAATGGAGAGGCGCTACCGTCTGCTGGAAGAAGCTCGGGTAAAGAGCTTCGATAGTTACAACCAGGGGAATAGGGATAAATTGCCCTATATCGTTGTTATAGTTGATGAACTTGCCGATTTGATGATGGTTGCCTCCAAGGATGTCGAGGCGAGCATCGCTCGTCTCGCGCAGATGGCCCGGGCTGCCGGCATCCATCTCATTCTCGCAACGCAGCGCCCCTCGGTGGATGTTCTTACCGGATTGATAAAGGCCAACTTCCCGACACGCATCTCGTTCAAAGTGTCCTCCAAGATCGATTCCCGCACCATTCTCGACGCGGCCGGGGCGGAACATCTGCTGGGAATGGGCGACATGCTCTTCCTCGCCCCGGGGACCTCGCAACTCAAACGTATCCATGGAGCGTTCATCTCCGAAAAGGAGACCGCCGACATCGTCGATTTCTGGAAGGATCAAGGCGGATCGACCTACGATCAGGCCATGCTCGAAGAACTCGAACGCGATGAAGAGCTTGAGGGGGAGGAAGACTCGGGAGAATGCGATGAGCGCTACGACGAGGCGGTGGCCCTGGTGACCCAGACCGGGCAGGCTTCCATCTCCATGGTGCAGAGGCGACTCCGGGTGGGCTATAACCGAGCCGCGCGGATGATCGAAATGATGGAGAGGGAGGGGGTTGTCGGGCCGGCCGATGGGGCTAAGCCGCGGGAGGTAATCGCCCGTGGCGACTACAGCTAGGGGAATTGGCCATGGTTGAATTTTCTTGACAATTCCTGGGTAACAAATTAAAAGAAACAGCTGAGAAAAATGAGTAGTCATTCAGTACCAAGTCGTCTCTTTTGTTTGAAAAAACAGCTTTTTCCGTAGTGTTACTTGGGAGTTCGTGGGTGAATTCGTTCGGTCATGAACAAACGAGGTTTTTTTTGTTGTAAAGAGTTCGAGTGGGCCCTGTCGGTTCAGGGTCACAACAGTTAATGCAAAAAAACTGAGGAGGTAGTTGAATGCCAAGTTATGTAGATCCTTCCAAGTGTGATGGCTGCAAGGGTGGAGACAAAACCGCATGCATGTACATCTGTCCCAACGACCTGATGGTTCTCAACGTTGAGGAGATGAAGGCGTACAACCAAGAGCCCGATGCCTGCTGGGAGTGCTACTCTTGTGTGAAGATCTGTCCGCAAGGCGCCATTTTCGTTCGCGGTTACGACGACTTCGTACCGATGGGCGGCCAGGTGCATCCGATGCGGTCTTCCGACTCCATCATGTGGACCGTCAAGTTCCGTAATGGCAATATGAAGCGTTTCAAATTTCCGATCCGCACTACCGCTGAAGGTGCCGCCAATGCCTATGTTGGACAGACCGGAGCCAATCTCGACGACGAAGCGCTGTTCCTCGAGAAAGACCTGCCCTGCCCCAAGTAAGCTTTGCGAGAAACTTTTAACAGCTTAAAATCTTTTATCTTAAGGAGATTTGAACATGGCATTACCAAATAAACCCAAGGGTGAGCTGAAAGCAGTCGTCAATCCGGAAATTGTCGAACAGGATGTGGATATCCTCATCGTCGGCGGCGGTATGGCTGCCTGCGGCGCCGCTTTCGAGGTCAAGAAGTGGGCTCCCGCGGACATGAAGGTTGTTCTTGTCGACAAAGCCTCTCTCGAGCGCTCCGGCGCCGTCGCCCAGGGTCTCTCCGCAATCAACACCTACATCGGCGAAAATCCGGTCGAAAGCTACGTCAAGATGGTTCGCAACGACCTGATGGGCGTTGTTCGTGAAGACCTTATCTATGACTGTGGCCGTCACGTTGACGAGTCTGTCAAGCTGTTCGAAGAGTGGGGTCTGCCCGTCTGGAAAAAGGACAAGGACGGCGAGAACCTCGACGGCGCCCAGCCTGCCCCGTCCCTGCGTGAAGGTGGCCAGCCGGTACGTACCGGCAAGTGGCAGATCATGATCAACGGCGAGTCCTACAAGTGTATCGTCGCTGAGCCTGCCAAGACCGCTCTCGGTGCAGAGAACGTCCTCGAGCGCATCTTCATCGTCAAGCTGCTCCTCGACAAGAACAAGCCGAACCAGATCGCTGGTGCCGCCGGTTTCTCCACCCGCGAGAACAAAGTCTTCATCTTCCGCTGCAAAGCCGCTCTGGTTGCCTGCGGTGGCGCGGTCAACATCTTCCGTCCGCGGTCCACTGGCGAAGGCAAAGGCCGCGCCTGGTATCCGGTATGGAACGCCGGTTCGACCTACACCATGTGCGCTCAGGTTGGTGCCACCCTGACCATGATGGAAAACCGTTTCACCCCGGCCCGCTTCAAAGATGGGTACGGCCCGGTCGGTGCCTGGTTCCTGCTCTTCAAAGCGAAAGTTCAGAACGGCCTTGGTGAATTCTATGCCAACTCCGCTTCCGTCAAGGACGAACTCGAGAAGTTCATGCCTTACGGCGCCTCCCCGGTCACCCCGACCTGTCTGCGTAACCACCTCATGCTCAATGAGCTGAAAGCTGGTCGCGGCCCGATCTACATGGCCACCGACGTTGCCCTGAACGCCTTCCTGGACGATCGCCGTGCCAAGGGTATGGATGAGAAGAGCCTCAAGAAGTTCTGGAAACACCTCGAGTCCGAGGCTTGGGAAGACTTCCTCGACATGTCCGTCGGTCAGGCTGGTCTGTGGGCAGGTATGGATGTCGAGCCGGAGAAAGTCGGTTCCGAGATCATGCCGACCGAACCCTACATGCTTGGTTCCCATTCCGGTTGCTGCGGTATCTGGACCTCCGGTCCCAACGAAGACTGGGTCCCGACCATCAACAATCCGTCCCGTGCGCATCAGTACAAGTGGGGCTACAACCGTATGACCACCGTGGATGGTTTGTTCACTGCCGGTGACGGTGTTGGCGCCTCTGGTCATAAGTTCTCTTCCGGCTCCCATGCGGAAGGTCGCATCTGTGCTAAACAGATGGTTAAATTCTGCCGTGACAACGCCGGCTTCAAACCCGAGCTCAAGCAATCCGCTCAGGAAATCGCCGACGAGATCTATGCTCCCGTCAAGCGCTATGAAGAATTCAAAGGCGCTTCTACCGCAGCCGACGTCAACCCCAACTACTGCAAGCCCGCCGGCTTGATGATGCGCCTGATGAAGGCCACCGACGAGTATGGCGGTGGTGTTGCCACCTACTACATGACCTCCGGCAAACTGCTCAACATCTGCCTCGATCTTCTCCGCCTGCTGCGCGAAGACGCCGAGAAGATGGCTGCCGGCGACCTGCATGAGCTTCTCCGCTGCTGGGAGAACTATCATCGCATCTGGTGTGTCGAGGCTCACATCCGTCACATCGAGTTCCGTAAGGAATCCCGCTATCCTGGATTCTACTATCGTTCCGACTTCCCGACCTGCGACGACGAAAACTGGAAGTGCTTCGTCAACTCCACCTTCAATCCGGAAACCAAGGAATGGAAGTGCGAGAAGGTCGAGTGTGTCAACATCCTGCCCACCGATCCCTGGCTGTAATCCGCCAGAGATGGTGCTGACCTGATGTGAAAAATCTCCAGGAGTCTTAGACTCCTGGAGATTTTTTGGTATTGAGGGTTTTTAGCTTATGCGGCGGCGAGCTTTCCGAGCTCACCGCCGCATAAGCTAAAAAAATTTTGAGAATCTGGCGGGTCGTTTCCGTCCAATCTGGGTTAATTGTTGATATGAACCCCACTTGTGCAGTATAACCGCCACTGTGTGGGAACATGTCGAGAGGATAATATTTTAAGAGTAATTTAGGAGGTTAGGTATGACTGACGAGCAAGGCACCACTGGTGCAGTTCTGGTCGTAGGTGGGGGCATCAGTGGTTTGACGGCCGCTCTCGAGACCGCTGAAGTCGGCAACGATGTGTATCTTGTTGAAAAGGGCCCCTCTCTCGGTGGAAGGGTTGCGCAACTCAACGAGTACTTTCCAAAGATGTGTCCACCAAGTTGTGGGCTCGAAATCAATTTCCGCAGAATCAAAGACAACCGGCGCATCAGGACCTACACCATGACCACGGTGAAGTCGGTCACCGGGACTCCTGGCAATTATGAGGTTACCCTGGTAACCGAACCGCGTTATGTCAACAGCAACTGCACCGCTTGCGGAGACTGCGCCGCCGCCTGCCCTGATGAAACCAGCAATGAGTTCAACTTCGGTCTTGATACCACCAAGGCCATTTATCTGCCCCACGCCATGGCCTTTCCACGACGCTATGTGGTCAAGAAAAGCGCCTTGACTTCGGCTGGAGCAGAGGCAATCAAGGCCGCCTGTAAATACGATGCCATCGACCTCGATATGCAGACGGAAACGATGACCATCAAAGTGTCGGCGATCATCTGGGCTACCGGCTGGACACCGTACGATGCCGCCCGCATGGAGAACCTCAAGTTTGGGCAGTCGAAGGCCATTGTCACCAACATGATGATCGAGCGGATGGCTGCTCCCAACGGACCAACCGGTGGCAAGATCGTTCGCCCCGGTGACAATAAAGCGATCGACTCCATCGCTTTTGTCCAGTGTGCTGGCTCTCGAGACGAAAATCACCTCGAGTACTGTTCGCATATCTGCTGCATGGCTACCTTCAAGCAGATGACCTACATCCGCGAGCAGTACCCCAATGCTAAGATCTATGTATTCTATATTGATCTGCGCACCCCTGGAAAATACGAAAAATTCCGCGAAGATCGAATGGCCGATGCCAATGCCGTGTTCATCAAGGGCAAGGTCGCCGATATCGTTGCCGAAGCTGATGGTGGGGTCACTGTTGTCGCCGAAAATGCCCTCACTGCCGAAAAGATGTCCCAGAAGGTCGATATGGCCGTTCTCGCCACCGGTATGCAGCCGTCCCTGGCCGTCCAAGGCGCGCCGGTCGATCTCACCCTCGATGCCAGCGGGTTTGTCATTTCGGACTACGGTAAGGCAATGATTGCCGCCGGCTGCGCCAAAAAAGCGGCCGACGTCGTCACCTGCACCCAATCGTCAACCGCAGCTGCCCTGAAGGCTATTCAGGTTTCTAGGAGGTAAGAATCAATGGATAAAAAATATTGTGCCTATATTTGCTCGGGCTGTGGCATCGGCGATGCGTTGGATATTGAGGCCCTCTCCGAGGTTGTCTCCGGTGAGATGTCAATGGAATGTAAGTCCCATGGTTTCCTGTGTGGCCCAGAGGGACGTGCCCTGATCGAAGGCGATGTCGCCGCAGGCGTAAACACCGTGGTTGTCGGGGCTTGCTCTCCGCGCGTCATGGCCAAGGAATTCGATTTCGGCAAGGACAAGATTACCGTTCGAGCCAACCTCCGGGAACAGGTAGTGTGGGCTGAGGTAAAGCCTGAAGAGGGTAAGGAACCGCACAAGGAGGCTGCGGCATTTCTGCAGGAAACTGCGGCCGACTACATGAGGATGGCATGTACCAGAGCGAAGAAGACCCTGCCTCCCGAACCATACAAGCTTGAAGAGATCAATAAGACTATTCTCGTCATGGGCGGTGGTCTTGCCGGTTTGACTGCAGCCCAGGAGGCCGCCGCCGCCGGTTACGACGTCATCCTCGTGGAGAAGGAAGAAAAGCTTGGCGGAAAAGCTGCTGGTTGGCGTAAGAGTTTTCCCAGCAAGGCGCCATGGACCTCTCTTGAAGAGAATCCGATCAATGCGATGATATCTGCCGTGGAGAAGAACAGCCGTATCACCGTCAAGACCGCCACCGAAGTAGCCCGAATCTCTGGTGCACCTGGTAATTTCGGCGTAACTTTTAAAGCTGCTGGAGCGAAGACTGAATGGGATGCACCGCAGAAGGTGACCGTTGACCAGGCTGATCTTATCGCCAAAGGCGAGATGGCCGATCCTAATGCCGGCCTGAAAAAATATACTGACCTCAACCCCGAGGCCATCAAAGTCGGATCGGTTGTTCTCGCTACCGGCTGGAAGCCTGCTGATGTTTCCCAGTATGAGCATCTCGGCTATGGCAAGGTTAAGAACGTTGTTACTAACGCAGAATTCGAAAAGCTTGCCAAAGCCGGAAAAGTACCTGCCAATGTCGCTTTTGTGCAGAGTCCTGGCGGAAAGGATCACGACAAAGACTTCCCCTACTGCAACTCGGTGACGTCCATGGTCGCCCTCAAGCAGGCCCAGTACGTCTGCGAGGATAACGCCGAAGGTAAGGCCTATATCCTCTATCAGCATATGCGTACTCCGGGCCATATGGAGCTGTACTATAAAAACGCCCAGAATACCGACGGTATCTTCCTCACCAAGGGCAATGTCATGAAGGTAGAGGAAAACGGTGGCGGGCTTTCTGTCGCGGTGGAAAACACCCTGCTTGGTGAGGACATCACGCTCAACGTGGACATGGTCGTACTCGCTGCAGGTATGGAGCCCACGACGCTCAACGAAGACTCTATCAACCTTGCTTATCGCCAGGGCCCGGCCTTCGTCGATCTCGACCTTTTCGACGGTTATGCCGATTCCCACTTTATCTGTTTCCCCTACGAGACGCGCCGTACCGGTGTGTACGCCTGCGGTGGTGTACGCAAGGCCGAGACCATGGATGAAGCGATCGATGATGCCACCGGCGCCGCGCTCAAAGCGATCCAGTGCATCGAGTCTACCGATCGAGGTGTTTCCGTACATCCGCGTTCAGGAGATGCCACGTATCCCGAGTTTTTCATGCAGCGTTGCACTCAATGTAAACGGTGCACCGAGGAATGCCCCTTCGGCGCGCTTGACGACGATGAAAAGGGAACACCGCTTCCCAACCCGACCCGCTGCCGTCGCTGCGGTACCTGCATGGGAGCTTGCCCGGAACGTATTATCGGCTTCAAGGATTACAATATCGATCTTATCGGATCGATGATCAAATCCATTGAAGTTCCCGAGGACGACGAGGACCGTCTGCGCATTCTCGTCCTGGTCTGCGAGAACGACGCGTATCCGGCTCTCGATATGGCAGGCATGAAAAAGCTGGGTATCAACCACATGGTACGATTCATACCTGTGCGTTGTCTCGGCTCTGTCAATATGGCCTGGATCCGCGATGCTCTTTCGGCGGGCATGGATGGTGCCATGCTTCTGGGCTGCACGTATGGCGACAACTATCAGTGCCATTTCGTCAAAGGTTCGGAAATCGCCAACAAGCGCATGGAAAATATCGGCGATACCCTGAAGACTCTGGGGCTCGAGCCGGAGCGTTGCGCCGCAAACCAGGTGGCAATCACCGACTATGACAAGATTCCGCAAATCATCAATGATTTCGTGGAGCAGATCTCCGAGATGGGCCCCAACCCCTTCAAAGGATTCTAGTTATTGACCACGGTTCCGCAACGGTCGCGCGGTCGCCGTTGCGGAACCCGAGTGCTGCTGTACCGCACCTTTTCGATCAAGGCATCTTTGGTGATGGACTCGGAGGATACAATGAACGTTCAACCTGATTTAGAATTTATTCGCTCGTTGAAGGAGGCTGGCGGCGATACGCTGAAAAAATGTTTTCAGTGTGCTACCTGCTCGGTGATGTGCCCGCTTAGCAAAGAGGGCAAACCTTTTCCTCGCAAGGAAATGATTTGGGCGCAGTGGGGTATGCGGGACAAGTTGGTGACCGATCCCGATGTCTTCCTCTGCCATCAGTGTGGGGATTGTACCGTAAACTGCCCGCGTGGAGCGAAACCGGGCGATGTGCTCAGCGCGATTCGCGCCTATGCCTATACCTTCTATGGCTGGCCCAAACCATTGGCAAAGCTTGCATCCAGTGCCAAGGGACTGCCAATCCTCATCGGTCTGCCGGTCGTGGTCATCTTTGTCATGTGGCTTCTATCAGGGGCCATGCGCTTTCCGACCAGCGAAGAGTTCGCCAGTCACGGATATCAACAGTTCTTCGGCACCTGGGATTTCCGCTGGTATGCCAAAAACATTTTCTTTATCGCCGTCATCATGGGCGCTTCCCTTGGTCTCGGCCTGTTTGCCGTTTTCAAAGGCATTCGCTCCATGTGGAAGACGATGTGCGCCGAGGCCGGGCTCAACAAAGACTATCGTCCGGCAGTCGGACAGTTCATCAAAGAATTTCTCTGGCCGTCGCTGGTGGAGATCCTCAAACATGACCGATTCCGGGAGTGCAAGACGAATATTGATCGCGTCCAGGGACATCTGCCGTTGATGCTCGCCTTTATCGGTTTGTTCATCGTTACCTGCTGGTCGCTGTTCAAAAACGATATACTCGGCCTTTTCTGGCCTTCCCTGCATGGGCCGCTTTCGCTGACCGACCCCTTCAAGATCCTCGCCAACGTCTCAGCCATCGCGCTGCTCTTTGGCATCTTCGTGCTGTGGTCTAATCGCAAAAAGGCTGAGGCTGAATTCAACACCCAGGCGACGTTCTATGACTGGTTCCTGATCTGGGAAATTGCCGCTGTAGGTATTACAGGCCTTGGGGCTGAGGTTCTGCGCTGGGCTGGCATGCCGGTCATAGGGTACATCGTCTATTTCTTGCATCTGGTTTCGGTAATGATGCTTTTCCTGTATCTGCCTTATACCAAATTCGCCCATCTGTTCTATAGGACTTCTGCCTACGCATTTGAGAAGTATCGCCAGAGTTCATTTGGCAAGACCGCATAATCCCTAGAGAGTTTTTCACTCTGGCACCTTTGGCAAACTTGCGCCAGGAACAGGCGCGAAGGCCTGGTCATCACTGACCAGGCCTTCGCTTTTGGAGCGAAAGGACGGAGGATGACGAGATCGAGGAGAAGCAAGGGTCTTTAAAAAACTTCTTGTAAACGATTACGGATTTAGGTATATTAGTCGGTCTTGTAAGCTGGCGTAGCTCAATGGTAGAGCTCCTCACTTGTAATGAGGATGTTGTGGGTTCAAGTCCTATCGCCAGCTCCAATGAAAAACATCTTTACAAAGTTTCGATAAGAGTTTAAAGAGATCTGTCTTTTTCAGGCGTTCTCCATGGAGGGGTTCCCGAGCGGTCAATGGGAGCAGACTGTAAATCTGCCGGCTCAGCCTTCGGAGGTTCGAATCCTCCCCCCTCCACCACAACTCTTTTGTATTTGCAAAGAGATCTCACGAGCGGGAATAGCTCAATTGGTAGAGCATCAGCCTTCCAAGCTGAGGGTCGCGAGTTCGAGCCTCGTTTCCCGCTCCACTGAATAGCATCTCGTGTTGCAGCGAGAGCCCACGTAGCTCAGTTGGTAGAGCGCATCCTTGGTAAGGATGAGGTCACCGGTTCAATTCCGGTCGTGGGCTCCATATTTCGACACAGGGAAAAATCTGAGAACTATCATTCTATGGCCTGAGGAGACAAGAAATGTCGAAGAAAAAATTTGAAAGGACAAAACCGCACGTCAATGTAGGGACGGTTGGGCACATCGACCATGGCAAAACTACCCTGACTGCAGCCATCACCCGCGTCTTGTCGCTGAAAGGTCAAGCGACGTTCACTGATTTTTCCGAAATTGACAAGGCTCCGGAAGAAAAAGAGCGTGGCATCACCATCGCCACGGCGCATGTCGAATACGAGTCGGCTAAACGTCATTATGCACACGTCGACTGCCCCGGTCACGCCGACTATATCAAGAACATGATCACCGGGGCGGCGCAGATGGACGGCGCCATTCTCGTGGTCGCTGCCACCGACGGCGCCATGCCGCAGACCCGCGAGCATATCCTGCTGGCCCGTCAGGTCGGCGTTCCGGCCATCGTCGTTTTCCTCAACAAGTGCGACATGGTCGATGACGAGGAACTCATTGAGCTGGTGGAGATGGAACTGCGCGAGCTGCTCGACAAGTACGAATTCCCCGGCGACGAGGTTCCCTTTGTCAAGGGTTCCGCTCTCAAGGCACTCGAGAATGCTGAGGATCCCGAGGCGGCGAAGTGCATCTGGGATCTGATGGATGCCATCGATTCATATATTCCCGAGCCGAAGCGTGACGTCGACAAGCCGTTCCTCATGCCGGTCGAAGACGTCTTCTCCATATCCGGCCGTGGCACTGTAGCTACCGGAAGGATCGAGCGCGGTGTCGTCCATGTCGGTGATGAGGTCGAGATCATCGGTATTCGCCCGACCCAGAAGACCACCTGCACCGGTGTCGAGATGTTCCGCAAGCTGCTCGACGAGGGGCAGGCTGGTGACAATATCGGCGCCCTGCTGCGCGGTATCAAGCGTGAGGAGATCGAGCGCGGGCAGGTTCTTGCCGCTCCCAAGTCGATCACCCCGCATACCAAGTTCAAGTGCGAGTGCTACATCCTCAGCAAGGAAGAAGGTGGCCGTCATACCCCCTTCTTCAACGGATACCGGCCGCAGTTTTACTTCCGCACCACCGACGTCACCGGCGTGGTCAGCCTGGCGGAAGGTGTGGAGATGGTCATGCCCGGAGACAACATTGCCGCGTCGGTTGAGTTGATCACCCCGATCGCCATGGACGCCGGGTTGCGTTTCGCCATTCGTGAGGGCGGTCGTACCGTCGGCGCAGGCGTTATCAGTGAAATCATAGCCTAAATGGCCAAAGGTGAAAATTGCTCTGCTCCCCGGAAAGGGGGAGCAGAGCAATTTTCTTATGGGATAAGAGCATGAGAGACATTATCACCCTGGCATGCGGTACATGCAAGCGTCGCAATTATACAACCACCAAAAATAAGAAAAATACGCCGAACAAACTCGAGTTCAGCAAGTATTGCCCATTCTGCAAAGGGCATACGCCCCATAAAGAAACGAAATAAATTTCAGCAGGCCAGTAGCTCTAATGGTAGAGCGCCGGACTCCAAATCCGGAAGTTGGGGGTTCGAATCCCTCCTGGCCTGCCAATTCTATTTGAACGAACCGTATTCCGCTCCCTATGCTTGACGATACGGAAACTGCTGCAGAACTGACGAGGCTGGCATGGCGGCAAGCACAAAGTTGAAGAAGACTAACGCTGTTAACGAAGAAGAGCCTTCGCCATACTCTCCGGCTCAAATCAAAAAATTTGTCGGCGAAGTCAAAGCGGAATTCCAAAAAATCGTCTGGCCGGACAAAAAGATGACCCTAGGGTTGGCAGGTATCGTCATCGTTCTCACCACGGTAGTATCCATCTATCTGGGAGGGGTCGATCTCCTGCTGGGAAAACTCATCGGTATGCTGATCAGGTGAGTTCCACGAGGCGATAAATCTGCATGAGTCGCCTCAGTCCCTTTAACTTTTTCTTCTCACGGTCACATGGCAAAGCAATGGTACATCCTTCAAGTCCACTCGGGTTTCGAAGAAAAGGTTAAAGCAACCCTTGAGGAAAGAATCAAGAAGGAAGGTCTGGAGGACTCCTTCGGCGAGATACTTGTACCTACCGAGCAGGTCGTTGAAATGATCAAGGGGTCTCGAAAAACCTCCTCGAGACGGTTCTTTCCCGGCTACATGCTGGTCAATATGGATCTCAATGATCAGACTTGGCATACCATCCACGATAATATGCCGCGGGTGGTAGGTTTCGTAGGTGACGACCGCTCGCCGATGCCCTTGTCCGATGTCGATGCTGCCAAAATCATCGGTAGGATTCAAGATGGTTCGGAACGGCCACGTCCCAAAGTGGTCTTCGATGTAGGTGAGACGGTCAGGGTCATTGACGGTCCCTTTGCTAATTTTCAGGGGGTTGTCGACGAGGTTTTCCCAGAGAAAGGCCGGGTCAGGGTCATGGTGTCGATCTTTGGCCGGGAAACTCCTGTTGAACTTGAGTTCGTTCAGGTTTCCAATACGTAGTCCTTGTATTCATTTCCCGGTCGTTTCTCCATTATGGCAACGTCCGGGGAAAATGTAATCAACAGCAATTTGGAGTTGTATCATGGCCAAAAAGGAAACGGCTTACATCAAATTGCAGATTCCAGCGGGAAAAGCCAACCCCTCGCCACCGATCGGTCCTGCCCTTGGACAGCGCGGTGTCAATATCATGGAATTCTGCAAAAGCTTCAATGCCAGAACCCAGTCAATGGGCGACACGATTGTGCCGGTGGTCATCACTGTCTACCAGGATCGCTCTTTTTCTTTTATCACCAAAACCCCCCCGGCGTCGGTTCTGTTGATGAAAGCGGCAGGCTTGAAAAAAGGCTCGAGCAATCCCAAGGTTGACCGCGTCGCGGAGATCAGCAGAGATAAAATACGCGAGATCGCAGAATTGAAGAAGCCCGATCTCAATGCCTATGACATTGAGAGCGCCATGCGCATTATCGAAGGCACCGCGCGCAGCGCTGGTATCACCGTAGTCGACTGATTTATAAACCATAATTATACTGCAGGCAGGAGCAGTTACCTGTCATTGTAGGAGGCTGATATGCCGAATAGAGGGAAAAATTATAAAAATAAGTTGCAGGGCGTTGATCGCACTGTGCTTCATACTATTGAGGCTGGCATTGAACTCGTCCTCAAATCGACCTACGCTAAATTCGATGAGACCTTCGATGTAGCCATGAAACTTGGTGTCGATCCTCGTCATGCCGACCAGATGATTCGTTCCTCTGTCGCCTTGCCGCATGGAACGGGGAAGGTGACCCGTGTTCTCGTTTTTGCCAAGGGCCCGAAGGAAGCTGAGGCTTTAGAAGCTGGCGCTGACTATGTGGGTGGAGACGATCTCGTTGAAAAAATTAAGGAAGGTTGGCTCGAATTCGACAAAACAGTGGCGACTCCAGATATGATGGGGGTTGTCGGTAAGATCGGTCGTATTCTTGGTCCGCGTAATCTCATGCCTAACGCCAAACTGGGCACGGTAACCTTCGATGTCGCCAATATCGTTAAGGATATCAAAGGTGGCAAAGTAGACTTTCGTGTAGACAAAGGTGGCATCATTCATGGTGGCATAGGAAAGCTCTCTTTCGGGCCGGAAAAACTGCGCGATAACCTGCTCGCCTTTATTCAACGCATCATTCAGTTGAAACCATCGACCTCGAAAGGCGTATATTTACGGTCAATCACCATTTCATCTACAATGGGCCCTGGCGTTAAGCTCGATCCCATTGCGGTGAGGACGCTTATTAACTGATTTTGCTGGTTCTTACGGCAAAATAATTGGCTAAGTCGAAGACAGCAGGTACTTGTCGTTTAATCGTTTGTGAACGGCCTGCCGAGACGGTCCACGGAAATTTCTGTCGATGTTGTGCTTAGACTCAATCACGTGACGAAATAACGCCGTACATGCTGTTTTCAATCCGCTCAACATTCAACCGAGGAGGAGTACTTTGAATCGTGATGAAAAGGTGACAATCGTCTCGGAACTGAACGACTCGTTCAACCGGGCAAAATTCGCTGTTGTCGCCGACTATTGTGGTTTGAAGGTTTCCGATTTTCGCAAAATTCGCGTGGAATTGAAAAACTGCAATTCGGAAATTCGGGTAGCGAAGAACACACTCCTGAAAAGAGCAGTACAGGATACTGGCAACGCCGCGCTTAGCGACGATTTCGCTGGAACCACCGCAGTTGTCCTGGCCTATGCTGATCCGGTCGAACCGGCTAAGGTGCTTACCAAATTTGCCGGTGACAACGAAAAGTTCAAGATCCGCTGCGCTGTTCTTGAGGGAGAAAGAATCAGTGTGGATAAGCTTGAGGCCCTGTCCAAACTTCCCTCCAAGGAAGTTCTCTTGGCTCAATTGCTTTCCACCTGGAATAGTGTTCCGACAGGCCTGGTTCAGGTTCTCAGCGGTGTGCCGAGGACTTTTGCCTATGCCCTGCAGGCTTTGAAAGAAAAGAAAGAAGCTGCTGAAAACTAAAAGTCGGCGTATTCGTCAAAGAGTAGTCTACTATCAGAGAGGTTAACTATCATGGCTGTTACCAAGCAAGACGTTATCGATTTCATTGCCAATATGTCCGTCCTTGAGCTGTCCGAGCTCATCAAGGAATTCGAGGAGAAGTTCGGCGTTTCCGCTGCTGCCCCGGTCGCCGTCGCAGCCGTTGGTGGAGCGGCCGCTCAGGAAGCTCCCAAGGAAGAGAAAACCGAATTCGACGTTATTCTCGCCAGTGTTGGCGCCGAGAAAATCAAAGTTATTAAGGAAGTCCGCGCCGTTACCGGTCTTGGCCTGAAAGAAGCCAAGGAGCTGGTGGAATCCGCTCCTGCTCCGCTCAAAGAGGCCGTTTCCAAGGAAGAAGCTGCCGATATCAAATCCAAAATCGAAGCTGCCGGTGCAACTGTTGAAATCAAATAGTTGTCTATGATAGAGGGTTGTTCATGCCTTGAGCAACCCGAGATTCACGCGACACGCTACGAGTCAAGCCTCGTGGCGTGTTGTTCTTTGTGGCTGTGTCAAAGGCGGGGGAGCAGAGGAGACGGCGCGCAGGCCGGTGAAGGGGACTACAAAAATACGATGCAGTGGGGCGAAGCAGACAATTTCAGCAAAAGGAGAACACCGTCATGTCAATGAAACAAACGTACTATCTCCAGAATGCTTTTCAAACCACTCCGTGCATTTTTTCCGGCAGTCGAGTGTTCGCCTCCGGTTGACGGTATCCGAACATTGACAGATCACGAGCTGACTGAATGGGCGAGAGCCTCTTGGTCATTGTAACAGTATAGTACGATTCAAAGGCAATTTCGAGGACAACATGGATAGAGTGAGAAAGAATTTTGCTACGGCAGAAACCATTTTGGAACCGCCACATCTTATCTCGATGCAACGTCTCTCTTACGAGAAATTTCTGCAGATGGATCGTGACCCTGATGACCGTGAAGACTATGGGCTGCAGGCCATTCTTAAGAATGTCTTTCCAATCAACGATTTCAACGGGCTGTGCTCCCTGGAGTTCGTCAAGTACAAATTCGGAGTACCGAAGTACACTGTCAACGAGTGCCTGCAGAGGGGAATGACCTATGAGATCCCTCTCAAAATCGTCGTTCGCCTCATCACCTTTGATGTCGACGAAAGCACTGGGGTGCAGTCGATTCGTGATATCAAGGAGCAGGAAGTCTTTCTCGGCTCTCTGCCTTTGATGACAGGTGATGGGGTGTTCATCATCAATGGTACCGAGCGGGTCATCGTCTCGCAGTTACAGCGCTCTCCTGGCCTTTTCTATACCCACGACAACGGAAAAAGCCACTCCAGCGGCAAGTTGCTCTATTCAGCGCGCATTATCCCAGTGCGCGGATCTTGGATCGACCTGGAATTTGACATCAAGGATTATCTGCATGTTCGTATCGACCGTCGCCGCAAATTTCCTGTAACCACCTTGCTCAAGGCACTTGGCTACAGCTCCGAGGACTTGCTGGCAGAGTTCTATCCCACGAATCGAGTCATCAAAGACGGCGAAAACTATAAGGTCAGTTTCGATACCGAACTGGTCAAAGTACAGCGGCTTGAGTTCGATATCATCAATCCCGCCGATGGGGAAGTTCTCGCCAAAAAAGGCAAGAAAGTCTCAAAAGTGCTGTGCAAGAAACTCGAGTCGGTGGGTATCAACTATTTGCCGGTGGCTATGGAATCACTGATCGGGGAAACCCTGGCCAGCACCATCGTCAACGAACAGACCGGTGAAGTGATCGCCGAATGCAATACAGAGCTCACAGAGACATTGCTTGAAACCCTCGCCGGCAACGGCATCGACGAGTTCAAGATTCTCTATATCGACGGCGTCAAGTATTCGGATTCTTTCAGCAAAACCTTGGCGCTGGACAAGGCCAAGAACAGCCAGGACGCGTTGATCGAGATTTATAGGCGGCTGCGCCCCTCGAGCCCGCCAACTCCTGAGGTCGCCGAGTCGTTCTTTCACAACCTGTTTTTCAACCAGGATCTCTATGACCTCTCGGAAGTCGGGCGATATAAGATCAATGCCAAACTTGGTCTCGATACCGACATTTCACATCGCGCCCTCACCAAAGAGGATATCATCCACTCCGTGCGCCACCTGGTGCGTCTTAAAGACACTCAAGGGGGTGTCGATGATATCGATCACCTCGGTAACCGGCGTGTACGTACCGTTGGCGAACTCGTCGAGAATCAGTACCGCATGGGGCTGGTGCGCATGGAAAGGGCCATCAAGGAGAGGATGACCCTCCAGGATGTCGAGACGCTGATGCCCCACGACCTCGTCAATCCCAAGCCTATTTCCGCCGCCATCAAGGAGTTCTTCGGTACCAGTCAGCTCTCGCAGTTCATGGACCAGACCAATCCCCTCTCGGAGGTCACCCACAAGAGGAGACTGAGTGCGCTGGGCCCGGGTGGTTTGAGCAGGGAGCGAGCCGGCTTCGAGGTACGCGATGTCCATCCGACTCACTATGGTCGTATCTGTCCGGTTGAGACTCCTGAAGGGCCGAACATCGGACTCATCGTCTCTCTGGCCACTTACGCCCGTATCAACCCCTATGGCTTCATCGAAACGCCTTACCGCAAGGTCGGTGATCGCATTATCAGCGATGACGTGCGCTATCTCAGCGCCCTTCAGGAACAGAACCAGTTTATTGCCCCGGCTCTGGTTCCGGTCGATGCCGAAAAAAGGATCGTCCCCGACAATCTCATCGTTCGCGAAGACGGCGAGGTCATCACCACCGTGGCTGACAATGTCACCTACATGGATATCGCCCCGAATCAGATGATCAGTGTCGCCGCATCGCTGGTGCCGTTCCTCGAGAACGATGACGCCAACCGCGCTCTCATGGGGTCGAACATGCAGCGCCAGGCGGTTCCACTCATGGTGACTTCGGCGCCGCTCGTGGGCACCGGCATGGAACGATATGTCGCCAGAGATTCCGGTGCCTGCCTGCTGGCCGCAGGCGACGGCGTGGTGGAAGAGTCGGATTCCAATCGTATCGTTGTCAGATATGACAAACCAGGCACCGATGGATTCGACACCGGCGTCGCCCTTTATCGCCTTGAGAAATATAAGAAGTCCAACCAGAATACCTGCTTCAATCAGCGGCCAATCGTCCTTCCTGGAATGCGGGTCAATAAAGGCGTGGTACTCGCGGATGGTCCTTCCTGTGAAGCAGGTGAACTGGCCATCGGCAAGAATGTCACCATCGCCTTCATGCCCTGGCGAGGCTTCAATTTCGAGGACTCCATCCTCATCAACGAGCGACTTCTCAAGGAAGACACCTTCACTTCGGTGCATATCGAAGTCTTCGAAACGATGGCCAGGGACACCAAGCTTGGCAAAGAGGAAATCACCCGTGACATTCCCAATGTCAGCGAGGAGACCCTCCGCAACCTTGACGATTCCGGCATCGTCCGCATCGGCGCTGAAGTCAAGGCTGGCGACACGCTGGTCGGCAAGGTCACCCCCAAGGGAGAGACGGTGCTCTCTCCCGAGGAAAAACTGTTGCGCGCCATCTTTGGCGAGAAGGCCCAGGATGTCAAGGATTCCTCCCTGCGCGTACCCCCAGGGATCAGCGGTGTGGTCATCGACGCCAAAGTCTTCTCGCGCAAAGGTGTCGACAAAGACGAACGCTCCCTGTTGATCGAAGATCTGGAGATTGAAAAGCTCAATCAGGACAAGATCGATGAGTTGCGCAGTCTGCGGCGCGGAGTGTGCCGAGAGATAGGCGCCCTCCTCGAAGGCCGGACCGCCAAGTCGGATATCGTTGATGGCAGTGGTGAGATCGTCGTCAGGCTCGGCAAGAAGATTTCTGCCGAACATGCCGAACTGATCGGCTTCGAAAACCTGAGGGATATCGATTTCTCTGAAAGAGCTAAATATCTTGAGGCCATCGACGCTGTCTACGAGCGCTACGCCCGACAGGCCAAACTCATCGCCGAGCGTTATGACGGCATTATTGATCGCATGCGCAAGGGCGACGATCTTCCCCCAGGGGTTGTGAAGATGGTTAAAGTCTATGTCGCCACCAAGCGCAAGCTGTCTGTCGGGGATAAGATGGCTGGCCGCCACGGGAACAAGGGCGTGGTTTCACGCCTGTTGCCGGAAGAGGACATGCCGTTTTTCGCCGACGGTACCAGTGTCGATCTTGTTCTCAATCCTCTTGGCGTACCATCCCGTATGAATGTCGGCCAGGTGCTTGAGGTACATCTCGGTTTTGCCGCCAAAAAACTGGGCGAGCAGCTTGAAGAGATGGCGCGTCGCGCTGCAGTGGATGAGATAGAGGCCAAGTTGCGGCGCATTTACTCAGAATATGAGTATAAAGCCTTGGTGGAGGGCAAGAGCGACTCCGAGATAATCGAGTGGGCGCGCCGTCATCATAGGGGTCTGCATATGATGACGCCTGTCTTCGACGGTGCTCCGGAAGAAGCGATCAGAAAGCTCCTCGCCGAGGCAGGCCTCGATGAAGTCGGACAGGTGCAGCTCTACGATGGCTTGACTGGCGAGCCCTTCGCCAACAAGGTCACCGTCGGTGTCATGTATATGCTCAAGCTGCATCATCTCGTCGACAATAAGATTCACGCCCGTTCCACAGGGCCCTACTCCCTGGTGACCCAGCAGCCGCTTGGTGGCAAGGCGCAGTTCGGTGGGCAGAGGCTCGGTGAGATGGAGGTCTGGGCGATGGAGGCTTATGGGGCCGCCTATACGCTCAAGGAGTTCCTCACCGCCAAGTCCGATGATGTCGAAGGGCGAACCGCCATGTACGAGCGCATTGTCAAGGGCAACAATTTCCTGACCACCGGTCTGCCGGAGTCGTTTAACGTTCTGGTCAAGGAATTGCAGGCCCTGTGCCTCAACATGGAACTGATAGAAGAATAAGGAGAGGTCGCTGACTGCTGGCTGAGTCAGTCCTTGTCCGGTTGCAGACCGCAAAGGTTCTGCAGTTTGCCGAGCAGGCAAATGGTCGCCGGGGCAATCCTTTATATAAGGGAGAGGTGATTTCGTGGAAGAATTGTTCAATTTTTTTCAAAAACCGAAAGCTCCAGTCAAATTCAAGAGCGTCAAGATCTCTCTGGCTTCTCCTGAAAAGATCATGGATTGGTCGCATGGCGAGGTGAAAAAGCCCGAAACCATCAACTACCGAACCTTCAAACCGGAACGCGATGGTCTGTTTTGCGCCAAGATCTTCGGCCCGGTGAAAGATTTCGAGTGCAATTGCGGCAAGTACAAGCGCATGAAGCATCGTGGCGTCGTCTGTGAAAAATGTGGCGTCGAGGTCATCCAGTCCAAAGTGCGCCGGGAACGTCTCGGCCACATCAAACTCGCCGCTCCTGTAGCCCATATCTGGTTTCTCAAGAGCCTGCCGAGCAAGATAGGGGCGGTGCTCGACATGACACTCAAGCAGCTCGAAAAAATTCTTTATTTCGAGCAATATGCGGTGGTCGAGTCAAAAGTGGACGGGATGCCGGTGGGGACTCTGCTCACCGAGGAAAAGTACCGCCAGGCACTGGAGGAACATCCTCAGGCGTTCCGTGTCGGCATCGGCGCCGAGGCCATTCGCGAGCTGCTCGCTGCCCAGGACTTGGTGGCGCTCTCCGCGCAATTGCGCGAGGAGATGCTCACTACCAATTCGCAGACTAAGCGGCAGAAACTCGGCAAGCGCCTTTTCGTCATCGAGGCCTTTCGTGATTCCGGTAACAAGCCAGAGTGGATGATCCTCGAAGTTATCCCCGTGTTGCCCCCCGATCTCCGCCCCCTGGTCCCCTTGGAAGGAGGGCGTTTCGCCACCTCCGACCTCAACGACCTCTATCGTCGGGTAATCAACCGAAACAACCGCCTCAAGCGCTTGCTCGAGCTTGATGCCCCCGATATCATCATTCGCAACGAAAAGCGCATGCTGCAGGAGGCCGTGGACGTGCTGTTCGACAACGGACGGCGTGGCAGAGTCATCACCGGTGGCAACAAACGCCCGCTCAAATCCCTGTCGGACATGCTCAAAGGCAAGCAGGGGCGTTTCCGGCAGAACCTGCTCGGCAAGCGCGTCGATTATTCGGGGCGTTCGGTCATCGTCGTTGGCCCGCACCTGCGCCTGCACCAGTGTGGAATTCCCAAGAAAATGGCTCTCGAGCTGTTCAAACCATTTATCTACAACAAACTCGAGAGCAAGGGCTATGTGACCACCATCAAGAGTGCCAGAAAAATGGTGGAGAAGGAGGTCAAGGAGGTTTGGGACGTCCTTGAGGAGGTGGTCACCGAATACCCGGTAGTGCTCAACCGTGCCCCGACGCTGCACCGTCTCGGCATGCAGGCCTTTGAGGCGCTGCTTATCGAAGGCAAGGCCATCCAGCTGCATCCTCTGGTGTGCATGGCCTTCAACGCCGACTTCGACGGTGACCAGATGGCTGTCCACGTGCCGCTGTCGGTTGAGGCCCAGGTCGAAGCGCGGGTGTTGATGATGTCCACCAACAACATCCTCTCCCCGGCCAATGGCGAGCCGGTCATCATCCCCTCCCAGGATATCGTTCTCGGGCTCTACTACATGAGTCGGGACCGTATCAATGCTCAAGGTGAGGGTAAGGTCTTCAGCAGTGTGGAGGAGGCGATCATCGCCTATGATTACGGGCAGGTGCATCTCCAGGCGAGAGTTAAGGTACGGAGGGAAGGCGAGATCGTCGACACCACTGTCGGTCGCATCCTGCTCGGCGAGTTGCTGCCCAAGTCGGTGGCCTTCGCTGAGGTCAACAAGGTGCTGACCAAGAAGGCCCTGGCCAAACTCATTGACCATACCTATCGCCATGCCGGTACCAAGGAGACAGTCATCCTCGCCGATCGGCTCAAGGACATTGGCTACGAGTATGCCACCCGTGCCGGGATATCCATCTGTATCAACGACATGAAGATCCCCAGAAGCAAAGGGGAGTTTGTGCGCAAGGCAGAGGAGGACGTCCTCGATGTCGAACAGCAGTATACTGACGGTCTGATAACTTCCGGTGAGAAGTATAACAAGGTAGTCGATATCTGGTCAAAGGTCACCGAGGATGTGGCCAACGCCATGATGGACGAGATCAAGGTGGAGAAGTTTGCCGATCGCGACGGAAAAATCGTCGAGGGACCAAGCTTCAACTCCATCTTCATCATGGCTGATTCCGGTGCGAGGGGCTCGAGAGATCAGATCCGACAGCTGGCAGGTATGCGTGGCCTCATGGCAAAACCCAGTGGGGCGATCATCGAGACGCCAATCAAAGCCAATTTCCGCGAGGGGCTGGGGGTTCTCGAATACTTCATTTCTACCCATGGTGCCCGTAAGGGCCTTGCCGACACCGCGCTGAAGACCGCCAACTCGGGCTACCTCACTCGCCGACTCGTCGATGTGGCCCAGGAATCGACCATTGTTGAGCACGATTGTCTGACACTTGACGGCATTATCGCCGAGCCGCTTATGGATGGCGGCGAGATTATTGTCCCCCTGGGTGACCGTATTCTTGGCCGTGTTGCCCTTGACGACGTCGAGGATCCTTTCAACGAAAACGTCATCGTCAAGGCGGGAGAGGAGATAACCGAGGACGTTGTTGAGAAGATCACCGCTGCCGGCATTGACCGCGTGGGTATACGTTCGGTGCTCAGCTGCCGCTCCAAGCGTGGGGTCTGCGCCGCCTGCTACGGGCGTGATCTCGGACGTGGCCATATGGTCAATCCTGGCGAGGCCATCGGCGTCATTGCCGCGCAGTCCATCGGCGAGCCCGGTACCCAGCTGACCATGCGCACTTTCCACGTCGGCGGTACGGCGAGCAGATCAGTTGAGCAGGCCGAGCTGCGTACCAATATTGGCGGTACCATTGCCTTCCATAACCTGCACTCGGTTACCAACGCCGAGGGCACCAAGATTGTCATGAACCGTAACGCTGTCATTGCCGTGAGGGATGAACTCGGCCGCGAGCGTGAAAAGTTCAAGGTCAACTACGGTGCGCAGCTTCTCGTCAAGGAAGGCGAGGTCGTCGCCCGCGATACCATTCTCGCCGATTGGGATGCCTATACCATTCCCATCGTTGCCGAGGTTGGCGGTATCATCAAGTATGGCGATGTTATCGAGGGTGTGACTATGCAGGAAAAGGTTGACCCGGTCACCGGACGTTCCTCGCTGGTCATTATTCACACTTCGACTGGTTCGCAGCTCAACCCGCGTATTTCGGTGAAAAACGATCGCGGCAAGACGGTGAAAATGCCGGACAGCGAGACCTACGCACGTTACAGCCTGCCGGTGGGCTCGATCATCTCGGTCAGCGAAGGCGATGTCATCCAGCCGGGGACCATCGTCGGCAAGATTCCCCGTGAGACTACCAAGACCAAGGACATCACCGGTGGTTTGCCGCGTGTCGCCGAACTCTTCGAGGTTCGCAAGCCCAAGGATCCCGCGATCATTTCCAAAATCGACGGCAAGGTGAGCTTCGGCAAGGAACTGAAAGGCAAGCGGCGGGTGATCATCACCCCCGAATATGGCGAGCCCCAGGAATACCTCATTCCCAAGTCGAAACACATCATCGTTCATGAAGGCGATTATGTGCAGGCTGGCGAGGCGCTGATGGAGGGGACCATCGTTCCCAACGACATCCTCTCGGTACTCGGTGTCAAGGAACTCGCCAAGTTCCTGGTCAACGAAATCCAGGAGGTCTATCGCCTGCAGGGTGTCAAGATCAACGACAAGCACATCGAGGTTATAGTCCGGCAGATGCTCAAGAGGGTCATGATCACCTCTTCCGGAGACTCGAAGTTCATGATCGGCGAGCAGGTCGAATGGTGGAAATTCGAAGAGGAAAGGGACCGTCTCATTCAGGAAGGAAAGAGACCGGCCGTCGCCGAGCCGCTGCTGCTCGGTGTAACCAAGGCCTCGCTGTCGACGGAGAGCTTTATTTCCGCGGCATCCTTCCAGGAGACTACCAAAGTGCTCACCAATGCCGCCGTTGCCGGAAGGATCGATGAACTGGCCGGACTCAAGGAGAATGTGATCATGGGGCGGCTGATTTCGGCTGGAACTGGTCTCGACAGCAACCAGGTGGCGTGATCGCAAGAAGCGTGGAAGGATTTTTCGCTTGACACTCTGTCGGCGCCAAGGTAAATATTACCACTTTCGTGTTTGAACGTGGGGCAGTTGTGCCGCCGGCAGGGTGTTATCATTGTAAGGAACTGTAAACAGGAGCAGTCACAAGAATGCCAACTATAAACCAACTGGTTCGCATCGGACGAAAACAGTCCGTTAAGAAGACCAACACACCAGCGTTGAAAGGATCTCCCCAGAAGCGCGGCGTTTGCGTGAGGGTCTATACCACCACCCCGAAGAAGCCCAACTCCGCTCTGCGTAAAGTCGCCAGGGTGCGGCTGACCAACGGCATCGAGGTGACTTCGTATATTCCCGGTATTGGCCACAATCTTCAGGAACACTCGGTAGTGCTCATTCGTGGCGGCAGGGTCAAGGATCTTCCTGGTGTGCGCTATCATATCATTCGCGGTACGCTGGATACCTTGGGTGTTTCTAACAGGAAGCAGGGACGTTCCAAATACGGTGCAAAGAAATCCTCTTGATGGATTTCGCTGGCTTAGAGGCTGAAAATGTCACGAAGAAGAACTATAGAGCGGCGGCCCATCGATCCGGATCCGCGTTTCAACAGTGTTTTGGTCGCCAAATTCACCAATGGCCTGATGGAGAGAGGGAAAAAGACTCTCGCCCAGAGAATTTTCTACGAGGCCATGGATGTCGTTCAGGACAAGGTCAAGGATAACGATGCGCTGACCGTGTTCGAAGGTGCCATGGAAAATGTACGTCCCCGTGTCGAGGTCAAATCGCGACGCGTTGGCGGCGCCACTTACCAGGTGCCTATGGAAGTTCGCCAGACCAGGCGTAACGCTTTGGCGATCCGCTGGATCATCAACTACTCCCAGTCGCGATCGGGCAAGTCGATGGCCGACAAACTGGCTGCGGAACTGATCGATGCCTTTAATAATCGCGGCTCTGCGGTCAAGAAAAAGGACGACACCCATCGTATGGCCGAAGCCAACAAGGCCTTCGCTCATTATCGTTGGTAACTGACGAGGCTACAGCGAGGCTGTCGCCGGGAGGGAAGGGCCTGCTCGAGTCGTAACAACATTTGAGACGTGATATGGCGGCCCTGAATGAACTGCGTGATGTGCGCAATATTGGCATAATGGCCCATATTGACGCCGGCAAGACGACGACAACCGAAAGAATTCTTTTTTACACCGGGCGATCCTACAAACTCGGTGAGGTTCATGATGGCACCGCGGTCATGGATTGGATGGAGCAGGAGCAGGAGAGGGGCATTACCATTACCTCGGCGGCTACCACCTGCTACTGGAAAGAAAAAAAGATCAATATCATCGACACCCCTGGGCATGTCGATTTCACCATCGAGGTTGAGAGGTCTTTGCGGGTCCTCGATGGAGCCATAGCGGTTTTCTGTGCGGTTGGAGGTGTTGAGCCTCAGTCGGAAACGGTGTGGCGGCAGGCGGACAAGTACAGGATTCCGCGCATTGCCTTTATAAACAAGATGGATCGCGTCGGCGCAAACTTTGATCGATGCGTCCGGATGATTGCCGAGAGACTGGGTGCCAACCCGCTGCCCGTGCAACTTCCTCTCGGCAAGGAAGAAACCTTTGAGGGAGTACTTGACCTCATTGAGCAGCGCATGCTCACCTTTGATGAGCAGACGCTTGGGCAGGATGTCATTGAAACTGACATTCCCGCCGCCTACAACGATACGTTCACGGCCGCACGTTTGATGCTCCTGGAGAAGTTGGCCGACTTCGATGAGGGCATCATGGAAAAGTACCTAGACAATGCACCGGTTACCGCGCCCGAGATCTATGCGGCGCTGCGCCGGGCGACACTCGAGTTGAGCGTCGTCCCCGTATTATGCGGCAGCGCTTTCAAGAACAAGGGCGTCCAGCCATTGCTCGATGCGGTCGTCAACTTTCTACCTTCGCCCTTGGACGTTCCCAGCGTGGTCGGTCAAGGGGGGGATGGGGAAAGCATTCAGCGTAAGCCTGATCCAAAAGAGAAACTCACCAGTCTGGTGTTCAAACTGATGAGCGACTCCTTTGTTGAAAACCTTGCTTTTGTAAGGGTTTACGCCGGGAAATTGAGTGTTGGTGAAAAGGTCTATAACCCCGTCAAGAACAAACAGGAAAAGATCTCTAAACTGATGAAGCTTCACGCGAATAAACGTGAAGAAGTTCAAGAGATCGCAGCCGGGGATATCGGTGCCATTGTCGGTCTCAAATTCAGCACCACAGGTGATACGTTATGCGAAAAGGGCGATTTTATCGTCCTTGAGAGCATGGACTTCCCGGAACCGGTTATTGGGGTGGCGATAGAGCCTAAAAGCAAGGCGGAAGAGAAGAAACTGCACGAGACCCTGGCGAAGATCGCCTTGGAGGATCCCTCTTTCACCGTATCCACCAACAAGGATACCGGGCAGATGATCATCTCGGGGATGGGTGAACTCCATCTTGAGATCATTATCGATCGCCTGCTTAACGATTTTAAGGTCGCCGCCAATGTCGGCAAACCGCAGGTAGCCTACAAGGAAACCATTGAGGCTACCTGCAGGGCGGAAGGCAAGTTCGACCAACTGACAGGCGCCAAAGGTCAGTATGGGCATGTAATTATCGAGGTCGAACCGCTTGAAAGGGGAGCCGGCATCGAATTTGCCAGTACCGTCGACAGCGAAACCGTGCCGGAACAGTTTCTTGCCTCGATCAGAAAAGGTATTGTCGACAGCCTCGACTCCGGCCCCCTGATCGGTTACCCGATGACCGATATCAGGGTAACGCTGGTTGGCGGGTCGTACCATGAAGAAGAGTCGACGGAGATGGCTTTCGGTGTTGCCGGTGCCATGGCCATACGCAGGGCGACGTCCGAAGCGAGGCCGAAGCTTCTCGAGCCGATCATGGATGTGGAGATACTCACCCCCGAGGAATACATCGGGGATGTGATCGCCGATCTCAACGGCAAACGTGGCAAGGTGGTCGGTGTTTCGACGGAAGGGCATCTGCAGGCAGTTCGGGCTCACGCGCCTTTGGCCGAGTTGTTCGGGTATTCGACTTCCATTCGATCCGCTACCCAGGGCAGGGCGAACTTTACCATGCAGTTTCTTCAGTACGATGTCGTTCCTGCGAATCGCGCTGAGGGTATTGTCAAGAAGATAAGAGGAATCTGACGCATCGTATCTTGAGGAAAAATCATGTCGAAGAAAAAATTTGAAAGGACAAAACCGCACGTCAATGTAGGGACGGTTGGGCACATCGACCATGGCAAAACTACCCTGACTGCAGCCATCACCCGCGTCTTGTCGCTGAAAGGTCAAGCGACGTTCACTGATTTTTCCGAAATTGACAAGGCTCCGGAAGAAAAAGAGCGTGGCATCACCATCGCCACGGCGCATGTCGAATACGAGTCGGCTAAACGTCATTATGCACACGTCGACTGCCCCGGTCACGCCGACTATATCAAGAACATGATCACCGGGGCGGCGCAGATGGACGGCGCCATTCTCGTGGTCGCTGCCACCGACGGCGCCATGCCGCAGACCCGCGAGCATATCCTGCTGGCCCGTCAGGTCGGCGTTCCGGCCATCGTCGTTTTCCTCAACAAGTGCGACATGGTCGATGACGAGGAACTCATTGAGCTGGTGGAGATGGAACTGCGCGAGCTGCTCGACAAGTACGAATTCCCCGGCGACGAGGTTCCCTTTGTCAAGGGTTCCGCTCTCAAGGCACTCGAGAATGCTGAGGATCCCGAGGCGGCGAAGTGCATCTGGGATCTGATGGATGCCATCGATTCATATATTCCCGAGCCGAAGCGTGACGTCGACAAGCCGTTCCTCATGCCGGTCGAAGACGTCTTCTCCATATCCGGCCGTGGCACTGTAGCTACCGGAAGGATCGAGCGCGGTGTCGTCCATGTCGGTGATGAGGTCGAGATCATCGGTATTCGCCCGACCCAGAAGACCACCTGCACCGGTGTCGAGATGTTCCGCAAGCTGCTCGACGAGGGGCAGGCTGGTGACAATATCGGCGCCCTGCTGCGCGGTATCAAGCGTGAGGAGATCGAGCGCGGGCAGGTTCTTGCCGCTCCCAAGTCGATCACCCCGCATACCAAGTTCAAGTGCGAGTGCTACATCCTCAGCAAGGAAGAAGGTGGCCGTCATACCCCCTTCTTCAACGGATACCGGCCGCAGTTTTACTTCCGCACCACCGACGTCACCGGCGTGGTCAGCCTGGCGGAAGGTGTGGAGATGGTCATGCCCGGAGACAACATTGCCGCGTCGGTTGAGTTGATCACCCCGATCGCCATGGACGCCGGGTTGCGTTTCGCCATTCGTGAGGGCGGTCGTACCGTCGGCGCAGGCGTTATCAGTGAAATCATAGCCTAGAAGGTCAGTAATGATACCCACAGAAAAAATCAGGATTCGTCTCAAGGCGTACGATCATAAGCTCCTCGATCAATCGACCAATGAAATTGTAGATACCGCCAGAAGGACTGGGTCTGCCGTTGCCGGCCCCATCCCTCTGCCGACCACCACCAACAAGTTCTGTGTGCTTCGCTCGCCCCATGTCGACAAAAAGTCACGTGAGCATTTTGAAATGCGTACGCACCGCCGTCTGCTCGATATTCTCGAGCCGACTCAACAGACCATCGACCTATTGATGAAACTGGAACTGTCGGCTGGCGTCGATGTAGAAATCAAGTTGCCGTAGGCGGCGCTCATCACAAGATAATTGAAGCATTGGGTAAGATTATGCCAAAGACAATGGGTATTTTAGGTAAAAAGATCGGAATGACCCGTGTTTACAGTGAGTTGGGGCAGGCCATTCCGGTTACCGTCATCGAGGCTGGCCCGTGCAGGGTGCTGCAGGTCAAGACTGATGCCAGCGACGGCTACAGCGCCATCCAAGTTGGGTTCGGTGAGAAGAAGAAACAGCGGGTCAACAAACCGATGGGCGGGCATTTCGCAAAAGCGCAGTGTTCTGGCTTTTACTTCGTCAAGGAATTCCGCGTTGCCGATGCCGCCGCATTCGAGGTTGGTCAGGAGATCACCCTCGACAGCGTCGTCAAGGTCGGCGACAAGGTTGATGTCCAGGGCACCAGCAAGGGACGCGGTTTCCAAGGTGTCATCAAGCGTCACGGATTCAGCGGCGGTGCCTCCGGGCACGGTTCGATGTTCCACCGTGCTCCAGGCTCGATTGGCTGCAGTGCCTACCCCTCAAGGGTCATCAAGGGGAAGAAACTGCCCGGCAGGATGGGCGGGGCTAGTGTGTTGAGGAAAAACGTCGTCGTCGTCGATGTGCGGGGTGACGAGAACGTCGTTCTCTTGAAAGGACCGCTTCCCGGAGCGAATAACGGCCTGTTGAAGATTTTTACCAAATAGTGCCAATTGCGATCTTAACAGGTTCGAGGAGATATCTATGTCGACTGTCAATGTAGTCAATATAAAAAACGAGAATGTCGGCCAGATCGAATTGAAAGACGACATTTTCAATCGCGAGGTGAAAGAGTACCTCCTTCACGACGTAGTGCGCATGCAGCGCGCCGCGAGAAGGGCCGGCAACGCCTGCACCAAGACCAGGGTAGAGGTCAGTGGTGGTGGCAGAAAGCCCTGGCGCCAAAAAGGGACCGGCCGCGCCAGGGCAGGTAGCAATACCTCTCCGCTGTGGCGTGGAGGCGGCGTCGCCTTCGGACCAAAGCCCCGTGATTATAGCATGAAGATCAACCGCAAGGTCCGCCAGCAGGCGCTGTCGATGGCCATGAGCGCCCGCTTCCAGGAGGGCAATCTTATCGTTGTCGATGATTTCACCATGGAGAGAATCAAGACCAAGGATTTTGTCGGCATCATGAATCTCCTCGAGGTCGGTAATGGCCTTATCGTCATTGATAACGCCCACGAGAATCTGGTCAAATCCTCCAGCAACGTCAACGGTTTCAAGGTTCTCTCCGCGGAAGGATTGAATGTCTACGATATTCTCCTCCACAAGAAACTGATCCTGGTCCAACCCGTCATTGAAAGCCTTGAAAAGAGGTTATCGGCATGAAAAACATCTACAGTGTGCTCAAGAGGCCCTGCCTCACTGAAAAAGCCAACCTGCTGCAGGAAACCAATGGCAAGGTGGTCTTTCAGGTTCATCCCAAGGCGAACAAGATAGAAATCAAAAAGGCGGTCGAGACCATGTTCAACGTCAAGGTCGACGATGTCAGGACTGCGAAGATCCACGGCAAGAAGAAAAGAGTCGGAAAGGTCGTCGGCTTTACCGGCGACTGGAAGAAGGCGTATGTGACCTTGTCGGAAGGCAAGATCAATTTCACCGACGAGCTCTAGTCCGGGCCGCACCGACCACGAGATCTGCTGATCCTCGACGGGCGATTCTATCTCATAAAGAACTGATGGAGCGATTAGGAAATCATGGCTATCAAAGTATATAAACCAACGTCCGCAGGCAAACGACAGCACGTGTCGACAAAAAGCCCGGATCTTTCCAAGAATGGACCTGAGAAAAGCTTGGTCTGCAGCCTGGTAAAAACCGGTGGCAGGAATAACTACGGACGACTGACCGCCCGTCACATCGGCGGTGGCCATAAACGCAAATATCGGCTCATCGACTTCAAGCGCAACAAAACCGGCATCGACGCAAAGGTCGTCTCCATCGAGTACGATCCCAATCGCTCCGCCAATATCGCCCTGCTCAGCTATGCCGACGGGGAGAAGCGCTACATTCTTTCTCCGGAAGGGATTTCGGTCGGTGATACCGTGGTGGCTGGTGACAATGTCGATATTCAACCCGGCAACTGTCTTCCGCTGGTGAACATTCCCCTTGGCACGATAATACACAATATCGAGCTGAAGATCGGCAAAGGCGCCCAGCTCGTCCGCAGTGCCGGTGTCGGAGCTCAGCTCATGGCCAAGGAAGGCAATCATGTCCTCGTTCGTCTGCCTTCCGGTGAGGTCAGGAAATTCAACAACTATTGCCGGGCCTGCATTGGTCAGGTCGGAAACAGGGAGCACGAGAGCAAGCAGCTCGGCAAAGCCGGACGTAACCGTTGGCTTGGACGTCGTCCCCATGTGAGAGGCGTGGCAATGAACCCGGTCGATCACCCCATGGGCGGTGGCGAAGGCAGAAGCTCAGGCGGCAGACACCCATGCAGCCCCTGGGGTATTCCCACCAAAGGCTATAAGACGCGGAAGAAAAAGTCTTCTGACAAACTGATTGTCAAGAAGAGGTCATAAGGCATAAGGAGTGAAAAATGTCACGTTCGGTTAAGAAGGGTCCTTTCGTTGACGATCATCTGTTCAAGAAAGTTACCGAAGCGATGGAAAGCGGTTCGCGTAAGGTCATCAAGACATGGTCGCGTCGCTCCGAGATTGGTCCGGAAATGGTTGGCTTGACGTTTGCCGTCCATAATGGCAAGAAGTTCATTCCGGTGTTCGTCACGGAAAACATGGTTGGCCATAAGCTGGGTGAGTTTTCGCCGACGAGAACCTTCTACGGTCACGCTGCCGACAAGAAGGGCAAAAAATAACACCCTCGATTTCCACCTGGAAATCGATCAGGAGAACGATCAATGGAAGCCAAGGCTGTAGGAAAGTATATCAGAATATCACCACAGAAAGCGAGACTGGTTGCCGACGTGGTGCGTGGCATGGGTGTCGACCAGGCGATCACGATACTGCGCTTCATGCCCAAGAAAGGCGCTGAGGTCATTAAAAAAGTTGTTGAATCCGCTGTTGCCAACGCCACGCATGACGAGCAGACCGACGTTGACAAGCTGTACATCAAGAAGATCATCATCGATGGCGGACCTTCTCTGAAAAGAATAAGTCCGAGGGCACAGGGTAGAGCTACGGGTATCATCAAGCGCACCAGTCATATCACCGTCGTTCTCGACGAGAATTGAGCGCTTACGGATATTCGAGCATACATCAAAAATCAACGAACAATGGAATTGTTGGAGGTCTGTTTTGGGGCAGAAGGTTAATCCACAAGGACTGAGACTGAACATTACCCGGACATGGGACTCGGTATGGTACGCCGACAAGGAGTACTCGAAATTTCTCATCGAGGACCAGAAAGTCAAAAAGTATCTTAAAAAACGGCTGCAGCATGCAGGCCTGTCGAAGGTGAACATCGAGCGCACCGGCGAGCAGGTACGAGTCAAGCTGTTCACCGCTCGGCCGGGCATTGTCATTGGCAAGAAGGGCGCCGAAATCGAGATTCTCAAAAAAGAGCTTGAAAACCTCATTTCACGCAAGGTCTCCCTGGACATCCAGGAGGTGAGAAGACCCGAGGCCGACGCACAGCTCGTTGCCGAGAACATCGCCCAGCAGCTCGTTCGCCGAGTCGCTTTTCGCCGTGCCATGAAAAAGGCTGTGAGCTCCGCTCTGCGTTTCGGCGTCCAGGGGATCAAGATTTCCTGCTCAGGCCGCCTCGGCGGTGCGGAAATGTCACGCTGCGAGTGGGTTCGTGAAGGTCGGGTGCCACTGCATACCTTGCGGGCCGATGTTGACTACGCCCTCGCCGAGGCAAATACCACCTATGGCATCATTGGTGTGAAAGTCTGGATATTTAACGGGGAAGTGCTCAGCGAACGGGAAACCCCCGCCGTGCAATAAACGAATCTCCATCAATCGAGACGGTATTTTTTCACTTTTGGAGTAAACGATGTTAAGCCCGAAAAAAGTCAAACACAGAAAAGTATTCAAGGGCCGCTCAAAGGGTGTCGCCTATCGTGGGTCGTCGATATCCTTCGGCGAGTATGCCCTCAAGGCGACTGTATGCGGAAAGATGACATCGCAGCAGATCGAGGCTGCTCGTATCACCATCAACCGTACCATGAAACGTGGCGGAAAGGTGTGGATTCGTATCTTTCCCGACAAGCCAATCACCAAGAAGGCGGCCGAGACCCGTATGGGCAAGGGCAAAGGATCTCCGGAACAGTGGGTTGCGGTAATCAAACCCGGCACCATCCTTTACGAGATCTCCGGAGTCAATGAAGAAACTGCTGTAGAGGCCCTCGAACTTGCTGGCAACAAGTTGCCCTTTGCCACGAAAATCGTCTCTAGGGAGAACACATTATGAAAAGCGCAGAAATTCGTAAAATGTCCCCCGAGGAGCTTGCCAAGACAGAGAAAGCCTTGCGAGAGGAACTCGGAACGCTTTCCTTCAAACATCGTATCCGTCCTCTTGAAGACTCCTCGAAACTCAAGAAAATTAGAAAAGACATTGCCAGAATAGTGACGATCTCCAGGCAGCAGGCATCTTGACGGCCATCGGAAAATTGATCAGGGAGAAGTCCTGTTCTAACCACAAACACCAATTGAAGAAATTATGAGTGATCAAACTGCATCGAGAAAAACGAGAACCGGTTCTGTGGTCAGCAACAGAATGGAAAAGAGTGTCGTGGTACGTGTGGAACGAAAGGTTCCTCACAAACTCTACGGCAAATTCATGAAAACCAGTGTCAAATACCTCGCTGATGATCCAGAAAATAGCTGCAATATTGGCGACATAGTTCTTATCGAAGAATGCCGGCCCTTGAGCAAGCGTAAGAGATGGCGGGTCAAGTCGATAATCGAAAAAGCGGCATAAGAGACAATCAACGAAAGCATCGTCTTAGACGTCGTTTTTCGTAAGAGATATCAGGTGAAAATATGATTCAAACGGAAACTGTACTGAATGTCGCGGATAACTCAGGAGCCAAGAAGGTACTGTGTATCCGGGTTCTCGGCGGCACCGGAAAGAGATACGCCTCTATTGGCGATGTCATCGTGGTAACTGTAAAGGAAGCGATACCTAACGCCAAAGTCAAAAAAGGCGATGTCATGAAGGCGGTCATCGTACGTACCAAGAAAGAGATGAAACGTCCGGATGATACTTGGGTCCGCTTCGATGATAATGCCGCCGTCATGCTGGCATCTTCAGGCGAGCCTGTGGGAACGCGTATCTTTGGCCCCGTAGCGCGTGAACTTCGCAATCAAGGGTTCATGAAGATCATTTCTCTTGCCCCGGAAGCGCTTTAAAGCTGTCCGAGACCCTCTTGGGCAGAATACTACAGACATCAGAAGGTAAAACGATGAGACAGGGGAAAACGTACCTGCGGAAAAACGATCAGGTCGAAGTTATTACTGGCAAGGACAAAGGCAGGGTCGGCAAAGTGCTGCGAGTTCTCAGAGACGAGGACAAGGCGGTTGTCGAGCGCATCAACATGGTCAAACGGCACACCAAACCGCGGGAAATGAACCAGCAGGGGCAGATCGTTGAAAAGGAAGCGCCGGTCCACGTTTCCAACCTCCAGTTGATCTGTCCCGAGTGCACCAAGACCGGCCGCATTGCCATGAAGACTCTCGAAAACGGCACCAAGGTTCGGACATGCAAGAGCTGTGGTGGAACCATTGAAAACAAAGCAAAGTAAAAACACAAGGACGAGCTAGGAGTAAAAATGGGTACGCTTAGAGAACTATATATAAATGAGTGCGTACCTGCACTCAAAGAGGAATTTGGCTATTCAAACGTCATGGAAATTCCTCGAATGACAAAAATTGTCCTCAATATGGGGTTAGGGGAAGCTGTGCAGAACCCAAAAATTGTCGAGGGGGCTGCCAACGAACTGACTCTGATTGCCGGACAGAAAGCCGTTATTACCAAAGCAAAGAAATCCATCGCCACTTTCAAGCTTAGAGCGGGCATGCCGATCGGGTGCTGTGTCACCTTGCGCGGCGACCGCATGTATAATTTTTTCAGTAAGCTGGTGAACGTCGCGCTGCCAAGGGTTCGCGACTTCCGCGGGCTTTCTTCCAAAGGATTCGATGGAAGAGGTAATTTTTCCATGGGTGTCCAGGAGGAGATCATTTTTCCCGAAATCGATTACGACAAGATTGATAAAATCAAAGGTCTTAACATAACAATTGTTACCACCGCAAAAACCGATGCCGAAGGGGCCTTTCTCCTCCGTCGTCTTGGGATGCCCTTTAAAAAATAAATACTACGATTAAAGAATTTCATAACGTTTTGGAGGTCGGTTTGGCTAAGAAATCCATCATCGCAAAGGCTCAGCGGAAGGCAAAGTTTTCATCGCGACAATATAATCGATGCCCGCTTTGCGGACGTCCCAGAGCTTTTCTCCGTAAGTTCGGTATTTGCAGGATCTGTTTTCGCAAGCTGGCTTCCAGCGGCGAAATTACCGGTGTCACCAAGTCCAGCTGGTAAATGGCGGAATACTTCGATCGTGGTGTATACCGGGTAACAATTTTGAATAACAAGGAGTGTTCGCTATGTCGATGAGCGATCCCCTGGCAGACATGCTGACCAGGATACGCAATGCAGTAATGGTGAAATTCGATACGGTCGAGATGCCTTCCTCCACCGTCAAAGTCGATGTCGCCAAGGTTCTGAAGGAGGAAGGGTATATCAAGGATTTTCAGGAGACTGCCGGCGAAAATGATCGCAAGGTACTGAAAATCGAATTGAAATACGGGCCCAATAAGGAGTCGGTTATTACCGGTCTGAAGAGGATCAGCAAGCCCGGGTTACGGCGCTACGCCAAGGTTACTGAGATCCCGAAGGTCCTCAATGGTCTGGGAATCGCCATCGTGTCGACCTCCAAGGGGGTGGTTACCGATGCTAAGGCTCGTGCCCTCAACTCGGGTGGCGAGGTAATCTGCGAGGTTTGGTAGTCTCGCCATAAACGGAGGAAGGTATGTCTCGAATTGGAAAGTTGCCGATTCCCGTTCCGAACGGGGTGAAAATCGACATTGACGGTCAAATGGTCACGGTAAGTGGTGCCAAAGGCAGTCTGCAGCGGCGGATTCACAATGACGTCGCGGTTGCCGTTGAAGATAATGTCATCCATGTCAGCAACCGTAACGACGATGGCAATGCCAGCGCGTTTCGCGGTCTGACCCGCACTCTCATCAACAACATGATCGTTGGAGTAGCTGAGGGATTCTCGAAAGTGCTGATGATCGAAGGCGTAGGCTACAAGGCAAGCGTCAGTGGCTCTACCCTGACTCTCAATGTAGGGTACTCAAGCGCTAAAGACTATCCGTTGCCCAAAGCTGTCACGGCTACTGTAGAAGGGAATACCAAAATAGTCCTTCAATCCATCGACAAGGAGTTGCTTGGTCTGACCGCTTCGAAAATTCGCCAGATTCGCAAGCCTGAACCCTACAAAGGCAAAGGCATCCGTTACGAAAACGAACATATCGTCAGGAAAGTCGGCAAGTCCGGTGGCAAGTAACGGATTGGATTGATCAGATTCCACAACTACATGGTATAGAGCAATGGCAAAGACTAATCCCTCGACAGTCGCCAAGGCGAAACGCGTGAAACGGATTCGCAAGAAAATCGTTGGCACCAGCGAACGCCCCAGACTGAGAGTATACAAGAGCAACAAGCATATTTACGCACAGATCATCGACGACGCTGCGGGCCGAACTATCGTGTCCATGTCGACCCTCGACAAGGAATATTCCGCAGGAGACGAAAAAGGCAAAATCGAAGCCGCCAAAAAGGTGGGACTCCTCCTCGCGGCACGGGCCAAGGCCTCGGGCATCAGCAAGGTTGCCTTTGACCGGGGGGGCTGCATTTATCACGGAAGAGTAAAATCCCTTTCCGACGGTGCTCGTGAAGGTGGACTTGATTTCTAATGCCTTAACATTTATGGGGGTGCCCCTTGTCTGACTTCAAACGTTCCAAAAGTGTTGCCGCTGAGGAGCTCATAGAAAAAATCGTATTCATTAACCGTGTCGCCAAGGTTGTCAAAGGCGGACGGCGTTTCAGCTTCAGTGCAATCATCGTCGTTGGTGATGGAAATGGCAAGGTCGGCTATGGCCTTGGCAAAGCGAACCAGGTCCCCGAGGCGATTCGCAAAGGTGTCGAACAGGCGCGCAAGAGCATGTTCTCCGTGTCGCTCACCGAAACGACCATTCCCCACCAGATCGTTGGAACCTTCGGCTCGGGGAAGGTACTGCTCAAGCCTGCTTCAGCCGGTACCGGCCTCATCGCTGGTGGTCCGGTTCGCGCTGTACTCGAGGCCGCCGGAGTATCCAATATCCTCACCAAGTGCCTAGGGTCCCATAACCCTCACAACATGGTTAAGGCAACGTTGGCAGGACTGAAGGACCTTCGCACCGCTCGCAGCATTGCCGAGCTTCGCGGCAAAACCTTGGAAGAAATGACTGCGTAGTTCCGAGCGTCGATGTAACCCGGGGCAATTGCTTTTATTCATCATTACTTGTCGAATAGGTCTTCAGATGGCTGACACAATCACTATCACTCTCGTAAAAAGCGGCATCGGCAGCACTAAACGCCTCAATGCCACTCTGACCGGTTTGGGTCTTACGAAACTTAACAAAACTGTGACCAGGAAAGACACCCCCGCTCTGCGCGGCATGATCAGAAAGGTGTCACATCTGGTGAGGATCGAGGAGAACTAGCATGCTGACCTTAGCCAATCTTGCTCCGCAACCCGGATCAACCAAACAGAAGAAGCGCGTCGGCAGGGGTCCTGGCAGCGGGCATGGAAAAACAGCAGGACGAGGACACAAGGGTTTCAAGGCGCGAAGCGGATCGGGTGTCAAGCCCGGGTTCGAGGGTGGCCAGATGCCTCTGCAGCGTCGTCTGCCGAAGCGTGGTTTCAACAACGTCTTCAAAAAACAGTACGCTATAGTCTCATTGGAGCAGCTTGATCAGTTCTCCGCCGGCGAGGTCGTCACTGTCGATACTCTCGTTGCCGCGAAATTGGTCAAAAAAGGTGCGCTGGTGAAGATTCTCGCCAACGGGGAAATCAGCAAAGCCTTGCAGATCACTGTCGACAAAGTCAGTGAAGCGGCGAAAGCGAAAATCGAGCAGGCAGGTGGCAGTGTTGTCACCCCTGTGACGGAAGCCAAGTGATATTGGGCTGCTGACTAGTTCTCCCGAACTACCAACGCTCTCCAGGCAGTAAGAAAAAAACCCCTGAAAAGGGGTTTTTTCTGGTCGACGCGAAGTTTACAGTAGACATCTTTGCCACAGTAAGGCGACGGGCTTAAGGTATAATACGATGAGTGGAATGCGGAGTGCTGCAAATATTCCGGAGTTACGCAGACGTATACTCTTTACGTTGATAATGCTGGCGGTTTACAGGATAGGTGTACAGATACCTACTCCAGGGATCAATGGCGAGGCACTGGCGGCCTTCTTCACCCAAAAGGCGGGAACCCTCTTCGGCATGTTCAACCTGTTCTCCGGTGGGGCTCTGCAGAATTTCTCCATCTTCGCTCTGGGCATTATGCCCTATATCAGCGCCTCGATCATCATCCAACTGCTCACTGTGGTTGTCCCGCAGCTTGAAGCCTTAAAGAAAGAGGGGCAATCCGGACAACGAAAGATAACACAATATACGCGGTACGGGACAGTCCTGTTAAGTATTATTCAGGGGACGTTCATAGCCGCCGGTCTTGAGGGTATGACTGGTCCTGCTGGTCAGGCCATCGTCCTTGATCCCGGTCTGCAATTTAAGCTGCTGACTATGTTGACGCTGACCTCTGGAACGGCTTTTATCATGTGGCTCGGGGAGCAGATTACCGAAAGAGGAATCGGGAATGGCATCTCACTGGTTATCTTTGCAGGTATCGTCGCGGCAATTCCCTCGGCCATCGTCAACTCGATTCAACTGATCAAAGCGGGACAGATCACACTTTTCTTCGTTCCATTTCTCGTTGCTTTCATGTTTCTCGTCGTTGCAATTATCGTCTTCTGCGAAACATCACAACGCAGAATACCGATCCAGTACGCAAAGCGGGTGGTGGGGCGTCGTGTTTACGGGGGGCAGAGCTCCCATCTCCCCTTGAAAATCAATGTTTCCGGCGTAATACCGCCTATTTTCGCGTCATCGATAATGATGTTCCCGGCGACCATAGGGAGTTTTATCCATATCGATTGGGTCCAGAAGGCGTCGGCGGCAATGTCTCCTGGCACGGTTTACTATTATATTTGCTATGTAGTGATGATCGTCTTTTTTTGTTTCTTCTATACCGCGGTCACTTTTAAACCTGATGATGTCGCCGAAAATCTTAAAAAGCATGGGGGATTCATCCCTGGAATCCGCCCCGGAAAGCGTACCGCTGAATTCATTGACAAGGTGTTGACCAGGCTGACCGTTGTTGGGGCCATCTACCTTTCGGCTGTCTGCGTTCTACCGACAGTTCTCATTTCCCAGTTCAACATTCCCTTCTATTTTGGGGGAACCGCTCTGCTGATCGTCATTGGCGTGGGTATAGACACTATCGCCCAGGTCGAATCGCATCTGCATATGCGAAATTATGAAGGTTTCATGAAACAAGGGAAAATTCAGGGGCGGCGATAATTGTGGGGGGAGCAGCCAAGGAACAGAAGTCTTCCTCGATTCTCGTCAAGAGTCGCGAGGAGTTGCAACTCATGCGCGATGCCAACCTTATCGTCGCAACTGTTTTGGAACTTGTCAGGAAGAACGTCGATGCCGGTGTAACCACCTGGGACCTCGACAAGATTGCTGAGGAGCGCTGCCTTGCTCTGAACGCACGCCCCGCCTTCAAGGGATATCGCGGCTTTCCCGGGTCTCTTTGTCTGTCGATCAACGAGGAAGTGGTGCATGGCATTCCCTCGAAAAAGAGAAAGCTGCGCAAGGGAGATATACTTTCCATCGATTTTGGTGTCTGCTACCAAGGGTTCTACGGTGATGCGGCAATAACTGTCGCAGTCGGGCCAGTACCCGACGAGGTCGGCAGGTTGATTGATGTCACCCGTGAGGCTCTCTACCAGGGCATTGCCAAAGTCGTTCCTGGTAACAGAGTGGGAGATATTTCCCTGGCGGTACAGCGTCATGTGGAGAGCCACGGATTTTCCGTGGTACGGCAGTTTGTCGGTCATGGCATTGGTACCAGCCTTCACGAGGCTCCGGAAATACCGAACTTCCACAATGGCGAAAGTACTCCACGGCTGCAACCGGGAATGGTATTGGCCATTGAACCAATGGTCAATATGGGAACCCATCGGGTAAAAGTCCTGCGTGATGGGTGGACTGTGATCACTGAGGACAAAAAGCACTCGGCTCATTTTGAGCATTCTGTGGCTGTCACCGAAAATGGCCCTTGGATTCTCAGCCAGATCGATAACGGAGACTAAAAAGTTCTTCTCATTTAAAGAGAAGCGTAGTACAATACCCTCTTTTTAGTTGAGCAACGAATTTTCAGGATTCTCTATGGCAAAAGAAGAAGCAATAGAAGTAGAGGGCACCATCATCGAACCATTGCCAAACGCCATGTTTCGCGTTGAATTGGACAATGGTCATAAGGTGCTCGCGCATATTTCCGGGAAAATGCGTATGCACTTCATCAAGATACTCCCAGGAGATCGAGTGACGATTGAACTCTCCCCCTACGATCTCAACCGCGGGCGAGTGACGTTTCGAGCTAAAACCGCCAAAAAGAAAAAATGAGAGTTGGTGACTATGAAAGTACGGGCATCAGTTAAAAAAGTTTGCAGCGACTGCAAGATTTTCAAGCGCGACGGTGTGGTGCGCGTTTCCTGTAAAATTAAAAAACACAAACAGAGGCAGGGATAAGACGAGCAGTTCGATCCTTTCCACCTACTTCTATTAAGGAGATAGACCTTGGCACGTATAGCTGGAATCGACCTTCCGAAAAATAAGCACATGGACCGGGCGCTGACCTATATCTATGGCATCGGGTTATTCACCGCCAGGAAAATCCTCGACAAAGTCGATCTTCCCTACACCATGAACAGTGACGATCTCAGCGGCGACGACGTCAACCGCATCAGGAAGGTCATCGAGGAAGAATATGTGGTCGAGGGTGATAAACGGCGTGAGGTGTCCATGGATATCAAACGGCTCACCGATATCGGCTGCTATCGGGGGAGGAGGCATCGTATGGGGCTTCCCTGCCGCGGACAGAACACCAAGACTAATGCACGAACTCGGAAAGGGCCAAGAAAGGGCGCCGCTCGTCGTAAATAATCGAATCTCTCACAGGGAAACAGGAAATGGCTGTCGCTAAAAAACGAAAGGTAAAAAAGAATATTCCGGAAGGCATCGTCTTTATCTATTCGACCTTCAATAACACCATCGTCACCATCTCGGACAAGCAGGGCAACGTCGTCTCCTGGTGCAGCGCTGGTGTTCTCGGCTTCAAAGGGTCAAGGAAATCGACACCTTTCGCGGCGCAGAACGCCCTTGCCGATGCCGCCAAAAAAGCAACTGATGTCGGCATGCGGAAAGTAGAGGTGAAAGTCAAGGGACCGGGACCCGGCAGGGAAGCGGCTCTGCGCGCATTGATCACCACCGGGCTCGAGGTCAGCCGCATCTACGACGTTACTCCTATCCCTCATAACGGATGCAAACCTCCTAAGCGTCGGCGTGTATAATCCCGCCGACCACGCGAAATATAGAACACCTACCAACTGAATGGAGATCGAAATTGGCTAGAAATATTGGAGCTGCCTGTCGTCGTTGCAGGAGAGAAAATCTGAAGCTGTACCTGAAGGGAGACCGCTGCTATTCCGATAAATGTTCCTTCGAAAGAAGGGCCTTCGGTCCCGGTCAGCATGGTCAGGCGAAATTCAAGAAACAGTCGGACTATGCCGTGCAGTTGCGTGAAAAGCAGAAGGTCAAGAGCATGTATGGCATGCTTGAAGGCCAGTTCCGCCTCTTCTTCCAGAAAGCGGAGCAGCAGCGCGGAGTTACTGGTGAAAATCTCCTCGTCCTTCTCGAACGGCGTCTCGACAACACAGTGTTTCGCGTTGGCTTTGCCTCCTCGAGAAATCAGGCCAGGCAACTGGTGAGGCACAACCACATTCTCGTCAACGGTAAGAAGGTTAACATCCCTTCTTATCTCGTTTCGGCAGGTGACGTAATTTCTTTGAAGGAAAAGAGCCGAGCTAACGCCCTCATCAATGAAAACTTCGAGGCGGTGATCCGCCGCGGGGTGCCAAGCTGGCTGGAAATCGATAAAGACAATTTCAAGGCCACCCTCAAGGCGCTGCCGAACCGGGAAGAGGTGACCATGCCGATCCAGGAGCGACTCATCGTCGAGCTTTATTCCAAGTAAACGGTTGTGTCGCCAGGTGGTGTATTCAATGTGCAGCCATGTTCGCTGTGCCATTTGAATACACCAAGGCGGCTCTTGTCGTTTAAAGAAATTGTGAATTGTATCTAGCCTGAAGGACCGAAATAAGGAAATCCATGACTCACGCTGCTGATGAAAAAATCCCATTTCACCGCAATTGGAATGAGCTGATAAAACCCGAGAAGCTGGAAATTGACAAAGAAAAACACAGCGACACATACGGGAAATTCATTTGTCAGCCTCTTGAGAGGGGATTTGCCGCGACAATCGGTAATTCGCTGCGGCGCATTCTTCTCTCCTCCATCCAGGGTGCCGCTATAACCTCGGTGAAAATCGACGGGGCGTTACACGAATTCACCTCGATGAAAGACATTCTCGAGGATGTCAGTGAAATCATCCTTAACCTGAAGATGGTGAGGCTGAAGCTGTTCTCCGCCGAGTCGCAGAAGGTTGTCATCGAGAAGACTGGTCCCTGTGTTGTGTATGCAGGAGATATTGGCTCCTCTGGCTATGTCGAGGTGATGAACAAGGATCAAGTCATCTGCACCTTGACCGGACCGATCCAGTTTCGCGCCGAACTCACTGTAGAGTGGGGGAAGGGGTACCAGCCAGCTGAGAAGATGGACAAGGAAAGCCTCGCCATCGGCCAGATTCCCATCGACGCCATTTTCTCCCCGATCAAGAAGATTCAGTATGTGGTTTCCCAGGCCAGGGTCGGGCAGCAAACCGACTACGACAAGCTTACCCTGGAGATAGAAACCGACGGCAGCCTCAAGCCGGAGAACGCGCTTGCCTATGCTGCGAAGATCCTCAAGGAGCAGATGACCATCTTCATTAACTTCGATGAGGATGATGCTGAGCCTGATGTGCCTACAGATGCTGGTCGCGAGTTCGAGCCGCTCAACCCGTATCTCGACAAGCCGGTGGAGGATCTCGAACTCTCGGTGCGTTCGGCCAACTGTCTCAAGAATGCCGATATCAACTATATCGGCGATCTTGCCCAGAAGACCGATCAGGAAATGCTCAAAACCAAGAACTTCGGCCGAAAATCGCTTAACGAGATCAAGGCTTTGCTTGCTGAAATGGATCTCACTCTGGGCATGAAGTTCGAGAATTGGGTGCCACCGAATCAGCGGGGCGAAAAGGAAGAAGTCAAGCCGTGATTCGGCTTCCTACACAATAACGACAACCAGATACCATCAAACTCTGTTGATGCGAGACGCTGAGGATACGAGATGAGACATAGAAAAGCCGGAAAACGTTTGGGCAGAACCAGCTCCCACAGGATCGCCATGTTTCGTAATATGGTGACATCGCTCTTCGAGCACGAACGGATTATCACCACCACCGAAAAAGCCAAGGAAGTCAAGCCGATAGCTGAAAAGCTTATCACACTTGCCAAGCGCGGCGACCTGCATGCCCGTCGTCAGGCTCTCGGGTTTATCCGCAGCAAAGCCATCGTCGATAAGCTGTTTACGGTTATCAAGGACAAGTTCGTTGACCGTAACGGTGGCTACACCCGCATCCTGCAGACTGGTGTCCGCAAGGGCGACGCAGCTGCCATGGCTATCTTCGAACTGGTCGGTTACGAAGAGGTGATCGAGGCTCCGAAGGCCGAGAGCTGACAGAGTACAACAGTATCAGGGCCGGCAGAAACGCATGTTTCTGCCGGCTTTTTTTTTGTTCATTGCTCTTGCTCCGGAGAGGAGGTTGCATGGCTGAAGAGAAGACGTTTCCCGAAGGAATGGTACCGCTTGCGGCGACGCCGTTCAGCTTCGACTGCCATCCCGGAGTGGCCTGTTTTACCGTCTGCTGCCGCAATGTCGATCTCATTCTCTATCCCTACGACATAATCAGACTGAAAAATCGCCTGCAGCTCGATTCGGAGGAGTTTCTGCGGCGACATACTCGCTTCGTGCCCGGTGACAATCCCTTCTTCCCGACCCTCAAGCTGAAGCTGGTCGATGGCGAGGGCAGTCCCTGCCCGTTTCTTGAGAAGGAAGGATGCGCCGTGTACGCCGATCGGCCCACCGCCTGCCGCACCTATCCTCTGGAGCGTGCCGTAGATCGTCTCCATGGGCGGCGAGTGCCTGAGGAGTTTTATTTTCTGACCAAACATTCCTACTGCAAGGGGCATAGGGAAGCAAAGAGCAACACCGTCAAAACCTGGCTGCGGGGCCAGCAGTTGCTCGACTTCAATGCCATGAACGACCTGTGGGCGGACATGGATACCCTGTTCGCTGAAAATCCCTGGAAAGGTGAAGGCTCAGCAGGGGAAATGCAAAAACTCGCCTTCCTGGTATGCTATAACATTGACGGATTCCGACGTTTTGTCGAAGAACGGAAGATCATTGCCTCTTCCGGTCTTGCGAAGGAGCAGCGCCGTCGCATAGCTACCGATGACGGTGAGTTGCTCAAATTCGGGTTCGAATGGCTGAAAATGATTCTTAAGCGATCACATGCGCACCCTAAATTTTGAGCAGCTTCAGCAAGCTGGAAATTCCACTGCTTGCAAAAGAGTGGCACTCGTGGTAAACAACGATGTTGTTTTTTCACCAGCCGAATGATCGGCTGAAACCACCTATCCCACACATCTTCGAACCAAGCCTGGTGTCGCCTCCCTGTCACGGGATGGCGGCCAAGAAGATGGCGGAACCAACCAGGAAAGGAGACTGACATGACTACTGTATCGGTACGCGACATGCTGCAGGCCGGTGTTCACTTCGGACACCAGACAAGACGCTGGAATCCCAAGATGAAACCTTACATCTATGGACCCCGCAACGGCATTTACATCATCAATCTCGATATTACCAAGAAACTCTTTGACCGTGCCCGCGACTTCATCTCCACAGAGGTCAAAAAAGGCGGTTCAGTCCTCTTTGTCGGCACCAAACGTCAGGCCCAGGAAATCATTCGTGAAGAAGCCAGGCGTTGCGGCATGTTTTATGTCGATCATCGCTGGCTGGGCGGCATGCTCACCAACTTCCAGACCATCAAAAACAGCATCGACCGGCTCAAGGCTATCGAGTCGATGCAGGCCGACGGATCCATCAACAGGTTCCCCAAAAAGGAAATCCTCATCATGGAGAAGGAGAGGGTCAAACTCGAGCGCAATGTCGGCGGCATCAAAGATATGCGCGGTCTGCCCTCGGTGATTTTCGTCATCGACCCCCGCAAGGAGGACATCGCCGTCAGCGAAGCCGGAAAACTCGGTATCCCCGTGGTGGCCATCACCGACACCAACTGCGATCCCACCGGTATCGACTACATCATTCCCGGTAACGATGACGCCATCCGTTCCATCCGCCTTATCAGCCATTACATTTCAGAAGCGGTCCTCGCCGGACAGGCGATGCGGGATGGCGATGAGGCCTCCGAAGAGGCGGTTGCTGCGGTTATGGGCGATGCCGGCCAGGAAATGGAAGGCCGGGAGGGCGAAGGCGAGGAATAACAGCACCCGCCGACGCAGCCTTTAAGGGCTATGCAGTACAAGGGGCAGTCAACGACCGCCCCTTTTTCGTATTCAGGATACATCTCGATTGGAAAAGGCGCACCGCGCCTTTTCCGCATCATAGCAGAATTCAACAAAGGAGATTTCCCATGACCATTACAACAAAAATGGTGAAGGATCTGAGGGATAAGACCCAGGCCGGGATGATGGACTGCAAGAAGGCCCTCGAGCAGACCAATGGCGATTTCGAGAAAGCTGTCGACTTCCTGCGCCAGAAAGGACTCGCCGTGGCGGCCAAGCGTGCCGGTCGCGCCACCAGCGAAGGTGTCATCGCTACCTATATCCACGCTGGCGGCAAGCTGGGGGTCATGGTCGAACTGGGCTGCGAGACCGACTTCGTGGCCAAGAACGACGATTTCCGCGAGTTCGCCAAAGACATCGCCATGCATATAGCCGCCGCCAACCCCATTTCCATTCATCGTGACGAGGTGCCGGAGGCGGTTCTCGCCCGCGAAAAGGACATCTTCGTGCAGCAGGCCCTGGAAAGCGGCAAGCCGGCAGCAATCGTCGAAAAAATGGTCGGTGGCAAGATCGAGAAATTCCTCGCCGAAGTAGCTCTGCTCGAGCAGAAGTTCGTCAAGAATCCCGATCTGTCCATCCAGGATCTCCTCAATGAGCTGGTTGGCAAGATGGGCGAGAACATCTCCATCAAACGTTTCGCGCGCTTCCAGGTCGGCGTGGAATAAGCCCCGACTCCGTTTTCTTTGGCTGCATTCGCTCTGCGGGGAGAAATCTCCGCTAAGAATCACCTTCTGCTCGAGGAGCGACCGATGGGTGACGTGTTGAAATATAAAAGAATGCTGTTGAAGCTTAGCGGAGAGGCCTTGATGGGCGACGACGCCTACGGCATCAACACCACAGTGCTTGAGTTCGTCGCCGCCGAGGTCAAAAATGTGGTGGATATCGGTGCCGAACTTGGCCTGGTCATTGGCGCCGGCAACATCTTTCGTGGTGTTGCCGGGGCCAGCAAAGGGATGGATCGCACGACCGCCGATAACATGGGCATGCTCGCCACGGTGATGAACAGCCTGGCCATGCAGGACGCCTTGGAACGCATCGGTGTCATTACCCGCGTCATGTCCGCCATTCCCATGCAGTCGGTTTCCGAACCCTATATCCGTCGCCGTGCAACCAGGCACCTCGAGAAGGGCCGGGTCGTGATCTTCGCTGCCGGCACCGGCAATCCCTACTTCACCACCGACTCTGCCGGGGTGCTTCGCGCCCTGGAGATCGATGCCGAAATTGTCATCAAGGCCACCCGTGTCGACGGAGTCTATGACCGCGACCCGCTCCTCCATCCTGAGGCGGTAAAGTACGAGCAACTGACCTACGACGAGGTCCTGCAGAAAGGATTGCGGGTCATGGATGCCGCCGGGATTGCCCTCGCCAAAGAAGATAACCTGCCGATCATGGTCCTCAACCTGGCGGTGCCTGGCAATATCAAACGCGCTGCGCTGGGAGAGAAGGTCGGCACTGTCATCAGCGTCTGATGGCTCGGGCCTTTTCAATCACTTTAAGGATACGACAATGAACGATGTAATTCTCGAGATGGCAGACAAGATGGAGAAGAGCCTCGAGTCTTTCAAGAAGGAACTTTCCAAGGTTCGCACCGGAAGGGCCTCCCTGGCGATTCTCGACGGTATTCATGTCGATGCCTATGGAAGCTCGATGTCGCTCAATCAGGTGGGCAGCCTGACTATCCCAGAGAGTCGCCAGATCGTCATCCAGCCGTGGGACCCGCAGCTGCTGCCGGCCATCGAAAAGGCGATTCTCAAGTCCGATATCGGTCTCAACCCGATCAGCGATGGCAAGGTGGTTCGTCTCAACATCCCGCAGCTGACCCAGGAGCGTCGTAAGGAACTCGTCAAGGCAGTCAAGAAGGTGGCCGAGGAGTTTCGCGTCGCCGTGCGCAACCTGCGCCGCGACGCCATCGAGACCTTGAAAAAACAGAAGAAGGACAAGGAAATCTCCGAGGACGATCTCTTCAGATTGCAGGAGGAAGCCCAGAGCGAGACCGATGCCTATATCAAAAAGATCGACGAGGCGACGGCAGCCAAGGAGAGGGAAGTGATGGAGGTGTAGGCCTTCCTCTCTGTTCTTTTTCCCCTTTGTTCTTTTCCCCCAGTGGGATGCCCTTCCCGGCGGCGTCGCCGTGACGCCGCCGTCGATGTTTCCGCCTTTCTTGGATCCACCGCTGGAGATTACTGGCAATGCACCGCACCGCAATGTCCGCACGTAACAAGGCAGTACGCTGGTATCGGGGATGACGTCCGCACCGATTTCCATTGATCCGCAGCGCCTTCCCCGTCACGTTGCCATTATCATGGACGGCAACGGCCGCTGGGCGAAACAACGCCACCAGCCGCGCCTTTATGGCCACAAGGTCGGCGCCGACTCGGTCAGCGATATCGTCCGTGTCTGTCGTGAGATCGGCATAGGCCATCTTACGCTCTACGCCTTCTCGTCCGAGAACTGGCAACGGCCGACCGCGGAAGTCTCGGGGCTGATGTCGATCCTTCGCAAATATCTCGAGAGCGAACTGCCGCGCATGCAGAAGAATGGCATTCGCCTCATGGCCATCGGCGATCGTTCGCGGTTGCCGGATGCGGTCCGACATACCCTCGAGCAGACCATCGCCGCAACCGCCGACAACACCCATCTCACCCTTACGCTCGCCCTTAGCTATGGTGCCCGCGATGAGCTGGTGCGGGCGGTGCGCGCCATCGCCGGACGATGTCGCAACGAGCGACTCGAGCCAGAACGGATCACCGAAGAGACCATCACCGGAGCCCTCGATACCGCCGGCCTGCCTGATCCCGACTTGTTGATCCGCACCGGTGGGGAGGCACGCCTTTCCAACTTCCTTCTCTGGCAGGCGTCCTATGCCGAAATCTATTTCACCGAAGTGATGTGGCCAGATTTTCGAGAGCCGGTGTTTCTCGAGGCCCTCGACAACTTTCAGAAGCGGGAAAGACGCTTCGGAAAAACCGGAGACCAACTGCACGCGCATAACAGCACATGAAGACACGCATCGCCCCCGGTCTGCTCATCGCCGGTCTCTGGCTGCTCCTCCTGCTCAAGGGACCCCCGTTGCTTTTCTGCCTGGTCGTGGCCATTCTCGCCCTCTGGGCTGCCGACGAGTACCTGCGCATGATCGATCAGCGACCGCTCGGAGTCGGCGAGCGCTGGTTGGTCAATGCCTGCCTTGCCACCCCCACCCTGACGGTATGCATACGACCCGATGTCGCCGCCCTCGGCCCTGGGCTGCTCCTTGGGTTTTTCTTCATTGTGCTCTATTTTCTGTCGCGTTACGCGGTACTGCAAAACCGCTTCGATTATTTTTGTCGTCTTGGCATCGGCACCGTCTACCTTGGCTTCCTCTGCGCCCATCTGGTGCTCCTGCGCTACCATCCCCAGGGCGCGGCCTGGCTCATCATCGGCACTGCAATAACCGCCGGGTCCGACACGGGCGCTTACTTTGTCGGCAGGAAGTTCGGCAAACACAAGCTCTGCCCGAACGTCAGTCCCAACAAGACCATCGAAGGAGCCATCGGCGGTGTGGTGGTGGGTGTTGCCGCGGCCGCTGCGTTCGCGGTCTACGTTCTGCCTCAGGTCAAGTGGCCTTTCTTGCTGGCTTCCGCAGCCGTTCTCTGTCTGGTCGGCATTGTTGGCGATCTCACTGAATCGGTGATCAAGCGCGGCACCGGCACCAAGGATTCGGGACGCTGCCTCGCCGGCCACGGAGGTATTCTCGACCGCGTTGACTCGCTCCTTCTGGTCGGCCCGTTTCTCTATTATTTCGTCATGTTGAGCGGCAGCTGATGAAAACACTTGCCGTTCTCGGATCGACCGGCTCCATAGGTGTCAACGTTCTCGACGTTGTGCGGCAGTTCCCCGAGCGTTACCGGGTGGTGGCCCTGGCCGCCGGCACCAATGTCGAGCTGCTGGCCAGGCAGGTCGAGGAGTTCGCTCCGTCGCTCGTCTCGGTGTGCGATGAACAGCGCAGAGCCGCCCTGCTCAACCTTCTGCCACCCGGCCATGGTTGCACTGTCCTCTGTGGTAGCGAAGGCAATGTGCAGGTGGCCTCCCACGAAGATGCCGTTTTCACCGTATCGGCGATGGTTGGTGCCCTGGGGTTGCTGCCGACGTTGGCCGCTATCGAGGCTGGCAAAGACATCGGCCTGGCCAACAAGGAGACCCTGGTCATGGCCGGGCAGTTGGTGATGCGGGCGGTGGAACGTGCTGCCGTGCAACTCCTGCCCATCGATTCAGAGCATTCCGCCATCTTCCAGGCCCTCGAGGCAGGTCGTCATGACGACCTGCGCAAGATCCTCCTCACCGCCTCCGGTGGGCCTTTTCGTGGCCTGGACCGTGAACGGCTGGCAGAGGTCACCGCCACCGAGGCCCTGCGCCACCCCAACTGGAGCATGGGCCGGAAGATTTCCATCGATTCGGCGACCCTGATGAACAAGGGCCTGGAGGTGATCGAGGCCCGCTGGTTGTTTGATGTCGCCCCGGAGGCCATCGAGGTGCTCGTTCACCCCCAGTCTATCGTCCACTCCCTGGTCGAGTACCAGGACGGTTCGGTGCTCGCTCAGCTCGGCATCCCCGACATGCGCATCCCCATCGCTTACGCCCTGTCCTACCCGGAACGGCTGCCTCTGTCACTGCCGGCTTTGAACCTCGCCACCTGCGGCGAGCTGCAGTTCTTTCCCCCCGACCATGAGAGGTTTCCCGCCCTGAACCTGGCGTACACTGCCCTCACCAGGGGGGGGACGGTCGCGGCGGTGCTCAACGCCGCCAACGAGGTGGCGGTGGAGGCATTTCTCCAAGGCCGTATTTCTTTTCCGCAAATTGCCGAGACAGTGGCCCGCACAATGGATATTGTAGGAACCGAGGGCGAGGTCGGGCTCGACCAAATCCTTGCCGATGACGCCCGGGCAAGGGCCGTGGCCGAGCAGCTGATGGCCAGGATCCGGTAAACCTGATGACGGTCCCCTCTCCTCTGGCAAGCTTCTTTCCGCAACCATTGCGAGGTTCAACACTCAATTTTTCTGCCCGGGAACCCCTTACTTCGGGCACTGCATGGTGATATGAATACCCTGTTGTCTTTTATTCTCGTTCTCGGATTGCTGATCTTCGTCCACGAACTCGGGCACTTTATCTTCGCCAAGCTCTTCGGGGTACGCGTACTCAAGTTTTCGCTTGGCTTCGGGCCGAAGGTTTTCGGGCGCACCATCGGCGAGACGGAGTATGTCGTTTCCGCTTTTCCACTGGGCGGGTTCGTCAAAATGTTCGGCGAAAACCCCGACGAGCAGGATATTTCTGCGGAAGATCGCTGCGTCTCCTTCGCCCACAAGGCCACCTGGCAGCGCTTCCTCATCGTCCTCGCCGGACCGGTCTTCAACCTGCTTTTCGCCGTGGTCCTCTTCTTCCTGGTCTTTTTCTTCCTCGGCATTCCCAGCGCCGGCGAAGGGACGAGGATCGGCACGGTCAGCCCCGGCTCGCCAGCTGCCGAAGCCGGCATGAGCCCTGGGGACCTCATACTGCGTATCGGCGACCGTGAGACCATGGTCTGGCAGGATGTCCTCGACGGTGTCAAGAACAGTGGCGGTCAGCCAATTACCGTGGTGGTGCAACGCGGCGATGAGAACGTGTCGCTCACCGTCCGCCCGGCCATGGATGTGGTCAAGAACGTCTTCGGCGAGGAGGTCGAACAGCGTTACATGATCGGCATCAAGAAAGCCGACGAGATGATCTGGGAGGAGAGTACGCTGCTGTCCTCCATCGACAGCGCTTTGCAGCAGACCTGGATGTATATTTCCCTCACCGCCATCGGCTTCGTCAAGATCATCCAGCAGGTGGTACCCGCCTCGGAGATCGGCGGGCCGATCCTCATCGCCCAGATCGCCGGAGAGCAGATGAAGGCGGGGTGGGTCAACCTCATCTATTTCATGGGGCTGCTCAGCGTCAACCTCGGCCTGCTCAATCTGCTGCCGATCCCGGTCCTGGACGGCGGCCATCTCGCCTTTCTCTCCCTCGAAGCGGTGCGCCGCAAGCCCATCGGCCTGCGGGCGCAGATCGTGGCGCAGCAGATAGGCATCGGTCTTCTGGGGACCTTGATGGTCTTTGTCTTCTATAACGACATCGTGCGCCTCTTCAAATGATGACCGCGGTTCGCCCCCTGCTGCTCGCCATCGACACCGCCACCCCCTGTGCCGCCCTGGCGCTCACTGCCGGCACTGCCGATGATGGCGAGGTGCGCGGCTGCCTCAATATGGCAGGCGGCAAGACCCACTCGCGCCGCCTGCTTCTCCTCATCGACGTGCTCATGCGCGAGAGTGGCACCACCTGGCAGGATGTCGACGGTATCGCCGTTGGTCTCGGGCCGGGCAGCTTCACCGGGTTGCGCATCGGCATGGCCACCGCCAAGGGTCTGGCGACCGCTGCCGGTCGGCCGCTGTACGGGGTCTCGACCCTTGATGTCCTGGCCGCCCAGTGTGCCGGGGCATCCCTGGTGTGCAGCATGATCGATGCCCGCAAGAAGGAGGTGTACGCCACCCTGTACCGCCGTGACGCCCAGGGGCGGCAGGTGCCTTGCATGGGCCCGCTTGTGCTGCCGCCCGTCGCCTTGGCTTCCATGCTGCTCAATGCCCTGGCACCCGCTGAGTCGGTGCTGCTGGTGGGCAGCGGCGCGCGCCTCTACGGCGCGGAGCTGCTCCCGCTGCTTGGTGGCAAGGGGCGAGTCGCCCCGGCCTTTCTCCACGAACCTTCGGCGGCGGTGCTTGGCCTGGTGGCCGGGGAGAAGGCTGTCTGTGGCGAGACTCTCGATCCCATCGAGGGGATGCCGCTCTATGTGCGCGGCTCGGACGCCGAGCTCAATCTGGCCAGAAAGCTTGCGCAGCAAAAGGGGGAGGGTGGGCGATGATTGCCAGAAGAGCGACCCGAATCATCCATGTCGGCAAGGTTGCCATCGGCGGTGACAGCCCCATCGCGGTACAGTCGATGACCAATACCGACACCCGTGACGTCCAGCGGACGGTGGCGCAGATCAAAGGGCTGGAGGCGGCCGGGTGCGACATCGTCAGGGTGGCGGTGATCGACCTCGAGGCCGCCGCCGCCATTGCTGCCATACGCGCGGCCATCGCCATTCCGCTGATTGCCGATATCCACTTCGACCATCGCCTGGCGGTCGCCGCCATGGAAAACGGCGCCGACGGCATACGCATCAATCCCGGCAATCTCGGCGGCGCCGAGAAGACGGCCAGGGTGGTGGACGCCGCCAAAAGGCATGGGGTGCCGATCCGCGTCGGGGTCAACAGCGGCTCCATCGAAAAGGACCTCCTCGCCCTCCATGGCTATCCCAGCGCCGACAATACCGAGGCCCTGGTAGCCAGCGCCCTGCGCAACGTCCAGCTGCTCGAACGGCATGGCTTCGACGCCATCAAGATCTCGGTGAAGGCCGCCGATGTGCTGACCACCATCTCCGCCTACCGCCGCCTCTCGCAGCGTACCGACTACCCCCTGCACCTCGGTGTCACCGAGGCGGGCGGCCTGATTGCCGGCACGGTCAAGTCGAGCGTCGCGCTGGGCATTTTGCTCAGTGAAGGCATCGGTGACACCCTGCGTATCTCCCTGACCAGGGAGCCGGTGGAGGAGGTGCGGGTCGCCTTCGAGCTGCTGCGCGCCCTGAAGATCCGCGAGCGCGGCCCCGAGCTGATCTCCTGCCCCACCTGCGGCCGGACGCGCATCAACCTTTTCGCCCTGGCGGAAGAGGTGGAGCGCTATCTGCAAACCATGGAGAGCCCGCTCAAGGTGGCGGTGATGGGCTGCGTCGTCAACGGCCCCGGCGAGGCCAAGCATGCCGATATCGGCGTGGCCGGCGGCAACGGCGTCGGTATCATCTTCAAGCGCGGCGAGATCTGGAAGAAGGTCGGCGAGGACGATCTGCTGCCGGTCTTCCTCGCCGAGTTGCAGAAAATGGAAGAAGAGCGGCGCGGCCAGGGAAAATCTGCTACAAAAGAGTGAACTGTCAGGCCCCCGTGGTTCGTCGGCGGCGGGCGGGGCTCCACCATCAACACACCATAACGGGAAGACCACTATGCGCTATTCTCAGTTGCTGATCCCAACGCTGAAAGAGGTTCCATCCGAGGCGGAAGTCGTCAGCCATGTGCTGCTGCTGCGGGGCGGGTTTATCCGCAAGCTCACCGCCGGCATCTATACCTACCTGCCCCTGGGCCTTATGGCGATTCGCAAGGTCGAGCAGATCGTGCGAGAGGAGATGAACCGTGCCGGTGCCCAGGAGGTGCTGATGCCGATGGTGCAGCCCGCCGACCTGTGGATGGAGACCGGCCGTTACAAGAAATATGGCCCGGAGCTGCTGCGCTTTCACGACCGCCATGAACGCGAGTCGTGCCTCGGGCCGACCCACGAGGAGGTCATCACCGATATCGCCAGGAAAGAGCTGCACTCCTATCGCGACCTGCCGGTCAACCTCTACCAGATCCAGACCAAGTTCCGCGACGAGATCCGTCCCCGCTTCGGCCTCATGCGCGGCCGCGAGTTCATTATGAAGGACGCCTACTCCTTCGATGTCGACGACGCCGGCGCTGAGGTCTCCTACCGTAAGATGTACGATGCCTACCGGCGCATCTTCACCCGCTGCGGCCTCGATTTCCGCGCCGTGCAGGCCGATTCCGGGGCCATCGGCGGCAACTTCTCCCATGAGTTCATGGTCCTTGCCAAGACCGGCGAGGACACTATTGTCATCTGTGACAGCTGCGACTTCGCCGCCAACAAAGAGAAGGCGGCGGTGGTGCTGCGGCCGGCGGCGGAGGGCGAGCCGTTGCGGGTGATGGCCAAGGTCGAGACGCCTGGCAAGCGTAAGGTGGAGACGGTGTGCGAGTTCCTTGGCATCGGGCCGGAGGCTTTGGTCAAGACCATGGTCTACAAAGCTGACGGCGTTCCGGTGGCGGTGCTGCTGCGCGGTGACCGCGAGGTGGAGGAGGTCAAGCTGAAGAACCTCCTTGGCGTCGCCGATGTCGAGCTCGCTGGAGAACAGGAAGTATTCGACGCCACCCGGGTGCCCACCGGCTATCTCGGACCGGTGGGGCTCTCGTTGCGGCTGGTCGTCGATCAGGAAGTGGCGGCCATGCGCAACTTCACCGTCGGCGCCAACGAGAAGAACCATCACCTGCAGAACGTCAACCTCGGCCGTGACTTCCAGGTCGAGGCAGTCGGCGACCTGCGGCGCATCACCGTCGACGACCCCTGCCCGCAGTGCGGCGGGCGGCTGGCCCTTACCGAAGGCATCGAGGTCGGCCATGTCTTCAAGCTCGGCACCGGCTATTCGCAGTCGATGAACGCCACCTTCCAGGACAGCGACGGCCAGGGTAAGCACTTTGTCATGGGCTGTTACGGCATCGGCGTCAGCCGTGTCGTCGCCGCCGCCATCGAGCAGAATCACGACGAGCATGGCATCGTCTTTCCGGTGCCGCTGGCGCCCTTCACGGTTATTGTGCTCAACCTCGGCGGCAAGGACGAAACGCTCTGCGAACTCGCCGAAAGTCTCTATGGCAAGCTGCAGGCAGCGGGACTCGAAGTACTCCTCGACGACCGCGACGAACGCCCCGGCCTGAAGTTCAAGGATGCCGACCTGCTCGGCATTCCCTATCGGGTTACCGTTGGCAACAGCTATACCAAGAGCGGCAAGGTCGAGGTGCGGCGGCGGCGGGACGGGGTGGTCGAGGAACTTACCCCCGAGGAGACGGTGACCTTCCTCGTCGAGCGCATCGGCGCCGAGTTGAAAAAGTGATCATCACGGCGCGGCGAGTACCTTTCGCCGCGCCGAACAGCGGATCCCCCGAGGCGGGGGAGAGTGAACGCCCCGGAAGCGTCGGGGCGAGAGGGCGATGGCCAACGAAACGACAATAAATCCCCAGGGTCTTAAGGTCCTGGCGGCCACCTATCTGCAGGGCGTCGATCTGTCGCGGATCGACAAGGCCTGGGAACTGGTGACGCGGGTGCACAAGGGCAGCCGCCACTTCTCCGGGGAGCTCTACGTTATCCACCTCCTTGAGGTGGCCTCGACCCTGGCGTCGATGCGCCTCGACCTCGACACCGTACTTGCCGGCCTCCTTCACGGAGTGTTGAAGGAAGAGGAGACCGGTCGGCCGGGGGTGACGGTTGAGGAACTGACGGAGATGTTCGGCAAGGATGTCGCCGCCATCGTCGAGGGTACCACCCGCATCACCCAGGTGCAGTATAACAGCAAGCTGGCCAGTCAGGCGGAGAACCTGCGCAAGATGTTTCTCGCCATGGCCGCCGATATACGCGTGCTCCTCGTCAAGCTGGTCAACCGCCTGCTTGATCTCTTCCTCCTCGACATGGTTGATCGCGAGCACCAGCTGGATATCGCTCGCGAGACCATGGATGTCTATGCCCCCCTGGCCAGCCGCCTCGGCATCGACTGGCTCAAGAGGGAACTGGAGGACCATGCCTTCAAGTTCCTCTATCCCGAGGAGCACTACAACCTCTCCCACGCCCTGGAGACCTCCCTCGACGAGCGACAGGCCTATGTCGACGAGGTGATCAAGATCCTCGACGAGAAGCTTGGCGAAAACGGCATCAAACCGCTGCGCATCATCGGCCGCCCCAAGCACCTCTACTCCATCTATAAAAAGCTGGTGGCGCAGAACATCCCCCTGGAGCGGGTCTACGACAAGGTTGCCTTCCGTATCATCGTCAACACCGTCAACGAGTGCTACGAGGCGCTGGGGGTCATCCATGCCAACTGGTCGCCGGTGCCGGGGCGTATCAAGGATTTCATTTCCGTACCCAAGGCCAACAACTACCAGTCGATGCACACCACGGTGGTGGGGCCGCGCGAGCACTTCATCGAGATCCAGATTCGTACCGAGGAAATGGACCGAGTCGCTCAGGAAGGTGTCGCCGCGCACTGGGCCTACAAGGAAGGGCAGAAGATCAACAAAAACGACGCCCGGCTGTTCCGTGAGCTGAAGAAACTGGTGGCCTCGCTGCAGGAGGTCGAGGACCCGCGGGAGTTCCTCGACAGCGTCATCGGCGAGCTCTACGACCCGGAGATCTACGCCCTCACCCCCACCGGGGAGGTCAAGGAGTTCCCCTCCGGCAGCTGCCCTATCGATTTCGCCTACGCCATCCATACCGAGGTCGGTGACCACTGCGTTGGGGCCAAGGTCAACGGGCGCCAGGTGCCGCTCAAATACCAGATTCAGACCGGCGATATCGTCGAGATCCTCACTGCCCCCAACCAGAACCCGCGGCGCGGCTGGCTCGATCTGGTCAAGACGAGCCGCGCGCGCACAAGGATCCGTTCCTGGCTGCGTCGCGAGGAGAAAGACAAGGCGCTCAAGCTGGGCCGGGAAATTTGCGAGCGGGAGATCCGCAAACACGATACCTCGCTGAAGAAGATTATCAAGAGCGGTCATATCCGTCTGCTCCTCAAGCAGCTGCGCTGCAACTCCCTCGACGACCTGCTGGTCAAGGTGGGCAGCGGGGTGATCACCGTGCAGAACCTCATCCGCGCTCTGCAGCCGGTGGAGTTGCGCAAGGAGGCGGAGTCGGCGGTGCACGACCTGCCCCCCGAGGAGCTGGCGGCACTCCTCGCCTCCCAGGCACATCCCCACAGCGAGGCGGCCGGCAAAGGCAAGCCAGGCATCAATATCGACGGCGTCGATGGCATGCTGGTGAAGATCAGCCAGTGCTGCCAGCCTCTGCCGGGCGATCCCATCGTCGGCTTCATCACCATGGGCAAGGGGGTGTCGGTTCATAAGGCCGACTGCGTCAACCTGCTCAGCTCCGACCCCAAGCGGTGGATCGATGTCAGCTGGAGCGGAATTACCGAGAAGAGCTACAAGGTTTCCATTCATATCAGCGCCGAAAATCAGCGCGGCATCTTTGCCGAGATCAGCGGCACTATCAGCGCCGACAACGCCAATATCGTCGATATCTCCGCCCACACCACCGCCACCGACCTGGCGGAGATGACCATCTCCCTCGAGGTCGTCAACCTCGAGCACCTGCAGACCCTGCTGCAGCACTTGCGGCAGCTGCCGGCGGTTATCGCCGTGCGCAGGATGTAGCTATCCCCTGCGGCGATGCTGTGCGCGGTCTGTGGAAACGAGCGGCCTGGAAAAGGGGCTGCCTGCCCTTACTGCGGGGCTGATGAAAAGGTCGACGAGGGGCGGGTAAAACCTGTCTTCAGCCACCGGACGATCAACCTCGAAGCTGGCCGGCCGGTGGTCGAGGTTGCTCTGCGACGTCTCGAGCAGGCTATTGACGACGGGTTACGCCAGGGCGTCACCGTCCTCACTCTTATCCATGGCTATGGCTCGAGCGGCAAGGGCGGGGTCATCCGCGAGGAATGCCGGCGCATGCTCGATTTTATGAAGGACAAGAAGATCGTCGGCGATTATCTGTGTGGTGAAGATTTCGTGAAAAAGTCCGGGAGGGTGCGCGCCCTGCTGCAGCGCTATCCAGCTCTGGCTGGGCACTACAGCCTGGGCCGGGGCAATCCTGGCATCACTCTGGTGCTGTTGGCCTGATCCTCAGCCCTTTTCGTGGCCGGCGCACCTTGCCGGGCCACTTCTCTCTGCGACCTGAGGGTCGCGAAGTTCCACAATCAACAACCCCTTGATGGGAGGAAAGCAGATGAAGACATCGTTGATGACCGCCGCTCTGGGACTGGTCCTGGCCGTTCCCGCTTTTTCTTCGGCGGCTCCGCCGACAAGCTTCGAAGATAAGCTCAGCTACAGCATGGGCTTCGAGGTGGGTAGCTATTTCAAGCGCGCCGGGGGTGATATCCAGAAGGAGTTCCTCCTCATCGGTATCGAGGACGCCTTCAAGGGCGTCGAGCCGACGATGAGCGCCGAAGACATGCTGGCGGTGAAGAAGGAGTTCGCCGCGCGCATGCAGGCGCGGCAGATGGCCATGCTCGATGAAATGAAGGCCAAGAACAAGACTGCCGGCGAGGCCTATCTCGCCGAGAATAAGAAGAAGCCGGGAGTCACGGTGACCGGCAGCGGTCTGCAGTACGAGGTGGTCAAGAAGGGACAGGGCAAGAATGCCGGGCCCACCGATTCGGTCAAGGTCCAGTACACCGGCACGCTCATCGACGGCACCGAGTTCGACAGCACGGCTTCGCGTGGTGAAGCCGCGGAATTTCAGGTGGATCAGGTGATAAAGGGCTGGAGCGAGGCGCTGCAGTTGATGAACCCCGGCTCGAAGCTGCGTCTGGTGATCCCCTCTGAGCTGGCCTATGGCGAAGGCGGTGCAGCGCCAATGATCGAGCCCAACTCGGTACTGGTGTTCGACGTCGAGATGGTCTCCGTCGGCGAGCCGGCCGCCAAATAGGGCTGAGGAGGCGGCTGGAAAAGCCGCCCCACAGGCCATTTTCTACACAATAACGGGCCGTTCCCAGTCGCTGGGGCGGCCCGTTGTCGTCAGCGGTCGTTACGGGCGAGGAGAATGAGGCCGGCCAGGGAGAAGACGACATGGATGGCCCCGGCGGCGAAGAAGGGGTTGACGTAGCCCGCCCCCGCCAGGGACTGCAGCGCTCCCCAGATGCCCCAGGCGATGAAGGCCAGGCCGCAGCTGGCCGGGATGGCCACTGACAGGTCGCGCCCCCACTTGCGGTACGAGTAGAGGAGGATCGGCAGGCCGAGCAGCAGCAGGGGAATGCCGAGAAGGATATAGGAGATGCGGCCGAGGAAGGCGGTCCAGGCCGACCGCACCTCGTGCTCGACATCGGAACGCTCGATTTCCAGATAGAGCCCGGAGAGCGACTGTTCCGCCGCCTTGTTGACCGGCACGAGGAAGTCCTCGGGCTTTTCCTTGAAGGCGAACTCGCGGTCGGCGAAGTTGATGATGTCGTAGTGGCCGTCGTCGCGGCGCTGCTGGATCTGGCCGGTCTTGAGCAGCCACTTTTCGGCCGACTCATCGTAGCTGGCGAAGGTTGCGGTGATAAGTGCCGACATATTGTAGTCGTCGGTATAGAGGGAGTAGGAAAAATCCTTGAATTCGTGGACTTTGGGATTGGGCCAGGCGAACGAGTAGAAGCCGTCGGCACCCTTGTAGTAGTAGCGGTTGTTGCGAAGAATCCCCAAGGGTACTTTGCCCTTGAGCTGTTCGAACCAGATGTTGTTGGTCTTGCCGATGGTCACCGGCAGCAGCCACTGGGCGGCGGCGAAGAAAAGCAGGGTGAAGGTCAGCGAGCCGATGAGGATGGGGCGGACGATGAGACGCAGCGGCACCCCCCCGGCCTTGAGGGCGGTGAGTTCGTTGGAGTGGTTGAGAATGCCGAGGGTGATGACGCCGGCGAGGAGGATCAGCACCGGGCCCAACTGGTCGACGACGAAGGGGATGGTCAGCAGGAAGTACTGCAGGGCCATGCTCGCCGGTTTGCCGGCGTTGACGAAGTCGTCGTATTTTTCGAAGAAGTCGACAAGGAGGTAAATGGCGACGAAACCGCTGTTGACGGTCAGGAAATATTTGACGAACTGGCTGAGCAGATATCGGTTGAGCAGGGTCACGAGGCTACCTCGGCATACGGGGGCGAAAGCCGCTGAAAACAGTGTGGCGGCAGAGGGTGGGCGGCGCTGCCAGGCACCTTCTCGGTGGCCGGCAGGCGGCGGTCACTTGTAGGTACCATTATCGACCACCGCCGTCAATATCGGGCTGGCCGCGGGGAGGGGGATTTTTCAAGCCCTTGCAATGGCTCGGCGCCCTATGGTATAGTCGGCTCTTGTTGTCGAACTGGAGGGGTGCGCCGACCTTTTCGCCCCATGGCGCCCGAAGGTGTCGCCGACGTTACAGTTTCGTTGCCGTCGGTCTGCTGGTGGAAGAGATCAAGAGGAGATGGCTGGTTTTTGGGGGTGGCCCTTCATTTCGTGTCGGCAGTGGGGTCGATGGGCTGGCGAAGATCAACTCGCCGCAAATGAGGGAGCTCTAGCGATGGAGTCGATGCACCACATGCTGGCAGCCTTGACAGAGGCCGTCCGCATGCCGCTCCGCGCTCTTCACTCGACTATACTGGTACTCTATGGCGATCAAAAGAAAGAAGAAAGACCCGCTGCTCGGTAAACTTCTCTTCAAGAACACCGCTACCCATCGGTTACAAGCCTTCTGGAACCTGTTCGCCAAGGACGACGACGTCCTGGTGATCATCAACGCCGACCCTGACGCCCTCGCCGCCGCCATGGCGGTGCGTCGTCTCCTACGCTACAAGGTCAAAAGCGTCACCATCACCCACCCCAACGAGATCCGCCGCCTCAATAACCAGGCCATGGTCGAGCGGCTGAAGATTCCGCTGGAGCGCCTCAAAGACGTCAAGCTGGAGAACTACAGCAAGCGGGTGATGGTCGACTCACAGCCCGATCATCTGCCTTGTTTTGAAAAGATCAAGGTGCATGCCATCATCGACCACCATCCGGTGACCAATGTCGGCGAGATTGAGTTCGTCGATATCCGTCCCGACTACGGGGCGACCTCGTCGATGTTGGTCGAATATCTGCGCGCCGCCGGCATGAAGCCGTCGGTGACCCTGGCCACGGCGCTGTTTTACGGCATCAAGGTCGACACCCACGATTTCGAACACAAGTCGGTGCTTGCCGACGGTATCTCCTTTCGCTATCTCTTCAATATTGCCAACCGCGACCTGGTGCGCAAGTTCGAGCTCACCGACCTGCGTCGCTCCGAGCTCAAGTATTTCGCCACCGCCCTGGCTGAGCTGAAATACTCCAAGGGCCGCTATTTTTCTCACCTCGGCCGGGTGCGCAGCCCCGATGTCCTGGTTATCGTCGCCGATTTTCTCAACCATGTCGGGGAGATTGACTGGGTGTTCGTCTCCGGGGTGCATGGTGAGAAGCTGGTGGTCATCTTCCGCTGCGACGGCTATCGCAAGAATGCCGGCAAGCTTGCCGAGCGCATCTTCGGCACGCTCGGCTCGGCCGGCGGCCACAAGGGCGCGGCGAGGGCGGAAGTCCCCCTGAAAAACCTGCAACTGGGGGAAAAGGAACTGACCTCCGAGACCCTGAAGCGCTTCATCAAACAGCATATCTGAGAGTTTCCCTGCCAGCATCGTCCTAGCGACTCGAGCGGCCGGCAGACGAGTTGCTGCCCCGCACTTTCTCTTCCGATCTCTTTCTTGCCAGCACCCCTCCAGTTACCCTCTCTGCAGACCGTCATGGCTGGCAATCGGGGGTGATTTCTCGCTGCACGACCTGGAAAGGTTGCGCCTTGACCTTATATCCTTTACCATAAGTACGTTATCCGATGTCGTGCCGCGGGGTCTGTCTCTCCCGTCGGTCTGGCGTGCCGGCAGAGTCAACGGAGGTGCTTATGCTCAAACCCACTACCCTGGCGATGATCCTGGCAGGGGGCCGGGTCGACGAACTCAACGTTCTCACCTATTACCGCCCCAAATCTGCGGTTCCTTTCGGGGGCCTGGGCCGGGTCATCGACTTCTCCCTCAGCAATCTGATGAACTCGGGTATCGAGCAGGTGGCGATCCTCAGCCAATACCGCAGTTATTCGCTGATCAACCATATCGGCACCGGTGCCGCCTGGGACATGGTCGGCCGCTATCGCCGCATCTCCGTGCTGCCGCCGTTCCTCGGCACCGAGGCCGCCGACTGGTATCGCGGCCCTGCCGATGCTGTGTTCAAGAATCTCGACTACGTGCACTACCATCAGCCGGAGGAGATACTCATCCTCTCCGGAGATCATATTTACAAGATGAACTACCAGGATATGGTCGACTACCATATCGCCAAGGATGCCGACCTGACCATCGCCTTCACCAAGGTGCCGCGCGCCGGGTCGGACCGTTTCGGCATCGCCCAGCTCAACGACGAGGACGGCGAGAAGGGCGGCCGTGTCATCAACTACTGGGAAAAGCCGGAACAGCCGCAATCGGACTGGGCCTCGATGACCATACTCTGCTTCAAGCCCGCGGTGCTCTATGCAGCCCTGGAAGAGAATCAGAAGGGAGATTCCTACCATTTCGGCCGCGATATCATACCCGTGCTGCTCAAGGAAGGCAGGCGCGTCTATGGCTACAAGTTTTCCGGCTACTGGGGCTATACGCGCACCATCAACGAATACTGGCAATCCAATATGGACCTGCTCGGGCCGGAACCGAAGATCGATATGGAGAAGTGGGTCTTCCGCACCAACCTCGATCATCGCAATATCCGCGACTTTCAGCCGGCGCAGATGGGCGACGACGCCAGGGTGGAGAACAGTCTTATCTACAACGGCTGCCGGGTCGAGGGGACTGTGCGCAACTCCATCCTTTTCCCTGGGGTGACCGTCGACAAGGGTGCGGTGGTGGAGAACAGCGTCATCTTCTATAGCAACACCATTGGTGAAAACTGCCGTTTCAACAAGGTGGTGGCCGATGTCAACTCGGTGTTTGCGCCCAATGTCGTCATCGGCCCAGAGGTATGCCGGAATGACAGCGAGGTGACGGTGATCGGCTGGAATAACCGAATCCCCGGCAAAACCTTTATCGGCGAGGGGGCGACCGTCTACCCCAATATCTCTTGCAGTTGGCCGGGCCGGGTCGAAAAGGGGGAGGTGCTGCGATGAAACGGGCAAAAGAAGCACTGGTGCTCCTTCTGGCGGGCGGAGTCGGCAGCCGCCTCAATATCCTCGTGCAGAAGCGGGCCAAGCCGGCGGTGCCGTTTGCCGGCATTTACCGTATTATCGATTTCAGCCTCAGCAACGTCATGAACAGCGGCCTCACCAAGGTCGGGGTGCTTACCCAGTACAAGCCGCTGTCGCTGATGAGCCATCTTGGTTCGGGCGAGGCCTGGGACCTTACCGGGCGCAGCCGCGGCATCAAAATCCTGCCGCCACGCACCGGGGAGAAAGAGTCGGATTGGTACCATGGGACCGCAGATGCGGTGCGCCGCAACCTCGACTTTCTCGAGCACAATACCGCTGAGGAGGTGCTGATCCTTTCCGGCGACCATATCTATCACATGGATTTCGATGCGATGATCGAGTATCACCGCTCGAAGAAGGCCGACGTCACCGTGGCCATGATGACCGTTCCCAAGAGCCAGATCCATCAGTTTGGGGCGGGCATCGTCGACCGCAATGACCGCATTGTCGAGTGGGAGGAGAAGCCGAAGGTGGCGCGTACCAATCTCGCCTCCATGGGCATCTATGTCTTCGACTATCGCTACCTCCTCGACTCCTTGGCCCGGGACCGGGAGGAAAACGATTTCGGCATGCATATCCTGCCGCGGGCCATCGCCGAGGACAATGTCTTCGCCTATCCCTTTTATGGCTACTGGCGTGATGTCGGGACCATACAGGCCTACTGGGAGGCCAATATGGATGTGCTGCGCAGGGATAGCGGCATCTCACCGCAGAAGTGGCAGATCCGCACCAATGTCGACACCGAGGGCCGCCTGGCCGACCGCTCACCAGCTCGTTATGGCGGGAACTGCCGCCTGCAGAACTGCATGATCTCAGCCGGCAGCCGTATCGAGGGGACGGTGATCAACTCCGTGCTGTCACCGGGGGTGGTGGTCGAGGAGGGGGCAGTGGTCAAGGACTCCATCCTCTTCGAGGACTGCGTCGTCGGCAGGGACGCGGTCGTCGATCTCGCCATCCTCGACAAGCGGGTGCGGGTCGGGGAGAGGGTGGTGGTCGGCTACGGCGATAATCACGGCTGTGCCAACCTGCGCAAGCCAAGCCACCTCTATACGGGCATCAGCCTGATCGGCAAGGGTTCCTCGATCCCCAGCGGCATGCAGATTGGCCGCAACTGCGTCGTCGACAGCGGCGTGGGCGAGGACATGTTCCCTGGGACGACGCTTGCCGATGGCGAATCGCTGATCAACAGAGACGAGTCGTGAGCGAGCAGACCCTTCGCCGGGACCGCCTGTTACTCCATGAAAAACCGTTGCGATTTGAAAAAACTCAGGTATTATTCCGCCACATTCGCACTGACCATCTTGCCCTCGTAGCTCAGGGGATAGAGCACAGGATTCCTAATCCTGGTGTCGCGCGTTCGATTCGCGCCGAGGGTACCATAAAATCAAGGGGTTGCAGGATATACCTGCAACCCCTTTTTTTTGCATTTTACTACGCCGATTTACGCCTCCAAAACCAGCTGCTTGCAGGCCACCGAATAACTTTCCGGCACGGCCGCCCCCGTAATGTTGTAGTCGAGCAGCGACTCGTGGGTGGCGATCATACGCAGCAGTTTCTCGCCCTCGCCGGAGTAGAGCGGTCCCCCGGCGAGGTGAAGAGCCAGGTCTCCCCGCTGATCCGCGACCTGGTATCGCCATGGCTCGAACATTACCGGACGTTTGCCCGCCCGTTGACCTATAAAGATGCGCTGAACAGCTTGGCGCATCTGTTGCCGCGATTCGGCATATACAAGCCGGCAAACATCACCCCGCAGTCGATCAACGATTTTAAGAAGGCCCGGTTGCAGGATCCCGCCAACCCGGGGGTCGTGAGAAAGGGGCAACCGGCGCGCCCGGTATCGAAGCGCACGATCTCAAAGGAGCTGAGCTACCTCGCCTCATTGCTGCGGCGGGCGGCGGAAATGGATCTTTGTCCCGAGTTGCCGTTTACCATCCGGGGAGTTCCCAGCAAGCAGACCAGGGCAGAAGTGGTACGCCCACTCACCCCAAGGCAGATCACCGCCATCCTCGAGCATGTAGGCCCGAAATACCGGCTGCTCTACCTGCTGTGGGCCGATATGGGCCTGCGTCGCAACGAGGGGTTGGCGGTCACCGCCGCCGAGGACGTTGACGAGTATCGGGAAACGCTGTCGGTGGTGGGGAAGGGGGCAAAACAGCGGATTATCCCCTGGCTGTCGGACAGGTTTGCAGAAGAGTTGCGCCGGGAATTGGACAAGCGCCCAAGTGGACCGTTGGTGGTGAACGAGTACACCGGCGAGGAATTCTCAGAAACGGTCAAGTGGTTGAAGCAAGCGGCTAGGAAGGCGGAGATCCGGCGGAACGTCCAACCTCATTTGTTGCGGCATAGTTGCCTTTCCAACCTGGCGATGGCGGGAATGTCTCCCCACGCCCTGCAACAGATCGCCGGGCACTCGAGCATCGAGACGACCAATAAGATCTACGTGCATATAAGGTCGGATTTTGTGGCGGCTGAGGCGGAGCGGATACGTAAAAAGGGGTAGGGGAGATCGGGAGGTATTGTAACAAATCGATGATTTTCAAAGCGTATCTGCTTCTGGAAATCGCCGAAATTGTGAGCAAATTACATCAAAAAATAGTTGTAGAACACTTAGTGCGGCTGCGGCCTAACAGGCGAAATTTCCCGAAAAGCCGCACGAAACATTGTCTCCGGCAGGCCGATTTTGAAAAAAATGTCAATCCTCCCCAACAAAAGTTCCAGTTATGCTTGTGCAGGCTAACAGGGCCATAGCCCCAAAAAGCCGCAGATTGTTGCCCTACAGCAATTTTCTTGTCATGAAAGAAGACGTAGTCTATCATCCGAGAAAATTATGCAATTTCTAGTATATAGGAAAAATGCGGGAGCTTTTTCGTGGGATCAATATCCCACATTCAGAGAAGGACGCCTTTTAAGCTGGGATGAAAAAGCCGTTTTCGAGGTCCATTTTCACCCGAAAAGCCGCTGCGGTCTATTAAACGTTAAGCGCACAATAGAGAAACAACATCGTGGGATATTGAATGTCTGAGCGACTAGAAAAAATGATGAAAAAACTTGAGGGAGATGGCCCTGTTGAAAAACAGATCATACTCCTAAAGTTAACCGAAGCATTAGAGCAGGCGCCTGAGTTTGGCGATAAAGCAATAATGGACCCCGCATCGCCACAACGGCAATGGTTGTCCCGGGTTGGCGCTCTGCTCTCTAGGCTCGGGCTTGATAAGCAGGTTCAATATAGGGCGTCGTTTCAAACACTGATCCAATATTGGAAACACGGAATCACGCAGATTAAAGGACAAGTGCTTGATGCAACAGAAGAACTGAAGCTTGAGCTAGAACTCGATGGCAGAAGTGAAATTGGTAACGCTTACGAGCCTGGTGATGTTTACAAGTTCTTTGCAGATTTGAAATCAATAATTGGTAATGCAGAAAACGAGCTGCTAATTATCGATCCGTATTTCAATGGTGAAGCATTTGATGCTTATCTTTCAGAGGTTGACGCGACAATCAATATTCGCATCTTGGCAGACCGCTACTCAAAAGACATAAAAGCATACGTCGATAAGCACATGGAGCAATACGGAAGCTCGATTGAACTAAAGAGAAGTAAAGAGTTACATGACAGAATTGTTTTCATAGATAACGGTGTATCTTGGATTATGGGCGGCTCAATTAAGGATGCGGGAAAAAAGGCTACATATTTGATTCCATTGGCTACGCCAATAACAGAAGCCAAGTATGCGATTTACAGTGAAATATGGGAGAGGGCAAGTGATGTGGAGTAAGCGCTTAACAAGTAGCTCCACCGGACAAAATACTCGCTGCGCTCGCATTTTTCCGGTGAGCTAGGCGTTCGCAAGTATGATGTAACTAAGGAGAATATATATGACTAGTAAATCCCTTGCTGAATTAGAGCAACAATCATATTTGGAAGATGATAGCATCGAAGTCCCTCCCCCGGATATTGTCGCATATAATGAATCCCGTTCTTGTGCAGACCTATATCGGATGTATAAGCAAGGAGTCTTAAACATACAACCTGAATTCCAACGCGAAATCGTCTGGAAAGGTCCAGCTCAAACTCGATTTCTTGATTCCTTGATAAAACAATTGCCAATCCCAAGTATGTGTTTCAGCATGGACTTTAGGGCTGGCAAATGGCAGGTTATCGATGGGTTACAGCGCATGGCAAGCATTATTCGTTTTTTAGGGGGTGACCCCACCTGGACTCTCTCACGTCTCGACGATGTTGATCCTGAAATTGGAGGAAAGCCAGCAAAAGATTTTCTCAATCCAGAATCTCCTCTTAACAAATATTTTCAGAGAGTTGAAAACCTCACTTTACCAATAACGGTTCTTCGTTGTGATTACTCGAAGAAACAACACACTCGTTATCTTTTCACAATTTTCCATCGTCTCAACACAGGAGCGATGAAACTAAATAACCAAGAAATTAGAAACTGCATTTATGCCGGATCGTTCAATGAATTGCTTAAAGAACTGAATAGAGATGCGAATTGGATGCGTTTAAATCGTATGAAAAAAGACACAGGATATCGCTTTACAAAGCAGGAGTTAATTCTTAGGTTATTCGCATTTTATGATTCATATAAACAATATGGAGGTCGTTTGGCACGGTTCCTTAACGACTATATGGATGACAATAAGAATATTTCTTCTGCTGATTTACAGATTAAGCGCCTTCTTTTTACACGTACTATTTCTGCTGTTTTTAACAAAATATACAATGGCATTCCTCCTGGAAAGACACCATTGTCAATTGTCGAAGCAACTTTAGTCGGGGTTGCACACAATATTGCTAAAATAGAGAACATATCATCACAAGATGCTAATCAAAAATATCAACTGCTACTAAATCATGATGAGTTCTCAGAACAAAAATTACTTGAAGGTTTATCAGGTAAATCTCGTGTAATTGGTCGTATGGATGCTGCCATCAATATATTCGCTAATTAGTCATGGTCACAAAAGGCTATATCCTTTCAAACCTTCAGCAGATCGAAAGGCTTTATAATGAGTCCTCGACCTCAATACAAAAAGGCTTGTTCTACTCAAAACTCGCAATCATCGAACTTTGTGGATGGATTCACTGCTGTCTCATAGTTAATTCCACAGAGAAAGTTGTGGAGAAGCGATGATTT
>CALGIJ010000041.1 GCA_937915545.1 uncultured Desulfobacterales bacterium
GAGATAAGCTAGTGACTGGAGTTCAGACGTGTGCTCTTCCGATCTAGGCTGGGCGGCGCCCGCTTCCGCGCCCCCGGCCGTCTTGGCGATCAGGCCGTCACGTCCGGCCTTCTGCAGTCCTTCGGCCTGGATCTTATGCACCTTGCCGTAGTGCTGGAGTTGCGACTGCTGAAGATAATAGGCATCTTCCCCGCCTTTGGCGAGAGTATAGATGAGCTCGCCACCCTCCTTGCGCTGCACGGTGAAGCGCAGGGCCGGTTCCCCGGCGAAGAAGGGCGCCGCCGTCTCCGCCGCGACCACCGACTGCACGGTCAGCCCGCTGACCTTGGCCACCAGGTCGGCGGCGGCGGTGGCATCGGTCTTCTCCCCTTCCCCTAAGCCGTCGAGCTGCCACTCGGCGCCGTTGCGGCGCAGGGTAAAGGTCGGGAAAACCAGGGCGGCGATGTCCTCTTCCTTGACGGCGAACATCTTCTTGTCGAGCCACTGGTCGGCGGCGGTCTCCAGCTCGAAGGTGCTGAGGTTGACGCTGATCACCTCCTGCGAGCCGGCCTTGCGGGCGTGGATCTGACGGAAGCCGGGAGAGGTGCCGATATAGAGGTCAGCGACCACCTTGTCGCCCTCGCGCAGCTCTACGTGGCGCTGGAAGAGGTCGTCGGCGACCTTGAAGCGCCTAGCGGCGCCTTCGCTGGTGGCCACCGGCAGGCCCTGTTTGAGGCCCGCCAGTTTCTCCAGTAGGGCCTTGACCTGCTCGGCGCTGGCCGGAGCGTCGAAGGTGCCGGGCAGCGTCCAGCCCTTGTCGCCCTTGACGAGGGTGATCGAGCCTTTGTTGTCGTCGGTGATGGTCAGCCCGGTGACCGCCTCGGCCTTGAAGGCGAAGAGGGGGCTGTCGGGCGGGGTCTGTAGGGTGTCGTCGCCGCCGAAGTGAAGCGCCGCCGCCAGGACTATCTGCAAAGCCAGCAGGAGTCCTGCGGCCGGAATGATCTTTTTCATGTTCATACCCTCCCCATGCTCTGTTGCAGCAGGGCCAAAGACCGTCGTTCGCGTCCCCGCACCAGGCGCCGGCGCACCAGCCAGACCAGGAACAGGCCGAAGAAGGCCAGCCCGTAGTTGAGATATTCGAAAATGAGCTGCATGTCCCTGTTCATCGGCAGGAGCGGCCGCGAGAAGTGGCTGCGCCCGCGGATGGAGAGCAGGCCGCGGTCCTCCAGCGACCAGTCGATGCTGTTGGCGATGAGCTGCACCGGCGCCAGGTAGGCAGTGCCGGCGACCGTCGAGCCGATGCCGAGCAGGGTGTCGCTGAGGAAGGCGTTGGAAGAAAAGAGGATGATCCGGGCACTGTCGGCGGACTTGTCGAGTTGCCTGGTGACGACCCGCTTCTTCTCCGCCGGCGGCTGGCCGGGTGCCTGTTGCGGCGGCGCTTCGGAGCCTTCGCCAGCGTCCAGGGAAATGGGCGACTCCTTGCCGCTGAAGTATGAGGTGAACTCTCCCTCGACGGTCACGCCGAGCAGCTTCCGCCCCGGGTTGTCGCCGGCGGCGAAGCCCAGCTCGCCATGGGCGCGGAAGTTGGGCTGCACCCTGGTTTCACTCGAGGTCCAGCTCTTCGCCGAGCTCTCCAGCAGGCGCACCACCTTACGTCCCTTGTTCTTTTCGGCATCGACGGATATCGGCGAGGCCCAGTTCATGGTCAGTTGGGGCAGGCCGGCGAGGAGGCCGCTGTCGGCGTTCATCCCGTCCGGACGGATATCGACGAAATAGGGATAGTTGACGAGACGTGTTTCCTGCACGGTAAACCCGGCGACCTGGCGCTGCATCGGCACCGGGAAGGGGCTGTTCTGCGGGTCAAGGACCATCTCTTCCTCGACTTTGAGGCCAGCATGCTCGAGCCATTTCTCCAGGCCCGAGGCTTTCTTCTCCACGGTCAGGTCACGGCCCAGGCCTACGCTATAAGGGGCGCTGGCTATGACCACCGTGCCGCCGCGCATGAGGAACTGGTCGATGGCGAAGACCTGCTTATCGTTCATCGCCTCTGGGGCGACCACGAGGAGAAGGTCGCTCTCCTCGGGAACGTAGCCGTTTGCCAGGTCGGTGGGGGTGATGGTGTGCTCCTTGCTGAGCACGTCCTTGAGCACTTCGAAGGGCATGCCGCTGCCGGGCATGCCATACTGCGGCATCGGCGGCACCACTTTCGGGGTGCTGACCGCCACGGTCTTGCCGAAGCCGGCGGCAAAGCGTTTCAGGCCGGCCTCCAGCGAGCGTTTGAGGCTTTCCTTGCCGAGGTCTTCGGGCAGCGGCACCTCGACCTTCCTCTCGCCGGAGGAGAGCACCATATAGTACCAGAAGGTGCGCTGGTCGAAGAGACTGGCCGCCATCGGCCTGAAACCGAAGTCCTTTTTAATGGTGGCGGCGACTTCGCCGCCGTTGGCATCGGGGTCGAGAAAACGGCTGGAAAAGCGTCCGCCACTTTCCTTCTCTATCTCGGCGAGGAGCGCGGCGAGATCCTTCTTCAGTTTCGCCAGCTCCTCGGGGAGCTTCTCGTCCGGGGACATATAGGCGGTGAACTGCACCTCCTTGGCGATGCCGGCAAAGAGGTCGCCCCCGCCCTGGTAGCCGTAAAGCACCTTCTTGATCGCCCGGGTGATGTCATACTCGGGGTTGCGCAGCTCGACGTCGATATCCGCCTCACCGCCGCTCTTGATCTCGATGAGGTCGCGGAAGCTGAGGACCTCGAACTGGTCGCCATACTGGACGAGGATGTCGAAATAGGAGTTGGTCACCGCCGCCTGGTACTTGCTGGCGGTCTGGAAGGGCACCGGGCGGATGCCATATTTCTGCCCGGCCTCCTGCTCGAGTTCGGGATGCTCGACGGGGTCGATGAACTCGACCCGCACGCGGCTGCCGCCGGCGACCTTGTACTCCTGGAGCAGGTCGCGCAGGCGCGGCACCAGCGGCGCCAGCAGCGGGTGGGTCTGGGCGGAGAAATAGCCGCGCAGGAGCAGCGGCTCCTTGAGCTGGCCAAGGTAGTTGCGGGTCACTTCGGAGATCGAGTAGATGCCGCCCTGCGTCATGTCGGCGCGCAGCTTGCCGAGCGGGGCCAGCCAGAAATTGGCGGCGAGGAGGTTGGCGACGAGCAGGACGGTGGCCAGCTGCCAGCCCCGGTGATGGCCGTTACTCGGGTTGCCGGCCCAGCGCAGCTTCTCCAGGCCATAGATATTAAGGGTCAGGAAGATGCCGCACAGGCTCACGTAGTAGAAGAGGTCGCGCAGGTCGATGACGCCGCGGGTGATCGAGTCGAAGCGCGACCCTGAGCCCAGGGACTGCAGCAGCTCGGCGCCGCGGTTGGCGAAAAAGGCGCTCAGCGTCTCCGAGCCGAGCAGGTAGAAGAAGGAGCATACCAGGACGGTGGCGATGAGGCTGACGATCTGGTTCTCCGACTTCGAGCTGACATAGAGGCCGATGGCGATATAAGCGGCGGCGAGAAAGACCGTGGCCAGGTAGCCACCGAGCACCGGGCCCCAGTCGAGCGGCCCCATCAGGCTGACGGTAATCGGCAGCGGCAGGGTAAGCAGCAGGGAAACGGCCACCAGGGCCAGGCAGGCGAGGAACTTGCCGAACACCAGGGCACAGGGCGGCGCCGGCGAGGTAAGCAGAAACTCCAGGGTGCCGGCGCGCCGCTCCTCGGCCCAGAGGCGCATGGTCACTGCCCCGGTGAGGAAGATGAGAAGGATCGGCATCCACTTGAAGAGCGGGCGCACCTCGGTGATATTGGCGGCGAAGAAGGTCTCCACCCAGAAGAAGATAAACAGCGTCACGGCGAGGAAGACGCCGATGAAGATCAGGGCGATGGGTGAGCTGAAAAAGCCGTCGAATTCCTTTTTGGCGATGGTCAACAATGTCTTCATGGTCATTCCTCCCTATTGCCCGCTGATCTCGGCGAACACCGATTCCAGGGTCCTCGTCGCGAAACCGAGGGCATAGAGGCGCCAGCCCTGGGCATGGATGGCGCCGGCGACGAGGGCCGCCGCCTCGTCGGGCGCGGGTCCGTCGGCCAGGGCCAGGCTGTAGGTGTGGCCAGCCCCGCGCGCCGCGCCGTTTCGGGCCTGTTCCACCCCGGCAACCGCGGCGAGAGTGGCGAAGAACGGCAGGGCGACATCCGGGGCGGCGTCGACGGCCACCTGCAGCCGGGCCTCGCGGTTGAGGGCATCGAGCCGCGAGTCGAGGGCCACCCTGCCGTCCTTGAGGATGATGACGCGGTCGCACACCGCCTGCACCTCCTGGAGGATATGGGTGGAGATGATGACCGTCGCCTTCTCGGCCAACATCCTGATCAGGCCGCGCATCTGCTGGATCTGATTGGGGTCGAGGCCGTTGGTCGGTTCGTCGAGGATGAGGATCGCCGGATCGTGGAGGATGGCCTGGGCGACCCCGGTGCGCTGGCGATAGCCGCGCGACAGGGTGGCGATGGGCCGGTTGGCCTTGTCGGCGAGTTCGGTGCGGGCGATGGCCGAGGCAATGGCCCGCGGCCGCTGCAAGGGATCGAGGCCATGCAGGGCGGCGGCATAGTCGAGGTAGGCGTAGACGGTCATCTCCGGGTAGACCGGGCAGTTTTCCGGGAGGTAGCCAATCTGTCGCTGGATGAGGCGGCGGTCGACGGCGACGTCGGTGCCATTGACGGTGATGGTACCGGAAGTCGGTTCGAGATAGCCGGTGATCATCTTCATGATCGTCGTCTTGCCGGCGCCGTTATGGCCGAGCAGACCGACGATCTCGCGCGGGGCGATGGTGAAGGAGACGTCGTCCACCGCCGCCACCTCGCCGTATCTTCTGGTTACCTTGTTGACACTGATCATTGTTCCAACTCCATGGTGAAATCTCGTTGGCGGGGGAAAAGGGCCCCCGGACAAAATACCGGCATCACGGCATCAGGCCGGGGCGAAACCGCAATCGGCACAAAAAGTAAAAACGGCAAGACGTATGTCAAGGGAAAAATAGGGAAAAGACGTCTCAGGCGGGTGGCTGATCAGGGGTCGAACAGCGGCTTGAAGGATTTTTCGAGACTCTTGAGAAACATCCCCGGAAGGCTGCGCTGCAGGTCTCGCTGCAGCTCGAGCAGCTTGCCATGGCGCGGAGAAATGGCCAGGCCCTGCCGCACGTACTCGCGGCATTTGGCGCGGTTGAGTTCGCGGTAGGCCTCTTCGGCGAGCTCGGCATAGCGGTCGGCAATGCGCTCCAGGCCGCGGCTCGCCGTGGCGCTTGTGCCCTCGAGCTGCTCGATTTCCTTGTAATATTTATAGGCACAGTCATTGGCCGGCGAGGTGAGGCGGTTCTCCGCCAGTGCCCGCTCGGCCTGGGCGACGAGACCTTCCACCGCCTCCTGCCGCAGTCGCTCCAGGCGCCGCTGGAGGAGGTTGAGCCGCTCGTTCTCGGCAAACACCGCCAGGCCGCGCTGCAGGTGCTCGGCAGCCTGGGCGAGACGGCCGGCGCGCATCGCCTGCTCGGCGGAGTCGGCATGGAGCGCGGCGATGGCAGCCATGCCGGCCAGGGCCTCGACGTGACCGGGACGCAGGGCAAGGACCTGGCGGTAACTGGCCACCGCCTCCTCGCCGCCGCCGATGCGCCCACGCTCGCTTACGGCGCGCTCGGCCCGGGCAAGCAGGCGGCTGATCGCCGCCTCCTCACCCTCCTCCGCTGCCTGGGCAGGAGGAGTCGGCGTCGGCCTGGCACTGGCGTCATGCTGCGAGGCCTGAGGAGAAGTGGGCACCGGCGGTGGCGCATCGGCCGAAGGGGCCTCGCGACGCATCGCGGCGGCCGTCCACAGCAGCACCGCGAGCACGGCGAGCAGCAGGGCGCCGGCCAGGCCGGGAAACAGCCAGCGCAGCCCTCCTCCTGAGGTCGAAACCCTCGGCAGCTGCCGTTCGTCTTTGGGGATGGCGATGGCCTGCACATCGTCGTCCAGTCCCACGGCCGGGGCCTCCGGCGCTCGCCCTCCCCTCCCGCCCTGGCCCTCGGGAAAGAGCCGGACGAGCAGTGCACTCAGCGCCGCGGCGTCGAAGCGATCGTCGATGGCATGGAGGCAGTCGGCGAGATCCTCGCCAATGCGGGCATAGCCACGGTACCGATCCTCCCCCAAAATGGTGAGAAGGCGGCGAAGGACCGCCTGCAGCTGCGCCGGCAGTCCTGGCACCTGTCCCGCCGCTTCGCTCCCTGAAGCGGCAAAGCTTGAGATGCCGCCATCCAGGCTGCGCCCGGTGAGCATTTCGTAGAGGAGCACGCCGATGGCGAAGATATCCGCCCGGCAAGAACGCTCCTCGCCGCCCGGCGGCACGGGGGATGCGACGGCGAGCCCACCGGCCCCCGCGCCGGCAACCGCAAAGCCGCTGATCTTGACCCTGCCGTCCCGGCAGACATAGACGCTGTCCCTGTCGAGGGCGCCATGGGCGATACCCAGCGGGCGCCCCTGGTCGTCCTGGCGCCCATGGGCATAATCCAAGGCGGCGCAGACCGCCCGGGCGATGAACAGCGCCGCGGCAGGCGGCAGGCCGCTGCCGGCCACTTGCGCCAGGAGGTCGCGCAGGCTGCAGCCGTCGAGGTATTCCATGACGACATAGTGACCGGTGTCGCCGGCGCCGCAGTCGTAGACATCGACGATGTTCTCGTGGTGAAGGAGCGCGGCGAGCCGCGCCTCGCCGATGAAGCGGGCGACGACTTCACCATCGCCCGCCACCTCTGGCAGCAGCTTCTTGACCGCCACCGTCCTGGCGAAGCCCTCGGTGCCGACCACGCGGGCGCGGAAGACCTCAACCTGGCCGGAGACGCCGAGAGACTCGAGCAGCTGGTATCGTTCACCCAGCGATTGCGGGAAGGTGCGCTTCATGAAACCTGGCGATGACGGCAAAGTGTCTCTGGTTGCCCTGGGGAAGCCTGGCGGGGCGCGCGCCTGTCAGCACAGTCCGGGCCGATCGGCCGATTTTATGCTGCCGGCCACCCTGCCTTGTTGCTGGCGGCTTCCAGCGACAGCCGCCGGGCGCCTCCTCGGGGACTCAATAATAGCACAAATCCCTTGATTATCGAGGAGCAACTTCTTGGCGCGGGGGAAAAGGAAGTCCCGCCGGAGGTTCACCCCACTCTCGTCCTCAATTCCCCCAACACCGCGGAATAAAAGTTCAATACTGATGTCACGCTCGTGACAGCAGCCGACCGTTTCCGTCACGCCGGCGGAAAAGCTCTTTACAAGCGGCGGACAAATCCATTAAGTGTCAACAATCGTCGGTGGCCGCCGCCACCACACCACCCGAGGACGCCGGAGCCACATGCAGCGTAAGATCCTTTTCGTCGATGACGACCCCATACTGCGCAGGGCGGTGCAGCTCGACCTGGAGAGCCTGCGCGAGCAGTTCGTCACCGTCGTCGCCGCCGACGGCTTCGAAGCGGTGAAAAAGTTGCAAAGCACGCCGTTTTCCCTGCTGGTCTGCGACCTCGTCATGCCGCGCATGGACGGCATCAGCCTCATCAACCATGTACGCGAAAACTACCCCGACATCCCGGTGATCGTCGTCTCCGGCGTCCCGGCGGAGAGGATGCGGCAGCTGGCGGAGGCACCAGACATCCTCGCCTACATCACCAAGCCCTACCAGCCCGAAGACTTCGCTGCGGAGATCCTCGCCGCGCTGCGCCGCGAGGCCGAGGGCGGCATCATGTACGATGTCTCCCCCGCCGTCTTCCTGCAGTTCGTCGAGATGGACGGCCGCACCTGCACCATCAGGGTGCTCGATAAAAGCGGGCGCCACGGCGGCATGCTCTACTTCATCGACGGCAATCTCGTCGACGCGCGCATCGACAACCTGCACGGCATGGACGCCGCCCTCAAGCTCTTCACCTGGGAGACGGTGACGCTCTTTCTGCGCAACGACTGCCCGCCACGGCCCAACGTCATCGACAGCGGCCTGCAGCCGATCATCATGAAGGCCGCCGGCATGCGCGACGAAGCCGACACCCCGGAGACGGTAGACCCGGACGAAGTCTTTACCGACCCCGACGACGCCGTCGAACGCCTCTTCCCGGGCGAGGGTGACGACGAGGCCGAGGGAGCGGCCGAGATCCTCGCCATGTTGCGCGACAGGGCCGGGTACCGTGGCCAGGCGGCCGATATCGTGGTGGGGAATGGGGCGGAGAAGGCCATCGCCAGTCTCCACTTGCTGGAGAAGAGCGCCGGGCTCGGCGAGTTCCGCGCCGGCCGTATCGAGGATGGCCGCTCCAGCAGGCTGCTCCTCGCCACCCCGCGCCCCGCCCTGGTCAGCGTGCCGACCACGGAGGCGGAGCGCCTGCTCACTCTCCTCAAGGACAACAGCCGAAAAGGCGACGTCCGCTCACCGGCCTGAAGGAAAGCCGTCAGCGCGCGGCGCTGGTCAGCTGCGTCACCTCGTTGCCAGCCAGCTCGGTCTCGAAACGGACGTGCAGGGAATATTCGTTGCCGACGAAGTCGTGGCAGCGCACCGCCATCACCATGCCGGTGCGCTGCAGGGGATCGACGGCCGACTTGGGCCGCAGGTGGATACGGATCATCTTGCCGAGCAGGGCGGCGGCGCTCTTTTTCTTCGAGAAGCGCAGTGTCAGCGCCACACCGCCGCGGGAGAGATCAAGCAATTCGCCCTTGGCGGTCAAACCGGTATCGCTGCCCTGGTTGTCGAGAAGGTCGATGACCACCCGCCCCTGGGCCCTGCGCCGCTCGTGGACGCGCCGTGAGCGGCGGTTCTTCTGGAAGAGCGCGCCGGTGGTGGGAAATCTGGAGCAGTAGTCCTGGAGCTTGCCGTACAATGCCTGCTGGCTCTCCTTCAGGGCGATCAGCCTGCCGCGGCGCAGCACCGACACCTGCGCCCCGCGGCTGATCACATCGACCGTCCACACCGAAGCGTCGAAGAAATTCTCGGCGCCGACGATCTCGCCCGCCCCGTAGGTCCACAGCAGCACCTGGCGCCCATCGCTCTCGGCGACCATCTGCACCTGGCCGCTGTTGACGAGAAAGAGGGAGGCGTTGAACTCCCCATGGCGCACCACGACCTCGCCATCGACATAGCTGCGCTGCGGGGCGGCATGGTAGAGGGCGGCGAACTCCTCGCGGGACAGGCTGCGCAGAAGGTCCTTCCATGTCGACTGCACATCGAGACCGATGGAAGCAGTCTTTTCCTCCTCGATCAGCTCGGCGGCGCGAATTCCCGCCAGCAGGGCCATGGGGTCGATCTCCAGCAGCCGCTCGCGCAGCCGCTCGGCCTCTTCGAAGCGGTGGCCGCGGGCATAGCGGGCAATCTTCTCCATGATCAGCTCGACAGCCAGCTGCTTGTCGCCTCCGGCCAGCGCCGCCTGGACTTCCGCCTCATCATCACCACCGCCCGCAGCGGTCTGCGCCGCCGTGGTCAGGGCCCGTCCCCCCTCCCCCTGACGGACAAGCAGCGCCGAGAGGTAGTTCCTGCCGCCCTCGTCCATCTGGGGCAGCATGGCCTGCAGTACCTTGCGGCACGTGGCGGCGTCGGCGAGTTTTTCGGCAACATTGTCGAAGGCCTGACGGATGGCGACCAGGGCGGTGTCGCCGCGCAGCCCGACGGCAATCACCCCAAGGGGGATGCGCCGCAGGCAATAGCGACCATCGGCGAAACAGAACTCTGCCGCAGTCGCCCCTTCGAGATTGTCGAGAACCGCCGCCCAGGCCGGATTCTCCTCCCCTCCTGGCAGTTCAGCGCCGGCGAGGGTGCGATAGAGCACCACCCCGTCGAAGGAGAGCAGCAGCACCTCCTGTACCGTCGTCACTCGTGCAAGTTTTCGTAAAAAGGAATGCATCGACAGGTACCTTTCATGGTCTGCCGGCATGGCCAGGGAAGGACCACACCGCAGGGGCAACGCCAACCAGGGGCGGCAAGGATCAGAAGAGCAGCCGGTGCCGCACCGTCTTCGGGGCATGGGCCGCCACGGCGGCGGCGACAAAGAGCAGCAGCATGGTCTCCCTTCCCGGGAAAAGACCATGGAACACCGCTCCCAACAAGATAATTTTCACCAGGGTCACCACCCCGGCCAGTTCCCGCCACAGCTGGCGGTGACGCAGCCACTCGCTGCCCAGCAGCAGAAAGCCGCTCGCCGTGGCGAGCACCGAGTAGCCGCGCAGTTCCGGCAGGGCATCACCATGGAGGAAGACAGCCAGCACCACGCCGGCGCCAACGAGGTGGATCGCCCTGACAGCGATCGACAGGCCGAGCACCCAGAAGGGCCGGGCGCCGATCCTTCCCATGACACCGTCCCCCTGTCGGCCTCCATGCGAATTCATTGATTTTCCCACTTTCGTCTCTGGCACGTTCAGCCTCCTTCTCAGGCGGGAAAGAGCCTGCTGCGGAAGAGAAAGAAGACCGCCCCCAGCAGACAGCACCCGGCCCAGAGATAATCGAGGGAGAGCTTTTCCTTCATGTAGAAGATGGAAAAGGGCACGAAGACGAACAGGGTGATCACCTCCTGGAGGATCTTCAGTTGCCCCACCGGCATGATCTGATGGCCGACGCGATTGGCCGGCACCTGCAGAAGGTATTCGAACAGGGCGATCCCCCAACTGAGCAGGGCGGCGATGATCCACGGTTTGTGGGCGTGGTTGCGCAGATGCCCGTACCAGGCGAAAGTCATGAAAACATTGCTGCAGCAGAGCAGGAAGACGGTAATGGCGAATCTGTTCATGGGGATCCGGGGTTCGCGACAGAGGCCGGCGGAGCCTTGCTCCGCCCCCATTTATTGCAAGCGGTATAGTGTACACCAGCTCCTGCCCGCCATCCACAGCCTTTTCGCACCCCACCCGACATAGAGCAAAAAAGATCGTCTGCGCGGCCGCCGCCTCGTTACAGCCGGGCATCACTCTCCTGCCACCATCAAGAGCCGGGCCCGGCAAGGTACTTCTCGGGGCCGGTGCCGCGGCCCTTGGGAGCTGCGAAGACACGCTCTCCGCACCGCTCAACACCTCGCCCCCGTTCAGCCGTTGCTCTTCACCCTGGGAAAGATGGCGATGATCGGCAGGGTGAGGAGCGGCACCACCGCCATGGCGGTCAGCACCGGGCGAATGGCGAAATGGTCGGCGAGCCGCCCGATGATAGGGGTGATCGCCCCGCCCAGGCCATAGGCGAAGCCCATCATCAGGCTGGCCACCATCGACCGCCCCTTGGGCGCCAGGGTCTGGGCCATGGTCACCCCGAGAGGCAGCGGCGCGAGGACGAAGCCCCCGGCCAGGGCCGCCCCGAAATAGACCCACTGCCCCTCGAGTTGCATGAGGAGCCACAGGGCCGGGGCCATGCACAGGTAGGAGAAGAAAAAGACCGGCTTGAAGCCGATGCGGTCGGAGATATGGCCGGCGAGCAGGCCGCTGATGGTCCCGGAGACGGTGAAAATGGAGTAGATCGCCCCGGCCGAGACGACGCTGAAGCCCTCCTGCACGTAGAGTACCGGCATGAAGGTGAGGAAGGCCTGCCCGGTGATGGCGCGCAGCAGCATGACCAGCCAGATGAGGGCGACGATCTTCCACGCCGCGCCGAGGCTCTCCTTGAGCGCACCGATGAAACCGTTGCGGCGCATGCCCTCGCTCTGCGGCCGGGGGATGACGCGGTAGAGGTAGATCAGCACCAGCAGCCCGGCGATCATCGTCCACGGCATCGCCTCAAGGCCGAAGGAGGCCACATACCAGGTGATGAACAGCGGCCCGAGGCCGAAGGCCAGTGTCCCACCGGTATTGAACACCGACATCGACAGCCCGGCCTTGCTGCCGGCGTAGAGCGGCACCATGCCAGTCACCGAGGGGTGAAACATCGACGAGCCGATCGAGCCGAGGGCAACGCAGAAGAGGAGCGCCCAGAAGTTGGGCGAGACCCCCGACAGGGGGATGAAGAGGATGGGCAGGGCGAGACCGATGAACATGAAGGCCCGCGTGGCATAGCGGTCGGCGAAGTAGCCGACGGTCGGCTGAATGATAAAGGCGAGCAGGCGCATCATCCCGGCAATGACCCCGATCTCGGTGAGGGTCAAGCCGAGCTTATCGACGAAGACCGGGAAGAGCGGGGTGATGAAGGCGGTGTAGAAATCGCCGGTGAAGTGGATCAGGGTCAGGGCGAAGAGGATCTTGAGATTTGTCGACATGACAGGGTCCCGTAGCGGAAAAGAGGTGGAAAAAGCCGGCGGGACCCTTCACGGGAGCGTCGACAGCGCCATATAATCGGCATCGACCGCGGAAAGTCAAACCCTATCGCAGCTTCCACTGCGGATTTCGCTTGCCGAGAAAGGCCGCCACCCCCTCGTGGGCGTCCTCGGTGGTGCAGAGTCGGGCGAAGGCCTCGTTCATATAGTGGAACTGCTTGTGGTACTCCATGTCCTCGGCCTGATAGAAGGCGCTCTTGGCGATCTGCACCGCCAGCGGGCTCCTCGTCGCCAGGTCTTCCGCCCACTTGAGGGCTTCGTCGTCGAGCTCCTCATGGGGTACCACCCGGTTGACCAGGCCCAGCTCGAGGGCCTCCTGGGCCTTGAGGAGATTGCCGTAGAGGAGCAGTTCGAGGGCCTTCTTGCGGCCGACGCAGCGCATCACCGGGAGAATCGGGCCGACGCAGTTGAGGCCGACGTTGATGGCGGTGAGGCCCATCTTGACCCGCTCCGAGGCAATCACCAGATCGGCGGCGGCGGCCAGCCCCATGCCGTTGGCGGTGGCCACCCCCTGCAGCTGGGCGATGACCGGCTTTTTCATGGTGGAGATGGCCACCAGCGGGTTCTCCATCCACTCGATCCAGCGGCGGTAGTCGTTGGCCGACTTGCCCTCCAGTTCCTTGACGTCAATGCCGGCGCAAAAGGCGCGCCCGGAGCTCTTCAGCAGCACCACCCGCACCTCCTCGTCCTTTTCCATGGCGAGCAGGGCGCTATGCAGCTCCCCAGCCATCTCGCTGGTAAAGGTGTTGAGCTGCTCCGGTCGGTTGAGGGTGACGATGCCGACGTGGGTGGGGGTTTTCTCGACAAGAATCGTTGCGAATTGCATAGTGTTCCTCCCTTATGCCTGTTGCGACTGCGGTGGTGGTGGAAGACTGCGCCGAAAACCGGATGACAGCGCACGATTCCCCCATTTTGCGCATTTGTCAAGAACATCGCTGCCCTCGGCAGCCGCCGCCTTCGCCTCCGCACGAGCCGATCTTTTTCTTTCGTTCGCCTTGGCCCCTGTGGTACAACAGGAAAGAGGACGGCAGGCAGGCCACGCTGGGCCGCCCCTCCTCCCCGCCCCGGCGGAATCCTTGTCGGCCCGGCCCGCCCCTTCTGCGGGCCGCATCTCTCACCCCCCTTCAGGAGCCAACAGCCAAGCCATGAACGCCATAACGACAGTGACGCTTGCCGCGGTGATCGCCACCGCCCTGGCGGCCGGCCCCGCCGAGAGCGAGACCATCCGCCACACCCTGCGCTGCGAGAGCAAGGACTTCTCTTCGCGGAGATGCGCCCTGCCACTGGCGCCGCGCAGATCGGAGGTCGAGGAGATCCGCCTGGTGCGGCAGCTCTCCACCAAACCCTGCCAGGAGGGCCGCACCTGGTTCGCCGATGAGTCGGAGATCCTCGTCAAGAACGGCTGCCGTGCCGAATTCCAGGTAGTCTACCGGGTGTATGGCGGATATGACCGCTACGAGCGCCCCGGCCACGACTTCCACCCCGGCGGCAAGCCCTGGCCGCCGCCACCAGGCTTGCGCGACGACCCCAACGAGATGGTGATGCGCTCGTTCCAGGATATCCTCGGCCGGCCCCCGTCGCGTAACGAGCTGCGCTACTATCGCGAAATGATCATCGACCGCGGCTGGAGCGAACGCGACGTTCGCCGCGACCTGCGCGAGGATCGGCAGAAAGGCCGTTAGAAGCTGGCCCGTGGCTGGGCAGGCTGGCGGCAGGGTCAAGAAAAGATAGAGGCCCCGCCTACAGCCCCTCGGCCATGAGGCGCAGGTCCTCTTCAGGAATGATCCCCAGGGAGGCGAACTGCTCTTTGCTGAACAGGGCGAAATTCCCCTCCGCCGAGGCGCAGAGCCGCTCGCCGTCATCGAAGATCTCCCCACGCACCGTTGCCCGCCGCTCCCCCTGCCACTTCGTGATGGCGCCTATGGCACTGACCGTGGCGCCGACATGGATGGGGCGGTGGTAGCGCACCGTCATGCTCCTGGTAAGGATGAAGCGCCGGGCGACGACGATGGCCGTCCAGCTCATGACTTCGTCGAGGATGGTGGCGATGACGCCGCCGTGCACCAGGTTGCTCCAGCCGCGAAACTGGCCGGAAATGGTCAACACAGCACGCACCTGATCGTCACGGCGGGCGAAGGTCATATGCAGCCCGTGAGCATTGTCCGGCCCGCAGCCGAAGCAGTGCTTGTCAATGTTGGGCAGCGGCTGCCAGGCCTGCCCGGGAGAAGAGAGTGGCGTTGTCATGATCGCGGCCCTGCCAGGGTGAAAAGAATCCTTGAAAGCCCACCCCGTCAGCGGGGCAGCGAGAAGCGGCGGGAGATTTCCCTGCCGACACGCATTGGACGCAGCGTACGCAGGTCGATGGGGCACCACAGGGTGCGCGCCCTGGCGACGGACTTGCCATCACCGGGGCGCACGAACTCGACGAAACGCTCGAAGATGTTCTTTTCGGCGACGCCGACCCAGGTGCGCGCCACCAACTCGTCGCCAAGCCGGGCGGCGCTCTGGTAGTCGATCTCGTGGCGGACCACCACCCAGCCGATGGCCGCCTTCTCCTCCTCCGTCGCCCGCGCCTGCCAGTGGGCGGTGGACACTTCCTGAACCCAGCGCACGTAGACGACGTTGTTGACGTGGTCGAAGAGATCGATATCGCCGGCGGCAACGGTTATCGGCACCTCGAACCGCTCCCCGGGCATTTCATTCGACATGCATTCCTCCAACGGCGCTGTCGCCACGATCTCATAGCGACGTCACCCAAATACCCCGCCCCGCAGGACCAGGCGTGCCATACCGCCCGTGGCGGGATTTTCCCCCAGCCAGAGGGCGACAACCATCTCCTCGAGGGTTCATACCTCCGCCCGGTGGGAAAAATCCACCCTTTTTTCGCCCATCCCATGTTTTACCAGACCCGCAGCGAGGGGAATCGCCCTGGGCCGGCGATTTACCATTGACAAAAGTTAGACCTGTCGAAACGTGTTCCTCACGCGGCAGGGATGCGTCGCCCACCAGGGCTCGCCCCACCGCCAGGTGAAAACACGTCCCGCCAGGGACTTCTCGTTTATGCAGCACAGAGGAGATTGTCATGAGTCATACGCTACCCCCGTTGGGCTATGCCTACGACGCGCTCGAACCGTTTATCGACGCGAAAACCATGGAGATCCACCACACCAAGCACCACCAGACCTATATCGACAAGCTCAACGCCGCTATCAAGGGCAACGCGGCGCTGGAGGCGCTCCCGGTCGAAAGCCTGGTGGCCCGTCTCGACGAGGTCCCCGAAGCCATGCGCAGCGCGGTGCGCAACCACGGCGGCGGCCATGCCAACCACAGCTTCTTCTGGCCGACGCTGAAAAAGGACGTCGCCGCGCAAGGCCCGGCGGTGGAGGCCATCGCCAGGAAGTTCGGCAGCCTCGACGCCTTCCGCGAAGCCTTCGCCAACGCCGCCACCCTGCTCTTCGGCAGCGGCTGGGCCTGGCTGACGGTGTCCGGCGGTGAGCTGGAGATCGTCACCACCGCCAACCAGGATTCGCCGCTGGCCCTCGGCAAGACCCCGGTGCTTGGCCTTGACGTGTGGGAACACGCCTATTATCTCAAGTATCAGAACCGGCGGCCGGAGTACATCAGTGCCTTCTTCCACATCATCAACTGGGAGCGGGTCAACGAACTCTATCTCGCCGCCAGGAGATAGCCGCGCGAGCCGAGGCAGTGCAGGGACGGGAAGGTTCCATCACGGGCCAGCCCGCCCCTGCCGAAAACATTCACTGATTATGAAACCAGCCTTCTTCATTCTTCTTGCCTTATTCTTCTTCTCCCCTGCGGCCCAGGCCTACCAGGCCAAGGTTGTCGGCGTCGCCGACGGCGACTCGCTCACCGTGCTTGCCGAGGGCCGCGAGCGGGAGATCCGCCTCTACGGCATCGACGCGCCGGAAAGGAAACAGGCTTTCGGGCAGAAGGCCAAGGGCGAGATGACCGCCCTCTGTGCCGGCAAAGTCGTGGAGGTCGAGGAACTCGACGAGGACAGTTACGGTCGGGCGGTATCCTGGGTGACCGTTAACGGGAGAAGCGTCAACGAGACGATGGTCTTTTCCGGCTATGCCTGGGTCTATCGCGCCTACTGCCGCGACGAGATGCGATGCACGAACCTGCTGCGCCTCGAGGCGGAGGCACGGGACAACAAACGCGGGCTGTGGCGCTACCGCGACCCATTGCCACCCTGGAAGTGGCGGCAACAACGCCGCACGTAGAGCAAGGCCACCGCGAAAGCGCAGATGGCCTCCTGCCGTGGCGGGACCTCTCAGGAGAAAGCCTGCGGCATTGTGACGTTGCGAAGCGCTCAGCGCAGCTGGCTGTCCTTGCTGCCACGGCGGTTATAGAGGGTGAGATCCTGTTGCTGTCGTTCCATGTCGCTCTGGCAGGCGATGCAGAGTCGCACCCCGGGCAGGGCCTGGCGGCGCTTTTCGGGGATCGGGGCCGCGCATTCTTCGCAGTGGCTCAGGCTGTCGCCGCTGGGCAGCCGGCTCTTGGCAAGCTGCACCGCCGACTCCACCGTGGCGTCGATCTGCTCTTGCACCGCCCCATCCTGCGCCCAGCCGCTGGCCATAGCCCCACCCCTCGCTCCACATGCCCAGTCAGCGCTATCAGCCATCAGCGGCAAACAGCCCGGACAGGGTCTCCATCCCCAGTATTTTTACACACTACCCACGGTTTGTCGAGGCTCACCGCGGCACATCATCATTCACAAATCTCTCGGCGAAGAAAGGGTCAGACTGGCGAGAAACGTGGCCCTGGCAGACAGCGCCAGGAAACCACGGAGTTCAACAATTGGCGATGGTCAGCGCATCACTGTCGAAGTCGCTGTGAATTTTGAAGAGCTTGTCCATCGGCCCGCGCTTGTGGAGGTTGTTGTCGATCCACCGGTCGATGGAGAGCTCCACCGACTTTTCCTTCTTGTCGTAGTCGATGACCCGCGAGAATTTGAAGATATAGTCCATCGAGTCGTGCAGCAGGGAGAAGTTCTCGTTGTCGAAGCGATCCTTGTCGACAATGAAGAACGAGGTGATGGCCTCCGTCGACAGCAATTCGAAAAGCGTCGGCCAGAAGAGTTTTTCGTGCTCGATATTGGGGGCCACATGACCGCAGGACTCGATCTCGTCGATGACCACCCTCTCGACGGGGTAGCCTTCGCGGCGGGCGCTGCGGATATGTTCCCAGATGGTATGGATGATCTGCTCGGCGGTGATATCGCTGCCCGGGGTGAAGTTGTGGAGGATCTTGCGCGGGATGTTCTCGAATTTTCTCTTGAGATCCTGATGGCTCTTGAGCAGCTTCTCGTAACGCTGCTCCGAGGACCTGAAGGTGACGATAAGGATGCTCTGCGGCGCGGCGCCCTGTTTTCCCGACACTTCGTTGCCGCACAGAACGAGCTCGTAAAGCAGCCGCGCCTTGGCGTTCTTGGCGCTGCCATACATGAGCACGGTGCTCTTTTCCAGCAGGCCGCGAAAGCCGAGTGCCTCGCCGACGCCAGGTGAGAACATCAGCCACTTCTCCTCGCTGATGGTACTGCGGATCTTATGGCGCAGGTCGCTGAGCACCGCGTTCAGCGAGGGATAGATGGTCATGCCGACCCCGTCGGAGATCCTGAAGGGGTGGCATCCGAACTGAAAATTCTGGTTCCTGGCCTTCTGCACCTCGACCACCCGGCCGTTATTCTTCATGGACAGGGCGACGACCACATCGGAGAGATAGGGCAGCATATCGAAATCCCTGTCTCCTTTCTCGCTGAGGATGATGCCGGAAAACCTGTTGTGCTTGATGGCCTCGATGAGCTCGCGGACATTGCGGCGCTTCGAGTTCTTGGTCATCAGCTTTTCGATGATCTTGAAAAACTTGAAGTGCAGCGAGTTGATGCTGTCGATGGTCAAGGCATGGTAGCGCCAGTCGGCCTCAATGGCGATCTTGCCAAGGTAATCGATAAGTTCGGTGGTATTGAGTCGGAGCCCGTCGGAAGAGAGATCGAGCAGCAGGATCAGCCCCTTGTGTCTGTGCTGGCGGTGGAAGGCGAGGATCTTCTCGCGGCATTCGCCAATGGTCGCGGTCAGCGTCTCGAAGTGCCGGTTATTCTTGAGGCGGAAGGAGTTGAGCCGATCCTCGATAATGACATTGCTCTCCTCGAAGCTGATATAGATCGACAACCCGCCGTAAAAGGCGATCTCCACCATGCGCTGCAGGGCGAAGGTAGTCTTGCCCGAGCCAGCCTCGCCGATGACCGTGGTCGCCTTGCCTTCGATAAGGTAGGGCAGCAGGCCGCCGCGAAAGATATAATTGAGGCCCCTGATACAGGAAAAATTGCCAAAGCTCCGCGCCTGGAAGTAGTTGTATTCCAGGGGATGCATGGCATCGATGCAGGCAACCCCTCGGCGGAACCGCGACGAGAGGCCGGCGATGACCCCGGCCGAGTTCGCCTCCTCGTCCGCCACCCGTTGCAGCCTGTTCAGTGCACCGTCCTTGAGCCACACGTATCTGGTGCGGAAGGACTTGCACAACCGCAGGAGGAGATAGAGGCCGATGGTCATGCGCCGCGCCTCGACACTCTCGAAGAGCGGCCCACCGTTTTCATCGGTAACCAGAACCTTGTAGAGGATGGAAAACAGGGTGGCGATCTCGATTGTCGCCGGCCGTGTCGTCTTGAATTTCTGCGAGCTGACCACACCCCTGGCGTAAAAGGCCCGATTGAACCGGTCGGTGATCCTCTTGAAGCACAGCTTCATCTCGTAGCTGTACCTGATGCCGAACTGTTTCTTAATCCAACGCTGCAGATAGTGTTTGGCGGTCTCCTCGTTGAGCTTGTTCTTCTTGATGAGCAGATCGGGGAGGATGCAGGCGAGTTCGACTCTGGAGACGATGATATAGTCCTTGGAAACGACACTCTCGCCGTACTCGCTATGCACGACGGTGAACTTCTTGCTGACCGGGTAGCTGCCATCGGTATTTATCGACGCCTTGACTTCAAATTTGCAACGGTCAAGATTCCGTTGCATTGCCTTGGCATCTCCCTGAGTTGCGCCCCCGGTCGCATTCTCGTCGAATGCGACCGGCGCAGGCCTGGAAGGCGCCGGCAGCGTTCGCTTACCTGCGGTAAGCCAATATCTCATCAGGTCAAAGTACCTTTCGTCCTTGACGGGGCGCACCCCCGCATCGAGGCAGGCCCTGAGCACAAAGGGCATGGATGGATCTTGGTCGCTCTTGCCCACTTCGAGAAAAAGCTCCCAGACGGACTTCTCGAACTCGATAGAGAGATCCTTGGCCTTCTCCCTGATCTTCAACTGCAACAGACGGCAGTTGTAGTATTCGATGATGAAGAAAAGTGTAGTCAAAAAGTTCTGCAACTCATCGGGATCGGTAATATTGATCCGGGATTGTTTGTCATCGGCCAGCATCATGGTCACCCCCCAGTGACGTCCTGCAGTGCAGCCGATGCCGGCGACACTGTCGTTTATGGTTCAACACGGGCCTGCTCAGTCAGACTGATGCGCCCGCCTTCCTGTCATGGCAGATGAGGCCCGGTTCGCTCCTGAAGATGTCACGTGCAGTCGCCTCGTGAGCATTGTCGTTCGGCAACTGTTACCCACAAGTCTTGGCCTCTCCAGCATGGCAAACGGGACCATCACCGGCGGTTCAGCGCAGAGAGCGTCTCTTGACGAAAAATGTGAGCAGGATGGCGAAGGAGACGAAGTATCCGACGAGATACGGCTGCAGAAAGACAAGCGGCTTCAGGGCCAGCTTGACTTCGAACTTGATGAAGGAAACGATGATTGCCAGCAGAATGACATTGAACAAGGCGAGGATCTCCCAGAAATGCATCTTGTTACGGAAATACTCCGCGAGATAGCTCATCTCCAAGGCACCCAGGGAGATGAGGGTCAAGCTGAAAAAATACAGTTTATCCTTGTGAATGGCAAAGAGCAGCGCCTCAAGCCACTGGCACGATTCCGTCGCCTCGTAATTGACAAGTCCCTGGTGCACGATGTCGAGATAGAACCCGAAGGGCGCGCAGGCCAGCAGCACCAGCAGATAGAACTTGAAGGGAAGCTTCCCCTTTTTCCAAAAGTACATCCGTGTCCCCTTGTCCCAAAGCATCCTCTCCCCCCCTCCGACCTGTTTACTCTTTCTGACAACCCCTTTCCCGGTCAGGCAGCCTCACATTCCTCGCGCATGGTACACTACCGCTCCAGGCAGAACAGCCGATGCGCGCTGCCTTGATCTGCTATTGCCGGCAGCCCTACCCCACCCTTTTGTGTTCCTGTCGCGAGACGGATCGTCAGCACCGCACGGACAAGAAAATTTACTTATCTTTTTGTTATTTATGAGTTTTTACGTGAACGAAATATTCTGGGGATTCTGCGTAACACAACAGGCCAGATCTTTCAATCCGTATAAATACCTATTACGACGGAGAAAGGGGACGAAGAGGTGAGATGCGAAGATATCAAGGGGAGAAGACAGGGGCCAACGGCAGCGCCAGGGCGCAAAAAGCACCAGGTGGCAGCTTCCGTCTGCTGGGAAAAATGACAAGTCAACAAAAAAACAGGAACAGCTCAGGCTGCAATGGCAGGGAAAAGACTTGGCCAATATGTGTTAGAAATAGCGCGTGAAGCAGTATGGGCGGTTGTGCTCAGCGGCGAAAAGGCGTGTTTGGACAGGCCAACGCCGACAAGGATGCTTGCTGCAGAGCGAAGGATCGCTACATGAAAAAACCCTCAATGCCTGACAAAAAGGGAAAACGTCGGCAACTTCCCCGAAAAGGAAGCAGGAAGCTGAGTCATGCCGATGTTAAGAGCGTCAGCGTTGGTTTCCTGGAAGCGGATGAGGCGAAAGCTATCGTGGTAGAGAGGATGGCCGTGTTCAAAGCTGAGGCGGAGAAAACTATAATCGTTACCATTTTCCAAAAGTCGCCATTGGCCGTGATCGCGAACGGCGAGTCGCAGGTTTTCTTCGAGGTTGGCAGAGAGTGGGCCTTCTTGCAGCTGCAGACGGGTCAAAGTCTGGGGATCGGTCAGGGAGACATGGAAGAGTGGCAATACATCTCCCCAGACTGCTTGATGACACAATGTGGCCGCGCCCCCGGAATTACCTCCGTGCCGAGGGCAATCAATGGATTCCTTGATGGAAGCAAGACGTTCCTGCCCATGCGCGTTAACGGAGAAATGATAGTAGATGTTAAACGGTGAAGATCCGTCATGAAAATCGAACTTTTCGTAGGTAATTTCCTGCATGGCGGTGTTGGCTTCAAACTCCAAGGCAGTCAGCCTCGCTCCCAGTGTTTGCGTGAGTACAAAGGCGGTCTTCTCGTCCGTATCTACCTCCTGTTTGTAGGGGATAGGCCATTGTGGAAATCGTTCGTTGTAGGGGCCGGTGCATTTGATCTTTTCGTCGCTCGCAAAGGAGATGCGATAAGCAAGCCAAAACGAAGCGTAACAATGGTCGATGTGCATTGACGAAAGGGTTTCCAGCAGCGGCGAGAGGGACGGGAGGTCGGCAAAGGCGCTGATCCGCCCCGGCTTGCGCCATTGCCGAATCATTTTCGTGGAGCAGACTACGTTAAACACCACACAGCAGGCAACCACGGTGGCAATGACCTGCTTTGTCCGACCGGAAGCTGCCGCATAGGCATAGCCGACAAGAAAAGGGAAGCACCAGACGGCATGAAGCAGGTAGCGGAAGGCGAAATACTCGTTGTCGTGGGCGGCGAAGATGAAGATAGTGAGCAGACTGATGACCAAGGCCGCGTCCACCATCTCGAGCTTTGGCCAGGTTCTTGCACGCAGATTGCGCACCAGGGCGGCGAGACGGAGGGTCAGCAGATAGCCACAGAGCAGGACGTAGCCGACGGCAAAGAACACTCGTATCTCCTTTGCCCATACCTGGCGAGCTTCGCTCAAGTCGGGAAAAAGGGTCGGGTACATCCCCATCGCTCCGGCGAGGCTTTCGGAAATGACGAAGCGATAGAGCCCAGGGAGAGTATCTTGCAAAGACTGCGCTGGCGTGAACTCCGAATAGGCACCGGGAATCAAGAGAATGGCGGCCAAGAATGGTGTCAGCCCCAGGCATAGCCCAAGAGTGAACGTCAGCGCGTCCTTGAGGACTTTTGTGCGGCTGCCGTCGAATACAATCAACAAAAACGCCCCCAGAGCAACCGGAAGAAAGAGAAGATGGTTGCTGATCGCCAGTCCACTGGCCGCCCCGGCGATGCTCAGCAGCCACATCCCGGGGCGCCTGCGATTCCTGAGCACCAGCAGAATACTCATCCAAGCGAGGGTCAGCGAAGTCGGATACTGAGGGGGGGCATAGCCAAAGGTCAAGAGCAGGAGATAGGAGGACGGGAAAAGGATGAGGAGGTAGGCCGGCCACCGTTCTTTTATGGCAAAGGCAGTACGAGCGAGGAGCAGAAAGCCGATTACCGAGAGGCTGCCGAGCATCCAGGTCTGATAGCGGGCACCCAAGGTATTGCGCGGCAACCACTCGACCAGGGGAGCCATCGTATAGGCCTCGACCGGAAAGAGCAGTGGCTGTCCCAGAAACAAGAGGGGCAAATTGCCGCGCGCGATCTCTTTGGCCTGGAGAACGATTGATGCCTCGTCACTGGACGCCGGCACATTGTCGTGGCTGGCGGCAACGAGGAGAATCCGCAGCAGAATGGCGAGTCCGATAACCATGCCGGGAAGGATGGCAGTACGGACAAGAGGAGTATCGAGTTGAAACTTCTTCATCGGCGTCGATATACAAGAAAATAACCCCAGCCAACCAATGCCGAGCTTCCTCTACATGTTTTTTTGGCCTCTGCTCATCCGCAGCCTTGGGTGAATTGTCGACACCAGCCAACTGTGACGAGAGCAGCGCGTCGATAGATGTGCCTCTTCAGCCGAGTCCGAGAAAGGCAACACAGCTGTTGCCGATGACACGAAAAGCAGCCTGAGCAAGGCCACCATCCCACACTGCCCCCCTATTGCTTCGGCAGCTATGGTTGGAACAGGTTGCCGACGCCTTGTCAAGGCTCTGCCTGGGCCAGTCTCGGCGATTGCCGGCCGATCGTCTTGATGGCAAATCTCCACAAGTGACAATTTATCACATAACAATTCTGGAGTTGTATTCCTTTCCACATAATATTTCAACACAGAACCCATTGCCCAGGACTTGTGAAAATTACCCAATGTCAGTTCTTGTTGCACGGCTTGGCCAGCCCAGCCGCTAGTTGCCGACAAAAATGTAAACCGGCTTTTGTAATTGCTCCGCGGCTGGATGAGCACGCTTGCTTGCCATACAGCCTGATAACAATCCAATGGTTGCCAGCGTCAGATTTGTGTCAATCAGCGTTGAACAATGCCCCCTTGCGGCGGCCCCAATTGATCCTAAGTATGCTGTGTTCGTTTTGTGTTTTGTCCATCGGTACCGTGAGGTGAGCTCAATGTTCTTTCTAGAGCGAGGGTGGGCCAACGTGTTGCGCGTCGGAGCGGAAGACAGACAAAAAAAGCGCTTAGCCAGAGAGGCTAAACGCTTGATTTATGGTCGGGGCAGCAGGATTCGAACCTGCGACCTCCTGCTCCCAAGGCAGGCGCGCTAACCAGGCTGCGCTATGCCCCGACAATGAAAGCTGCATTGAAAAAGGCCCGATTTCGAGAAATCAGGCCCGGCTTGCAGGATTGAGCGAAGGAACGGATATATACCACGCTCCTTATAAGGCGTCAAGGCCAACCCGACTCTTCGCAGGCACAACCCGACTCGCCGGCGGCCGACACAACAGTCAGGGCCATTCAAGACCCACTCTGGCTCCTGCGAAATTGTGGGCTGCGGAATTTTGTCACCATTTCATGACTCAACGATCGTCGGTGCCTGCCGGTTCCAGCTGCGCATCATCCATTCCCCGGCAGGTTCTTCCACTCTCTCCTTGCAGCCCCCTCACCCATGCGCACCGTGCCCAGCGCCCAGCAAAGAAATCGCTTTGACAGGTAAGCCATCGATATTGCGTCTGCGCCAAGGGTGGTTATGGTTGATGCCACAAGGTAGCAGTCCTTGGCCAACAACACTCGCCCGGACCTCTGGGGCCATCGATAAGGAGCTTCGATTATGAAAGACACCACCAACACCCATCTCAAAGTTCAGGAACTCTGCGACTGTTTCGCCACCACCGACCCGCTCAAGGAGATGTCCAACATCACCCGCGAAGCGGAAAGCGACGAGGCGGCGCTCAAGTGGCTGGCACTCGCAGTGCTGCATGGCATCAACAGCAATGCCGAGAAGATCACCCTCACCACCACCAGGGGCGGCAAGGTCAAGGTCAGCGCCGAATACCGCGAGGCCGACCTGCCAGCGCCAAGCGCGGAAATCGGCCGGAAGATCGTCGAAGCGGTCCGCGCCATCACCCATATCGAAGAGGATAAGGGCAAGATCACCCTCGCCCTCGGGGTGCGTAACAGCAGTCTCGACCTCAAGGTCAAGGTTCGCCACGAAGGCGGCGATGACCGCATCACCATCTCCTTCCCCTGAACACTCCTTGCGGCACCTGCAGCACCGCTGCCGCTCGGGAAATCGGCGTTCAATAACCGTCCCACCTTTCTCGTGCGCTGAAAGCATAAACGCGGCTCCCCTTCGCAGGAAGGAGAGCCGCGTCGATACCTGGCCCCAGGCGCCGGGCGACTCGCCGGGGGCCTGCGAGGTCAAGACGCGAGTGCCTCGCTGGCGGAATCTTCCCCTCAGCTTTTCCAGGCGCGGAGAATCATTTATTTCTCTAAACGCGCCACGAAGAACTCGTAGGCGTAGTAGTCTGAGTATCTGCGGTGCATCGCCGGCTCCTCGGCGATCTGGTCCAACACGGCCAGGGCTTCTTCGTCACCCGCGTATTTTCCGCGCAGTTCGACGATACGACGTTCCATCGGGGTATAGAAATCATCCCACCACGCCTCGTCCGGCAGGGTGAAATGGCCGAGGAGTGTAAATCCGCTACGCTCGATCATCGCCACGACATCGGCGACCTTGCCCATGGCTGGATAGTCGCCCTCGAAACTCGCCTTGACCACGGGAGGAGGGTTGTCCTTGCGCCAGACCGCGTCGGTGAAGGCGACATAGCCGCCGGCGCGCAGCAGTGTAGTGCAGACTCGCAGGGCCTTTTCTATACCTATATTATAGAGCGCCCCCTCTGACCAGACGAGATCGAAGCTCGCCGGGGGCAGGCCGGGGCTGGCCATATCGCCGACCTTGGGCTCGATCCGCCCCTGGAGCCCCCGCAGGGCAACCGTAGCGCGGAGACGGTCGATACTCGCGACGTGATTGTCCATCGCCACAATGTGACCAGAGATGAGTTCGGCGAGGATGAGCGTCTGCCACCCGACACCGCAGCCCAGGTCCAGCACCGCTGCCCCTGGGGGCAGGTCGCGACAGAGCGCCATGGCTCGCGCGGCGCAGTCGCGGTTGCCCGGCCCCTGCCGGGGGAGCGACTCGTAGAGCTCGAAAAAGATGGGCCAGAAACGCGGTGAGGGTTCGTTCATGTCGAATCCTTTTGCTTGGGAGACAAGCCACCCGTCGATGAACAGGACGACTCCGCTTGTGCCTGCGGACCGTGCCGCAACCAGCGGTCGTGCGCGGCTCCGCCTGCACGAGATCCGTGAACGGCCACTGGACGCAGCGATCCTTGGTGGCAGAAGAAAAGAATTTATCAGGAAAGCACCGCTTCGGCCCGCAAATTATCCGCTCGCCGCCACCCACGCGCTACCTTGCCCTCATGGCCGGCCAGACCATTCCTCGGGTGCCGGAGGGGCTGCTAAAGCGTTCATTCAAGTGGCATTGTTCTGCGCGTGCCAACCCCTGCCCCCTGTGTGAAGTGGCGGCAACGTCTGGCGGGCGGGCAGCGCCAATTCAGCGCCAGAGTTTGATCGAATTTCCGGACTCAGCCTCAGAGTGTTCCGGCATACCGGAAACATAATTACGGAATTCCGACGCCCGAGCGCGTCCTCATTCCATTCTGCCCCCAAAGATGAAATACTTATATTTGTATATCGTTATAATAACTGAATATCCCCAGTTAGCTATCTGAAATGGAGCGCAATTTGCTAGTGGCCGGTGGTGCGCAAGGCAGATGGCGGTCGCAAAGATATCCATGACCGAAGCGGAAACCTGTGGACGGAACCTCCGCAAACAACGACAAAAAGAGGATTTCATGAAAAGCTTGCTCCTTCTTTGCAGTGCAGTGCTGTTGATGAGTGCAACGATGACTCAGCCAGTTCAAGCCGATACCATCTGGGCGACCGATGTTGCCTACTTTCACGGAGGAACCAACTACGGAACCGCCGGAAGGATGGAGTTGGAAAATGCCTTGGGGGCTCCGGATGACAAATTTTTGAGCTTGGGGCTGGGGGGCTATGCCGTATTCGATTTTGGCACCTGGTTTGATGTTGCAGGCGTAATCGTCGAAACAACCAATGGCAGCCGCGCCGGGTATGTCGAGAATCTCGAAGTATATGTAAGCGCTACCACATCGGATCCATTTATATTTGAATGGGAATTCGTTGGAAGTATCAGCAATATACTCGAGAACACCGTTCTGAATTTCACCCCTCTGGCTGGAGGCCCTTTCAGGTATCTGGGCGTTCTCGACACAACTCCCTATACCCAAGGTAGGGATGGTTTTGATATCAACGCCGTCGGTGTGAATCCGGTCCCCGAACCGGCCACCATGCTGTTATTCGGTACTGGGCTGCTTGGTCTTGCAGGTTTGAAACGTCGCAAGCGCTCCTGATGTTTTCACGACAAGCGATTCCAGGGTGGGGGTGGCATGACGCCGTCCCCACCTTTTTTTATTCACCTGGGAGAAGAGTGCGATAACCATTTGCGTCGCTTTCCTCAGGCGTTGCTTCCTGCCAATGCGCCGCAATGTCCCGGAAGGGATTTTCTCAACAAGGTGCCACACCATCGGCCCCGCTTGATGAGTTGATATCACCAGCCACTGGAGAAAAGACAGGCTGGACAACCGCGCCTTAGATCATCCCGCTTTGACGTCAGTCGGCACCAGGCCGGCATCAGAGAACTTCCCGTCACCGTCCGACCGTCTCCCCACCCTCTCAAGCCCGAAAAAAAGAAACGGCCCTTCTTCCGAAGAAAAAGGGCCGTTTTGAGAACTGGCTCCCCGGGACGGACTCGAACCGCCGACAGGGTGGTTAACAGCCACCTGCTCTACCGACTGAGCTACCGAGGATTACAGAGGTGCAATCAACTGCATGTGTTTGTGTTCGCCGCCGCCCCGCCACAAGGCGCCGGAGCAGCGTAGGCGGGCACTATATACCGACAGGGTGACGGTGTCAATAGATTTTTCCGAGGGTTCGCCTGGCCGCAAACGGCCTCACTAGCGGGGCTTGGCGCCCTGCAAACCCTTCATCATCTCCTCCATCTGCTGCATCATTTCTTCCCGTTCCTCCGGGGACATGTCCATGGCCCCCTCGCCCATGGCCTGGGGCGGCAGGAGCAGACTCTTCTTGGCGCTCTCCGGATTCCTGAGCATGGCGATAGCCTGAATGGCCATGTTCTTGGCCATCTCGTCGGCCTGGGGGTCGACCTGGGCGACGATGTTCTGCGGGTGCTGGAAGAATCGGTCGTCCACCGGCGCCTTGTCCACCGATTCCGCCTGCATGGTCAGACTCATGCCCATGATGTTCATCTCGGTCTTGAGGGCGATATCGGTATTATGGATGAGGTAGGTCACCGAGCCGCCCATGATCTCCACCTGATCACAGGAGTACCCAAGTATTTCGCGGGCCTTGGGGGTGACCTTGCCGCCCATGCCCTCGGTGAAGGCCGCCCCCATCTTCTTGGCGCTGTCGCGCACCTTGCCCTGCTCCGCGGCCGACAGCTTGCGGTACTCCTCGATCATGTATTTCTGGGGGTTGACCGCCTTGAAGCCCTCCCCCTTGCCGAGATCGTAGGTATGGATGAACTCCTCGTCGCGGATGGTGACGGTGGAGTTGTTCATCTTCATGCCCATCATGTTGGAGACCGTCTCCCGATAGGTGGCCCGCTCCTTGCCACCCTTACGGATATAGAGGGTCTCCGTGCCCTCTTCCATGCCCTTGATAAGGTATTTGACGGTGGCTTCCTTGAAAGGCAGGGTCTTCTCCCAGAGCAGCTCGTCGGCCGCCTCCGCCCCGGTGGGAAGAGCCGCCAGCAGCAGCGCCAATATCAGCAGCGACAATAGTCTCATCGTAACCTCGTAGTGGAGATCAGCTCTTGCGCGCCACCGCCAGACTGGCCCAGCTCTGGCAGGTCGGCATCACTTCGACGCTGTTGATATTGACATGGGCCGGGCGCTCCACCGTCCACAGGACGATCTCGGCGATATCGGCGGGTGTCAGCGGCTCGGTGCCTTCATAGACCTTGGCGGCCTTGTCCCTGTCGCCCTCGAAACGGACCAGGGAGAACTCGCTCTCCGCCAGCCCCGGCTCGATATTGGTGACCCGCACTCCAGTGCCGTGCACGTCGGCGCGCAGGTTGCGCGAGAACTGCTGCACGAAGGCCTTGGTGGCGCCGTAGGTATTGCCACCGGGATAGGGCCAGGAGCCGGCCACCGAACCGATATTGACGATATGGCCGCAGCGGCGCCGCACCATGTCGGGCAGAAAGCGCCTGGTCATGTAGAGCAGGCCCTTGATATTGGTATCGACCATGGTCTCCCACTGCTCGAGGTCGGTCTCGTGGGCCGCCGCCAGCCCCAGCGCGAGCCCGGCGTTGTTGAGCAGCACGTCAATATCGCGGAAGCCGTCGGGCAGCGCTGCGTACATCGCCTCGACCTCGTCGCGCCGCCGCACGTCGAAGCTCGCCGTATACACCTCTGCCGGGGCCAATTGCCGCTTAAGCTCGGCAAGCCGGCCGCCGCGCCTGCCGGTCAGCACCAGGCGCCAGCCTCTGGCGGCGAACAGCTCGGCACAGGCCCGGCCAAAGCCGGAGGTCGCCCCGGTAACGAGTAGTGTTCTGGTCATCGTCTGTCCTCTTTTCTGGTGGCGATCATCGCCGTTTATTCGACCTGCGCGGCGCCGCGTCGAGGCGCCTTCCCCTGCCGTCAACATGGCCCCAGCCTACTCGACCCGACGGAAAAACTCAAATTCAAACCCTGCCAGGGCTTTGGGAGGCGATTGTCGTTGCATCCCATTAGTCGTTGGGCGTATGATCGAGAGAGATGACGATTTCTCCGCACATCCGGCCGCTTCCCGCGGCTTAGGCGATACACATGGCATCGCCGGGACGCAGGTCCCGGAAAGGGGGGAAACGATGAACGGCACCGACTATCTCAGTCCCGAGTCCTGCCTCACTTTGCCCGGCCTCTTCCTCGCCCGGGCCACGAAAGACCGGGGGCACACCGCCTACCGCTGGTTCGACAGGGAGGCCGCCTCCTGGCGCGACCTCGCCTGGGGAGAGGTGCTCGCCATGGTGGCGCGGCGCCGCGGCGCCCTGGCCACCGAAGGGCTCGCGCCCGGCGAGCGCGTCGCGGTGATGCTTGCCAACGGCCCGGAGTGGGTGGCCTTCGAGCAGGCCGCCATGTCCCTGGGCCTCATCGTCGTGCCGCTCTACGCCAACGACCGCCCGGAAAACATCGCCTATATCCTCGACAATACAGAGACGCGGGTGTTGCTCTGCCCTGGAGACCACTACCGCGATCGCCTCGCCGCGGCAGTCTCCGGGCTGCCCTGCCTGCAGCGCATCGTCACCTGCCTGCCGGAGGTCGAGGGCGGCGGCGACGGCAAGGTGGTCCCCCTGCGAAGCTGGCTGCAGGCGGCATCGCAGCAGACTGAACCCTTCGCCGTTACCGCCCGGCCCACCGCCACCATCGTCTTCACCTCCGGGACCACCGGGCCGCCCAAGGGGGTGATGCTCAGCCATGACAACATCCTGCAGAACTGCGCCGCGGGCTTGTCGACCATGGCCATCCACCCCGAGGACATCTTCCTCTCCTTTCTGCCCCTGTCTCACATGCTCGAGCGCACCGCCGGCTACTACATGCCGATGATGGCCGGGTCGACGGTGGTCTTCGCCCGATCCATCCCCGACCTCGGCGAGGACCTGGTCAGCCAGCGGCCCACGGTGCTGGTGGCGGTGCCGCGCATCTTCGAGCGCATCCACGCCGGCATCGTCGCCACCCTCGAGGCGGGGCCAAAGATCCGCGCCGCCCTCTTCCACCGGGCGGTATCCGTCGGCTGGCAGGATTTCCTCCATCGCCAGGGGCGGGGCCGCAGCTCGCCGGCGCTCCTCCTGCGGCCGCTTCTCGACCGGCTGGTCGGCGCCAAGGTGCGCGACAAGTTCGGCGGCCGCCTGCGCCTCATCATCAGCGGCGGCGCCCCCCTCTCGGCGGAGATCGCCAGGGTGTTCATCGGCCTCGGCATCCCCGTTCACCAGGGCTACGGCCTCACCGAAACCAGCCCGGTGATCAGCGTCAATCGCGCCGACGACAACCGCCCGGAGACCGTCGGCCCGCCCCTGCCGGGCCTCGAGGTGCGCATCGCCGACAGCGGCGAACTGCTGGTGCGCGGCCCCGCGGTGATGCAGGGCTACTGGCGCAACGAGGAGGCCACCGCGCGCACCATCGACCAGGAGGGCTGGCTGCATACCGGCGACAAGGCCGTCCTCGAAGACGGCCACCTGCGCATCGTCGGCCGGCTCAAGGAGATCATCGTCCTCAGCAACGGCGAGAAGGTCGCCCCCGGCGACATGGAGATGGCCATCGCCATGGACCCGCTCTTCGAGCAGAGCATGGTGCTCGGCGAGGGCCGCCCCTACCTCACCCTCATCGCCGTGCTGCACCGCCCCCTGTGGGAGGAACTGGCGGGGCAGTTGGGGGTGAGCGCCGACTCATCGTCGCTCGCCCGGCCAGAGGTCAAGAAGGCCGTCCTCGGCCGGGTGGAGAAACTGCTGCGCCACTTCCCCGGCTTCGTCTTCATCAAGGACCTCACCCTCAGCCTGCAACCCTGGACGGTGGATGACGGCCTCCTCACCCCGACTCTAAAGCTGAAGCGTAACGTCGTCGAACAGCGGCACAAGGCCGAGATCAGCAGGATGTACCAGCGCTGAAGGCCTCGATGGCGGCAAGCATCGCCGCAAAGCGGGGGTTGGCCGCCTCGAGGGGTTGGCCGCCCCCACCGACGCCATAGACCGGCCGCTGCAGCACCACCGAGGCATGGGCGACCCCTGCCGACACCGGCAGGACGAAGGGGTGGAAGCGGCCCGTCCCGGCCCGCTCGGCCAGGGCGCGGATTCTCACCACACTCACCACCCGGTCGCACTCGCTCCAGGCGGCAAAGATTCTTTTCGCGAAACCTGGCGCACATGCAACATCAAGCCCGGCGAGCCTCTCCATCAGCCGCACCAGCTGGGCGGCGGCGACCAGCGGCACGCGGTCATAGCGCCAGGGATGGCGCCTTACCAGGGGCAGCGCCATGTCGAGGAGGCGATCCGCCGCTGCCACCCAGCGCTGCTTCAACAGCCGCTCCTTGACGGGACCGGAGAAGCCCCAGGGACCGTCGGCCAGGCCCAGCGCCGGAGAAAACAGGAAGAGGTCGCCGTCGCCGGCCTCCTCCCCCATGGCCAAGAGGAGCGCGAGGGCGCCGCCGGTGGACAGCCCGCCCAGGGAGACCACGGCGCCGCCGCGGGCGGCAGCGGCGACGGCGAAGAGGACATTGTCCAGCCACTGTTCGAGACGCACCCCGCGCATGCCCCGTGGCTGGCGCAGGCCATGGCCGGCGAGCAGCGGCAGGTAGACGTCGTAGCCGAGGCAGCGGTGGAAGTGCTCCGCCACAGCCCCGAGAAAGGCCGGCGAATCACTGAGACCATGAACCAGCACCAGGGCCCGCCCCGCCGGCCGGTCATGGCGGAGGAGGCGGGGATGGCAGCCGGGGCGCAGCCCCTCCGCGGCCATGTCGGCAAACCTGTCGCAGTACTCTCGCCACAGTTCCCCGCAGTCCTGTCCGTCACTCATCGCCATTTTCTCCTTCCTCGCTGCTCCTGCCGTGGGAACACTCTGCACCGTTGACGGAGGTCCGCCGACAGAAAACGCCGGCGGCACCGGCCCCGCCATGGCCATCGACCGCGCCGCCGCCCCTCATCACAACGAGTCGAGAAAGCTGGCGATGCGCCGCCAGGAACGCTCTTCCCCCTCGCCGGCGACGAGGATATGCCTCGCCCCGGAGAGCATGGCGAACTCCTTGTCGGCCGAACCGAGCATGGCGAAGATGCGCTGCGAGCCCTTCGGGTCGACCACCGGGTTGGCCTCGCTCTGCATGATCAGTGCGGGCACGGCGATTTCGCCATAGCGGTCGGAGATCTCCTCGAGGAAGTCGCCGACCTCATGAACCCCGGAGACCGGGTTGCGCGAGTAGTTGCCCCGCTCGTCATCGCCGGTGAACTGCAGGTAGTCGTTCGGCTTCTCCTCCCGCTTGAGTTTTGCCAGGAAGCGGTTCCAGACATCGCTGGGGGGGATGATGCGGGCCGAGTAGTCTTTGAGGGCGAAGGGCGGCGACACCGCGAAGACCCCTGCCAGCCCCCGCACCCGCGCCCGCGCGGCGAGGTCGAGGGCGAGACTGCCGCCAAAGGCCACCCCACCCACTACCACCCGGCGGCAGACGGTGCGCAGGAGGACATAGGCGCTCTCCACCGTCTCTACCCACTCGCGGTGCTTGCGCAGGGCGAGGTCCTCGACGCAGGTGCCATGACCGGGAAGGCGCGGGGCGAAGACCCAGATGCCGCGACGCCGCAGGTACCTGGCGAGACCGCGCACCTCGGCCGGGCTGGCCAGGTAGCTGTGCACCAGCACCACCCCCAGACTGCGCCGCCAGCTCGGCAGGAGGAAGGAGCGGCCGTCGGCGACCTGCCGCCCCTCGGCCACCACCGGAAAGAGCTGGCAGGCCCGCTGGTGGGCGGCGCGGTCCTCCCGCAGCAGGTAGCGGATGATGGCCAGACGCACGACGAACGACGGCAGGCGCGCCAGGCGGCGCAAGAGGGCGGAGAGCTGCTGCAGCGGCTCGACCTCGTTGGCCATGACCTCGATGGGGTTGTCGATGCGCCCGCGGTGGAAGCTGAGCGGCCCGGAGAGCTTGGCGCGATCACAGACCAGCATCTCGCCGCGACGGCGCAGAACCCCTTTTTCTCCGGCCAGAGCGAAGAAATTGGCGAACTTGCCGTAGCGGTCGTCGATGAGCAGGTGCGCCTGGTTCTCGCGCAAGGAGCGATGCACGAAGAAGATATCCTTGCCCCCCTTTTTGCCGGTGACCAGCGAAGCGGCATAGAAGATGCGGCGCTTGAGGTCGCTCTCGGGGATTTCCCGGAAGGGGTACATGCGCAGGAAGGCGGCGAGAAGGTGCTCGTGGTTGATGGTGGTCAGAGCATAGATATCGTGCATGTAGCGCTGCATGATCTCATACGCAACCGGACGCATCTTGTCCTTCAGCCCTGGCGAGATGGCGTAACCCAGCGGCGCTTCCGCGGCGGCCGCGTCCTCGAGACCGTTTTGAGAAAGGAAATCCCCCATGGCCAGGGGGGCGCCGAAGCGGATATCGAGATCGACCCCGGAGAGCAGCATGGTGCCCTCGGTCATGATCTCCTCGACCATGCGCTCCGACATGTCCTTGACGAGACGCGAGGCGATCTGCAGGGCGATGTTCTCGGCGGTGCGGATCGGGTAGTAGGTGAGGTTGACCGGGACGATGGACACTCCGGTGGTCGGCACCTCGTCGAGGCTGTCTATGCCGAGCGGGGCAAGCGCCGCCGCGGGGCCGGACGGCTCCCGGGCCGCCTGCAGCAGACGGCGACGCAGCAGTTCGGCGCGCAGGGCGAGGGCGGCCGCCCCGGTATGGGGCTCGCGCATCCCGTCGGGGTCGGCGACCATGTAGCGCCCGCCGTGGACGATCTTCTTGGTCTTGATCATGCTCCCTTCAGGGAAGATGATCCAGTCTGCGGCGCCGGTGAGCAGATTTCTGATGATCAGCTCGTCGCGCCGCGGGTCGTCTGTTGAGACCACCCCGACCATGGTCAGGAATTTTTCCAGGCCGCCCTTGAAGAGGGAGGCGGCGGCCAGGGAGAGCACCGGCTTATGGGTGAGGCGATAGATGGAGTAGGGCAGGAGCAGGGTCTCGACGCGGGTGAAGTGGTTGACGACGAAGATGATCGGCCCCGGCGGCAGGTGCTCCTGGCCATGCACCGAGATATCGGCCTTGGAGAGCCGTGAAAAGATCTTGATGGCCAGGCCGGTGGTGAGGTAAGCGGAGAGGAGCATAGGGTGCGGATTGGGGGGCTGTAGAGTGAGACCCATGTAATTTCGAGCCTTTTCATTGTAAAGGGATTCCCCCGGCAACGCAAGCGCCGAAGTCCCGGCGGCCATCGCCTATTTGCATTTTTGTCAGCCCACCCCTATACTGTCTCAAACACCGAGGGCACCCCCCTCTCCCGCGATGCCGGCGCCGGCCGGGTCGCCCCCCTTTACCAGCACGAGGCCGCCATGGATCAGACCTTCGTCTACACCCCGCCGGATTTCTCCGACCCCCGCCTGCAACGCAGCCCGGCGGCAAGCCTGGCCCCGGCCCCGGCCGATGGCATTGCTCCGGCCAACTACCACGCCACCTCCAACCACCCGGAGTATATCAAGGTAGCCTCCGGCGCCTGGCTGCTCGCCCCGGAGTCGCGCATGGACGCGGTATTCGTCGTTAAAGACGGGGGTATCGAGGTGGTCGAAGCGCGCCGCCTCAAAAAAGGCGACATGGTCGTCGTCGGCCGCAGCGAAAACGGCGAAGAGGGCATCCTCGTCCACGAGAAAGGCTTCAGCCAGGCGGCCGCCAACGCCGACAAATTCTCCTTCCGCTCGCGCGGCACCCGCGAGACGCCCTTCTCCTACTCCTACGACGCCCTCTACGAGATCCTCAAGCACGACCGCCGCCATGGCTATATCGTCTGGGTGCTCGGGCCGGCGGTGGCCTTCGACAAGGACTCGCGCAACGCCATGCAGGGCCTCATCGAGAACGGCTTCTGCCAGGCCCTGATGGCCGGCAACGCCCTCGCCACCCACGACATCGAGGCGGCCATCTACAACACCGGCCTGGGCCAGAACATCTACACCCAGCAGCTGCAGCCGATGGGCCACTACAACCACCTCGACATCCTCAACGAGGTGCGCAAGGCTGGGTCGATCAAGCAGGCCATCAGCGAGATGGGCATCGACAACGGCATCATGTACGCCTGCGAGAAGCACGGCATCCCCTATGTCCTCGCCGGCTCGATCCGCGACGACGGCCCCTTGCCGGAGACGGTGGGCAACGTCTACCAGTCTCAGGACCTCATGCGCGCCCACGCCCGAAAGGCGACGACGGTCATCACCATGGCGACGCAGCTGCACTCCATCGCCTTCGGCAACATGACCCCCGGCTACAAGGTGCTGGAGGACGGCACGGTGCGCCCGGTGTGCTTCTACGTCGTCGACATGTCCGAGTTCAGCGCCGACAAGCTCGCCAACCGCGGCTCGGCCCAGGCCCAGGCCATCCTCACCAACGTCCAGGACTTCATCGTCAACCTCTGGAACCACCTCAAGAACGGGTAGGCCATGGGCAGGATCGTACGCATCATCGGCGTGCCGATGGACCTCGGGCAGAGCCATCGCGGTGTCGACATGGGGCCGAGCGCCATCCGCTACGCCGATCTCGCCGGCACCCTGCGCGACCTCGGCCATGTCGTCTTCGACGGCGGGGATATCGTCATTCCCGGCCACTACGCTCTGGCCGACACCAGCCTCGCGGCGCGGCTGCCCCTCATCCGCCAGGCCTGTGAAGAGGCCTGGCGCCTCGGCCGCGCCGCGGTGGCGGCCGGGGAGACGCCGATCTTCCTCGGCGGCGACCACAGCGCGGCCATCGGCACCGTCGGTGGCGTCGCCGACGGCCGCGACCTCGGCCTCATCTGGATCGACGCCCACGGCGACTTCAACACCCCGGAGACCTCACGCAGCCAGAATGTCCACGGCATGGCCCTGGCGGTGCTGCTCGGCCTCGGCGCGCCGCAGCTGGTCAACATCGGCCGGCCCGGCGCCAAAGTCAAACCCGAGAACGTCGCCCTGATCGGCGTCCGCGACCTCGACCGGGAGGAAAAGGGGCTGCTCAAGGCCTCGGGCTGCTCCGTCTACACCATGCGCGACGTCGACGAGATCGGCATCGGCAACGTCCTGTCGCGGGTGCTGAAGAGCTTCGCGCACCTGTCCAGCATCCACGTCAGCCTCGACCTCGACGTCATCGACCCGCTCAACGCCCCGGGCGTCGGCACCCCCTCCCAGGGCGGCATCACCTATCGCGAGGCCCAGCTGATCATGGAAATCCTCGCCGACAGCGGCAAGCTCCTCTCCATGGATATCATGGAGATTAACCCCATTCTCGATATCCAGAACCGCACCGCCGAGATGGCGGTGGCCCTGGCCGCCTCGCTGTTCGGCAAAAAGATCCTCTGAGGTTGCAAGGGACAAGACCTGCCCTGCCCTCCAGAATCCGCCAACCGCTCCATCCGTCGGCTTTTTTTCCCTCCCTGGCCGTCCCTTCGCTCTCCTCTGTTGCGAGAAATTTTCCTGCGTATTACATATCAGCACAGTTTATCGCTGCTGGCCGTCGCCTGTCCCATGGCTGGCAAGTCCCGTTAGGGGCGATGTTGTGAAACCTTTTCCGTGGAGGAGAAAAATGAAACACCTTGGGAAGATCGTCAGCGTATTGGCCGGCTGCATGTTGCTCGCCTCTCCGGCCCTGGCCGCCGAGAAGGTGCGCTGGAAATGTGCCATGACCTGGGCCAGCACCCTTACCCCGCTTGCCTCGCCCGCTCCGAAACTCGCCAAGCTCGTCAGCGAGATGACCGGCGGCAACTTCGAGATCAAGGTCGATGGCGCCGAGAAGCACAAGGCGCCGCTGGAAATCCTCGACATGGTCAAAGGCGGCCAGTTCGAGATGGGCCATTCCGCCTCCTATTACTGGAAAGGCAAGGACATCACCACCGTCTTCTTCACCTCGGTTCCTTTTGGTATGACCGCCGACGAGCAGAACGCCTGGCTGTGGTATGGCGACGGCCAGAAGCTGCAGGAGAAAGTCTACAGCAAATTCGGTGTCTATTCCTTCCCCGGCGGCAATACCGGCGTGCAGATGGGCGGCTGGTTCCGCAAAGAGATCAAGACCCTCGACGACCTCAAGGGCCTGAAAATGCGCATTCCCGGCCTCGCCGGCGAGGTCTTTGCCAAGCTCGGCGTCAGCGTTATCAACATCCCCTCCGGCGAACTTTATACCTCGCTGGAACGCGGCACCGTCGACGCCCTGGAGTGGGTCGGCCCGGGCATGGACATCAAGATGGGCTTCCATAAGATCGCCCCCTTCTACTATGCCGGCTGGCATGAACCTGCTTCCGACATGCAGTTCCTGATCAACAAGGCGGAGTTCGATAAACTGTCCCCGGAATACAAAGCAGTGTTGAAGACGGCGATGCAGGCGGTCGCCGCCGATATGTACAGCGAAAACTATCACGAAAGCTCGCTGGCCTGGGAACAGATGCTGAAAGAGTTCCCAAATATCAAGGTGGCCATTTTCCCCGAAGATGTACTCAAGGCGATGAAAAAGGCCAACGATGAGGTGATGCAGGCCTATGCCGCACAGAATCCCGAGTTTAAGGAAGTATACGAATCGCAGCAGGCATATATGAAGAAGGCCAGAGTGTGGAGCCGCATCTCCACCCAGTACTACCTCGAGACCACGCAAATGGTTGAGAAGTAAACGGCCCACAACCTTGCCTGAACATGGTTCCCCTCTCGTCCCCCCCCCTGTCAGAGGGGGGTGGACGAGCTTCTGCGCTATACAGGAGGCCGCTTGCCACCCGCCACCGCCCCGCATCCGCCCGCCGGAGTCTACCCATGCTGCTGACCATCGAACGTTTTTACCGTCGCTTGAATATCTACCTGGGCAAATTCCTCGCCCTGGTCTTCCTGCTCATGACCCTCAACGTCTTCTACGACGTGGTCTCGCGCTACGCCTTCCACAAGAATTCCGTGGCCATGCAGGAGTTGGAGTGGCACCTCTTCTCCATCGGCATCCTCCTCGGAGTCTCCCTGTCGTTAATCGACGAAGCCCATGTCCGGGTCGATTTCCTCTACGACCGCTACTCGGTGCGGGCCAAGGCATGGATCAATATCATCGGCACCATTTTCTTTCTTCTCCCCCTGGCCCTGCTGGTGCTCTTTGGCTCTCTCGATTTCGTCGTCAGTTCCTATAACATCGGCGAAATCTCCGAAAACCCCGGTGGCCTCCCCTACCGCTACCTGATCAAAGGCATGATTCCGGTGAGCTTCGGCATCCTCATCTTTACCTCCATAGGCTATGTGGTGCAGAACATCAATCTCCTGCGCGGCCAGGGAAAACCGACGCCTCAGGTTCGCCTCGGCATGGAGGAAAGCAAATGATCGGCCTGATAATGTTCTGCGCGGCGCTGCTGCTGCTCGCCGTCGGCTACCCGGTGGGCTTCACCTTCGGTTCGGTGTCGATCTTCTTCGGGATCATGGCGGCGATGGTCGAGGTTGCCCCGGATATCACCTTCTTCGCGGTCTCCAAAGAATTTCTGCAGATGTTCTCGATGATGCCCTTTCGGGTCTATTCGATCATGAACAACACCATCCTCATGGCGATACCGCTGTTCATCCTCATGGGGATCATCCTCCAGAAGTCGCAACTGGCCGAAAAATTGCTCGAAGCCATGGGCACCATGTTCGGCAAGGTCCGCGGCGGCATCGCCGTCTCCACCATTCTCGTCGGCACCATGCTCGCCGCTTCCACCGGAGTGGTTGGCGCCTCGGTGGTGGCCATGGGCGTCATCTCCCTGCCGGTAATGCTCAAGTATGGCTATTCCAAGTCCCTGGTGGCCGGCACCATCTGCGCCGCCGGTACCCTTGGCCAGATCATTCCCCCCTCGGTGGTGCTGATTGTCCTTGGCGATATCTTCCAACTGCCGGTGGGCGACCTCTTCCAATCCGCCTTCGGCCCCGGACTGGTATTGGTCGGCCTCTATATCGTCTTCATCCTCATCTACTCGTTCATAAAAAAAGACGTCGCCCCGGCCATGCCGGCCATGGAAGGCACGGCAGCTGGTAACCTCGGCCGGGCCCTGGTCGCGGTTCTCCCGCCGCTGATCCTCATCTTTCTCGTCCTCGGCTCAATCTTCATGGGCATCGCCACACCCACCGAATCGGCGGCGGTGGGCAGCATCGGCGCCATGATTCTCGCCGCCATGTACCGCAAACTCAGTTGGAAAGTGGTCGAGGAGGCCGCCCTGGAAACGGTGAAGATCACCGCCATGGTCTTTGCCATCCTCATCGGCGCCACCGCCTTCTCCATGGTCTTTCTCTACAGCGGTGCCGATACCATCCTCGAGGAGGCCCTGGTCAACCTGCCCGGCCAGAAGTATACTTTCCTCTTCCTGGTCATGCTGGTCATCTTCCTGCTCGGCTTCTTCATCGACTTCTTCGAGATCTGCTACATCGTCGTGCCGGTGCTGCTGCCGATTTCCCAGGTGATCGGCATCGAGCCCCTGTTCTTCGCCATCCTCATCGCCCTCAACCTGCAGACCTCCTTCCTCACCCCGCCCTTCGGCTTCTCCCTATTCTACCTCAAGGGGGTGACGCCACCGGAGATGACCACGCTCGATATCTATCGCGGGGTGATACCGTTCATCATTCTCCAGGTGTTGGTGCTGCTGACCGTCGTCCTCTACCCGGAATTCTACGGTCTGGTCAAATAAGTAGCCCCGCTCGCCACCAACGACAACGGCCCGCGCCGCCCCTGCTTGGGGGCGGCGCGGGCCGTTGTCGTTGGTCCTCCGGGCGGACGGTGGCCGCTCAGCGGCTGCGAAAATACTCCTGGACGTAGCGGATATGCTTCTGCATGGCCTCGAAGGCCGCCTGCGGGCTACGACTCTCGATGGCGGCGAAAATGTCGCGGTGATGTTTGAGCACCTCTTCCAGGGCCTCGCGGTTCATATACATATGGCTGAGGTTCTTCTTGATGCCGACGAAGAGGAAGTCGTAAAAATTGCGCATCAGGTGGATGAGCACCGGATTCTTGGTGGCGAAGGTCACCGCCATGTGGAAGGCAGTGTCGGAGATGGTGCCGATGCGGTCGCAGTCGGCGAGTTCCTGGGCCATTTCCTCGAGACTGTTGCTGATTGCCCGCAGATCAGCCTCGGTGGCCCGCTGCGCCGCCAGCATGGCGGCGTTGGCCTCGAGCCCGAGGCGTACCTCGAGCAGGTCGTCGGGGGTGGCCTCGTCGGTGGCCATGGCCGCCGTCAGCGGGTTGCCCTGCCGCGATTCCGGGGAGCTGACGAAGGTACCCTGGCCCTGGCGATGCTCGAGCAGACCGAGGGTCACCAGCTTGTTGATAGCATTGCGCACCGAGGTGCGGCTCACCGCCATGGACACCGCCAGTTCCCGCTCCGGCAGAATCTGCTGACCCGGCTTGAACTCCCCTTTGTAGATGAGTTCACGGATCTGTTCGAAGACCTGATCGGAGATGCGCTTCGGCTTGATTGGTTTCAGCTTCATCAAAAGTGTTCGCTCATGGAGTGTTGAGGTGGGGTGCGGCACGGCCCGCAACTGATTTTCCGACGCGGGCAGGGTGCTGCGCTGCCCCCACAGGTTATAGAAAAAACCAGAAGAATGCAATCGACTTTTCCCCAAATACCATATTTCTTCTTTCTACGACAACGGGTTACATCTTTGTCATGTGCAGCCGAGCTGACGGTCGGTCGGTTTTTGACGACACCAGCGGCGGCGGCAATGGCCGCCACCGCTCGTTTGTCCTTTGCAATTTTCGGGGAAGTTATCTATCATGCGAGGTCGCTCAGCCATGCCGCGACCGCAAGCCGCCCGGCCTTCCGCCAAGGACAGCACCGGGCCGACGACTCGCCCTTTCCCCCAGACATCCATGACTCACTACGTCGAACTCTATGATACCACCCTCCGCGACGGCACCCAGGCGGAGAACTTCAACCTCTCGGTCGACGACAAGATCCGTATCTCCCGGGCCCTCGACGAACTGGGCATCGACTTCATCGAGGGGGGCTGGCCGGGCTCCAACCCGGTGTCTGTGGAATATTTCCAGCGCATGCAGACGACGCCGCTCAGCCACGCCAAACCGGCCGCCTTCGGCGCCACGCGCCACTTCAAGAACCCGCCGCAAGAGGATGCCAACGTGCAGGCCCTGCTCAAAGCGGGAACGCCGGCGGTGACCATCTTCGGCAAGAGCTGGGACATTCATGTCGTCGACGCCCTGCATATCCGCCTTGAGGACAACCTGGAGATCATCGAGGACACCCTCGCCTACCTCCGTCCCCGCGTCGATTTCCTTTTCTACGACGCCGAGCACTTCTTCGACGGCTTCAAGAACAACGAAGACTACGCCCTCAGCACCCTGGAGAGCGCGGTGCGTGGCGGGGCGCAGACCATCGTCCTCTGCGACACCAACGGCGGCACCCTGCCCCACGAGATCCCGCCGATCATCGCCCGGGTGCGAGAACACCTGGCGGGGACCGGCAAGAATGTCGAACTCGGCATCCATGCCCACAACGACTCGGAGACCGCCGTCGCCAACTCGCTCATCGCCGTCGCCGAGGCCAGGGTGCGCCAGGTGCAGGGTACCATCAACGGCTTCGGCGAACGCTGCGGCAACGCCAACCTGACGTCGATCATCCCCGCCCTGGTCTTCAAGATGGGGGTGGAGTGCGAGGTACGCAAGAACATCGACCGGCTCTTCACCACCTCGCGCCTGGTCAACGAGCTGGCCAACCTGCCCCAGAACCGCTACCAGCCCTATGTCGGCGAATCGGCCTTCGCCCATAAGGGGGGCATCCATGTCAGCGCCGTCAAGCACAACCCGCTGACCTACGAGCACATCGCCCCGGACAAGGTCGGCAACATCCGCCGCATCCTCATCTCCGACCAGAGCGGCCGCGCCAACATCCTCCACAAGGCTCGGCAGTGGGGGCTGCCGCTGACCCCCAACGACCCGGTGCTGGCAACCATCGTCAGCGAGCTCAAGGAACTCGAAAACCAGGGCTACCAGTACGAGGGGGCCGAGGCCAGCTTCGAGCTGCTCATGCGCCGCGCCATGGGCATGACCCGCAACTACTTCAAGTTCGAGAGTTTTCGGGTGATGAACGACAAGTACCGCATGGACCAGCCGCCCCTCACCGAGGCCACCATCCGCATGTTCGTCAGCGGCCGCGAGGTGCATACCGCGGCCATGGGCGACGGCCCGGTCAACGCCCTCGACTGTGCCATCCGCAAGGCCCTGACCCGCTTCTACCCGAGCCTTGAAGAGATGGAGCTGACCGACTACAAGGTCCGCGTGCTCTCCGGCGAGCACGGCACCGAGGCGCGGGTGCGCGTCCTGGTGGAGAGCCGCGACAGCCAAAACACCTGGGGCACGGTGGGGGTGTCGGTAAACATCATCGAGGCCAGCTGGCAGGCGCTGGTGGACAGCATCAACTATAAGCTGATGCAGGAAGATCTGCGACGTTCCAAGATGGCGTAACCGCCCGCCACGCCGCCCCGGGATATCGCCACTCACCCGGGCCCCGGCAGCGTTGTTGAGAGGAAACGAGGCTCCCCGGCGCACCACCTCCCCCTTTCGGGACAAAGTTCCCGGCCATGGAGGCTGGCCGTCCGTTCGGCCGGTGCCAGGCACCGCCTCGGATCAAGAAACCCTTCCCAAGGAGGATGCAATGAAAACCCCTGTACGTGTTGCCATTACCGGCGCCGCCGGTCAGATCAGCTATTCCCTTATCTTCCGGGTCGCCGCCGGCGACATGCTCGGCCCCGACCAGCCGGTCATCCTGCAGCTGCTGGAGATCCCCCCGGCAATGAAGGCCCTGGAAGGGGTGCTGATGGAACTCAATGACTGCGCCTTCCCGCTGGTCGCCGGCGTCGTCACCACCGACGACCCCAACGTCGCCTTCAAGGACGCCGACTATGCCCTGCTGGTCGGCTCGCGCCCGCGCGGTCCCGGCATGGAGCGCTCCGACCTGCTCAAGGCCAATGGCGCCATCTTCACCGTCCAGGGCAAGGCCCTCAACGACCACGCCAGCCGTAACGTCAAGGTGCTGGTGGTCGGCAACCCGGCCAACACCAACGCCCTGATCTGCATGAAGAACGCCCCGGACCTCAATCCGCGCAACTTCACCTCGATGATGCGGCTCGACCACAACCGCTCCATGTCGCAGATCGCCACCAAGACCGGGAGCCACCCGACCAAGGTCGAAAAGGTGGTGGTGTGGGGCAACCACAGCTCCACCCAGTTCCCCGACATCAGCTACGCCACCGTCGATGGCGCCGCCGTCAAGGATAAGGTCGACAACGACTGGTACGAGCAATACTTCATCCCCACCGTGCAGCAGCGCGGCGCGGCGATCATCAAGGCGCGCGGCTCCTCCTCCGCCGCTTCGGCCGCCTCCGCCGCCATCGACCATATGCGCGACTGGGCCATGGGCTCGGGCGGCCGCTGGGTCTCCATGGGCGTGTGCAGCGACGGCAACAGCTACGGCGTCAGCAGTGGCCTCATGTTCGCCTTTCCCATCGTCTGCGAAAACGGCGAGTGGAAAGAGGTCAGCGGCCTGCCGGTCAGCGAATTCGCCCGCAAGATGATCAAGGCCACCGAGGCTGAGTTGCTCAGCGAAAAAGAAGCCATCGCCGACCTCCTCTAAGCAAGGCCTGGCAGTTGATCTCGGGGCGGCCCTTGTGGCCGCCCTTTTTTTTGCCCGAGAGAGGAAAAAAGCGGCCGCCGGATCCACGATTCGCTTGCCGGGGCCGCGAAAAGACAGGTATAGTCGAAAACGGTGTTATGCCGGGCAAGGCTGCCCGGCATGGCCGTTTCCAGGGCAATGGCCCTGGAACAGCGTTCTTTGTCAACACTCCCGGTCGCCCGCACCCGCAGGGGTGACGTCGTCGACTGTTTTGCCACGGCCGTGACGCCGTGCGCCTTTCATGAGGAGTCGTCGATGCCCTTTTTGCCCGCCGTGGTCCTGCTGCTCGTCCTCCTCGCCGCTGTCGGCCACACCGGGCAAGCCCCGGAACCCCTGCCGGCATTGAATTTCACCCCCGCCGAACAGGCCTGGCTGAAGCAGTACGCGACGCTTCGCGTCGCCGGTCCACGCGCCTTTCCCCCCTTCCACTTCATCGACCAGAAAAAACCGCAGGGCATGGCGGTGGATTACCTGCAGCTTATCGCCGAGCGACTCGGCCTGACCCTCGAGTACCACCCCGAACTGGCCTGGACCGAGGTGCTCGCCGGCGTCAAGGAGCGACGCCTCGACCTCATCGCCTGCACCGCCGCCTCGCCGGAGCGCGACGCCTATCTGTCGCTGACCACGCCGCATCTCTCTTTTCCACTGGTCATCCTCACCCGCCGCGACGCCCCATTCGTCGCCAACCTCGGCGACCTGCGCGGGCAACGCATCGCCCTCACCAAAGGAATCATGACCCGCGACTGGCTGGTGGGCGACGGCCTCGTCTTCACCACGGTGGACGTCGCCACCCTCAACGAGGAGCTCGAAGCGGTGGCCAGCGGCCGCGCCGATGCCGCCGTGCAGAACCTCGCCTCGGCCTCCTATCACATCGAAAAGCGGGGGCTGACCAACCTCAAGGTGGCGGCGCCGACCCCTTACGGGAACTACGACCTTTCGATAGGCGTGCGCAGCGACTGGCCGGAGCTGGTCGGGCTCCTCAACCGCGCCCTGGCCTCCATCGACCAGACCCGGCACAGCGCTATCCGCCAGAAGTGGATGGCGGTGCGCTACGAGTTCGGCTGGCGCCTGCGCGACATCCTTTTATGGTCCGGATTCATCGCCGCCGTCGCCATCGCCGTCATCGCCCTTATCGCCCGCAGCAATCGGCGGCTCGCCGCGGAAATCGCCGAACGGCGCAGGATTGAGGGGAAGAAGGAGGCGCTCATCGTCGACCTGCAGCAGGCCCTGGAAGAGAACCGCAGCCTGCACGGCATCCTGCCCCTGTGCAGCCACTGCAAGAAGATCCGTACCGCCGACGGCTCCTGGGAAGAGGTCGACCTCTACATCCACAAGCACTCCCAGGCCGACATCAGCCACTCCATCTGCCCGGACTGCATCAAAATCCACTATCCCGAACTGCGCGCCGGGAAATCCTCCTCGGCGGCTTGACCCGAAAGGTGTCGAGCACTACTAAGGAGTGATATAGGCAGCGACGGTCACCCTCAACACCCTCCGCCGGCCATGAAACAGCTCCGACCCTACAGAAAATTCATTATCGCCATCATCATCGCGCAGTGCATCGGCGTGGTCCTGCTCGGCTACACCATTTTCAAGGCGCGGGGCGGCAAAGCTCCAACAGACCAGGCGGCGCAGCCGACGGCCACTGTGGAGCGGCCGGTCTCCCGCTGAGGCCTTCCGCCACCATCCCCTGAAAGCTTGAACCCATGCCGACTGAGCCGCTCACTGGCTCTGTGGCGGCCGATAGAGGCGCCAGCTGCCCTTGCCCGAACGTTTCACCTCATACATGGCCACATCGGCCGCCCTGATCAAGGCGTCGAGGCTATCGCCGTGGTCGGGATAGACGGCGATACCGATACTCGCCCCGACCACCAGATGACGACCGCCGATCTCCATGGGCTGGCCCAGACTGGAAAGGATGCGCCTGGCGATGGCGCCGAGGGCCTCGCTCTCACGGACATGGATGAGGATGCTGAGAAACTCGTCGCCGCCGTGGCGGGCGACGTAGTCCTCCGCCCGCAGGACACCCCCCGCCTGCTCGCCAGCCGCAGTAATGAGGGGCGGGGAAGGGGCGTCGACGGCCGCCGCCTCGGGCATGACGGTACGCAGCCGCCGCCCGATCTGGCGGAGCACCTCATCGCCGACTTCGTGCCCATGGCTGTCGTTGATCTCCTTGAAACCATCGAGGTCGATGAGCAGCAGGTAGACCTTCCACCCCTCGCGCCGCGCCTGGGCAAAGGCATTCTCGGCGATGAGCGAGAAAAACCTCCGGTTGGGCAGTTGCGTCAACGGGTCGTGCATGGCCATGCGGGTGATGTCCTGATTGGCTTTGAGCAGCTTGAAGCGCATGCGCACCAGGACTGAGATGAGGATACAGAGGGTGGCAAGAAAGAGGACGACGGCGACGATCGTCTGCCAGTAGCGTTTCCACACGTCCCCCGGACGGAGATGGTCGATATCGCGATAGGGGCCGAGGCGCAGGTCCTGGTAGAGATCATGGACGATGCGGTAGTTGCGGGCAACGTCCCAACCGGCGATCTTTGCCGTCCGGGCGGCGGGGTCGTCTTCGGCCATGGCGAGGAGAGCGATGGCCACCTTGCGTGACAGCTCCTCGGAAGTGCGTGACAGCTTGGCCATCGGCCATTCTGGGTAGATGTCGGTGGAGTGGGGGTAAGGGAACTCGTTCTCGCCGATATCGAGTTTATAGTGGAGACGGTCGCCATGGATGACGCGCAGCGCCCCGCTCGCCACCACGCCCTCCTCTTCCATGGCGTCGAGGGCTTCCGAGCTGATGGTTCCGGCATCCGCCTTCCCGGCGAGTACGGCCTGTACCACCCCGTCATGGGTGCCGAGAAAGGCGAAGGAACTGAAATCGCTTTCGGTATCGATACCACTCTTCGCCAGTTCGCGCCTGGCCATGAGCCAACCCCCAAGGGAGTCACGATCGACGGCAACGAAACTCTTGCCGCGCAGATCGGCAAAGACGCGGATATCCTGGCGGTCGGCCCGGGTGACGATGAGTCCGGAGAACAGTGACACGCTGCGCTCGCCGTGCTTGCTGCGCACGGTGGCGATCGGCCGTACCCCGAAATTGTACTCCAGTTCAACATACATGCCGGGGTTGGCGAAGATGAAATCGACACGGTTCCCTGCCACGGCGGCGGAGACTTCGCGAAACTCGAGAGGTACGATGGCAAACCGCGCCCCGGGAATACTCCTCTCGAGGTACTCGACCAACCCCATCCACCTCTGGACGGTCAACTCCCTTCCCCGCTTGGCGAGCACGCCGATATTGACCGTACCCTCCTCCGCCAGGGACGCCTGGGGACAGAGCCAGAGCGACAGGGCGAGGAGCAGGGCCACATGCAGCTGAGCGTGGAACGTGACTGCTTTTCGGGGCAAGAGGGACTCCACCAGGGTGTCTCGCGGCGGGTCACCGCCACTCGTTCGCGCCGGCCGCGATCAATGCGACGATGCGCCTTCCATACTCATCTTTTATCGCGTCGAGGTAGGCGGCGTCAATGGCCCCCTTCCAGGTGGCTACCTTGTAGAAGCGTTTGGGGATGGAAAAATTCTCCGGCGCAAAGCCGGTGCTCGCCCGCACCAGCCAGCGCAGGCGACGGATGCGCTCGCCACTCTCCGACAGAGTGGCAGCCAACTCACTGTGGCCGACCGCCTCGAGGCAGCGGGACAGGGTCTCGTTGTCGTAGACCGCGCGGGCGAAGAGACAGGCGACCATCGAGGTGAGCAGGGCGCGGCCGGGCTCGTCGTCGATAAGAAAATCCACCGCTTTGCCCACGTCGCGCTGGCTGTTCTTCTGGTCGTAGCCATAGGCCCCGGTGTCGAGGTGGGAGTGGCGGAAACCCAGGGTCTGGGCGGCAAAGAAGAGCTCGCCGGTGGCGTAGCCGGCCATCTCCTGGCCGAGCACGCAGGCGAATTCGCCCCCGCCATACTGCGCCGCGGCCCGCAGCGTGCCCTGGCCGAGGAGGCGGTAGAAGGGGCTGGCGCCGCTGCCCAGCTGCCAGGCCGCCTGCCGGTAGGCGGCGGCATCGCCGAAGCGCAGCGGGGTCAGGGTTTCGCGGTCCCCTATCAGCCCTCGCTCGGTGGCCTCGGTGGCCCAGGCCAGGGCGACGCCCGCCGACATGACGTCCAGGCCGACTTTTTCCACCGCCTCGATGATGCGCAGCACGTCGAAGACATCGGTGACCCCGAGCATGGTGCCGACGGCGAAGATCGGCTCGTAGTCGTAGGCCACCTGGTGGAAGTGGTAACGGTTGTCGGCCATCTTCTCGCGAAAGAAGCCGATGTGAATGCAACCCACCGGACAGCCGCCGCAGGCGCCGTTACGCAGCAGGGCGGCATCGGCGAAGCGCTCGCCGCTGACGGTGGCGATGGCCGCGTCGCTGGTGCGCTGCAAATTGTTCCACGGCAGCGAGGAGATGTCGTTCAAGGCCTGGAGATTGGCGGCGGTGCCGAGGTTATGGTACTTGCGCATCATCTCGGTGGAGGTCACCTTGCCGTAGAGCTCCTGGAAGAGCCGTGCGTAGGCCTTGCCCTCGGGTAGATCGAGGGCGCCATCGCCGTGAATGACGATGGCCTTGAGGTTCTTGGCGCCCATGGCCGCCCCCCCGCCCATGCGGCCGAAATGGCGGTAGGTGTCGACGGTGATGGCGGCCATGGCCGAGCCGAGCTCTCCGGCCGGGCCGATGCGCAGAATGGAGCGGTGACCGCTGCCGCCGGGGTAGGTGGTGCGCAGCAGCTTGCCGGCGGCGTCGCAGTCGAGGCCCTTCAGAAAACTGACCTCGCGCAGCTCGAGGCTGCGCGAAGCCACCAGCAGACTCGACAAGCGTGGCGCGCGACCGACCAGCACCAGGGCGTCAAGTCCGGCAAAAGCCAGGGCCAGGGCGCTCCTGCCGCCGGCGTGGCTCTCGGTGTATTCGCCATGGTAATTGGACTTGAAGCTGCACACCGTCTTGCTCATCAGCGGGAAGAGCCCGGTGAGCGGGCCGATGGCGAAGATCAGCGGCTGCTGCGGGTCGTCCCAGGACAGCTCCGGTTTCCCGTACTGGCGGTAGAGCAGTGCCGCCAGACCGCTGCCGCCGATGACCAGGTCACGGCCCGGAATTACCTCCAGTCGACCCTTGCCGCAGGCAAGGTCGACCACCATGACGCGAAACTCCTTGCCGCTCATCAGCGCACCTCCCCGGTGGCATCGCTGTCCACCATTTCCAGACAGTTCTGCGGACAGAAGGGCACGCACCGGCCGCAGTGGATACAGATATAGATATCGCCGACATGGTCGGTGGCGATGCCGTCCACCGGACAGGCTGGCACGCAGGCCCCGCAGCGGATGCAGCTGCCCTTGCGCACCACCACCCCGCCGCCGCGCCTGGGCGTCAAGGCCCCGGTGGGGCAGACTGCGGCGCAGGGTGGCGGGTCGCAGCACAGGCACCTGCTCGCCGCGAACCCGGTGGACAGCCCCCCGGCGGAGCGGATGCGGATGCCGGCGCAGTGCCAGGAGACTTTTTTGTGTACCAGTCTGGCGCAGGCCAGGGCACAGGAGTGGCAGCCGATGCACTGGTCGAGGCGCGGGGTTGAGAGCTGTTTCATGATAAGGCTGGTGATGATGGTTGCGGAACCTCGACCCGGCGAATACTGGGGCGGTCCCTTGTCATAGCTTGACCTGCCGGGCAGGCGAACCCTGCCGCCCATACCGCGGAGGCGAAAGAATCCTTCCTTTTTTTTTATCCGTGGGCTAGGCTTTGTCAACCCCCATGGGCCGCCCGGCGGCCCGCCCCTGCCACGAGAGACGATGAACGACGACCTGCTCCACCGCCTGCACGAGGTTTTCCCCGAGCCGCCGCTCTCCCTGGCGCAGGCGGAGGCCCTGCTGGCCAGTGGCGAGTTGCTCGTCACGCCGCAGGACATCCTCCCCTACCTGCAGACGGCGCTCATCGACGAAAAAGTGCTCGAGGTGGAACTCGACGGCCTGCCGACGGTCTATTTCTCGCGGCTCAAGGACCACCCCGAGGCGGCCCCGGTCGAGGAGGACGAAGAGGAGGGGGAGGATGTGGGGGAAGAGGAGCAGCCGAAGGAGGGCGCCTATCTCCGGGCCATGGACCATCTCGTCGTCCTGCCCCTCGAGCCCGGCCTCGGCAACCTCCACCTGCGCAACTCGCGCTCGGTGCTGCTGCGCATGTTCACCAACCGCCAGGCGGTGGAGATGGCCTCGTCGTTTGTCGAGCTGCTTACCGTGGAGGAGCTGCCGGTGCTCTGTCTCGCCTTCCCGCAGATGGCGCGGCTGGTCGAAAATGCCCGCGAGTACCGCGCCAAGGTTCCGGATTCGCTGAACATCTCCCTGACGCTGACCCTGGACGACGAGGAAGAGACGGAACTCGAGGCGCGGCCGGCGGATGTCAGCGTGCGCGGCCTGTCACTGTCGATGCGCAAGAAGGAGCAGCGCCTGCTGCAGCTGCATCACCCCTATTCGCTCAAGCTCTTCGTCGACGACGAACTGCTCATCCGCATCGACGCCACCGTGCGCCACCTGTCGCGGTTGCGCAAACGGGCCACGGTCGAATACCTCTGCGGCTTCGAGTACGAGTTCCGCAGCAAGACCCAGACGGCGGTGGTCGAGTCCATCGTCGCCCTGGTCCAGCGCGCCCACCTCAAGGACCTCGCCGCCAAGGCGGAGGTGAGCGGCATCCCCCTGATCACCTGAAACGGCGGCCTCAGCCGCGGGAGAAGGCGATGGTACGCTTTTTCGTGCACAGTCTCGGCGAGCACTGCATCAGCAACATGGACGTCAGCGGACCCTGCCGGGAGATCGTCATCGCCATGCGCGAGCTCTTTCTCGCCACTTACAGCGGCCCCCCTGAAGCCGACCTCGACCTCGCCCTGGCCCAGCATATCATCGCGCAGGCCTACGGGCAGGGCCGCATCCTCGAATACACGCCGGAACCCCTGCCGCCGCCCCAGTGAAAGGCGGCGCGGGACAAGGCCCCGGCTTGCTCAGGCGAGGCCGGCCATCATCTGCGGAATGAGCGCCACCTTGTCCTCGTCATCCACCGCGAAGAGGTCGACGAGGCGGCCTCTGTACATGACGCCGATACGGTCGGAAAGGGCCATGGCCTCGGCGAGGTCACCGGTGACGAGGAGGATGCCCGCCGCCTCGCGCGCCTCGAGGAGGAGTTTCCAGACATCCTCGGCGGCGGCGATGTCCAGCCCCTGGGTGGGCTGCTCGGCGACGATGAGCCGCGGCTTGCGGTAGAATTCCCGCGCCAGCACCATCTTCTGCAGGTTGCCGCCGGACAGCTGCCAGGCCTGGGCGTTGAGGTCGGCGGGGCGGATATCGAACTCCTCCATGAGGCGCCGCGCCTTGTCCGCCGCCAGGCCACGTTGCAGCCAGGGGCCGCGGGTGAAGCCGGCGCTGGTGGTGAGCAGGAAGTTGTCGAGCAGGCTGAGGCCCTGGCAGGTCGCCAGCCCCTGGCGGTCCTCAGGGACATAGGCCAGGGTCCGCTCCCAGGAGGGATTGCGGAAGAACTGCACCCAGTCGAGGCCGAGCAGACGCACTGCGTTCTCCTGGGGTCGGCGCAGGCCGCAGATGGTCTCGACCAGCTGTTTCTGACCGTTGCCGGCAACCCCCACCAGGCCGAGGATCTCGCCCTGACGGAGTTCGAAGCTGACCTCGCCTAAGCCGAAATCGCTCAGCTGGGCCACCTTGAGGACGATCTGCCGCAGCTCCAGCGGCTGCCGATCGACTTGCAGCAGCACCTCGCGACCGACCATGCACTCGGCCAGGGCGCCGGTGGAGGTCACCGCCGAGGCCGGCATGGCCGCCACCACCCGCCCGCGACGCAGCACGGCGATGTCGTCGGCCACCGACATGACTTCCTCGAGCTTATGGCTGATGAAGATGATGCCCTTGCCCTGGCCGGCCATGAGGCGCATGGTGGCGAAGAGGTTCTCCGCCTCGGCGGGGGTGAGCACCGCCGTCGGCTCGTCAAAGATGAGGATACGGCTCTGGCGATAGAGCAGCTTGAGGATCTCCACCTGCTGCTTCTCGCCCATGGAGAGGTCGCCGACGCGGGCCGCGGGATCGACGCGCATGCCGTACTGCTCCGCCAGCCTGGCGATTTCTTGGTGCATATCGCCCTTTCTCAACCACACCCCTTCCTTCTTGCCGAGAAAGACATTCTCGGCGACACTCATCGCCTCGACTAGCTTGAAGTGCTGGTAGACCATGCCGATGCCGGCGCCGATGGCCTTCTCGGTGGAGGTAAAGCACAGCTCCTCGCCGTCGAGGACGATGCGCCCCTCATCCGGCTGCAGTTGCCCGGCGAGGATGGCCATCAGCGTCGACTTGCCGGCGCCGTTCTCGCCGAGCAGGGCGAGGATGCGCCCCGCGGACAGGCTCAGCGACACCTCGCTGTTGGCCTGCACCTTGCCGAAGCTCTTGCTGATCGCTTCGAGACGGAGCAGGTGGACCTCGGCGACCATGTCAGGTCCGATCCTTTCCGGCCAGCGGGGTGACGAACTGCGACTCGGTGTCCCAGGGAAAGAGGATCCACGTGTCCTGGCTGACCTCGGTGATAAAGGTGTCGACCAGGGGGCGCCCCGCCGGCTTGGCGTAGACGGTGGCGAAATGCGCCTTGGGGACGATCTCGCGGACGATCTTGGCAGTGCGCCCGGTGTCGACCAGGTCGTCCACCAGCAGCCAGCCCTCGCCGTCGCCATGGAACTTCTTGAGAATGTCGGCCTCGCCCTTCTTGTCCTTCCAGTCGTAGCTGGAGATGCAGATGGTGTCGACGAGGTGCACGTCGAGCTCGCGGGCGATGATCGCCGCTGGCACCAGCCCGCCACGGGTGATGGCGATGATGCCCTTGAAGAAGTCGGTGTTGAGCAGCCGCCAGGCCAGTGCCTTGGAGTCGCGGTGCAGCTGGTCCCAGGAGATGGGATAGGTCTTGCGGTAGGTGGATTGAGCTGCCATGAAAAGTCTCTCGAAAGAAAAAGTATTCATCGCCGCGTTCCCTGCTCGGGTCGCGGCAGCTATCAGTCGACCGGCGCCACGTTGACCCCGAGGGCCGCCGGTTCGTCGCTGGAGCCCTTGCGCCACGACGACAGCACCAGGACGACCACCGTCAGGGTGTAGGGCAGCATGAGCAGAATCGACGAGGGCAGCTGGGCCCCCGAGGCCTGCAGGCGCAGCTGCAGGGCCATGATGCCGCCGAAGAGGTAGGCGCCGAAGACCGCCCGCCCCGGCCGCCAGAAGGCGAAAATGACCAGGGCGACGGCGATCCAGCCGCGGCCGGCGGTGAGGTTCGAGGTCCACAGGTGGGTGTAGGCCAGGGACAGGTAGGCGCCGCCCAGCCCCATGAAGAAGCCGCCACCGACCACACCCAGCCAGCGATAGGCGACGACGTCGAGCCCGGCGGCGACCGCCGCCGCCGGATACTCGCCGGCGGCACGCAGTCCGAGGCCGTAACGGGTGGCGTGGAGAAAGAGCCACAGGAGGGGCGGCACGAGGTAGCTGACGTAGACCAGGGGGTCGTGGTTGAAGAAGATCGGCCCGAGCACCGGCAACTCGGACAATCCCGGCAGAGGCACCGGCGAGAAGCCCGGCGCCGGCGTGCCGATGTAGGCGGTGCCGAGGTAGTTGGCGAGGCCCACGCCGAAGATGGTCAGGGCCAGGCCGCTGACCACCTGGTTGCCCTGGAACCACAGGCAGACGGGGCCGTGCACGGCGGTGGCGGCGCTGCCCACCAGGCCGGCGGCGACAAAGGCGAGCAGCGGGTTGCCGCTGTGGCGGGCGACGACGAAGCCGACCAGGGCGCCGAGGATCATCACCCCCTCGACGCCAAGGTTGAGCACCCCCGACTTCTCGCTGAGGATCTCCCCCAGGGTGGCGAAGAGGATGGGGGTGCCGGACTGCACCGTGGCCGCCAGCAGGGCGATGACGATCTCGGTGCTCATGGCCTTTTCCTCCTGGTAAAGCGATAGGTGGTGAAGAAGCCCCCGGCGAGCACGGTGAGCAGGATGGCGCCCTCGATGATGCCGCCAAAGGCCGCCGGCACCTGCAGGTCGAGTTGCAGATTCTCGACGCCGACGCGCAACCCGGCGAGGAGCAGGGCGGCGACGCCGATGGCCAGGGGGTGGAGGCGGGCCAGCCAGGCGACGACGATGGCCGTATAGCCATAGCCGACCATGATCGACGGCTGCAGGCGATTGACCGTGGCCGAGGCCTCGACGAAGCCGGCCCAGCCGGCCAGGGCGCCGCTGGCCACCATGACCAGGAACACCAGGCGATCGTAGGGCAGCCCGGCGTAACGGGCGGCGCGCACGTTGTCACCCCCGGCAAGCACGGCGAAGCCGGTCCGGGTGAAACGGAAAAAGGCCCAGACGAGAAGACCGAGGACGAGGCCATGGGCCAGCCCCCAGTTGATGGTTGTACCGCCGATCCTGCCGATGATCGCCGCGTCGGAGAAAAGGGGCGTCATCGGAAAGCCGAAGCTGGTGGGGTCCTTCCACACCCCATAGACGAGATAGTCGAGGAGGAGCACGGCGATGTAGTTCATCATCAGAGTGACGATGATCTCGTTGGTGCGCAGACGCTGCCTGAGAATGGCCGGCACCAGCCCCCACAGGCCGCCGGCGGCCATCGCCATGGCCGCCATCAAGGGCAGCAGGGCCACTTTGGGCAGTTCGGGGAAGGTCAGCGCGGCCCAGGTGGCGCCGATGGCGCCCAGGGCGAATTGCCCCTCGGCGCCGATGTTCCAGATCTTGAGGCGAAAGGCCACCGCCACCCCGAGGGCGCAGAGGTAGATGGGAATGGCTTTGAGGACGCAGTCCTCGAGGGCGTGGCGGGACCCGAAGGCGCCGTGCAGGAGCACCGACAGGGCGGACAGGGGCGAAGTGCCACCCAGGGCGAGGAAGACCCCGGCGAGGGCCAGGGAGAGGGCCAGGGCCGCCGCCAAAACACAACAGGAGCCTCCCACACCGAGGGGCTCCTGTCGTTTTGCTATGCGCAGCAAAGACATCTAGCGGCTGATCACTTGGTGGTGCCGATGACGCCGTCGACGAACCAGGTCATGCCGAGCAGTTCCTCGTCGCTGGCCACCGCGCCGGCGGCAAGCTTGACCGCACCGCTCTGGTCCTTGAGCGGGCCGACGAAGATCTTCTGCTCCCCGGCGATGATACGTGCCTTCTCGGCATTGACCTTGTCCTGCACCTCCTTGGGTACCATCGGCCCGAAGGGGGCGAGGTCGACGATGCCTTCGGCCATGCCCGGCCACACGGAGCCGGCTTTCCAGGTGCCTTTACGCACCTCGTCGATCACCTTGGTGTAATAGACCTTCCAGTTCCACACCGGGGCGGTGAGGTGCGCCTTGGGGGCGAAGGTGGACATGTCGGAGTTGTAGCCGATGGAGTAGACGCCCTTCTCTTGGGCGGCTTCCTGCGGACCGGGGGAGTCCTGATGCTGGGCGACGACGTCGGCGCCGACGTCGAGCAGCGACTTGCCGGCCTCCTTCTCGGTGGCCGGGTCATACCAGGTCTTGGTCCACACCACGCGCACCGTCGCCTTGGGGTTGACGGCGCGCACCCCGAGGGTGAAGGCGTTGATGCCGCGGATGACCTCGGGGATGGGGAATGCGGCGACATAGCCGATGGTATTCGACTTGGTCATCGCCCCGGCGACCATGCCGGAGAGGTAGCGTGCCTGGTACATGCGGCCGAAGAAGTTGCCCATGTTCTCGGCGGTCTTGAAGCCGGAGCAGTGCAGGAACACGGTTTTCGGGAACTGCTTGGCGACCTTGAGCATCGAATCCATGTAACCGAAGCTGGTGGCGACGATGATGTCGAAGTCCTTGCGTGCCATATTGGTCATGACGCGCTCCGAATCCGGGCCCTCCGGTACCGCCTCGACATAGGAGGTGGTGACCCCGTCCATGGCCTCGATGGCCTGACGGCCGACATCGTGGCTATACGACCAGCCGGCATCGCCCACCGGCGACACGTAGATGAACCCGACTTTCAGCTCTTTGTCCGCAGCGACGGCGCCACCCACCCAGAGGGTCAGGAACAGCGTCAACACAGCCTTGACTATCCGCATTGTAACCTCCTCGTTGTACTTCTCTGCCTGTGATGAAAAAATAAAAGGGCCGCGGCTCCCCGCAACTAGTCCGGGAAGCGGCCGCCCCACGGCGGCCGTGCGGCCCGCCGATTACAAAACCTGCTTGAGGAAGAGCTTGGCGCGCTCCTCGCGGGGGCTGGTGAAGAAGTGTTCCGGGGTGCCGACCTCCACCACCTTGCCCTCGTCCATGAAGATCACTCGGTCGGCGACCTCGCGGGCGAAGCCCATCTCGTGGGTGACCACCATCATCGTCATGCCCTCGCGGGCCAGTTGCTTCATGACGTCGAGGACCTCACCGACCATCTCCGGGTCGAGCGCCGAAGTGGGCTCGTCGAAGAGCATCACCTTGGGGTCCATGGCCAGGGCGCGGGCGATGGCCACGCGCTGCTGCTGGCCACCGGAGAGCCGCGAGGGAAACTCGTCGGCCTTCTCGGCGATGCCGACCTTGCGCAACAGCATGCGCGCCTTCTCGTCGGCCTGCGCCTTGCTGCGCCTGCGCACCCGGCGCTGCGCCAGGGTGAGGTTCTCGAGCACCGTCATGTGGGGAAAGAGGTTGAACTGCTGGAAGACCATGCCGACCTCGGCCCGCACCTTGTTGATGTTGGTCTTCTTGTCGGCGAGATCGACACCGTCGATGATGATGTGCCCTTCGGTAAAGGACTCCAACCCGTTGATACAGCGCAGGAAGGTGGACTTGCCGGAGCCGGAGGGGCCGATGATCACCACCACCTCGCCCCGCGCCACCTCGGTGGACACACCGTCCACCGCCCGCACCACCCCGGCCTTGCCGGAAAAGATCTTGACCACGTTGACCGCTTTAATCACTGACGGCGAGCCTCCTCTCCATGTAGAAGACCAGTTGCGACAGGAGCGAGGTCACCAGCAGATACATCGCCGCCACCAGCAGCCACACCTCGAAGGTGGCGAAGGTCGAGGTGATGATCTCACGCCCCGACTTGGTGAGGTCGGTGATGGCGATGACCGACACCAGGGACGAGTCCTTGATGAGGCTGATGAACTGACCCGACAGGGGGGGCAGGATGCGCTTGAAGGCCTGGGGGAGGACGATATCCCACATGGTCTGCACGGCGGTCATGCCCAGCGACCTGGCCGCCTCGGTCTGCCCTTTGGAGATGGACTGGATTCCGGCGCGGACGATCTCGGCGACGTAGGCGCCGCAGAAGAGCGCCAGAGCGCCGACCCCGCAGACGTTACGGCTGAGGTTGAAGACGGTGCCGAGGAAGAAATAGGCGATGAAGATCTGCACCAGCAGGGGCGTGCCGCGGATGCACTCGACGTAGAGCAGCGCCAGCCAGCGGGCAGTAAAATTCTTGGAAATACGGGCGAGCCCGGTGATCAAGCCGAGGATCAGCCCGAAGAAGCTGGAAACGGCGGAGAGCCACAGCGTCGTCCACAGGCCGAGGGTGAGCGGGCCGAGGTTCCACTGTGTGACGAAGCCAATTGTGTCACCGGCGAAGAGCTCGTCGCCCTTCTTGACCTTCAGCGAAGCGGTGTCGACGGTGAACTCCTTCTTGTCGCTCCCCGCACCGGCTACGGTGACCACCGTCTGCTCGCCCTTGTCGGTAACCACCACCACCTCCGCGTCGAAGGGCACCTTCCTGGCATCCTCGTTGACATAGGCGAAGTATTGCGGCACCCGGTTCCAGCGCCATTGATAGTCGATTTTCTTTACCGCTCCCCAGGTGCCGGCGGCCACCCCGATGAGGATGACCGCCAGCAGCACCTTCCAGGGCCACGTGTTATCTGCGGCTTTCAAATGAACAGTCCTTGGTTCCGATTGTCGGTGAAAGCGCCGCTGACCCGTGGCGCCTGAAGTCCCTTACTGGATCTCTTTCAGCCAGGCGTCATCCTTGAACCATTTCTGGTAGATCTTGTCATAGACGCCGTCATACTTGACCTGCTGCATGAAGTTATTGAGCCAGTTGAGGAAATCGGGATCGCCGCGGCGAACGGCCCAGGCCAGGGGCTCCTTGGTGAAGGGTTCGCTGAGGTGGACGATCTTGCCGCCGCCCTTCTGATTGACGGCGATAGCGTTGAAGGGCAGGTCGTAGATGAAGGCGTCGATCTTGCCGTTGACCAGCTCCATGACGCCTTCCTGCTCGGTCTCGTAGGAGATGTACTTGGCGTCGGGGATCATCTTCTTGGTGGCCTGCTCGCCGGTGGTGCCGAGCTTGGAGGCGATGGTGTACTTGGCGTTATTGAGGTCTTTATAGGACTTGACGGTGTCGGCGAGCTCCTTCTTGAGGAGGATCGACTGGCCGATGAGGATATAGGGCTCGGCGAAGTTGACGCTGAGGTTCCTCTCCTGGGTGAGGGTCATGCCGGACATGATGATGTCGAACTTCTCGGTGAGCAGGGCCGGGATGATGCCGTCCCAGGCGGTGGACACCAGTTCCAGCTCGACCTTCATGGCCGCGGCCATGCGCTTGGCCATATCGACGTCGAAGCCGATGATCTCGCCTTTCTGGTTGGTCAGCTCGAAGGGCATGTAGCCGGGCTCCATGCCGACGCGCAGCTTGCCGCGCTTCTGGATCTCGGCCAGGGTGTCGGCAGCCAGGGCGGCGCCCACCGAGAAGCTGATCACGGCAAGGGCAACTACAAACAACAGCGACAGTCTTTTCATCCTTCTCTCCTTAATGCGTTATGGTTGACAAAGCCGCCGCCTCCATGGCGGAAACCGCGGCCCCCCGATACTCGCAACTCACCGCCGGCATACCGGCACACCGTCGACGACCCTCGATGGTGCCCGGGGAAGCTTGTCGGGCGCCATCGACAACAGGCGGAAATCACGCAATTTTGTCGAGTTTCCGCCGGCTTCACGGCACTGGCGCCACGATCTCCCATTGGGTAACAGACTCCTTGCCAAAACTCAAGGAGAATCGTACCAACAGGCCGTCTTGGCAGCCAGCCCGGCCCTTCCGGCAGGGGACGGCGGACGACCTTCCCTCATCCCGGCGAAACGCCCCCGCGCCCCTCCCCCCTCAGCCCTCGCGGTCCGGCACCCGTCGCGGGGAGCCCTCCGCCTGCCAGGGAGCCTCCGCGAGCGCGGGACGGGGGCAATGCAGGCCTCATTGCCATAGCGCCGGCAAACGGGCAGCCCACGGACAGATGAGGACGCAAACAAAGGCTTGCATTTTTTGGCGCTAAGGCATAATGGACTCGAAAAGATCGGGCAACAATCCCCCGCCCCACCCTCTCATCTCCGCCATCAGGTCTGCCCCATGAAAACGATCATCGTCTCCGGCTCCCTTGCCTACGACCGCATCATGAACTTTTCCGAGCGCTTCTCCGACCATATCCTGCCGGACAAGATCCACACCCTCAACGTCTGCTTCCAGGTCAACGGGGTCACCGAGAACTACGGCGGCACCGCCGGCAACATCGCCTACGCCCTCAGGCTGATGGGCGCCGCGCCGCTGGTCTCGGCGACCATCGGCAACGATCACCACAAGTACTTCCAATGGCTCGACCACCACGGTATCGAGCGCAGCGGCATCCGCATCATCGACGACGAGCTCACCGCCGGGGCCTATATCACCACCGATACCGCCAACAACCAGATCACCGGCTTCAACCCCGGCGCGATGAAGCACTCCTCCCGGCTCGAGCTGAGCCGCTTCGATCCCGCCAACACCCTGCTGCTGGTCTCGCCGGGCAATCTCGACGACATGATCGACTACCCGCGCCAGGCGGCGCGCCTCGGCATCGACTATGTCTTCGACCCCGGCCAGGCATTGCCGATGCTCAAGGCCGAAGATCTCCTGGAGACCATCGGCAAGGCCCTCCTGCTCATCGTCAACGACTATGAGTTCAACCTCATCCAGGACAAGACCGGCCTTGACGAGGCCGGCCTCCTCGCCCTGGCGCGAACCACCATCGTCACCCTCGGCGGCGAGGGCTCGCGCATCCATGGCCCGCAAGGGGTGGTCGCCATCCCCGCCTTCACCGCGCGCCGGGTGGTCGACCCCACCGGCGCCGGCGACGCCTACCGCGGCGGCCTGCTCAGCGCCCTGGTGCAGGGGTTCGACCTGCCCAGCGCCGCCCTGCGCGGCAGCGCCTGCGCCTCCTTTGCCGTGGAGTGCAACGGCACCCAGGTCTACAGCTTCACCAAAGAAGAGTTCGAAGATCGCCTGGGGCGCTGAGCCCCGGGCCTGGGGAGGAGGTCTCGCCGCTGGCGCCGACCTCCCCCGCGATAGACGATAGACAGCGACAACCCGGCCCGACCATCCGGCCACCCGCTCCGGCCCCGGCCACCCCTTCTCCCTCCTGCGAGGCACCCCATGAAACGACTGGCCCTGCTCCTGCTGACCATTCTCCTCTTTTGCCAACCGGCCTGGGCGGCGCGTGCCAAAGTCGCCTCCATGGCCAAGGACCCTTACGTCTCCGCCCTGGTGCTCGACGCCGACAGCGGCAAGGTGCTCTTCGCCGAGCAGGCCGAGACCACCGTCTACCCGGCCTCGGTGCTCAAGCTGATGAACCTGCTGGTCATCCTCAAGGAAATCGAGCAGGGCAGGGTCAGTCTCGCCGACATGGTGCAGGTGACCCCGGAAGCGGCCAAAACCGGCGGCTCCCAGGTCTATCTCGACTCCAAGGAGCAGTTTCCCCTCGAGGAACTGCTTTACGCCCTGACGGTGCAGTCGGCCAACGACGCCGCCGTCGCCCTGGCCACCCATATCGCCGGCTCCAAGGAGGGCTTCGTGGCTTTGATGAACAAGCAGGCGGCCGAGCTGGGCATGAAGTCGACCCGCTTTCACTCGGTGCACGGCCTGCCCCCGGGGGAAGGTCAGAAGCCGGACGAAACAACAGCCGCCGACCTCGCCCTGCTCTGCCGCGAGCTGGCCAAACGGCCCGACACCTTCAAATACACAGGCATCAAGGAACGCCCGTTCCGCGACAACACCTTCATCATGCGCAACCATAACCACCTCATCGGCGAGGTCGACGGGGTCGACGGCTTCAAGACCGGCTACTACCAGGCGGCCGGCTTCTCCATCGCCACCACCGCCAAGCGGGGCGGAGTGCGCATCATCGCTATCGTCATGGGTAGTAAGGACCGCAAGGTGCGCGACGCCAAGGCCAGGGAACTGCTCGCCAAGGGCTTCACCATGGTGCCGCCCAAGGCGGTTCCGCCGCCGGCTGCGGTCAAAGCGGCCGCCCCCGGCAAAGCACCAGGCGCGATGGTCAGTGGAGCGGCGGCAACCGGCAAGCCTGCCGCAGCCACCGCCCCGGCGGGCGGAGCAGCCAGAGAGGAGGCCGACGCAGAAGCGGCGGCAGAAGCGGCGGCGGACTCTGCCCCCGCCCGGGACTGGGCGATGTTTTTATGGGGCTTGCTGCTCGGTATGGTGGTCATGGCAGTGCCGGCATACCTGCTCCTGCGGCGGCGCGGCAGGGACCGCTGACCTTGGCGGCTAGGCGCCGTTCTCGCCGAGGGCTCTGCTCAGGGGACAGTCGGCGGGGATCTCCGCACCCTGGCGATAGCCTTCGAGCAGGCGCAGCGATCCGGCCGCCAGTTCGCGGCGCACCTCGCGCCGTCGCCCCTTGACGCGGGCGATGGTCATGCGGTCGTAGGCGGTGGTCTCATGGCGCAGCCAGGCAATGGTTGCGGCGCGGGCCCGCTCCTCCACCGGAATCCTCGCCGTCCGCGCGACGGTGCCGCTGCCCACCGGGGTGGCCAGCTCGGTCACCCGCCGCGCCAGCTCGGCGGCGAGCCCCTGGTGGCGCGGGTGAAAATCGAGAAAACGCAGTACCTGCTGGCGGAACTCCTCTCTGTACTTCTCTTCCCTCCTCTGTCGCGACGCCTCGGCCCGGGCCCGCCCCTCCTCGTAGCCCGGAGCCGCGCGCCGCGCCGCCAGCTCGCGGCGGGCGCACTCGATGCTCGCCCCGTCCGCCCAGATGCCGCGGGACATCAATCGCCGGCCGACCTTGACCTGCACCAGCCATACCGGCCCCTTGGCCTTGACCAGTTTGGTGAGCGGGGCATCGCCCGGCGGCAACAGCCGCCAGTGCGACGGCGGGCGCAGCAGCTCGCCGCTGGCGGTGCGCACGGTGTCGGGGGTCGGTCCGGGGGAGACCGTTCGGGAAGTGTCTGGCATGGTAAAGAGGCGTGGTGAGGGTTTTCGGCAGGTCTGCCGGCGAAGGCGCGCGGGGGCGCCAACACCGGTGGTGGGCATGCCAGCCCCTGGTGAGCAGGTCGGGCGGGGCTGACCGCTGGCTGAGTTGTGCCGTGAGCTTACGAGAAGAGGGACAGGTGGCCCCGGCTGGCCTGATGGCCCGGCCGGGACCGCCCATCAGGAAACGAGGACTCTCAGGTCAGCGAGAGAATGCGGTCGATAATGTTTTCCACCTCGAGCCCCTGATTCGGCAGTTGCTCGGCGATGCCGCCGCGGCCGATTCTGGCGGTGCCAAGACAGGCATAGCGGGGGTGGAGGCCGCGTTCAAGCAGCCAGCCGCCGTAGCGCGCGCCAAGGCCGGTCTTGACGTTCTGGCTCTCCACCACCAGCACGAAGGGGCTGGGCCCGACCATGGCCAGGCTCTCCTCATCGATGACGTTGAGGGTCGGCTTGTTGATCAGCCCCACTTCGAGCCCCTGGCGCCGCAGCTGCATGACGGCGTCGAGACAGCGGTAGGTCATCTCACCATAGCTGACCACCCAGCCGTCGGCCCCCTGGCGGACGATCTCGTCCCTGCCCGGGGTGAAGACATAGGAACCGCCGTAGAGCTTCTCGCCGCCCTCATCGAGGAGGCAGGGGGTGGCGGAGCGGGTCGAGAAGAGGAAGCGCAGCCCCGGCTCGAAGAATACCGCCTTGAGCATCGCCCTCAGCTGCAATACGTCGGCGGGGAAGTAGAGCCGGGTGCGGTCGCCCTCGGCGACAGCGTTGTCGGCGAAGAAGTTGTTGATGCCGAAGTGGCAGGTATTGTCGGCCATGTCGTCGATGCCGGCGTGGGAGAAGTGGGCGAGGACGTTGGCGTTGTTGAGGCGGGCCATGGTGATCTCCGAGACCACCATCTCGAGAAAGGCCGAGAAGGTGCCGAAGATGCCCTGGCGACCCGGCTCGGAGCCGAAACCGGCGGCCACCGAGTAGTTGTTGCGCTCCATGATGCCGCCATGGACGTAGAGCTGCGGGAACTTCTTGCGGATATGGTGCAGGCCGCAGGAGCCTTCGAGGTCGGAGTCGACCACCAGCACCTTCTCCTCCGGCCGATCCATGGTGTCGAGCAGCTCGCACACCACCTTGCCGAAGTCGTCGCGGACCTTGCCGGTCTCGCGGCTGCTGCCGAGATAGGTGCGGGAGTCCTTGGCCGCGGCCTGGTTCTCGAGCATCGCCACCGCCTCGGTCAGGCCGCGCTGGCGCAGATAGGCGATGGCCAGGTCGACGGCGATGACGTCATGCCCCTTGGGCGAGCCCTCGATGCCGGGAACGCCTACCGCCATCGGGCGCTTGTTGACCACCGCCACCGGCCCGGAAGCAAGCAAGGCCTGGCGGATGCGGCCATAGAGGCCCTGGAGGTCCTCGCCGTCGCCGACGCTGACCGTCAGGCCCTGCCCGGCCAGGGTGCGGGCGACATCGAAACCCTGCATATAGGTGCTGGGGTGGCCGGAGATGGTGACGTCGTTGTCGTCGATGAACAGCTTGACCGACAGTCCGCGGGCCACGGCATAGCGGGCCGCCTCGGCGTTGTCGCCTTCCATCTGCGAGCCGTCGCTGCCGAACATCACCACCGTCTTGGCGCGGTCGGCCTCGGCGACGCCGTTGACATAGCTCCACAGGTGGCCGAGGCGGCCGGAGGAGAAGAACACCCCGTGCCGCTCGTCGCGCTCGGGGTGGCCGTAGAGGCCATGGCCGAACTCACGATAGTGCAGCAGCCACTCCGCCGGCTGGTAGCCGTTGAGCACCGCCATGGCGTACTGGATGGCGACGCGATGGCCGGCCTCGTCGAAGTGCACCGGGTGCACCGTGCCGGTGCCTTTCATGAAGCCATCGACGATGAGCACCTCGGGGACGATGTCGTAGGCGCCGCCGGTGTGCCCGCCGAGCCCCTTGACGTTGGCCAGGGCGGTAAAGAAGACCAGGCTGTCGCGCACCAGGCGGACGTTGTCGGCGAGCAGGCGCAGCCGCTCCTCGCTCAGCTTCTCCTCGTCGAGGACGAAAGCCAGAGGCACATATTTCTTCAAATCTATCGGAAAAACCATCTCAACCTCCCAACGGTCAGAGTCCGTTCATGGAAAAACCCGCCGGCCGCGTCGGATACCCCGGGCGGCCGGCCTCTATGGCGGCGGCGCGCCGCTTCGGGCGTGCCGCCAAAAAATGACAGGAAAAGGCAGGCCGCCCCTACTTGGTGCCGAAAATCTTGTCCCCGGCGTCACCCAGCCCGGGGATGATGTAGCCGACCTCGTTGAGCCCCTCATCCACCGCGGCGACATAGATGTCGACGTCGGGGTGGGCCTCGGTGACTTTCTTGATGCCCTCCGGGGCGGCCACCAGGAACAGCCCCTTGATCGTCTGGCAGCCGGCCTTCTTCAGGGTGTCGATGGTCGCCAGCAGGGTGCCGCCGGTGGCCAGCATGGGGTCGAGGATCAGCGCCACCCGCTCGGTGATGTCCTTGGCGGTCTTGACATAGTATTCCACCGGGAGCAGCGTCTCCTCGTTGCGGTAGTAGCCGACGACGCTCACCTTGGCCGAGGGGATGAGGTCGATGACCCCGTTCATCATGCCAAGACCGGCACGGAGGATGGGGACGATGGTGATCTTCTTGCCCTTGAGCTCGTCGACCTCCACCGGGCCGGCCCAGCCCCGGACGATCTTCTTCTGGGTCGGCAGATCTTTGGCGGCCTCGTAAGTGAGCAGGCGGGCCACCTCCGAGGCGAGGTCGCGAAAATCCTTGGTGGAGATGTCGTGCCGCCGCATGAGCCCGAGCTTGTGTTTGATCAGGGGGTGGTTCGCCACATGTACGGCCATTCTCTTCTCCTCACAGGTCGTTGTCCGTTGTCCGCCGGGCCGGCTCGACATGCCGCCGCGGCCGTGCGTCATATGCCGCTATTTCGCTGCAATGCCGTCATTTCGGCCTCTTCCGCGAAGAGGCCGGGAGACCCTGTTTTAAAAAAAAATGGCGAAAAAAGCTAGGGAATAAAGAGCCGTCGCTGGCGGCACGGACGCCGCCGGCAGAAAGGGGCCTCCGCTTCACCGGGAGGCGCCGCGACAATGCCCCGGCATCCGGCGCCACCGCCTGGATCGGCGGAAAAGTGTCTGCCTTCCTTGCCTTGGCGAAGCTTCCTGTGCTAGCATTGAGGCAAGGAGTGGACGCCAGACACGGCCCCCGGGCCGGACGACAGACCGCCGCTGTTGCAACGCCAGCAAGGAGGAACGATGAAGGTCAAGGACATCATGGAACCGATCAAGAACTGGCTGACCCCGGAGATGACCCTGCGCCAGGCCATCGGGGTGATGAATCGCACCAAGCGCGGCCATGGCCTGGCGGTCAACGGCATCGTCGTCCTCGACCAGGGGATGAATCTCGTCGGCATCGTCTCGACCAAGGACATCCTCCAGGTCATCATCCCCTCGCACATGTTCTTCGAAGAACACCATGCCAATATCGACTGGCAGGAGCTGCGCCAGGAAAAGTCGCGCATCGCCGAGCTGACCACGGTGGAGGAGGTGATGAGCGACGACGTGCGCGTCATCGCCGCCGAGGAGACCCTGCTGCGTTGCGCCGACCTGCTGCTCACCGAGCGCATCCGCCGCCTGCCGGTGGTGCGCAGCGACGGCAAGGTGGTGGGCATCGTCTACCTGCGCGATGTCTACAACGCCCTCACCAAGCTGTTGATCGACAGCTGAGCGCCGCCCCTTCTCAACCGGCGGCAGGTGGCAGGTAGTCCTCGCGCAGCGGGGAAAAAACCTCTATGGCCACGGCGTCCTCGTGGATCTCCGCGCCATGGCTCAGATCGGCGGCGATGCACCAGCTGTCGCCGGGAGCAAGCTGGCGGGCCTCGTCACCGACAGTCAGCGTCATCCGTCCGCTCACCAGGTAGCCGGTCTGCTCGTAGGGGTGGCTGTGAAAGGGCAGCAAGGCGCCCTTGGCGAGGCGGAACTCGACCATCAGGGTCTTCTCCCCATAGACCAGGGTCTTGCGCTCTATCCCCGGTAGCGCCGTGATATAGCCGTCCTCGTCGTGTCGTGCGAACATATCCCGTCCCTCTTCCTTCATGACGACCGCCGCCCTGCGGCCGTCGTTGGTCTGTGCCGTGCTCTCGTCAGGCGGTAGAGCACGACAGCATACACCACCAGGTTGATCGCCGCCACCGCCAAGCCGAGGACGACCTGGATCTCCGCGGTCAGGCCGGGCGGGTAGATCAGCGGCAGCAGGTAGTGGCCGATGAAAGTGCCGTCGTAGCCCGTCTCGCCGGCAAGCTGGCGCAGCCGGTTCTCCAGAGGAGTGAGGGGGCAGATCGCCCCCGAGAACTCGATAAAGACCGCCCAACACAGCGCCGGCACATGGAGGAGGAGCACGCCACGATGGCGCAGCACCAGAAAGCCGCCAAGAACGGCAAAGAGGATGAAGGCGAGGTGGCAGACCAGCACCGCATCGCCTAAAATGCCATAGATCACCGATTCCCTCCCCCAAAAAAAATCCAGGGAGGAACACGGCCTGTCCGACCGTGGTCCTCCCTGCGATGCGCCTGACGCTGGTGGGGGACTTCTGCCGCCGTTACGCGGGGCGACGCCGACAGATGGCGCCGCCGGCGTTCTTACCAGCGATGGCGGTCGTGCCGGTCATAGTGCCATGGCCTGGGGCCGGGGCTATGCCTGTCGTTGCACACCGTGCGCCACTCGGGGCGATAGCCGCCGTGGCGCCGTTCCACCCAGACCTTCTCCTCCCAGCATACCCGCTTCTCGCGACGATCGCCATAGTGGGGTCGGTCACGGTCCCTGTCGGAGAAGCTGAAGACGATCGACGGCACCGGCGGCGGGGGCGGAGGCGGCAGATGGAAACCGGCTTGGGCCACGGTATAGCCCCCCTCGGTCCTGTCCATACCCTCACCCACCATATAGCCGAGCATGCCGCCCACTGCGGTGCCAATCAAGGTGGCCTCCTTGTCGCGGCCGATGGCCTGACCAACCAGGGCGCCACTACCGGCGCCGAGCAGCAGCCCGTCGATGCCCCGATCCGCGGCACGGGTTTCCCCTGCCATAAAGGCGATGGCCACGACCACCGCCACCATCCATATCTTCCGTTCTCTGGCAGCCATGTCAGTTTCCTCCTGCGAAGTTTTTTTGAGTGCACGGCAACAACCGTCCTTTGCCTCTTTTATACGCCCGGCACGCAGCAGCGCCTAGGGGACATCCACAGGAATGGCCCGGCATCCAGCCTCATATCGTCTCCATGTCGACCCGACATCGACCCTACATGGCAATGTTTCCAGAGAGATACCCCAGGTCACCCGGACCACCCCCAGAAAGGCCGCCGGCACGCGCCGCAGAGAAAACGGTCGCGAAAAAATCCGTACCGCCTGCCAGAAATGATTATCATTGATGCGACAAGGAGCGAGCCCGAAATACCTCCAGCCCGCTCACAACCTCCGCCCCGGGAAAGTGCACCACCGGGGCAGCGACCTAGAGACCTCCCGGAGGGGCAGACCCGCCCCGCCGGGCCATGCCGAATCGACACGCCAAGGAGCCCCCATGAACCACTCAATACTCCTCTCCCCTCTTCTCCCCCTGGCCTTCACCGTTCTCGCCGCCCTGCCGGCTCTCGCGGCCGGCAGCGGCACGCCGGCCACCGAACCGCAAGCCACCGAGAAAGCCCTCTTCGCCGGCGGCTGCTTCTGGTGCATGGAAAAGCCCTTCGAGAGCCTCGACGGGGTTATTTCGGTGACCTCCGGATACGCCGGCGGCAGCAGCGAAAAGCCAACCTACGACGACTACTCCGCCGGTGGCCATATCGAGGTGGTGGAGATCGTCTACGACCCGCGGCGCGTTTCCTATACCACCCTGCTCGACACCTTCTGGAAGCAGATCGACCCCACCGACGACGGCGGCCAGTTCGTCGACCGCGGCCACGCCTACACCTCGGCCATCTTCTACCATGACGAGAAGCAGAAGCAGCTCGCCGAGCAATCGAAACGGCAGCTCGCCGAGAGCGGCATCTTCTCCCGGCCCATCGTCACCCCGATCCTCCCCGCCGCCAGGTTCTGGCCGGCGGAGGACTACCACCAGGATTACTACAGCAAGAACCCGCTGCGCTACGCCTACTACCGCAACGGCTCGGGCCGCGACCACTTCCTCGAAAACGCCTGGAAAGGCAAGACCTTCACCGTCGGCCAGGAAAGCAAGGTCGTAGACCTCCGCCAGAAGCTGACGCCGCTGCAGTACCGCGTCACCCAGGAGGACGACACCGAGCCGCCCTTCAACAATGCCTACTGGGACCACAAGGAAGCCGGCATCTACGTGGACATCGTCTCCGGCGAGCCGCTGTTCTCTTCCCTCGACAAGTTCGATTCCGGCACCGGCTGGCCCAGCTTCACCAAGCCCCTGGTGGCGGAAAACATCGTCGAGAAGAGCGACAACAGCCTGTTCATGAAGCGCACCGAGGTGCGCAGCAGGAAGGGCAACTCCCACCTCGGCCATGTCTTCGACGATGGCCCGGCGCCCACCGGGCTACGCTACTGCATCAACTCGGCGGCGCTGCGCTTCGTGCCGGCGGGTCGGCTGGCGGCGGAAGGCTATTCCGAGTTGGCAGGACTGTTCAAATAGGGTGGGATTCTCCCCCGATAAGCGGCAGGCCTTGGCGATGTCGTGCGTCGGGGCAGGCCCCGGGCCGCACTGATGGGCCGAAGGCGGGTCAGCGCGGGTGGCCTGCCGGACGAGGCCAGGATGGCGGCAGACGACAGCCTGCCTCGGACGGCGCCTATTCGAGGGGTTTCGCACGGCCTAGGCGGCTGTGCGGCAGGAGCTCCACGGCGAGGATGCCGGCGAGAATGAGCAGGGCCCCGGAAAGCTGGAAGAGGCTCAGCCGCTCGCCAAGGAAGATCATGCCGCCGAGGGCGGCGAAGACCGTCTCGGCGCTGAGGATGATGGCGGCGTCCGCCGCCGGAGTGTGGCGCTGGCCGACCACCTGCAGGGTGAAGGCCATGCCCACCGAGAAAATGCCCATATAGAGGATACCCCAAACCGCCCCGGCGAAGTCCGCCGCCTGCGGCCCCTCCACGACAAAGCCGAGCAGCAGCCCGCCCAGGCCGCAGACCAGGAACTGCCCCGCCGCCACCACCAGCGGCGCCTGGGTCCGTCCGGCCATGATGCCGACCAGCATGACGTGGCCGGCCCAGAAGATGGTGCTGGCAATCACCCAGAGGTCGCCGACGGCGAGGCTCACCTCGCTGGCGCCGCTGAGGATATAGGTGCCGACGAAGCAGCCGATGGAAGCCGGCCAGATGGCGAAGTGCACCCGGCGCCGCAGCAGCACCAGGCCGAGCACCGGCACCAGCGGCACGTAGAGGGCGGTGAGGAAGCCGGAGTTGGTCACCGAGGTGCGCAAGATGCCATGCTGCTGCAGCACCGCCGCGGTGAGCAGCACCGCACCGGTGCAGAGGATACCGAGGCGGTCGCGGCAGGAGAAGCTATAGCCCTCGCGGCTCCGTTGCCTCAGCTGCCGCAGGGCCAGGGGCAGGACGACGAAGGCGCCGAGGAGAAAGCGGGAGCCGGTGAAGCTGATGGTGCCGAGGTTGCCGGTGCCGATCTGCTGCACCACGAAGCTGCTGCCCCAGATCATCGCCGCCAGGGCGAGGAGCAGGTTGGCCTGGAGTCTGGTCATGATAATCCTTGGCTGAAGATGCCTTGGGGCGGTGGTGGCGCCTGTGCCGTAGCCCTTGGCAAGCAGGCCACTATACAGGCCGGCGCCGCATTTTCCAAGCCTCCTCTTGCCAGGCGGGGCGAGCGACCAACGGCCTTCGTTTTGCGGAGCTTTGTGTTTCGTATGAAAACGGCATTGACATGTCTGCGGCACCGTTGGATAATGGGTTCCGGGGCGTTACCGCGCGCACGGCGCGGCGGCCGCCCCCAGTCCGGAGCGACACACCAATGGAGACCCTCCCGCAACGACAGAACGCCATCCTCGCCCTGGCCCGCGAACAGGGCCGCGTCGACGTCGACGAACTCGCCACCCGGTTCGCCGTATCACCGCAGACCATCCGCAAGGACCTCAACGAGCTCTGCGACCTCCAGCTGCTGCAGCGCATCCACGGCGGGGCCATCGTCGGCTCGGGCATCGAGAACGTCAGCTACGAGGCGCGGCGCCTGCTCGCCCCGGCGGCCAAGCAGGCCATCGGGCGGCGGGCGGCGGCGCTCATCCCCAACAACTGCTCGCTGCTGCTCAACATCGGCACCACCACCGAGCAGGTCGCCCAGGCCCTGACCGGCCACCGCGGGCTGCTGGTCATCACCAACAACATCAACGCGGTGACCATCATGAAAAACGCCCTCGGGGTGGAGATGATCATCGCCGGCGGCCAGGTGCGGCGCGCCGACGGCGGCATCGTCGGCGACGCGGCGGTGGAGTTCATCAACCAGTTCAAGGCCGATTACGCGGTCATCGGCGTCTCCGCCATCGACGAGGACGGCTCCCTGCTCGACTATGACTTCCGCGAGGTGCGCGTCGCCCAGGCCATCCTCCGCAACGCCCGCCACGTCATCCTCGTCGCCGACGCCATGAAGCTCAGCCGCACCGCGCCGATGCGCCTCGGCCACATGGCGCAGGTCGACACCCTGGTCACCGACCAGCCGCTGCCCGCCCCCCTGGAGGACATCTGCCGTGCCGGCGGGGTCGAAATCGTCATCGCCACCCCCTGAGGTCGGCAAGGACTGGAGGGTCGGGAGACCGCCCGGCGTCTTTTTCGTCAGGGGTCCTTTATTTACCGCCAAGAGGCTCTATGTTCATATAAACAGGCCATGACATTTCGTTCGAAACACTTTCCAGAAAAAATGAAACCGTGCCTCTCCTCGGGCCGGGTTTCGGAGGGCTGACCATGGAGACACCAGTCTACGACCTGGCCGTCATCGGCGGCGGCATCAATGGCTGCGGCATCGCCCGCGACGCCGCCGGCCGCGGCCTCTCCGTCTTTCTCTGCGAGCAGAACGACCTCGCCAGCGGCACTTCTTCGGCCTCCACCAAGCTCATCCACGGTGGCCTGCGCTACCTCGAATACTACGAGTTCCGCCTGGTGCGCGAGGCCCTGCGCGAGCGCGAGGTGCTGCTGCGCGCCGCGCCGCACATCGTCTGGCCCCTGCGCTTCATCCTGCCGCACCACCGCGGCCTGCGCCCCGCCTGGCTGATCCGCCTCGGCCTCTTCCTCTACGACCACCTCGGCGGCCGCCAACTGCTCCCCGGCACCACTACCGTCGATTTGCGCCACGACCCGGCCGGGCGCCCGCTCAAACAGAACTACCGCTGGGGCTTCGAGTACTCCGATTGCTGGGTGATGGACAGCCGCCTGGTGGTGCTCAACGCCATGGACGCCGCCCTGCGCGGCGCCACCATCCGCACCCATACCCGGCTGCAAAGGGCGCGCCGCGACGACCTCCTGTGGACCCTGGAGCTCGCCGACAGCACGAGCGGAGAGACTTCGCTGGTCCGCGCCCGGGCGCTGGTCAACGCCTCCGGCCCGTGGCTGAGCGGGCTCATGCCCCATATCGACCACCAGCAGGGCAGCGAGCGCCTGCGCATGGTCAAGGGCAGCCATATCATCGTGCCGCGACTCTTCGAGCACCAGCGCGCCTATATCTTCCAGAACAGCGACGGGCGCATCATCTTCGCCATCCCCTACGAAGAGCACTTCACCCTCATCGGCACCACCGACCTCGACTTCCACGGCGCCCCCGACACAGTGGCCATTTCCGCGGAAGAGGTCGACTACCTGTGCCAGGCCGCCTCGGAATACTTCGTCGGGCAGCTGACTGCGGCCGATGTGGTGCACAGCTTCTCCGGCATCCGCCCGCTCTTCGACGACGGCAAGAGCGACGCCAAGGCGGCCACCCGCGACTATGTGCTGAAGCTCGACGCCCCTCCCGGCGAGGCGCCGCTGCTGTCGCTCTATGGCGGCAAGATCACCACCTACCGCAAGCTCGCCGAGTCGGTGCTGGCCAGACTGGCCCCCTCTCTGCCGCCAATGGGCCCGCCGTGGACGGAAGGGGCCGCCCTGCCCGGCGGCGACTTCCACCCCGAGCGCTTCAGGGACGAGGTCGAGCGCCTCAAGCGCAGCCGCCCCGCCCTCGGCGACCGGCTCGCCACCCGCCTGGTGCGCACCTACGGTAGCCGCGCCTGGGAGATGACCGCTTTCCTCGACGGCGGCGGCGACCTTGGCCGCCCCTTCGGCGGCGACCTCCACCCCTTCGAGGTCGACTACCTGCTGTCCCGCGAGTGGGCGCGCTGCGCTGCCGATATCCTCTGGCGGCGCACCAGGCTCGGCCTGCACTTCGACGAGGAGCAGACCGCGTCCCTGGAGGGCTATGTGGCAAGGACCCGGGCCTCTGCCCCGACCCCCCCGGCCTCGACCGCAGAGAGCCGCGAGAGCGGGAGCTGAGCCCCGCCCCAGATACATTTCAGGCAATCGTCCGCAGAGCCTCATCACATAGGAGCACGCCATGGCCAACCACATCCTCGCCATCGACCAGGGAACCACTTCGAGCCGCGCCATCGTCTTCAACCAGCGCCTGGAGATCGCCGGCCTTGCCCAGCGCGAGTTCACCCAATTCTTCCCGCAATCGGGCTGGGTCGAGCACGACGCCCTGGAGATCTGGGACGCCACCGTGGCCACCTGTCGCCAGGCCATGAGCCGCGCCGGCCTCTCCGCCAGAGACATCGCCGCCATCGGCATTACCAACCAGCGCGAGACCACCGTCGTCTGGGAACGGGCCAGCGGCAGGCCGCTGCACAAAGCCATCGTCTGGCAGGACCGGCGCACCGCGCCCCTGTGCGCCGAGCTGTGGCGCCAGGGCCACGGGGAAACCGTCACCGCCAGGACCGGCCTGCTCCTCGACGCCTACTTCTCGGCCACCAAGATCGCCTGGATCCTCGACCATGTCGACGGGGCGCGGCAGCGCGCCCAGCGCGGCGAGCTGTGCTTCGGCACCGTCGACTCCTACCTCCTCTTCCGCCTCAGCGGCGGAAAAACCCACGCCACCGACGCCACCAACGCCTCGCGCACCATGCTCTTCGATATCCACCGCAACTGCTGGGACGACGAACTGCTCGAGCTCTTGCGCGTCGAGAAAGCGATGCTGCCCGAGGTCCGCGACTGCGCTGCCGACTACGGCAGCACCGAGCCGGCCCTCTTCGGCGCGCCCATCGCCATCCGCGGCGTCGCCGGCGACCAGCAGGCGGCCTTGGTCGGCCAGGCCTGCTTCGCCCCGGGCATGATCAAATCGACCTACGGCACCGGGGCCTTCATCGTCCTCAACACCGGCGACCAGCCGGTGCGCTCGCGCAACCGCCTGCTCACCACCATCGGCTACCGCCTCTCCGGCCGCACCACCTACGCCCTGGAAGGCTCGATCTTCGTCGCCGGGGCGGCGGTGCAGTGGATGCGCGACGCCATGGGCCTCATCGAGACCGCCGCCGACACCGGCAAGCTGGCGCGCCGCGCCGACATCAACCAGGATGTCTACCTCGTGCCCGCCTTCGTCGGCCTCGGCGCGCCGCACTGGGACGCCGAGGCGCGCGGCGCCATCTTCGGCATCACCCGCGCCACCGGCCCGGCCGAGCTCAGCAAGGCCGCCCTGGAGTCGGTCTGTTATCAGACCCGCGACCTGCTCGAGGCGATGCGTCGTGACTGGCCGGGCATGGCCGACACGGTGCTGCGCGTCGACGGCGGCATGGTCGCCTCCAACTTCACCATGCAGTTCCTTGCCGACATCCTCGCCGCCCCCGTCGACCGCCCGGCGGTGCTGGAGACCACCGCCCTCGGTGCCGCCTACCTGGCCGGACTCGGCTGCGGCCTGCTGCCCGCCCCGGAGGAGTTCTCCACCTCATGGCAGCGCGAGCGGCGCTTCACCCCGGCCCTCGACGAGGCCCTGCGTGCCCGCAAATACGATGGCTGGCAGGATGCGGTGCGCCGCACCCTCAGCCGCTGACTCCCCAGAAGCAACCTCTTTTCCTTGCAAAGGCAGCCCCACATGACACCTCCCCGACCCCTGAGCCAGGCCAGCGCCGCGACCTTTAACGAGGTCCGCTACATCCTCACCGACATCGACGACACCCTCACCCTGCACGGCCGCCTGCCGGCCTCGGCCTACCAGGCACTGTGGCGGCTCGCCGAGGGCGGCTTCCAGGTGGTGCCGGTCACCGGGCGGCCGGCCGGCTGGTGCGACATGATCGCCCGCTTCTGGCCGGTAGCCGGAGTGGTGGGGGAAAACGGGGCGCTCTACTTCCGCTACGACAGCCAGGCCCGGGTGATGACGCGGCGCTACTGGAAATCGCCCGCCGAGCGCGAGGAGGATCGCCGCAGCCTGGCGCGTATCAGGGAGGAAGTGCTGGCCGCGGTGCCGGGCTGCGCCGTCGCCGCCGACCAGGCCTACCGCGAGGCCGACCTGGCCATCGACTTCTGCGAGGACGTGGCCCCGCTGCCCCAAGAGGCCATCGACAACATCGTCTCCTGCTTTACCAGGCATGGCGCCACCGCCAAGATCAGTTCCATCCACGTCAACGGCTGGTATGGCGACTACGACAAGCTGGCCATGAGCAGGCGCTTCTTCGCCGACGTCTTCGCCCTACACCTCGACCGCCACCGCAACCAGGTGCTCTATGCCGGTGACTCCCCCAACGACGCCCCGATGTTCGCCTTCTTCCCGCACAGCGTCGGCGTTGCCAACGTCCTCCACTTTCTCGGTCATATGGATGCCGACCCCGCCTGGGTCAGCGCCGGGGAAGGCGGCGACGGCTTCGCCGAGCTGGCCGACCTGCTGCTGCACACCACATCACGATAAGGCCGCTGGCCACCTCTCTCCTCGCCACCGCTACCTGACCCTTCTTTGCGTCAGGTAGCACTGCTCTTCTGCCTGACGCGCCATTTCCCTCTCTATCCTGTCTCTTAGTTAGAGCACATACGCCATAGCCAGCGCTTCTGAAGAGGGAAAATCCCTGAAGGATTGAGCGGAAAAACCACCTGGTTTCGCCACGAAGGGGTTGTCCGCTCAGCCCTCCATGGACAAAGCGCACAGATGAATATTGCCATTAATCGAGCAGATGATTACTATTGGCCAATACATCAACAGAATCGACCCTGCAAACAATCACCAAGGGTGATTTGTCAGGAAATATATTATGCCTGACATGTACTTTATGCTTTTGTTTGCAACAACAGGAATCCCCATGAACAAACCATATCCCATTGTTTTTAGCGACTTGGACAATTGCCTGCTGGACCGTGACGACTACGGATTCGCCGCGGCGACAGAGGCCCTGAAGGCCCTGCGCCGCCACGGCATCCCCCTCATCCTCGTCTCGAGCAAGACCCGTCGGGAAATGGAAGCGGTGCGCCTCCTCCTCGACCTCGACACCCCGTTCATCGCCGAAAGCGGCGCCGCTCTTTACATCCCCCGCGACTTCGCCGGTCTGGGGGAACTTCCCCCCGGCGGCGACGGCCGCTACGCCCTGATCGAGTGGGGCCTGCCCTACGCCGCCATCCGCCAGGCCCTGGTCGAGGCGGCCCGCACCTTCGCCGTGCGCGGCTTCGGCGACATGGAGCCGGCCGAGGTGGCGGCGCTTACCGGCCTACACCTGACCCAGGCCTCTCTCGCCGCAGCCCGCGAGTACACCGAGCCCTTTCTCCTCGAAGAGCCGGCGCGGTTGCTGCCGCTGATTGCCTGGGCCGCCGAGCGGGGGCTGCAGGTGCTCGCCGGGGGGCGTTTTCATCACCTTGCCGCAGCCGCCCAGGACAAGGGCCGGGCGGTTACCTTTCTCTGCGAGCGCTTCCGCCGACACGCCGGCGGACCGGTGATCACCATGGCCCTCGGTGACAGCCCCAACGACCTGCCGATGCTGGCGGCGGTCGATATGCCGGTGCTGCTGCCCGATGCCAGCGGCGGCTACGCCGACCTGCATCTGCCAAAGGCGATCCGCGCCAGCGAGCCGTCGAGCCGCGGCTGGAACCGGCAGGTACTGGCCTTTCTGCGCATCGTCGGCCTGGAGGCGAGTTCCCCCGGTCAACTCTCGCCGTTCACCCCCGATACCCCCAGCACCCGTAAGGAGGCCCCATGAGCCAACGCTTCTCCACCGCCCTGCGCACCCCGCTGCGCGAACACATAGAGGCGCTCAACCACGCCGATATCGTCATCGGCATCCCTTCATTCCAGAGTGGCGCGGCCATCGTCCACGTCATCAAGACGGTGGCCGAGGGACTCGGCAAGTACTACCCCGGCGCCAAGGCGCTGATCTTCGTCTCCGACGGCGGCTCCACCGACGACACCCGCGAGTTTGCCGAGCAAGTCGAGATCGATTCCTTCTCCATCGAAAAGATGGTCTCCATCTACCGCGGCATCCCCGGCAAGGGCTCCGGCCTGCGGGCGATCTTCGAGGCAGCCGCCTTTCTCAAGGCCGAGGCCATGGCAGTGTTCGACTCCGACCTGGTATCGATCACCCCGAAGTGGGTGAAAAACCTGCTCTCCCCCATCGCCGAGGGCTACGACCTTGTCTGTCCCCACTATCGGCGCTTCAAGCTCGACGGCACCATCACCAACACCATCGCCTACAACCTGACCCGCGCCCTCTACGGGCAGCGCGTGCGCCAGCCCATCGGCGGCGACTTCGGCGTGTCGCGGCGGCTGGCCAAGCACTACCTCGACCAGGATGTCTGGGAGACGGACGTCGCCAAGTTCGGCATCGACATCTATATGACCGTCTCCGCCATGGTCGGCGGCTTCGCCATCTGCCAGGCGCGGCTCGGTGCCAAGATCCACGGCCACAAGGACCCCGCCAACGACCTCGGCCCGATGTTCCAGCAGGTGGTCGGCACCATCTTCACCCTCATGGAAGTGCACGAGTCCTTCTGGCAGCAGATCGATGGCTCGCAGGAGGTGGCGCTGACCGGCGAAGAGGTCGCCCAGGAGGCCCCGGCCTTCGCTATCGACCGCTCCAGCCTGGTGGAATACTTCCGCATGGGCTACGGCAACTTCAGCGGGGTGTGGAAGCAGATCCTCGAGCCGGACGACTACGAGACCTATCGCCGCCTGGTGGCCGATGATGCCGCCAGCGAGCTGCTCCTGCCCCTCGAGGCCTGGGTGCGCACCGTCTACCGCTACGCCGCCGCCTTCCGGGTGACGCCGCGCCAGCGCATCAAACTGCTCAGCACGATGATCCCCCTCTACCATGCGCGGGTGGCGTCGTTGATCAACGAACTGGAAAACATGAGCAGCGAGGAGGCGGAGCGGCACTTCGAGGCCCAGGCTCTTCTCTTCGAGGAGATGAAGGGCTATCTCCGCTCCATCTGGGCACAGGGAGGTTCCAATGTCTGATTTCTGGCAACATGGCGCGGTCACCGTGCTCCAGCATCTGCGACAGCGGCCGGTGGAGGAGATCGAGGCGGAACTGCTCAAGATCGGCGTCAAGCGCAAGATGGCCCTGCTCCTCCCCGCCCTGGCCTCGGAGTTCGATACCCCGGCAATGCCGCGCATCCTCGACGAGCTCAAGGAGGTCGGCTATCTGCACAAGATCGTCCTCTCCCTCGACCAGGCCGACCGGAGGCAGTTCGAGCGCGTCCGCGAGCTGACCGCCGACCTTCCCACGGAAATGACCATCGTCTGGCACGACGGGCCCGGCATGCAGGAACTGCTGCGCGAGCTGCGCGACAGCGACTTCTCCATGGACCACCCCGGCAAGGGGCGCTCGGTGTGGATGACCCTCGGCTATATCCTCGCCGACCGCGATGTCTACGCCGTCGCCACCCACGACTGCGACATCGTCAACTACCGCCGCTCGCTGCTGGCGCGGCTCATCTACCCGGTGGTGCACCCGGCCACCGACTTCGAGTTCAGCAAGGGCTACTACGCCCGCGTCACCGACCGCCTCTACGGGCGGGTGACGCGGCTCTTCTACTCCCCGCTCATCCGCACCCTGAAGCACATCCTCAAGGCCAACGCCTTCCTCTCCTATCTCGACAACTTCCGCTACGCCCTTTCCGGCGAGTTCGCCATGATCGCCAGCCTCGCCAAGGGCATCCGCGTCTCGCCCACCTGGGGCCTCGAGGTCAGTCTGCTCAGCGAGATCTACCAGGCGGCCTCGGTGAACCGCATCTGCCAGGTGGAGATCGCCGAGTCCTACGAGCACAAGCATCAGGTCCTCAAGAAGGACCAGCCCGCCGAGGGCCTCATCCGCATGGCCCGCGACATCGCCAAGGCACTCTTCCGCGTGCTCTCCCAGGACGGCATCATTTTCAGCGACGCCTTTTTCCGCACCCTGCTCACCTCCTATATCCAGGAGGCGCGCATCAGCATCGAGAAGTACCACGCCCTGTCGCTGATCAACGGGCTGTTTTACGACCGCCATAACGAGATCGAGGCGGTCGAGGCCTTCGTGCAGGCGCTCAAGCTGGCCATTCCGGAGTTCGTCGACGACCCGGTGGGCATCCCCATGATGCCGGCCTGGGTGCGCGTCACCGCGGCCATCCCCGACTTTCAGGATCGCCTCGAAGAGTGCGTCATGATGGATAACGCCTGAGCCCGCCCCGGGCGGGGAGGCCATGTGGCGTGAGAGAGGACCCACCCGCCCCTGGCCGATGCCGCAGCGTTCCCGGGGCGGGGTGGTGGGGGAACACGGGGCGCTCTGCTTCGGCGAGGACAGCCGGCGCCGGGTGATGACGCGGCGTTACTGGAAATCACTCACCGAACGAGAAGAGGATCGCCGCGCAGCCTGGTGGCACATCAGAGAGGAGGTGCTGGCCGAGATGCCGGGCTGCACCGTCGCCGCCGACCAGGCCGACCGCGAGACCGACCTGGCCATCGACTTCTAAATCAGTGCCCCCGGAGCCAAAAGTCATTTCAGTTTGGACAGGAGGAGATAGCGCTGCGGAATCAACTGATCCCCCAAGCTATCGAGCGGCACAGCCCGCAACTCATCCCCCCGCTGGTGATCTTTAGTCAGGTTGATGGGACGGATCACTGCCTTCGCCTCATCGTGGGCAACGAGCAGCTGCACCTGGAGGCGCGAGTAGTCGACAAGCGTCCAGGTTCCTGAGGCATATTCCCAACGGGTTGTCCGACTCCACTGTTCCGAAGGGATAACCGCTTTGATGACTTTGGCCGTCTTCTCAAGCTGCTGCCAGCTGGCGGTGGCCCGCTCGATGAGGATCTGGCGGTCGCTGCCGCCGTAACGGTCCGGGGGCACGGGCGTGGACTCGATGATCGTCGCCCGCAGTGCCGCCTGCTGTTGCTCAATGCCTGCCTTGGTTGCCGCCACCGCACCGCGCAAGGCCTTTTCCGCCTCGGCGTCGAGGAGCCGCAGCAGCGCCAGCCGTTCCTCGGCACGGGCGATGGCCTCAGGGATGCCGCCGGTAAAGGGCAGAACATTCTTTGACGAGGCGGCTTCGGCGACCAAGCGCTCGGCCGTCGCCAACTCGCCGCGCACCTCTTCCGGCAAGGCACCGCGCCGCTGCTCGGCCGCCGTCGCAAAAGCCTGGAAATTGGCGGCAAAAGCGTTGATCGCTCCCTCAACCTGCTTTCCCTCTTCTGTTTTTTGCAGAATCAGCGGTTGGTACAGCTGGGCGATACGCTTGCTTTCCGCCGCCACCGCCTCGCGTTGCGTCAGCAATACGATCCCATCTTCAAAACGACTCTGCAACACTTGAGGATTGTTATACATCATCGCCAGGTCGCGCAGACGGCGAAGATCGTTTGGCAGCTGCGGATAACTGGCCGGAGCAACCAGTGCCAAGAGTTTCTCATGCAGGGGACGAAGATAGGCGACCGCTTCGCCCATCCCCTGGCGCGCCTCATCGAGACGCCGCCGCACATCCTCGACACCCTTGCCATCCCCCGGTAACTGGCGGAGGGACTCCTCGGCAAACCCCGCCTTTCGTTCGGCATTGGCCACCGTATTCATCCCTGCCGCCACCTGACGAAAATCGATGGTCGACTGGTCGGCAATCGGCCTCAGCGCCTTGACCAGCTCCTGCAGTGCCTGGAGATTGCCCTCCACCTCGCGCACGTTGAAATCGGCGGCGCGGAGCTGTTCCTCCTGCCGGTAGTCGAGTTTCTGCCCGCTTCCCCCTGTCCCTGCAACCACGGCACCGGCCGCTGTCGGCTTCCCCGAGAGCCTTTCTTGCAGCCTTTTAATCGCCTCAGCGGTCGTAGCCAGGCGCGCCCGCAGAGCAGCGACCGCCTGATCATCTCCGGCAAGAGGTGCCATGGCCGCCTCCACCGCCGGCATGGCCGCAGCCGCTTGGCCGAGTCGAACAGCGGCGAGTTTTGCCTTGGAAGCTGCCGCCGTTGTCCCTTCGGGGCCCAGAGTCTCCTCAGCCAGTTTGAGGTTGTTTTCGATTTGCCGCAGCTGTTGGTCGACGGCGGCCAGAACCCGCTCTTCCGCCGGAGCGGCCATTGCCGCCGCCCCACTCAAGATGAACAACAGGAAGAAAGTGAGAACCGACAGGATCCTGTTCATAGGCCCTCCTTATCATAGGCGAAGGTTTCGCCCTGGCGGCAAAGGGCAGGCAGTCAGGCCGACGGCGGCAAGACAACGTGTCCGGCACGTTCCCCGACCCGCCAGGGGCAATGTTGACACTATGAATCGGAAAATTGGCCCGTCAAGAGACGGGGATGACGGAGGGGTCGCTCACCGCGCGCGCTGGCTGCTGGCGATAGCCTGGTGGAGGCGCTCCACCAGGGCCTGGTTGTAGCCGTGGGAGGTCATGTTGGCGGTGATCCGCCCGCGGATCGGGTAGCCGAGCAGGCAGAGGTCGCCGATGAGGTCGAGGACCTTGTGGCGCACGAACTCGTCGGGGTAGCGCAGCTCGGTGTTGATCACCTTGCCCTGGTACATGATGATGTGCGAGTTGAGATAGCCGCCGCCGACCTTGCCGAGGCGCTGCGCCATCTCGATGTTTTCGAAGGTGTTGAAGGACCGTGCCGGGGCGATGTCGCGGGCAAAGGACATGGTCACCGGGTTGAAGGTGAAGCGCTGCTCGCCGATGGGGGCGGGATAGTCGACGCGCATGTCGATCTCGAAACCATCGTAGGGCTCGGCGTAGAGGTGTTTCTCCTGCTTGTCGTCCTTGCCGACGCCGATGCGCTTGCGGATCACCGCCACCCTTGTCGTGGCCGGCTGCTCCTCGATGCCCGCCTGGACGATGAGATCGCAGAAATCCTTGGCCGAGCCGTCGATATTGGGGACTTCGTCGTCGACCTTGACGAGGACGTTGGTTATCCCGTAGACGGAAAAGATGGCCAGCAGGTGCTCGACGGTGCGCACCTGCTGACGGCCGTTATCGAGGGTGGTGGAGTTGGCCGAGAACGTCTTGGAGGAGTCGCCCTGACAATAGTTTTCCAACGCAGTGATATGCCCGGGGATGATCTGTCCGTCAAGGGTCTGAAAGACGATGCCGCTGTCGACGCCCAGGGGGCTGAGGATGATGCCGGTCTTCCTGCCGCTGAGCAGCCCGACGCCGTTGAGGACGACATTCTCGCGCACGGTGCGCTGCGGGATGGATGAGTCGACCAGCTCCACCATGCCCGGGGGCATCAGGCAGTCGGCGTTGACCGTCTCCACCTCGGCGTCGGAGACCAGCGGCAGCTCGCTCTTCACCGGGAGATGCTTGACCGCCGATTTGACCTTGTCGAGCAGGGCCTCGAGGTGCAGCGGTTTCTCCATGAAGTCGTAGGCCCCGGCCTTGATGGCGGCCACCGCCGTCTCGATGCCGGCGTGGCCGCTCATCATGATGATCGGCAGGTTGGGGAAACGCCCCTGCAGGCGCTTGAGCAACTCCAGGCCATCCGAGCCGGGCAGCCAGATATCGAGCATGACCAGCGAGGGCTCGAGGGTGTCGAGGCTCGCCCAGAAGCTCTCGGCGTCGGCGAAGGCCAGCGCCGGATAGCCTTCGTCCTTGAGGATGTTGGAGACGGTGGAGCAAATATAGGGCTGGTCGTCGACGATGCAGATGGGGTTCATATGTTCTTCGGGCCCTGGGCCCTGGCGGAATACGGGAGTGTCCTGAGGGATGATGACTGGCCGGCGGGCGGCGGACCTAAGGCTCTCGTCCGCCACCGGCTCTGGCAAAGATACCCGATAGCGGGGGATTGGGACAGAATATTATACTCACCCTCCGCAACCCACCGCACAAAAACGCCCCGCCGCCGGATCCCTGCCGCCTGCGGACGGTTATTTCTCCCGCTCCACCAGCCCTTTGACGAACCAGCGCTGCATGAGCAGCACCACCAGTACCGGCGGCGCCATGACGAGCAGGGCGCCGGCCATGGCGACGTTCCAGGTCGGTAGGTCGTCGGCCTGGGGGATGAGATCCTTGAGGCCGATGACGGCGGTGGTCATCTCCGGGGTGGTGGTGATGAGCAGCGGCCACAGGTACTGGTTCCAGCCGTAGACGAACTCGATGACCACCAGGGCGGCGATATTGGTGGTGGACAGCGGCAGGAGGATGCGCCAGAAGAAGGCCATGGCCGAAGCCCCGTCGAGCTTGGCCGCTTCGCACAGCTCCTCGGGGATGGTGAGGAAGAACTGGCGGAAGAGGAAGGTGCAGGTGGCCGAGGCGACCAGGGGCAGGATGAGGCCGGTGTAGCTGTTGAGCAGGCTCCACTCCAGCGCGACCTCGAACTCGTTGCCGGTGAACCACTGCACCACGGCGCCGAGATGGAGGGTGTCGATCAGCCACTGCAAGGGGCCGAACATGTTGGCGGCCATCTCGTAGGTGGGCAGGATGCGCACCTCCACCGGCAGCATCAGGGTGCAGAAGACGGTGGCGAAGGCAACCGTGCGGAAGCGGTAGTTGAAGTAGACGATGGAAAAGGCGCCGAACATCGACACGGTGATCTTGCCGAGGGTGATGCCGCTGGCCATGATGAAGGAGTTGACCAGCTGCCGCCCGAGGTGCCCCTCGCTCCAGGCGGCCCCGAGGTTGACAAAGAACTGGTCCCCGGGCACCAGGGGCATCGGCACCTGCACCACCTTGTCGAGGGGCAGAGTGGCGGCGGTCAGGGCGTAGAAGATGGGGAAGCCGACCACGCAGATGCCGACGAGGAGAAAGACATAGGTCAGGGTATCGAGGACAGGGGTGCGTTCAACCATCATGGCGGTCACATGGTGTACTGGACTTTCTTTTCAACATAGCGGAACTGCAGCACGGTAATGGTGATGATCAAGACCATCAGCACCAGCGACTGGGCGGCGGAGGCCCCCAGGTTGAGGCCGATGAAGCCATCCTGATAGACCTTGTAGACGAGGGTGTTGGTCGCCCCGCCGGGTCCGCCCTGGGTCACCGTGTGGATGACGCCGAAGGTCTCGAAGAAGGCGTAGATGATGTTCATCACCGTGAGAAAGAAGATGGTCGGCGAAAGCAGCGGGAAGGTGATCACCCAGAAGCGCCGCAGGGGCCCGGCGCCGTCGATGGCCGCGGCCTCGACCAGCGAGTGGGGGATGGCCTGCAGGCCGGCCATGAAGAAGACGAAGTTGTAGCTGATCTGCTTCCAGGCGCTGGCGATGATCACCAGGAAGAGGGCGTCGTTGCCGTTGAGCACCGGGTTCCAGTCGATGCCGATCACCTCGCTGAGGAAGTAGGCGACGACACCGTAGGAGGGGTGGAGCAGAAAGAGCCAGAGGATGCCGGAAATCGCCGGGGCCACCGCGTAGGGCCAGATGAGCAGGGTGCGCAGCAGCGCCTTGGCGCGCAGGGCACGATTGGCCATGCTGCCCAGAAAGAGTCCCACGGCCAGCGAGATGAAGGCGGTCGCCAGGCTGAAGAACAGGGTGATGCCAATCGACTTGAGGTAAAGCGGGTCGGTGAAGATGCGCTGGAAGTTCTCGAACCAGACGAACTGGCTCTTTAAGCCGAAGGGGTCGCTGAGCATCAGCGACTGCACCAGCCCCTGCACCGCCGGCCAGTAGAAAAAGGCCAAGGTCACCAGAACCTGCGGGGTGATGAGCAGGTAAGCCAACCCCTTGGATGAGAAGTGGGACCGTTTGATCATGGTAGGCGTCCGCCAAAGCGCCGCGGGCGGCGGTTGAAAATACGGGCCGCCGGAGATTCCCTGCGGGGAATTCTCCGGCGGCCCTGGGGTGTCAGCGGGGGCGAAGCCCCAGCATGGCTATTTGTTGGTTTTCTCGAATTCGCGCAGCTTCTCGTTGCTGCGCGCCGTGGCGTCGGCAATCGCCTGGGCCGGGGTCTTCTTGCCGTTCCAGATCAGCTCCATTTCCTCGTCGAGGATGTTGCGGATCTGCACGAAGTAACCGAGGCGGATACCACGGGAGTTCTTGGTCGGCTTGGTGCGGTTGAGCTGCTTGATGCCGACTTCCTGGTAGGGGATCTTGTCGAAGAAACCTTCTTGCTTGAGCTCTTCGTAGGCCTTGAGGGTGATCGGGAAGTAGCCGGTCTCCTTATGCCAGAGCTTCTGCATGTCGGGCTGGGCAAGGAAGTTGAGGAAGGCGGCGACGCCCTTGTATTCTTCCTTGGGATGACCCAGCATGACCCATAGTGAGGCGCCGCCGATGATGCTGTTCTGCGGCTGCTTCATGTCGGCTTCCACCGGCAGCGGGGCGATGTCCCAGGCGAACTTGGCGTTCTTCTGCACGTTGCCGATGCCGCTCACCGACTCCATGAGGATGGCAGCGTCGCCGGCGACGAAGGTCGAGTTGGCGCCCTGATACTCGCGACCCTCATAGGAGAAGCGGTTGTCGGCCATCCACGACTTGAGGCGTTCGAGGTGTTTGATGACCTTGGGGTTGTTGATGGCCATCTCGGTATCCAGGCCCTCGTATCCGTTGGCCTTGGTGGCGAAGGGGATGTCGTGGATGGCGCTGTAGTTCTCGATCTGGATCCACGACTGCCAGGTGGTGACCATGCCCTTCTTGGCGCCGGCGGCCACCAGCTTCTTGGTGATCTCATCCATCTGGTCCCAGGTCAGCGGCGTGGTCTTCGACGGCATCTCGAGTCCGGCCTTCTTGAACAGGTCGACGTTATAGTACATGACCGCGGTGGAGGAGTTGAACGGCATGGAGAGCAGGTTGTCCTTCTCGTCGACATAGTAGCTGAGCACCGCCTGCAGATAGCCGGACCAGTCGATCTTGTAGCCCTCGTCGGCCATGAGCTTGTACACCGGGTAGATGGCCCCGGAACGCATCATGGTCATGGTGCCGACCTCGAAGGCCTGGAGGATATGGGGATGCTTCTTGGCGCGGTAGGCGGCGACGCCGGCGTTGACCACCTCGCCGTAGTCGCCCTTGTTGACGGCGACGACCTTGTATTGCTGCTGCGAGTCGTTGAAGGCCTTGACCATCTTGTCGAGGGTCTCGCCACGCGCGCCCCTCATGGCGTGCCACCACTCGATGGTGATCGGCTCGGCCATGGCCTGACCGGCGAAGAGCACGATCGCCGCCATCAGGGAGAAGAGAGTTGCTGCGCCTCGTATCTTCATCTGTTGTCCTCCTGAAAATAATTTATGGCCCTGCCCGCCAGCGGCACGACCGGTTCCGGCTTGCCATCAGCCTCGGAAGCCGCACAAACACTTCGTCTTTCTTAATCTGTTCAGCCAGGCGCGTCAAGGCGCAATGTTGCTGCTACAACGTGCTAAAGCGGCGCCGGCAGGGTTGCGCCGGCTGGAGCCGTTTTTCCTTGAAGGGGGCGCCCCCATAAGGTAAACAGGGCGGTAAACGGCGACCTTCGGGTCGTTTCGGCAGATTCGCCAGCGGAGAAGGAACAGCGCATATGGCCCAGGTGGTGCTCGAGGGTGTGGTCAAACGATATGGCAAGACGGCGGTGGTGCACGGGGTCGACCTGACCATCGCCGATACCGAGTTTCTCGTCCTGGTCGGCCCCTCGGGCTGCGGCAAGTCGACCTTGCTGCGCATGGTCGCCGGCCTCGAGGAGATCAGCGAGGGCACGATCTCCATCGACGGGCGGGTGGTCAACGACATCGCCCCCAAGGACCGCGGCTGCGCCATGGTCTTCCAGAACTACGCCCTCTACCCGCACATGAACGTCTACAAGAACATGTCCTTCGGCCTGACCCTCAAGGGCACCCCGAAGGCCGAGATCGAGACCCGGGTGCGGGAAGCGGCGAAGATCCTCGGCATCGAGGAACTCCTCAGCCGCAAGCCGCACGAGCTCTCCGGCGGCCAGCGCCAGCGGGTGGCCATGGGCCGTGCCATCGTCCGCAAGCCCTCGGTGTTCCTCTTCGACGAGCCCCTCTCCAACCTCGACGCCAAGCTGCGCAACACCATGCGCGCCGAGATCAAGCGCCTCCACCAGAAGGTGCGCTCGACCATCATCTACGTCACCCACGACCAGGTCGAGGCGATGACCCTGGCCGACCGCATCGTCGTCATGCGTGCCGGCAACGTCGAGCAGATCGGCACGCCCATCGAGCTCTTCGAACGCCCCGCCAACACCTTTGTCGCCGGCTTCATCGGCAGCCCGCCGATGAACCTGCTGGACGCCCGGCTGCGCCGCGAGGCTGGCGGGGTGGCGGCGGTGCTGTCGGAGGGGCTGCACGTCCCGGTAACCGCCGCGGCAGGGGAAAAGGAGCTCAGCGACGGCCGTCCGGTGGTCTTCGGCATCCGCACCGAGAGCATTTTCCCCGGCGAGGCGGGAGCGGCCACCTCCCCCGGCACCTGGACCACCAGGGGCCTGGTGGAGATCGTCGAACCGCTGGGCGGGGAGACCCATCTCCACGTCAACATCGCCGGAGTGCGCTTCATCGCCAGGTGCGAGGGGCGCCGGCAGGTAGCCGCCAATCAGGAAATGGACTTTTCCCTGCGGCTCGACGCCATCCACCTCTTCGACGCCGAGAGCCGCCAGGCACTGGTCTGAGCCGGGAGAGGAACTCCCAGCGCCCGGCAGGACAACCATGACAGGGTGAAGATGTGAAAAAGACAGTTGTGATCCTTGGTATCCTGATCGCCCTCCTCGCCGGCGCCTGGTTGATCCGCGGCGAATACCTGCGCCGCAACACCGTCTATGCGGTCTTCCCCGACTCGGAAGGCATCGCCGTCGGCGCCGGGGTGTGGATGGCCGGGGTGGAGGTCGGCCGCGTGCTGCAGGTGGGCATCGCCCCGGACGGCGCCGAGCTCGCCCTGTTCCTCACCGAACAGGCCCGCCTCGGGCTGACCGACAAGGCCATCTTCTTTCTCGACACCTCCGACAGGACCCTCGGCCCGCTGGTGCGGGTCAGGGACGTCGCCAGAAACGGCCAGCCGCTGGTCGCCGGGGCGCGCCTCGCCGGCACCAACCTCCCCGCCCTGTGGCACATGTCGGAACTGGGCGAGAAGATCCAGGGCCTCGGCAACGACCCGCAGCTCAAAGGGGCGGTGCAGATGCTGCTCGACCTCGGCTCCCCGGGCAAGAGCCGCTGACCGCCCGTTCAGGCGGGCCTGCATGGAGGAGCGGACATGATCCAGCCACGGCCGACGCTCCTGCTCGACGAGGGCAGGTGCCATGCCAATATCGCCATGATGGCGGACAAAGCGGCCGCCCACGGCCTCATCTTCCGCCCCCACTTCAAGACCCACCAGTCGCTCGCCGTCGGACGCTGGTTCAAAGAAGCGGGGGTGCGATGCATCACCGTCTCCTCCCTGACCATGGCCGAGTACTTCGCCTGCGAGTGGGACGACATCACCGTCGCCTTCCCGGTCAATATCCTCGAAATCGACGCCATCAACCGCCTGGCGCCACGGCTGACCCTCAACCTGCTGGTGGAGTCCGTGGAGAGCCTGCGTTTTCTCGCCGACCACCTGCACAACCCGGTGGGCTTCTTCATCAAGATCGACGTCGGCTACCACCGCACCGGGGTCGACGCCACGGACACCGCCACCATCGATGCGCTCCTCGACCTCGCCCGGCAGTGCCCGCTGCTGCATTTCCGCGGCTTTCTCACCCATGCCGGCCACACCTACGGCGCCGCCTCCCCCGGGGAGGTGCTGGCCATCCACCATCAGGCCTGCCTGCTCTTGATGGCCCTCAAGGAGCGCTACCAGGGGACCTGGCCGCAGCTCCTCGTCTCCGTCGGCGACACCCCGGGCTGCAGCCTGGCCAGCGATTTTCCCGGCTGCGACGAGATCCGTCCCGGCAACTTCGTCTTCTACGACCTCACCCAGCAGCACCTCGGCGCCTGCGAGTCGCGGCGGATCGCCGTCGCCCTCTCCTGCCCGGTGGTGGCGGTGCACCCGCGGCGCAACGAGGCGGTGCTCTACGGCGGGGCCATCCACTTCTCCAAGGAGGCCCTGCGCGACGCGCAGCTCGGCACCATCTACGGGCGGGTGGCGCGCAGCATGGGCCTCGGCTGGGGTGAGCCCATCCCCGGCATGTATGTGCGCAGCCTGTCCCAGGAACACGGGGTTGTCGTCGGCCCGGAGCATGAAATCGCCGCTCTCCGCGTCGGCGACTGCCTCCCCGTCCTGCCGGTGCACTCCTGCCTCACCGTGCAGCTGATGAAGTCCTACATCGGCATCGCCGGCGGCGAGACCTTCACCACCCTCTAGGCCCCCAGCGCAGGCCCCCAGGTGCCGTTGCGGCGCCGCCTCCGCGGAGGCGGCCCGGCCCTGTCGCATTGACTCCTCACCTGCAGCCTCCCGCCGAGGGACCTTTCCTTCAGCGGGACGCAGACCTCACGGCCAATCTAGAAGAAGCTGCTGCCGTCCCAGCAATGGGTGCACAGCCGTTCCTTGGGCAGACCGATGGCCGCCACCAGATCGGCAAGGCGCTGGTACTTGAGCGAGGTGAGGTGGAGGCGACGGCGGATCTCCTCGATCATCGCCAGGTTCCTCTCCGACCCGTCCTCGGCGTAGAGGTGGAGATCACAGTCCTCGCTGCCCTCCAGGGACTTGATGACCTTGCGGCCGATGAGGTCGAGGGTCGAGCGCGACGACGAGAAGTTGAGGAACTCGCAGGGAAAGACCAGGGTCGGGCAGGCAAGGCGCATATGCACCTCGCAGGCGCCGCAGTCGAAGAGGATCTGCACGTTTTCGCGCAGCTGGGTGCCGCGGACGATGGAGTCGTCGCAGAAGAGCAGCCGCTGGCCGGCGATGAGGCGGCGCACCGGGATGAGCTTCATCCGCGCCACCAGGTCGCGCATCGTCTGGTTCTGCGGCATGAAGCTGCGCGGCCAGGTCGGGGTGTACTTGACGAAGGGGCGACGGTAAGGGATGCCTTTGCGGTTGGCGTAGCCGAGGGCGTGGCCGATGCCGGAGTCGGGAATGCCGGCAACGCAGTCGGCGGCGACCTGGTCGCCTTCGGCCAGCAGGGCGCCGCAGCGGTAGCGCACCTCCTCGACGTTGATGCCCTCATACTCCGAGGCCGGGTAGCCATAGTAGACCCAGAGGAAGGAGCACACCTGCATCTTCGGCCCCGGCGGCAGCCGCTGCTCCCAGCCCTCGGCCTGAAGGAACACCGCCTCGCCCGGCCCGAGGAAGTGGTCGACGGCGAAGTCGAGGTTGGGGAAGGCGGAGGACTCCGAGCTCACTGCCGTCGCCCCGTCGCGCCGCCCGATCACCAGCGGCGTGCGCCCGAGGCGGTCGCGGGCCGCCCAGACGCCCTCCTCGGTGAGCAGCAGCAGGGAGCACGAGCCGTGGATGCGCTCCTGGGCGTAGCGGATGCCGGCTGCGAAGCTGTCCTGGCCGCAGACCAGCATCGCCACCAGCTCGGTGGGGTTGGTGACCCCGTCGGAGGTGCCTGAAAAATAGCGGCGCTCGGCGAAGGCCTCGTTGATGAGGGCCTTGAGGTTGTTGATGCGCCCCACGGTGACGATGCCGAAGGTGCCGAGGTGCGACTCGACGATGAGCGGCTGCGGGTCGGTGTCGCTGATCACGCCAATGCCCATGCGGCCGTGGAACTGCGGCAGGTCGGGCTCGAACTTGGTGCGGAAGTAGGAGTTCTCGATGTTGTGGATGGCGCGGTGGAAGCCGTCGCCGTTGCGCACCGCCATGCCGCCGCGCCTGGTGCCGAGGTGGGAGTGGTAGTCGGTGCCGTAGAAGAGATCGGCGACACACTCCTCCTGAGAGACAATGCCGAAAAGACCGCCCATGACAAGAACCTCGCTGTTGCTGAAGTGATGCTACCCCGCCGCCCGGCGCGGCGCCGGTCTAGCGCAGATCGGTGTGGTAGCTCTGCAGGGAGCGCACCCCCGCCGCCCCCTCGCGCATCGCCGCGATGCCCTTGGCGGCGGCCACCGCGGCGGCGGTGGTGGTGATATAAGGCACATTGTACTTGATCGCCGCCTTGCGGATATTGGAGCTGTCCGCCGAGCCGCGGCGACCGCTGGGGGTATTGACCAGCAGGTCGATCTCCCCGTTCCTGACCGCGTCGAGCAGGTTGGGCCGCTGCGAGCCGAGCTTGCTGATCACCTCGCTGTCGATGCCCCGCTCCTTGAGGAAGCGGTGCGTGCCCTCGGTGGCCACCAGGGTGAAGCCGAGCTCGCGGAAGCGCCGCGCCGGCTCCAGGGCCACCTGCTTGTCGCGGTCGGCGATGGTGAACAGCACCTTGCCGGTCAGGGGCAGCCGCGACCTGGCGGCGTCCTGGACCTTGAAGAAGGCGCGCCCGAAGGAGCGGGCCAGGCCGAGCACCTCCCCGGTGGAGCGCATCTCCGGGCCGAGCAGCGGGTCGACCTCGGGGAACATGTTGAAGGGGAAGACCGCCTCCTTGACCCCGAAATAGGGCACCTCGGCCAGCCGCAGGTGGAGGTCGCCGAGGCTCCGCCCGAGAATGACGCTGGTGGCCAGGCTGGCCATGGACACCCCGCACACCTTGGAGACGATGGGCACGGTGCGCGAGGCGCGCGGGTTGGCCTCGAGCACGTAGACGGTGTCGTCCTGGATGGCGTACTGGATGTTCATCAGCCCGACCACGCCAAGCTCGATGGCGATGCGCCGGGTGAACTCGCGGATGGTGTCGACATGGCGCGGGGCGATGCTGATCGGCGGGATGACGCAGGCCGAGTCGCCGGAATGGATGCCGGCCAGCTCGATATGCTCCATCACCGCCGGGACGAAGCCGTCGCAGCCGTCGGCGATGGCGTCGGCCTCGGCCTCGATGGCGTTGTCGAGGAATTTGTCGATGAGCACCGGCCGCTCCGGGGTGATCTCCTCCACCGCCACCCGGAGGTAGCGCCGCAGCATCTCGTCGTCATGGACGATCTCCATGCCGCGACCGCCGAGGACATAGGAGGGCCTGACGATCAGCGGATAGCCGATGGCCCGGGCGATCTCCAGGGCCTGGTCGGCGCTGGCCGCCATGCCCGACTGCGGCTGGGGGATGCCGAGGCGGTGCATCATGGTGCTGAAGCGGTCGCGGTCCTCGGCGAGGTCGATGGTCTCCGGGGAGGTGCCGAGGATGGTCACCCCGGCCTCGGCCAGCTCGCGTGCGAGGTTGAGCGGCGTCTGCCCGCCGAACTGAACGATGACCCCCCTGGGCTGCTCCATCTCGTAGATGGAGAGCACCTCCTCGACGGTCAGCGGCTCGAAAAAGAGTTTGTCGGAGGTGTCGTAGTCGGTGGACACCGTCTCCGGGTTACAGTTGACCATGATCGACTCAAGGCCGCTGCCGCGGATGGCCAGGGCGGCATGGACGCAGCAATAGTCGAACTCGATGCCCTGGCCGATGCGGTTGGGCCCGCCGCCGAGCACCATGATCTTTTCGCGGTCGCTCACCGGCATGGCATTGGCGGCGTTATAGGTGGAGTAATAGTAGGCCCCCTCCTTCACCCCGCTCACCGGCACCGGCTGCCAGCCCTGGACGATGCCTGCCGCCAGGCGCTGCGCGCGGATGGTCTGCTCCGGCAGGTCGAGGAGCATGGCCAGGTAGCGGTCGGCGAAGCCATCCTCCTTGGCGCGGCGCAGCAAAGCCAGCGGCAGTTCCCCGCCGCGATGGGCGAGAATCTCTTCCTCGAGCTGCACCAGCTCGCGCATCTGCTCGATGAACCACGGCTTGATATGGGTGAGGCGATAGAGCTGCTCCGTGTCCGCCCCCTGGCGCAGGGCCTCGTAGAGGAGGAACTGGCGCTCGCTGGAGGGTGTCGCCAGGCGCTCCAGCAGGGTTGCCAGCGGCAGGCGGTGGAAGTCCTTGGCGAAGCCCAGGCCGTAGCGGCCGATCTCCAGGCTGCGGATGGCCTTGTGCAGGGCCTCCTTGTAGGTCTTGCCGATGCTCATCGCCTCGCCCACGGCGCGCATCTGCGTGCCGAGGCGGTCCTCGATGCCGGCGAACTTCTCGAAGGCCCAGCGGGCAAACTTGACCACCACATAGTCCCCCGAGGGCGTGTAGCGCTCGAGGCTGCCATCGCGCCAGTAGGGCAGCTCGTCCAGGGTCAGCCCCCCGGCGAGCAGGGCCGAGACCCGGGCGATGGGGAAGCCGGTGGCCTTGGAGGCGAGGGCCGAGGAACGCGAGGTGCGCGGGTTGATCTCGATGACCACCACGCGGCCGCTCTTCGGGTCGTGGGCAAACTGCACGTTGGTGCCGCCGATGACCTCGATGGCCTCGACGATGGCATAGGCGTAGCCTTGCAGCTTCTCCTGCAGCTGCGGGGCGATGGTCAGCATCGGCGCGGTGCAGTAGCTGTCGCCGGTGTGCACCCCCATGGCGTCGACGTTTTCAATGAAGCAGACGGTGACCATGTGATTCTTGGCGTCGCGCACCACCTCGAGCTCGAGCTCCTCCCAGCCGAGCACCGACTCCTCCACCAGCACCTGGTGGATGAGGCTGGCCGCCAGCCCTCGGGAAGCGACGGTGCGCAGTTCGGCGAGGTCGGCGACCAGGCCGCCGCCGGTGCCGCCCATGGTGTAGGCGGGGCGGATGACCACCGGATAGCCGAGTTCCGCAGCCACCCGCTCGGCGTCCTTGAGGGTGGTCACCGCGGTGCTGCGCGGCATGTCGATGCCGAGGCGCTCCATGGTCTCCTTGAAGGCGATGCGGTCCTCGCCGCGTTCGATAGCCTCGATGTTGACGCCGATGACCTTGACCCCGTAGCGGTCGAGGATGCCGGAGTGGTAGAGCTGCGAGGAGAGGTTGAGCCCCGACTGCCCGCCGAGGTTGGGGAGCAGGGCGTCGGGGCGCTCGACGGCGATGATCTTCTCCAGGGTCTCGACGTTGAGGGGCTCGATATAGGTGGCGTCGGCCATGCCCGGGTCGGTCATGATGGTCGCCGGGTTGGAGTTGACCAGCACCACCTTGTAACCCAGAGCGCGCAGAGCCTTGCAGGCCTGGGTCCCCGAATAGTCGAATTCGCAGGCCTGGCCGATGACGATCGGCCCCGACCCGATGATGAGAATCTTCGTGATATCGTCGCGTCTGGGCATGGCGGCTCCTTATTGCAGAACGTTGTCGGGTGCACTGCGCTGCTCGCTGTCAACGGCCGTGTATCCTAGCAGCCTGACGACAAACCCGCCATGAATAATCGTATGAAAATATAGTGATGCTAAAACAAGGAGCCCGGTCCGGCGACCGCACGCACCAGCGGGGGCCAGCGGCGGCCGGCGGCAAGGCTCAGCCGGCGAGAAAGGCGCGGAGGAAGAAGAAATAGGCAGCACCGGCAGCCAGAAAGCAGCAGCAGGGTGCCACCAGCCGCCGCCAGGTGCGGCCGATGCTGGTGCCGAAGAAGTTGCAGGTCAGCACGAAGCAGATATGGATGGGGGAGATCATCACCCCGGTGAAGCCGGCGAAGGTGGCCACCACCAGATAGGCCAGCGTCTGCTGCTCCAGCCCGAGGCTGTGCAGCAGGCCGAGGAGCAGAGGGAAGGTCGCCCCGACGAAGGCGACATTGATGCCGGCGACCATGCCGACGAGGAAAGGCAGGAAGAAGGCGGCGGCGAACAGGGCCGCCCCGCCGCCGGCGGCGGAGGCCATCTCCTCGACGATGCCCGCCTCCTGCATGATGTCCTTGAAGACGAAAATCGCCGCCACCACCAGCATCATCTGCCACAGGCTGCGCTTGCCCAGCACCTGGCGGAGGAAGGGCAGGCCGAGGCCATTCATGGCGACGATGGCCGCCACGGCGAGGAGCAGGGCGGCGATCACCCCCCATTCGAAGGGCACGGACGGCGCCAGGCGGGCCAGCAGCGTCTCGCAGCCCACCGCGCCGACGATGGCGATGAGCAGCGGCAGCCCCTCGCGCAGCACCACCCCTGGCGCGGCACGCCTGGCCCTGGCTTCGGCCGGCGCCGGGCCACCAGCGGTAGAAAGGCCGCGCAGGAAGAAGAACCAGCCAGAGACGTACATCGCCACCACCCCCGGCCAGGTGTAGCTGATAAAGGCGCCGATGGGCAATTCGGCCAGGGCGACGGTGAGGATGATGCCCGGATAGAGCGGCCAGGCGGTTTCCCAGACATGGCGGAACCAGTAGTTGATCAGGGCCCGGTCCTCGGCGGGGAGATTCATGTCCTCCCCCATGGCTTTGACCATCGGCGCCGAGAAGATCGCCCCGCCGGGCATGGGCAGAAGGCCGATGAGCGCGGGAAAGAACACCAGGCGCAGGCGCGGCCGGGTGAGGTAGCCGGAGAGCGCCTCCATCAGCCGCCGCGACTGCCCGGAGCGTTCGAGTCCGTCGGAGAGCATCATGATCAGCCCGACGATGGCGGCGAGAAAGAGGAAATTCTCGCGAGTCAGCGCGGTCAATCCGGTGACGACGATGGCCTGCGGGCCGCAGCCGAACACCAGCCCCATGAAGACGCCGCCGAGGAGGATCGACAGGGCCAGGCCGATGCCGAAGCGCATGCCGGCGAGCATCAGCGCGAAGGCGGCAAGGACCTTGAGAAAGGGCAGGGAAACGGCAAGGGCATGCTCCATGACGGCCACCACGGGAGATGTGAGGAAATGAAATCCCGGCCGGCGTGGGGTGCTCGCCGGCCCGCAGGCAAAGCGGCACCACCATACCAGAAGCGAGTCCGGTCGGCCGCAAAAAGGTGAGGATGCCAGGGCTGACGACCTCTTCGCCTTGAGCGGGTGCCCCGGCCCGGGCCGCCTACTCGTGGCGCAGGGCCTCGATGGGGTCGAGGCGGGCCGCCTTGCGCGCCGGAAAATAGCCGAAGACGATGCCGACCCCGCCAGAGAAGAGGAAGGCCAAGGCGACCACCGCCGGGCTGAAGACGAAGGGCATGTCGAAGAGGCGCGTCGCCCCGTAGGCCCCGCCCAGGCCGAAGATGACCCCGAAAAGGCCGCCGAAGGAGGAAAGCACCACCGCCTCGACGAGGAACTGGCGCAGCACGTCGCGCTCCATCGCGCCGATGGCCAGGCGGATGCCGATCTCGCGGGTCCGCTCGGTCACCGAGACGAGCATGATGTTCATG